>NZ_BMKR01000039.1 GCF_014644435.1 Paenibacillus albidus | reverse complement strand
AGGCCAGAGGCAAATTGAAACATTTGTACCCTGAAATTTGATGCAGTCAAGGTACTAGTCTCGAATAAACCCGTCATTTCATCTAAATGCTACTTTATGATTAGAAACTACAACTTAATAAAGAAAGCTACAGCCCCATTAGAAAAGAGTTGTAGCTTTCATGTTTTAGAATGTTATTTCAACGTAATCGCAATCCGCTCTTCTTTAGGTTGCCATTCCACAGTAGCGCCCAGCTTCTCGCTGATGAAACGCAGCGGCAGGTACAGCGTGCCGTTCACGTTAAATGGCTTGTTATCCAGCGTGACGGCAGCATTGTTCAGCATCGTTTGGCCTGTAGTTGCGCTTACGGTGATGGTCACAGGCGCCCCGCCTTCCCCCTTTCGCGACACAGTGGCCAGCTTGCTGGTGCCATCGAATGTGATCTCTGCCCCCAGCTTCTCAAATACGGAGCGCAGTGGCACAAAGTTCTGTCCACCGCGTGTAATCACACCATTGGTCATCGCCACATTGTCACCGTTCAAGGAAACGGAAATGGGCTTTTGCACCGGAACTGGGGTGGTATGCTCAAATTCGTAGTCCCCGTAACCCAGTTCCGCGTTTTTGTTTACGCCCCAACCGAGCAGTGTACCGTCTGTCATCTGCATAATAATGTGGCGGGGGCCGTTCTTCACGGTGCTGATATCCGAAACAAGCAGTTTGAACTCTGCATTTGCAGGCATGCTCGCCCGCTCAATAGAGGTCGTGTAGACCTTGTTATCCCCTGTTAAGACGACCAGTGTACGTTCCACGACAAAAGCATCCTTTACGTTCTTCACGCCGGTGAGGAGAACCGGATTGGGGTTGTCCGTGTAGAGGGTGCCGTCCGAATATCCGGTAATGGTTGATCCCCAGAACCATAGGCGCGACTGGCTGTCGATGGCGAGGGAAGAATTAAGATTATGTTTGATGCTTTTAATATTGCTTAAAGGTTTGAGCTGAGTAGCGGTCAGTGTGCTTGGCAGATCGCCTTTACCGGAGAAACGTTCCGGCCAGGTCCAGACGGTGCCGTCTTTTTTGAGGGCCACATTTTCAGCGATTTGCGTAATATTGCTCAGGTTCTGTACCTGTGAGAAGTTGGCCAAGTCGTTTGTATCTTTCCAGACCGTGCCGTCTTTCTTCAGGAAGATGAAACGTGCGTCGCCATTTTTGTCGTTGGATTCATAGTATCCTGCAATATCGGTTACGTTGTCGATCCCGGTAACGGCTGAGAAGGAAGTGAGGTCCCAGTGGTCTGAAGCATCGGTGGAAGTAAATACTTTGCCCTCTGCATTCCAGGCCAGCGTCCGGCCATAATCAAACGTACCTTTAATATCGCTTACGCCTTGCACTGGCTTCACAGTAATCGCAGGGTTGGGATAATTGTACTGGATCAGCCATACAGAACCATCCTGCTTCTGGACCAGACCGTTGCCAAAAGAGGCGCTCACACCGCTGAGTTCGGGAATTTGTGTAGGTACGGATTGGAGCGCCCCCCAGACCCAGTAACTGCCGTCCTTTTTGGTGAGGGAATCTTGCTCAAAAGAGGCAAGGGTTGAATTGGATCCGTTTGAGGTGGTGTCCGCTGCGGCAGCGGATGCACCTGCGGTTAAAGTCAGTCCCAAGATGAGACTTAGAAAGAAGGGTCGTTTTTTCATAGATAAGCTCCTTTTGACTGGATTTAGAGTATAAACAGCATAAGAGGTAAGGGGACCTAAGAGGTTAGACGCATGCACATGGGAAATGTTGCAAATTTTGTTCAGATAATTTCCAGTAAATAGGCTGGCGGCGGACGAAGGCGGGAAACTTTTTATGCGAAAACAAGGTCTGCTGTGATACAATAATTCAGTCTGTTTTTGAGCGCATTACCGATTTGAGGGGGAACAAGCATCAATGAAACAAGCACCGTTTATCGCAGTGGAAGGTCCGATCGGAGCAGGTAAAACCACGTTGTCTTCGCTGCTCGCAGAGGAACTGAATCTGCCTATTATTAAGGAAATTGTCGAGGAGAATCCGTTCATTGATAGATTTTATCAAAATATGGATGACTGGAGTTTTCAGCTGGAGATGTTTTTCCTGTGCAACCGTTACAAGCAGCTGGAAGATACAATCGGCCAGTACATTGCCAAGGGAAAACCCGTGATCTCGGATTATCATATTTATAAGAATCTCATCTTTAGCGAGCGTACCCTTAAGGGGATCAACCGGGACAAATACCGGCAAATTTACCACATCCTCACCGACGATCTGCCTAGGCCCGATATCATTATATATATCAAAGCTGATCTGGATACGCTTTTGTCAAGAATCGCCAAACGAAGCCGTTCTTTTGAAGAGGGCATCGACAAGGGTTATTTGCAGCAGCTGATTGAAGATTACGACGTCGCCATGGCTTCACTGGCTGTTCAGGAGCCATCCACCGTGATTGTGACCATTGACGGGAATACCATTGATTTTGTGGAGAATCGTCTGCAGTTTGAAGAAATTTCCGCCAAGGTAAAGGAGCTTATCCAATGAACCCCTATCATATTCCGAAAAACGCGCTGATTACTGTAGCTGGAACCGTAGGCGTCGGCAAATCAACGTTGACTGCCGCTTTGGCGGAGCATTTGAGTTTTCAAACGTCGCTGGAGCAGGTCGACCACAATCCGTATCTGGAAAAGTTCTATCATGATTTCGAGCGGTGGAGCTTTCACCTGCAGATCTATTTCCTGGCCGAACGGTTCAAGGAACAGAAGAAAATGTTCGAGATGGGCGGCGGTTTTGTCCAGGACCGGTCCATTTATGAAGACACTGGTATTTTCGCGAAAATGCATGCCGATCAGGGCACGATGTCTAAAACAGACTATGAGACATATACCAGCCTTTATGAGGCTATGGTCATGACGCCTTATTTCCCGCACCCGGATGTGCTGATCTATATTGAAGGCAGCCTGCCGTCGATCCTGGCGCGGATTCAGGAACGGGGACGGGAAATGGAGATCCAGACGGATGTAGGGTACTGGGAGCAAATGCACCGCAGATATTCAGTCTGGATCAACGAATTCTCGGCTTGTCCGGTGCTGCGGCTGAATATAGACGACTATGATGTGCATGACCCGGCATCCATGACGGGAATTCTGGGGCAGGTGGGACGGACGATCGGGAAGAAGCTCTTATAAAATAATTTTTTGTGAAGACGGCAGCCATTCAATATTTGGATGGACTGCCGTCTTTTTAATACTGATAGTATAAAGTTCTCACGCCTAAGAGGCAGGTGAAGTTTGCCCGAATTGCGATTCAAAATCAATAGAACCGTCCGGCAGCAGCCGGGTCAACAGGATTTTATAAAGAATCGCGGCTTCTTCCTGGTGACTTAACGGCTCTTGTGATTGGAAATCTATGGAGCCATCCGCCAAAAATTTGGCCTGGGGACCGTAGTAGCCGATCGCCGCCATCAGCTTGACTGCCGGAATAGCGAGTTCATCCGTATTTCCAGACAGCTTGACCTCAGTATGGAGTGATTCTGGATATTGGGGAGAGGAGACATGTCCCCACACAATAAGAGCGGCTTCCTGTCGAGTTATAGGTCTGTCCGGATGATACATTCCCTTCCCGTCACCCAGCACAATCCCGGCCTCCGCCGCGAGTTGAATATACTTGCCATGGGGATGGTTCACGGCATCTTGGAACATGACCGGATTATTGCTTCCGGGTATCCCAAACAGAGCAAAGAAATCACGAATAAATTCCCCGCGGGTGACAAGCCGTTCCGGTTGAAACGAAAGGACAGCATCATTTTCATAAAAATCCACCGACTGCAGCCCTCTAATATATTCAGCATAAGGATGATCCGCAGCAACATCGATGAACCCCCGGCCCTGAGTCCGTATCATATAATGATCGGTAAGGCCATAATACTTCAAATAGACTTTTCCGTTCTTGCCCTCTTTAAACACTGCAAAATTGCCCTGCTCATCTGTATATATTCCGTTGGCTGTTTGCTTTAGTTTTTGTTTGGGCAGCATCGTATGCTCCAACCAAAAATCACCATTTCCGGCTGGCGAGATTATGGTTACAAAAGATCTAACTCGGGGATCAGTATAAATACCACTGTAACCAATGTCTTCTTTCTTGGCATTGTCGGAGTCTATTGTGGCGGCTTCACCATACTGTGGAAAAAAGTGATTCATAAACGCAGGATAAAAGGTATCGCGTATACGCCCCATTTGATTATGAACGACAAAGACTGCTGTGTTCTGTTCGGGTATAAACCATATATAGGCACCATATCCATCCATGCCGCCTTCTTTTACAAAGATATGCGAGCTTGCGCCAGCACCGGGCAACTGTGGAGGGGCTTCAAAGCCATAGGCGCTGTCAGGCAGCAAGGGATGGATATAAGAACGATATTGCATCATCTCCCGGATCGTATGGTCAGAGAGGAAGTGCCCGGAACCCGTATGGCCGCCATTCAGAAAAGCCAGCATAAATTTGCCGAAATCACCGGCAGTAGACAGCATACCGCCTTGGGGCATTACGGTAGGATAATAGGCATAATCCGGAACCGGATTTCCATCCAGGCCATAGCCCGTGGCGAGCGCTTCTCTTAATTTGCCTTGAAACTCAAAACTGCTGTTATTCATCCCGAGCGGTTGGAAGATGGTCTGTTCGACGTATGTCTGGAAGGGAATGCAGCTTATCTTCTCTACGATATATCCTTGCAGCATAGAGGCAAAGTTATCATACATATAAGTAGTTCCAGGTTCCCGGACAACTGGTGGCAAGGTTAGGCGGACATAATCAGCGAGATCCACTCTGGTTTCGTAATCGGTGTGCGTATCTTCTGGCCGGACTTCGCGGACCTCAAATCCGGTCGTATGGGTCAGCAATTGCTCAATCGTAACTGGATTCGGATAAGGATTATCCTGTTTGAGATCACCCAGATATTTGGAGATATCATCCTGCAAACCGACTTTTCCTTGCTCTACCAACTTCATTAAGGCAATTGCCGTAAACAATTTACTAACAGAAGCGACCCGGAATACAGTGCTATTCGGATCTACCTTTTGCTGCTTTTCTTTATTGGCATACCCGTACCCTTGTTCCAGAATAATCTGACCCTCTTTGACGATCACCACTGCAGCTCCTGCATACTGTTCTTTAATCTCACCCCGTTCAAAAAATTCGTTCATAAAAGCTTGTGCATTCGTTGATGTCAGCTCTGCCGTATTACCTGTACTTTTCATTTCACGTTCCTCCATTTATTTGTTTCGATTCCTGGCGGTTGTAACTTTGACAATCTATCAGGAGAGTTTAAATTGAATGTAAACGGAGTCTTTCGTGAATCTTTCTTTATTATTCAGGTGCGGCACCCGTCCAGGAACAGGAATTGAAAACAGTACTTCTTTTTATAAGAAAAATAGTTCTAATGAGCGGCATTCAACGAAATGTAATAGTCTGGATATTATTCGTGTCGATTCTACACGGAAGCCGTGTCCTCAGAGCTAAACATTACTAATGCGGGAACTCTATATTGGGTAGAATAGACTACTTAACAGGCTGTATATGCTGAAATAAACCTATTTTTTGCAAATTCAATGGAATCTGCTAATCAAGAGGTCTACTGGAAGTTTATCCAAGTGAATGATAGAATGTGATTTACTTCATATTCACTATCATCCAAAAAAAACAAAAGGACCTGTTTCAAACGGTATGCGATTGGATTAATTAAAGATCAGAAGGAAATATTCCCAATTGGAATAAGTTAATACATAACCCAGAGAATACTCATAATGACCGGAATGGCCAGAAAAGGAGCGAAAGGCACGGAGCGGGGAAAATGGTCCGTATAAGCCCGCTTTAAGAGCAGCACCAGTGCGCAGAGCAGACAAGCGGCCATGAACAGCGATAGATTCAGCAGTCCGCCCAGCCATACGCCTACAGTAGCAATCAGCTTGATATCGCCTGCTCCGATGGAACTATAGTACCGGCGGAGAAGCAGCAGCGGCGCTGCGGGAAGGAGCAATCCGGTAACGGAGTTCAGCACAGATCCGTACAGGAGCATATGAAGAACACCCAGACCGAGAATCAAGATTACCAGAGAATTGGGAATCTTCCGCCAGCGGATGTCGCTTAGACTGCATAAGATTAAGAGGATCAGCAAGCTGGACAATAATAAGAGTTTCATAACGGGCACCGCCTCAGGTTCTGTGTGCTTGGATTATACATAGCTTTTTTGTGTCGTTTTATGGAAAATTTTCTCATAATAAGTCGTTCCGCGTCAAGGTTTATGTTATTTCACAATGAAAGAGGATTGAAGATGAGGTTACTTCTATTGGCCGGCACAAGTCACGGATTGATGTCTGTCCATGCCGCCGCCCCGTGGACACTTGTGAACCATCAGGAGCTGCGGGTTCGGGAAACCCCCGAGTTCATACATAACCTTACCGCACCGGGGCCTGAAGCTGTGCTAATCACGGATGAGGCCTTGCCGGATGGACTGGCCGCAGAAAGGCGGGTTATCCAGGCGGTGCTTGAGCTTTGTGCCCGTATGGATACTGGAGTTCCGGTTGTACTGGTAACAAGAGACCCGCTGCATACTGAAGTATCCTCCGCCCTCAGGAGACAGTATTCAGGCTTCAGTGTGCTGGCGTATGATATGCCCAGGCTGCCTCTTCCATTGATCGAAGAAGCTTTCGCCCGTCTCAAGGAAGGCGGGCGCAGTGCTCAACGTCATCCGCAGGCAAGCGGGGGGCCGGATACAGGACAGGTAAGTGAACCTGCCGGGAAGAAACGCTCTTTCCTGGACCGCTTCCGCTCCAAACCAAGGGGGGGAGAAGCGCCTGCCGCGACGGACCCGTTGTCCCGGGAGCTGGCGAATATCAGCCGGGGAATGAGCCGGGTGGTTGCGGTCACCGGTCACCGGGGCAGCGGCCTGACAAGCACGGCGGTGAATCTGGCGGCGGAGGCGGCCAAGCGCGGCCTGAATACTATCCTTGTTGATCTGGATACGGATTACAGAGGGAGCAATTTGTATTTCAGCGGCTTTGACGAACAGGCCCGCAGGGACGAGCATCTCGGCAGCTCGCTGATCCGCATGCTGGCAAGGCCGCAGGATTACCGCCAGAGCGCTTTTCACGTTAAGGGGAATCTCTGGATGAGCACACTCAGCTATGGCTTTCAGGACAAGCGGGCGATCGGGCAGTTCCTCACAAGCGAGAAGCTGGCCGGCATGCTGTCGGCGCTGCGCAGCAGCTTCAATCTGGTGGTGCTGGATCTGCCGCTGGACGTTATGCGTACGCTAGAAAGTTCATTGATACATATGGATACCTTTGGATTATGTGTGCCGAACAATCTGTACTCCGTGCTCAGCACACTGCGCAATATCGAGCTGGTTCTGGAGCGTGATTCGGCTTCCTATTTGAATGCCAAGACTAAAGTAATTGTTACCCGCTATAATCACAGCTTGCGTTTTCGGAGTGATCTGTTCGCGCCGGAGAAGGTCAGTGAACTGCTTGGCTCCGGCCTGAGTGACAGCTTCCGCTTTGAGCCGCCGCTCGCCGGTTACGTGCCGTACCATCAGGATTTCGACCTGCAGATCGAAAGCGATATTCCGCTGGTGAACAGCGGGGCGGAGTTCGAGAGCGCTTTTGGCAAGATACTTCTCAGATTGATGGAGGGTTCGGGGTAAATGGATATCAGAAGTGTAAAGAATGTGGCTCCGAACCGGAACCTGTTCAAAAAAATCGCGGCGGTGTTGTTCAGCCTTACCGTCATTGTTATTTCTTACATCATCATTTCCAATGCAAGCAAAGATGCCCGTGATACTGTGGAGGTGCTCCGGCTTACGGAAAAAGGTGGGTTGCCTGCTTTTACAGTGCTGACGGAGAGTCAGGTGGAGACCTATAAAATTATCCGGCAAGAGTATTCGGAGGATATGGTGCTGGCGGAGAAGCTGCCTGATGTACTGGGCAAGTTCACCAAATATTACATCCGCGACCAAAGTGTGCTCTACCAGGATCAGCTGCTGGATGAGAAACCGCTGAAGAATGAATGGCTCTACAAGCTGGATGAGAAGCAGGAAGTGGTTACGCTGCCCTATAATTTCCTGGAGGCCGGAGGCGATATTCTGATGCCGGGCGACCGTGTGCGGATCCGCGTATCCTACGAGACGGAAGAAACACCTCCCCAGGGAGCAGGCGCCAATCCGAATGCTGTATTCGCTCAGTCGCAGTCCAAGACGATGAAGACGGAAATTTTGTTCGACAGCATCGTCGTCAAAGATATGCTTAACGCCAACAGCCACTCCATCTACGAAGTATATAAAGAAGTCTTGAAGCTGAGTGAGGACAAACGCCAGGAAGTCATGAAAAGCGACGATTTCCTGAAGAGCATCCAGCCTAAAGCGCTGCTGCTGGAAGGCTCGGGGGAGCAAGTCAGCAACTATGCTAAATTTAAAAGTCTGGAAAGCAAAAGCTTCCTGATTACGATGCTCAGCAGAAGCGGCAGCACAGTGATTATGGATCAGCTGCCAACCCTGCAAAATGAGGTGGAGTCATGGATCGAAAAGAAATAAAAAAATTAGAAAACATCTTCCGCAAAATCTCCTCCAAAGAGCTGGTTGGTGCGGAGATTCAGGATAGTCCGCTGATCTACAGTATCATCGGTTTTCTCCCGGCCTGCGACGGGACGGACAACGCGCTGTTAATCAGCAATCTGGGGGTTATGCTGGCCCAAAAGGGTTTTAATACCTGCATGGTGGATTTCAAGATTTTTAATCCGAACCTGCATCATCATTTCGGCATGGACCCGCCCAAGAAAGGCCAAGGCCTCTTGCGGGTGCTGAAAAGCGACAAGGCTGATATGCGGGATGACATCGCGGCTACGGAAGAAGAACAGCTGTATCTGCTCTCGCCCAGCCCGCAGGATCTAATGGAAGAATACTTCGAGTTCGATTTCACGCATATTGAACATGTACTATCCACACTAAAGGGGATGTTCGATATTGTTCTGGTCGATATTCCCTACAATCCGCCGCTTGAATTCTGCACCGGAGCGATGAAACACTGTCATATCGGATTTTTCACCGCCACCGAACGGATTGAGGCTTCCGGCAATATGACCAGGCTGCTCGATTTTGCCGCTTCCATTGGCATCAGCACCGCCAAGTTCACCAGTGTCATTATGATGAATCTGCACGAGATCGGAATGGATTACAAGGTTTTCAAGCAGATGGGCTTTCAGATCGCCGCAGCCCTGCCTTTTGTCAAAGCTGCCACGGCTTATGCCCAGGATGGCAAGCTGTATGTCAAGGATCATCCGCTGCAGAATAAGACTTTTATGAAGGAAATCACCAGGCTGAGGGATTTGATCATTAACCAGTAAAGGAGGGCTATGCCTTGCTAACCCGGGCCAAAGTAAGCGAATTGCAGCAGAAGTTCTCGCACCACAGCGAGCAGCAGGAAGATATGGAAGTGCTCAAGAACAAATACACGACGATCAGCTTCGACGAAGCACTCGAGCTGTGTCAGAAATACATTAGCAAGGCGGCAACGAATGCCTTCCGGCGGGAGAGTGATCCGGTACGCAAACGGGAAATGACCCAGGGCTATATCATGGAATTCGTGGATTCCCAGAAACCGAGTGTGGAAGGTTACCCCGGTCTGCAGTCCCTCAAGAATGCGCTTGTTAATGAGATCACGCATTATGGCCCTATCACGGAGGCTATGGAGGACCCGCTAATTGATGAGATCCGTGCCAATGGGCCGGAGCAGATCTTCGTGGAGACCGGCGGCAAAACCGTGCGCTGGGAACAGCATTTCAGTGACCGCGAGCATATGGAGCGCATCATTTCCAAGCTGATTGGAGTCTCCAAAATGCGCCTAACACCGAAGGTACCTATGGTTAACGCCCGGACGGTAGAGGGTTACCGGGTAAATGCGACCCATGCGGAAATTTCGCCTTATGAACTGCCGGCGTTCGTAATCCGCAAATTCAGCAAAAAAAGTCTTACGCCGGAGATGATGATCCGGGAGCAAAGCTTCTCGGTCAAAATGTTCCGGCTGCTGTCCCTGATCCCGAAGGCGGATCTGTCATGGATTACGGTGGGGCCTACCGGCAGCGGCAAGACCACCCTGAACGAGGTGCTCGTAAAGGAGATCCATCCGCTGTCCCGTATTATCACGATTGAGAATCCTTCCGAAATGCGGCTTCATCGGCGGGAGGGCAGCGAATTCGGTCCGGTCATCAATGATGTGCTGCAGTATGAGTCGGTGCCGGAAGAAGACGATTCCAGCCCGGCGACCATGGAGAATCTGCTCATTAATGCAATGCGGCAGTCTCCGCACTGGATCGGCCCCGGCGAGCTGCGTACGCCCGGTGAGTTCGCCACGGCGCTGCGGGCCGCGCAGACCGGGCACTTCTTCTTTACCACCCTGCATGCCGAAGGGGATGAAGAAGCGATATACCGCTTCCTTACAGCGTACCTGATGGTCTCGAATGAACCGGCGGAGCTGGCCTTGCGCAATATATGCAGCGCCGTCAAGTTCGTCATCTATCAGGAGAAGCTGGCGGATGGTACCCGGAAGGTGACTTCGATTTCGGAGATTCTGGGGTCCGAAGGGCTAAAGCCGCTGATTAACCCGATCTACAAATTTATCTTTGATGATGTGGTGGAGGAAGAAGGCGGCAAACGGGTTGTGAGAATTGTAGGCAGGCATAAGCGGGTAGGCAAGCTCTCGGAACGGATGCAGGAGTCGATGATTAAAGCAGGCATCAAGCGGAGCCGGTTTGACTTTCTGACGAAGGACCCGGAGGAGCAGGAAACGGAGGACTATGTATTCGATGAATATGACTTTGGTCGTTAGTCTGCTGCTGGGCGGGGCGGCGTTCGCACTGTTCAACGCCATCTTCCAGGTCCGCTTCTTTGAAGGGACCGTGCGCGGTTTCCTGGATCTGCTGGATACGGTGGCCGATCATCTCGGCAAATACAACACCAAACGTTACATCGCCCGGATCAAACGGGAACGCATTGTCAAACGCAAGGAGAATCCGGTGATGAAATACAACCGGCTGGTTGAAGGGCTGATCCTCGATTTCAATATGCCCGTCACCCTGGAGAGCTTCACATCACTGCTGTGCATTTCATTTGCGATTGTTGCTCTGGTGATCGTTTTCCTGATGAAAAGCGTGACCTTGTCGGTGGTAGTGACGATCTCTATCTTCATCGGCATTCTGACCTGGTTCGTGATGCAGTCCAAGGCGATCCGTGCCCAGGACATTGAGAATATTATGGATGCCGAAGATCTGATCTGTCCACTCGCCCGGGACGGTGTGCTGGTAGCGATCAAAAAGGTGATGGAAAGCGATGAGTACATCAGCCCCAATATCCGTGTCTATTTCCGCCAGTTCATCGACAACTGCGAGAATAACGGCTACAGCTTCCGGCAGGCCATTACCCTGCTGAACCGCCAGCTCGGCCCGAAATTCGATGATTTCACCAAAAAGGCCATTGTGTTTGAGTATAACGAACGCAAGGGCATGGCCGATATTTTCCTGGATATTGTCGATGAGAATGCAGTGCTGCGGGAGATCAACGCCCGCAAGGAGAATATTTTCCGCAAGATGAACCGTGATTTTCTGATCAAAACAGTAATAGTTCTGTTGTTCTTCATTTACGCGTTGTCTGTAGATGATTTCCGCCAGTACATGCTGAATACGCAGCCCGGCAAACTGATCAATACGCTGATGATCTGTGTAATTTGCCTGAGCTTCGCGCGTTGTCAGGCCCTTCAGGGCAACCTTGGCATGGGAAGTGACCGCAAATGATCCTTATTGCCAAGCTGTGTGCGCTCAGTTCTATTCTATATCTCATCAAACTGTTTCTGTTCCCGCTTCTGAAGCCCGTCAGCGGCCGCAAGAAGAAACGGGCCCGCCGGTTTATGAATGAACGCAAAAATGCGGAGCTGCGCCAGAAGCTGCTGGTCTATAAGAGGAACATCGCACAGAATTATATCCGCGGGCTGCTGGGGACCGCCGAACGCTTGAGGTTCCGCAAGATTATTGACCGGCTGGAGCTGGGCGTGTTGCCGGAAGAAATCCGCCTGAACCAGCTGCTGTATTCCTCTGGAGGAGCGGCTCTTACCCTGGTGCTGGGCAGTGCCAACCGGTTGCTGGGCTGTGTGACGGCGTTATTCATCTTGCTTGGCTGGATCTATCCGGTTAAAAGTCTGGAGGAGCGGATCGAGAAGAAAAACCGCAATATCGCGCTTGATTTTCCGGCTTTTTACAGCATGGTCTATTATCAATATTCCAAATCGATCAATATTTATCTGGCTGATGTCGTCCGTGACTATCTGCCCCATGCAGGCGGAGACATGGCTGAAGAGCTTGGGGTCATGCTGGACAATATTGAATACGGCGAGGAATTTGCACTGAAGCAGTTCAAGAAGCGGGTGCCGCTGCGCTACATCATCAAATTCTGCGACATTATGGAGACGAGGCTCAGGGGATATGACAACGTGTCCCAGATGGTATATCTCAAAAATGAGGTGGACCATTTCCGGGTGGAAGCGCTGGAGAAGGAGCTGATACGGCGGGAGCGCAGCAACTCGCGAATCCAGTGGGTACTGATTATCGTGCTGTTTGTATACATCGTTATCTATTATCTGTTCCTGGTGATGGATTCGCTGGAGATGTTTCAATAGATTTCAATTTAATGGAGGGAAACAATATGAAGAAGCAAATGAAGAAGGCAGCTAAGAACAGCGGGGAAATGTCATTTTGGAAGGAAGAGCGCGGAGATATCGGGGTGAAGCAGATTGCGGGTACGGTTGCGGTTATTGTGATCATCGGTCTTGTAATTACGGCTGTACAAGGCAATCTTTCAGAGTGGATCGATCAAATATGGACTTTGTTTATTGAGCAAATCGAGAAGTTCACCAAATAGCCACTAAGGAGGTGCACCAGCCATGCGGGGAATCGCCAAATCCTTTCTGGTGGCAATTCTGGTAGCGGCCAGCATCATGGTATTCACCAATCTGGTGTTTTTCTTCCCGTGGTACATGACGCTGGTCATCGAGACCTTCAATTTGTCCCAGGTCGCTGCCGGTGACAATTATATCAAGCAGTCCTATTATGATGATGCGCTGGAGCGGTTGAAGGACCGTCCGATCTACCGTGACAACAAGGATCAGATCGACATCGAGGTCTTGAATGAGGATGATAAAAGTGCACGTGGTGTTGATGATGAAACCACCTATGCCAATGCAGCGGAGAACGAGAAACCTTACCGCCAGCGGGGAGAGCCGGTAAAGGTGACGATCCGCGCCGTTTATCCCTTAAGCGTCCGCTTGTGGGGCCAGGAGATCCGGAAGGAGATTCCGGTATCCTTCTCGCTGACCTCGGCAGGGCTGAAGCATTATAAGGATCTGGAATACTATTTTGATTAAAAGCGGGGAATGGTCGCCATGAGAACGCTCGCGATATCCGTCCTGATCGCCGTGCTGCTGTCCATCCTGATCGCTCCGCTGATGGAAATATTCAATCTCTCCCGTGAGCAGATTGTCCTGGGTACGTCGCTTAACAACGCGCTGCGTTCTGCCAAAGACCGGAGCCTCAGCTATGAGAAGCTGCGCGGACTGGACGCGGAAGTGGACGAGGAGCGGTTTGCCGAATACTTCGCCGAAGCGTTCGCCAGTGCGATGGAGGCGCAGCTTGAGGAGAATGAGGGCGGCCGCTTGGTTTTTGAAGGGCAGGAGAGTACCCTTGCCGTTACCCTTGACTTCACGCATGAAGTAGATCCCCAGACAGAGCGGGAGACGACTGAAGTCCATGTGAAGGCGGAAGTGCCCTATACTTTCAAGACCCGGTATTTGCGGCTGGCCCGGGAAGCGGGCGAAGATGTGGATTATGTGATGAAAGGTGAACGGATGACCGTATTGTCCGTCAAGAACTGAACAAGAGGATGATGTTGTGTGAACTATGTGATGGTAACCCTGCTTGCTTCCGGACAGGAAGTGGATCTCAAGCTGCCGAGCCTCGTTCCGGTCAGTGAGCTGCTGGAGATGCTGAAAGACACCCTGGAGCTTCCGGGGCAGCGGGAGCAGCGGCTGCAGGCCGAGCCGCTGGGCCGGATACTCGATAATGCCCGCTCGCTTGAAGAAGAAGGGGTCAGTCACGGTGCGCTGCTGACGCTGATATGAAAGGGATGGAACCATGAGCGACAATATTGCGGGCGGCGGGCTGCTGCTGCAGACACTGGGGGCCTTCTATTTAACGGACCTGTCCGGCAATATGATGGCAACGCCCGGTACATACATGCTGAACCCGGACGATGGCAGCGTTACACAGCTGCCCGGCATGCTCTGGTTCATGAATGAAGCAGGCGGATTATTGTTCGCCAGCGATCAGAGCCGCAGCAACGCTTTATGCCGGGTAGACACCGGCTCGTTGGAGCTGAAGGTGCTGCTGGATGAGCCCTGCCGTGAAGTACGGCTCTCCGGCGGCCGTCTCTATTACATTCATGAACGGGACGGCAAGCTGTACCGCTGCCTGCCGGACGGGCGCAAGCCGGAGCGGCTGACCGACCATCCGGTACTGTGCTATACGCAGCTCGGCGAGACCCTCTATTATGCTACGGCTCAGGGGATCTACAGCTGCCCGCCGGATGGAGACCGGGAGCGGCTGCTGGCCGAGGGAGAGGCAGCGTATTTGCAGTCCTACGGACAACGTCTGCTCTATGCGGATAAAGCGGCCGGTTATGCGCTGACCCTGCTGCACCCGGAGACGGGGCACAAGGAAGTGTATGAAGAGCTGATACCGCTTAGCATGAACAGCGACGGTCCATATGTATACTGCTGTAATGCCCGAAATGAAGGCTCCATCTACAGGCTGGACCTGCAATATGGCGGAAGCCTCCGGATCTATGGAGAACGGGCAGACCGTCTGCAGATAGGGGACGGTGAACTGTTCTTTACCCATCATGGCGAATGGTACACCATGCCGCTATCCGGGGGACAGGCTGTCCGCGTGAATTTCGGGTGATGCAAGGATAGAGTGAGGGAGATGGCTATGGCCAAAGTATATGAATTCAGCCGCCAGCCGCGCTTTTTGCCGGATATGCCTGGCGGCGAACTGGAAATTCCCAATCCTCCGCAGGCCTACGCCAAGCCGGAGATTGCCTGGATGGCGCTGTTGGTGCCGCCCGCAGTCATGCTGATCATCACCGTGCTGCTTGCGATGACAGCACAATCTATGTACATGATGCTTTCCATTGCAATGACGGTGACGACGCTGCTGTTCTCATTCACGGGAGCGGCAACACAGATCCGGAAATACAACCGCCAGAAAAAAGAGCGGGAGCAAAAATATCTCCAGTACATCGCCGACGTGCGGGCCGAGCTGGCGATTGCCAGGGAGCAACAGAGCAAAGCGCTGCATGAAATGAACCCGGAGCCGGAGGATTGTCTGCTCCGGCTGCAGCAGAATGACAGCAAGCTCTGGGAAAGAACACCTGTCCATCTGGATTTTCTTTCACTCCGCCTGGGGGTCGGCAGTGTCCCGTCCGCCTTGCGTATCGTATACAGCAAGCAAGCGGTGGTGCTGGAGAATGATCCGCTGCTGATGGAGCCGCACCGTCTGGCGCTTGAATTCGCCACGGTGCCGGAAGCTCCGCTCGCTGTCAATCTGCTGGAGGCAGAGATCTGCGGGTTGGCCGGGGAAGCCGAGCGGACCCGGCAGCTGCTGCAGCAAATGGTGCTTCAGCTTGTAACCCATCACGGTTACGATGATGTGCGGCTTGTGCTGCTGCTGCCGGAGGAATGTGTAGCGGATTGGAGCTGGCTCCGCCATCTGCCGCATTTGTGGAATGATGACTTCACCAGCCGTTACCTGCTCTGCGGCAAACCGATGGCCCACCCGATTCTGGGCGAGCTGTACGAAGTGCTGAAGGAGCGGGAACTCCGGACTGTTGCCGGAACGATGCTTCCCCATTATGTCTTTATTATTGAGGATCCGGCGCTGCTGGATAATGAACCGATCTACAACTATCTGTACAATGGCAGCTCCCGGCTGGGCGTGTCCTCCCTGTTTCTGGCCAGCAACAAGGCCTATCTTCCGATGAACAGCCGGGTAGTCATTCACATGAATAACAAAAGCGCCGAGCTTGCCGACAAAATATCGGGCGATAAGCTGACCTTTATTCCGGACAACGTCAAGACAGGTCCGCTGGAGCAGGCCGCACGCAAGCTGGCTCCGGTCCGGCTGCGGTCCACAGGGGCAGGCTTCGCCCTCCCGGCGTCGGTTACGCTGCTGGAGACGCTGGGTGTACGTACCACGACAGAGCTTGACTTTCCGGCAATCTGGAACAAGAACAAGACCTTTAAGGGCATGAGTGTGCCCATCGGTGTACGGGCGGGCGGCACTCCATTCCGGCTGGACCTGCATGAGACAGGGTATGGTCCGCACGGACTGGTAGCCGGAACGACGGGCTCCGGTAAAAGTGAGCTGCTGCAGAGCATGATTGTGTCGCTGGCGATTCATTACCATCCGCATGATCTGGTCTTCGTGCTGATCGACTACAAGGGCGGAGGCATGGCCGACGTATTCAAAGGGATGCCGCATCTCGTTGGCACCATTACGAATCTGGGCGGCAATGAGACGAACCGGGCCCTGCTCTCGATCAAAAGTGAGCTGCTTCGCCGCCAGCGGTTGTTCTCCGAGCAAGGCGTCAATAATATCGACCGCTACCAGAAGCTGTATCACAGCGGCGGAAAAGAACGCGGCATGGCACCGATTCCCCATCTGATCATGATTGCCGATGAATTTGCGGAGCTGAAGCAGGATCAGCCGGATTTCATGAAGGAGCTGGTCAGTGCCGCGCGCGTGGGCCGCAGTCTTGGAGTTCATCTGATTCTGGCTACACAGAAGCCGGCCGGGATTGTGGATGACCAAATCTGGAGTAACGCCAAATTCAAAATCTGTCTCAAGGTCCAGGACGCCGCCGACAGCAAGGATGTCATCAAACGGCCGGATGCGGCCATGATCAAGGAACCGGGGCGGGCCTATATCCAGGTGGGCAACGACGAGATTTTTGAAATGTTCCAATCGGCCTATTCCGGGGCGGATTATGATCCCGGCAATGAACGGAAGCTAACCAGCAGCCGTACCAGACGGATCTACCGGATGCAGCTGAACGGCAAGTCCGAGCAGATCTACCCGCTGGATGAAGAAAAAATGCCTGAGCTGGAGGTTCCAAGCCAGCTGCAGAGCATTGTGGAACAATTGGCCGCCTGCGCAGAACGCGCCGGCATCGAGCCGCTTGCCGGACCGTGGCATCCGCCCCTGCCCGAGACCGTTACCTTTGAGGATCTGTACAGCGGCCTAGGCGGCTGGAGTGAGCAAACAGGCTGGCCTGCGGTACCGGAAGTGCTCTCGGTTCCGGTAGGCATTGCCGATGATCCGCGGGGGCAGCGGCAGGAAGCGCTGCAGTTTGATTTTGCCGAATCCGGAAATCTGTTCGTCTACGGAGCACCGGGCACCGGTAAAACCGTCCTGCTGCGTACCTTGTGCCTGTCGGCGGCCTACCGGTATTCTCCCGAAGATGTTCATCTCTACGTAATGGATTGTGGCGGTTCGTCGTTCAAGCTACTTGAGCCGCTGCCGCATTGCGGCGGTGTCATGACACTGGAGCAGGAGAAGCAGATTCTCCAATTCACCCAGTTTCTGTTCCGGACAATGGGGGAGCGCAAGCGGATCTTTGAAGAGGCGGGAGCTGACGGTTTTGTAGACTACCGAAAGCGATTCGGGAAGCTGGCCTCGATTGTGCTGGTGATCGATAACTATTTTGCCTTATCCGAAACCTATGAGGAACTGGATGAACAGATGATAGTGCTCGCACGGGAAGGCACCAAATACGGCATCTATCTGGTCGTAAGCGCGACGAATGCCTCTCTGGTCCGGTATAAATTCGCCGTCAACTTCAAGAATGCGGTCAGCTTGCAAATGACGGAGAAAAGTGAATATGAGATGATCGTCGGCCGCACAGAAGGTTTGGAGCCGTCCCGGGCCGGAGGCCGGGGACTCGTGCGGGGCAAACCTCCGCTTGAATTTCAGACGGCATTGCCTTCCTTCCCGCACTGGGAGCATGGGGGCCTGGAAAGCTGGATTGAACAGCTGCGCGAGCTTGCCACAGCAGGGAAACTGCCGGAGGCATCTCGTATTCCTGTAATGCCGGCGAAGATCGACCTTGCAGAGCTGAATGCCAGATGCACTCTGCCGGAAGGACGGCTGGCCATCGGACTCACAGATGGTGATCTCCAGCCGGTTGGCCTCGATCTGGACACAACGCCGATAGTTATGGTGGCGGGGGATGCCATGTCCGGTAAAAGCACGATTCTTACCTCATGGATGGTGCAGCTTGGACAACAGGCCGTGAAGCCGGTGATTTATGCGCTGGACTCCGCCGGTATGGGGATCTATCGTGCACTGGATCTTCCTTATGTGACCGATCTTGCCGCTGTGGAGGATATGTACGCCCTGATCGATGAGATCAAGGAAGAGCTGGACCGGCGCAGACGGGCCATGCTTGAAGCCAGAACGGCCGGCCGCGATCTGGGCAGCCTGCTCGCTTCCTGGCCACGCCTCCTGTTCGTCATTGACCGGCTCAGTGAATTTACCGGTGGTGAACAATATTCGCTGAAGGAACTGCTGGAACGGGTAGTCAAGCAGGACCGGGCACTGAAAGTCGCTGTAATTGCTGCCGATAACACGGCCGAGCTGGCCGGGAATTGGGACGGTCTTGGCAAAGCCATCCGTGAAGAGCAATGTGGACTTCTGCTGGGCAGCCTGAAAGAGCAGAACCTGTACAATGTCCGTGTGCCTTACGGAGAAAAAGAGAAGGAACTGGAGCCGGGTGACGGCTATCTGATCCTGAAGAACAAATATTCGGGCCTTCGCGCCGCCACGTAAGTCCGCGAGGCGCTCTCATAAAGGAGGTGTCCATATGCCGACACCGCAAGAGATCCGCCGCCAGGCGGCAAATGTAAACAGCGCGGCGGAGGATGTCCGCCGGGAGCAGAGCAAAAATGACAGCAGCGCCGGCCAAAGCAGCACCTGGTGGAAAGGCGAAGCCGGAGATACGTACCGCAAGGAGTACGCCGAGATCAGCCAGGAAATCACCAAGCTGCTTAACCGTCTGCGTGATCTGCAGAGCCAGCTGTCCAGGCTGGCAGCAGGCGTTCAGCGGGCGGATGAAGAACGTGCCAGGGCCAGGGCAGCTGAGGAAGCCGCGCAGCGGGCCCTTGCGGCTGCTGCCAAGAAGAAATAAGACTGACCGGATAGATAAGATGACCAAAAGAAAATAACAAAAGGTGAGAAGGAGGGAAGGGGAAGTTTGGAACTGTAGGAGCGGTAGCGACCGCCTTTGTTTTCGGATTTCAACTACAGGTAGTGGTTAAATTGAAGAAATCTGAAAACAACAGCGGCCGGAAGTCCAAACATTCACCGTAGGGACGAGTGAAGCTTATGTTAGCATCTTGAGTCCGTCTTATATAGATTCCATGAAGGGAGGTGAACTAAATGGTAAATCAGGTATTCAGCCCCGAGCAGGCGAGAAGTGTGGCCAGTTCCATCAAGGGTAAAGGCCAAAGCGCCAAGGATATCATCAATCAGCTTGACCGTGAGATCAAAGCCGCTGAAGCTTGGTGGCAAGGTGAATCTTCCAAGGCCTTCATTGAAGAATTTAACCAATTGAAGCCATCGCTGGACAAGCTGGTGGAGTGTGTTAACGGCATCAGCGTGCAATTGAACAAAGTAGCCGAAATCAAGGAGCAAAGCGATCGCGATATTGCCAGCCAGCTTCGCAGATAGAAGATGGCGGAATACAGTATGGACGGCAGCCGGAAGCCCCCTCTTCCGGCGCGGCCATGCTTGTTATACATAACCTCAGAAAATGAAACTTTCATCTATCAGATGATGGTTTGAATATAACCGGAATTCAATACCAAGGAGGATTACTATGAAAAAATTGCTCGCTTTATTCACAGCATTATTGCTATTTGTTACTCTGGTGCCTGATCAGTCGTTTGCGGCGTCAAGTCTCCGGGTGGTGGTGGATGGGAACAAGATCAACTTTCCGGATGCGCTGCCGTTTCTGGATGCAAAGAACCGGGTGCAGGTGCCTGTCCGTTTCGTGAGCGAGGCTTTGGGTGCGAAGGTAGGCTGGGTTCCTGCCAGTAAGACGGTTACCGTAGAACTGAATGGCAAAAAGCTGGCGCTGGTGATTGGCAAAAAGCAATACACCGTGGACAATGCCAACAAAACAATGGACACCGCAGCGCTGATGAAAAATGAGAGAACCTTTGTACCCTTGCGTTTTGTCAGTGAAGGATTGGGTGTGGGTGTGAAATGGGATCAGGCGGTGAGTACAGCTTATATTACCACAGGTAATGACGGCAGCAATAGTAAGCCGGTGGCTAGCCCGGCGCCGTCCGCAGGTACTAAGCATACCGCTAATGGTTTTACCTATTATGAGAATACAGGTTCTATGTTAAGGGTAGATCCTACTCAGGAGAATCCGCCAAAAGAGAATGCGGTTCTAATTATTATGGTGGATGTGATGAGGAAAAGTGCGAATTATGAAAAGCAGATGCAGGAGACAGAAGCTATTCTCAGACAGCAGATTGAACCCAAAACGGTAGATGAAATTCTGGCGTATACAGCACCTAAGAAGACGAGGGAATATGATTTGCCTATGAAATTTTTTACGGATTCCAAATATGAAGTCATTGTCTCAGGCAAGGCATATAATCAACTGGTTTTTACTATTTTCAGAAGATAGGTGCAGTCAATGAAGAAAACGATAATCGTCGCTATAGGTGCGTTTATGATTTGGGCCGTATTTGCCAACATAGACATCTATTCAGCGGCGCGTAAACTGCCGACTACCCCTGCTGAGGTGCTTAAGTATGCGAATGAAGACGTCCACAAGCTTTACGGAATAGAAAAATATTTCCCGGAGAATAGCAAGATGGGCCCGTACCGTAAAGATCTTTTGACGAAAAGAATTGCTAAAAACGATACAAGATATTATGAGATTGTTTATGGAAAAAGCCATGGGACTGCACTGGACGGGGGCATGTTGGAGTATGCCGGGTATACCGTCAATGGCGAGCATGTTCCGACTGAGAATGTGCCTTGGTTCGCCGGCTGGAGCGGCACGCAAATTCAAAATTTTAAACTGTATCCTAAGCCATGGGATAACGGATTTATAATTAAAAAATATGGGATATCTAAAAACGATTTTAACCAGATGAAAATCACAAACAACACTAATTTCACCAAGTACCTGCCGGACGGGACATTTGAGCAGTTGATCATCAAAGGCATGAACATAAAGTACGGCGGCGAGCATACCTACAAGGAGTTTATGTATCGCAACCAGAATGCGACCTTGGCGGGCGAAAAGGTCTACGCTAATGGTACCACCCCCAAACAAGGCGGGAGATGGATAGATTATGTCCATGTGCTCCAGCCGCCGACCTATTTCTCATGGGGATATGGAACAGTCTATATTAATCATAATGACAGCAGTAATATTACCTATTTGGATATTCCGATCGCCCCTATGGTCTTGCTGGAACAGGATTACGATTTGCAGGCAGCTTTTGATACCTTGCCGCTGCAGGCTCAAGCGGGCGAGAAGGTCGAGGTGAAGATCAGGGTCCACTCCACGTTTCCCGAGCAGACCCAAGCTCATTATAAATGGGATATTATTCAAGCCTCCACGGACGAAGCCATTCCTGCCGCCGGGTCCAAGCTGAAATTCACTGGACATGCTGTGAAAGCTGAAGGGGAACTGGTGATCCCGAAGAACGGAGAACAGCTGCTGGTAGCGAGTTTCATTATGCCGGACAGTGAAGTACGTGTGAAATTCAACGTGAATTCAGAGGGCAAAACACCGAAAGAAAAAGTGATTACAAATAATGTCCTGGATTCCAGCCCGATTGCAGTCAAGCTGCTGAAGCCGCAGCCCCTGACCTATAATGTGCTGACCCGGCAGGTGAAGTTCCCGATCTACGGCGGTGCCGAACTAGTCGCCCAGCTGACCAAACCCCGGGGGACCTGGGTAGGCAACGCCACCGGTGAACTGAATGTACTGAACGGGACGATGGATCTGTTCCGCGACTATAAGGTCCTTAATAATAAAGCAGTTAATGAACCGGGAACCCGTATTTCCCGCCAGCCTATCGTGAGCGCAACCATTGACCGCAAGGATTTTGGCGATGACCCCCAGAATGGCAAATGGTTGAATGTAGAGAACCCATATACTCCCAAGGTGCGGGAAGGCAGTGTGGATTTCAGGGGTGCTGTGCAAAGAACATACGAATATGAGCTGAAAAACTGCAATAAAGACAAATGTACCACACGTACGGTAACCGAGACGGCCCATGCTGATTTTCCGCAGGGAACCGACAGGAAATTATACGAAATGTATTTCTATCATGGGCGCGAAAATGTGCCCGATCCTGTAGTCGAGAAGAAGATCGAGAAGAACAACAATACTTCATTAGCCAAAAAGCTGCTCTGGAGAACAGAACCCTATCCGTTTGATGTCATCCGCTGGATGTACCATATGGATGTGAATAATAAAGCCTACCAAGCCGTGGCGGTGGATGGGCAATATGAGCGGTCTTTTACCCAGCAGGGTGCCGGAGAAGTAACTTGGAGTACCGAAAGCTCGCAGGCCAAGGAGTATCAAGTCGCGCGTACGGCGGCCAAAGAAGGCCAAGCCAGCAAAACGTTCTATGACAAGGCGGTATTTGCCACTGACCGAGAACTGCAGCAATTCAATTACCCGGTGAAATCGGGCTACTATTTTAATCCGGCGGGTTCTTATTCTTTTAATGTAAAGACAGTAGTTTATAAGCCGGTCAAAGACGATACGGAGGACCATAAGGAACTGGTGCAGAAGGTAATCGATTCCTTCCGTTATGAAAGTGATCTTATCTATATCAATAACAAAAAGATCGCGGTGAATCTTAGCAACGAAGAGCTCAGCAAGCAGGGTGGCGGATTTGCCCGCAAGCGTGGTGTACTGACAGCCGAGAAACCTAAGGGAGTAAACGGTGAAGTGCTGCTGGCCGTGCTGGACCGGAGTGTTGACAGCAGCCGATACAGCAAACAGGTTGTGGAATTGAAACACTCGCAGAATACAGGCGGTGAAACGCACGACCATTGGAAAAAAGTTATGGAAGGGTACAGCCAGTCCTCAACGGCAGGAAGCAACAGTTCGTTTGAATACAAAGAATTCGTCAAAGACGGGCAACCCATGTATGAGATTACGGAGCAGACTAAAGTTACCATCGTCATCAATCCCAAGAATAGCTACCTCTATACGCATGCGAACATGGGGGATGGAGAGTACCTTATCCGGGTGTCCATCGGGGACGTAGACCTGAGTAAAAGCAAGCTTGCGTATAATGTACTGCAACCACTGAGAGGGATTACGGCACTGGATGGAATGAAGGTAACGGTCAAGGGTTCAATGTATGATGATTTGTTCAATTAACAGATGCTCAGGGAAAGGGATGAAGGGTCAAAAACCGGAGGTGAACCATGCAGCAAAAAGTGGAACTTGACCGCTTGCTTACGCTGGAACAGGGATTGAAGCGCCTGAACCGTACGCTGGAGGAGCAGGTTACCGGGATGTACAAGGCCGTATCGGGACAGGTCCGTTCTGCCCAATCGGCGTATCCCGAATCTTGCGTCCGCTCTCCGGCTCAGGAGGTAGAGCGCCTGCTTCGGGAGACGAAGGAGCTTGCAGCTTCGATCAGCAGCCGGCTGGACAAGAAAGAAGCGGCGCTGCGCTGGGCCGCAGGGCAATACCGGTCCACGGAGCAGAAGGCCCGGTCTCTGATGAAGGTTTCATCAAGCTTTACCTGGAAACAGGCGGGCACCCTGTTCAGCAGGTGGTTGCAGACGGCCAGAGACCAGGCGGCGGGCGGGCTGCAGGATCTTTTGCGGAATACGCCTACATTGATTGAGATGATCAAGGATCTGCTGCTGAACGTCAGGGATGCTTCGCTGGACAAACGGCTGCAGCCGTTTATGGAGGATAAGGTGATAACGTCCCTTCTGCAGCAGAGAGATCACGGGAGTCCCGAAGAGCAGCAACTTGCGCGGGAGCAGCTGGCGAGAATCGCCGAAGCTTTGGATGAAATCGGACGGAGCCAGATGGCTTATGGAGTTTATGAGAAATATGGTAATCTAGAGTATATGAAGTCGGCGAACTTGCATGCCGAAGAGCAGCGGAAGCTGCTTCAGGAGCTGGGGGTGGACCCCGGTCTCTATACGAATGTGGATTTGCGGAGCCAGTACAGGGGCTCACCGCTCTCGGCATGCACGTACAATCCGCTGCAAAATGACGGCTCTGCCGTCCCCTCAAGTGATGAGCTGCGGTTCGCAATTGCGCTGGGACTGGTAAATGACAAGTACCGGGAATGGGCAACAGCTAATTACAAGGATATCGAGAAAGCGGTAAAACAGGCAGAGCTTCAGCGGGAACTGGAAAGGCAGCTGGCGGAGTACAAGCGGCTGAATGACCCGCCGACAACCTTGCCGGATGGCACGCCGATTACGGCGAAGAACAAAGAAAATGAGACCACTCTGGCCTATTTCCTGGATAAGGTGTATGACCCAAACGATCAGACTAAGGTGATGTATACCGCATATTATGTCTGGCTGGAAGAGACTTACGGGATGACCGAGTGGCGTAAAAAAGTAGTCCAGGCGGACAGGGTTACCACCGCTTTTGTAGGCGGACTGATCGAATCCACAGTTATGGGCGTAGTGGACACCGTCCAGTTCACCTTCAATTTCGTGATCGACCCGGAGAAAACGAGCCAGGAAGTGATCGACAAGGCGGCTTATATCATCGACAACCCGGATGTGCTGGTCCAGGCTGCGAAGAAGATGTACAAGAACTTCGACGAAGGCACGCCGGAGGAAAAAGCAAAAATGCTGGGCTCCGTAGCTTCACTGCTTGTGCCAGGTGTCTCGATCACGAAAAGCGGGGTCGTCGGCAAAGTGGCGGACAAAGTGATGGACCCGCTCACGGATGCGATGAAGAAGGTCCCGGATGCACTGAAGAATTCCAACGTTTCAGGGTTCCCGAACTGGAATCCCCTTCAGAATCAGCTGATCCCGGACACCGCTGGAGTCCCCGGCCCTTTTAAACCACCGGGTCAGGTGTGGAGGTTTGAGGGGAATGGGAATGGTCATAATCTTGATACCAAGGTTAACGAGATTACAAAAGAAATTAAAAAGTTAGATGAACAAATAGCTAAATTGAAAAAAGAAGGAAATGAAGATGAGCTTAAGAGATTAGAACGTGAAAAAAGCAAATTGGCTAATAAACTAGATACTCCTGATGATATAAGTGAGAAATTTGATTTAATAGATGCAGAAGCCCGTGAAAGAAAAATCGATAATTCTAAATATTTTGAACATGATAAAGGTGATTTTGGAGAAGAAGTAGCGAAAAATGTAGCAGAATCCAATAACTTAGGTGAGGACATTTCAGAAATGTTCCAAGTAGGGAGAAACGGCATAGATGCTACATATTTATCGAAGGGTCCGCCGCCAAAGTTAACTATGATTGAATCAAAAGCGTCACAATGGGGAAGGTTCTCTTATTCCGATGCACAGAAATCGGGAGGGAAAGCATATTTTGAAGATATGCTAAACAGTGATGACCCAAGGTATGCGGATTTTGGGCGGAAATTTGATAAATTAGAAAAGGAGTATCCTGGACTGGAATTTAATTATATTAGGGTGGAAACAGATATAAAGATAACCGAGATTGGCTTTGGAGTAGATGAATTAAAAATAAAGGACTGGAACAAAGAAATAGATTGACCTAGAGGAGGATCTGATGTTAAATATCAAAAAATTAGAATTAGCTTACAAAAGGTATAGTGAAAACTTCGTGGATGGAATTAAATTTGAAGATGTCAGGGAGTATTATGAAACAAACAAACAAGAAATTATTGAAATTGTCGAGTTGAATGACAAAGAAAAGGATCATATCTTATTAATAAATCTAGGATCAATTTTCTCTTACTACCTGTCAACATGGAAAAATGATGTATTGATTAATGGAGGAAATAAAGCAGACGGATTAAAACAGATGCAGATGGTCGTATTCTATCAGTGTATGATTCAGGACCTATATAAAGTCCGTTATCCTAATATGAGAGTAAGATACACGTTTAGGGAGGTCATTGCAGCCTTAATTCATTTCACGATGTATGGATGGGAGAAAGAAGAAAATTTGTTGTTCGATTTTATGGTTGACCATCTTGGCGGGAATATCATGGAAGCCAATGATCGGAACAAACACACATGGTTTCTACTAGAGTTATACTTGAAGTATAGAAATAAAACGATTGTGGGAACCAATCAAAACGTGCATATCGCAGTGAAACGAAAACTAGAGGAGGCTGGACTTCGAAGCGGCTCAATACCACTAGACCTAGAGATCTATCACGACGTGTTGGAACGTTGGTCTACGCCTAGTATCGAAGAGATCGAACAATTGATTGTCAACATGACAATGTTTCATTCCACTTTAGCTTCGGAACTGGGTAGTTTAAATGAATTTGGCGATTATAGATACGGCTTCTATCCCTATGAAATCTTATTTTTAATTCATATAAGGAATAAGCTGGAATTGCCAGTTCCAAAACATTATGACGATTTATTGATGAGTACGTCAGAAGCGAAAATGCAGATTGAAGATCTTGAACCTTTTCCCGAGTGGGATCCTTTGCTACGTCTCATCGATAACTTCTATCGCAAAAACTATCCCGAGTATATCCCTAACCAGCATGGGGAGTTGTTCCAATAAGTGTATTCCATATTCATTCATGGAGGACATAAACATGTTAGACAAAGATATCGTACCCCTCATTTTCCAAGATAACCTGGATGTAGAATTCATTTTAAATCATCCAGAGGCACCGAGCGTATACTCAAGCGTATTAAAATATGGGTTATCTACAAAAAAGTTTCTTTATCTTGATTACAAAGGTGAGCATGATTATGAGATTGTGAATTACATGTTGGATTATGAATTCGCTCATAACATTACATTAGGTTCCCAGAAGGAACTTGAGGCTCTGGGAAAGTTTGAATATAAATATTTACCTGAAAAGATAAAAGAAGTCAACAATCTCATTTCCCAAAAGGGGTATGGATTATTTGCGTATCCAACCGGTGGCGATTTTTATGCCTTGTTCATTACCAAGTTGAAAAACAAATCCAAATTGCTTCAGATCGAGTTGCTTGAAGACAAATGGACTCCTGCAAAAGAAAGATATATACAGTATTATGGCTAAGATGCGGAAGGTAATTTATGGGCAGGTCGATTGTGGTTAGATATAACCATGATTGCCCTGTTTTTTGTTACCTTCTTCAAGCCGAAATTTAATAAACCTAAAGGAGGGTATAATGGCCAACTCCAAAAAATTAGAAATGGCTTATAAAAGATACAGCAAGAACTTTGTTGAGGGAATCAAATTTGAAGATATCCTAGAAGAATATCAAGAGAACCAAAATGAAATTATGAATATCGTCGAGTTGAATGCTGTAGAGAAGGATCATATTCTATTAATAGATTTAGATTCTATTTCCTCATATTACTTATCCCAATGGAAAAGTGATGTGTTGATTCATGGCGGGAATAAGGCAGAAGCATTAAAAAGTATGCAAATGATTGTATTTTACCAGTGTATGGCTCAGGATCTTTATAAAATCCGTTACCCTGAGATGATGGCCGAATACACCTTTAGCGAAGTCATCATAGCCTTAATTCATTTCACGATGTTTGGGTGGGAGAAAGAAGAAAATATTTTATTTGACTTTATTGTTGATCGTCTAGGTGGGAAGGTATTAAGCGCCAACGATTGGAACAGGCATACCTGGTTTTTACTGGAGTTATACTTGCAATACAGAAATAAATCCATAATGGAAACCAAACAAAACTTGCATAAAGTTGTGAAAGAAAGATTCAAGGAATCTGGGGTGCGATGTGATTTAATCCCAGAAGAACTGGATGTTTATAATAAAGTATTGGAACGATGGTCAACTCCTGATCTGGAGGAAATTGAGACTTTGATTGGTGAGATGTCAGTGTTCCATTCTTCATTAGCTTCTGAATTAGGTCAGTCAATAGAATTTGGTGACTTTGTATACGCATTCTATCCCTATGAAATTTTGTTCCTGATCCATGTAAGGAATAAGCTGGGCTTGCCGGTACCCGAAGCATTTAACGATCTATTAATGAATACGCCGGAAGCAAAAATGGACATCAGAGATCCAGAACCTTATCCGGAGTGGGACCCTATGCTGCGTCTGATCGATAACTTCTACCGCAAGAAATATCCCGACTATATTCCCAACCAACATGGGGAATTGTTTCAATCCCAATAAACGGAGGAAACCCGCATGCCTGCTGCAGATATCGTGGAGCTCATATTTGAAGACCAGAAAGATGTAGAAGCCATTTTAGGTGATCCGGAGGCGTTCGATATACACGAATACATCTTGAAATATGGGCTCTCTACAAAAAAGATTTTGTATGTTGATTACAAAGGTGAGCAGTATCGGGAGATCACCAACTATATCATGGACTATGAGTTCGCTCATAACATTGAGTTAGCTTCAAAAGATCAACTGGAGGAATTAGAAGGTTTTGACTATGAGTTTTTACCTGAAAAGATAAAGGAAACCAACAGAATCCTGTCACAAAAGGGCTATGGACTATTTTCATATCCTAACTCGGGTGATTTTTACGCACTGTTCATTGCAAAATTAGAGCATAAAACAAGATTGCTGGAAGTGGATTTACTGCTGGATGATAGAATCCCTTCAAAAGAAGGATATATACAGTATTATGACTAAGATGAGGTAGGCTGTTAGGTCGATTATGGTTAGATATCACCCTGATTGGCCTTTTTTATTATCTTTCCTGGACGGAATCGGACAAGGAGTACCAATGAAATAGCTGATTATCATTTTTTTGGAGGAGCAAAAGTGGAGATTAAAATTAATGTACCTGCATATTCATCTGAAAATGGAGTTGAATTGGATTGGGAAGAAAACTTTAGTATATCCTGTTCTGTAGATCAAGAAACTATAAAAATTAGCGCTAATCAACAAGGTCTTATTTCATTAGCAAAACATCTGTTGAATATTGCCCAGTGCGAGGTGCCTATACATACACATTTGCATTTTGATGATTATAATTCTCTTCAAGATGGATCATGCGATTTAATAATTGAAAAAGTTAAATGAATTGAACGGGTTAAGCGGAGACTGTCCCATATTCAGATCGTGGTGGTTACGGGGAATAAACAGCATGCGCTCTGGGCTGATGCTAAAAGGATGCGTCAAAGGGGCACCTCATGATACAATAATCGGACAAGCTGACAAGAATGAGGTGACTGTTGTTGAAGTATGATTTCGACCGTGTAATTGACCGCCGCAATACCCGTTCCTACAAATGGGACCAGTCCGAGAAGCTGTTCGGTGACAAGGATATTATGCCCCTGTGGGTGGCGGATATGGACTTTGAAAGCCCGCCTGCAGTAAAAGAAGCTCTGAAACGCCGCTTGGAGCAAGGTATATACGGGTACAGCGTGCCCAGCGAGGGATACACCCAAGCAATCACCGGCTGGTTCCGCAGAAGACACGGCTGGGATATCGCACCCGAGTGGATCAGTGATTCCCCGGGGATTGTAACCTCGCTCAGCCTGTCTGTAGAGCTGTTCAGCGAACCGGGGGAGGCTGTAATTCTGCAGTCGCCGGTATATTACCCTTTTTATGATGTCATCCAATTGAATGGACGCAAGGTGGCAAAAAATCCGCTGATTCTCCGGAACGGACGTTATGAGATGGATTATGCCCAACTGGAGGAGCTGATGCAGGCGGGGGCCAAGCTGCTGCTGCTCTGCAGTCCGCATAATCCCGGCGGCAGAGTCTGGTTGCGGGAGGAGCTGCTGCAGCTCGGTGAACTTTGCCTGCGTTATGGTGTAACGGTGATTTCGGACGAAATTCACTGTGATCTCGCCCTGCCGGGCCACAGGCATATCCCTTTTGCTTCGTTGTCGGAAGAGATCGCAGACATTACGCTGACCACACTGGCTTCGACCAAAACCTTTAATCTGCCGGGGCTGCAAACCTCATTTATTGTAGCGTCCAACCCGGACTTGAAGCGTAAATTTGATGCCAGAGTCAAAGCGCTCAGCCTGCATATGGCCGGGTTCCTTGCCCCCGAGGCGGTAGAAGCTGCCTATAATGAAGGGGAAGAGTGGCTCGATGAGCTGCTGACTTATGTAGCTGCCAACGCGGACTATGCTGCCGATTATCTGAGCCGCAACTTACCGGAAGTAAAGATTATGCGGCCTGAGGCCACGTACCTGCTCTGGATCGATTGCCGCGGGTTGAAGCTGGATGTGGCGGGTCTGAAGAGACTGATGCATCAGGAAGCCAAAGTCGCATTTAATGAAGGTTCGGTGTTTGGCTCGGAAGGGGAAGGTTATCTGCGGATCAATCTGGCCTGCCCGAGATCTATCCTGGCCGAGGCGCTGGAGCGCTTTTGCCGGGCAGCTGCTGCCTATACCTCAAAATAAACATCAGGGTGACAGCCCGGTGGCTCCTTTATGGAAGCTGCCGGGCTTTTTTTTGCTGCAATCTCAATAGGGAATACCTAAAATTTTAACATGATGCTATACTTAGTTACATCGACGATGGATGTAAGCGCTTTGAAAAATATGTAAATGAGTTTAAGTGTAAGGATTTATAACACGTATCCCGAATGTGGAAGGGGGCCCGCACATGCGTTTTGTGAAGTGGCTGGGACAACAGCACTTGTTCGTACGCCTGATGATTCCTTATTTCTTCTTTATGCTGTTTGCTTTGTGCCTTGGGGGGCTTTTTTACAAACTGACCTACGATGTGGTTAAAGCTGAAGTTACCAAAAACAATATGCAGCTGCTGGAGCAGGTTAAAGAAACGATGGATATCCGTCTGTCCGAAATTAATACCATCGCCCTGCAGCTTTTGAGCGATCCCATGGTACAGAGTTTTCAGCGTGTGACTAATCCGTTCAGCAGCACAACTACCTACAAGGTACTAGAGACGCAAAAAAATCTATACAGCTATAACACCTCCAATAACTTTGTGCTGGATTATTATCTGCTGTTCAAAAACAGCAATTTGGCCTTATCCTCCAAGTCCACCTATGAGCTGCCTTCCTTCTACCGTCATGTGCTGTCCAATCCGGGCACAGATTATGAAACCTGGCGCAGCGACCTGTTCAGCAATTACCGCAACCGGGAAGTGATGGCTTCGGGACTGACGGAATATCAAAGCAAGCCGTATGAAATGCTCACTTACGTGCAATCGCTGGGTTATCCTAACTACATTCAAGGTGCGCTTGTTCTTCTGGTTGATAACCGCAAGCTGAAGTCGCTTTTGGCAGGTCTGGACATATCCGACGGGGGCTGGGTATCGATTATTGATCACGAGGGACGTATTGTCAGCACATTGTCCGGCGGCGGAACGGCACCTGCCGCTGCGGATCTTTCGCTGTATCCGTCATCTTCGGGCATTATCGAAGCTTCGGCCAAGACGGATCAAATGATGGTTACCTATACGAAATCCTCCTATAATAACTGGTCCTACGTTGTAGCACAGCCGCCCCATGTGGTGCTAGGAAAGGTCATTTCTATCAAAAAAATTACCTTTGCGGTTGTACTCGTTTTTCTTCTGAGTGGTGTGCTGCTGGCTTATTTGTTCGCTGCCCGGAGCGGCAAACCGCTTGTCAGAATTCTCTCCACGCTGGCGGAGGGAGCGGGCAGCAACGGGCCGCGCCGCCGGCCCAAAGATATGTACGGGTTCATCCAGAACTCGCTGTCCACGCTCATTGACAGTAATGTTGCCTTGCAGAGCGAAATTGACCGCCAGGCGCCGCTGCTGTGGGAGACCTTTTATGAACGGCTGCTCAAGGGGGAATTCCTTCATCTAAATGAAATTAACACGCTGCTTGAGCATCAGCATATTGAAATTAAAGGCCAGGGATATGCCATCGGAATTCTCCATTTCCGCAGCGGGGTCTCAGGGGTTAGCGCCGATGCCTTGCGCAAACTGGATATTGAGCGGGTGCTGGCCAAGGAAGCGCTGCGGCTTACTCTGGGCGACAGCCGGTATGCGCATGATATCGCCGAGGATAAAATCGCGCTGCTGTTCGTAGGCGGCAGCGCAGACCGCACTGCCCTGCGCAGGCAGATCGAACAGAACATCGCCGAGATGGCTGCTGAGATTAGAGGGAAGCTGCCGCTGGGGCTTTTTTTCGCTATCGGGGGCTTCCGCACATCGCTGCTTGATGTGTCCGGCTCCTACGAAGAGGCCCGCCAATCGCTGTCCTCAATTGCTTACGAAGGCATGGTCGAAACTGCCTGGTTCGATGATCTGCCCAGCGTGAACGGATTGTTCCATTTCCCGGCCGAAGTGGAGAATCGCCTGAGCAACTATACCAAGGCAGGGGAGACGGAAGAGACGGGGAAGTTGCTGGAATCGTTGTACCGGGAGAACTTTCAGGAGCGGCATCTGTCGCTCTCGATGCAGCAGCTGTTCGTCAGCGAGGTGACAAGCTGTCTCGTCAAGCTGCAGGAGCAGCTGCTTCTGCAGGATCCCGGCGATGTGCATGGGCTGTTGCAGCAGCTGAATGCGATGGAGAATCCGCGCCAGGCTTACCGGAGTGTAACGGAAGTATTCAGGAGCATCAGCATAGAGATCGACCAGCGCAAGAAGAGCCGCAACGTCAAACTGCTCGATTCCATTCTGGCCTGCATACAGGAACAGTTTGGCGAAGCCAATCTCAGCCTGGACGCGCTTGCGGACCAGATGAATATCTCCAAGGGCTATATGTCGCAGTTCTTCAAGGAGCAGACGGGTGTGAACTTCTCAGAGTATCTGGAGAATCTGCGCATGAATGAGGCCAGGAAGCTGCTGGCCCAGACCGGGCTGCCGATCCGCGATATCGCCGAGCAGGTCGGTTATCATTCCACCAACACCTTCTGCCGGGCTTTTAAGCGGGGCAACGGTCTAAGTGCTACAGCTTTCCGAGATTCGGCGGCGGGGTAACGCCCGCTGGAAGGGGCTATATACTCCCGAATTAACGGCTGAAACCCTTTCAGCCACGTCTTCACAAAGGGCGGCCCGCCAGCCAGTTATGGCTGATGGGCCGTCTTTTTTATAAATAGAACAACCTTCCAATGTAATATAAATTAACACAAACTAAAATGTATGATATCGCTTACAAACCTAATGAATGTAAATAAAACGCTTCATTCTGCTTATTTGCACATGGTAAAGGCAAATGCAAAGATAGATTTCTTAACAAATGACGATGAAAAGGGCGATTTACAATTTACGATTTGGCCTTCCCGGGCCTATGCTGAGCTCACAAAGAGAACAGACAGACCAGCGTGAAAATACGACGGTCCGGCCGTTCCTTTAAGTGAACCCGGGGAGGTGAGAATAAACATTGAGTGAGAATCCTTTCGTCAAAAGGCTGATCAAAAGCTGGCAATTGTACGCTTTAATGTCTCTTCCGTTCCTTTATTTAATGATCTTCAAATACGTGCCGATGTACGGCGCACAGATTGCCTTCAAGGATTTCTCAGTCGTCAAGGGGATTTGGGGCAGCGAGTGGGTGGGGATGAAGCATTTCAGCAGATTCGTCAATTCTTATGATTTCTGGCGCATTCTTAAGAATACGCTGATCCTCAGCTTTTACAATCTGGCTGCCGGATTCCCGCTGCCGATCATGCTGGCACTGGGACTGAACTATCTGCGCAGCAGCAGGTTCCGCAAAGCTGTACAGATGGTCACCTACGCACCGCATTTCATTTCTATTGTAGTTGTGGTCGGAATTGTAAAAGAACTGCTCGACCCGCGTATCGGCATTATCAACAAGATTATCGGCTTTTTTGGTATCGGTCCGATTAACTTCATGGGCGAAATATCCTTGTTCTCATCCATCTATGTCTGGTCCGATGTCTGGCAGCATGTGGGTTTCAACTGCATTATCTTTATCGCGGCGCTGGCCAGCATCGACCCTTCGCTGCATGAGGCGGCGGTGATGGACGGAGCGAGCAAGTTCCGGCGCATGTGGCATATCGATCTGCCTGGCATTATGCCGATGGCGATAATCGTGCTGATTCTGAACACTGGACATATTCTCGATGTTGGATTTGAGAAGGTGCTGCTGCTCCAGAATCCGATCAACCTGAAGGCGTCGGAAATCATTGACACGTACGTGTACAAGGTTGGATTGACCTCGCAGGTTGCCAACTATTCATATTCGACAGCCATTGGGTTGTTCAAATCCGTGATTAACCTGATCCTGCTGCTTACCGTAAACAAAATCGCGCAAAAAACCAAACAAGGCAGCTTATGGTAAAGGAGGGGACATCAGCATCATGAACACGAAACTAAGCAAGGAGTCATTTTCGGACAAGCTGTTCACCATCCTGAACACCGTTTTTATGAGCGCTCTGTTTTTGGTTGTGCTGTACCCGATTGTCTATATCATCAGCGCCTCGTTCAGTGATTCGCAAGCGGTAGTATCCGGGGAAGTCTGGCTCTGGCCGGTTCGTCCAAGTCTGGAAGGATATAAAGCGGTGTTTGAATATGGGCAGGTATGGGTTGGTTTCCGGAATTCGATTCTTTATACGGTCACCGGCACATTGATCAATATTATAATGACCGTGCTGGCGGCCTATCCGCTTTCGCGGAAGGATTTTTACGGCAAAAATATATTTATGCTTCTATTTATGTTTACCACCATGTTTACGGGCGGACTGATTCCTGCTTACCTGCTGGTCAGGGATTTGGGCATGCTGGACACCATTTGGTCGATTATTGTTCCCGGGGCACTAAGCGTGTGGAACGTGATTATCGCCCGAACTTATTTTCAAATGTCGATTCCCCATGAGCTGCTGGAAGCGGCCCAGCTGGACGGCTGCAACGATTTCCAGTTCGTGTGGAAGGTGGTGATCCGGCTGTCTGGACCCATACTCGCGGTTATTACACTTTATTATGCGGCGGCGAACTGGAATCAATATTTTAACGCCATGCTGTACCTGAAGACTCAGGATCATTATCCGCTCCAGCTGGTTCTCAAGGATATTCTGGTCAAAAACGATGTTGATGTAGGCATGTTGTCCGGCGATCCGCAGGATGCAGCCAAACGCGAGGCCATGAAAACGCTGCTGAAATACTCGCTGATTGTGATTTCTTCCGCTCCGCTGCTTGTGTTCTACCCGTTTGTACAGAGGTACCTCGTTAAAGGCGTTATGGTGGGATCACTCAAGGGATAAATAAGGGGGACTTAATATGAAATTCAAGGCGGTCACAACATTGCTGGTCGGTATAAGTCTGCTGGGAAGTATTCTGAGCGCCTGCAGCGGGGGCGGGAAAGCCGGCAACAACGCGGATTCGCAGAACGCTAATTCCGGAGCTGCCGTTACAGAGGCGGGTCAGTTCCCGATTGTGGATGAGAAAATCACCTTGCGTGTGATGACAGGGGCCAATCCGGCTGTTGAAAACTTCGATACGAACGAATTCACCAAATATTTTGAAGAATTGACGAATATTCATGTGGAATGGGAGATTGTACCGACCAGCACGGTTTCGGAAAAGCTGAATCTGGCGCTGGCCAGCGGTGACCTGCCGGATGTCATCATGACCATGAACGTGACCCCTGAACAGCAGGCGCTTTACGGACAACAGGGTGTGCTTTTGCCGCTGAATGATTACATTGAAAAATACGGGGTGAATACGAAGAAAATGTTCGCGGAAAGCCCCCTTGTCAAACCGACCATTACCTCGGCGGACGGCAATATTTATGCGCTCCCCGCACCGAATGAATGCTATCACTGCTCCATGCGCCAGAAGCTGTGGATTTATGAGCCCTGGCTGGAAAAGCTCAATCTGAAGATGCCGGCCACCACCGGGGAATTCTATGAAGTGCTTAAGGCCTTCAAGACACAGGACCCTAATGGCAATGGCATCGCCGATGAGATTCCATTCTCCGGCGCCCCGCAAACGGGTCAGACGTCTACGCTGACCACCGGGGTCGAGAACTTCCTGATGAACTCTTTTACTTACGCTCCTTATACCCGTCTGTATGTAAATGAGGAAGGAAAAGTGGATGTTCCCTTTAACAAAGAGGGCTGGAAAGCAGGACTGGCTTACCTCAACCGTCTGTACAAAGAGGGACTGATGGACCCGCAGGCGCTGACACGTGATGCCGCTCAGCTTGTGCAGCTCGGCGAGAACCCGGATGTGCCAATTCTCGGCGCGGCTTCCGGTCCGAATCAAAGTGCGCTGACCCAGCTTAACGGCTCAAGCGGCAGATGGCTGGAATATGTGGCTGTAGCACCGCTGAAAGGACCAGACGGCTTGCAGGTTACCCAATATGATCCTTACCAGGTCGCACCGGGCCAATTCGTCATCACGAACAAAGCTGCGAATCCCGAGGCCGCTTTCCGGTTCGCCGATGCCCTGTATGACCGGGAAATCACCCTTCGTTCGACCATTGGCGAACCTGATACAGAATGGAGATGGGCGAAGGATGGCGAGATTGGACTGAACGGAGAAGCGGCTGTCTATATGGATATGTCAAAGTTCGGGGTCACCCAGAACAAACATTGGTCGCAGACCGGCATTGCTTACCGTCCGAATTCCCTCCGCCTTGGCCTGGTAGCCAATCCGGACAACCCGCTGGACTCCATTCTTTATAATGAGACAAAGGAGAAATATGAGCCTTACCGTGTAGAAGTGGAAACGGTTTTGCCGCCGCTCAATTTCACGGTTGACCAGTCGTCGGAGATTGCCGACCTCTCCAAAACACTGTATGACTATACCAATGAAATGATGGCCCGCTTTATTATCGGTGATGCCAGCCTGGATGCGGAATGGGAGTCCTATCTTGATACACTTGAGAGCATGAACCTGTCCCGTTACCTGGAAATCTATCAGGAAGCCTATGAAGCTTATTCATCCACAAATGACAAATAAAATCTAAAGCGGAAGGACAAGGGCGATGATCTCACAACAATTCACAGTTCCGGAGCACTGGAAATGGTTCACTGAAGCCCGCTACGGGATGTTCATTCATTGGGGGCCTTATGCGCAGTATGGCCGGGGCGAGCAGGTTCTGTTTCGGGAACACCTGGATCAGGAGGAATATGCCGCACAGGCCAGTGCCTGGAACCCTGAGCATTTTGATCCGGAGCTGTGGGCGGCAACCGCTGTAAAAGCCGGGTTCAAATATGCCTGCTTTACGACAAGACATCATGACGGCTATTGCATGTGGGACAGTGCCTATACCGATTATTCCAGTGCGCGCCAGGCACCGAAGCGGGATTTTGTCCGTGAATACGTGGATGCTTTCCGCAAGGCCGGGCTGCGCATAGGTTTGTATTATTCCTGGATTGACTGGCGGCTGCCAGCTTATTTTGAAGGGCCGGAGAAAGATCCGGAAGGCTGGGAGAAGGTCCGTTCCTATCTTCATAATCAGGTAAAGGAGCTGCTGACCCGCTATGGCCGGATTGATCATTTCTTCTTCGACGGCGTATGGCCCAGAAATGCCGACGACTTGCAAAGTGTGGAACTGCTTGCGGAAATGCGCAGACTGCAGCCGGGAATCCTCATCAATAACCGGCTGGGTTATTCTGCGGAGCATGACGGCTACCGGGCCGACGGCGGTGTGGGGGCCGGCGATTCCGACACCTTGGGCGACTTCGGGACTCCGGAGCATCTGATCACAGTCGATCAGAGGCGGCTCTGGGAGTCCTGCCAGGTGACGACCTGGCGGCTATGGAGCCACGTGTTCGGAGAAAGATGGCGCCCGGCGGATTATTTGCTGGATATGTTGTGCGAATGTGCCGAGAAGGGCGGTGCGCATGGCGGAAATCTGCTGCTGAATGTCGGGCCGACAGCCGACGGCCAGCTGCCTCCCGAGTTCGTGCAGCGGGCGCTTGCGATCGGCAAATGGCTGGAGGTGCACGGCGAAGCCATATACGGCTCGGATGGCGGTTTCCTGACCGAATTCATTACCAGAGGGAGGCAGACGACAAAAAACAACTGCCTATACCTTATCATTCGCTTCTGGGACGGCCGTCCGGAGATGAGGGTGGCCGACCTGGCCAGCAAGGTGAAAGCTGTGACGCTGCTGACAACTGGCCAGGCACTGCCGTTCGAGCAGCGCGGAGACGACTTGTGGATCAAGGGGCTTCCGGCGGAGGCGCCCACGCATTTATTCCCGGTGATCCGGGTCGAATGCGAAGGCAGGCCGGCAACGAATCAATGGGGCCGCGAGCGTTTGTGGGAAGGCGACCCGGCCCGTGTGGCCGAATGGGCGCGCAGCCAGCGCGGCACTTCCGTATACCGGGATGGCCGGGAGCGGTGATCTGCCAATCCCTGCTGTTATCCCGGAATGTGGAATATTTATGTAGGGCCAGAAAAATGACAATCTATTCATTTGCTATATTAATCCAGTTTGATAGAATGATAGGGATGAGCAGTTCTAGCTCCTTACTCTAAAATGATATCTTCATAGATTGGAGAACAGCGATGAAAAGATTCGGCAAACTATTATTATGTTTAGCCCTTTCCATAGGAGGGGTGGCGGCAGCAGGTACGCCCAGCACCCAGGCGGCAGGCGGTGTGAAGATTATGCTGGACGGCTATCCGCTGCCTTTTCCGGTGGAGCCGGCAGTGATGAAGGGCACGACCATGGTCCCGTTCCGGGCCATCTCGGAAGCGCTCGGCATCCAGATTGAATGGAACCAGGCGGCGCAGCAAATTAAAGCAACCCGAAAAGACGCTTCAGGGACCAAGGTGGTCACACTTACTCTGGGGAATTCCAAGGCTGTAGTTAACGGTACGGCGGTGAATCTGGCAGTCGCTCCGCAAAGTATCCGCGGCACGACGATGATTCCGCTCAGCTTTTTCAGCGGCCAGTTCGGTGCGGCGGTCTCCTGGAATCAGGCCAGCAAGACCGTCTCTATCACTTCGCCCAAAGAGGATCTGTACACCTTGGGCTTCTACGCCCAAGGCGCCTATGGTGAAGTGTCCCTGATCCCCAGCTTTAATGCTATTGCGTTTGGCTGGAGCCAGATTGACCGCAACGGCCGGTTTACGACTTCCGGCGAGGAATTCAGATGGCCGCAGCCTGCGGGAGAGGTTACCCCCGAATCGATCGTCCAGAATGCAGCGGGAGGAGGAACTACACCTTATCTGATGGTGTATTCCGTAGACGGCAAGCTGGAACTGACCAAGAATCTGGAAGACAAGCAGCTGCAGGAAGAGACGATCACCAGTATTATTGACACCGCTACGCAGAAAGGCTTTAAAGGGATTGCGCTGGATCTGGAGGGACTTGGCCTTAGCGGGGACAAGGCTAAGGTTCAGGCGGATTATAATGCTTTTATCCGCAACCTCTCGGGGAAAGCCAAGGCACTTGGTCTTAAGCTGACGGTTATCCTCCATCCTCTCAACAGCTCGTATAAAGGCTATGATTACAAAACTCTGGCCAGCCTGGCCGATGATCTGGTCATTATGGCTTATGCATATGAGGATGAATCCGGTCCCGAGCCCATTGATAAGGTGGATGAGGGCATTCGCCTGGCCCTGAAGCAAGTCAGCCGGGACAAGCTGATTCTGGGGATTTCCGTGTACAGTGAGAATGAAGCGTCCGTGAACAGCAAGATTGGGCTAGCCAAACGCTACGGCCTCAAAGGCATTGCCATCTGGCGGCTGGGTCTGATCGGAACTCCCGCCTGGAACGAGATGGGCAAGTCGGTCGAGCTCTAAAGGTTAGGATTTATGTTGAAGCAGGTTGCCGGGTGCGGCAGCCTGTTTTTTATTGGGAAATTATACACTCGGACCCCAGAGCCCTTAGTTTCTCCATAGGGGGATTTTAACCGGGCTTACGGACCTTGGCGCTCTTATTCCCTCTGCACCTGGCAGATATGGAGTGGATTTACGTAAATAAGCGCAACGGAGTCCGTAAGCATAGGGAAATCGTGTTTTCTTTGAAAATAAGCGCACCCCGGTCCGTTACCGCCACTTGGACTGTCTGCTGTCCCTAATGGGATCGACGGTTTTGTGTACTTCCGTTCCTGAATGGAAATTTGAAGTTCCACGGTGGATTCCTCTATACTGGAAATATCTGATTGAACCTATCGGCATTCATCCATCATCATTCAACAAGAGAGGCAGGAGATCTTATGGACAAACAGAACATACGAACCGGACAAGCGCTGATTCAGGAGGTAAAAGATACCGAGGTCCCTTACGGCTGCCTGGCCGTGTGGTTTCTCGGGCAGGAGAGCGTAATTATTAAAGGGGATGGAGTGACACTTTACATTGATCCTTATGTCTCGGAGAACCCTGACCGATCGTTTCCGCCGCCGATTGGGCCCGGGGATATTACAGGCGCCGATGTGTGCCTGATTACCCATGACCATTCGGATCATTTGGATAGAGGTTCGATCCCTTCCATTGCAGCGAACAATCCAACATTGACCTTTATGGCCCCGGCAGTCTGTGAGCCTCAGCTGCGGGAACTCGGAGCCGCCGCCGGGCAGATCCTGATTGCGGAGCCCGGGAACTGGACCACGCCCAGCGGCAACCTGCGGGTGCTGCCCGTTTCCGCTGCACATGAGCAGAAGGATACGGACGAACAGGGGCGCCCGCTTTACGTAGGCTATATTATTCAGTTAAACGGAGTAACGCTTTATCACGCTGGAGATACCGTGTTATTCCCGGAACTGATCGAGGCGGTCAGCGCTCAGGATGTTGATCTCGCCCTGCTGCCGATTAACGGCCGTGACTACTTTCGGAATGAACGGAATATCGTGGGCAATATGAGCTACCGGGAAGCCGCAGAATTTGCGGCCGTGGCCGGATTTGAGACAGTTATTCCGCTGCATTATGATTTGTTTGCCGGGAATGCGGAGAATCCCGGGTATTTTGTGGATTATCTGTACCGGCATTTCCCGGAACAGAAATTTCATGTGATGGCGCGTGCGGAAAGATTCGTGTACGCATCGGCTAGAGCTTTTCGCAAAATTGAATAGAAGCCTTCCCCAAAAGCGAAAGCTTCAAAAGGCAGCTCCCGTCAGGTCCACGTGACGGGGGCTTTTTTTAAAATATAAGGATTTATATGTGCTACACCATAAATCAGTCTTCTATTTCTACGAGAAACGGATGCCCTCCTCTTCCAGAGGACGGCGAAGCCGTTTCTTCTTGATAGAATAAATATCACATATTCCTGGCGCATTAACCTTTATAATCACTAAGGTTGAGCACCCAAAGCGCCCAGCTTATTATTCTTATCATTGTCAGGAGGCTGTTTTGAACATGAGATACAAATCACTGGAACTGGATCGGCCGCTTACCTATGAGCTGGAAGGACTCGAGATCGGGGTAACTTCCAATTGCAATTTTCGCTGCGACTACTGCTGCGCCTATAACCGAAATGATGGACAAAGCATCAAAGCCAAGGAAGTGATCCGCATTCTGGAGGAGCTGCCCGGGCTGAAGAGGGTGCGGCTGTCCGGCGGAGAAGTGACTCTGAAATTCCAGGACTGCGTAGAGATCGTTAGCTATTGTGCATCCAGAGGCATTCAGACCCAACTGAACTCCAACGGCAGTCTGCTGAATGCGGAGCGGATCGGCGAGCTGGCGGAAGCGGGGCTGACCACCATTCATATTTCCTTTAATTTTACCAATGCGGAGGCCTTCTCCCGTTACTACAATATCCATACAAGCATCTATGACAAAATCAGAGAGAACATCACCCTGTTCACAAAGACCGGCGTGGATACCGTGCTGGAGACCCTGCTGTTCAGCGAGACGCAGGACAACATGCAGGAAATCAGCGATCATGTCTACGCGATGGGCGTAAGAACGCATGAAATTCAGAACAGTATCATCATGGGACATACCGGCTGGAAAGCGATAGCGGCCAGAGAGAAGCTGAAGAATGCCGTCAATGAGCTGATTGCCCGGAAAAAAGAGGACACGGTGCTCTATTTCACTTGTATGGACCGTTTCATGGAAGAGATGGGGTTTGCGGAGACGCCCGGGGTTTATTTCCCGCACTGCATTGAAGGCAAAAAACAACTGCATCTGCACGGCAACGGTGATATCCTGATTTCCGAGCTGTGTCATCCTGTGATTATCGGCAATGTTTATAAGGGCACCTCACTGGCAGAGCTCTACAGCAATATGCCAACGCCACTGGCTGATTTCCTGGAGAAGTTGCCTTGTCCGGCAAGGGAAGCTTTGTTTCCGTCAGGCGTATAATCCGCCTGGTATCGAACGCTTGTCATTAAAGGAAGGCCACGGGAAAACCGTGGTCTATTTTTGTGAAATTTTCACCTTGAAATGAAACTTTTCATGTATAATCATCCACATGTGCAGAAAATACAATGCAGACCTGTTTGGGAGGAGAAACAACATGATTTACGGGTTTTTGATACTGCTGCTCGCCTGCTGCTTCCAGGGCAGCTTCGGACTGGGCATGAAGAAATATCAGCCGTTCTCCTGGGAGGCGTTCTGGGCTGTTTTTTCAGTAGTTGGCATCTTGATTATTCCGGTGGCCTGGACATGGATTGAAGTGCCCGGCTTTATGGGTTACATCAGACAGACACCTGCCGATGTTCTGGGCATTGCCGCCTTTTGCGGATTCCTCTGGGGGATCAGCTCCATCCTGTTCGGCAAAGCGATTGACTCCATTGGCGTTTCTCTTACATACGGGGTGAACATGGGGATATCAGCTTCCCTGGGCTCCCTGATTCCTTTGTTTATCTTCGGCAACCTCCCGGCTGCGGGGCCGTTCACCGTTCTTTTGGCCGGTACGGCGATTATGCTGGCCGGGGTTGCGGTGATTACGAAAGCGGGACTGGTCAAAGAACAGATACTGGCAGCGTCGGGCACCGGGACAAGCCATGGCGGCAAGCTGTCTACAGGCCTCATTATCGCTTCGGTGGCCGGACTCGGCTCTGCGGCGATGAATATCGGCTTTTCTTATGCCAACCAGACGGTGGACCTTGCGGTAGCTGATGGTACAGCCAAGATCAGCGCCAGCCTGATCGGCTGGGTGATCACTTTATCGGGTGGTTTTATCGCCAATTTTGCTTATGCAGTCTGGCTGCTGGTCAAGAATGGCACGTACCGGGATTATGTGGCGAAGGGTGCCGTCAAAGCTTATCTCAAAGCCCTGCTGACAGCAGCGGTCTGGTTCCTGGCCCTTGGTTTTTATGCCAAAGCCACAGCCTTGCTGGGACCCCTGGGTTCCGTAGTCGGCTGGCTTGCTTTTAATGGACTGTCCTTGATCATCAGCAATGCCTGGGGACTGAAAGACGGGGAGTGGAGAGGTTTCGCTCTGCCCAAAAAACTGCTGCTCTGGGGGAATGTGATCCTGATCCTCTCCTGGGTTGTGGTGGGGGTTGCGAACAGTCTGGCCTAGATTTTTCTGGAGATTGCCATGAATCCTGCACTGCTGAACACTTAAATCTGTTATGATTTCAGGTGAGGCAACACTACAGGAATCTATGAATAAGGAATGTATGGAGTTTCATACAAAGGTGCAGGAATCAGATGATATCTAACCTACGGAACGGGCTGGTCCGTTCAAATCAGATTTTGGAAAAAATCATGCCGCTGCTCACGCCCCTGGCGATTCTGGTTGGGGTGCTAAATGAGAGCAGGCTGCTGCCGCTATCGTGGCTTGTGCCCTGGATTTTTGCGGTCATGACACTGATCGGCAGCCTGAAGTCGAATCTCGGCGATCTGCTGAATGTGCTGCTGAAGCCGCAGAAGCTGATTGTTCTGATGGTAATCCTCCATATCGTAATGCCTTTGGTCGGCTGGCTGGCCGCATTGCTGATTTTTCCGGATGATCCTTATACGGTGACCGGCTATGTCCTGCTTTTCGCCATCCCTACCGGGGTGGTCAGTGTGGTCTGGGTGTCCATTTACAGCGGCAATATCGCGCTGACGCTGGCGCTTATTCTGGTGGATACCCTGCTGTCTCCACTGATCGTGCCGGGTACGCTGTATATTCTGATGGGGAGCAGTGTGGAGATTCAGATGGGCGAGATGATGAAGGGTCTGCTCTGGATGGTGGTGCTGCCCTCCCTGGCCGGGATGCTGCTCAACCAATGGACCAAAGGCAAGGTCAATACCGTTTACGGACCGCCCCTCGCTCCTTTTGTGAAAGTGGGATTGTTTATGGTGGTGGCCATTAATGGCGCGAGCATCGCACGTTACCTGAAACATCCTGACGGCAAGCTGCTCGTCATTATTGCGGTAACCTTCGTTACGGTTGTACTGGGTTATGTCATCGGCTCACTGGTTTCCCGCCGCTTGCGCTGGAACTATGAGGACTCCGTAGCCGTGCAGTTTAATTCGGGGATGCGGAATCTGAGCGCGGGTGCGGTACTGGCGGTCAAATATTTCCCCCCGGCCGTAGCGCTTCCGGTCATCTCGGGCATGCTGTTCCAGCAGATTCTGGCAGCATTATCCGGGTTCGTTATCGGGCGGCGGTCCAAACGGCTGCTTGTCCTCAGTGAGGCTGAGCGGAAGAGGCCAGCTGCTCCGGCGAAAGACGCCGATGTTTTCGCGAAGCTAAGATGAATGAAGAGTTGTCCAAGATGCCTTATGGTGGCTGGCTGGGGCGACTCTTTTTTGGTTAGAGGCATACACAGACTAACCGGTCGCCATGTGCTATAGGGAATTACACCCGCTAAATCCGCAGAATAGCCTGTATCTGTCACATTAGAGGGAATTACACCCGCTAATATCGTCAAAAACACCGGAATCGAGCGTTTCTAGAAAATTAGCGGGTGGTTTTCCCTATACCTGCCCGGCCGCAGCCTATATTCTCCGCTTAGCGGGTGGTTTTCCCTCTCGCGGTCGGGCCCTTTTTATTTTGACACCCTACTTAGGATGATTTATGATAATTGCACTTTAGGAAGAAGCGAAGAAATTAACGAAAAGAGTGAACTTACGTGAAAATAGGATTTTTTGACTCGGGGATCGGTGGACTGACGGTCCTTCGCCAAGCTATGAAGATCATGCCTGATGAAGACTACCTGTTTTATGCGGACGACCTGCATTTGCCTTACGGGGAGAAATCGAAAGAAGAGGTACGGCAGTATATTTTTGAAGCGGCCCGGTTTATCGCGAGCCAGGGGGTGGAAGCAATCGTTGTGGCCTGCAATACCGCTACCAGCGTAGCCGTGGCAGACCTTCGGCGCAGATATGATTTCCCCATCCTGGGGATTGAACCGGCGGTGAAATCAGCGGTGCAGCAAAACACGGGCGAGCGGAAAAAAGTGCTGGTCCTTGCAACGGCTTTGACCCTGAAGGAGGAGAAGTTCCAGAATCTTGTGAAAAGGGTGGACCCTGAGCAAGTGGTGGACAGTCTTCCGCTTCCGGGACTGGTTCATTATGCCGAGCAGCTGGAGTTCCGTGAAGCGGTGGTTGAGCCTTATCTGCGGGAGCAGTTCTCGTCACTGGATATGCAGCAGTATGGAACCATTGTTCTGGGCTGTACTCATTTTCCTTATTTCAAAAGCATTGTGGCAAGGCTTGCGGCATCCGATGCCGATATTATCGATGGCAGTTTGGGAACGGCCCGACATCTCAAGCGGCTGCTGGAAGCCAGAGGACCCCTGGGTAAGGGCTCCGGCAGGATTACCTTTTACAGATCCGGTCAACAAGTGGAAGATGTTGCGACCTTGTCGAGCTATAACAAATTGCTGGAGCTTGCAGATTAAATTTCATACCCGGGATTTCAGCACGCAAGTAGGCATTCGCCCACGCCCATTCCTTCCTTCAGGCATACCTTATGTTAGCCTATCTTGAAGAAGGAGTGAATGTAATGACATTTCAACCAGCACCGCTCGGCCCCTTTAATCCAATCGGGCCTTCCCCGGGTTTTCCGGGTGGACCCGGGTTTCCGGGAGGGCCGGGAGAACCGGCTTTTCCCGACTTTCCGGGGGGCTCTTTCGGCCCCGTGGGTCCGGTAGGGCCTGGCCCTGGGGGCCCCTTCTCTCCGCCAACGCTACCCCCTCCAGGTTACACTCCGCAGCTGACGGCTTATGCCGTCGATCCGGGAGCCATTAGCGGTTGTTTGTTCCGTAATACTTACATTTGGCTGAGAAACGGGGACAGCTTCTGGTTTTTCCCCATTTTTGTCGGACGCAGATCGGTAGCCGGGTTCCGCTTCTTCGGCGGAAGCTGGAGATACTATGGGGTGGATTTGAGAAGAATTACATCTTTTACCTGCTTCTAAGCCAATCTGAAGTGGACACAGACCTCGCCCTAACAACGAGGCTCTGTGTCCACGATCAGGCAACAACTAAAGCAAGCTCTTAATCAACTCTATGTTGGCATAGGAGTCTTCCGCAATCGTTTTGTCCCCATATATTCCGCTGATGCCGTTGAAGCCGGATTGGGTCCAGAATCTGACCGCCGGCCAGTTTTTGATGGCGATATGATTCATATATTCGCTTCCTGCGTAGAGCCTCAGAACCTGTGGGATCTCGTTGTCCTGCAGAAGCTGAAATTCAAGCCGGGATGAGTCTCAGCGGGCGGGCAGGCTGTTGTTCTTTATGACTCAACTTTCGGTGCGACCAAGCCTAGGTTGTAAAATTTAGCAGGTGGAAATCCTGCTTGGAAAGGCTAAAGCCAAGCCACCAATAGCGAGTCTTGGACGGCTGAGAGTAATCTCAGGCGTTAAGCGTAGACAGCCAGATCGTAGGCCTGAAAGTGATCATAGGATGGAATTCTTAATGGCCGTTTGCTGTTGGCGTCTTTGGGGATATAGACGCGACGGACCGACTGCGGATGATATTGCTTCTTTTTCAGTCGTTCTACCAAGTTCCGAGTGTTGTCCTGGGCATTCTGGTCGTATTCCACCCGCGTCACTTCATTCACTCCCGTTGCCTTTGAGCCATCCAATTCATGATGACATTGCAGCAGCAGTTCTTCATTCAGCAGATGATACAGGGATGTGAAGGACCCTTTTGGTTTTGCTCTTGCCAATTCTGCTATTCTTGCCAGTTTTGTTTGCATCTTTTTGCCTACCCCTGTGTGTAGAAAATGTGTCCGTGTCAAGAGTGAAAATAGGTCACGGCCTTCCCTCCGCCGACATTACACCGGCTTCGTCGGTACTATACCGTGATCCGACTCCCGGTTTGTCTTCTGGTCTTTTCCTTGTGATCGGTTGTTGGACCATACTTCCTTGCTTCGGAAGAACAAGCCGGGTCTCCCAAGTTGCTATGAAATCATTGTATAACATGCCTGGCTCTTCGACCCCGGGGAAGCCCGGTCTCTCTTGCCTATAACGTCTTTCCAAGCAGGATTTCACCTGCTAAATTTCATAACCTATGCTTGGTCGCACCGAAAGTTGAGTTATAAAAATGAACTTCAAATTATTGTTAGTGAAATAGAGTCTAAAAAACTGAACAACTTGACATTAAAAACAAACTTGTATTGATTCAACGAATGGAGGAGAAAATAAACAATTTTAAACTGCAGTACTCTATGTTCTTGAGTAATTGTTCGGATGAAATTAGTAAGCTAGATTTAGACATTGGTAAAATTGTAACTTTCACTGTGGATGTTTCTTCTTTGAAAAGTATGCAGACTGAACTTCTTGTCAAGGATGAATCACTTTCACATGAATTGAGTGAAACTGACAGGGGAGTTTACTCAAGAAAAAAGAAACTTTAGAGTCGATAATAAAGGTGAATCAAGGTAAGATAGACGAACCAAATCAACGTTACCACTTATATAAAAAACATTAGGGGAATGGGAGCTTAAACAAGTAGAAGTAAAGGGTGAAATCGAAAAATTAAATCAATATGTTAAATTTATATTTCCGCTTTTCTTTAAATTGTAGCCCTGCCTATTTTTATTATATTCCACCGTGTGCTGCACCCCGCCCTTTACTGTAAGCAGATTGTCAAATTCACCATCTTGGCGGAGACACGGACATCCAATCGTCACCGAGGAAGGGAACGGTTATCACGATCAGTCTGCCGCTCGGCAAATAGGCGCATACCCATGTTTGAGAAAATTAAATCGTGCTGCCCGGCGATCCTTGGGAGCTACGGTGACGCTTTTGGTCGCCATTTCCAGGGGAGGAGCAAAGCGATGAACGAACAAGCAGCGGCAATCAAAGTAATTCTGCTGGTGATCATCCGCTCGTAATGTAAGGTAAAGGGATTCGAGCTGGGGCTGCTCGGTTCGCTGCGTGAAGCCTCTTCTCCCCGACTAAAGTCGAGTTATTTGTATGAAAAAAACTATGTTCAGGTCGGGTTTCTTACGGTCAGGCTTTCAGTATAATGAACTTGACTTAATATTTCGTTATGCCAAGGAGGATGAAAAAGCTTGAAAGCTATTCGCTTAAACGTAATGTGTAAACTAGCACTGACTGCGGTAATCCTGTTTGTCTTCACCATGGGGGGAACCGCCTTTGCGCAAACTCCGTCTTCCCCGGCACAGCTTCCCGGACCTGCGGACCCCAAAGAAGTGGAATCATTCCTCGATCAATTTTTCGCCCGGGAGGACATCATGAAGAAAGCCGGCGCTGTATCCGTTGCTGTCGTGAAGGAAGGTCAGGTTCTTGCCAACAAAGGATACGGAATAGCGAATAAAAGCTCCGGCCTGCCGGTCGATCCGGATCAAACCGTTTTCCGAATCGCTTCCGTTTCCAAAGTGTTTACTGCCGTCGCTGCAATGCAGTTGGTCGATCAAGGCAAAATTTCATTGAAAGACAATATCGAGAAGTATTTGGACGGTTATAAAGTGCGCAATCCTTTCGGCACCCCGGTCACCGTTTCGGATCTGCTCGCCCATGCCTCCGGCTTTGAAGTGCGGGACCCTGACAGCGACAGCATCGTGTTCGATCCTTCGGTCCAGCCTCCATCGCTGGAAAAGGAGATTTTCAAAAACTTCCCTCCGGTGCTCCGCAAGCCTGGCGAGTCTTACATGTACGACAATTTTGCTTACTCACTGCTGGCCTACATTGTTCAAAAGGTTAGCGGAGAGGAGTTCACGCAGTATACGGAAAAACATATCTTCGAACCGCTCGGCATGACTTCAACCAGCTTCGCGCTGTCTGACAAGCTAAAGAGCAGACTGGCCTCCACCTACGATTCGTCAGGAAATGAGCTGCCCGTATATCGCTTGTCTTCCAAAGAGGCGCCTGCCGGAAGCATGATTGCCACCACTGGAGACATGGCCCGCTTCATGAGCGCTTTCCTGACCGGAGCTCCGGCCAAGGATGGCAAGCCCCTGCTGTCACCAGCTTCAATCACCGCCATGTCCAGCTACCAGTTGGCGATTCAGGAACAGGTACCGGATACTACCTATGGCTTCGAAGCGGGAGCATATTTGTCTGAGAAGACGAACGGGCAATTTGTCATTGCCAAAGGCGGCGACATTCTCGGATTCAGTTCTCTCCTTTGGCTGCTTCCTCAGCAAAAAGTCGGCGTCTTCATCACTTATAACACCAGCGCCAATATTCGCGATGACTTGTTTTCGGCTTTCATGGATCATTACTATCCGGGTAAAACCTCCTTTGGCCCTTCGGCGTTTTCCCCTCAGCCGACAGCGAAATTGGAGCAATTGGGCGGTATTTACTCCGACTTGAGATCGAGTTCTTTGCTTATGAAAATCAAGGCAACCGGGAACGGCACCCTGGAGGGAAGTGGAAGCTTCGGCCATCATCAGTTCAAGCAGGTGGATCAATATGTGTTTGTTGATGAAGCCGGCAAACCGTTGGCTTTCAAAACGGATGCCCAAGGCAAAGTGACATACCTCAAATATGTGAACGTCAGCTATTCGGCCAAGTTGCCCGCTGCCGCAGGTTTCCCGGATATCCCGGCTAATCATCCGTATGCCGGTTACATTTATCCTCTGCAAACGATAAAGCTTCTGACGGAAGATGCATCCAAACCGTTTCAGCCGCTATCAACGGTTAGCCGGGGGCAATTTCTGCATGATATCCTTCAGCAGTTCAACGTTCCGGCTTCTGCTCAGCCTGCACCCTTTAAAGATATCCTTTCATCTCCCTACAAAACGGACATCCAGACAGCGGTGGCGCTTGGTCTCGCAGCGGGAGCGGGCAAAGACCGGTTTGAACCGGAACGCGCTATTTTGCGGCAAGAGGCTGCGGTGATAATCACCCGGTTATTAAAGGCGTCCAATGTTCCAGTTCCTCCGGGAAAAAATAATTTGGCGCCGGGTACGGACGCATGGGCTGTGTCTGCCGTACAAAACGTTCTTAACATGAAGCTGTACGGGCCCGAGGTGTTAGTGGAAAACGGCCAAATCGACTACGGCTCTACACGCCCGTTGAACAAACAAGAGTTTGCCGCCATCCGGCTGCTGCTTGTTGCTCCTATCGAGTGATCTCCTTATAGTCTTGCTATACACAAACGCTACTGACGCGCTGTTGTCAGTAGCGTTTTAACATTTTTTTAGCTTAGCACGTCGTCGAGACGAGCTTCCGGTCATGAATGCTGCTTCGCTATCCGAATCGTGCTATGGATAGGAGCGAGAGATTAATGGTCTGTATCATAGACCGAAAAGGAGAGGATCAGGAAAAAGAGAATAGGAATTGCCCTGTTAGCGCTCATTGTTCTGGGGATTGCGGCCGTGTACATCGGAAGGCTACGACTATATTATCGAAACGGATCGAGAGCATGTCATTCTTTACAATTATACGAAGGATAGCCTGCTTCCCTTCGCCTATGGTCATATGGATGAAAGGTGCTCTTTACATCGAAAAAATTCCCCGACACTTCAGCAGCGCCGGCTTCCCGCGCGCTCTCTGCGGCCCTTTTGCGCCAGCTGATAGTTGGTTCCTGTAGCACTGTAGTAGATGACGGCCTGATAAAAATGTTAATCTGTTAGCTACTATTCATAGTTTCGATGATTTTATAAATAGATTAATCGCCTTCTGGGAGTGAATTTCCAAATATCGAAAAATGCTGCGGCGATGGCTTGGCATTGAGATTCGGTTTTTCAGTAATTCGCCTGTTTCGTTACCGTCTTGCGTACGCGAGGCCTCGGCTCCTTCCTATGAGTGAAATGACCATTTTCGTGGCGCACGAAAATGGTCATCTGGATGTTATCTCCCCGCTTGATGCGCTCCGATATCCGGGGCTGTCCCGGTCGGGAGCGGGTTGTTATAGAAATCCCTGACGTTGTTCCACGCATCCGGAATGATGATTCCCTTGCCGATGGCCGGCGATTTCGGGCGCAGCTTGTAGCCGTCTACCGTATCCAGGCCTTCTCCGCCCGAACCGGCAGCGACAAGCGCAGGATCGGCCTGGATGGCGTGTGCGTCTGCGGCAGAAGGAGCGTGGGAATAAAGGTTGTTGTCATAAACAGCACCGACGTTTACCGGATAGGAGCCGGCCGGAGCCTGAAAAATATTGTTGTAGAAGGCCAATCCGGCAACATCGCCTTTTAACTGCAAGGCCATCGTCCCTTTATTGTAGTAGAAGATGTTGTTGTATACTTTCACCGGGAAGGTGATGCCGCCAAACGGATGAACCTCAAACAGACGGTCGCCTACTAGGGTGGATTGCCCGCTGTTGCCGTCATTCTGGCTGATATTGTAACGGATAATCGCCTCTTTGAAATCTCCCACCTCCTCCCCCATTACGATGCTGCCCATAAAGAGGACAAAGCCGCCTTCATTGTCATGAGTATAGTTGTACTGGAAAATATGCGTACCACCGTTGGTATGGTCGATATCGAAGGCCTGGGAATCCATATCTCTACCCTCGCCGGGATTTGTGCCCTTCGTATAAGCTATCTCGTTAAACTGCCAAACGGTATCGATACTTTGCTGGGGAAAAGCAGCCGCTATGAAGGATGCTTCATAATTGCGAGTGTTATGGCCTACATAGTAGATGTTATTGTATTCGATCAGCGCTTTGTTCCACCCCACAACCCGGATGGCGTCACAGCCAGTGTTCTGGATAAGGTTGCGGCTCACCTTCAGATCGTAATTAATATTTTCCGGATGATTCAAGTTTTTGGCTGTCTGGCTCCCCGTAATGCCCCGCACCGTTATATCCTTGATCCGGTTCCTGGTGATCTCCATTTGCTCAAAGCGGGCCTGTGAGTCAGTAGAGTCGGTGAAGATTGCCGCGCTTTTATGCCGCTCATTTTGGGTCACATAACCTTCAATCTTGTAAAGCTTATTGTTCCGAATAGTGATTCCCCGGTAGACGCCGGGCTTGTCGGCCACAATATAGATACCTCTCGCCCACCTCTCCAGATTGCTGGACGGGTTCGTAATCGCCAGGCCTTCCACCGTAACGTAGGACATGTTTTGCAGAACTACCGCATCGATCTCTCCTTTCGCATCAATCAGGGGCAGCGCGTCTCCCGGACCGTAGTTGCCGACAATGATGCGGTTGCTTTCGGTCCCCGAGCCTTTCAGTTTCAACGTGCCTTGCCATGTGCCGCCTTTTTTGAGGCGCATCTGATCTCCCGGTTTCAGAGTCAGTTTATTCACGTTCACCAGCGTCTTCCAGGCAGTACCCTCGCTTTTGCCATTATTGGTGTCCTTGCCTTCGGCTGAATCCACATAATAAGTAACCGGTGCCGCCGACACCTCGCTCGCCGCCGCATCTTCCCCGGTCACAACTTGCTCTGGGGCAGCTTGCTCCGCTGCAACTTGCTCCGATACAGCTTCAGCAGATGTCCCGGACAACGGAGCAAACAAGGTCAAGATCATAAGCCCTGCCGCCAAAAGCAACGAATGTACTGCGCGTGTACCTGTCCTCATACCAAAATCCCCCTTTCAAGATAAATTGGCTTTTCTAGTAGATATATAAGAGCCTCGTTAAGGAGTCCCTTTATTCTCTTATATCCCAAAAAAAGCAACTATTTTCTTTATATCGGAAAATTGGCTGTTTATTTTAATTTGAGATGTTGCGCTTCGAGTTTCATGCGAATATGCCTTACCTGAAAAAATAGCGCCGCCTTACCCGCGCCACTGCTTTTTAACTTCTTCAAATCACGAAATTTTTTGGTCCTCAACTTTCGCAGCATGAAATCGGCAAACAAGCCTTGATGTAACTGGGCAGAGCAGCGATCCAAAGCTGGAGATGACATTGAATGAGAGCGGACAGCCTTTTGCCCGCCTTCGTCGCGATTTGGTTCGCCAGGTCGAGCAACTGTTGCTAAGCAAGGGTCCAGTCCAACGTTCCGACTTCATCGCACAGTTCATAAAACAAGCCGCCCAGCAAGCGAACATCGGTGCTTTGACGATGCTGCCAGGCCAGCACGATGTAACGTGAAAACACAATGGTTGTGTGACTAATGAGCAGGTCGTAGGACCGACCTTGAAATTCTTTTTGCAGACGCAGCAACGACTTGGTGCACTTGAAAAAGACCTCAATGTCACAGCGGATCGCGTAAATGCGGATAATGTCTTCCACAGAAAGCGTAAGATCTGTGGTCAGGATGGCCAGCCATTCTTTTTTCTTCGTACGATGACGGACGAATACCACTTGAACCGGGATTCCGCAAGCCAGCTCAGTTCGAATCAACCTCAAGATGCCTCGCTGCTTGCCAACCTTCGGTCTAAGCAGGTACTTCCCCTGCCAATTCAGATACAGAATTCGACTGTCAAAGACTGTCGTTTGCTTTTTATTGAGCATTTCTGCTCAGGTTGTAGCAAGAACAACGCGCGCGAACCAGCTATCCATGAGTACGTAAGCCGCAGAAACCCCGGAAGCGATGGCCCGATCCAGCAGTTCGGAAACCAGATGTGGGGCAGAATGAAAAGCTTCCTTCCGGCGTTTGTAACCGCAGGAGCGCTTGTCGATTCCTGGATTCATGCCGGTGAGTCCGGCCTTCACGGAACTTAGTAAGGTGAAGTCCAGGGGAAGAAACGTATGACCGTCAGACCAGCCCAAGGTCAGCATGCGAAACCATTTATAGTAAGCACCCGTCGCATGATCCTTGAAGCGGGCTAACCATTCCACGGCCTAAGCGAAGACAAGAAGCGCCTCCAGGCGAATCCGCTATGATTGAGAAACCGGTAGACGGCGTCTTTGCCGGGAAAGGCTTCACCTTTGGCGCTTTCGAGCAGGCGAAACCAATTCTTCTGGTGAAAGAGCAGAACAAAAACGAGCATGAACAGGTGGGAGCAAGTATAGCCGAACTTTTTTTTGAAGTCTGATTTCCTTCTTTATTCTAAATAAATCACTGGATCAGCTCCAGAGCTTCCTCCAGGGTAACCAGCTTGGCGTCTCCCGTCCGCATATCCTTTAACTGCAGCTTGTCCTGGCTGACTTCATGGTCCCCGATCAGGATGACATAGGGAATGCCTTTCGAAGAAGCGGCAGCGAGCATCTTTTTGAGCTTGCGCCTGCTGGTGTCCAAAGAGGTCTGGATGTTGCCCGAACGCAGCTTCGCTGCTGTCAGCAAAGCTTGCGGGAGTGTTGCGCCAAGCGGAATAATCATCACGGAGGCGGCAGCAGGCTCCAGAGTACGCTGACCGAGCAGCGCCATCAGCGACTCCATTCCAAAAGACAACCCGACCGCACTATAGGCGATATCCGCCCGCCCGACCAATTGCCCGATAATAGCGTCATAACGCCCTCCACCGCCCAGGCTCGAAGTATACGAGCCGGAAGCGTCAAAGATTTCGTAGACTGTGCCTGTATAGAAGGAAAGTCCACGGGAGAGGAAGGGGTCAAACCTGCAGATGCCTTCAAGCCCGATATCCCGAAGCAGCTGCTGCAAGGCCAGAACTTCAAGTGCCCCCGGCTGCTGTGCCAGGTTAAATTTCCCGCAAAGCTGCTCGAAGGACGGATTCTCCATTTCGATCCATTCCATCATCGAGCCGATGACAGCTGCCGGGAGTCCTTTATCGGCCAGTTCGCGGCTAACCCCGGCGCTGCCGATCTTGGCGAGCTTATCCAGGGTGAGCATCACCGACAGCTGTTCTTCCGGCGGCACTCCGGCCGCCCCAAGCAGTTCGCCCAGGAAACGCCGGTTGTTCCATTTGACAACCACCGGCAGCCCCAGCCTTCCGAAGACCTCGGCGGCCAGCTGCATCAGCTCCGCTTCGGCCTCCGGCCCGGCGATGCCGACCACATCGGCGTCGCATTGCAGGAATTCACGCAGCCGTCCCCGCTTCACCGGACCGTCGCGGAACACTTTTCCCATCTCATAACGTTTGTACGGGAATTCTATTCCCGGATTCAGGGCAATGACCTTGGCAAAAGGGATGGTCAGATCATAACGCAGTCCGAGGCTGCGGCCGCCCTGATCGGTTAACTGGTACATCTCCTTGAGAATTTCATCGCCGCCCGCATATTTGGAGGCCAGCAGCTCCTGTTCATTCAACAGGGTCGTGTCCATCGACTCAAAATCATAAAGCTTGAACAGCTCCTGCAGTGTAGCCTGAATGTGCTGGCGGACCGCCTGCTCTTTACCGAAATAATCATAGGTTCCTTTTACGTTCTGCATCTGCGGCAGCTCCTTTGTATTTGGCATAGGGACAATAAAAAACGCGCCGGACCTCTTGGTCCTGCGCGTTCGTATGCCGCAGGGAGGCAAAGCGCGTGAAGCGCCAGCCCGCCCTGATGTACAATCAGGAGTGCTGACGCTTTTGGTGATGATGAAGCTGATTCTGCAGGTTATTCGAAATATTCATTTAGAATCAACTCCCTTTTTTCAAGTTAAAGCCGATTATAGCGGATCAGAGAGCAGGGTGCAAGCGGGAATTTACAGAAGCCTCCAGCTGAAGGTTGCAAATATTGATTTATCACCTAATCAAATGATAGAATTAACTATCAAATAATCATTGCGAGTATCGTTGAGGAGGGAAGGACATGTTGATTCGGAGTGTGTTGGGGAATATTACTTTTTCCAAAGCAGTTGTTTCCAAAATCATCAGCAAAACGGTTATTGCAACCGCTGGAGTTGCAGCAATGTCAACCGGGCTTATCAAAGGATTGGCCCAAAAGGTGACCGGTAATAGTCTTATGAGCGGGATCGAACTGACAACGGATGATACAGGGCTGAACATCAGCTTAAGCATCACGGTTCATTACGGTGTCAGAATGCAGGAAGTATGCAAGGAATTGCAGCAGAACATAAGAGCTTCCCTGGAGAAATTCACAGGACTTCCGATTGACGTTATTCATGTCAAAGTTGAAGGGATCGCATTGTCAGGCAACTGATCTATAAACAAAAGGAGTGTCCAACTATCATGAAGGAAATCTCTATTGTAAAAGCTGATCCCCATTCTTTGGTTGGGTCCAGGCTGAATCAAATGGCACTGGAATATATGGCCTATACTCTTGCCGGATCGGAAAAGAAAAACATTGTATCAAGCACATTCCGCAAGCTTTGGAAGTGGGACGGCAACCGGTTCAGCCACCAGTATGCCTTTGAAGCGAGAAAGGGAGAGCAGACACTCGGAATGATCACCTGCTACCCGGTTCCTGTGTTAAACCGTCTCGCCTGGCCTACCTTCAAGCAATTGCTCTCCTATCGGAAGCTGGCCCTTATCGGGTACAATCTGTCCAATCTTAAATCGCTTTATTCCATGATTACTATGAAAGAGGGACATGAGGACGAATTTCATATCGGAACGATAGCCGCCTTGCCTGCAAGCAGAGGACTTGGTGTAGGTTCCGAGCTGCTCAAATTTGCCGAAAAGCAAGCTGTCCAGCACGGCTTCAGCAAGTGTTCCCTGACGGTAAAAAAAGAAAATCTGCTTGCGCGCAAGCTGTATGAACGGATTGGCTATCAGATTACAGGCGAGATCAACAAACCTGCGTTCTCCATGTACAGAATGGCCAAAACTGTGGAATAACAGAACTGGCTGAAACTTATTCATGAAGAAAGGTAATGCTGAATTGGAAACTCTGTTCCGTGGAAGATTATAAAAGATCTGATCAGGGTAACAAAGGTTATTCCAATACTATAAACCCATTACCGGAGGTTTGAGCATGACACTAACGACCAGCTCCCCCGAGGCAGCGATTCTGGGGATTGGAACGGCACTGCCCGTCCATTCCATTTCACAGCAGGACGTCGCGGATTTGATTGCTTCGTCACTCACAGACAGCCCAGATCTGGCCCGTTTTGCAAGGAGGATCTTCAAATCCTGTGGCGTGGAGACACGTTTCACCTGTGATTCCAGCTTCTTGGGTCCTCCGGAAGAATGCCGTTATTTGCCTTCCGGGGATCCATCGAACGTCCCGACAACCAGGGAACGCATGAATAAATATCAGCAAGAAGCGCTCCCGCTCGGAGCCATCGCTGCCGGTAAAGCCTTGAAGGATGCTGGTATTTCTCCTGACCGCATTACACATCTTATTACCGTGAGCTGCACAGGTCAATACTTGCCGGGACTGGATGTCATGCTGATCCGGCAATTGGGACTGCCGCCGCGTGTCAATCGGCTGCCGCTTATTTTTCAGGGCTGTGCTGCCGGTCTTAAGGCGATCCAGATGGCACGTGATGTCGTGAAGGGAGCTCCGGGTGCCTGGGTGCTGGTGGTTTGCGTTGAGCTTTGCACGCTTCATTTTCAACCCGTGAAGGAAAGAGAAACGCTATTTGCTGCATCGTTCTTCGGCGATGGGGCATCTGCCTGTATCATCGGAAGTCCGGAAGCCCGTCATAACCCCTATCTGCGTTTGGGTTCGGGTTATTCTGTGTTGCTCCCGGATTCAGTGGAGGATATGACCTGGGAGGTGGGAGATACAGGGTATGACCTGTTTTTATCCCCCAGCATTCCGAAGCTGCTAGCCACTCATCTGCAGGAAGAGCTTGATATTTTGCTTGAGAGGGGCCAGCTTCCTGAACTTTGGGCGATACATCCAGGCGGGCGGGGTATTGTCGATTCCGTGCAGAACGTATTGAATCTGAGTGATGAACAGACCAGATACAGCAGAGAGATCTTAAGAGATGCCGGCAATCTGTCCTCCGTCACGATTATGTTTGTGCTGAATGCGATGCGTTTGGACATGATCACCCGGGAGCAAGCTTTAACCGAAGGGGTTGCCATGGCGTTTGGACCGGGTCTGACCGCAGAGCTGATGCGATTTACTTATGTTCCGGCGAACTCCCCGCCTTTCAAGGAGCAGGATCATGCCCTTTTTTAGGAAGCTGTCGGTCCGGGCGCAGGAAGAGGAGCTCATGGACGACTTTTCGATGGGGGGAGAAGAATTGAGTGAAGCGCTGCAACACTTGAGACGCCTGAACCAAATTTTCGCTGCGCCGGGTCCAACCAAAGCAGGTGTTGAAAAGCTATGGAAAGTGGCGGGTTGTCCCCGGACGCTTAGCATTCTGGATGTTGGAGCAGGTTCGGGTGACGTTAACCACAAGCTTCTGCAGTGGGCGGATCAAAAAGGCATTCGTTTGAAAGTTACACTTGTTGATCTGACGGAAGAGGCCTGTAAAGAGGCGCGGTTCCTATTCCGGAATGAACCCAGGGTTCAGGTCCGGCAGGCGGATGTCAAGGAATTGGCTGATGCCTCCGCTGATATCGTTACCGGTTCTCAGTTCGTCCATCATTTTGATGGGGACCATCTGGTGGATATTGTCTCCCATATGCGGAGAGCTTCGAAATACGGCGTGGTCATTAACGATATTCATCGGCATCCGGTATCTTATACAGCGGTATGGATTGTGACCCGATTGATTTCGCGCAACCGTTATATCCGGCATGATGGACCGCTGTCTGTCGCAAAAGGGTTTAAGAGCAGGGACTGGCAGGAATTACAGCACAGGCTTCAAGCTGAAGCGATGACTTACGCATGGAAACCATTATTCCGATATTCCGTCGTAATTCCTCACCCTAACCTTGAAAGTAAACTTTAGAAAAGGCAGGAGATCCCATATGATAAGGCAAGTGGATGCCATTGTTATAGGAGCGGGAATTGCCGGCAGCAGCAGTGCCCTTCAGCTTGCCCAAAAAGGCCACCGGACCCTTCTGCTCGACCGGCAGGCTTTCCCCCGCCACAAGACCTGCGGTGAGTTTATGTCTCCGGAGACGAGAGAAATGCTGGAGTACCTGGGCGTGAACCCCTTGGGCCTGGATGTAACACCCGGCATGATGGACAAAGCCTGTATTATTATGCCGCACGGCGGGGTGATTGAAGCTGCTTTGCCTGGGGTGGCTTTTGGCATCAGCCGTTATGAGCTGGACCGTATCCTGCATCAGAAAGCATCCGCAGCGGGAGCGGAAATTGTTACGAAAACGACGGTTACGGACATTCAGAAGCTGGACAACGATGGATATGAGGTGGAAACGCGCCAAGGAAACGGACGGATTCGGTATCGGGCCAAAGCTGTCGTTGGCGCCTATGGAGTCAAGAAGCCCCGTGGCATGGCCTTGGCGGATCACCCTCCCGATGAAACCGTATACGTTGGCGTAAAATCTCATTTCAGCGGCATTGCGGTCCCGTCACAGGTCGAGCTGTATTTTTGTGAGGGGGGTTATGTCGGATTTTCCCCGATTGAACATGGACTCGCAAATGTTGCTGCGCTATTGACCTTGGACACCGTGCAGAGCAGCGGGAAGTCTGTGCCGGACATTCTGAAGGCAGCTTCCCGCACGAACGTAAGACTGGCCCAAAGGCTGAGCGAGGGAATGCCTGTCCCCGGAACCCAGGTCTCGGTTGCCCCGGTCCGCTTGTCGGAAGTGCCCGAACCGTGGTCTGAGTTTCCGCATGTGGGTGATGCGATGCTCGTGATTCCGCCGCTCTGCGGGGACGGCATGTCCATAGCCCTGCGCTCTGCGCTGCTTCTCACCGGTTGGACCGATAAGTATTTAAAGGGAGAAATAAGCTATGCCGAATGGCAAAGCGGATACACGAACGAAGCTAACCGCGAATTTACACAGCTGCTCCGAAGAGCGAGAAGAATCCAGAAGCTGGCTTTTGCCAAAACGAACCGCCTGTATCCGGTCCTGGCCCGCATGTTTCCGGGTTTGGCTCCCTATCTGGTAAAAGCCACACGTTTATCAGAGACCGGCATGATTCGTTAATCAAAAGTACATCCCTCCCGGAACTATACCCATACGGAACCCCTTCCGTTATACTGTATAGATGTGGGATTTAACATATAATTGCCTATTTCAAAGGAGTGCGAGATGAATCATACCTTGCTGATTGAACAGACGGAAGCTTTTGTACGAGAACAACTGGGCCAGGATACCACGGGCCACGATTGGTGGCATTCGGACCGGGTCCGCAACACGGCGGCAGTGATTGCCGGGATCGAGAAGGCGGATGTGCTGATCTGCACCCTGGCGGCCTTGCTGCATGACGTTGCCGATGAGAAGCTGAACCCGTCCAAGGAAGAGGGGCTGCTCAAGGTGCGCACCTGGCTTGACTCACACCTGGACAATTCCGGACAGATTGACCATATTATGCTGATTATTGATACGATGTCCTTCAGCGGCGGCAGCGGTGCGCCCATGGCTACCCTTGAGGGACAAGTGGTGCAGGACGCCGACCGACTGGATGCGCTTGGGGCTATCGGCATTGCCCGGACGTTTGTTTTCTCAGGGGCAAAGGGCCGCCCCATGCATGACCCGGACATCGCGCCGCGCGGGGAATCCCTGCAGAAGGAATACCGCGATTACAGCAAGGGAACGGCGGTCAACCATTTTTATGAGAAGCTGCTGAAGCTTAAGGACCTGATGAATACCTCTTACGGGCGCAAGCTGGCGGAGGAGCGGCATCAGTTCATGCTTGGATTTCTGGACCAATTCTATAAGGAATGGAATGCGGATGGCGAATAACTGTTATACTTATACCATGCACAAGATGAAGGAACGCGGAGATTCCGCCAGAACCGGAACAATCAGCATAGAAGAGGTTGAATGATGAGTGAAGTGACATTTAGAGAATATGAGTTGAACGAAGAGATTATCAGAGCGCTGGATGCGCTGAAGTATGAGGTGCCGACCGAGGTGCAGCGCAAGGTGATCCCTGTAGCCCTGCGCCGGCAGGATCTGATTGTGAAGTCGCAGACCGGCAGCGGAAAGACGGCGTCATTCGGCATTCCGGTCTGCGAGCTGGTGGATTGGGCGGAGAACAAGCCGCAGGCGCTGATCCTGACCCCGACCCGGGAGCTGGCCGCGCAGGTCAAGGAAGATATCACCAACATCGGCCGCTTCAAGCGGATCAAGGCCGTAGCCCTGGTCGGCAAGTCGCCTTTTGCCCCGCAGAAGATTGAGCTTACCCAAAAAACACATGTTGTCGTAGGTACGCCTGGGCGTGTGTTTGACCATATTGAGCGGGGTTCACTGCCGCTGAACCGCCTGCAATATCTCGTGATTGACGAGGCCGATGAAATGCTGAGCATGGGCTTTATCGAACAGATCGAGAAGATTATCAAGAGGCTGCCCAAAGAGCGGGTGACGATGCTCTTCTCGGCGACACTGCCGGAAGCGGTGAAGAACCTGTGCCGCAAATACATGAACGCACCCGAAGATATCGAAATTCAGGCGAGCGGGATTACTACGGCTACCATTGAGCATGCGCTGATTGAAGTGAGACAAGCTGCCAAGTTCTCGCTGTTAAGCGACATCCTTACGGTGGAGAACCCGGACAGCTGCATAATCTTCTGCCGGACCCAGGAGCAGGTGAATGATTTGTTCCGCGGTCTGGCCGATCTGGACTATCCCTGCGACAAGATCCACGGCGGGATGGAACAGGATGAGCGGTTTGAGGTTATGAATGCTTTCAAAAGAGGCCAGTTCCGCTATCTGATCGCCACCGACGTAGCCGCGCGCGGGATTGATATCGAGAATATTACCCATGTCATCAACTACGATATTCCGCTGGAAAAAGAAAGCTACGTGCACCGCACGGGCCGTACCGCACGCGCAGGCAAAACGGGCAAGGCGATTACGTTCGTGACTCCGAACGAGCATAAATGGGTTGCGGACATCGAGGACTATATCGGCTTCAGCATTCCGGTGATGAAGGAGCCTTCGGAGGATGCGGTCGCTTTTGCCAAGGGCGCTTTTGAACAGAAGATCAACAAGCAGCCTGTCCGCAAGAAGGACAAAAGCGAAAGTCTGAGCCAGGATATTATGAAGCTATACTTCAACGGAGGCAAGAAAAAGAAGCTCCGAGCCGTCGATTTCGTCGGCACCCTGGCCAAACTTCCCGGCATCACGGCAGAGGATATCGGGATCATCACGATCCAGGACAACGTCTCCTACGTGGATATTCTGAACGGCAAAGGTCCGCAGGTGCTGCAAGCAATGAAGGACACAACCGTGAAGGGCAAGCTGCTGAAAGTGCATATCGCGAAAAAGTAAAGGAACTTAAGGGTTGAAGACATCCGGGATATCATGCAGGGTTTCGGACACGGAGAATCCTGCTGCAGGCGCCTCATGACAATAATGGACAACCATCCTAAGCCCCGGACTCCTATGGAGACCGGGGCTTATGGGTTATGGGGCTGCTTCCTTTGATCCCGTTAATTGGAATTTCTCCATCTACATTTGAGATCCGCTCTGGCTTTGACCCTTTCACGGGAATGTTCGACGAGGTAAACACCAAAGGCGGGGAAATTGCTGGGCAAGTCTGCCAGACACAGCGGGTGGACCGCCGGTATTATTATATGTATTTATTAATATTGAAAACTAATTGCCGGGTAGTTGGATGCCGCGCCAGCCGCTTACATTGCATTGGCCTTCATTATTTCGCCCCACAGCAATCACAGTGCCGTCCGATTTAAGGCCGATGGTATGATGACTACCCGCCGCTATCGCCACAATACCACGCCAGCCACTTACATTGCATTGGCCATCATTATTTCGACCCACAGCAACCACCGTGCCGTCCGATTTAAGACCGGCGGTATGGAGGTAACCCGCCGCTGCCGCCACTATGTCGTGCCAGCCGCTTACATTGGATTGGCCATACCGATTATTACCCACAATCGTCACTGTGCCGTCCGATTTAAGCAGGGCGGTATGCCAGTCACCCGCCGCAACCGCCACCATACCACGCCAGCCGCTTACATTGCATTGGCCTTCATTATTCCGGCCCACTGCAACCACCGTGCCATCCGATTTAAGCCCGACGGTACGACGCCAACCCGCCGCAACCGCCACCATATCACGCCAGCCGCTTACATCGCATTGGTCATACTTATTCCAACCCACAGCTACCACTGTGCCGTCCGATTTAAGCCCGACTGTATGAGCATTACCCGTATGTGCATTACCCGCCGCAACCGCCACCATATCGCACCAGCTGCTTACATCACATTGGCCATATTTATTATCACCCACAGCTGTCACCGTGCCGTCCGAATTAAGCAGGGCGGTATGACGATAACCCGCCGCTATGGTATCTTTGGGCCACCGTTTCACCATTAACTCCGGAATGATTTGCACATGGTCTCCCCCTTTTAAAAAACTACATCAATTCAATAAACGGACCTTCATTAACTCACCAGGATAACCCATTAACTCCTTCGCATGTTCAGACCCAGTAAGGGAAGACAAAGGCGTTCTTAAGGCCATTCTTACCAGCTTCATCTGTTCCAGATGGGTATCGGTATAGACCCTGTAGCCATTTCTCGTAGAGCATAACCGTGACTACTTGCAAAAGAAATCAACGCAACTTGTCAAAAACCACGACATCATTGCGATTGAGGATTTACAGGTAGCCAATATGGTCAAGAATCCTAAGTTAGCCAAGGTAATTAGTGAGGATTCCTGGTCGATGTTTCGCTCCATGCTAGAGTACAAAGCGAAGTGGTATGGTCGCATAGTTGTGGCTGTGGGTAAAACATTCGCATCTTCACAGCTATGCTCCTGCTGTGGCTACAAGCACAAAGAGGTAAAAGACTTAAAGTTGCGTGAATGGGACTGCCCGGAATGTGGAGCACACCATGACCGAGACTTTAACGCAAGCCTGAACATTCTTGCCGAAGGCAAAAGACTTCTTGGGGTGTAATCCTTACACGAACTGTCGGAACGACAGGGTTAGCTTGGTACATTTCTCTTCGTTAGAAGGGACTACCCAAGAATCTCGTGACTTTAGTCATGAGAGGTTCAAAACCCATTATAACATGCGGGAAAAACCTTGGTGCAACAGTGGAGGTTTGGCTATAGGTTAGGGGCGTATGGGTACATGCCGTCAAGTCCAACTAAGCACTTTTCGATAAATAAGAATGAATACTTTCTCGCTAAAAATGGTTTGCTTGTGCTTCAATCGGTAGTTGTCGACGACTGGCGATAGAGCTTGTTGATGAACTGGAAGAACAGGTTGGCCTCGTACCGATCCATGGCATGGACATAAGGCCGTCCAGAATCATAAGCTGCGGCCGGTAAAGTAAGCGTCAAATAGCCACACAAAAAAATCCTCCCCACGATATTCTGAGGAAGATTATTTCATGACTGGTTTGGGATGTCTGAAGGCTGTTTGATATGGATTAGCGTTCGTCACCAGCCTTCGATCTGTTCTAATGTATTTAGTACCTCAGAATGGTTAAAACAAGGCTCAAACATCCATCATGATGTATTTTGTACATCCAAAGGATAGAGATAAGGCGCTTTTCGGCTAATGCTGCGGTTCCTGCTGCACTAAATACACTGAAATCCTAAAACAAGCCTACTTTTTCCCATCCTGATGTATGAAGTGCACTCTAGCGATCTCCACCCTAGGCTTACAGCGTGCTTCCCGGGAGGTAGCTTTCGAATGCGCCCTCTATTCCCGCTTTTTAAAGGCTGAGGCTGGACTAGTACCTTGACTGCATCAAATTTCAGGGTACAAATGTTTCAATTTGCCTCTGGCCTG
>NZ_BMKR01000038.1 GCF_014644435.1 Paenibacillus albidus | reverse complement strand
CCTCCAGCGCCGATGGTACTTGGACCGAAGGGTCCTGGGAGAGTAGGACGTCGCCAAGCGCACAAGACCACTGTTGAGTTATTCGATAGTGGCTTTTTTGCGTCCGGATCTGCCTGTGGAAATGCTGTGGATAATTTCAGAAACGTCCATAAAAGTTGCTCACATGTGGATAGACTTCTGAGGAGGAAACGGGAGCTTTTTATTGTGGGTAGAATACATATTTATGGGCATGCGTCAAGAGAAAACCTATATAACTCACGGGTTATTGTGGATAGTTAGTGGAATATGTGGATAGAGTGATAAGAACGGTGGATAAATAATAAGTGGTCCGACATAGCAAAAATAAAAATAATGCGTCCTGTGCAAAAGCTGTGGATAACTTCTGATAAATTTCTGCTTACAGCTGCGGAATTAGCGAATAATCATACACCTTGGTATACTCACAATAAAGACAAAATTAGAATAGTGAGGTGGCCTTTGTGATTATTAGACAACTGCAAGCCGAGGAGTTTGAAGATAGCCTGAGCTTATCCGAATATGCTTTCAAGTATAAGATGACAAGCGAAGACAAGGAGAAGGCCAAAGAAAGATTCAAACCTGAGCGGGTGTGGGGTATTTTTGAACAGGAAAAGCTGGAGGCCAAGCTTATGATCATTCCATTCCGCGTTAATATACAGGGCCGGGCTATACATATGGGTGGCATTGCCGGTGTAGCGACCTGGCCGGAGAACCGGAGACAAGGGCTGGTGGCGAAACTGTTGTCCCATAGCTTGCAGACGATGAATGAAGCAGGACAGCTGCTTTCATTTTTGCATCCCTTCCTGATCCCTTTTTACCGTAAATTTGGCTGGGAAGTTTATTGTGAGTATAAAAAATACAGTATCCCTGCAGCCAACTTTCCAGCTAAAACTGAAGTGGAGGGCAGCGTTATACGGGATCATTCCGATATTGACGAACTTAATGGTATGTATAGGATGTTTGCAGAAAGATACAACGGAACGCTGCAGCGCGACAAGGATTGGTGGACACATACTGTTATGAGCGAAGAAGACCATCATGCTGTATTTTATTCCCACAGCGGGGAACCGGAAGGTTATGTTCTTTACAAGATTGAAAAAGGGGAGCTCGTCATTGACGAGTTGGTCCACTTAACCGAAACCGCCCGCAAAGGCCTATGGACTTTCTTGGCCAACCATGATTCCATGGTGACTGGCGCAGCGCTAAAAATGGTGCCGTCCGATGATATCCTGCCGTATTTGCTGCCTGATCCGCGTATTCCGCAGGAGATTTATCCGTACTTTATGGCCCGTCTTGTAAATGCGAAGGCCTTTGTTGAGAGTTATTCATTTAACGTGCCTTCACGGCTGCAGAAGCAAAAGCTGTATATTGAAGATAAACATGCCCCCTGGAATAACGGGCTTTGGGAGTGGAGTATTTCCGAAGAGGGAAAAGGCGGATTGGAGCAGATTGCGGGTGAGCAGGCTCAAGCGGACCTGATTTGCGGGATCGGTACGTTGACAGTATTGCTGATGGGCTATAAGCGGCCTGAGGAAATGTCGCGTTACGGACAATTGACAGGCAGTGAGACCGCAATCCAGTGGTTCGAGGAGATTGTACCGCAGGCGACAACGGCCCTTTTTGATTTTTTCTAAACAAGAACGCTCCTCCATCGGTCATACGGTGGGGGCTTCTTCCGAATACACTCTTCCTTAAAGGTAAAAAATAAGCGTGCCCTCTTGGCATTAGCCGAGAATATGGTATAATATTAAATAAGTCAAAGAAAGTCAAAGTCAACGCAGCCGTTGGGCTTATCCTTCAAGATCTTTTCAATTCTTGGTTATTAGTCCCCCGGATTTGTAATTCGGGGATTGGGTCACACTAAGGATAGCCGGGAGGAGTGGAACTCGGGAGCCCTCAAGGCGCCGATTCGCTCTCAGCCTGATGGGTTAAGTTCTTTAGAGATCAATGCCGGACGGATGCAATCTACAAACAGCAGCATAAAGTTTCAAACACTGGAGGATGAGTGATGCGTAATATCTCCGATATTATCGAACAATATCTGAAGAATATTTTGCATGAAAGTCCCGAAGGTACGGTGGAAATCCAGCGCAATGATCTGGCGGACCAGTTCTCATGCGTACCGTCCCAGATCAATTATGTCATTAGTACACGCTTTACACTGGAAAAGGGCTACGTGGTGGAAAGCAAACGCGGCGGCGGCGGATACATCCGTATTCAGCGTTTTGAATTGCCGCAGAATGTGGCTCTACATGCGCATCTTAAATCCACCATCGGGTGCGGCATTGATCAGAACGCTGCCGAAGGGCTGATTTATCAGCTGGAAGAGGCCCGTTTTCTGACCAAGCGTGAAGCGTGTCTCATGCGAGCCGCTGTTTCCCGGGAATGCCTGACGGTTAAGCTTCCGTACCGGGATGAGATTCGTGCCAAGATCATGAAGGCCATGTTAATCTCTTTGTTAGGCAAATAATTGTCAACCATAAGGGAGGGACTCCGCTTATGTTATGCCAGGAATGCGGTGTCAAACCGGCAACGCTCCATTTCACCAAAATTGTGAACGGAGAGAAGACGGAATTCCACATTTGTGAGAGCTGTGCACGCGAAAAAGGGGAATTGATTCCCGGAACAGCGGGTGGCTTTTCCATTCACAGTCTGCTGTCGGGCCTGCTTGATCTTGAGGGGGCCGGCAAGGAGAAATCCGCAGCAACCAAAACTACGCAAAGTCTGGTATGTGAGAATTGCGGGATGACTTATTCCCAATTCAGCAAGATGGGACGTTTTGGCTGCAGCTCCTGTTACAAGTATTTTAACAGCGCGCTGGACCCGCTTTTCAAACGGGTGCATGGGAGCACCGGCCATGTCGGCAAGATCCCGAAGCGTGCCGGGGCACAGATTATGGCCAGAAGGCAAATTGATGAATTGAAGCAGGAATTACTGCAAAGCATCACACAGGAAGAGTTCGAAACTGCAGCCCAGCTGCGGGATCAGATCCGAAAACTTGAAAAAGAAATTGCACAAGAGTAAAGTCTTTGATATATAAGGGGGGATAAGACGTGTCAAATCTCCGATTTACCGAACAAGCGCTTAGTGATTGGATGCGCAGCGGTGGCGACCATTCCGAGATTGTCATCAGCAGCCGAATGCGTATTGCCCGCAATTTGCAGCATTTACCGTTCCCCCTGCTGGCAACGACAGAGCAGTCAGAAGAAGTTCTGGCTCAGCTGGCTCCCGTCTTCCCGGGGGAAGCGGCAGGGGAGCTTGGCACCTTTGAACTGCTGAAGCTGGATGAATTGAAGGAATTGGACAAAAAGGTGCTGGTGGAAAAACATCTCATCAGTCCTAATTTGGCCAATGATTCGCATGGCGGGGCCGTCATTTTGAACGAGGATGAGTCCGTCAGCATCATGATCAATGAGGAAGACCATCTGCGTATCCAGTGTCTTTTTCCGGGACTGCATGTCCGGGAGGCCTGGGAACGTGCCACAGCCATTGACGATATATTCGAAGCGGCGGTCAATTATGCTTTTGATGATACAAGAGGATATTTGACCAGCTGCCCGACCAATGTGGGTACAGGGCTCCGTGCATCGGTCATGGTGCATCTGCCGGCCCTCGTGATGACCCATCAGATCAACCGTATTCTGTCGGCTGTTAATCAGGTGGGGTTGACTGTTAGAGGGATTTACGGGGAAGGAAGCGAAGCTGTAGGGAATATCTTTCAAATTTCCAATCAGATTACGCTGGGCCAGACCGAAAGTGAAATCATCGAGAACCTTCACAGTGTAGTTGCGCAAATTATCGAGCATGAAGGCAATGCGCGGCAAAGACTGCTGGCGGATTCGGCTCTGCGGATTACTGACCGCGTAATGCGGTCCTACGGTATATTGTCCTATGCGGCAGTGATGGAACTGAAGGAATCGGCACAGCGCTTGTCTGATGTAAGGCTTGGGGTTGATCTTGGCATTTTGGAAGGACCGTCAATCTCGGTGCTCAACGAACTAAATGTAAAAACACAGCCTGGCTTTCTGGAGAAGCTGTTCGGGGATGAAATGACCTCTACCGAACGGGATATGTTCCGGGCGAAGCTGCTCCGCGAAACACTGGGCAAACAACATTAATAATAGATATTTACTATTCATGGAGGTGCAGGAGATATGATGTTTGGAAGATTTACGGAACGCGCACAAAAAGTGCTGGCGCTGGCGCAGGAAGAAGCTGTTCGTTTAGGACACAACAATATTGGGACAGAACATATTTTGCTCGGACTCATTCGTGAAGGAGACGGCATTGCCGCGAAAGCGTTAATCGGACTAGGCTTGGGTCTTGAGAAAATTCAGGACGAAGTGGAAACACTGATTGGCCGCGGCCAAGAACAGCCTACGAACATTGCCTATACTCCTCGCGCCAAAAAAGTAATCGAACTGTCGATGGACGAAGCCCGCAAGCTTGGACACACTTACGTGGGTACGGAGCATATTCTCCTGGGTCTGATCCGTGAAGGTGAAGGTGTAGCTGCACGTGTACTTAATAATCTGGGGATCAGCCTGAACAAAGCCCGCCAGCAAGTCCTGCAGCTCCTGGGCAGCAGTGAAGCGGCTTCCAGCCACAGCGGGACCCCCGCTAATGTCAGCACGCCGACACTGGACGGCTTGGCTCGTGACTTGACCGCTTATGCCAAGGATGGCAATTTGGACCCTGTCATTGGACGCAGCAAAGAGATCGAACGCGTTATTCAGGTCCTCAGCCGCCGGACCAAAAACAATCCGGTGCTGATTGGTGAACCCGGGGTAGGTAAAACAGCGATTGCCGAAGGCTTGGCCCAAAAAATCATCAACAATGAAATTCCGGAGACCTTGCGTGATAAACGTGTAATGACGCTCGATATGGGTTCAGTGGTCGCCGGAACCAAATACCGCGGTGAGTTCGAGGACCGCCTTAAGAAAATTATGGATGAGATTCGTCAAGCCGGGAATATCGTGCTCTTCATCGACGAGCTGCACACTCTGATTGGAGCGGGTGGAGCCGAAGGTGCCATTGATGCCTCCAACATTCTGAAACCGGCCTTGGCCCGTGGAGAATTGCAGTGCATCGGTGCAACGACACTGGACGAATACCGCAAATATATTGAGAAGGATGCTGCTTTGGAGCGCCGTTTCCAACCGATTACGGTGGATCAGCCATCTCCGGAAGAAGCGGTGCAAATTCTGTATGGTCTCCGCGACCGTTATGAAGCCCATCACCGGGTGAAGATCACGGATGAGGCGATCGTCGAAGCTGTGAAGCTGTCGGACCGTTATATTCCGGACCGCTTCCTGCCGGATAAGGCGATTGACCTGATTGATGAAGCGGGCTCCAAGGTAAGATTGAACTCTTACACGATTCCGCCGAATCTGAAGGAACTGGAAATGCGGCTGGATGATATCCGTAAGGAGAAGGACTCTGCCGTACAAAGCCAAGAATTCGAGAAAGCCGCAGCTCTGCGTGATACTGAGCAGAAAATCCGCGAGGAGCTCGATACCACCAAAAATCAGTGGAAAGAAAAACAAGGACGTACCGACTCCGAGGTTACACCGGAGGATATCGCCCAGGTGGTCGCCAGCTGGACCGGAATTCCGGTCAGCAAGCTGAAGGAAGAGGAGACGGACCGTCTGCTCAACATGGAAGCTTTGCTGCATGAGCGTGTCATTGGCCAGGACGAAGCGGTCAAAGCCGTCAGCCGGGCCCTCCGCCGGGCGCGCGCGGGTCTGAAGGATCCGAAACGTCCGATGGGCTCATTCATCTTCTTGGGACCTACAGGTGTAGGTAAAACCGAGCTGGCCCGTGCCCTTGCCGAAGCCATGTTTGGTGACGAGAATGCGGTCATCCGTATCGATATGTCGGAATACATGGAGAAACACTCGACGTCCCGTCTGGTCGGGGCGCCTCCAGGATATGTAGGATATGAAGAAGGCGGCCAATTGACGGAAAAGGTACGCCGCAAGCCGTACTCCGTGGTCCTGCTTGATGAAATAGAGAAAGCACATCCGGAAGTATTCAACATTCTGCTGCAAGTGCTCGAAGATGGACGGCTAACCGATTCCAAGGGGCGTGTAGTCGATTTCCGCAACACTCTGATTATTCTGACCTCGAACGTCGGAGCACAAGCTATCCGCAAGAACTCGACCCTTGGGTTCACGGCGGTACAGGATGCGGGTGCAGAGTACGGAAATATGAAGGGCAAGGTTATGGAAGAGCTGAAGAAGAGCTTCCGTCCTGAGTTCCTGAACCGGATCGATGAGATCATTGTGTTCCACTCCCTGGACGAGAAGCATATTGCCGAAATCGTTACGCTTATGTCCGAGGAGCTGCGCAAGCGGCTGCGTGAATACGATGTTGACTTCGTGCTCACCGATGGAGCGAAGGCCTTCCTCGCCAAAGAGGGTTATGATCCGGCCTTCGGCGCACGTCCACTGCGCCGCGCGATTCAAAAGCATATTGAAGACCGCCTGTCCGAGGAATTGCTCAAAGGTAATATCTCCAAAGGCGATTCGCTCAATATTGATGAAGTGAACGGCGAGCTTGTGGTCACGAAGAAGGAGGCTCCTCAGCCTGTAGCGCTCGAAAAAGAAGTTGAAGTTGAGTCCGAAACCGAATAAATCTCTATAATCGTCCGTAATAAGACAACAGAGCAGCGATTCTTCCGTTATTGGAGAATCGCTGCTCTTCGTTTTTGGTCATTTGCTGCTTGCTTTAGCAGATTACGGGCACCGGAAAGCCACCTGACTTCGAGAGTCACTTTTCCCATTGCTCTTCATTGTCCAAACCGACTTTCTGGCTCAATCCTCTGCCGAACTTGTGATTTTAAAAAAAGGGAGCACAACGATTGGAACAACGGTCCGTTCGCGGAGCGTTCACACCAAGTGCTAGCGTCTATCCTGCTCAAATCCTGGAAAGATGTTTATTTGGGGCTTAATTCAGGCAGGTTATAGGAATACTGTCATTCCAAATTCCGATTGACCTTTCGTTAAAGGGGCAGAAATGGTAAACTTTGATTGACGAGAAAATTATCCGCAATTTTAATAGCTCGGACCGTAAGGAGAAGACATGGCCAAACCAAAAACAAAATTCAACTGCACCGAATGTGGATATGAATCGCCGAAATGGTTCGGGAAGTGTCCGGGGTGCCAGGCATGGAACTCCATGGTGGAGGAAACAGAAAGTACAGTCAAAACACAGGGAATGAATGCCCCTATTTTTCATAGTAAAGAAAAAGCACAATCGATCATAAGTATAGAAAGTGACAAAGAGCCGCGCATCCTGACAGGCATTGGTGAACTTAACCGCGTGCTGGGCGGAGGGATCGTGCCGGGTTCTCTGGTGCTGGTAGGGGGCGACCCCGGAATTGGTAAATCCACGCTGCTGCTTCAGACCTCGCATGCTCTTACAACGCAGGGGTTGCGTGTGCTTTACATTTCAGGGGAAGAATCGGTACGGCAAACGAAGCTGCGGGCTGACCGCCTGGATGCGCTGTCCGCTGAGCTTTATGTACTGTGCGAGACCAATATGGAGAGCATCGAGGAAGCGATTGAGCATATTCAGCCTCAATTTCTCGTCATCGATTCCATTCAGACCGTATTTATGCCTGAAGTCACTAGCGCACCCGGCAGTGTGACGCAAGTTCGGGAATGTACGACAAGATTTATGCGTATCGCCAAAATTCGCGGCATTGCCACGGTACTGGTAGGACATGTCACCAAGGAAGGTGCCATCGCCGGCCCAAGAATGCTGGAGCATATGGTGGATTGTGTCTTGTATTTTGAAGGGGAACGGCATCATACGTACCGGCTGCTGCGCGCGGTGAAGAACCGCTTTGGTTCAACCAATGAAATCGGGATTTTTGAAATGGGCGAAATTGGCCTGACCGAAGTGGAGAACCCTTCGGAGCTGTTCCTGTCGGAGCGTCCGCTGGGTGTAGCCGGATCTGCTGTCGTAGCGAGTATGGAGGGGACGCGGCCGGTTCTTGTGGAGCTGCAGGCCTTGGTTGCGGCCACTCATTTTCCCTCGCCGCGGCGGATGTGCACCGGCATGGACCACCAGCGAATGGCCCTGATTCTTGCGGTGCTGGAGAAACGTATGGGTATGTTTTTGCAGAATCAGGATGCTTATCTCAATGTTGCAGGAGGAGTGAAGCTGGATGAGCCGGCGATAGACCTGGCTGTTGCCGTCAGTATTGCTTCCAGCTTCCGTGACATCCCCACCAAACCCTATGACGTTTTCTTCGGTGAAGTGGGGCTTACCGGCGAAGTGAGAGGCGTCTCACGTGCGGAAACACGTGTCAAGGAGGCCGCCAAGCTCGGATTCCGGCGGGTAATTATGCCCGAGAAAAGTATGAAAGGCTGGAAGCATCCACAGGATATCCAGATTATTGGCGTCAGCACCGTAGCAGATGCACTAAAGGTCGCGTTAGATTAGGGGGCACAAGAGGATGAAGGAACAACATCAATCAGAAAACATGAATGATCTGCTCAGACTGGCGGCACCCGGAACACCCTTCCGGGAAGGACTGGAGAATGTGCTTCGCGCGAAGACGGGAGCACTCATAGTAGTAGGCTACAGCCCTGAGGTGATGGAAGTTGTCGACGGCGGATTCTCCATTAACTGCGATTTTTCGCCCAATTATTTATATGAACTGGCCAAGATGGACGGAGCAATTATACTGAGCGAGGATTTGAAACGGATCCTCTATGCCAATACGCAGCTGATTCCCGATTCCTCCATCTCCTCCATCGAGACAGGCATCCGTCACCGGACGGCGGAGCGTGTAGCCAAACAAACCGGCAAGCTGGTGGTATCAATCTCCCAGCGGCGGAATATCATCACCTTGTATCAAGGTTCAATCCGCTATGCGCTGAAGGAGATCGGGTCTATTCTGGCCAAGGCTAACCAAGCGATTCAGACCCTGGAGAAGTATAGAGCTGTACTTACCCAGGGATTGACTAATTTGTCTGCTTCCGAATATGAAGGCATCGTAACTGTGGCGGAAGTAGTTGGAGTCATTCAGCGGGTGGAAATGGTGCTGCGTATCAAGATGGAAGTGAAGCGCTACATCAATGAGCTTGGCAATGAAGGGCGCCTCATCAGTATGCAGATGGAAGAACTGGTTGGAAATACTGAGGAAGAAGCATGGCTTCTCTACAGAGACTATTCAAGAGAAGAAGAAGAGGAGAAGATCCGTGACATTATCGCCGGGCTTAAACGGACGAGCGACGATGACCTCATGGATGACAATTATATTGCCCGGTTGCTGGGTTACTCTTCGACAGCAGTGGCCTCCGAGGAAATCGTTACGCCGCGCGGATACCGCCTGCTCAACAAAATTCCGCGCCTGCCGAACGTAATCATCCACAATCTGGTCGAGCGCTTTGAAATGCTGCCGAATCTGATGAAAGCAAGCATTGCCGAGTTGGATGAAGTGGACGGAATCGGCGAGGTTCGTGCCCGCAATATTCAGGACGGACTCAAGCGTTTGCAGAAGCAAGTTCTTATTGACAGACAAATGTAAATATCATACAATCACGTAATGCTGCAGCTGCAAGAATCAAAGTTATAACATCGAGGTGAAGAGATGATACAAAAATCAATTCCAAGTTTGTTTACCATCGGTAATCTGATGCTTGGAATGTTTGGAATCATGATGGCTTTTGATGGCAAGGTAGAGATGGCCGCAATCATGATTATTATCGCAATGCTGCTGGACGGACTGGATGGCCGTGTTGCCCGTGCTCTGAAATGTGAAAGTGAATTTGGCAAAGAACTTGACTCGTTGTCGGATGTTGTTTCTTTTGGAGTAGCACCGGCTCTGATTATGTATATAACCAGCTTACAGGATTTGAATTCTGCTCTGGGCTGGACGGTTACAGCAATTTTCCCGGTGTTCGGCGCGCTTCGCCTGGCCCGTTTTAATGTTCGCCCGGGGGTTCCCGGCTATTTTATCGGATTGCCTATCCCTGCTGCTGGTGGCGTACTCGCCACACTTGCGCTTTTTCATAAAGAGGTCTCTGCACCTTTCATGGTTGTGGCGGCCCTGCTCTTATCTTATCTGATGGTTAGTACGGTGAAATATCCTAATTTCAAGAAGATTGGTCTGCCCCAAAAAGCAGGACTGATAGCGCCCATCGTGATTGTGCTGGCGGTAGCAGTAGCCGTAGTATTTCCTGAGCAGATTGCGAAGCTAATCTTTATTCTGCTTTCGTTGTATGCCTTATACGGATTCAAGCAGAATATCGACCGCTTAACAGCCAGACGCCGTCACCGCCGCAGAAGACGTTCGGAAGACAAGGTATACCATTCCAAGAATGGATAAAGGCCCGTTTTCGTCATACACCGAATACAAAAGGCTTTGCCGTCCCGTAAGGGCAGCAAAGCCTTTTTGACATGTAACGTGAGATAGATAGACGGATAGACGACGCTAAGCAACAGGAAGCTCTCAAGATAAATTAAACAGGCCAAGTGTAGCGCATTTCTGAGACTCTTTGACCACAATCTCGTCCATATTGATATCGAGCAGGTTGCACAGCGCGGACATATAGAACAGCTCCCGCCCCAGCTCGGAGCCGATCACCTCACGGCAGTTCTCGCACAGATGACCTTCAACATGTGTCCCAGCCTGCTCCTTGGCTTGCTCCAGCCCGGCTCCGGGTTCAAATACCTGCTTGGTGGCATGCAATTGAATACATCCGCATTCCGTAATGGCTTTGACGACGGCACGATTGACGGACGCGCTGCTCTGGCCGTTCTTGGACAGAACATCCAGAAGACTGCGGTGACGGAGCAGCAGTTCCGAGACTTGATCCTGAAAGGCCTGTAAACTTGGTGCGCTCATTATCCATTCCCCCCGGGTTCTTAATTGAGTTCATTATATCCACCCCTTCGCCTATTTTCAACCGCGAAAGAAGCTGCTGTAAGCCTAAACTTCCCGGAGAACGGTACAGCCTCGTAAAAAAACCATGCGGCCGACGATTATCGTCCTGAAAATTGGAACATACTGGTGAGGAACATATCACTTCAGGATGAATAAAAGGAGGTGCGTAAGTCATGTGGAAAAGATTGATTGTATTATTTGCCGGGCTCAGCGGGGCCTGGTCCGGTTATTCGATATACCATGCTGCAGAGAGAGGATTTCCGCTTGGAATGGCGAAGCTGGGAGAAAACTTGCCGGTGGAAGGAAGCATTTTATTTGGGGTGCTGGGTGCCATTATTTTTTCGTTTGCGGCGACTTTGTGCGCGGAATGGGGAGGTTCGAAGCTTCGGGAGGCGGTGTTGTTTTGTTCGCGCATACCTATGAATGAACTGGCTGCCGGTGCCGCAGGGCTGACTGGAGGGCTGCTGCTGTCACTGCTGCTCTATCCGGCCATGTCCTGGCTGGGGAAGGCGGGAGAACTGCTACAGGTGGCTGTTACGCTTGTGCTGGGTTATATAGGACTGCGGGTCGGACTGGAGAAGAAAACCGAACTGGCTGCACTGTGGACTACAGGGCGCTGGGGGCAATCCGCTGAACCCGAAGGCCGGGGGCTAGAAGAGCACAAAATTCTGGATACCAGCGTTATCATTGACGGGCGGATTGCCGATATTTGCAAAACCGGATTTATTGAAGGGACGATCGTCATACCGGAATTTGTGCTGGAGGAGCTGCAGCATATAGCTGATTCATCCGATCTGCTCAAACGAAATCGCGGCCGGCGCGGGCTGGATATCCTTAACAAAATCCAGAAGGAGCTGGATGTGAAGGTGCTGATCTATGAAGGGGACTTCGAGGAGATCTCCGAAGTGGACAGCAAGCTGGTCAAGCTGGCCAAGGTGCTGCGCGGGAAAGTTGTTACCAATGATTTTAACTTGAACAAGGTATGTGAGCTGCAAGGAGTGTCTGTCCTAAATATTAATGATCTGGCCAATGCGGTGAAGCCTGTCGTTCTTCCTGGCGAAGAGATTATTGTCCAGGTGATCAAAGACGGCAAGGAGCATGGACAAGGTGTGGCGTATCTTGATGACGGCACGATGATTGTAGTGGAAGGCGGACGCGAATATATTGGAACGACGATGGAAGTTCTCGTCACCAGTGTGCTGCAAACCTCAGCGGGTCGGATGATCTTCGCCAAGCCCAAGCTGCTGGAAAAAGCGCAATAGTCTTCTTATGGAACTGTCCCCTCAGGGCTCAATTGGCTTGGAAATGCTCACCAAACAAGTTATGATGGGGATAGCTAAGAAAGACAGGAGCCTAAAGTCATGTCAAACAGTGTAGGCGTCGTCATGGTGGCGGCAGGCAGAGGAACAAGGATGGGGACAGCGGAGAGCAAGCAGTATCTGCTGCTTAAAGGCAAACCGATCATCGTGCATACCCTGGAGGTCTTTCAGCAGCACAAGCTGATCTCTGAAATTGTGCTGGTGACCGGGGATCAGGATATGGAGCGATGCCGGGAGTGGATCGATACCTATAAGCTGGACAAAGTAACAGGTGTTGTCTGCGGTGGGGCCGAGCGTCAGCATTCGGTGTACAATGGCCTGCTGCAGCTGAACAGCACTTGGGTAATGGTCCATGACGGGGTTCGCCCGTTTGTGCAGCCGAGCGAGATTGAGGCTTGTTATGAACGGGCCAGGCAGGTCGGGGCGTCGGTACTTGCGGTGCCGGTGAAGGATACGATCAAGCAGGTAGACAGTGACGGCAAAGTGCTGTCTACGCCGGATCGGCGAAGTCTGTGGGCGATTCAGACCCCGCAGACTTTTCGTGCGTCTGAGCTGCGTTTGGCCTATGAGGCGGCGGAGAGGGACGGATTCCTTGGCACCGATGATGCCAGTCTGGCAGAGCGTGCCGGTATTGCGGTGTCTGTGGTGGAGGGAAGCTACAGGAATATTAAGATTACGACACCGGAAGATCTGGATTTTGCAGAATTCATACAAAGAAACAGGGGAGAGGGATAACATGATTGCAGTAGGGCAAGGATTTGACGTGCACCAATTGGTAGAAGGAAGGCCGTGTATTATCGGGGGGGTTACAATTCCGTATGAAAAAGGACTGCTGGGGCACTCCGATGCCGATGTGCTGCTGCATGCGGTAACTGATGCGATACTGGGCGCATTGGGGCTTGGGGATATCGGCAGGCATTTTCCGGATACCGATCCGGCTTTTAAGGACGCCGACAGCCTGAAGCTGCTGGTGCAAGTCTGGGCGCTTGCGTGTGAGCGCGGGTACAAGCTTGGGAACATTGATTCAACAATCATTGCCCAGAAGCCCAAAATGGCTCCCTACATTCCGCAAATGACCGAGATTATCGCGCGTGCATTGGGCGCGGAGCCCTCCAAAGTCAATGTGAAGGCGACCACTACTGAGCAGCTTGGATTTGCTGGACGCGGCGAAGGGATTGCGGCACAATCTATTGTTTGTCTGCTCCAAGATGTGGTATCATCTTGAAATGACTACAGGATAGCCTATTTCTAACTATAGGAAGCGGAGGGATTGACATGGCAGATGAAGTCCGGGTGCGTTACGCACCGAGCCCTACGGGACATTTACATATCGGTAACGCCAGAACGGCTTTGTTCAACTATTTGTTTGCCCGTAACAAAGGCGGCAAATTTATTATCCGTATTGAAGATACGGACATCAAGCGCAACATCGCCGGAGGCGAAGAAAGCCAGCTGAAGTATTTGAAGTGGCTGGGTATTGATTGGGATGAAAGCATTGATGTAGGCGGAGAATACGGCCCTTACCGCCAGACAGAGCGTCTGGATCTGTACCGGGTATATACGCAGGAACTGCTGGACCGCGGCTTGGCTTACCGCTGCTATTGCACGGAAGAAGAGCTGGAAGCGGAACGCGAAGAACAGACGGCCCGTGGAGAGACACCGCGTTATTCGGGCAGACACCGCGATCTGACGGAAGCTGAGCGCCTGGCCTTTGAAGCGGAAGGGCGTGTAGCGAGCATCCGGTTCCGGGTTCCGGAAGACCGCACGTATACGTTTGACGACATCGTAAAGGGCAGTATTTCTTTTGATACCAAAGAAACGGGCGATTTTGTCATCGTTAAGAAAGACGGAATCCCTACCTATAATTACGCTGTAGCAGTAGACGATCATCTGATGAAGATTTCCCATGTGCTGCGCGGGGAAGACCATATCTCCAACACACCGCGCCAGCTGATGATTTATGAAGCACTGGGCTGGGAACCGCCGTTGTTTGGGCATATGACGCTGATTGTCGGCGACAACCATAAGAAACTCAGCAAACGCGACGAATCCGTGATTCAATTTATTGAGCAGTATGACGATCTGGGTTACCTGCCGGAGGCGATGATCAATTTCATTTCTCTGCTTGGCTGGTCGCCGGAGGGAGAAGAAGAAATCTTCAGCAAGGAAGAACTCATCTCTATTTTTACTGCGGACCGTTTGTCCAAAAGCCCGGCTGTGTTCGATAAGCACAAGCTGGCACATTTGAATAATCACTATATCAAACATGCCGATCCTAAGCGGATTGCGACACTGGCTATCCCTCATCTGCAGAAAGCAGGCAGACTGCCTGCTGAACTGACTGAGGAGCAGCAGGCTTGGGCAGAGAGCCTCGTAGCCCTGTATCAGGAGCAGATGACGTCGGCTTCAGATATTGTTGAGCTGTCGGAGCTGTTCTTCCGCAGTCATTTGGAGCTTGAGACTGAAGGGGCTCAGATTCTGGCTGAAGGTCAGGTATCCGAAGTGCTGGCCGCGTTCCTGGCCAAGATCGAAGCCGCTGAAGAATTCACTGCGAGCAACATGGCTATCCTTATCAAACAAGTGCAGAAAGAAACGGGGCACAAAGGAAAAGCATTGTTTATGCCGATTCGTGTCGCGTTGACCGGACAAACCCACGGGCGTGATCTGAATGCAACGATTGCCCTGCTTGGGCGGGACCGTGTCATCGAACGCTTGAAATCGCAAATTAAAGGGGCGTAAGTCCGCGTGGAACGGGGGACTCCCCCTTGTCAGCTCCGCATCTTTTCGCTAAGATAGAAGAATATAATAACAGCTATGATCAGGAAAAGTACGTGCATAGAGGACAATTGCCAGAGAGAATAACCGGGGAGAGGCACTGCCTTTCGGGCTGAGAGTTATTCATTTGTCCATCGCGGAACATGCGCCTGTGAGCTGCATGATTGAGCGTTCCTTGCGGGGGACGTTAGATTGTGCCGGGAACGTTGCCGTTAAAGACGCTTAAGAGGGATGAAACCTTCCAGCCCTGAATTAGCGTGGGATGGTTTTGTTCAAGCAGAGTGGGACCGCGTATACACGTCTCTGCAGCTTTATGCTGCAGGGGCGTTTTTGTTTTGTTCTGCTTACAACCCTGAAGTAAGCAAAGCCCTGAAGACAATACCTTCCCTGATCCCTGTTATCAGGAAGCGGGGGAAGTCATGAAGAGGAGAACCGCAATGTTTAAGCATATCAAATCGGACATTCGGGCAGTTTTCGACAACGATCCCGCCGCCCGCAGCTGGTTCGAGGTTGTCTTCACCTATGCCGGATTGCATGCTATTTGGTGGCACCGGATTGCCCACTCTTTTTTTAAGCGCCGCTGGTTTACACTGGCGCGGATGGTTTCCCAGTTCAGCAGATTCATGACCGGTGTGGAGATTCACCCCGGAGCGGTTATCGGCAATCGCCTGTTTATCGACCACGGGATGGGAATTGTCATTGGGGAGACCTGCGAGATCGGCGATGATGTGATTATTTATCAAGGGGTAACCCTTGGGGGGACGGGCAAGGAAAAGGGGAAACGCCACCCCACGGTCGGCAACAATGTCGTTATCGGCTCCGGGGCCAAGGTACTCGGATCGTTCCGGATTGGCGATAATTCCAATATAGGCTCGAATGCAGTTGTCCTCCGTGAGGTACCCAGCAACAGTACGGTTGTAGGCAACCCTGGCCGTGTGGTCAAACGCAACGGGGAGCGGGTTTCCGATCGGCTGGATCATACCAAGATGCCCGATCCGCTTGTCGATTCTCTCCGTTTTTTGCAAAAAGAAATCGAAGAAATCAGAGAGCGGCTAGGTACAGAAGACCAACAGAAAACCGAGCAGCGGAGAATAGAGAGTCAGCAGTACATTGGCGACTATGAAATTTAAAGTGAAGGGAATGGAACTTTAGATGGCCTTACAGATTTATAACACAATGACCCGCAGCAAGGAGCAATTTATACCCCAGGAACAGGGTAAAGTAAAGATGTACGTATGCGGGCCCACCGTTTACGGATATATGCATATCGGGAATGCGCGGCCGGTTATTGTTTTTGATACGGTTAGGAGTTATTTGGAGCAGCTTGGCAATGAAGTGCGTTATGTTACCAACTTTACGGATGTGGATGACAAGATGATCCGCAAAGCCGAAGAAATGAACACGACGGTAGCCGAAATTGCCGAGATGTTCATCGCGGCCTATTATGAGGATCTGAAGGGTCTTGATGTGAAGCCGGCGACGATGAACCCGCGGGTGACGGAGAGCATGGACCTGATTATTGATTTCATCAAGGACCTGGAAGCGAAAGGTTTTGCTTACGAAAATGGCGGCGATGTTTACTATCGCACCTCCAAGTTCCCAGGCTATGGCAAGCTCTCGGGCCAAAAGCTGGAGGAGCTTCAATTTGGAATACGTGTGGAAGTGGACTCCCGTAAAGAGAAGCCGGAGGATTTTGTTCTCTGGAAAGCGGCAAAACCTGGCGAAGTCTATTGGCAAAGCCCTTGGGGTGAGGGAAGACCCGGCTGGCATATTGAATGCTCGGCCATGGCCCGCGAGTTTCTTGGAGATGTCATGGATATTCACGGCGGAGGCCAGGATCTGCAGTTTCCGCACCATGAATGCGAATGCGCACAGACTGAGGCGCTGACCGGGAAACCGCTCTCGAGCTACTGGATGCATAACGGATTCCTCAATATCGGGGACGAAAAAATGTCGAAATCGCTCGGAAACGGGCTGCTGGTCAAAGATATCCGCGCCCGTTACAAAGCAGGTGTCATCCGCTATTTTATGCTGTCGACACATTACCGCAATCCGCTGGGCTTTACCCAGGATTCGCTGAATTCTGCGGAAAAAAGCGTTGAGCGGATCACGCTGGCTGCAGGGAATGTGCGGCACCGTCTGGAACTTGCGGGAGGAGCTGCCGAAGCTCCGGCAAGCGAAGAGCTGAACGATAAGCTGTCGGCCATTGTGGCCAATTATCATGCCAAAATGCAGGATGATTTCAATACTCCGGATGCTATTACCGCTGTGTTCGATTGGGTAAGCCTTGCAAATCAGACGCTCGCGAATCAGGAGGCGGCAGCTGCCGATCTGGCTGCGCTGCAGAAAGCTTTTGAAGAAATGAATGCGGTGCTTCGCCTTGTTGCCGAACTTGCAGAAGAAGTGGCAAGCGAAGAGGTAGAGCGGTTGATTGCCGAACGTACGGAAGCCCGGAAGAATAAGAACTGGAGCCGGTCCGATGAGATCCGCGACGAACTGAACGCAATGGGCATCCTGCTGGAAGATACACCGCAGGGGATGCGGTGGCGTCGTAAATGAGCGGCGGGGATGCAAAGTTTGAGCAGGGCTGGTTTCCCTATGAGCCTTCCAAGCCAACGCGGCTGATCTCGCCGATTGTGCTTGCGTACGTAGGGGATGCTATTTACGAAGTTGCCGTCCGGCAGTATCTGGTCTCGCTGCCGAATCTGCGGCCGGGCCATCTGCACCGCACGGCAACCAGCCTGGTCTCCGCCAAAGCGCAGAGTGCCATCCTTTCCCATCTGGAGCCGGTGCTTACGGAAGAGGAACAATCCGTTGCCCGCCAAGGCCGGAACGCCAAATCGGGGACGATCCCGAAGAACGCCAATGTGCTGGAGTACCGTCATGCTACCGCTTTTGAGTGTCTGATTGGACATTTGTATTACACCGGACAGCATGAAAGATTACAGGAGCTTGTGCACAGCAGTATAGAATTTGTGATGAACCGGCCTTGACCGGCTGAACGAAACATAGAGAACAGGAGGCATGAACATGGAAGAAGAAGTTAAGACGGAAGAAGAAATACTCGCCGGCAAGCATTCAGTGCTTGAAGCGCTTCGTGCCGGCCGCACCTTGAATAAAATATGGATTGCCGAAACCGCGCAAAAACATCTGACTGCCCCTATTGTGGCGGAAGCGCGTAAAGCGGGGATTGTCATCCAGCATGTAGACAAACGCAAGCTGGATCAGCTTGCTCCGGGAGTGCAGCATCAAGGAGTGGTTGCGCAGGCTGCCCCCTTTGCTTATGCGGAGGTCTCCGATCTGCTGGCTGCCGCGGAAGCTAAGGGAGAGCCGGCTTTTCTGATTTTGCTGGATGAGATCGAGGACCCCCACAATCTGGGTTCAATTCTGCGGACCGCCGATTGTACCGGTGTGCACGGGGTTATCGTACCGAAGCGCCGCTCGGCACAGATCACGGCTACCGTCTCCAAAACCTCAGCCGGAGCAGTGGAATATGTGCCGGTAGCACGCGTCACGAACCTGGGCCAGACCATTGACCGTCTAAAAGAACTGGGTGTCTGGGTAGTAGGAACCGATGTCGATACAGATCAGAATTTGTATGCATCGGACATTTTCACAGGGCCGGTTGCGGTGGTCATTGGCAATGAGAATAAAGGGATGGGCCGTTTGATCCGCGAGAAATGCGATGTGCTTCTGAAGCTGCCGATGGCCGGTAAAATTAACTCCCTGAATGCTTCGGTGGCGGCCGGCGTGATTATGTATGAGGTGCTGCGACGCCGGAACCAGCAGGGATAGTGATGGCCGACTGGCGCGATGTGCTGCTTGTAGACGGATATAACATGATTGGCGGCTGGCCGGAACTGGCGGCATTATCGCATAGCGGCATGCAGGAAGCACGAGACCGGTTGCTCGATATGCTCGCGGATTACCAGGCGTATACCGGCCGGCGGGTCATTGCCGTTTTTGATGCATACCGTGTACCAGGTTTGGGGCGTTCGTTTGTACAAGGCAAAGTGCAGGTGTTCTTCACAAAGGAAAAGGAAACGGCGGATGAATGCATCGAACGGCTGGTAGTTGAGTTCGCCCATCGCCGCAGGCAAATCTATGTTGCTACCAGTGACTTTGTGGAGCAGCATGTGATTTTTGCCCAAGGAGCATTGCGGATTTCCGCGAGAGAACTGCGTCTGGAAGTGGAAGAAAACCAGAAGCAGGTCAAAAAAGCAATAGAGCCGGGCAGTGTCCGCTCCTCGCGTCATTCTCTTGAAGATAAGCTTCCACCTGAGGTCCGCAGCAGGCTGGAAGATTGGCGCAGGCAATAAATAGAAATGGATGAAATGACTTGGAGAAATGCATAGCATTCCATTTTTTGTTATTGGTGAGTGTTTTTGGACAAACTGCGGTTGACGTTGTAAGGTAACATAATATATACTGATCGTATATTTTGCGAAGTAACGATGTGTCTTGCGTTGCAGCCGGGGGGATTCTTGGTGAGTGTCGACCTCAAGGAATTAATGCTGTCCGAGTATGATTTCATAAGCGATGAAGATATTGTCGAGGTTTTCCGTGGTGGCGACAGTGGCGCATTGGAGCATTTAATTAACAAATACCGTAATTTCGTACGTGCCAAGGCCCGTTCTTATTTTCTTATTGGAGCGGACCGTGAAGATATTGTTCAGGAAGGCATGATCGGCTTATACAAAGCCATTCGTGACTTCAAGGGCGATAAGCTCTCTTCATTCAAGGCATTTGCCGAGCTCTGCATTACGCGTCAGATTATTACTGCCATCAAGACGGCTACCCGTCAAAAGCATATTCCGCTTAACTCTTATGTCTCTTTGGACAAGCCTATTTACGATGAAGACTCTGACCGGACGCTGATGGATGTCATTTGCGGCACCCAGGTGCTGGACCCGGAAGAGCTGATTATTAATCAGGAGGAGTTCATCGGGCTGGAAGATAAGATGGCGGAGATCCTTAGTGATCTGGAACGTAAAGTTCTTATGCTGTATCTGGATGGGCGATCTTATCAGGAGATTGCCGAAGATTTGAAGAGGCATGTGAAGTCGATTGACAATGCTCTGCAGCGAGTAAAGCGTAAATTGGAAAGATATCTGGAAGTGCGTGACAATTGATGATATAATGTTCAGGAAAGGCTCGGACTACGAGTCTTTTTTTGATTGATCTAGTTGAGAAGCTTAGTAAATTTGTCGCTTGATAATTCGTTCTGTGGAACGGATTAGGTCGCTTGCCGTTGGAAGCAGGTTTATACACAGTCGGAATGCTCCATAATGATAGGGAAGACAGCGAAGTGAGAAGGAAGCAATACGTTCAAAGACCGGGTACGCCCACGACTACGGAACAGCCGAAATTACCCAGTGCAGCCGGGAATTCTTTCGTTGACACAGACCTTGACATTGTGCTAAAGTGTTTTAGGTAGGCCTAAATTCGCGGCTTTTTTTTAGGATCAATATTTGCGTCTTCTAATTTTACCGTTAGAAGGACGTCTTCGGGAGGTGCACATCATGCGGGTAATTATTACTATGGCTTGTACTAGTTGCAAACAACGCAACTACACTACAACCAAGAACAAGCGAAATCACCCCGACCGCATGGAGATGAAGAAATTTTGCAAGTTCTGTAACGAGCAAACTCCTCATCGCGAAACCAGATAGTTTTTTGGAGGTGTAGTCGGCGTGAAACGTAGTTTCAAGTCTTTGTTTTCCTTTTTCACTGAGAGCTGGAGCGAACTCAAAAAAGTTCGCTGGCCTAGTCGTAAGGAACTGAAAAACTACACATTGATCGTTCTCGGTACAATTGTAGTGGTCGCTCTATACTTCTGGGTTCTGGACATCGGTATTTCCGCTGTGATCGAAAGGATTATTTAGAGAGGTCCCAGGTGGCTTGGTATGGAAAAAAGATGGTATGTCGTTCATACCTATTCAGGGTATGAGAACAAGGTCAAAGCCAATTTGGAAAAGCGCGTTGAGTCCATGGGCATGGAAGACAAAATATTCCGCGTTCTTGTTCCTATGGAAGAAGAAATCGTAAACAAGGACGGTAAGAAAAAGACCGTCATGCGTAAAGTTTACCCCGGTTATGTTTTGGTCGAAATGGTTCAGACCGATGATTCCTGGTATGTTGTGCGCAATACACCGGGCGTTACTGGATTCGTGGGTTCGACAGGTTCAGGGTCCAAACCTACCGCTTTGCTTCCGGAAGAGGTAGAACAAATTCTGAAGCATATGGGTATGGTTGAACCTAAAGCGAAGATTGATTTCGAAATCAAGGAATCCGTGCGTATTATGGTTGGTCCCTTTGCGAATTTTGTGGGCTCCGTGGAAGAGATTTTGGCTGACAAGAGCAAGATCAAGGTACATGTTAATATGTTTGGACGGGAAACCCCGCTGGAGTTGGATTTCACTCAAGTGGAGAAAATATAACAGCACGCAAGGGTTTCTTGTGGGAGAGCGCCGTTAGGTGTTCGAAGACCACTACTCACGCAAGGAGGTGTCACTCATGGCTAAAAAAGTTATTAAAATGGTGAAACTGCAAATTTCTGCAGGGAAAGCGAATCCAGCGCCTCCAGTAGGTCCGGCGTTAGGTCAAGCAGGTGTCAACATCATGGCATTCTGTAAGGAATTTAATGCTCGTACTGCCGACCAGGCTGGCTTGATCATTCCGGTTGAAATTACAGTATTTGAAGACCGTTCGTTCACATTCATCACCAAAACTCCTCCGGCTGCCGTTTTGCTTCGCATCGCTGCGAAAGTAGAAAAAGGTTCCGGTGAACCAAACAAGAAAAAAGTAGCGAAACTGGGCCGCGCAGCGGTTCGTGAAATCGCTGAACAAAAAATGCCCGATCTGAACGCTGCATCTGTAGAAGCTGCTATGCGTATGGTTGAAGGTACTGCCCGCAGTATGGGTATCACAATCGAAGACTAATCATTTTCGATAGAACGGTTATCTAACCGTATTATGTGGGAGGAATTTCCGCTAACACCACAAAGGAGGAACTTTTCATGGCTAAACATGGTAAGAAATACCAAGAAGCTGCCAAGCTGATTGACAGCGAAGCAACTTACGAGCCTTCAGAAGCCGTTGAGCTTGTGAAAAAGGCTGCGACTGCCAAATTCGACGAAACCGTTGAAGCAGCAGTACGTTTGGGCGTAGACCCACGTAAACAAGACCAAGCAGTTCGTGGTGTTGTTGTCCTGCCTCACGGCACAGGCAAAACACAACGTGTGCTTGTATTTGCAAAAGGTGAAAAAGCGAAAGAGGCAGAAGCTGCCGGCGCTGATTTTGTTGGCGATCAAGATATGATCAACAAAATTCAACAAGGCTGGTTTGACTTTGATGTCTGCGTAGCTACACCTGATATGATGAGTGAAGTCGGTAAACTGGGTCGTTTGCTTGGTGGTAAAGGTTTGATGCCTAACCCTAAAGCAGGCACAGTTACATTCGATGTTTCCAAGGCTGTGCAAGAAATCAAAGCCGGTAAAATCGAATACCGTCTCGATAAAGCGGGTCAAATTCACGCGCCAATCGGCAAAGTGTCTTTTAATCCTGATCAACTTAACGAGAACCTTAAAGCTCTTATCGACGCTCTGAACCGTGCGAAACCGGCTGCTGCTAAAGGTGTATACCTTAAAGGCATCTCGATTTCTTCCACTATGGGACCGAGTGCTCGTGTAAACACAACCGTCTTCAGATAATTGGGGATTGACTCTCGTAGTTATCTTTGATAATCTATAACAGTTGTGAAGAATTAAGGTGTTCATTCTTGGACTTGAATATGCTTACCGTAGACAGTAGGTGCCTTAAGGCTTAATCTCCTACCGAGGTGTTCTGATAGAAACAAGAAATGCCGGGCTCGCCCGTGCAGCTTTCGTTTTATCAAGCCTTCGTGATTCTGCGGAGGCTTTTCTAATGCCTGCGTAGGAGCGGCGAATGATCTTCAGGAGAGGTCGCCGTCACATAAATTTCAGGAGGTGTATACATTGGCAAATGCAAAAGTAATCCAAGCTAAACAGGATGCGGTTGATGTCGTAACTGGCAAACTGCAAAACAGTATTACTACTGTTGTTGCAGACTACCGCGGATTGAACGTTTCGCAAGTAACCGAACTGCGTAAGCAGCTTCGCGAAGCTGGCGTTGAGTTTCAAGTCCTGAAGAATACGCTGCTTCGCCGTGCAACGGCTGCAGCTGAGTTGACAGAACTCGACGCAGTTCTGACTGGGCCTACTGCGATCGCATTCAGTGAAACTGATGCGGTAGCACCAGCCAAAATTTTGAATGATTTCGCCAAGAAAAACGACGCGTTGAAACTTAAAGGCGGCGTTGTGGAAGGTCGCGTAATTGATGCTGACCAACTGAAAGCATTGGCTGAGCTTCCATCCCGCGATGGTTTGCTGTCCATGCTGCTTAGCGTGCTTCAAGCTCCAATGCGCAACTTCGCGCTTGCAGTTAAAGCTGTTGCAGAAAAAGAAGAACAAAGCGCTTAAGCTTGTACTTCTGGCTGTATAATCGTTACCACAAACAAATTTTAATATAAAATGGAGGTTCAATCATGAGTAAAGAAGCAATCTTGGAAGCAATTAAAGGCATGAGCGTATTGGAACTGAACGATCTGGTTAAAGCAATCGAAGAAGAATTTGGTGTAACTGCAGCAGCTCCAGTAGCTGTAGGCGGCGGCGCAGCAGCAGCAGTTGCTGAAGAGCAATCCGAATTCGACGTAATTTTGACAGGCGCTGGCGCTTCCAAAATCAACGTTATCAAAATCGTTCGCGAAATCACAGGCCTGGGCTTGAAAGAAGCTAAAGACCTCGTAGACAACGCACCAAAAGCAATCAAAGAAAAAGTAAGCAAAGAAGACGCTGAAGCTACTAAAGCAAAATTGGAAGAAGCAGGCGCAGCTGTAGAAGTGAAGTAATTCCTTCTATTCAGGCAAACCCCTTGAACTTGTTCAAGGGGTTTGTTTTATAATAAACTAGGGTTAAAGCATAGAAGAAAGGGAGGATAGGGATGTCTCAGCATTATTACTCACAGCAGCCGGAAGTCCGCCATGACAGACGCACCATTCAAACGGTTTTGCGGGGGAAAAGCTTTCGCTTTACGAGCGATGCCGGTGTTTTTTCCAAAGGAGATATCGATTACGGGAGCCGTGTGCTGATTGAAGCTATGGATATTCCCGAGGGTTCATCCGTACTTGATGTGGGCTGTGGCTATGGGCCTATCGGGATCAGTGCAGCTTATCTTGCTCCTGCGGGGCATGTAACTATGGTCGATATCAACAGCCGGGCGGTAGAGCTGGCTCGCGAAAATGCGCAGCATAATGGAATTCGGAATGTAACGGTTATGGAAAGTGATGTGCTTGGCGCTCTCTCCGGACAGAAGTTCGATGTGATTCTGACCAATCCTCCGATTCGTGCAGGTAAAGCGGTTGTGCATCAGATTTTTGAGGAAGCTTACAGTCATTTGAATGATGGCGGAAATCTGTGGATTGTAATTCAGAAGAAGCAGGGTGCTCCCTCGGCGGTAGCCAAGCTGGAAAGTTTGTTTCCGGTAGTGGAAGAAGTGGGGAAAGACAAAGGCTATCGGGTTATCAGAGCACAAAAATAAATAAAAGTCGATAGGCTATTGACATGCGATATTCATAGTGTTATTATTATAAAATGTCAGTATTAAGATAGGCTCCATGTCTTTAGTTTGCTGAAATGTCAAGTGATATATTGTCGACCGGCAAGCGCATGCCGTACGGCATGTTTTTGCGAATTCCGTTCTCTGTTGTGATTATCGGCGAAGGTCGCCGGGACAAAAGGGGATAGCGCATAAACTGTTGCTTGCTGACGTATAATATGTACGTTTTGGGCAAATCTACTGGATAAGGAGTATTTTGGCCGTGGATAAATGCGCTCTTTATTCGAAAGATTTCGATGAGGGCTTTTCTTTTATTTAGGGCCGAATCCTTCTGTATGGTTCCATTATACGGGTCCAAACAAGGGTTCGCAATCAAATTTTTAAGTGAGTAGACATGAGGGGTGAGTAAAGTTGGCAGGACATCTTGTTCAGTATGGTCGACGCACTCGGCGAAGCTATGCGAGAATTAACGAGGTACTCGAGGTCCCGAACCTGATCGAGATCCAACAAAAATCTTATGATTGGTTTTTGGAGGAAGGATTGCGGGAAATGTTTCAGGACATCTCGCCGATCCAGGATTTCACAGGAAATTTGGTACTAGAGTTCATTGACTACAGCCTGGGTGAACCGAAATATACGGTTGACGACGCTAAAGAGCGGGACGTGACGTATGCGGCTCCTCTGCGGGTGAAGGTGCGGCTCATTAATAAGGAGACCGGTGAGGTCAAAGAGCAGGAAGTGTTCATGGGAGATTTCCCGCTGATGACGGAGACCGGCACTTTTATTATCAATGGTGCAGAACGGGTTATTGTCAGCCAGTTGGTTCGCTCTCCAAGCGTCTATTTCAGCACAAAAGTGGATAAGAACGGCAAAAAAACCTACACCGCCACAGTGATTCCGAATCGCGGAGCATGGCTGGAGCTTGAGACCGACGCTAAGGACATCATGTATGTCCGTATCGACCGGACTCGTAAAATTCCGGTTACTGTACTTCTGCGTGCTCTCGGTTTCGGCAGTGATGCCGAAATTCTGGAACTGCTTGGCAATGATGAATATATTCGCAACACGCTGGATAAAGACAACACGGACTCTACCGAAAAAGCGCTTATCGAGATTTACGAGCGTCTGCGTCCGGGCGAACCACCGACACTTGACAATGCCAAGAGCCTCTTGGTTGCGCGTTTCTTTGATCCAAAACGTTACGACCTGGCCAATGTAGGCCGCTACAAAATCAATAAAAAGCTCCACATCAAGAACCGTCTGTTCAATCAGCGTCTGGCTCAGCCTTTGGTTGATGAAGCTACGGGAGAAATTCTTGCTGAATCCGGCCAGATGGTGGATCGCCGTCTTTTGGATGAGCTGATTCCTTATTTTGAAAAGAATGTTGCCCATAAGAACTACCGTGTAAGCGGTGGGGTAATGGACAGCGAAGATATTCCGCTGCAAACGATTGACGTATTCTCGCCAATTGAAGAAGGCCGGGTTATCAAGCTGATCGCCAACGGCAACATCGACAAGTCGGTCAAGCATATTACTCAGGCTGATATTATATCCTCAATCAGCTACTTTATTAATTTGCTGCACGGTATCGGCAATACGGATGATATCGACCACTTGGGTAACCGCCGTCTGCGTTCTGTAGGCGAACTTCTGCAGAACCAGTTCCGCATCGGGTTGTCCCGTATGGAGCGTGTTGTGCGTGAGAGAATGTCCATCCAGGATGCCAATGCGATTACGCCTCAGGCCCTGATCAACATTCGCCCTGTTATTGCATCAATTAAAGAGTTCTTTGGTAGTTCACAGCTGTCGCAGTTTATGGACCAAACGAACCCGCTTGCGGAACTGACGCACAAACGTCGTCTTTCTGCACTGGGACCCGGCGGTCTGACCCGTGAACGCGCGGGCTTTGAAGTGCGCGACGTCCATCACAGTCACTATGGCCGGATGTGTCCAATCGAAACACCGGAAGGTCCGAACATCGGGTTGATCAACTCCTTGTCCACCTTTGCCCGCATCAATGAATACGGCTTTATTGAAGCTCCGTACCGTTGGGTGGATCCGAAGACAGGCAGGGTAACTGAACAGATCGATTATCTGACCGCCGATGAAGAGGATAACTATGTAGTTGCCCAGGCGAATGTGCTGATCGACGAAGAGGGTTCCTTCAAGGAAGATATGGTTATCGTTCGTTACAACAAGGACTCCGATAACATTACGACGATGCCTAGTAATCGAGTCGACTACATGGACGTATCACCTAAGCAGGTCGTATCCGTCGCTACGGCGCTCATTCCGTTCCTTGAGAACGATGACTCCAACCGCGCACTGATGGGATCGAACATGCAACGTCAGGCCGTTCCGCTTCTTATTCCGAAAGCTCCGCTTGTAGGAACTGGGATGGAACATAAATCCGCCAAGGATTCCGGCGTATGTATTGTTTCCAAGTATGACGGGATTATCGAACGTTCTTCAGCTAATGAAATTTGGCTGCGTCGTGTCGAAGTCGTTGAAGGCAAGGAAGTCAAAGGCGATATCGTTAAATATAAATTACACAAATTTATGCGTTCGAACCAAGGGACTTGCATTAACCAGCGTCCGCTGGCTAAACGTGGGGACGTTGTTAAGAAAGGTGACATTCTCGCAGATGGACCTTCCACGGAAATGGGCGAACTCGCTCTTGGCCGCAACGTAGTTGTTGCGTTCATGACATGGGAAGGTTATAACTACGAGGATGCGATCCTGCTGAGTGAAAAGCTGGTGAAAGAAGATGTGTATACCTCGATTCACATTGAGGAATACGAATCGGAAGCCCGTGATACGAAGCTGGGACCTGAGGAAATCACACGTGATATTCCAAACGTTGGAGAAGAAGCGCTTCGCAATCTTGATGAGCGCGGCATCATCCGCATCGGTGCCGAGATCAGTGCCGGCGACATTCTCGTTGGTAAGGTTACACCTAAGGGAGTAACAGAGCTGACAGCAGAAGAACGCCTGTTGCACGCGATCTTTGGAGAGAAGGCCCGTGAAGTTCGTGATACCAGCTTGCGCGTACCACATGGTAGTGATGGTATTATCGTGGACGTCAAAGTGTTTACCCGCGAGAACGGCGATGAGCTGCCTCCAGGCGTAAATCAACTGGTTCGTGTCTATATCGCTCAGAAGCGTAAAATTTCTGAAGGCGACAAAATGGCCGGACGTCACGGTAACAAAGGTGTCGTTGCCCGTATTCTGCCAGAAGAAGATATGCCATTCTTGCCAGACGGCACACCGGTGCAGGTTGTACTGAACCCGCTGGGCGTACCTTCACGGATGAATATCGGACAGGTGCTGGAGGTTCATATCGGTATGGCTGCCCTGCGTCTGGGGATTCACATTGCCACACCGGTATTTGACGGAGCGCGTGAGAATGACGTCTTCGATACGATGGAAGAGTCTGGTATGCAGCGCAATGGTAAAACTATACTGTATGACGGACGGACAGGCGAACGCTTTGAACGCGAAGTTACGGTCGGTGTCATGCACATGATCAAACTGGCGCACATGGTTGATGATAAAATTCATGCCCGTTCTACAGGTCCTTACTCACTCGTTACACAGCAGCCGCTGGGTGGTAAAGCTCAGTTTGGTGGACAGCGTTTCGGGGAAATGGAAGTGTGGGCGCTGGAAGCTTATGGTGCTGCCTATACCTTGCAAGAGATTTTGACCGTGAAATCCGATGACGTGGTTGGTCGTGTCAAAACGTACGAATCCATTGTCAAAGGCGAGAATGTGCCGGAACCGGGTGTTCCTGAATCATTCAAGGTATTGATCAAGGAGCTGCAGTCTCTCGGGATGGATGTTAAGATCCTCAGCGGTGACGAGCAGGAGATTGAGATGAAAGAATTGGATGATGAGGACGAGACGTCAGGCGACAAGCTCAGCCTCAATCTGGAAGGCTCGGAAGTCGGAGTAGAGTAATTAGCCAGTATCAATTTCATTACAAAAAGGACCGTGCCCTCTTTTGATGCAACCATCAAGGGAGGGCTATGCGGTACTAAATCAGGATTAGGTTAAGGAGGGTTGCTCCTTGTTGGACGTTAACAATTTTGAATTTATGAAAATCGGGCTCGCATCTCCGGAAAAAATTCGTTCTTGGTCCCGCGGAGAAGTTAAAAAACCGGAAACCATTAACTATCGCACACTGAAACCGGAAAAAGAGGGTCTTTTTTGTGAGCGCATCTTTGGACCTCAAAAAGACTGGGAATGTCATTGCGGTAAATACAAACGTGTCCGTTATAAGGGCGTAGTCTGCGACCGCTGCGGTGTGGAAGTTACCCGTGCCAAGGTTCGCCGTGAACGTATGGGCCACATTGAGCTGGCAGCTCCGGTATCACATATCTGGTATTTCAAAGGGATTCCAAGCCGTATGGGTCTGGCTCTGGATATGTCTCCAAGATCCCTGGAAGAGATCATCTACTTTGCATCCTATGTTGTAACAGATCCGGGCGAAACACCGCTGGAGAAGAAACAACTGCTCTCCGAAAAAGAATACCGCAGCTACCGTGAAAAATATGGCTACGGATTCCAGGCGGGTATGGGTGCTGAAGCAGTGAAGAAGCTTCTTCAGGATATTGATATTGAAAAAGAACTGGAATTCCTCAAAGAAGAACTGCGCACGGCCCAAGGCCAGCGCCGTAACCGGGCTATCAAACGTCTGGAAGTCATTGAAGCATTCCGCAACTCCGGCAACAAACCTGATTGGATGATCATGGATGTGCTTCCGGTCATTCCTCCGGAGCTTCGCCCAATGGTTCAGTTGGATGGTGGCCGTTTTGCCACGTCCGACTTGAATGATCTGTACCGCCGGGTAATCAACCGGAACAACCGTCTCAAAAGACTGCTTGATCTGGGCGCTCCCGACATTATTGTACAGAACGAGAAACGGATGCTTCAGGAAGCCGTCGATGCCCTTATCGACAACGGCCGCCGTGGCCGTCCGGTAACCGGTCCGGGTAACCGTCCGCTCAAATCTCTCAGCCATATGCTGAAAGGTAAACAAGGACGTTTCCGTCAGAACTTGCTCGGTAAACGGGTTGACTATTCCGGTCGTTCCGTTATCGTTGTAGGTCCGTACCTGAAGATGTACCAGTGCGGCCTGCCTAAGAAAATGGCTCTGGAACTGTTCAAGCCTTTTGTTATGAAAGAATTAGTTAACAAGGGCCTTGCCCACAACATAAAGAGCGCCAAGCGCAAAGTAGAGCGTGTTAGTCCTGAGGTATGGGATGTGCTTGAAGAGGTAATCAGAGAGCATCCGGTCCTTCTGAACCGGGCCCCTACGCTTCACCGTCTCGGTATTCAAGCCTTTGAACCGATTCTGGTAGAAGGGCACGCCATTCGTCTTCACCCGCTCGTATGTACGGCTTATAATGCCGACTTTGACGGTGACCAAATGGCGGTACACGTACCTCTGTCTGCAGAAGCGCAAGCGGAAGCACGTATCCTTATGCTGGCATCCGGGAACATTCTGAACCCTAAGGATGGCAAGCCGGTTGTTACCCCTTCCCAGGATATGGTCCTCGGTACATTCTACCTGACCATGGACAACAAGGAAGAGAAGGGTACGGGCATGATTCTGCGCACCGTGAACGAAGCTGTATCAGCTTACCAGCGCGGAACAGCGGGTCTGCATGCACGTGTGGCGATTCCGGTCAAAGCACTGGGCAAAACCTGCTTCACTGAAGCACAACAGGAAGCGATGATGATTACGACGGTCGGCAAGATTATCTTCAACGAAATCTATCCGAGCAGTTTCCCGTACATCAACGAAGCTACCAAAACCAACTTGCTGCACGGAACGCCTGAGAAATACTTTATCTACGAAAAAGGTGCCGACATCCGCGAACTGATCCAGTCTGCTCCGGAAGCAAGTGCTGTAGGTAAGGAATATCTGGGTCTGATCATTGCCCGTTGTTTCGAGACCTATCATACAACCAGAACCTCCGTGATTCTGGATAAAATCAAACAACTCGGCTTCACCTATTCCACACGTTCCGGTGTTACGGTTGCCGTATCGGATGTTATCGTGCCGGAAGAAAAAGTCACGATTCTTAAAGAGTCCGAGGCTAAGGTTGATGTGGTTGCGAACCAATACCGTCGTGGTCTCATCACCAATGATGAGCGTTATGACCGTGTTATTGAGATCTGGTCGAAGACGAAGGATGATCTGACGAACGTCCTCCTGAAATCGATGGATCGTTTCAACTCGATCATGCTCATGGTTGACTCCAAAGCGCGGGGTAACAAATCGCAGATCACCCAGCTGGGCGGTATGCGTGGACTGATGGCTACACCATCGGGCCGGATTTTTGAATTGCCGATCAAGGCGAACTTCCGTGAAGGACTTACCGTCCTCGAGTACTTTATCTCTACCCACGGAGCGCGTAAAGGTCTGGCCGATACAGCGCTGCGTACAGCGGACTCCGGTTACTTGACACGTCGTCTCGTTGACGTGGCTCAGGACGTTATCGTTCGTGAAGAGGATTGCGGTACGGATAAAGGCTTCATGGTTAGCCGTATTCAGGATGGCAAAGAGGTTATTGAGGATCTGTACGACCGTATTGAAGGCCGTTACTGCTTCGAGACTGTCCGTCACCCTGAGACTGGCGACATCATCGTTCATCGCAATGACCTCATTGACTCCGATAAAGCGGAGGCAATTGTCAATGCAGGTGTTACCAAGCTGCAAATCCGTTCCGTCCTCAGCTGCCGTGCCCGTCACGGCGTCTGCAAGAAATGTTACGGACGTAACCTGGCAACAGGCAAACACGTGGAAATCGGTGAAGCAGTCGGTATTATCGCCGCTCAATCCATCGGTGAACCGGGAACTCAGCTCACCATGCGTACGTTCCATACCGGGGGTGTTGCGGGCGATGATATTACCCAAGGTTTGCCGCGTATTCAGGAGCTGTTTGAAGCCCGTAACCCTAAAGGTCAGGCTACAATCAGTGAAATCGACGGCGTAATCAAAGAAATCCGTGAAACGAAGGACCGCCGTGAAATCGAGGTTCAAGGTGAAGCGGAATCGAAGACTTATTCGATTACTTACGGTTCGCGTCTGCGTGTAAGTGAAGGGCAAGAGATCGAGGCCGGCGATGAGCTGACCGACGGTTCGATTGACCCTAAAGAAATGCTGCGTATCAAGGGGATCCGCGGGGTACAGAACTACATTCTGCAAGAAGTGCAGCGTGTATACCGTAACCAGGGCGTTGAGATCAATGATAAGCACATTGAAGTTATGATCAAACAAATGCTGCGCAAAATCCGGATTATCGACGCTGGAGACACTACTCTCCTGCCGGGCGCTTTTGCGGACATTCATGAATATGAGGCAGCCAACAAAGAAGCCATTCTTTCCGGCAAAGAGCCTGCAGTTGCCAAACCGGTACTGCTGGGTATTACCAAAGCCTCGCTCGAGACGGATTCCTTCCTGTCCGCTGCGTCTTTCCAAGAGACTACACGTGTCTTGACCGATGCTGCGATCAAAGGAAAAGTGGATAAACTTCTCGGTCTGAAAGAAAATGTTATCATCGGTAAGCTGATTCCTGCCGGTACAGGTATGAACCGCTACCGTAATGTTAAGCTGAGTGATCCTAATGAAGAAAGCACGGAAGAGTCTTTAGAGCCTGTTCCTGCCGAGTAATATAAATCACTGCCAGTGTACAATCGCGTCACACCCTTTGAAGGGGGGCGCGGTTGCCTGCTGTGACCTATATAATTTTCATTGCTGATGTTCTTGACATCGCCTGTTGATAATGCTAAAATGTCTAAGGTGCGTGAGTAGCCATGTTATCCTTAATTCATTGGAGGTAATAATATTGACTAATGATAGAGGACTACAGGATGCTCAGGTCAAGATCGGTACCAAGCAAACCGTCAAGGCGGTGGAATTGGGCCAAGCTGCAGAAGTCTATGTGGCAGAGGACGGAGATCAAAGGCTTACTTCCAAGATTGTTATGCTTTGCAATAAACAAGGTGTGAAGATCACTTATGTGGACACCATGCTGAATTTAGGCAAAGCCTGCGGAATTGAAGTTGGCGCTGCGATGGCAGCCGTCTTAAAACAATAGCTAGAGAATGTTTTTGTACCGGGGGTACACACTTCGGAGCAAGGACTTTTCATTTGTCTTTTTATGAACCACCTGGGTCTGTGGACTTAAAGTTTGTTCGTAAATCGATCATTATTTCAGGAAGGGGGTGGCAACAACATGCCAACAATCAATCAATTGGTTCGTAAAGGTCGTCAAGCCAAAATCGAAAAATCAAAATCTCCCGCTCTGCAAAAAGGGTTCAACGCCCTGAAGCGTGAGACTACAAATTTGAGCGCTCCGCAAAAACGCGGTGTGTGCACTCGTGTAGGTACCATGACACCACGTAAACCAAACTCAGCACTTCGTAAGTATGCCCGTGTTCGTTTGACGAACCGTCTCGAGGTAACTGCTTATATCCCGGGGATCGGACATAATCTTCAAGAGCACAGCGTTGTATTGCTGCGCGGAGGAAAAGTTAAGGACCTTGCAGGGGTTCGTTATCACATCGTTCGCGGCGCACTCGATACTGCAGGTGTAGCTAACCGGATGCAAGCTCGTTCCAAGTATGGTGCGAAACGTCCGAAAGTTAAGAAATAAGAAAGCTTCTGAATAATAAACAATAAGAAAGGGGGATATCCATGCCACGCAAAGGTCCAGTTACTAAGAGAGACGTATTGCCAGATCCGTTGTATAATAGCAAGTTGGTTACTCGTTTGATTAACCGTATTATGCTGGGTGGTAAAAGAGGTGTCGCTCAAAGCATTCTGTACAATTCGTTCAAGTTGATTGAAGAACGTACAGGTAAAGAACCGATGGAAGTTTTCGAAGCTGCCATCAAGAACATCATGCCGGTATTGGAAGTTAAAGCTCGTCGTGTCGGCGGTGCCAACTACCAAGTGCCTATCGAGGTTAAACCGGAAAGACGTACTGCTTTGGGATTACGTTGGCTTGTAAACTACTCCCGCAACCGCGGCGAGAAGACTATGGAAGAGCGTTTGGCGGCTGAGATTATCGATGCTTCCAACAACACAGGCGCTTCCGTCAAGAAACGTGAAGATACACACAAAATGGCTGAAGCAAACAAAGCGTTTGCTCACTACCGTTGGTAGGATTATAGTCGTACAAATAACTTCTATTTTGGAAGGAGACCCATTTCATGGCAAGAGAGTTCTCCTTAAAAAATACACGTAATATCGGGATCATGGCGCATATTGATGCTGGTAAGACTACTACCACTGAGCGGATTCTTTTCTACACAGGCCGTACGCACAAGATCGGTGAAGTTCACGAGGGTGCAGCTACAATGGACTGGATGGAACAAGAACAAGAGCGCGGAATTACGATTACTTCCGCTGCTACAACTGCTGCATGGAAAGGTCACCGCATCAATATCATTGATACCCCAGGACACGTTGACTTCACTGTTGAAGTTGAACGTTCCCTGCGTGTATTGGATGGGGCAGTTGGCGTTTTTAGTGCGAAAGAGGGCGTTGAGCCTCAGTCTGAAACTGTATGGAGACAGGCTGACCGTTATGGTGTTCCCCGTATCGCATATGTGAACAAAATGGATATTATCGGTGCAGATTTCCTTAACGTTATCGTAAGCATGCGTGATCGCTTGCAAGCCAATGCAGTTGCAATTCAACTGCCAATCGGCGCAGAGAACGACTTCAATGGTATTATTGACCTGGTTGAGCAAAAAGCTCATATGTTCAAGGACGACCTGGGTCAGAACATTGAAGTAACGGATATTCCAGCTGAGTATCTGGAACAAGTTGAGGAGCTTCGTCTCGAGTTAATCGAGAAGGTTGCTGAACTTGACGAAGATCTGACTATGAAGTACCTGGAAGGCGAAGAAATTACAGTTGATGAGATCAAAGCTGCTCTGCGCAAAGGCGTAGTTGAAGTTAAGATCTTCCCTGTAATTGTTGGATCCTCCTACCGCAACAAAGGGGTTCAGCTTATGCTGGACGCTGTTGTAGATTACTTGCCATCTCCTGTTGATGTGCCTTCTATTACAGGTCATCTTGAGGATGGAACTGAGGCGATTCGTCATTCTTCGGATGAAGAACCATTCTCGGCTCTGGCATTTAAAATCATGACTGACCCTTATGTTGGTAAACTTACATTCTTCCGCGTATACTCCGGTGTTCTGGAGTCTGGTTCTTATGTAGTTAACGCTACTAAGAACAAACGCGAACGTATCGGCCGTATCCTGCAAATGCATGCGAACAGCCGCCAAGAAATTACAATTGTATATTCTGGCGACATCGCAGCAGCGGTAGGTTTGAAAGATACAAGCACAGGTGATACACTATGTGATGAGAAACATCCGGTTATCTTGGAGTCCATGAACTTCCCTGATCCGGTTATTGAAATCGCAGTTGAACCTAAAACCAAAGCCGACCAAGATAAATTGGGCGTTGCTCTCGGTAAGCTGACTGAAGAGGATCCTACTCTTCGTGCACATACCGATGAAGAAACAGGCCAAACGATCCTGGCTGGTATGGGTGAGCTTCACTTGGACATTATCATCGACCGTATGCGTCGTGAATTCAAAGTAGAAACCAACGTGGGTAAACCACAGGTTGCTTACCGCGAAACGTTCAAGGCACCTGCTCGCGTCGAAGGCAAGTTCGTTCGCCAATCCGGCGGTCGCGGTCAGTACGGTCACGTATGGGTTGAATTTGAACCCCTCGAGCCAGGTACTGGCAGCCAGTTCGAAAGTAAAGTTGTCGGTGGCTCGGTACCAAGAGAGTACATCGCTCCTGCACTTGCGGGTATTGAAGAGCAAATGAAGAATGGCGTTATTGCAGGCTTCCCGCTTGTAGACGTTAAAGCTACCATCGTAGATGGTTCCTATCATGATGTTGACTCCAACGAAATGGCGTTCAAGATTGCCGGCTCGATGGCGCTTAAAGCAGCTAAAGAGAAATGTCAACCAGCTTTGCTTGAGCCAATCATGAAAGTGGAAGTAACTGTTCCAGAGGAATACATGGGCGATGTAATGGGTATGCTGAACTCCCGTCGCGGTAGAATCGAAGGTATGGATTCCCGTGGTGGAGCGCAAATTATCCGTGCAAAGGTACCTCTTTCCGAAATGTTCGGATACTCCACAACTCTTCGTTCCGGTACTCAAGGACGCGGCGTATTCTCGATGGAACTTTCTCACTATGAGGAAGTACCTAAATCCATTGCTGAAGAAATCGTAGCCAAGAACAAAGGCGGAGAATAATTACCCGTTTTAACCTTGCCGTCCAGGCAACCAGTCAGTCATCCTAAGAAACTCACCCGGGCGGCTCAAATATAGGAACCCCACATTAAGGAGGAACTGTTCAAATGGCAAAGGCAAAGTTTGAACGTAACAAACCGCACGTTAACATCGGTACTATTGGTCACGTCGACCATGGTAAAACGACTCTGACTGCTGCAATCACAACTGTATTGTCCAAAAAATACGGTGGTGCTGCTGTAGCATTCGACCAAATCGATAAGGCTCCAGAAGAGCGCGAGCGCGGTATCACTATCTCCACAGCTCACGTTGAATATGAAACTCCTAACCGTCACTACGCACACGTAGACTGCCCTGGTCACGCCGACTATGTTAAAAACATGATCACTGGCGCAGCGCAAATGGACGGAGCGATCCTGGTTGTATCCGCAGCTGATGGCCCTATGCCACAAACTCGCGAGCACATCCTGTTGTCCCGCCAAGTAGGCGTTCCTTACATCGTTGTATTCTTGAACAAATGCGACATGGTTGAAGACGAAGAGTTGTTGGAATTGGTTGAAATGGAAGTTCGCGACTTGCTGAGCGAGTACGACTTCCCAGGCGACGACACTCCAATCATTCGTGGTTCTGCTCGTGAAGCTCTGCAAAACCCAGACGGTGACTACGCTCAAAAGATCGTGGAAATGTTCGAAACTATCGACACATACATCCCACTTCCAGAGCGTCAAACTGACAAACCTTTCTTGATGCCTGTCGAGGACGTATTCTCCATCACTGGCCGCGGTACTGTGGCAACTGGTCGCGTAGAACGCGGAACAGTTAAAGTCGGAGAAGAAATCGAAATCGTTGGTATTCACGAAGAAACTAAGAAATCCGTAGTTACGGGCGTAGAAATGTTCCGTAAATTGCTGGATTCCGCTCAAGCCGGCGACAACATCGGAGCTTTGCTTCGTGGTGTAGACCGTAACAACATCGAGCGTGGCCAAGTATTGGCTAAACCGAACTCCGTTAAGCCACACACTGAGTTCACTGCTCAAATCTACGTTTTGACTAAAGAAGAAGGCGGACGTCACAAACCATTCTTCACTGGTTACCGTCCACAGTTCTACTTCCGTACAACTGACGTAACTGGCATCATCAACCTGCCAGAAGGTACTGAAATGGTTATGCCTGGTGACAACATCACTGTAACTGTTTCCCTGATCTCCCCTATCGCTATTGAAGAAGGTACTAAATTCTCCATTCGCGAAGGTGGCCGTACAGTTGGAGCGGGTAGCGTAGCTTCCATCCAAAAATAATTTCGTTTCTATCCGTTAGGATAGCTGCGAGATAAATAGACAAGGACTCTTTCTTAGGAAGAGTCCTTGTTTTTTGTCATTTAATCATATAAAAAAACTCCGCCCTATCTTAATTAGGGCAGAGTCTTTAGCGACCAGTTTAGAGTCCTTATATATTTTCAGCGTAAGCAGGACTTGGAATCTTACTAAGCACTACATAGAGTGAGGAAGGAACATCACCGGTGTTCCGGTATGAAAAGGTTTCTTCTCCTCCAATGTGGATGACTTCACCCTGATTAAATGGATGCTCCTGTCCGTCCACTGTAATCGTACCCGCTCCACTCAAAGCATGGATATATACATCCGCCTCAGGATGAGTATGTGCAGGCAGTTCATGATCGGGCATGAAGTTAAGCACAAACACAACACTATCATCCTTTTTGAACAGAATCCGTTTGGTAAAGCGCTCCTCTTTATACTGAATGGCCTCTGTAAGTAATTGTTTTTCCATGATAATCTCTCCTTTGATTGGGTATGAATTATAGCCGGACTTCATATTCGCAATGCTCATGACCGCTGACATTACATTTGATCTCTTTTACTGAAACCTTGCTATTAAACATTTTGGAAAGGGCTCCTTCAAGTATAGCTCCTTCCAAATCACAAACCATCTTCTCCTCCTCCAGTGTAGGCAAGCCTTTGCAAAAGCAGTCATCCACAACAATATTAAGCTTGCGTTCATCCTTGTGAATAATACGGGGGATTCCTATTTTTAGATCTGTAAAAATCTTCAGCAGTTCATCAATGGTCTTAACAGGCAAGCTTTCGCCTATCTTCCGGCCAATGGTGAGCGTCGTGCTTTTACCCCCCATCGGAAGACCCTGGTTTAATCCAATTAGGCGGATGGTACGGAACAGCTCCAGGGGGACCATATCTCCCAGTGTAGTCCGATTCATCTTTTTCATATCCTCAAATGTGTAGCTCTTCATGAGGTTCACCTCCTGTTGCTTTGTTTTTATATCTTTATTGTGCCAGAGGAAAGAGGAATATTCCTTGATTTAGATCAATTTTTATCTATTAATGTGTGGGAAATCACGGGGCCTATTTAGATATGATGCTATGGTGTGGATATGCAGTGGAAGGAGAGAGCGGCATGCGGAGTACGTGTTGTCATACGGATTTATGTGTTCAGGCTGTACCGGTATTTAAGGGGCTGGCTGAGGTTGAGCTTGCTAAAATTGCAGCCATTACTGAATCCAGTCCATACAGCAAAGGAAGTATTGTATTTAGGGAAGGCCAGCCGGCCGACTCGTTGTATGTTCTGAATAATGGGTTAATGAAGCTATCGCAAATCAGCCATGAAGGAAAACAGCACAACCTGAGATTTTTGTTCCCTGGCGATTATTTCGGACAGTTTGATATCCTGCAGAATAAGCAGCATTACGCGACTGCAGAGATGCTGGAGAACGGTAGAGTATGCCGCATTCACCGGAAAGACCTGATACCGCTTATCAAGCAGAACGCAGACCTTGCATACAGCTTCCTCATGACCATGAGTGAACAGCTTCGTCAAGCTGAGGAGTGGGCAGGAGCTCTGCACATTCTGGATGTGGATAAAAGATTGGCCAAGCTGCTTCTGCACCTGTACTCCAAAATCGGCCTTCAGTCAGGAGATCAGGCAATAAACGATTTCATCACACTTCCTGCGGCTAAAAAAGAGATTGCAGCCATGATCGGCACCACGCCGGAAACCTTAAGTCGAAAGCTGAACTTTTTTGAAGAAAATCGTATCATCGAGGTCTGTAAAAGAAATATTCATATCAGAAACATCAGAGCATTAAATGACATAGCTGAAATCGGGTTAGATGAAGTGAAAAATAATGGAGTAGAAGCGGTGTGTACGTAGAGATATATTGAATTCACTTGCTTTTTGATTAGATTTGGCCCAAATTCATGAAGGAATACACAGGCTGCAAAAAAATATACATTCTTTTTGCATTTACTCTTGCAATACCGCCGCCTATTATATATAATAATAAATGTTGTTCTGAGACGTTGCGATGATGTGAGAGGTTACTGACACACCCGGCCCCTTTGCCATGGGGACGAGGTCGGAAAATTTTCACGGAGTATGTCCGATACCAAATTGGGCGATAGAAGGAGGGAATAAAATGGCAAAGCAAAAAATTCGTATTCGTTTGAAAGCATACGACCACAGAATTCTTGATCAATCCGCAGAGAAAATCGTTGAAACGGCAAAACGTTCGGGTGCAGGTGTATCCGGTCCGATTCCGTTGCCAACTGAGAAACAAATCATTACAATTCTACGTGCGGTACACAAGTACAAGGATTCCCGTGAGCAGTTTGAAATGCGGACTCACAAGCGTCTGATCGACATTGTGAACCCAACACCACAAACTGTGGATGCCTTGATGCGCTTGGACCTGCCGTCCGGTGTAGATATCGAAATTAAATTGTAATTCTATTATTAAGTAACTTTAAGGATGAAAAGAGGTGTCAACATTGAAAGGTATCTTAGGAAAAAAACTCGGTATGACTCAAGTGTTTACTCCAGAAGGTAACGTAATCGCGGTTACGGTTATCGAAGCTGGACCTTGTGTGGTACTGCAAAAGAAAGACCTGAATATCGACGGATATGAAGCAGTGCAGTTGGGTTTCTCCGATAAGAAAGAGAGCCGCTCCAACAAGCCTGAACAGGGTCACGCCAAAAAGGCAAATGCAACACCTAAGCGCTACGTTCGCGAAATTCGCGGTGTTGACCTCGGGTCTCTCGAGGTTGGACAAGAGCTGAAGGCTGATATCTTCGCAGAAGGCGAATTTGTTGACGTAACTGGTACATCCAAGGGTAAAGGTTTCCAAGGTGTTATCAAACGCTGGGGACAAAGCCGCGGACCAATGGCACACGGATCGCGTTACCACAGAAGACCGGGTTCGATGGGTTCCATTCAAGCTAACCGCGTTCCTAAGGGCAAACGCCTGCCAGGACACATGGGTCATACGACCATCACGGTTCAAAAGCTTGAAATTATCCGGGTTGATGTAGAACGTAATGTATTGCTGGTTAAAGGCGCAATTCCGGGCCCTAAAAACAGCTTCGTGAAAGTTAAACAAACCGTTAAGAAATAATTACTGAAGAAAGGAGGAACATGAAATGCCAAAAGTAACACTTTTTAATATCAGTGGTAACGAAGTTGGCGAAGTTGAATTGAGTGAGACAGTGTTCGGTATTGAACCGAATGTGCATGTACTGCACGAAGCTGCGCTTATGCAAAGAGCTTCCCTGCGTCGTGGTACTCACAAAGTTAAAGGACGCTCTGAAGTGCGTGGCGGCGGACGTAAGCCTTGGAAACAAAAAGGTACAGGTCGTGCTCGTCAAGGCTCCATTCGTTCTCCACAATGGAAAGGCGGCGGCGTAGTCTTCGGACCAACTCCACGCAGCTATTCCTGGAAACTGCCTAAGAAAGTTCGTCGTTTGGCCATCAAATCCGCATTGTCTTCCAAAGTATTGGATCAAGACATTATCGTATTGGATAGCTTGACAATGAATGCTCCGAAGACGAAAGAATTCGCAGCGATTCTGAACAACCTGAAAGTAGACCGCAAAGCGTTGATCGTAGCAACAAGCTATGATGATAACGTAGCTCTTTCCGCTCGTAACATCCCTGGGGTGAAATTCGTAGCGGCTGACGGCATTAATGTTCTTGACGTACTGACGTACGACAAACTGATTATCACTAAAGAAGCAGTTCTGAAGGTAGAGGAGGTGTTCGCGTAATGAAAGATCCTCGTGATATAATTAAACGTCCGGTGATTACGGAACGCACATCCGAATACATGAGCGAATTGAAATACGCTTTTGAAGTGGATATCCGTGCTAACAAGACCGAAATTAAAAAAGCTGTCGAGGCTATTTTTAAAGTAAAAGTAACAAATGTGAACACAATGCGCGTACCTGGCAAACTGAAACGTTACGGCAAATATTCCGGCTATACTCCGGAATGGAAAAAGGCCATCGTTAAGCTTAGCCCGGACAGCAAACCGCTTGAATTCTTTGAAGCGGCTGAATAAAACTCTGTGAAGTGAGGAGGGAACTACAGTGCCAATCAAAAAGTACAAACCGACCTCTCCGGCAAGACGCGCTATGTCCGTGTCTACGTTTGAAGAAATCACAACAAACCAGCCAGAGAAATCGTTGCTTGCGCCGCTGAGCAAAAAAGCGGGACGTAACAACCAAGGTAAAATTACGGTTCGTCACCATGGCGGCGGACACAAACGTAAATACCGTATCATCGACTTTAAGCGGACTAAAGACGGCATACCAGGTAGCGTTGCTACGATCGAGTATGACCCGAACCGCACATCCAATATCGCTTTGATCCACTATGCTGACGGAGAGAAACGTTACATCATCGCTCCTAAAGGCCTTAAAGTTGGGGATAAAGTAGAGTCCGGTCCTAAGGCCGACATCAAAATTGGTAACACTCTTCCACTGGAGAACATCCCGGTAGGTACAGTTATCCACAACATTGAGCTGAAACCAGGCAAAGGCGGACAATTGGTTCGTGCTGCTGGTACAGAAGCCCAATTGCTTGGTAAGGAAGAGAAATACGTATCCGTTCGTTTGAACTCCGGCGAAGTTCGCAGAATCTTGAGCGTTTGCCGTGCAACGATCGGTTCCGTAGGTAACGAAGATCACGAATTGATCAAAATCGGTAAAGCCGGACGCAGTCGCTGGCTTGGCCAACGTCCTGAAGTACGCGGTGTTGTAATGAACCCGAACGATCACCCACACGGTGGTGGTGAAGGCCGTGCTCCAATCGGACGCAAATCGCCTATGTCTCCTTGGGGCAAACCAACCCTGGGTTACAAAACGCGTAAGAAAAACAAGGCATCTGATAAATATATCGTTCGCCGCCGCACGAAATAAGACGCTTCTGGCATGTTAGCTTAGCGCGAAGCGTCGATTCGCGGTTTGAAGAACCGGATGAAGGGAGGATTCACACATGGGTCGCAGTTTAAAAAAGGGGCCGTTTATTGATGGCTACCTGCTGAAAAAAGTTGAGGAACTGAACGAGGCAGACAAGAAAGTCGTAGTTAAAACCTGGTCCCGTCGCTCAACCATTTTCCCTCAGTTTATCGGACATACGTTTGGTGTATATGACGGCCGCAAACACGTGCCTGTATACGTAACGGAAGATATGGTAGGTCACAAGTTGGGCGAGTTCGCGCCAACACGTACTTACAAAGGCCACGCGGGTGACGATAAGAAAACGAGAAGATAATTAAGGTCTTCGTTCGAGAGGAGGGAAAACAATGGAAGCAAAAGCGCATGCTAGATCGGTGCGGATTTCCGCTCGTAAAGCGAAACTGGTTGTTGACTTGATTCGCGGTAAGCAAGTGGGGGAAGCAATTGCAATTCTTCGCCACACTCCGAAATCCGCTTCTCCGGTTGTTGAGAAGCTGCTGAACTCGGCAATTGCCAATGCAGAGCACAATTATTCTTTGGATGTGAACAGCTTGTTCGTTAGCGAGGTTTTCGTTAACCAAGGTCCAACGATGAAACGTTTCCGTCCACGCGCCATGGGTCGCGCAAGCCGGATCAATAAACGTACCAGCCACATCACATTAGTGGTATCTGAGAAATAAGGAGGGATAACACGTGGGTCAAAAGGTAAATCCAGTCGGACTCCGAATCGGTATTATTCGCGATTGGGAATCTAAATGGTATGCAGGGAAAGATTTCGGAACTCTTCTGATGGAAGATGTAAGAATCCGGGAATACCTTAAAGGCAAATTGAAGGATTCCGCTGTTTCCCATATCGAGATCGAAAGAGCGGCAAGCCGCGTAAATGTTACAATTCACACTGCTAAGCCAGGTATGGTTATCGGTAAAGGCGGCGCAGAAGTAGAAGTACTTCGCAGCGCAGTTACTGCTATCGCCGGCGGCAAAAAAGTGCACATCAACATCAACGAAATCAAACACCCTGAGCTGGATGCAATTCTTGTTGCTGAGAGCATTGCACAACAATTGGAGCGTCGTGTATCGTTCCGTCGTGCTTTGAAACAAGCGATTCAAAGAACTATGCGTTCCGGTGCAAAAGGGATTAAAACTCAAGTAGGCGGACGTCTTGGCGGAGCTGAGATTGCCCGTTCAGAAGGTTATAGCGAAGGAACAGTTCCACTTCATACGCTTCGTGCCGATATCGATTACGGAACAGCAGAAGCACATACTACTTACGGCTTGATCGGCGTAAAAGTATGGATCTACCGTGGAGAAGTTCTTCCCCCAGCTAAGAAACAAGCTGCTCAGGAAGGAGGCAACTAATCATGTTGGTACCAAAACGCGTAAAACACCGCAAGCAACAACGCGGTCACATGAAGGGTATGGCAAAAGGCGGAACTGAATTGAACTTCGGTGAATTCGGTCTGCAAGCTCTGGAGCCTTCTTGGATTACTAACCGTCAGATCGAAGCTGCCCGTATCGCGATGACACGTTATATCAAACGTGGCGGTCAAGTTTGGATCAAGATTTTCCCAGATAAGCCTATTACTCAAAAACCTCTTGAGGTTCGTATGGGTAGTGGTAAAGGTAACGTTGAGAAGTGGGTAGCCGTAGTTAAACCGGGCAAGATTATGTTCGAACTCGGAGGCGTGTCGGAAGAAATCGCTCGTGAAGCGATGCGTCTTGCCGCTCACAAGCTGCCTGTAAAGACTAAGTTTGTGAAACGTGAAGAATTGGGTGGTGAAGCAAATGAAAGCTAATGAACTTCGCAACTTAACCACTGCCGAGATTGAACAAAAGATCGCAGGATTCAAAGAAGAACTTTTCAATCTCCGTTTTCAATTGGCAACTGGCCAACTGGATAACCCAACTCGGATTCGTGACGTGCGCAAGGAAATAGCTCGTGCTAAAACCGTTATCCATCAAAGAGTGCTTGGGATTAGTTAAGTGAGGGCGGATGTAAACATCCGTATTCAGGAAGGAGGCTAACTATGAGCGAAGAACGTAATGCACGTAAAGTGCTAATCGGTAAAGTGGTCAGCGACAAAATGGATAAAACCATCGTAATTGCTGTTGAAACCTATAAAAAACACAATTTGTATCACAAGCGCATCAAGTCTACGAAGAAATTCAAAGCACATGATGAGCAAAATGTTGCGAAAATTGGTGATATCGTTAAAGTTATGGAGACTCGTCCCCTGTCCAAGGACAAACGTTGGAGACTGGTTGAAGTAGTGGAAGCAGCGGTTATCATCTAAGATAATCTAATGATTTTTCCCGGAAGGAGGAAATTATAATGATTCAACCATTTACACGTTTGCATGTGGCTGACAACTCTGGTGCGAAGGAACTGATGTGTATCCGCGTACTGGGTGGTACTGGACGCCGTACAGCAGCAATCGGCGATCTGATCGTTTGTTCGGTTAAACAAGCAACACCAGGCGGCGTTGTCAAAAAGGGTGATGTTGTTAGAGCGGTTGTTGTTCGCACTAAGCGTTCCGTACGCCGTAAAGACGGTTCTTACATCGCATTTGACGAAAATGCAGCTGTTGTTGTTAAAGACGACAGAAGCCCGCGCGGAACACGTATCTTCGGACCAGTGGCTCGCGAACTTCGCGACAAGGACTACATGAAGATCGTTTCCTTGGCACCGGAAGTTATCTAAAACAATAGACCTGCACGACCCTAAAGGTCAGTTATAGGAGGTGTAATTAAATGCCTAGAGTGAAAAAAGTTCTGGAATCCCATAACAATAAACTGCACGTGAAGAAAGACGACGTGGTACTTGTGATCAGCGGGAAAGACAAAGGTAAAAAAGGCCGTGTCATCGCTGCTTATCCTCGTGAAAACCGTGTCCTGGTAGAAGGCGTCAACATGGTGAAGAAACACCAAAAGCCGAACCAGCTGAATCCACAGGGTGGAATTATTGAGCAAGAGGCTTCGATCCATGTGTCCAACGTAATGCACATTGATCCGAAGAGCGGTAAAGTAACCCGTATCGGTTACAAAGTATTGGACAACGGTAAGAAGGTTCGGGTAGCTAAGAGATCCGGAGAGATTATCGACTAATATAGTTCTAAAGAAAGGAGGTTAAATCTTCATGGCAGCAAGAATGAAAGAACGTTTTCTGAATGAAATTACACCTGCTTTGATGCAGAAGTTTAACTATACGACTGTTATGCAAGTGCCTAAGATCGAGAAGATTGTCATCAACATGGGTGTGGGTGACGCTGTTCAAAACTCCAAAGTGCTTGACGCTGCAGTTAATGACATGCAGTTGATCGCTGGTCAAAAGCCGGTAATCACTAAAGCCAAGAAATCCATCGCCGGTTTCAAACTGCGCGAGAACATGCCGATTGGGGTAAAAGTAACACTGCGCGGCGAGCGTATGTATCACTTCTTGGATAAATTGGTCAACGTAACGCTTCCACGCGTTCGTGACTTCCGTGGTGTATCGAACAAGGCTTTTGACGGCCGTGGTAACTACACACTGGGTCTTAAAGAACAATTGATCTTCCCGGAAATCGAGTATGATAAAGTGGATAAAGTCCGCGGTATGGACATCGTTATCGTAACGACTGCTAAGACGGACGAGGAATCCCGTGAGTTGCTTACGCAGCTGGGAATGCCTTTCACGAAATAAGGACGGTTGATCTAATTCTCCGAAAATGTTTAGGAGGTGTCAGGCTAAGTGGCAAAAACTTCAATGAAAGTTAAACAACAACGTACGCCTAAGTTTAAAGTGCGTGCATATACACGCTGCGAGCGTTGCGGTCGCCCACATTCGGTACTGCAAAAGTTCAAAATTTGCAGAATTTGTTTCCGTGAATTAGCTTATAAAGGCCAGATCCCTGGCGTCAAAAAAGCAAGTTGGTAAGAAGTTTATAAACGGGAAGGAGGTTTACACACATGACTATGTCTGATCCTATTGCAGATATGCTTACTCGTATTCGTAACGCCAACACTGTGCGTCACGAAACGGTAGAAATGCCTGCTTCGACAATGAAAAAACAAATCGCGGACATCTTGAAGCGTGAAGGCTTCATTCGTGATGCTGAATTCGTTGAAGATAGCAAACAAGGGATTATCCGTATCTTCTTGAAATACGGCCCGAACCAAGAACGCGTTATTTCCGGTTTGAAAAGAATCAGTAAACCAGGCCTTCGCGTTTACACGAAGAGCAACGAAGTGCCTCGTGTACTCGGCGGCCTTGGGATCGCGATTATCTCCACGTCTAAGGGAGTTATGACCGACAAAGAAGCTCGTCAATCTAAATCCGGCGGAGAAGTTGTCTGCTACATTTGGTAATAAACGTCACAAGATAAGGAGGTGCAACACATGTCTCGTATTGGTCGCAAACCAATCGCAGTACCTAGCGGTGTAGATGTCACTTTGGACAACACCGTTATTACAGTAAAAGGTCCAAAAGGTTCTTTGACTCGTGAGCTTCATAAAGACATGAAGGTTACAGTTGAAAATAACGAAATTACCGTTGTCCGCCCGTCGGATAACAAAATGCATCGTTCTCTTCACGGCACAACCCGCTCCGTTGTCAGCAACATGGTTAGCGGTGTGACTGAAGGGTTCTCGAAATCTCTGGAGCTGGTTGGGGTCGGATATCGTGCAAGCAAATCCGGAGATAAAATCGTACTGAACGTTGGTTACTCCCACCCGGTTGAAATTACACCGGAAGCGGGTATCGAGTTCGAGGTTCCTGCGAACACGAAGATCATCGTTAGAGGTATCGACAAAGAACGCGTTGGCGCTTATGCTGCCAAAATTCGTTCCGTACGTGAACCTGAGCCGTACAAAGGTAAAGGTATTAAATACGAAGGCGAGCGTATCATCCGCAAGGAAGGTAAAGCTGGTAAGAAAAAATAACCAGCTGACCCTTAATTGTAAGATACCCCGTGCATCTTAAAGTGAAGCTGTTTACGGCAAACTGAAGGGAGTGAAAGGGAAGTCATGATTACAAAAGAGGATAAAAACAAGGCTCGTCTCAAAAGACACCTGCGTGTTCGTAAGAAAATTCAGGGAACTACTGAGCGTCCACGTTTGAATGTGTTCCGTTCTTCGAAACACATCTACGCTCAATTGATCGATGATGTGACAGGCACTACTATCGTATCTGCCTCCACTCTGGATAAAGAATTGAGTGCTACGATCGGAAATGGCGGCAGCGTTGAAGCTGCAAGCAAAGTGGGCCAATTGGTCGCTGCGCGTGCTAAAGAAAAAGGATATGCAGTGGTTGTATTTGACCGCGGCGGATACTTGTACCATGGACGGATTCAAGCATTGGCTGACGCAGCTCGCGAAGCTGGTCTTGAATTCTAGAATAATTCTTAAAAGGAGGTTAACGACTTGCGTGTAGATCCGAACAGTTTAGAGCTGACAGAAAGAGTTGTACACATTAACCGTGTAGCAAAAGTTGTAAAAGGCGGACGCCGTTTCAGCTTTAGTGCACTCGTTGTTGTGGGCGATGGCAATGGCTACGTCGGTGCTGGTATCGGTAAAGCCGGCGAAGTTCCGGATGCCATCCGTAAAGGCATTGAAGACGCCAAGAAAAACCTGATTCACATTCCAATCGTAGGAACTTCGATTCCCCACCTGGTTACTGGTCACTTTGGCGCAGGACGCGTGCTGCTGAAACCAGCATCCGAAGGTACAGGCGTTATCGCCGGCGGCCCAGTTCGTGCGGTATTGGAATTGGCAGGCGTTGGCGACATCTTAACAAAATCTTTGGGTTCTTCGAATTCCATGAATATGGTCAATGCAACTTTGGAGGGACTTTCCCGCCTGAAACGCATTGAAGAAGTCGCGAAACTTCGTGGCAAATCTGTCGAAGAATTACGCGGTTAAGGAGGGAACGTCAATGGCAAAATTGCAAATTACCCTCGTGCGCAGCGTAATCGGACGTCCAGAAACACAACGTGTTACTGTTAAGACGCTCGGCCTGCGGAAACTCAACTCGACAGTGGTTCACAATGACAATCCTGCAATTCGCGGAATGATCAACAAAGTGAGTCACCTAGTATCTGTTACTGAAATTGAAGGCTAATCGCCTCGTATAAATTAACAAACATAAGGAGGTGCAAACGATGAAGTTACATGAACTTGCTCCGGCACCGGGTTCCCGCAAAGAACGCAATCGCGTTGGTCGTGGTCCTAGTAGCGGAAACGGTAAAACTTCCGGTCGTGGCCATAAAGGTCAAAACTCCCGCTCCGGCGGTGGTGTACGTCCGGGCTTCGAGGGTGGACAAAACCCGCTCTATCGTCGTCTGCCTAAACGTGGTTTCATTAATCCTACCCGTAAAGAGTATGCGATTGTGAACCTTGAAGATCTGAATAGCTTTGCAGAAGGAACAGAAGTGACTCCTCAGTTGCTCATGGAAACTGGTGTTGTCAAGAATTCCAAAAGCGGCATTAAGATTCTCGGCAATGGCGAAATTTCCGTTAAATTGACTGTGCAAGCTAATAAGTTCTCTCAATCTGCGGTAGAGAAAATCGAGGCTGCCGGCGGTAAAACCGAGGTGATCTAATGTTCAAGACGCTTAAGAATATCTGGCATGTCGAAGATTTGCGCAAAAAGATCTTGTTCACCTTGTTTGTTCTGTTCATCTACCGCATCGGATCATTTGTACCAGTTCCTGGTGTGAATAAAGATGTTTTAGAATCGGCGAATCAGACTGGTGACGCGTTGATGAGTCTTTTGAACACCTTCTCAGGTGGTGCTCTCAAAAACTTCTCAATCTTTGCGATCAGTATTTACCCGTACATTACCGCTTCCATCATCGTGCAATTGTTGTCGATGGATGTAGTACCCAAGTTTGCCGAATGGGCTAAACAAGGGGAGCACGGGAAAAAGCAGTTGGCGCAAATTACCCGTTACGGTACTGTAATATTGGCTCTGATCCAAGGTTTTGCAACCTCTATAGGTTTTAACAGAATTTATGGAACTCAGATGATGCCTAATGCGACCTTTGCCGATTACTTGCTGGTTGCCATTATTTTGACAGCCGGTACTTCTTTCTTGATGTGGCTTGGTGAACAGATCACCGAGAAGGGAATAGGAAACGGGATCTCGATCCTGATTTTTGCGGGAATCGTCGCAGGCGTTCCGGGACATATCGTGGCTACGGCTCAGTCCAGCTTTATTCAGCCGGATCAAATGTTCCTGAATATTCTTAAAGTCGTGATTGTTGTGATCGTGCTTGTGGCCATCATTACAGGGGTAATCTTCGTACAGCAAGGAATACGGAAGATTCCCGTGCAATATGCCAAACGCGTAGTCGGCAACAAGATGTATGGTGGACAGAATACGCATATTCCGCTGAAGATTAATGCAGCAGGCGTTATCCCTGTCATTTTCGCTGTATCTCTGCTGCAATTTCCGGTTGTACTCTCCAGCTTCTGGTCAACACATGACTGGGCGAAATGGGTTGCTGGCAACCTGAAGTTTAATGAGCCGCTTGGTATGGTTCTGTATGTGGTAATGATCATTGGATTTACGTTCTTCTACACGTTTGTTCAGATGAATCCACAGCAGATGGCTGACAACATGAAGAAGAATGGTGGATATATTCCGGGTATCCGCCCTGGTAAAGCAACGGAGAAATACTTAACCAAAGTAATGTCTCGCCTGACCATGTCCGGCGCGCTGTTCTTGGCGGTAATATCCGTACTTCCTGTATTTTTCGGAAAGCTCTCCGGGTTGCCTGATTCCGTTCAGATTGGTGGTACTTCCATCCTGATCGTTATCGGTGTCGCATTGGATACCATGAAGCAGATCGAGAGCCAACTGATCAAACGCCATTACAAAGGCTTCATCAATAAATAGTTGATAGGTTCCGGCGAAGCTTGAGGTTTACAGACTTCCCGGCACCTATTGTGCTGTTTCTTGCTTGGTGGCGAACTTTTGGGGGGAGAGAGAAATCGTGAACATTTTATTCATGGGCCCTCCTGGGGCAGGCAAGGGAACACAAGCAGCAGTTGTAGTGAAAGAACTTGGTATTCCTCATATTTCGACAGGTGATGCATTCCGCTTGGCAATCAAGCAGGGGACTCCTGTTGGACTTAAAGCCAAATCCTATATCGACAAAGGTTTGCTTGTGCCGGATGATGTGACCATTGGGATTGTTGAAGAACGGCTGCAGCAGTCCGATTGCGAAAAAGGTTTTTTATTGGATGGCTTTCCAAGAACCCTTTCGCAAGCGGAAGCGCTGGATGAAATTCTAAGCCGCTTGAACACCTCGCTGGAACATGTCGTCAACTTGAATGTAGACCGCGGCTTGCTGATGGCGCGCCTTACAGGACGCCGGATTTGCACTGTATGCGGAGCATCCTACCATTTGATTTTTAATCCGCCGAAGCAAGATGGCATTTGTGACATTGATGGCGGTGAATTGTATCAACGTCCGGATGACAACGAAGAGAGTGTAGGCAAGCGCCTGGATGAGTACGATAATAAAACAGCGCCTTTGCTTGCGTTTTATGATAATAAAGGTCTTGTGCGCCAGGTAAACGGAGAGAACGAAATCAATGTCGTTTCTTCCGAAATAGTATCTTTATTGCGGGGTTAATGTAATGATCATATGTAAATCCGAACAGGAACTTGCCTTTATGAGGGAAGCTGGTCGAATTGTTGCCGAGAGTCACCGACTGATTTCCCAAGCCATTGAGCCTGGGATCACAACTGGAGAGCTCGACAGAATCGCCGATCAATACATTCGCAGTCAAGGTGCTGTGCCGTCTTTCAAAGACTACAATGGTTTTCCTGCCAGCATTTGCGCTTCAGTCAACGAACAATTGGTGCATGGATTTCCAGGTAAACGCAAATTGATGGAAGGCGACATTATCACGCTCGATATCGGTGCAGAATACCGTGGTTATCACGGCGACTCCGCCTGGACCTACGGAGTGGGCAGCATTTCCGCAGAAGCTCAGCGTTTGCTGGACGTTACGGAAGGCTCCTTGTACGCAGGACTGGCGCTTGTGAAGCCGGATGTGCGCTTGTTTACAATCTCCCATGCTATCCAGCAATACATCGAAGAGGCTGGTTTCTCAGTCGTACGCGAGTATGTCGGCCATGGCATTGGGGCAGAACTGCATGAAGAACCGCAAATTCCGAATTATGGCACAGCGGACCGCGGACCGCGGCTGAAACCAGGCATGGTGCTTGCGATCGAGCCGATGGTTAACGCAGGTGAACGGTATGTCAGAACACTGGAAGATAACTGGACGGTCGTTACGGTAGATGGTTCATTGTGTGCTCATTTCGAACATACAGTAGCTGTTACTCCGGACGGCATGGAAATTTTCACAAAACTGAATGCGTAGGTGATCTTCACGTGAATACTGGGAGCAGCCCGCAGGTTGGTCAATTGGTGAGAATTCTCAAAGGCAAAGATGCCGGAGAGGCTGCCGTTGTTATCGCAGTTGTTGATAGCAGATTTGTATATATTGCCGATGGGGACAAACGCAAGTTTGACCAGCCCAAGAAGAAGAATATTCTTCATTTGGAGCTCATACCCTTCATCAGCAGCGAGATTGTGAACAGTTTGGAAGAAACCGGACGGGTTACAAACGGAAAACTGCGTTTTGCAGTGATGAAGTATGCAGGCCTGCCGGAATAAGTGCTGTAGAGAAAGGAGACTAACTGTGGCTAAGGAAGATGTCATTGAAGTGGAAGGAACGGTTCTTGAACCGTTGCCGAATGCTACATTTAAGGTTGAGCTTGAGAACGGTCATCAAATACTTGCCCATGTATCCGGGAAATTGCGGATGCACTTTATCCGTATATTGACCGGAGACAAAGTGGTCGTGCAGTTATCGCCTTATGATTTGACTAAGGGTCGTATAACTTACCGTAAATAGATGGGAACTACGAAAAAAGTTTTGCTTCGCAGAACTTTGAGGAGGTAATTAGCATGAAGGTAAGACCTTCTGTAAAGCCCATTTGCGAGAAATGCAAAGTCATCCGCCGCAAAGGGACTGTTATGGTAATTTGCGAAAATCCGAAACACAAACAAAAACAAGGATAAGAAGGGGGTGTAGCGTAAAATGGCTCGTATAGCTGGAGTGGATTTGCCACGTGACAAACGCGTTGAGATCGCCTTGACTTATATTTTCGGAATCGGTAAAACGACTTCCCAGAAAATTCTTAATGAAACAGGCATTGACGTTAACACACGTGTCCGTGATTTGACGGAAGATGAAGTCAGCAAACTGCGTGAAACGATCGACAAGACAGTTAAGGTTGAAGGTGACCTTCGTCGTGAAATTTCCTTGAATATTAAGCGTCTTACCGAGATCGGCTGTTACCGCGGTGTTCGCCACCGTCGTGGATTGCCTGTTCGCGGTCAACGCACCAAAACGAATGCCCGTACCCGTAAGGGCCCGCGTCGTACAGTAGCAAACAAAAAGAAATAATAAGGGGGGATAAGAGACAATGGCTAAACCGAAAAAAGTCGTACGTACCAAACGTCGCGACCGTAAAAATATCGAAAGCGGCGTGGCACATATTCGTTCCACGTTCAACAACACCATCGTTACCATCACGGATCCTCACGGTAATGCAATTTCCTGGGCAAGCTCCGGCGGCCAAGGATTTAAAGGTTCCCGTAAATCAACTCCGTTTGCAGCGCAAATGGCAGCTGAGTCGGCAGCGAAAGCTGCTATGGAACACGGCATGAAATCCGTTGAGGTTATGGTTAAAGGACCGGGCGCGGGCCGCGAAGCAGCCATCCGTTCCCTTCAAGCCGCTGGTCTTGAAGTTAACCTCATTAAAGATGTAACTCCGGTTCCTCATAATGGATGCCGTCCGCCGAAACGTCGTCGCGTATAGTGAAATCAGAATTGTGAGTGTGGTATAATTCTGACGCATCTGCTAATAATAGGTGTTTAGGCATACTACATGATGCACCTGATGGGGTGACTGTTTCATATAGGAGCGACGTTTGAAGGAGGGGTACACTCGTGATAGAAATCGAAAAGCCGAAGATTGAGACCGTAGAAGCCAATGATGAAGGAACCTATGGGAAATTCGTAGTTGAACCGCTGGAACGTGGATATGGCACGACTCTGGGGAACTCGCTTCGCCGGATCCTGCTTTCCTCCCTTCCGGGAGCCGCAGTGACTTCGGTCCAAATTGACGGCGTTCTGCATGAGTTCTCGACCGTTCCTGGCGTAATGGAAGATGTGACAGAAATCATCTTGAACCTCAAAGCTCTTTCTCTGAAGATTCATTCAGACGAAGAGAAGGTGTTCGAGATTGATGCTGAAGGGGAAGGCGTCGTTACCGCAGGTGATATCCGTGCGGACAGCGACGTCGAGATCCTGAACCCGGATCTTCACATTGCAACGCTGGGACCTGGCGCGAGACTTCACATGCGCATTTTTGCAGGCCGTGGTCGCGGTTATGTCCAAGCGGACCGTAACAAACGCGATGACCAGCCGATTGGTGTTATCCCGGTTGACTCTATCTACACACCAATTTCCCGTGTGAACTATGTTATTGACAACACTCGTGTTGGTCAAGTAACCAACTACGACAAGTTGACAATGGAAATCTGGACAGATGGCAGCATCAGACCGGAAGAGGCGGTAAGCCTCGGAGCCAAAATTTTGAACGAGCACCTCGTATTATTCGTAGGTCTTACGGATGAAGCGAAAGACGCCGAAATTATGGTTGAAAAAGAAGAAGACAAAAAAGAAAAAGTGCTTGAGATGACAATCGAAGAGCTTGATCTTTCTGTCCGTTCTTACAACTGCCTCAAACGTGCCGGTATCAACACCGTGCAGGAGCTGACCACGAAGACTGAAGAAGATATGATGAAGGTGCGTAACCTTGGTCGCAAATCTTTGGAAGAAGTTCAGGAAAAGCTGGAGGAACTTGGTTTGGGACTCCGGACAGAAGAATAGTGATCCGATTGCTAGAGTAAAGGAGGGAAAAACATGGCATACCAAAAATTGGGCCGTGATTCCAGTGCGCGTAAAGCATTATTCCGCGACATGGTAACGGATTTGTTCTTGTACGAGCGCATCCAGACAACGGAAGCCAAAGCGAAGGAAGTTCGTTCCATCGCTGAGAAATTGATTACTAAAGCGAAAAAGGGCGATCTTCATGCTCGCCGTCAAGTAGCAGCATTTGTACGTCGCGAGACAGTTGACGGTGAACAAGATGCAATCCAAAAATTGTTCTCTGATATTGCTCCTCGTTACACAGAGCGTCCAGGCGGATACACTCGTATCCTGAAGCTGGGGCCTCGTCGTGGCGACGCTGCGCCTATGGTTTATCTTGAACTGGTAGACCGCGCGTAGTTTGTAAGCAATAGAAGGAGCTCCATCAGGGGCTCTTTTTTTTTGAAGCACGAGAATGGATAGGCAGGAGAATGAAATGCGTAATCTATTGATGAAAGTCAATTATGACGGGACCGGCTATGATGGCTTTCAGACCCAGCCTAAGGGCAATACGATTCAGGACCGGCTGGAACAAGCTATACTGCATCTGACGGGCGAGGAGCTTAAAATAACAGCCTCAGGACGTACGGATGCAGGTGTGCATGCTTACGGGCAGCCGTTCAACTTCATCACCTCCTCACAAATTCCGCTGGAACGCTGGTGTCTGGCCTTAAACGCCAGGCTGCCGCAAGATATCGTTGTTACTGAGGCAAGGGAGGTTCCGCTCTCGTTCCACTCCCGTAGGGGAGCGAAGCGTAAAACCTACCGGTACACGATTAGCGGCAACCGGTTCCCGGATCCGTTTCAACGCCGCTGGCAGATGCACCATCCGGTGAAGCTGGATATTGCGGCCATGCAGCAGGGGCTGACACATCTGGTGGGAACCTATGATTTCACTTCGTTTGCGTCAAGACGGTCTACAAAGACCTCACATGTACGTACGATCTTTGAAGCTCATATGGAAGTAGACCGGAGTATGTGCAGACCCGGATCTTTGGACCAGGGAGTGATCCATACTTTTATAACCGGCAGCGGATTTCTGCAGCACATGGTTCGTATTATTATGGGGACGCTGATTCATGTTGGAGAAGGCAAACTTCAGGCGGATGATGTGGCTGATATATTAGCGGCTTGCAACCGGGCAGCTGCAGGTCCAACAGCAATGGCGAAGGGGCTTGCACTGTGGAGTGTGGAATATGACGAGAGCGTGGACTGAACAAATCCACCTATATTTTCACTTGAAAAAAGTAGGCTGAAAGTTTAGAAATCACTTGCACTTATCATGTTTATGCTGTAATATAAAAGTTGTGTTTTCTTGATGGCTATCCCACAGCCCCGATCAGGAAAATGCCAAAAAATGCTTTGCTTTACTCACATAATCGTAAACTAATGAGAAATTAAGATATACGAAACAGCAGATTTTCGTACGAGAACAAGGAGGAAACATTCATGCGTACCACCTATATGGCGAAGCTGAACGAAGTTGAGCGCAATTGGCACATCATTGATGCCGAAGGCAAAACACTTGGTCGTTTGGCAAGCGAAGCCGCTGCTTTGATCCGTGGCAAACACAAACCGCAATTCACTCCACATGTTGATACAGGGGATTTCGTCATTGTTATCAACGCTGAGAAGATTCACCTGACAGGTAAGAAATTGCAAAACAAGAAATACTACCGTCACTCGATGCACCCAGGTGGCCTGAAAGTTACTAATGCTGAAACTCTGCTGAATACGAAGCCTGAACGTGTAATCGAATCTGCTGTACACGGCATGATTCCTAAGACTCGTCAAGGTAACCACATGAAGCTGAGATTGAAAGTTTATGCAGGTGTCGAGCATCCACACGCAGCACAAAAACCAGAAGTTTACGAACTTCGCGGATAAGATAAGGGAGGACAGTTTCATGGCACAAGTACAATACTATGGGACAGGTCGTCGTAAACATTCGGTAGCACGTGTTCGTCTCGTACCGGGTGAAGGACGCATTGTCATCAACAAACGCGACATCAATGAATATTTCGATTTGGAAACACTCAAATTGATCGTAAAACAACCTTTGAACCTGACTGAAACCCTGAACAGCTACGATGTAATCGTACTTGCTCATGGCGGCGGTATCTCTGGTCAAGCAGGCGCAATCCGTCACGGGATTTCCCGTGCATTGCTCAAAGCTGATCCTGAATTCCGTCCTTCACTCAAGAAAGCCGGATTCCTGACTCGTGACCCACGTATGAAGGAACGTAAGAAATACGGCTTGAAGGCTGCACGTCGTGCACCTCAGTTCTCGAAACGTTAATATCCCTTGTGTATCAAGGAATTTCAACCCTTGGCCTATCTGGCCAGGGGTTTTTATTATGTCTTAACCTCCTTGCGTTAATCTTCAGAAGGTCTCCCCGGTCAAAAAAGAAACTCCAGTCAACAGGCTACACTCTCCCGTACATCAGCGTTTTTTTACTACAAATTCATTGACTTCCCCTGTGAAACCTATATACTATTCCATATAAGAATAGTTGGTATTAGCGGTGGATAAGGTGTACTTGCCTATTTGTATATTTGGATGGAGGAATAGGATCATGAATTTGCTGGAGAAAGAAGAATTGATCAAGGTTAAAGCTGAGGAGTTGGAGCACGCTTCCCCAGAGGAGATTATCCGCTGGGCGGTTGATACTTTCCCTAATATAACCTTTGCCTGCAGCTTCGGTGCCGAAGATGTGGTCCTTGTAGATATGCTGCACAAAATAAGCCCCACAACAGATGTATTTTACCTGGATACCGATTTTCATTTTAAAGAAACATATGAGACCAGAGATGTAATGGCTGAGAAATACGGGCTGGAATTTGTGCGGGTATCACCGCAGATCACTCCGCAGGAACAAGCGCTTCAATACGGTGATGCGTTATGGACTGTTGACCCGAACCAGTGCTGCGCTATTCGCAAGGTAGAGCCGCTTACGCGAATTCTTTCTCAATACGATGCCTGGATCACAGGAATCCGGCGTGATCAGGCGCCAACCCGTGCCAACTCCAAAAAAGTAGAATATGATTATAAATTCGGCCTTGTTAAATTTAATCCAATAGCGCATTGGACCACTGATGATGTCTGGAACTATATCAGAGAGAATAATGTCACCTATAACCCGCTGCATGACCGCAATTTCCCAAGTATCGGCTGTGAGCAATGTACCCGTGCAGTTATGCCTGGAGAAGATCCTCGTGCCGGACGCTGGTCCGGGTCGGAGAAGACGGAGTGCGGCCTTCACAAATAAGATGAACAGTACACAGTGACAAGAGATGAAGAGGAGAATGCAGAATGACATCAATACTTCCGCATGGTGGAACACTGGTCTCACGCTTGGCAGAAGGGGAGCAGCGCGATAAGCTGCTGCTGGCAGCAGGGAACAACAAGTCGATCGCTATTAATACATGGACTATCTCGGATTTGGATCTTATTGCTGTGGGAGCCTTCTCGCCGCTTACCGGTTTTTTGAACGAGCAGGATTATCATTCCGTAGTCCAAAACATGCGTCTGGCTGATGGTACGGTTTGGAGTATTCCAGTTACTCTGGCCGTCCAGGATGACGTAGCCGCCAGCCTGACTGTAGGTGACCAGGTGTCGCTGATCGGTGAAGAAGACGGCGTAATTTATGGATTACTGGATGTTGAGAGTATTTATAACGTGGATCAGAATGTAGAGGCGCAGAATGTATTTAAGACTACAGACCCTGAACACCCTGGTGTCAGCAAGCTGCTGGCCCGTCCTTCCACGTATGTAGGGGGACCTATTACTGTACTGAACCGCCCCCGGCCTGAGAAGTTCGGAGAGTTCTACTTTGATCCGGCAGAGACGCGTACAATTTTTGCTGAGAAGGGCTGGAGAACTGTTGTAGGTTTCCAGACTCGCAATCCGGTTCACCGGGCGCATGAATATATTCAGAAATGCGCTATGGAGGTTGTAGACGCATTGTTCCTGAATCCGCTGGTCGGCGAGACCAAATCGGATGATGTGCCGGCGAATGTGCGTATGAAGAGTTATCTGGTGCTGCTCGAGAACTATTATCCGAAGGACCGCACCTTTCTTGGTGTGTTCCCGGCAGCGATGCGTTATGCAGGACCAAGAGAAGCGATATTCCATGCTATGGTGCGGAAAAATTACGGCTGCACCCACTTTATTGTTGGGCGCGATCATGCCGGTGTAGGCGATTATTACGGCACTTATGAAGCACAGCAGATTTTCTCGAATTTTACTGCGGAAGAACTGGGAATTACGCCGTTGTTCTTTGAACACAGCTTCTTCTGTACCAAATGCGGAAATATGGCTTCGAACAAAACCTGCCCTCACTCCAGTGAGGATCACATGACATTGTCCGGCACCAAAGTACGCGGCCTGCTGCGTGACGGGAAATGCCCGCCGCCGGAGTTTACCCGTCCCGAAGTTGCCAAGGTCCTGATTGAAGGAATGTCTCAAGAAGTGACAGCTTAAGTAAACAGAGCCAGTACTATTTGGCCCTCTTGTCCCATATAGATGAGTAGAATCTATCGGGACGAGGGGGTCTTTGTTATGTCTGGCCGAAAACACAGTAAAGTCTCGGTCTGGATTACCTGGAGCAGTATCAAAAAAAGCATGCTGGGCATGGCGCTGCTGGCATTAATGATCGGAATTATAGCGTATGATATGCCAACCGCCAAAACCTTGAATTACTGGAGCTTGCCATTGTCCGGTAAAATCATTGCCATTGATGCTGGCCATGGCGGGCCTGATGGGGGGGCGGTGAGCCGGGAGGGGCTCATTGAGAAGGACATTAATTTAGCCGTCTCGCTATATCTGCGTGATTACCTGCAGCAGGCTGGGGCTATTGTGGTAATGACCCGGGAGGGCGATTATGATCTCGCTCAGGACCTTACCAAAGGTTACTCCAAGCGGAAGACAGAGGATCTCAAACAAAGGGTCAGAAGCATTGAGGAGAAGGGGCCGGACCTCTTTGTGAGTATACACATGAACAGTGTTCCTTCCAGCCGCTGGAGCGGGGCTCAGACCTTTTATTATCCCAATCATGAGAATAACAAGGCGCTGGCGGAATCCCTGCAGGCGGAACTGAGAGCTACGCTGGAGAATACAGACCGTGTTGCCAAGACGGTGAATACGGTGTATCTTCTAAAAATGCTGACCATGCCATCTGTCCTGGTGGAAGTCGGTTTCCTGTCTCATCCGCAGGAGTCTGCGCTGCTGGGGGATGACATCTACCAGCGTAAAGTCGCAACCAGCATTTACCGGGGAATCCTTAGTTTTGCATCGTCTGAGTCCGGGAAGGACTACTCATCGCCAGAAAGGTAATGCTATAATAGACGAAAATACCGGAGGAATCTGATCCGGCAGAAAATAGAGGTGCTTTTCCATGCTGACCAGGGAACAAATTCAGGAACTGCTGCAGACTATTACAGACCCGGAATCCGGAAAAAGCCTGATCGACTTACAGCTGATTCGCGATATTATGATCAAAGAAGATCGGATCTCCTTGTCGATTGTCTGCCTCGATAATGAGGAGCATAACCGTATGGAGCTGGAGCAACAGGTCCGTGACCGTCTGCAAGAAGGCGGAGTGGACAATGTCCACATCCGGCTGCGTGATGCCACAGACTATGAACGTTCTCTTTTGCGGGGTACCGGCTCCGAAGAGGAATCTCCCACAAAGGAGGAAGTGAAGCGCAAAGGACATGCTGCAGGGATGGAAAACCATGATTTACTCAATGAGAACTCCGGCGTGAAATTTATCGCTGTGGCCAGTGGCAAGGGGGGAGTGGGTAAATCAACGGTTACGGTGAATTTGGCCGTAGCTCTTGCACGTAAGGGCAAAAAAGTCGGCCTCATTGATGCCGATATCTATGGCTTCAGCATTCCGGATATGATGGGAATTGAAGAAGGGCCAGTGGTAGAGGAAGGCATAATTATTCCCGTTGAGCGTTTTGGAGTAAAGGTCATGTCCATGGGCTTTTTTATCCGTGAGAACAGCCCGGTCATTTGGCGTGGCCCCATGCTAGGTAAAATGCTGCGTCAGTTTGTAGGCGACGTAAATTGGGGTGAGCTGGACTATATGCTGCTCGATCTTCCCCCAGGTACAGGCGATGTGGCGCTGGACGTCCACCAAATGCTCCCTCACAGTAAAGAGATTATTGTAACCACCCCTCATGCAACGGCAGCGTTTGTGGCCGCCAGAGCGGGCGCTATGGCCCTCCAGACCGATCATGAGGTTATTGGCGTCATTGAGAATATGTCCTATTACGAGTGCTCAGAATGCGGTAAGAAGGACTATATCTTCGGACGTGGCGGTGGAGCCAGACTCGCGGAGACACTGCATACCGAGCTGCTGGCCCAGGTGCCGCTGGGGGCGCCGGACAATCATATCTCCGAGCCTGATTTCTCTCCATCCGTCTATAAAGAGGAAAGTCCGACAGCTTTGTTGTTCGCAGAGGTAGCGGACAAGCTGATTGCCAAATACGAGCAATCCTGATCTGTACAGTGAAAGAGGCCAACCCGCACATAAAGTTGGGGAGGCCTCTTTTTTTAGGAACCTGAATCCTCGCCGCCGCCGCCGCCTTCCTGTTTCTGGCTGTCGCCGCCCTGTTCTTCGCCCCCTTTTTTCTCCTTCTTTTCAACCTTCGGTTGAAGCTCTTCCTGCACCACCGTCTTAAGCAAGCCGAGCACTTCCATACGGAATAAAGGGTTTTGCATTGCATCCTGCATAATGGTCATCGATTGTTTCCGGTAATCGGAGGTTTTGGTTAAATCGAGGAACATTTTGGCCACTTCAGGCGACTTCATAATTTCCTGAACCGATTTTTGATAAGTAGGGTCTTTGATGAGCTGCAAATGAAGCTCCTTGCTTTCCTTATTGATGGCCTTGGCGAAATCACCGGCAAACTGCGGATCGGTCATAATTTTTTCGATTTCCTTCTGGTACTCCGGCGCAGTCAGCGTATCCTTTACCGCCATCTTGATTTCCTCTGTGGTCTGCAGCGGCATCATCTTCATGCTTATTCCGCCGCCACCGCCACCGCCCTCCGAGTCTGAGCTGGGGCTGGACAAAGCTTCCTCCACTGCTTTTTTACCATCATCGCTTTTTAATATATCTACAACCATGGTCTTCATTTCCTTGTACCCCATCTGTCCGGAAGAACTGTTTTGTTCTCCTCCGCAAGCCGTCAGGGCTACTGCACAGCCTAAAGATAAGCCGAGAGACCATAACCTTCTCCATTTCATTGGCGCTGCCCTCCTTTTAGAATTCCTGATACGTAGTATGCCGCGTGGGATTACATTTAATGTTGGACGGCAATGGTTTTTTCACGGTAACCTTGGTAAAATAAATCTGATTACTTTGGAGGTGAACAGGCTGAGTATTAAGAAGTGGTTTTATTTGTTCTGGACTACGCTGCTCATTGGAGCGGGGGGAGCGGTACTTGCTGGTTTGGCGCTGCAAACGGTGAACGGCAAGATTGATTTCAAAAGTACGGCTGATTTTTTCATTTATCCTCTGATTCTTTTGGGTTACGGGATGCTTGTAAGCGTTTATGCCCAGCTTGGATTTTTCGCCTATCTGATTTTGAATTATACGGGGATCGGTGTTTTTCCGCGAAAAGTGTGGAAGTACATACAACTGGTGCTAGCTGTACTTGCTCTGCTTGAACTGGCATTCCTCCGTACTGTAGTGGGCGGAGAGCGGAACGGGTTGTCCGATTTGATTCTGGGAGTCCTTATTTTAATGACAGCCATTGCTGTATCTTATTTTAAGGTCAAAAGCACCAACGCCTCTGCGTGGATTCCAACTTTTTTCTTTATGACAGCGATTACTATCGTGGAGATCATCGGTGTACTTCGCATTGGCGTAGATAATGCCACTATCTTTATAGTGGTCCCGCTTCTTGCTTGTAATGCGTTCCAAATTTTGATGCTGCACCGTGTACTGAAACCGTCAATTGCCCAATGAACCCGCATGACAGTGCCCCGTTCCTCTGTTCTCAGAAGAAGGGGTTTTTGGGCTAACTTCCTAAATGGGGATTAAAACAGGTGTGATGAGGTTAATCATAAAGCATCGCAATCATCTTGGCGGAATGAAGTTTTGGGGAGGGGAATATATGAACACCAAGCGTTATATGATAAAAGACACAAACAAAGGCCTGCTTCATACACTCGATCCGAATGAAACAGGCGGGCTCGACTCCAAGAAAGAAGCCGAAGTGAAGATACTCCAACTTAAAGAGCGTCTGGCAGAGCTGCAGGATATTTTGTTCGCGCAAAAAAAACATGCCCTGCTAGTCATTCTGCAGGGCATGGATTCCAGCGGCAAGGACGGCACGGTCAAGCATATATTCTCCGGCATTAATCCCCAGGGCTTTATCGTGACCAGCTTTAAAAAGCCTTCCCTGGAAGAAGAGGCTCACGATTTCCTGTGGAGAGTTCACCAAAAGACGCCGCCGAGGGGGTATATCGCTGCCTTCAACCGCTCACATTATGAAGATGTACTGGTTCCGCGGGTACACGGCAATCTGTCGAAAGAAGATGCCAAACGCCGTTTCCGTTACATCCGGCAATTTGAAGAGATGCTGGTGGAAGAAGGGACGACAGTGATCAAGCTGTTCCTGCACATCTCGAAGGAGAAGCAACTGGAGAAGATCCAGGAGCGGCTGCAGGATCCCAAAAAACACTGGAAGTTTGATGCGAGCGATCTGCAGGAACGGGGTTACTGGGATGACTATCAGAAATATTATGAGGATGTTTTCAAAGAGAGCAGCACGGAACAAGCTCCGTGGTTCTGGATACCGGCCAATCACCGGTGGTACCGCAATTACTTGGCCCTAGCCATTGTCGTACAGACGTTGGAGGGTCTTGAGCTGAGCTATCCGAAACTGGACACCCCCACACCCGATATCTCGGAGCTCATTTCTCCACGACATTAATTTTGTAGGCTTCCGGCCATAGATCGGGAATTGCGGTACCCGGGATTGAATGAAGGTCTGTTACATTCCTGCGGAATTCTCCAGACTGTCATTTAGATAGGCGGAGTCGCGCACTTCTTTGCCTTCTGCGCTGCTCTGGCTGATTAACTCGGAGACTGTAACGAACTCATAACCTTGGCTGCGCAGCTCATCAATAATGCGCGGGAGCGCTTCATGGGTCTGTTTGCAGGAATCACTGGCATGCAGAAGGACGATGTCTCCAGGATGAGCTTTAGTAGTCACCCGTTTCACAATATTATCGACGCCGATGTTTTTCCAGTCGAGGGAGTCGGTATCCCATTGGATCACTTTATAACCGAGATCGTTTGCGACCTGCAGGACTCTTTTGTCAAAATCGCCATTAGGCATGCGGATCAGGTTCGGTGCAGTTCCGGTCAATTCGGTAAGTGTAGTGTGTGCAGTTGAGATCTGATTACGAATTTCTTCACTGCTAAGCGTGCTGTAATTGACATGCTTATGACCGTGGCTGCCGATCTCATACCCGGAATTTTTGATTTTGGTAACAATCTCCGGATGTGTCTTGCTCCATGGCGAGGACAAAAAGAAGGTTGCTTTATCGACTTTCTTATCCTCCAGCACTTTCAGAATCGGTTCGGGACGCTTTTCCCCCCAGCTAATATCAAAGGTCAGGGCAATCAGCTTCTTCTCCGTCGGCACACTGTAAATCGCAGAAGGGGCAGCTTCCGAGAATACGGTCATGTTACCCCTCTCGATATACACCACACCGGCGGCAAGAAGCATAGCGGCAAAGATATAAAGGAACCGTTTTATCTTTTTTCCGCTGAATACATAAAAAGAATTCATGAATGACAGCGCTCCTCTCCCATGTGAAATGCTTGTTTGTTCTAAATGTATGCTCGTACCGACGGGTTATGACCTTATATATGACAGATCCCAATTATCAGGAGGTTTCTATGTTATCGTTTCTCACGTTTATAAAGGATGTAAAGAGCATTCGCAAAGCGCTGCTCCTTGCAACGATATTATTCATAGCAGGAGGCATAATCGGGTGGATTGGAACAGGGGCGATGGAAAAGCTTCTAATTCAGCAGCTCGAGGGACTAAGTGAAATCAGCAACAACCTCAGGGATTCAGACAACCCGCAATGGAGCTTTTTTATCTTTATTTTTTTGAACAACAGCATTAAAGGTGTAGTTATCATATTTCTGGGGGCGCTGCTTGGGGTATTGCCGGCTTTGTTCTTGTTAATTAACGGAGCGGTAATCGGCTATATCATTCATTTGTCCATCCTGCAGGGCCAGGACTTGTTCACATTGATCGTAAAAGGGCTGCTGCCGCACGGGATCATCGAGATTCCAGCCATTATCATTGCCTGTGCTTTTGGATTGCAGTTCGGAGCAAAGGTTGCGGGCAGCCTCTTCAAACGCTCAGCCCGCTCGACGGGAAGAGAAGCTGATTGGTCCTTCTTTATGCGCCAGACCTTAACGGCTTCAATATGGATTGTTATTCTGCTGCTTATAGCGGCGGTTATTGAAAGTACAATTACATTTTCTCTTTTATCATAAAATTTATGGAAATTGAGCATAACAGTAAAGTCAAAATTACGAGGCTTTAGGACCAGGGGATTGATAGCATGGTAAAACCGTAATGATTTTTCAAATTATGGTTACAAATGCAGCACTCGGGTTAATCTAGTGTAAGCAGATTATTTAGGCAGCTTTCCCCCTTAAATGTATTAACTTCTATGATATAAAGGCAGCCGACGGCATTTTGACACATTGTTAATTTTGATCTCATGAAGGAGGCCGAGCATATGTTGGGAATGTTGTTCAACGAGAAGGAGTGCAAAGAGTTGGACTATGTACTGCGTAAAGAGCTTGATGAAATGCTGCTCGATATGAGCGATCAACGTTTGGACCAAAATATCAGGCACGCTATTGCTAACCGATATAAAACGGTATTTCGTATGTATGCACGCTTTGCACCTCAGAAAGAGCTTTCCAAGTATGCTTGGGGTGGACGTTCTTCACAGTTCAAACATTGAAATTATAAGCCTTGCCGCTTAGTTTTTTATAAGCTTTACAATTAATTAATAAAATAGGTTGACGAAAAGGGTGGTGCTGTGATAAATTATATCTCGCGCCACTTTTGCTTGTCTTAAAGGCGGTAGCCGGCAAAGGAAATTGAAAAATAAACTTTTTCAAAAAAACACTTGCCAAATAGATAGAAGCTATGATATATTATAAAGGTCGCCGCTGAGACGCGGTGAAGAGTTAAAACGAGACATTGATCTTTGAAAACTGAACAACGAGTGAGTGGGAATTCACGAAAGTGAAATCCAAACAAAGAGGATTCTTACAGCATGCGAATGCTGGAGATGAATCGGTAGAGAATGCAAATTCTCGTCAGATGTTTCAA
>NZ_BMKR01000037.1 GCF_014644435.1 Paenibacillus albidus | reverse complement strand
GATGATTAGTATTTTGAGCATCCAAGACCATAATCAAAGTGGTATTGAAGGTTCTTTTTTTGGACAGTTCTTCCTACCTCCTCGTTACGCTACGGGAAACGATAGCTTAGGAGTTGCCACGAGGCAACCCCGTTTTCATTTGTTGAAGTAACGGGAGGATAACTCAATGTTACTATACAGTATACATCGGATTTGTTGGGATCGATCTTCAAGGGATGTGAACGATGCTGACAATTTCGTGCAGGAAATGCACGGCAAGCTATTTTTATCTGCGATAGTATTTAACTCGAAGGGAGGAAGAACGATGGATTGGTTAGAGAGGATGAATAGCGCCATGGATTATATCGAAACGAATTTGGCGGACAATATCTCATATGATGACATAGCACAGATCGCCTGTTGCTCTACGTATCATTTTCAACGAATGTTTCCGTTCATTACCGGAATCTCGTTATCCGAGTACATCCGACGTCGACGATTGACATTGGCGGCTTTTGAACTGCAGACAACCGATGCAAAGGTTATCGATGTAGCCATGAAATATGGATACCAATCCCCGGAAGCGTTCGCACGGGCGTTCAAGAATCTCCATGGGATCATGCCGATATCTGCGCGCGATAAAGGCGTGTCTCTAAAGGCCTATCCTCGAATGTCCTTTCTTATTTCAATAAAAGGAGATGTCGAGATGAATTACCGAATTGAACAAAGAGGGTCTTTTGAGATGTTTGGAGTTTATGGTCTTATAAATTCAGACCAGCAAATAGCCTTTTCTGAAGTTCCTCAATTCCGTGAAAAATGTGATGAGGATGGCAGTGTTGACCTTATGAACGAACTGCTGGGACGTTTTGGTAACACTGTACTGCATGCTGCCTTATATGATCACACTAGAGAATCTTTCAAGTACATGATATGTTACCATTTACCAAAGGGACTTGAAATTCCCGAGATATTTACAAAACTTTCTGTCCCGGCACTAACTTGGGCTATTTTCCCGGACCCGCAATGTGATTTACAAAAACTATGGGTACGAATATATTCCGAGTGGTTTCCGACATCTGAATACGAACAAGTTGAGGCACCTAGTTTCGAAATGTATTATGGAATGCCAGGGCATACACAGGGTGAAATTTGGATACCAGTAAAGAAAAAGTAACGATTGCGCTAACGGAGAACGATAGTTCAGAACAACACTGCGGCAGCTGATCAAAAAATTAGCTGCCTCTTTTGTTGAAGTAAAGGGCAGGATAATTCAATTAAAATTAATAATTCTCTTGTTCAAATATTACAGATTATGCCATAATTAAGCATCCTATAAGAAAGAGAGTGATTAAAATGAAAATATTTAATTTATTTTTCCGTAGAACGAATTTAGAGGTGCGGAAGGGATAATCATTTTCTAAAGTCCCTTTCTAAGATACCAAATATGGAGGGGAAATAACTATATGTCTTTCAGTAAATATGGTGCATTATGTACAGAGGTATATGACCACACAAAGAAAATTGGTGATTCTTTTGGTGGGGATGTAGAGTATTATCGAGATCAGTTAAAACATACAAAGGGACGCATTCTTGAAGCAATGGTTGGTTCTGGAAGAATATTAATTCCATTACTGGAATCTGGTCTTGTAATAGACGGTGTTGACTATTCTCCCGAAATGTTAGCTTCTTGCCGTAAACGTTGTGACGAACGAGGATTAAACACTACCTTATATGAGTCGGATTTACAGGTGCTTTCTTTACCACACAAATATGAAGCAATAATTATTCCTGGCGGGTCATTTTTACTCATAGAACAACGAGAAGAAGCAATGAAGGTATTGAAAAATTTTTATGAACATTTAGAGTTGGGTGGACGGCTCCTGCTTGACCTTTTTCTCCCAGACAACAACTTCAATGCCTTTGAGGTTGGTAAATTTGAAGGAACATCCACTTTTCATCTTCATAATGGGGACATTATTACAATGGAAGGCAAATGTGTAGAAGCTGATCTGTTTTTCCAGCAATATAAAGTTTCATATTTAAAATATGAGAAGTGGCGTAAAGGTAATCTTATCCAATCTGAATTGCAACGAATTGCTTTACGCTGGTATGGTGTGGAGGAATTTAAGTTCATTTTAGAAAACATTGGATTTAAGGACGTCTCTGTTTCCGCTGACTTTGAAAATGGAAAAAAGCCGACAAATGGTAGCCAAAAGTTCGTTTACCAAGCTACTAAGAAATAGATTTAAATAAGATCAATCCCTCCTATTAGCCAGAAAGGGATTAATCTTATATTAAGTAGACATGTTGGAGGGGTTGCTATGCAGCAACTCCTCTTTTTTTATTGAAGTAACGGGCAGTTTAACGCAGCTAGTATTATCCACTTTGTAGTAATATTGAAATGATGATTTTATTTATCTGTTGCCACAGATATGTTGAAAGTTGCATATGAATTTAGAGGGAAAAATGGAGGGCAAAAAATGTCGGCCTTAAAAAAATTGGAATGCGGGATATTTACGATGTGTCTTGTGCAGGATGGAGACCGGGTGCTGCTCGTAAATCGTCCCGATAAACTTGGTTTTCCAGGCTATCTTGGTCCTGGAGGAAAAGTTGATTTTCCTGAAAGTATTGCGGAAGGAGCTGTTCGTGAGCTTTGGGAGGAAACGGGACTTCGTGTAAAACCGGAGGATTTGATATATAAGGGGCTCGATGAGAGTGTCATGCCTGTAACGAATAGTAGGTACATGGTTTTTAACTATTTAACTAAAAAATACGAAGGCGAGTTATTGCAAAATCCGCCCGAAGGTGAATTAATTTGGGTAAACATTAAAGAAGCCTTGGAATTGCCAATGCAGCCTTGGTTTAAACGCAGATTCCCCCTGTTTTTCAAACCTGGTACGTTTGAAATATCTACCCTTTGGGGTGAAGATTCGCAAGAACCGGTAGAAGAAAAAGTTAAGACGCTCGGTTAACTGTCATGACTGTACAGACTCTAACAGAGAACGATAGCTCAATGGAAACAAGAAGGCAGCCGATCAACGTGATGGGCTGCTTTTGTTCAACTAACGAGCATATTAATTACAAAATGTGGTATTATAAAGGGTGCTTAAAATGTTATTGAAAATCTGAATCATCTCATTCCAATTTAAAGGAGCTTTTATAATGAAAGCTGTGAATGCTACAAAGGATGATCTGAACGAATGGTTGGAATTAGCTTCTGAAGTTGAATACCTCTTTGGTCCAATGGTAAGTGATCCAAAATTTATTCAGGCACTTGAGAAAAATATTAATCAATGTAACGCATTCTGTGTGAGGGAGAACGATGGATTACCTGGATCACGCTTACTGGGTGGAGTTTTATTTTCGTCAGCAGGTGCCCCAAGCTACAAGATTGGATGGTTAGCGGTTTCATCTCGAGCGAGAAACAAAGGTATAGCAACGGAACTACTGCGACATATATTGAAACTTGTTGAAGTACCAGCAGAAGTATCAGTTACTACATTTGGTGATGATATTCCAGATGGACGACCTGCGAGAAACTTATATCAGAAGTTTGGATTTGTGTCTCAAATAGAGTCAATTCCAAATGGTCCAGAGGGCGGTAGTCGTCAAAAATTCAAGCTGATCATTACATAGAAGTCCTAAGCTAACTGGGAACGTTAGATGAATGACAACAGCAGCAGCAGTCTAAGACTTATTTATTAAGTCTTGTTCTGCTGCTGTTACTTTTAATGAGTCATTCTAATACTTATTTATTAAAAGTTGACGATTATCAAACTCAGAAGCCGTGTTAAATTAACAAATACAGTCAAACACTTTAATTTCTTTTAACAATTATTTCAATAAAATCATGACTGATAACTTCAATGCGCAGAAGAATTCGCCCACCTAGAGATGATCGCCACGATGATCTATAAGCTGACCAAAGATGCCACCGTCGAGCAGCTCGAAGCCGCCGGGCTTGGCCCGAATTATGCGCAGCGGGATCACGCATTGTTCTACCAGAACTCGGCGGGAGTACCCTGGACGGCCGCCTATATTCAGGCCAAAGGCGACCCGCTCGCCGACCTTTACGAGGATATCGCGGCCGAAGAAAAGGCCCGGGCTACATACCAGTGGCTGATCGACATGACCGATGACGTGGATCTGCAGGACAGCCTCAAGTTCCTGCGGGAGCGGGAGATTGTGCATGCGCTCAGGTTCAAGGAGTCGGTGCAGATTCTGATTGATGAGCGGGGAAAGAAGAAGGTGTATTGAGGAGGAATATGAAAATAGCATTCAAACCGCCGTTCTCTTCTATAAGAGAGCGGTTTTTTAAATTCATATCCTTAGGGCTTATTCATACCGTATTCCCACGTACTTCCCTATATGCACTTTTTAACACAGGGTCTTTGAATCCAACTAAAGAAGTTGGATTCAAAGACCCTGTTTGATTAAATTCCAGATACGTTCGAACCTGTCTTGGTAGTCTGGTAAATTCCAGGATTCTTTGAAGGACGGGAGGCTAAACACCGCAAACGCGGATAGAATCGCCTCTGCCCGTTCGAAGTGGGGATCGTGATAGTCCATGAATCCGTCAATAATTTGGTAGGAATCCCATAGAACGTCGCGTAATACCAGTGGATTGCTATCCACGTATTGTGTATTCAAAGCGAACATTTTGGGATTTTCGTTATAGGCACGTTTTTTGGCCTTGGCAAATGCCCAGAGCCAATCGTGGAGCAAGTCCTGTGCATTCATCAAATTAGTCATATCTAATTTGATTTGTTCTGAAATCATCCGGTTGAACCAGCTCTTAGACACGGCTGCCCAGAGCTCTTGCTTATTTTTGAAGTGTTTATAAAGCGCTGCGTGGGTGATACTTAATTCATCCGCAATTTGTGAAAGCGTCACTTCGGATTTTTCTGTGCGTTCAATTAAGGCTTCCGCTGTTTCAATAATGAGCTCTTGTGTGATTTTAGCCATTTCATTTGGCAGGTGAATATGGATATTTTGAAGCAAATCATTTGCCTTCAAGCACCCGCGTAACACCGTGCTGCCAACCCTTCTTTCTTTAAAAAATTCTTTAATAACCGTTTATACGCTTGCCTGTATCTTAGCACAAAAAACGATAGGTTACAATTGTTGACTTTTGTAACCTTCAGTATTATGCTTGTTATACAAGTTACAAAAACAAATAAATGTTACTTATTATTCCGCGCATAGGAGGCTAATAATTATGAAAGCAGCACAGATTACCAAATATTCAAAAAAGTTCACAGTAGAAGTCAACGATATTCCAGTCCCGGGAATAAGTGATAACGAAGTCTTGGTCAAGGTGAAAGCAGCGGCGGTTAATCATTTGGAATTGCTCATCGGTACCGGGAGCGTGAAGCTGATCCAGGATTATGAGTTCCCATTGGTACTCGGTAACGAACTGACAGGTGTTATTGAAAAGGTCGGTAAGAAAGTCCAGGGATATAAAGTCGGCGATGCCATTTATTCACGCCTGCCACTAAAAAAAATCGGTGCTTTTGCGGAATACGCGGCGATTAATGCGGATGCCATCGGACATTTACCCGCTAATCTCGATTTTGTGACCGGTGCTGCTGCACCATTAACAGGATTGACTGCTTATCAAGGTTTGCATGAAGAATTGGCTGCCAAAGCTGGCGAAAGCGTGTTTATTCCCGGGGGTTCTGGTTCATTTGGCCAAATGGCCATTCCTATCGCCAAAAGCATGGGGCTGAAGGTCATCGTCAGTGGAAATCCGCAAGCACGTGAACGGACAATGGCGGCTGGAGCTGACCAATACATTGATTACACGACGGAGAACTATTGGGAACAACTTAGTAATGTTGATTATGTGATCGATACCTTAGGACCAAGCGAATTTGATCATGAACTTTCAATTATCAAAGCAGGCGGTCGCCTTCTTTCACTTCGGACGGGTCCTAACAAACGGTTTGCCGAAGATATGGGCTTGCCAGGTTGGAAACAAAAGCTCTTCACCATTGCCGGGGCTAAGTATGATCACAAAGCGAAGAAAAAGAAGATTCAATATCATTTCATTTTTGTTCGCAGTGATGGCGAACAATTAAAGAAAATTACGAAGATTATTGAAGATAACGGGATTGTACCAGCGGTGGACCCCACAGTATTCCACATAGAAGATATTAACGAAGCACTGAATCTTGTTGCTAAAGGTCATCCCAAAGGAAAAGTCGTTATCCAATTTTAAGGGGAGTTACCTTATGAAGGCTGCACAAATTTCGCGGTATTCCAAAATACTGGCAGCACAAATCAACACTGTCGCTGTTCCATCAATCACACCAACTCAGGTTTTAATCAAGACTAAGGCAGCTGGTGTTGATCCACACCTTGTCTTGGCGATTACAGGCAAAGTTAAGTTGTTTGATCATTACGACTTTCCATTGACTCTGGGCAACGAGCTGGCCGGAATTGTGATCGAAGTCGGCGCCGGTGTAATAGATTTTAAGGTGGGTGATCAGGTGTACACCATGCCACCGCTAGATAAGATGGGGGCGTTTGCCGAATATGTCGCAGTGGATGCGGCGATTGTGGCTAAGATGCCAGCTAATCTTTCCTTTAAAGAAGCAGCGGCCGTGCCATTGTCTGCTTTGACGATCGTCCAGGCGCTAGCTATTTTAGATACTCGGCAAGGCGGTAAATTATTTATCCCTGGGGGTACGGGGGGCTTTGGCCAAATTGCCGTTCCTTATGCGAAGTCACAAGGATTGTTCGTGACCGTTAGTGGTAGTGGATCAGCACGTGCCTTGGCGGAGCGACTCGGGGCAGATGAGTTTATCGACTATACAACGCAGGATTATACTGACATACTGACAGGCTATGATTACGTTATTGATACCCGAGGCGCCGGCGAATTTAGTAAACAAATTAAGATACTGAAGCCCGGTGGCAAATTACTGTCGTTAAACGCTGGTCCCAATGCACGTTTCGCTAATCAAAGCGCAGACTTGGCAACGGCGAAGAAGATTCTCTTCAGTTTATTGGGAGCACCTTTTGATGGGATTGCCAAATGGCAAAAGAAGAGTTATGACTTCCTGTACGTACAGCCGAATGGTCAGCAATTAGCAGCTTTCACACAGTATCTTGAAACAACAAATATTAAGCCGGTGATTGATTCCGAGTACCCCTTTGACCAAGTGAATGCCGCGATTGCTAAGATTGCGACAGGGCATAGCCAAGGGAAAGTCATATTGAAAGTAGATGATGCAGAATGAAATTAAAAAATAGAACAATATTGGTGACAGGTGGGACCTCCGGGATTGGATTTGCTTTTGCTAAACGTTTTCTCGACATGGGAAATACTGTGATTATCACGGGGCGTTCACAACAACGCATCGACCAGATAGTAAAGAACAATCCCGGACTTATTGGGATGGCGGCAGATGTCAGTGATCCCAAAAGCGTTGAGCAGCTTTCTAAAGAACTCACGATTCACTATCCGAAACTGGATATTATTTTCAATAACGCTGGTATTATACACGAATTTGACTTGTTTGATGAAACTATTACCTTCGAGCACATAACCGCAGAAATCGCCACAAACTTGAATGGGACAATCTATATCACCAAGGCCTTGTTGCCACTGTTAGCCAAACAACAGGAGGCAATGATTGTTAACGTTAGTTCACTACTTGCTAATATTACAGTTGCCAACGCACCGACTTATTCTGCAACGAAGGCTGGCATCCACATGTTCAGTGATGCATTACGTGAGCAAATCCGGGCAAAAGGAAAAAACATTCATGTGATGGAACTTTGTCCACCTGTTATTTCTGAAACTAATCTCACAGACACTTTTGACGAAGGTTTCATGAATAAGGTGATCTCTTTGCCATTAGCGAAGCTTGTTAAAGTCGGTATTAAAGGGATGGAAAAAAACAAAATACGCGTAAATGCAGGTTTTACTAAGGTTATGCGCTTTTCCATGAAGTTCGCTCCGGATTTCATTACGCATACTTGGGGTCAAATGCTTCTTAAATCAAATTAAACGAGAATAGTGTGAATTTAGTAGGGATTCTTAATGGTTTTTACCATTCATAAAATTCTTTACCGATCGTTCTCAAAATGTTATATTGAATAACAGGGAGGGAATAGAATGGCAAGAAGCAAAGAATTCGAAGAGAACGTGGTATTAGAAAAGGCGATGAAGCTCTTTTGGGAACAAGGTTACGAGAAGACATCTATGATGGATCTGGTCAAGCATATGGGAATTCATCGAAGAAGTTTATATGACACATTTGGCGACAAGCATACGCTGTTTCTAAAAGCAATGGACCGATTTCGCGATAAAGTAAATGCTGAGCTTGTAGGAGAAGTTAAACGCTCTAAGAATGCAACGGAGGCACTTCAACTTATTTTTAGTTTCGTGATATCTGTTAAAGAAGATTCACCTTCCGGTTGTTTGATGGTGAATTCAGCGGTGGAATTGGCAATGCGGGATACTGAGGTGGATTTAAAGACCACAGAATTGTTTACATTATCAGAACAACTGTTCAAAGATATTATTCTGCGGGGACAGCAGGATGGAGAGTTTAGCTCAGATTATAATGCCGACGATCTAGCGGAACATCTGCATGCAGTTTTTGTAGGGTTAAGGGTAATGACAAGGACTTCCATACGTAAAGAAAAATTACACCGTATAGCCGATTTATCGATTAAACTATTAACTAAGTAATTATTGTATATATACTTGTGAAGATCGTTCCCGAATTAGCATACTTGAGCTAATTTGAAGATTCAGCCTAGAAAGATATTAGTATAATTGCCTGTGTTTATTCTAGTATGATCGTTCTCGAATGAGGACGCCGTTCTATCCCTAGAACTTTTTAAAATGAGTCACAGTTTACTGAATTTTATGAAGAATTGTAATTAAAAACAAAAAGGAGCTAATACAATGAACATTTCTGAACAAGTTGCATTTGTCACTGGAGCAAACCGAGGATTAGGCCGCCAGCTTACCCTTGAACTTCTATCTAGAGGGGCTAAAGTTTATGCAGGTGCAAGAAATCCGGAGACCATTGATATTCCAGGCGTTACACCTGTAAAGCTTGATGTTACAAAACCAGATGAAGTTGCTGCAGCTGCCATCCTTGCTAAAGATGTTACGCTTTTAATCAACAATGCAGGATCATCTACAGGCGCTTCTTTGCTGGAAGGAGATGTGGGAAAAATACAGTTGGAATTTGATACGCATTTCTTCGGTACGCTATCCATGGTTCGTGCTTTTGCACCGATCATTGAAAAAAACGGGGGAGGATCGATTTTAAATATCCTTTCCGCATTATCTTGGTTTAGTTCGGGAACAGCGGGTGCTTATACAGCTGCGAAGGCTGCAGCATGGGCATTGACGAACGATTTACGTTTAAACTTGTATCCTCATAATGTTAGAGTAGCAGGGTTACATGTAGGCTTTATGGAGACAGACATGACAACCGGTATAGATGCTCCCAAATCGAATCCTTCAGATATCGCAAAAATAGCTATTGATGGCATCCAATCTGGCAGCTTTGAAATTCTTGCTGATGATACCAGCCGGATGTTACAAGGTGCACTTGCTGGTGGCATTTCTGCACTATACCCACATCTTACTTAATCATAAATTTCGTTGTTAAATTAATTTCAAGAGGAGTGTACAAAATGGAAAAATTATGGAGTAAAACGAAAATTGGAAATCTGGAATTACCACATCGCTTGGCGATGGCGCCTATGACACGCAGCAGAGCAGAGGAAGATGGTACACCGGGAGAATTAAGCTCCCTGTATTATGCTCAAAGAGCATCGATGGGACTCCTTATTACAGAAGGTGCACAACCTTCTGATGATGGTCAAGGTTACTTAAGAACACCTGGGATCTATACGGAAAAGCATATTGAAGGGTGGAAAAAGGTTACGGATGCCGTGCATGAAGCAGGCGGGTATATTTATATTCAATTAATGCATGTCGGTCGTGTGTCGCACCCTGACAATACTCCTCATCATCGGCAGCCAGTTGCACCATCTGCAATTGCACCAGGAGTAGAAACGTTTACGGCTACAGGCATGCAGGATATCCCCGTACCACGTGAGTTGAGTAAAGAAGAGATTCAAATAACCATTGCAGATTATCGTAAAGCTGCGGCCGCTGCTATTGAAGCAGGCGCTGACGGCGTTGAAATTCATGGAGCAAATGGTTATCTAATCAACCAATTTATCGGTGAAAATTCCAATAAACGTACGGATGAATATGGTGGATCTATAGAAAATCGAGCTCGCTTCGCGATTGAAGTAGCCAAAGCCATCATTGACGAGATCGGGGCAGAGAGAACTGGCTTCCGCATTTCGCCAGGGACCCCTCTTGGTGGGATTCAAGATGGTGAACAAGGTCCTGATCTTTATCGTTATCTTACACAGGAATTAGCAAAATTGAATTTAGCTTACCTTCATATTATGCACCTCGGAAACGATGAATTGCTTCAAGATATTCGTTCCTTATGGACGAATCCGTTGTTAGTCAATCGGGCTGGACGGGGACTGGAGAATATTGGTGTTGATATCGAGAGTGGTCTTGCTGATCTGGCACCTATTGGGGTATGGTCATTGGCTAATCCGGATTTTGTGGAACGACTTAAAGCAGGCGCTCCATTAAATGAAGCAGATCCTGCAACATTTTATGGTAGTGGAAGCAAGGGTTATACGGATTATCCTACGTTGAAAGAATTGGAATCGCAGAAGGGCTAAGTATAGGCTGTATCAAGAAAGTCAATGTTTCAAAGACAGTTATTTTACCAATGGACAGTAATGCTTAAAAATGGCGTACAACTGAAAAATTGTACGCCATGAATTTATCTGCAAATCATCGGGTTGTGGGGAATTAGTATCCTCAAAAGCCGGACTTAATATTGTCTTGAAAGAAGGTGAATATGAATTGAAAACAATGGTTATCATCGGTGCAGGACCAGGTCTGGGCTTCTCACTGGCCAAAATTTTTGGAAGACACGGATTCCGTATCGCTATGGTTTCAAGAACACAGGAGAAGCTGGATCATATGCTGAGCAGCTGGACAGGATTGGTATCGAAGCTCAGGGTTTTGCTGCCGACATTACAGACAAAATACAGCTTACCAGGGCTTTTCAAGATATTAAGAGTACATTCGGTACAATAGATGTCATGGAGTTTAGCCCACATAGTGGTAGTGTTCCTACGACTTCTGTACTGGATACGACGGATGAGAGCGCACTTCGAATTTTCAACAATGTTGTAATTGGAGCCATTAATTCAGCAAGACAAGTCATTCCAGACATGACTGAACGAGGAGAAGGGGCACTTCTTTTTACGAGCGATCTTTCAGCAATGAGTCCGAGCCCTATGTTTGGAAATTCAGGTATAGCCATGTCTGGGTTGCGAAACTATATGATTAACTAAAATAGAATGATCATTCTAAAAAATCATTTAAGAAGGGAATGTTGTACGTGGAATATCGTGTATTAGGTCATACGGGTCTTAAAGTAAGCAGTTTTGTATTGGGTACAGGTACATTTGGTTTTTGGGGAAATAATACGGAGAAGGACTGTGCCCCCATTCTGGATGAAGCTTTGGCTGGAGGCATTAACCTAATTGATACGGCGGATGTCTATTCAAGTGGTCAGGCAGAAGAAATTTTAGGTGAATTACTAAAAGGACGCAGACAAAATGTCATTCTGGCCACTAAAGGCGGTATGCCCATGGGGGGTGGACAGAATCAATCTGGAAATTCAAAATATTGGATTAAACGAGCAGTAGAGGATAGTTTGAGAAGGCTGCAAACCGATTATATCGATCTGTATCAACTACATCAGCCTGATCTTAATACCGATATAGAAGAAACGCTTGGCGTACTTACGGATCTGGTCAGCGAAGGGAAGATTCGCTATATTGGCACATCCAATTTTCAGGCCTGGCAAGTTACAGAGGCTCAATGGGCAAGCGAACGAAAAAATGTAGCACGGTTTGTCTCTGAGCAATCCCCATATTCCATTTTAAACCGCAGTATCGAATTCGATTTACTTGCTGCCACAGCGAAATACGGAATGGGTGTTTTGGTTTGGAGCCCACTTTCGGGAGGTCTATTAACTGGTAAATACCGTTTTGGAGAAGCTGTCTCCACCGATTCAAGAGCAGCCACCTTTGCGGGAAGTTTGCAATCGATTGTTGACCCTAATCGGGAAGAAAACCGCAGCAAGTTTGAAGCCATAGCCAAACTCCAAACGCTGGCAGCTGAGGCAGGATTGACTTTGCCACATCTTGCTATGGCATTCACGCAAGCTCATTCTTCCATTACTTCAGCAATTGTTGGGGCTAGAACAATCGGGCAACTCCGGGAAACCTTAAAGGGTAATGACATAAGATTAAGCAACGATATCCTGGATGCAATCGATGTAATTGTCCCACCTGGAGTTACTCTAGATGCAATGGAAAAAGGATGGACCCCAGGTTGGTTACAAGCAGACAAGCAAAGAATCCTTCGTTAAGCATCGTTAATGCATGTGAAGAATAAAATCAAGCACCCCGCTTGATTTTATTTGCAATTTACACTTTGGTTTGCGGATCGTTTACATAAAGGTATAATGATTGCTTGAGGTGATTACATTGGGAAGAACCAAAGAATTTGAAATTAATGAAGTGTTAGATAAAGCGATACAGCTGTTTTGGATGCAAGGTTATGAGAAAACTTCCATGCAAGATTTAGTAGATTTTATGGGAATCCACAGAAGAAGTATCTATGATACTTTTGGCGATAAGCACGCTTTGTATATGAAGGCACTCCAACGGTATAAGTCTATTCAAAACAAGAAATTGAGATTGTTAGTTGAAAAGCAAGAACCGGTAAAGGAATTAATCCGCCGATTTCTGGAGTCCTCGATAAAGAAAGAAGGAGAACCTCTAGGATGCTTTATAGTTAATTCAGGTGTTGAGCTGGGAGTAATCGATCCGGAGGTTGCATTCCTTGTGGAAGAGAGCTATTCAATAACTGAGAAGTTGTTATATGACCTCATTCAAACTGGTCAGCAAAGAGGAGAGCTTAGAGCTTCACTGGAGCCTGAGGCCATTTCTCATTATCTGATGAATGCCTGGTTAGGACTGCGAACGATGGTAAAAACAGCAACGGAGCAAAGGAAATTAACAAGTATTATTCATACCATACTGAACACTTTAGATTGAAACTCCTTTATCGATATAAATATGATTTTTTTACAGTTCCGTTGGCTTGAGGACATGCGGGGAGTATCTATCTAACTCCGCGAAGCTTTGCTTGTGTATTTTTAGAACTTGACGTGGATCTGCAGGACAGCCTCAAGTTCCTGCGGGAGCGGGAGATTGTGCATGCGCTCAGGTTCAAGGAGTCGGTGCAGATACTGATTAATGAGCGGGGAAAGAAGAAGGTGTTTTAATAAGATGTATACATGAAGTAATTATTCAGATTGATAGAAAAGAGCCCAGGAGAAGTATCTGCGGCTCTTTTTTTCTGGTAACAATACAATGCAGTTTCGATCAGAGCCGTAAACCGTTCATTACGTAGGAGCGGACAGTATCTACAAGTAGATCGGTTCGATCTTTTTCTCCGCTCATAAACCAATAATGCGCAGCACTATAGATCGCTGAACCTGTCATAGCCGAAATGACCTTGGTATGATGGCGGTCTGCCATACGCTGAATATCCCCGTTCAAAATTATGCTTTCGATCATTTGCTGCAGCATCTTTTTTACCTTTTCATGAACAAGCGTATCAATAGATTTGGAGTCCATTCTGCATACCTGATAAAAATCTACGATGTAGTTATGTGTCAGTAAGATCAACTGTGTGCATACTTCATCTGTGAACTCCTGCGCTTTCACCACTTGCTCAGGAATCATCTCTTGAAAAGCCTGTTCTGTAATTTTCTCCAGCAAAGCGTATTTATCTTCATAATGGGCATAGAAGGTGGCACGGTTAATGGTAGCTCTCTGTGCTATATCTTTTATGGTAATTGCATCAAATCCTTTATACCGCAACAAATCTCTGAATGCTTCCCTAATTAACTGTCGTGTGCGCAATACTCTTGGATCTTCCAGATTTGCCATATCCATACCTCCCTCATTAAACATCAGATATCTAAATGTGTTGTCTATGCAACTTTTTCTTTACTCTGCTGATTGAAATCGTAATAGTACCATACTATTATCGTATCAGACAGGTGTTGCTTAAACAAACTGTGATAGTTAGCTGAAAGGAAGGATAGTATTGAACATTAAACAAAATAGACTTTTGATAGTTGGCGCCGGTGTGATTGGCAGTTTATACGCACTCAGATTTGCACAGTCAGGACTGGACGTCACATTGCTTGCCCGGGGAAAGAGGCTGGATTCGCTTAAAACGGATGGGCTGCAATATAACGATAATGGGACGATACAGCAAATATCTATCAAGACGATAGAAAAGCTTGCGAGCGACGATACCTACGATTTCATCTTTGTTCCTGTGCGCTATGATCAGGCAGAATCTGCCCTGTCTGCGATCAAGAATAATCAGAGCAAAACAATAATCACCTTGAGCAACACCGTGGGATACGACCGCTGGCTTGAAATCGTGGGTGATCGTTTACTTCCAGGATTCCCGGGTGCAGGTGGAGACATCAAAGACGGTGTTCTATACGCCCAATTCGGTTCCAAAACTTTTTTTGGTGAAATAAATGGACAATTGACTGAAAGAGTGACGGGGCTTGCCCAAATATTTGAAACAGCTGATTTGCCTTATGAAATACAAAAAGACATTCAAGCATTCCATGTTTCGCATGCTGCGCTCGCTGTAGTGAACAAACATCTCTATACGAACGACGGAATGGTGGATATAGAGACAGCAAGAAGTGAGAGCACTCTAAGCAAGGTTGCCGCAGATATTAAACAAAATATTCATCTGGTAGCGCAAGCCGGAATTCCGGTAATCCCGCCCGAAACGAAGTTAATGGGTGAATTGCCTGAAGAAGATATTATATCCCGATACCGCCAGATGCTGAGCGATGATTTTATCATTGATGTTAAGCTTGGAAACCAGGCTGTCAGCAAAAAAGCAGAAATAATGTTATTGGATGAGGATTTTCATAAAAAACTATCTGTTCGACAATGACATCAGCGCCGAAGAGAAAGTAAGAGTGGGATCGATTCATACCCGATTGATTTTGAATCACTTCTTGTTTATTTTATGGTAACAGCGAACATATCTATGAGAAACGCCTCCAGCCCAGATTAACTGCCGGAGGCGTTTTTCGATGTGAACTCTTTTTGTATGTTTTCATTCATTTTTCAGAAATATCCATAAATAACCAGAATTTCTAAGGAAATGATAGAACGATTTCATTATGTGAGTATACAAGGCCTTATATCTATTCATATGGGAATTTATGTAATTATTTGGACGTTGAGTAAAATGCACGTTAGACTTACGATGAATATGTTAAAAAATACCAAATACGAGGACGGAGGAAGGCGATCAAACCGTAACGCTCACTCTCTCATACACCGTGATAAATACCCGCATGTAAGTATGGTTTCTTAAACAAAGTGAAAGGAATGTGAGGTTTTGTGAAAAAAGTTGCATTGGTAAGCCCATTAAGGACAGCTGTGGGTTCTTTTAACAACGGACTTTCAACACTAAGCGCTACAGAATTGGGAGCAAACGTGATGACAGCCTGCCTTCAGCAAAGCCAATTAGAGCCTGCATTGATTGATCAGATTTATTTAGGAAATGTCCTTCAAGCGGGTACTGGCCAAAATCCTGCCAGACAGGCGGCACTAAAAGCCGGCATCCCCATTGATGTGCCTGCATCAACAATAAACACAGTTTGCGGTTCAGGGCTCCATGCCGTCGCTTTAGCTTACAACTCTATTTTGGCAGAACAAGGCAGCATCCTCTTGGCTGGAGGTATGGAGAGCATGTCGAACGCCCCTTATGTGCTAAGGAATGCACGAAATGGCTACAAGCTTGGCAATAGTGAATTGATAGACACCGTGGTAGCCGACGGCCTTACGTGTCCCATCAATAAATATCATATGGGAATTACCGCAGAAAACATTGCCGGGAAATATAACATTTCAAGACTTGAGCAGGATGAATTTGCCTATGGAAGTCAGATCAAGGCCATAGAAGCAAAAAATAAGCAGGTTTTTGCAGAGCAGATTGTTCCCATTATGACCAAAACCAAAAAAGCGAATATTTGGTTCTCGGAGGACGAACATGTAAGAGGAGATGTAAGCAAAGAAAAACTTTCTAATTTAAAACCTGCATTTAAGGAAAACGGATCGGTTACTGCCGGAAATGCCTCGGGGATTAATGATGGAGCGGCGGCTGTACTTGTTATGTCGGAAGACAAATGCAAGGAACATGCGGTACAACCGTTAGCCTATATCAAGGGTTATTCACTTGTTGGTGTTGACCCTGCATATATGGGGATGGGTCCGGTGAGAGCCATTTCGTCACTTCTTAAGGACCAGGGAATCCCCCTTGATGCCATCGATCTGTTTGAGATTAATGAAGCCTTCGCTGCACAAGCATTAGCGGTATTGAAAGAGCTTGGGATCAACTCGGAGAAGGTGAATGTCAATGGCGGCGCAATTGCGATCGGACATCCTGTCGGTGCAAGCGGAGCTAGGATATTGGTTACGTTGGTGCATGAAATGGTACGGAGCTCTTCGCGTTACGGCATAGCCAGTTTATGCATCGGAACAGGGATGGGAATCGCGATGCTGGTTGAGAATGCACTCATCTAACACACATCTAACAGGAAGGGAGATCAAGATCGTTATGAATCCAAAAGAGGTTCTTTCACTGCAATCCATGCCTGCGGCCAGCGCCAGTTACGGGCGTCCCCCCTACCGCTTCATCGACCGGGAATTTTTTATAATTACTTATGAATCCGACCCCGCTGCGATCAGACAGGCGGTCCCGGAACCTCTACAGCCGGATGGAAGCAATACCGTTTCTTATGAATGGATCAAGATGCCTGATTCATCCGGTTTAGGAAATTATGAGGAGAGCGGTATTGTTATCCCGTGTACCTTTCATGGGGAATCCTGCAATTTTGTTGCCCAAATGTATTTGGATAACGCGCCTGCTATTCTTGGAGGACGTGAAATTTGGGGGTTTCCCAAAAAATGGGCAAATCCCCGCCTGAGTGTTGAAGGCACGGAGACGTTGACCGGTACTTTGCATTATAACCATGTCCTGGTGGCCATGGGAACCATGCCTTTCAAACATAACATTCTCGATGAAGAGGACACGGCTAGAGCCATCGCAAAAACCCAAGTGAATTTAAAATTAATTCCCGATGTTGACGGTACCCCTAAAATTGCGCAGCTAGTTGCGTATAATCTCGAAAATATTAACGTAAAAGGCGCTTGGACAGGGCCGGCCCGATTAAGCCTGATCCCCCATGTCAATGCTCCTGTGGCAGATTTTCCAGTTAAGGCGTATATCGGCGGTAAACATTTTATTGCCGATTTAACGCTGCCATATGCAAGAGTCATTCATGATTATCTCCAGTAAACTTGCTTTTTCAAATAAAACGTACAAGGAGTCAGAAACTATGAATAACAAATTAATCTCCGCAGAAGACGCCGTTAAGAAGGTCAAAGACGGAGACACGGTGATGGTTGGCGGTTTTCTGGCCGGAGGCCACCCGGATCATTTGGTGCGTGCACTTGTCGAGACCCATTCCGCCGATAATCTCTCCATTATCTCCAATGATACTGGCACCACGGAATTATCTATATATAAGCTTGTGAAAAGCGGCAGAGTCAAGCGGATTTATGCATCCTATATCGGTTCCAATCCGGAAACAGGAAGACTCCTTATGACCAAAGAAGCTGAGGTGAGCCTCTTCCCGCAAGGCACGTTAGCAGAAAAAATACGTGCAGGAGGAGCGGGCTTGGGCGGTGTTTTAACACCTGTAGGTATAGGTACCATTGTAGAGGAAGGCAAACGGAAAATAGATATTGACGGAAGGGAATATCTGCTCGAACTGCCACTCAAAGCAGACGTTGCGCTAATCAGAGCCCATAAGGCAGATGAAGCGGGGAATCTTGTGATCAACGGCTCCTCACGCAACTTCAATTTCGTTATGGCTATGGCGGCAGATTATGTAGTAGCCGAGACAGATGCATATGTAAAGCTCGGGGAGATTGATCCCAATCATGTCAACGTACCCGGAATATTTATTGATGCCATTGTAAAGGTAGGGGATACGCATGAATAACCGGGAATTCATTGTGAGAAGAATCGCCCAGGAATTCAAAGACGGCGATGTGGTCAACCTGGGTGTTGGCATGCCTACCATGGCGGTAGACTATATTCCCGCTAATGTTCATATTATGCTGCAGGCTGAGAACGGAATCCTCGGTGTTGGCCCCAAAGCCACAAAGGCACAAGAAAATATCGATTGTATTGATTCTGGCGGAAGTTACGTTACAACCATGACAGGAGCTTGCTATTTTGACAGTGTCCTTTCATTCTCTATCATCCGTGGAGGGCATGTGGACATCACTGTTTTGGGTGCCCTGGAAGTTGATGAGAACGGCAACCTTGCAAGCTGGATGATTCCAGGAAAAAAAGTGCCGGGCATGGGGGGAGCTATGGATTTGGTGGTAGGGGCCAAGCGTGTCATTATAGCCATGGACCATGTGAACAAAGATGGGAAACCAAAAATATTAAAAAATTGCAAGCTGCCCCTGACAGCTGTCAATGTTGTGAAAACCATTGTAACCGAAATGGCTGTCATCGATGTGATTCCAGGCAAAGGGCTAATGCTGAGTGAAATTGCGCCGGGTCTATCGGTGGAAGACGTTCAAAAGGCAACCGGGGCCGAGCTACTGATCTCGCCTAACTTGAAGGCCATTGCCGTCTAAGCCAAACGGTAACCTCCATAGCCGGAAATAAAGAAGCGGAAGACGACGAGAATCCTGGCGAACATCTTCGCTCCGTCGCTTTTCATAGAAATCAATCAGGACAAAAAAGTCCAGACATACCAGACAGTTACAGAGAACACCCTAGAGGAATTTGGATTCAAAGTCCTTGTTTGATTAAACTCCAGATGCGTTCAAATCTGTCTTGGTAGTCTGGAACTTAATTTTGGTAGCTAGAAGATTAGATAAATTAGAAGAGCTTAAATCAATAATTCAAAATAATATTGATCCTAATGTAAATGTAATTGTTTGTTCAAGTGACCTGTCTATTACAGAGCAGGCCTACACACTGTATAACACCTTGAAGGAATTCCAAATTGAGACCTGGATTAACAATGCTGGGCTTGGTGAAGCCTCTTTTGTAGCAGACCAGAATTTAGATAAAGTTGAAACTATGTTACGTGTTAACATCGAATCCTTGACGATCCTTTCTACACTTTATGTGCGGGATTATGCTGATGTAGAAGGGACTCATTTAATTAACGTATCATCCGCACTCGGATATGCTATTGCTGTTGGGAGTGTTGCATATTCTGCATCTAAATATTATGTTAGTGCCTTCACCGAAGGGCTTGCAAAAGAACTAGGAGCTTAAAGGTGCGAAATTAAAAGCAAAGGTTTTAGCACCAGCAATAACAGAAACGGAATTTGTGAAGAAATCAATAGATGCTGAAGAATTTGATTACAAAGCAAACATGCCTAAGTACCACACTGCCAAACAAATGGCAGGTTTCATGGTGGCGCTTTATGATAGCAACGAAGTGGTAGGTATTGTAGACCAGAAATATGACTTCAATCTGAGAGGTCAAATATATCCAATAATCTCAGACTTTTAAAACGAATTAATATATACTTAGCAATTGTTGGGTCTCCGGATTGGTTACTAGCAGACAAACGAAGAATCTTTCGTTAAGTATCAATAATGCATGTGAAGAATAAAATCAAGCACCCCGCTTGATTTTATTCGCGTTTTACACATAGTTTGCGGTTCATTTACAGAATTTTAAGCGAGAAAGCCCACTCCTTTAGGTGTGAGATGATAGTGAGATTGGAACAGGCGTGTCCTAAGACACTTAATGTTCCAACATTTTATGGTTATCATGTTTCAGTTTTAAACATAACTGATACAATTAATGTATGGATAATTATAGAAGAATCAACACAACTGTATCGCTAATCAATTATCACTTTGTTTTTTGTTCACGATATCGAAAGAAAATATGTGTCTAGTGAAACGATTAAAAGATATGTTGAACAACAAAAAACAAGGGGGTGAAAAAACATACGAGTGAAATGCGACTGTTGTGGAACTGAACAATTTATTAAGGATTTCAAATTCGACAAATATTTTGGCTAGGTGGCTGGTCTTTAATTAGAGAGAGGTGAAAACGTATGCAGTCCGTCACTATAAAGATAAGATTTTTTCCAAGTAACTCCATCGAATTAAAGTTATTAAGCAGAGAATATATTCGGGCTATTAATTCATTAACAGAACAAGCAGAAAAAGAAGGTTCCTTCCCTAAACTCACAACGAAAGATGTAGAAGCTAAACTCCCTTCGGCTGTACTTAATCAAGCTATTCGTGATGCTAAAAGCGTATTTAAGAAAACGAAGAAGGAAAGGAAGCGTCCAATATTAAGGAAACCAACCTACTATATCAACAACCAAAACTATTCCATTGCCAATTCCTCTATTGCTTTTCCTATCATCGTGGACAACAAAGTGAAAAAGACGACTTTCCCTGCTCGTTTAACCGAAAGAGATAAACAATTTCTTCAAAATGCAAAATGTGGTCTGATGAGAATCGTTGAGAAAGCTGGAAAATGGTTTGCTCAAGTTTCACTTGAAATTCCTACAGAGACAACAACAGGCGAACAGGTAATGGGTATTGATTTAGGATTAAAAGTCCCTGCTGTTGCTGTGACTAGCGAAGGAAAGACGAGATTTTTTGGAAAGGGTAGAGAAAACAAATATATGAAACGCAAGTTCCGTAGTGAACGAAAAGGTTTAGGAAAGAAGAAAAAGCTACGTGCTATTCGTAAACTGGATCATAAAGAACAAAGATGGATGAAAGATAAGGACCACAAAGTAAGTAGACAAATTGTCAATTTTGCCATGGAGAATCAAGTGTCTGTCATTCACTTAGAAAAGCTGACAAACCTTAGAAAAACGACAAGAACAAGTCGTAAAAACGAAAAGAATTTGCACACATGGTCATTCTATCGCTTGGCACAATTCATTGAATACAAAGCAAATATGGCAGGGATAAAAGTGGAATATGTGAATCCTGCGTATACATCGCAAAAATGTCCATCTTGCTCTACGCTAAATAAAGCGATAGATAGAAAATATTCGTGTCCATGTGGGTTTCATACTCATCGTGATAAAGTCGGTGCAATGAATATTATTCATGCACCTGTGATTGGTGGTAATAGTCAATCAGCCTAAGATGCTAAAACGCACTGTCTTAGGAGGGCTGATGGCACAGCCCAATCTTGGGGTCATACTTCGATAGCAGAAATGCACTTCGACTTAATCACCCAAGAATCCCACTGCTTTAGCTGTGGGAGTGTCAATTAATGAATGCCTGGTTAGGACTGCGTACGATGGTAAAAACAGCAACGGATCAAGGGAAATTAACAAGTATTATTCATACCACACTGAAAATTCTAGATTGAAACTTTTTTATCGCTATGAATATGATTTTTTTACAGTTCCTTTGGCTTGAGGACATGCTCTACAAGCTGACCAAAGATGCCACCGTCGAGCAGCTCGAAGCCGCGAAGATCAACTTATTTTGATTTAGTCCCAAAAAGCAGAAAGGCTATCAGCGGTTTATCCGTTACTTCAAAGAGAAGCTAGACATGGATGTGATCCAAATTGTGGGCAATCCAGATATGGAATGTTATTCCCAGTGGTTGTCCCAAAGGCGATAAAGTGATTGAATTCATCTACAGCTTGACAATATATAAAAACATAAGATATTATCAACTCAAATGTCAGTCAGCACTGACAGTCTATTTAGAGGTGAGAATATAAATAATCATCTATTACCTTTTAGAAACGAGGCAAACTTATGCAAACTAACGATAAAATTCAAAAAAGTAATGGCGAGCGTTTAATGCGCATTCTTGTCTTTACTTTGATCATTTCCGTTATGAATGGAACGATGTTTAATGTAGTCCTTCCGGTGATCAGCAAACAATTTCAACTTTCGCCATCGCAGGTGAGCTGGATCGTGACCGGTTATTTGATTGTATATGCAATAGGCACAGTCACATTCGGAAAACTGACAGACAAGTATAGCTTAAAGAATTTACTGACGTTTGGTCTCTTGTTTTTAGCTGCCGGCTCCTTAGTGGGTCTCGTGGCTACCGCGTATTGGATGATGATCGCCGCACGTATTTTACAGGCTGTCGGTGCATCTGTCATTCCTGCATTAGCAATGATCATACCCATTCGTTATTTTTCACCTGAAAAGCGAGGTCGTGCGTTAGGCACTACCGCCATCGGGACAGCCCTTGGAGCTGCACTTGGTCCGATCATTGCTGGTTTCGTGTCCACCGCTTGGAATTGGCAAGTTCTTTTTGTGATTCCCTTGCTTTCACTGTTTACTTTGCCCTTTTATCGTAAATATTTGGATGATGAGAAAGGGAGCGACAACAAAATTGATTTTATCGGCGGAATTCTTTTGGCAGGAACAGTGGCTACCCTGTTACTCGCGTTAACTAACGGAGGGATAGGGTATGTTGTGACTGGAGTTGTTTTGTTGATCTTGTTCGTTATACGTATTCGTTATGCTGCTGATCCCTTTATTAAACCCATTGTTTTTCGAAACAAACCGTATACATTCGGTTTAGCCATAACTTTTGTGTTGACTGCAATAGGCTTCGGTACTCCATTCATTACGCCTCAGTTGCTATCACAAATAAACCACTTATCACCAGCTGTAACGGGAATCATTATGTTGCCATCGGCTTTAGTGACCGCGTTTATGGGACGTAAAGGAGGAAAGTTAGCTGACGAGAAAGGGAATCCTTTTCTGCTATATACAGCTGCAACCCTTCTTATTATTGGTTTCATCTGCTTGTCTTCCGTCGTGGGAATGCCACCCGTATTTATTTCCATCTTCCTTATCTTAAGTATCCTTGGTCAATCGTTTATGCAGATTGCTTTGTCAAACACCGTTTCACGAACGCTGCCTAAGGAGCAGATCGGGATTGGCATGGGCTTGTTATCCATGTGCAATTTCATTGCTGCGGCTGTATCCACGGCGACATTAGGGAAGATTCTTGACCATGGTACAACAACTATTCATTTAAATCCGATACCGAAAAATAGCGCTGCTTTTGTATACAGCAACATTTTCCTTGCGCTTGCGTTGTTGGTTGCTGCAATGGCCATTTTGTATTTCGTTCAATTCGGGCGTAGCTCTAAAGTTAACACGGCCAAATGCGTGGAGAGGGGCAAAGTGGAATCGACATAACCGATGTTCAGGTGGGAGGCGGTTGTCTTGACATTTAATTCGGGACGGGATATTATCGCCATGAATGACAGTGGGTACTAACTGGCTACAAAGATGAGGTGAAGAAAGTGAGCAACAACAGCATTTTAAGCAATAGTGATAAATTGCTATTGGCTGCGATCGATTTAATCGCAAGCAAAGGCTACAAAGGTGTAACTACTCAGGAAATTGCTACGGCAGCCGGGCTCAGTGAAAAAACACTGTTTCGCCAATTTGGAAGTAAACAAAATCTTCTCGAATCTGCATTTGACCGTTTTCATTATAGCGAAGAAATGACAAAGCTTTTTAACGAAAAGCTGATATGGGATTTACAAACGGACTTGTCCTTGATCAGCCGAACCTATCATGAAATTATGAATCGCAACCGGAAAATGATTATGATCAGTTTTAAAGAGGTAGACAATTTACCAGGGTTTCATGAAAGAACAATAAAACACCCCAGACAATTCATGGAAATACTAACTAATTATTTTACGGTTATGTTCGAGAAAGGGAAGCTGATAGAAACGAATCCAGAGCTTCAGGCATATTCCTTTATTTCGATGAATTATGGGACATTTCTAAACAACCTGGATAAAGGCGAATTGTTCCCTACCTTGTCACTTGAAGCGTTTATTACAGAGAGTGTGAAGACATTTACTAGAGCTTTAACACCCTAAAGAGTGCTACGGTAGAAATAAAAATAGGGAGTGAACGTGGAACTGTACAGCTGATCGCCGAAGGAGAGATACTGATTTGAAGAATCATATTATCGAATACTGTTTAAAGAAGAAAGGAGCGACTAAAGAGTTTCCCTTTGGACCCGATTCTATAGTGATTAAAGTTGCTGGTAAAATGTTTGCGCTTATTTTCGAGGAAAAAGGGCTTGATATTCGGTTAAATCTAAAATGTGACCCGGTCATTGCGGAGAATTTGAGGGAGCAGCATAAGAATATTCGACCTGGATACCATATGAACAAAAAGCACTGGAATACCATCATGTTAGATGGTTCCTTGTCAGAGTCGGATGTCTTTGACATGATTGACCATTCCTACGATAGGGTTGTCAAAAGTCTGTCTAAGAGTCTCCGGGAATCTATAGCCGAAATGAACTGATTTTATATTTAAAAATGGAAGCTCTGGTATGGATAAAAAGTTAAGGTTATAATACAATAACAAACTAAATACTATGAATTTACAGGTGAGAACTTTATGAATACCAACACCGACAACAACCTTTTAGATGATTGGCTCAGTTTAAATGATATTCAGACAAAAATTAATAATAAGCTGGAGAGTGCCTTAGAGGAGAATTATAGCTTGTCATTAAAGGAATTTTACGTCCTGTATTTTCTGTCTCAGACAAGTGATAAACAACTGAGATTACAGCAATTGCAGGAAATGGTCGCCCTGAGTCAGAGTGCCATATCCAGATTGGTAGATAGGATGGAAGCCAAGAATTGTGGTGCTTTACATCGGCATGTTTGTGAAGATGACCGAAGAGGCGTGTATACCCGTTTAACAGAACTAGGCGAGGACAAATTTAAAAGAGCCTTAGTTACTGTTAATCAAATCCTTCAAACGGCTTATTTGGAAGACGGATTCCAAAAAGAGCTCCGCACATTGATTCAGCAAACACAAAAGAATGAGTAACCCTTTTAATTCAGCCCGGAGAATTCCTCCGGGTTATTCATGTTGACAGGTCAAAAAAATTCCTATAATATAAATGCGTGCGCATGCATTAAATGGATATCCAAAAGGAGTTTTTGTGATGAAGGATCTATTTAGCCCCTACAAGTATAAAAGTCTGGAGTTGAAAAATCGGATTATCATGCCTCCGATGTGCCAATATTCGGTGGATAATAAAGATGGAGTTGCAACAGATTGGCATTATCTTCACTACGTGAGCCGAGCTATTGGTGGCGCAGGTATGATCATAATTGAAATGACCGATGTTGAGCCTGATGGCCGGATATCGGATTTCGACCTGGGATTATGGTCTGACGAGCAAATCCCGGCGTTACAACGAATTGTAGACGCCTGCCATAGCTACGGTGCCAAAGTAGGCATTCAAATTGGGCATGCCGGGCGCAAAGCGGAAGATGCGGAAGTGCCGGTTGCGCCATCTGCAATTCCTTTTGACGAAAATTTCAAAACGCCAAGAGCTCTTTCTACAACCGAGGTTAAGGAAATGGTCGAGAAGTTTCGCAAAGCTGTAGGCAGAGCGGTTCGGGCAGGATTTGATAGCATTGAAATTCATGGGGCCCACGGTTACTTGATCCATCAATTTCACTCTCCGTTAACCAATAAAAGAACAGATGAGTATGGAGAGAATCCAACTCAATTTGGCCGTGAAATTATCCAGGCCGCCAAAGCCGAGATGCCGGATGACATGCCGTTAATCATGCGTATATCCGCTATGGAATATGTAGAAGGCGGATACGGAATTGAGGAAAGTATAGTTTTCGCCGGGGAATATCAAAAAGCGGGAGTCGATATTTTTGATGTTTCTTCTGGTGGAGAAGGTCCAATTGCTGCCTCGGGTAGACCCGGTACTCATGCGGCCTATCAAGTTCCATTAGCCAAAGAAATTAAAAAGGGACTGGATGTCCCAGTTATCGCCGTGGGCAGACTTGATGATCCTATACTAGCCAATGCAGTAATAGGAAATGAAGAAGCCGATCTTGTGGCCGTAGGAAGAGGGATGCTGAGAAACCCTTACTGGTCTTTGGAGGCTGCAGCCAAGTTGAAACAAGAAACAGCAATACCGAAACAGTATACAACCGGTTTTTAATCGGGGATAAGTTAAGGGAATCCAGATATAGTAGTACTAAAGGCCGTTCTCCTGTCACCGGGGAGCGGCTTTTGTTATTAAGAATGCTAAAGCTTTTCTTACTCGAACTTTGATGGGGGAACGTTATAGTATTTTTTAAAAGCTTTGGAAAACGTAAAAGGATCGGCATAGCCAAGAAAGCCGGCAATTTGTTGAATCGTGTATTTCTTTTCGTTCAGATGTTCCCTTGCCCGGTTCATCTTAATCTGGTAAATATATTGCCCCGGAGTAATGCCCAAGGTTTTTTTGAAATAAGTGATGAAATATTTTTCGGATATGCCGACAAGCACTGCAAGATCATTCATTTTGATCGATTTGTGCAGGTGGTTATTTATGTAACTGAATACCGGCTGCAGCATGTCCAAATTCCTTTCGGTTTTTCTTGGGATTCTTCCGTTCAAAAATGTCCCGGCATATTGGCCCAGTCCGTAGAGTTCAATGACTTTGGCAACAACGGCCGTCAGGCAAGCCTTTAAATATAAACGGTTCCCAGGCATGTTTTGTGCCCGGCTCGATTGCCGAAAAGCTTGTGCGAACCAGAGGGCTTCTTCCCGGATCAGCTCTTGGGGTACGATTCCCGAAAGCTGGAAATCATTTAGAATTCGTTGTTGCTTCCCGATTTCGAAATCGAAATGAATGTAAATAAACTGGCACCCCTTATTGTTGGTAGATGCCATATAAGGAACCCCGGGGTAAAAAAAGACCACATCTCCAGCGTTTGCCGTATGTTCAATTCCATCGATAGTTAGGTTCACGATTCCGGACTGAATGAACCAAAGATCATAGTCGATATGCGCCTTGTGTTCGATCCATTTTCCTTCATGAGTGTGCTCCAAATAAGACTTCATTCGAAGCGAGATAAATTCCGACAGTTCATTGAGAATTCTCATGTCCGTCCATTTCGTATCCATTGCCATCCCTCTACCCTTAGACATTTTTCACATAATTATAAAGTAACATTGGTTTAATGGATACAGATAATCATACTATTTGACATGGAAGTGAAACCATCTCATATTCTACTTTCGAACCATACTTCTATAATAGGGTTATACCAATTTAGGAGGGTTTGATCATGATAGATGCGCAAGTTACACAACCGAAGGTGGTTGTCATCGGGGCGGGAAGTTTGTTTTTTGGGCGGCAATCGATCTGGCAAATGGTTGACTCTAGATATTTGAATAACGGGACGCTTGCTTTGGTAGATACAGATGAAAAAAAACTAGCCAAGATGGTTAGACTCGCTGAAATGGTTGCTAAGGAAAATAACATCCCTCTTAGAGTGGAGGGCTCGACGAATCGGAGAGAAGTACTGAAGGGCGCAGATTTTGTCGTTCTCAGCTTTGCCGAGGATACGGTAAAATATCGCGGCATCGATTGCCAGGTTTCATTAAAATACGGCATTCGCATGTGTTCCGGGGATACCATCGGCGCAGGCGGGATTTTTAGAGCCATGAGAGAACTGCCGGTCATTATGGAATGTGCCAAAGACATTGAGGAACTTTGTCCTAATGCCTGGGTCATCAATTACATCAACCCATCCACCGTCCACGGGATCGCGTTAAGCCGATATGCGCCGAAACTAAAATCTTTCGCGCTTTGCGACTCTCATCACATGCCGCACAAGAAAGTTTCTTATGCGATTCGGGCGGGTATCATTCAGGATAAAAGTGAATTCAACGAGGAGATCGACCGGAGATTTGATTTCCGGGTGGCCGGTGTCAATCATTTCACCTGGTTGCTTAAGGCGGAGTATGATGGAAAGGATGTCATGCCCCCGATCGCTGAGGCATTAAGAAGGTCGGCGGGAACGGAGAACAATGGCGGCGATAGAGGGGCGAAGGCGCTTTATAACGATGCCATCACGTATGAACTTTATAACATTTTCGGATATATTCCAACATGTACGGCCCATACCAAAGAATACGTCCGGTACTGGCAGGGCCTGGGCAAGACGGAAGACGCCATTCCGCCTTTAGCGATTTGGGAAACGGAAGACCGGTACAAGCGGCATGAGGAGATGTGGCAGCAAGTGGATGACTTCATTTCCGGAAAACACCCGATCGCCGATTATATGAAATCCTTTGAACCCGATCACGCGACGGATATTATCGAAAACATGGTGGGGAATTTGGGCAAGCGCTACTTTATTAATACGCTCAATAACGGCGCGGTGAACAACATGAATGACGACTCGTTCCTTGAGTTGTTAAGCGAAGTAAACATGGATGGAATCAATCCGCTTCATGTAGGTGAAATGCCGCGGGGAATTCGGGGGATGCAGGAGCTAGCGCTGGATACGCACGAACTAACGGCGGAGGCTGTTGTAGAGCGGAGCTTCACGAAATTGAGAAGAGCGATGATGACTGATCCGCTTGTGAGTTCCATCCATGATGCAGATATGATTATTAAAGAGTTGTTGGAACTGGAAAAGGAGGTCATCCCCGGATATTGGTACGAGTAAGGCAGGAAATACAAATATAAAAGAGCAGCCCAAAACGGGTTGCTCTTTTTATTTAGACATATCCCAAACCTCCATCAATTTGGTAACGGCAGCATTAATGACTTCAAACGGGATTCCGTCCCGGGCCTCTGTTGATATCCCTTCAAGAAAGGTATTGAATAACGTGGTTAACATAGCAATATCTGTGGATTCAGCAAGTTCTTCATTCATGACAGCGCGCTTTATGCAGGCATAGATCTTGTGCCTTGTCGCGGCCCTTTCCTTGGTCAAAAGTTCACGTATATGGACGTTATCCGCTGAACAGGTGTTAGCGGACAGTACGACCAAACACCCCAAGGGATGCGTCTGCTCTGTCTGCATCTTAGCCGAACTTCTTATTGTTAATTCAATGGCTGTGCGCGGTGAAAGCGACGGATCTGTAAGACTTGCCGATACCTGACCAAAGGTAGCTAAATATCGCGCCAGCACTTCTTTGAACAGTGCATCTTTAGATTCAAAAGCTGCATAAAAGCTGGCAGAGGAGATGCCGCCCATGCCCTTTTTCAGCTCAGCTAATGAGGTCGAATCATATCCATGTTCCCAAAATAACATCATCGCTCTCGAGACTGCTTCTTCACGGTTAAATTTTCGTGGTCGTCCTGTTCTAACCATAGGACATGCTCCTTTCCTTTCATACTTATATACTAATCGATCCATAAGTCGTTGACAAGTTTGATCCTGGCGTTTAATATATGGAATGATCGATCCAAAAATAAAAACAAGGAGGCACAAATGTCTAATATTAAAGTTTCTGGTACAGAAAGCAATCCTGCGGCATCTTCTGAGACCTTTCCATGGCTTGGATTACTCGCTTTGGCCATGACAGGGTTTATCTGTATAATGACGGAGACGATTCCTGCTGGTTTGCTTCCCCAAATAAGCCAAGGGCTGCATATTTCAGAAGCTATGGCAGGTCAACTAGTTACTGTATATGCCATTGGCTCCCTGGTTGCGGCCATTCCGGTAGCTATTGTTACCCGCGGGTGGCGGAGGCGTCCGCTGCTGCTGCTGGCTATTGGTGGATTTTTGGTTTTTAACAGTATCACAGCGGTTTCTGCGAGTTATCCAGTTATTTTAGCAGCCCGGCTGTTCGCAGGGGTATCTGCCGGTGTGCTGTGGGGTATGATCGGGGGGTATGCGCTTCGTATGGTACCCAGTAAACTTAGGGGGCGGGGGATGGCGGTTGCGATGGTTGGAACGCCTATCGCTTTGGCTATAGGTGTACCTGCGGGAACTTTTCTTGGCAGCCTCATGGGCTGGCGTGCCGTTTTTGGGATAATGTCGGCGTTGACCGTTGTATTGATTGCGTGGGTACTATGGAAGGTGCCGGATTATCCTGGACAATCCACAGATAAACAAAGCTCGGTTTATGAAGTCCTGACTACACCAGGAGTGAGGCCTATACTTTTTGTAGTACTGACTTGGATGACAGCACATAATGTCCTTTATACTTATATTGCCCCGTTTCTGGCCGATAATGGCTTAGGGGAAAGTGTGGGCGTGGCGCTGACTTTCTTCGGCTGTGCAGCATTGATTGGCATTTGGATAACAGGTATGCTCATCGACCGCTGGCTGAGGATACTTGTTCTAATCAGCCTTGCGGCTTTTGCTATCCTTTCTATTGCCATGGGTTATAGCAACAACCATCCCTTCATGATCTATATCATTGTGACGGTATGGGGCTTAACCTTCGGCGGCGCAGCAACATTGCTGCAAACGGCGCTTGCCGGAGCTTCCGGGGAGAGCAAAGTAGATATGGTAATGCCTATTAATACTACGGTTTGGAATTTGGCTATCGCTGCTGGCGGCGTGGCTGGGGGCATTTTACTTGAAGATTTGGGTACCGGTTCTTTTTCATGGACATTGTTTATTCTCTCATTCCTCGCGCTTTTCGTTGCCTGGAGTGCCAAGAGACACTCCTTTCCTCCACAGTAAAGCAGGACTTGAAAAGGTCCGGGATTTAAAGTTCCTGCGGGAGTTAGTGCATGCGCTGTGGTTCAAGGAGCCGGTGATTCTGAACTACTAATTTTCTCTGTTATACTTGATTTCATTATGGTGATACACTTTGGTTATTCCCTGTTCGGCGAAACAGTGGAATTTCCATCCGCTTTTGAGGATGTATCCTCAGTCCGTGTGTATCAAGCGCTGTTCCAAATCTATCAAGGGATGTGGGAATATTGCCCTCAGAGATAATAATTGAATCAGAATTATTAATCTTAAAAAGAACTGATGAAGAGGACATAGATTTTGTTTTGAATCAGGAGTCTTCAACAGAAAACAACAGATTCATTACTCAGTGGACCAAGTATCAGCACTTTGCAGCGATTGGTGATCCTGATAAAGAACACATCATAATACAATCAAAAATGAACGAACGAATAGTAGGATATATAATTTTGGCTGGACTTGAGGACTATAATAATAGTATTGAATTACTCAGAATAGTAATATCTGATAAAGGACATGGATTTGGACATGAATGTGTAAGACTGATTAAAGAAATTTGTTTCAAAAAATATATGGCACATAGATTATGGCTTGATGTTAAAGAGCATAACCATAGAGCTAAACATGTTTATCATAAATGTGGATTTACGATTGAGGGTACAATTAGGGAATGTATTAGAACGGATAATAAATATGAATCATTGATAATTATGTCAATACTTGAAACAGAATATCAGGATCTTGAGTAGGTTAGCCGAAGAACGAAGAAAGGAACAAAAATGCTGTGTCACTTTCACTTCGCTAGGAGATGCTGGTACAATTTCTGGCTTCGGCTATCGCTGGAATGATAGAATGGTGGATTACCCGCTCCATGCCCAATTCTGAAGCGGATGTGGTCGAACAATTGTGGGCGCTGATGGAGCGCAATCAAATGGTGCCTAAGCCATTGTATTAAAGATTCGGCCACCTCGAGACAATCGCCACCAGGTAGCATAGCATCCTATACGTTTTTAGAGAACGGAGGAAGGAAAAAGGAATGGCATTTGAAAAGTGGCGCGGATTTGTTCGGGCCTGGCGGGATTATCCGCTCCCGGAAGGGGCCCTTATCGGTGAACGGTATCAGATAGAATCCCTGTTAGGGGAAGGGAGCTACGGGCTTACTTACCGGTGCTGTGACTCTAGAGATGGAGCTCTTTTAGCCGTCAAACAGTCCAGACCGAGCAAAAAAGCGGTAGGCCGGGCTATGCTTAGCAAGGAAAGTAATATCTTACGGTCCATGGATCATCCCAACATTCCTGCGTGCCGTGATTTTTTTGAGTACAAAGGCTCAAACTGGCTGGTAACCGATTATATTGAGGGTAACACGTTGGAAGATTTGATCTTTGATGGGCACATCGTCTACGGGGAGCGGGAGTGTCTGGCCACGACCTTGAGGCTGATGGAGCTGGTAGCCCATGTCCATTCACGTGGATACGTTCACCTTGATCTGCGGATTCCTAATGTGATCCTCCAGAATGAAGAGTTATATTTAATTGATTTCGGATTAGCAAGGCGGATTGGAGAGGTGGACACGGTGCTTGCAGGGCGAAAGCCGCAGGCGGAGGAGATGCCGAAACGGATGCCGCCGGTTATCGCCTCGGATTTGTATGACATAGGACAGTTAATGCTGTTCATGCTGTATTCCGGTTACCGGCCTGAACCGGAAGGAACGGAACGGAGCTGGCGGGAAGAACTGAATTTATCGCCTGGTATGCTGCATATTCTTTCCCGGCTTCTTGGGGAAGAGGCCACCTATCCAGATACAGCCTTGTTTGTCCGTGAGGCCGAGGTTTTGTATGAAAGCTTGCGGTGATCGCCGCACAAAAAGGCGCCTTCAGCCAAAAAGGTGAAAGGCGCCTTAGATTCGTGCAGCATGTTCAGGCAAGAATCAGCTTGAACTGCCGTAGCGGTTCTTATAATATTTATGTCCGCTTCCTCCGCGGCGTGAGTCTGAAGATGAATGTCGCTTGTATCCGTGGCTGCTGCTTGAATGTCTGCCGTATACAGGCCTCCCTTTATGACTGCTTGAATGTCTGTTGCGCCCTCCATGTTTGGAGTGTTCCATGGAGTGCAGCACTTTGCCGAGTATTTTTTTGAGCATCATGATCCCTCCTCCAGGGTTGTATAAGCCGGCTTAGCGCGGCCTTACTCTTTAGTTACCCTTTATTACGGTATTCTTACCTTCAGGTTTCGTGATTATAAGAGGGTCGTTTAATATAGGTTTATGAACAAAGACGCGCATAGTTGCTAATGCGCGTCTTTGTATTTGTTTGGTGGCAATGTGCGGGTTCAACACTAAACAATCAGCTCAAACTTATCCCCTAATATTAATTGTTTGGAGCGATCCACCGGCGGAAATTTATACCGTTCTGCCGACAGTAGAAGAAGTGACGGGGAAACCAGCTAAAACTTTTGCCGAGTGGGTTAAAGAGAACAAACATAATTTCATCTAAATACGCACTGATGCCACAGGAATCAGGTCGAATATGGCCCCGGAAGTAAAGGATCTCTGCATGGAGATCCTTTTTTGTACCCGCTGAATCTTATTGCTCCGGCATTTCTAAAGCATCGTTGCTTACTGTTGAAACTTTAACTGAAATCTGAACGACATAGTGCTCCGGATTTTTTTCTGCGAAATAGTTGAGCAAGTCCACAGCGTACGCCTCGCCACATACAGCCATCCCTTTGTGCTCGATAAATTCTTTGATTATGGAATAAGATTCAGACATAGTTTCGTAGGATCCTCTATGATTCAGGACCACATACAGTCCTTTGGGCTTGCGGAGCAATCGTTCTCCCGGAATCGGAGTCCTGAGCTTATTGGAAATATAGTCCGGATAATAATCCCCTGACTCAAAATGCTCCTTGCATAAAATAGTCCAGATCGGAAACTCACAATCAATGAACTGATTTTCGCAATAATCCCGATGTTCATTTAATTTGTGGGCGAACTCTTTGTCGCCATCTCCCCGCTTCAACTTAGAAGCAATGAAGTATTCTTCCTCACATTCCTCCAACGAAGGTCCGGTGTACAGTGTCTCCTGAGCTTGCTCTGTCATTTCAATCGCATTTTCCAGCAGATTTTGCATTTTTTTAATTTTAGCCCGTTCCGCTTCCAGGACCTGCAGTTTCTGTCTGAACAGTTCCAAGAGCAGAGGGGTGTTCTGATTCTGAATAAATCCTTTGATTTCCTGCAGGGATCTCCCCGCTTTTTTCAGCACATTTATAATATCCAGCACGTAGCATTGCTGAACGGAGTAATAACGATAACCTTTTGAATTCGTGAATTCCGGTTTTAAGAGCCCGATTTCATCATAATGAAACAAGGTATGTTTGGTGACTCCGCAAGTTCTGGCAAACTCACTGGTAGTCAAATATTGATGGAAATTCTCCGGCATCGCGTTCTCCTTTGTCCTCTACAAGTTTCGTATTTCTATTGTAGTCTGTATATTGGAACTTGACTATCGGGTTACCCGATAGTTTATCGTTCTAAATGAAAACTTAATTTGTATTGATGGGGGAACAACATGTCTACACTCAAACGTTGGATGATTCTGGCTATCGTATCAAGCGCACTTTTACTTATTGTGATGGATATGACCATCCTGTATACCGCTTTACCCAGCTTAACCCATGACCTCGGCGCGTCAGCATCGGAGAAGTTATGGATACTGAATGGCTACTCGCTCGTCATGGCGGGTCTGCTCCCGGCAATGGGAACACTGGGCGACCGCTTGGGTTATAAAAAAATCTTTACCTCCGGTTTGCTCGTATTTGCTGCAGCTTCACTTACAGCTGCTTTCTCTCCCGTACCGGTTGTATTGGTAATGGCACGGGTTCTTCTTGCAGTCGGAGCGTCGATGATGATGCCGGCCACATTGTCGATCATCAGGGTTACGTTTACGAATGAACGGGAGCGTGCCCTGGCGATTGGTATTTGGGGGGCTGTGTCCTCCGGTGGTGCAGGACTGGGTCCTATCGTGGGCGGCCTTCTTCTGGAACATTTTTGGTGGGGTTCTGTCTTCTTGATTAATTTGCCGATTGCAATGCTTGCTCTTGTCTTAACCTTGATTTATGTACCGCAACATGCCGGGAATAAAGAAAAGAAGTGGGATCTCATTGGGTCTATTCAAATCATGGTTGCTATGGTGGGACTCATCTACTCCATCAAAGAGTTTGCCCGGCGTGGCGGTTCCCCGACATTCGCGGTGATTGGTGCCGTTATTGGCGTCGTGGCTCTAATCATCTTTATCCGCCGTCAGAACAAAAGTGCCAGCCCGCTTATTGATCTTTCTTTATTCAGAATCACAAGGTTCAGCAGCGGATTTATAACGGCTTTGGTTGGTGCATTTGCCCAGATGGGGATTCAATATATTGTGACCCAGCGTCTTCAGCTGGTGGAAGGTCTGACTCCACTCCAGGCAGGGCTGTACACGATAAGCATACCGGCTGCCTCTCTCATTGCAGGCCCGTTAACCGGATCTTTGCTCCATCGAATGGATGTTATCCGTATCCAAAGTTTCTCTCTTCTGCTTGCCGCTCTGGGAATGGGCGTGTATCTAACGCAATTTAATGCAGGCGTTGCCGGGCAGATTCTTGGGTTGGGCTTGCTTGGTGCAGGCTTGGGAGCAGGGATGACTGCCGCCTCTCATTCCATTATGAATTATGCCCCGGCGGACAAAGCAGGTATGGCTGCATCCATTGAGGAAGTAGCCTATGAGCTCGGGGGAGCATCGGGGATTGCTATTATCGGCAGCATGTCAGCTCTGGGGTATTCCCTGGCAATGAAAGTTCCTTCTGATCTACAGGTTCCTGCGATGGTGAAGGACAGCCTGGATGAAGCGCTCCTTGTTGCCGAGAGCTTGCCTTCACAAGCAGCAGCGGCATTACAAGCAGCAGGCCAGTTTGCTTTTGATCATTCCTTTTTTATGATTATAACGGGTGTAGCTGTATTTTTGGCGGCGGCTTCGCTAATCGTCCGTTTGACAGGAGATCGTTCCCAAAAAAGAGAAGCTGCTGAATCCTGAATCCGTTTGTCCCTTAAAGTGTTGGCATATTTGCCGGCACTTTTTTTGTCGTGCTCTAACGGGACCTATAACCGGATCTATAACCGCAGTTAGATTACACGGTCTATGAGATCATTTATAATTCGGGTTGTAATGTTGGGTGTAATGTTTGAAAGTGAAAGGAATGAGCACGATGATGATGAGGATTTTTTCTGTTGTGACAGCACTTGTACTCTTGATAGGACTCGTCCCACTACAAGTGTTAGCCGGTTCACAGGATACGATGAAAGGCTCGGGGACAGAAGCCGATCCCTACGTCATATTGACCCTGGAGCATTTGAACGAAATGCGAAATAACCTGAGCGCCCACTATATGCTGGGAGCGGATCTCAACGCTTCGGAGACCGCAGACTGGAACAGTGGAGAGGGCTTTATCCCCATCGGGGGCAATGGCAACGACAGCAGCCAGTTCACAGGTGTCTTTGACGGAAAGGGACATGTCATCAGCGATTTGACCATTAACCGTCCCTTAACCCATTCTATCGGACTGTTCGGAATCATCGGCCCGGATGGAGTGGTGAGGAATGTCGGCCTCGCGGGAGGCTCCATCACCGGCAAAAGCCACACGGGCGGACTTGCGGGCCGCAACTATGGCACAGTGGACCAGTCCTACGTTGCCAGTGTTGTCAGCAGTGCCGCCGGCACCGTTGGCGGATTGGTTGGCTACAATGGGAGCGGCAGTGAAGTAACCAGCTCCTACGCTGCCGGCTCTGTCAGCGGCGGCAACTATGTCGGTGGGCTGGTGGGGCGCAATGATGATACGGTCAGTGCTTCCTACGCCACTGGCACCGTTGATGGAGCCAATATTGTCGGCGGGCTGATCGGGGACAATGAGGGCGGGACGGTAACCCAGTCCTACGCCACTGGTGCCGTCAGCGGAAGCGGCGACCATGTCGGCGGGCTGCTCGGGTATAATATCTCCGCCTTCGTGAGCCAGTCGTATGCCACTGGCTCCGTCAGGGGGAATGTTGCGGTTGGTGGACTGGTGGGGGGAACGGACTTTGGCCTGATAAGCCAGTCTTACGCGACAGGTGACGTGAGCGGCGGCAGCTTTGCTGGCGGGCTGATCGGGATCAATGGTTTCGGAGAGCTGAATACTAGCTTCTGGGATACGGAAACTTCCGGCCAGAGCAGCGCCTGCGGATATGATACGGGAATTTGCAGTGCGTCCGGCCTCACCACTCCACAAGCGCTGACACAAGCAGACTATTCCGGCTGGGATTTCACCAATGACTGGTTTATGCTTGAGGGCGCGACGCGCCCGTTTCTGCGCAGCGAATATTCCGCGACCATCAGCAACACGCATCAGCTGCAGTTAATGGCACTGGATCTGGAGAACCATTACACCTTGGCGAAGAACCTTGATTTCGGCACAACCTTCACCGACACCAGCCGCTCCGATATGTGGGCGACCCGCACGGGCGGAGGCATGGTCACGGGTTCGGGTTTCGTACCCATTGGCTGGAATGGCCTTTCTTTCAGCGGGATTTTCGACGGGCAAGGCAGGAAGATCAGCCATTTAACGATCCATCGTCCCCAAAGCAGCGATATTGGCCCATTCGGCTCGGTTCGGCCAAGTGGAGTTGTGAAGAACATTGGACTGGATAGTGCAGCCGTTACTGGAAATATTGCTGTCGGGGGGGTGATTGGCAAGACATTGGGTACAGTCAGCAATGCTTATTATATCGGAAGCGTCAACGGTATGAACTTCGTTGGCGGATTAGTAGGGCAAACCAGCGGAGGGACGGTAAGCGAGTCTTTTGCGGCTGGGAGTGTTGATGGCCATACCGGTGTAGGTGGATTGATCGGAGAGAGTTGCGCTGAGGTCAGCGAGGCTTATGCCGCAGGAACCGTGACCGGTGATATGTATACTGGCGGGCTGGTCGGAAACAATCAGCCTGGCGGTACGGTGAGCGAAGGCTTTTATGACAGTCAGACTACCAGGCAATCCGATGACGGTAAAGGCCACCCCACAACCACAGCGCAAATGAAACGGCAGTCTACCTTCAAGTTGTGGGATTTCACCGATACCTGGATGATAGAAGAAGGAACAGCATACCCGGTATTACAGGCGGCGGCTGACAGCAGAGGACTAGATATGGCTCCGCCGACAATCGTAAGTGCAAAGGTGGAGGACGAACATCCGGACAGTGTCATTGTCATGATTGATGAAGAGATAAGTATTTCAGAACCCGACGGGATCACGATTGAAGTCGATGGAAGGGATGTTCCGGTTACCAACCTGAACCTAAGCGAACCGAAGGTGGTTTCCTTTACCGTTAATCAAGCAGTTGAACCGGAGCAAGAGGTATCGATTTCGTATGATGGACAACTGGGGAATATTGTGGATGCAGCGCACAATCCATTGGACAACTTTGCCCATCGAACCGTGGAGAATAACCTGACCAGGCTTGAAGCCCCCGCCAACTTAACAGCAACGGCAGATGATAGCCGGATCAGCTTACACTGGGACAGCGTGACCAAAGCGGACAGCTATAACATCTATATGAGCACGGCAAGCGGCGTTTATTCTGAACTGCCGGCAGCTACCACTACGGGAGCAACCTATAGTGTTACCGGACTGACCTACGGTACCTATTACTTCACAGTCAGATCAAGCAACGCAAAGGAAGACAGCGATTATTCCGCTGAAGTCAAGGCATCCCTGCAGGATCTTCTGCCGCCAACAGTCGGCATCACAATGAAGACGGCCGACGGCATAGACTATGAAGACCATTCCTGGACGAATCAGAACGTTACGGTGACCGCAAGCGCAGCGGATGCGGATAGCGGCTTGGCTTCGTTTACGTATTCGGTTGATGGTGGTGTTACTTGGAGCCCATACACCTCGGATATCGTGTTACAGGGAGATAACGTGTATCTTATCGTATTCAAAGCTGTCGATGCGGCAGGCAATGAAGCTGTCGAAGGGCGAACGGTGAAGATCAGCAGCAGCGGGCTGATGCTGACACCGTCGCTGACGAAATCAGACGGCAGTGCTATACGAGCGGAACATGGACGAACGCCGGCGTTACGGTGAGTGTATACGCCGAGGCGGGGGAGATCGGGATCAAGGACCTCAGCTATACGCTGGATGACGGGGCGATGTTGCCCTATGTGAATGGTACGCCTGTCCTATTCGAGCAGGAAGGCAGGCATACGGTTATATTTCAGCTGACCGACAGCGCGGGCAATACGATCTCCTCCAAGCTGGCGGTGAACATCGACAAGACAGCGCCGATCGTCAGCTTCGGGCACAACGGCAGCGAAAACTGGATGAAGTCGGCCGAGACGATGGTAACGGCGGCGGACGTCAGCAGCGGAATGGTTGACTCGGCGCTGCAGTATGCATGGACCCCGGATACATCGACACCGGCAGCAGGCTGGTCCTCGTTCACAAGCGGTGAGGCGTTGACAAAAAGCGGTGTGGACGGAGACTGGTACCTGCATATCCAGGCGCTCGATAAGGCGGGCAACCTGGCGAATGTCATGTCAAAAAGGTTTCGGCTGGATGCATCGGTTGCAGCCTTAAGCGGTTTGACGGCAAGTGAGGGGGCATTAAATCCCAAATTCACTGCGGATACAACCAGCTATACGGTTAACGTTGAGAACAGCGTATCCAGTATGACTCTTATACCCGTATCTGCAGATACCACAGACATGATCACGGTCAGCGTAAATGCCGGTGCGGGCCGGCAGGCAGTGAGCGGTGAGCGGAGTGAACCGCTGGCGCTCCATGAAGGCGACAATACGATTACACTTCATGTCACGGCCTTAAACGGCTTGCAGCAAACCTATATCATTACCGCAACGCGCGCGGGGAAGGAAGGAAACCCAGGCCCAATCCCAATCCCTAGCCCAAGCCCAAGCCCAAGCGGAGGCTATATGCAACCCAATCCAGCCTACTTTGTGAGCAAGGGCGGAGGGACGATTGCTTTTGACGGGGGGCGAATCATCATCCCTGACGGAGCGCTGGACCGTTCATTCTATCTGACGATTCACGAGATCACGAGCACAAATGCCCTTCCTATGCCAACCAAAGGACAGTTTATAAGCAAAGTGGTTGAGTTTACGAAGGATCAGCCTGGGAAATTTAAAAAGGAAGCCATCCTGACCTTGCAACTTACTGTGAATACAATAGAGAAACCGAAGGTAAAAGTCAGCCTCTACGGTCTGAGCGAAGAGAAGGGCGAATGGCTGGAGCTGAATAACAGCGTGGTGGATTGGGAGAAAGGGACCGTCAGCGGTGCCACCAGCCACTTTGTCAAATTCGCGGTTATAGCCACGCCCATTGAGGCAGCGGCGTGGCAACCGCAAGTGAAAGACGGCTCCGGTGTTCAATTCACAGATATACAGGGTCACTGGGCGCAAGAGGTTATTCAGCAATTGGCGGAAAAAAACGCGGTCACCGGTTATCCGGACGGTACCTTTAAGCCCGATCAGCCTATTCACCGGGCAGAGTTTGCCGCAATTCTGGTGCGTGCCCTGGGAGTCCCCCAGAATGAAGGCAAGTCATTCACCGATACAGTTGGCCATTGGGCCAGCCAAGCCATTTCTTCAGCGTATGCATACGGGATTATTCATGGATACAATGAGCATACCTTTGCTCCCGATGAACCCGTTACACGCGAGCAGATGGCATTGATGCTGGTTAACGCGCTGCAATTGGAGAATGGGCAAGCAAGTCAAACCTTTGCCGATCAAGGAATGATCGCCATATGGGCCCGAAAAGCCGTCGCTGCCGCCGTGGAGCATGGAGTGATTGCCGGCTATCCGGACAACACGTTAAGACCTAAAGCTCCAGCGACCCGGGCGGAAGCCGTAACTGTTATATGGCAAGCCATGGAGAAGCAATAATAGGAACGATAAAAAGCACTCACAATGATTTATTGTGGGTGCTTTTTAAGCTGAAGCAAGCTTATTCCTCTGTAATAGCTTTAAAGAAGGGGATACGTCACGTTAGGAAGAATTAAAACAGAACCGATAAATGGAGGGAAGATGTGCGAAAATTTTTTTGCCGATGTGTCGATTATGCCTTCTGTGTTTCGTCGTCATTATAGAGACCCGGATATCCGGCGGGCCGAGGGGAGTACAAGATTGAATTGCGAAGGCTTAAGGAGAAAGCGGATGCCAGACGGGAATCTGGAATACAGGCGGTTATGGAAGCCGATTTGCAGGACCAGCTCAGTATGTTGGCCAATAAACATGAGGTACACAAAGGAGAGGTTAAGAATGAATCAGGAAATAACCGATTTTATTGAAGCGTTAAAAGAACCCTGGCAGGCGGAACTGTCTACGAATCTGCGTGAGGTGGTGTACCGGGCCATACCGGAGGTGCAGGAACGTATGCAGTATAAGAAACCCCATTTTCTAAAAAACGGGAAATATGCGGCTGTCATCTCCACATCCAAAGATGCGGTCAGCTTTACGATCTTTAATGCTGAGGGACTGGAGCTGCCGGAAGGAAAGTTCGAGGGTCCACCGGAAAGAAAAACCTTGAAGCTGCGCAAAGGGGATACGTTTGATTCCAGTCAGCTGGAGTCATGGCTTAATCAAGCTTCAGCTTCACACTGAGACGGATAGCAATCATCACCATAATCCCTCGCCTTATACAAGGCAGGGATTATTTACTGTTGATCAGTGCGCCCTGAACCCGGCTTCGGGATATTTACCGGCTACAAGGTCCAGCGGTACGGAAGGTTCTCCTTTTAGTCAAAAAAGGCAAGGCCGAATTCATTAACCATCCGATGAACCAGACGAGGCTCTTCTCCTTTGGGCTGAAGAAGTGCTGAGTAGAGATGGAGATCCGTGTAGCTCATATGATCGGTGTGCGGAAGGGTCAGGGAGTAACCGCCTCCGGCAGTGGCATTGTGCCTGCGCTGGACGGATTCCTGCCAGAAGTCCTCGTAAGATTGCCTGCTTAGACCCGATTGCCGGGTGGCGGTTTCCAGGCTGGAAACAAAAAGGCCGTAATCTACACTGTTCTCCGCATTCATGAGCAGGAACGGTTTGCCTATGCCTTGTTCAGGCGCTGCCGAGCCGTACAGAATCCCGTCCATATTGATGGCTGCCTTAACCCGCTCGTCTTTCATCAACAGTTGAAATGCGGCAGCACCTCCGTAAGAATGGCCAAACAGCCCGATACGTTTCATATCCAAGGCGCCCGCGAAGCGGTTCTCCTGATCCTGCAAGTTCAACTGCTGAAGCTGCTCCAGCACAAAACGGATATCGTTCTCCCACAGCCGCATATGCTCATCCTGCAGAGATGTTTCTTCATCCATTTGGTATTTAGCCAGTGCGGTCCGGCCATCCGGGAATACCGTCGCTGCGGCATCGTAAGTGTGATCGATCGCCGCTACAATATAACCATGGCTGGCCAGTTCCTCCAATTGATATGTATTCTGATTGCGGAAGCCGGTTAATCCGTGGGAGAATACCAATACAGGCCAGGAGGGGCGGTCTGGAGCCAGCGATGCATTAGGGTAGGCATGGGTCTGGATCTCGCCCAGATGCTCCAGCGCAAAAGCCGGTAAAGACAACGCCTTCTGCAGCCCGGCGGCAATCGCCTGGGGATGGTCCACATAGGGGACCGCTGTCCCCTGAACATCCTGCCCTGCGGGATACCATAGCTGTACCATAAGCTCGCGGTAATCCCGGGGCTCCCCGGTGTATTCCTCGTATCTGTCGGAATCTACCCAGTGATAAAGCGTGGTTCCCACCGCATAAGGTCCGGTAGGCGGCGCGAACGAAAAAACGGGAATCAGAAGAGGCAGAAACACTGCGGCGGCAGCATAGAGCAGGAAGCCAAATGACTTGCCTGCGAGGAGCCATCGGGAAGCGGAGACCCGGGACTGACCGGGTTTTCTGAATATAAAAAACGGCAGCAGGATCAGTATGGAATAAGCCGGTACCATTTGCCACCGGTATCCCTCCGCCCCCAGCTGCAAAATGACGGAAGCCAGGGACAGCCCGAGCAAGGCCAGAGTCCAGCGGCTTTTGCCCCTGCGCCCAAACAAGAGTACTCCCAGACTGCCCAGCAGGACGATCAACAGCATCATTTCCATACTTCTCACTTGGGAATCGCTCCATTTCGTGTGGAATCATAAGGTTGACTCTATTGTAGCTTGCGAAGCTGTCTGCAAGCTGTCCGCAAACTTACAATAACCTTACAAAGCCGCAGGCTCCGGCTTTTCCGGATGGATTATATCCTGAGGGAAGAAGCCTTTTTGATGTGGGGAAAATAATTCTTGGTGCTGAGAGCTAACTTTCATCAGCCCTGGCCGTTATACATACGAAGGGAGGTGCAGGATGAAGCCCGGGCAGCTGCATCAGTTACTTCAACCCAAAATGCTGGAGATTCGCAAATACTTGATTCGTCTCGGGGCACCTGCAGCCGACGCGGAGGATATTGTTCAGGATGCTGTATATAAGGCACTGCTCTATATGGAGTCTATTGACGAGCGCAAATTCAGCGCATGGCTGTATAAAGTCGCGATTAACCGCTACTATGATCTGTGCCGCCGCCGCAAGCGGATTGTCATTCCCCTTGACGAGGTGGAGGTTGCCGACATGGATCTGCCGGAAGACCATCTGCTGCAGCAGGAGAAAAAGGAGGACATCGAACGTGTGCTGGGAGAATTGCTCCCTTTGCATAAGCAGCTGCTGATTATGAAATACGAGCTGGAGTTGTCCTATCAAGAGATTGCCGAGCTTCTTGGCATTAAGACGGATACCGTGAAATCGGCGCTGTTCCGCGCCCGCAAGCAATTTCAGAACAAATACAGAGGTGATGAGGAATGACTGCCCCATGGGAAGAACAAGACGATAAGAACCTGACCCGATTGCTGAAAAAAGCAAAGCGGAGAACCCTTCTCCGCAATACGATTATTTCGCTGGTGGTCACAATGGTTGTGCTGGTTGGCGGCGTGATCGGCAATGCACAGTTGACGGGCAGAGCTTTTAATAAGGCCTGGAATGATGAAATAATCTATCAGGAGATCAGCAGCCCCAATAAGTATTATTTGGGAGTTGTGGCCCGCCAGGGGTTCCTGTCCGGATTCATGGAGATGACTTCTTATAAAATAGTTGGCGGAGTGCCGATCCCCTGGACGACGCGTGAAACGAGCTATAAGGCGCTGGGCTTTTTCAGTTTCGCATCAATTGGCGGCTCAGCCCACGGCGATTCTATACCCGTATCCGAACCTGCCATGAAGCAGGAGAAGTACGAATATTACCGTCAATATAACGGAGCGACCGGGCAGCGGGAGCTTGCTTTCTATATCCCTGGCGTAAATTATAATGGCAAGGTGCTTAATGATCTGCCGGAGCTGTCCCGCATGGAGCCGGAGAAGCTGGTGGAAATGGCAGTTTCCTTTGATAAAAAGTACTCGCTGGAAGAAGTTCAGTCCATGCTCCCAAAGCAGATAACCCCGATGTGGTATTGGGTGGATACGTATGACAATCGGACCTTTTTCGAACCCCATGAGGATGGAAACGGCGGTATAAGTTATGCTTTGCCCCAATCATCTTCTTATATCTTTGGCTTTGGGGTCCGGCCACCGGATTATCCGGAGGTGAAAGCGCAGGATTTCATCACTTCCCTTGAGAATGGACTGGCACAGAAGGGCAGATATCAATGGGAGTATGAGCGGATCTACAATTATCTGAAAAAAGATAAAGCAGCCCCGGATGCCGGCGATGTAAGGCTGCTGGGTGTCGTGGTCACCGGGACAGCACAGGAGCTGCAGAGCCTGAAAGGAAGGTCCTATGTGGCTGCGGCTGTTCTGGGGGCGGTGGTAGACAAGTATTAGAGCAGCAGTATCAGTGGCGGGAGTGTCCGCCTCATTTTTTCGAAGGGCAATTCCTAAGGCATTATTGCCTTCCGGGACCGACCACCGCATCGATGTCACCGTGGAACGGCCCAGGATAAGCGGTAGCGTTCGTCTGGTCTCCTGATTTTTACCGCTAAAGAGGGCTCCACTTCAATGTAAGCTGTTGATAGACTTAGCGGACCTGAGAAGCGTTATTTCGCGAAATAAGCTCATTTTTCGAGCCAAACGGACTCAGGAGTGGCTAAATGATCCATTGCCCCTCGTTTTGGGCTAGAGATCATGGAATAAGAGCACCTGTGTCCGCATAAAAGGACAAGACCCTTCGTTTCCACAAATAAGGTCCACTGGGTCCGCTTCCTTGTACAGTCACTCCGGTGACGAGTGGTTGCCATGGCCCAAGTCAACCGCAGTTTATGATTGGAGTCCGGCCCCTTCGATGGAGCGGCCACCGTTCCCAGACGAAACTCCCCTTGTAAAATTGACGGGGCCCCTCGCGTTGGGGGGGACATGAAGGCCCCGCCTCTACCAGGGTTGAACCTGGCAGGAATTCTATATAGAATAATCAATAAGAATTGAGTGGGTTCATGGGAGGGCTAACATTGACATGGATTGACGAGAAGCAGTTTATCACCTCTGAGGCGGAGCTGCGGGAGCTTGTGGGTTATCCCAGCGAGCTGGTTAAGAAGAAGGTCATCTCACATCTTGACGAGAATTGCCGGGAATTCATCGCCAAATCCCCGCTTATGTTCATCTCAACCTCCGATGAGAGCGGGAAATGCGATGTTTCGCCAAGAGGCGACGCTGCCGGGTTCGTCAGGCTGGAAGGTGACAGCCATCTGATTATTCCCGAGCGCCGCGGGAACAAACGGCTGGATTCGCTGCGCAATATCCTCTCTAATCCGGAGATTGGACTCGTGTTCCTGATCCCGGGCCTCGGCGAGACGCTCCGGGTGAACGGTCGCGCTTATATCACGAAAGACAGCGGGCTTCTGCAAACGATGGCCGTCAGCGGTATACCGCCTTTGGCCGGAATTGTGGTAGCTGTCGAAGAATGTTATCTGCACTGTGCCAAAGCGTTCCTGCGCTCTGGAGCCTGGAAACCGGAGACCTGGCTGGAGTCAGGCGAGCGGCCCTCTGCGGCGAGAATTCTCTCTGCACACGTACAGCAGGACGGAGTGACGGCTGAGGTTATTGCCGCTTCATTGGCCGAAGGGTATTCCAAAAGGTTATACTGATTAGTTCATAAGTCATTTTTTTCCAAATTACACTTTATCTTTGGGCGTGGACTGGTTAGTATTAAAGGGGGCCGATTCAAGCGGCCCCGGCAAGCGGAATGACCCTTGGCTATTTCTAAATTTGTGGATCTGGAGAGGAGCAAGAGGCATGAAATATCGCAGATTGGGCGGAAGCGGGCTTAAGGTGAGTGAGATCAGCTTGGGCAGCTGGCTGACCTATGGTGGATATGTAGAGAAGACCAATGCGGTGAAAGCGATTGAAACCGCTTACGGATTGGGCGTCAATTTCTTTGATACAGCCAACGTCTATGAAAGAGGGGCAGCCGAGAAGGTGCTCGGCGAGACCTTGCGCGGTTATCCGCGCGAGTCCTATGTACTGGCTACCAAAGTCTTCGGTGAAATGGGGGAGGGCCCGAACGACCGCGGGCTTTCCCGCAAGCATATTACCGAGCAATGTCATGCCAGCCTGAAACGGCTGGGTGTGGAATATGTGGATATTATGTATTGCCACCGTTATGATCCGAATACGCCGCTGGACGAGACGCTGCGTGCCTTGGATGATCTGGTTCGTCAAGGCAAGGTGTTCTATATCGGGGTCAGTGAATGGACTGCTGCCCAAATGACAGACGCCTTATCCGTGGCAGACCGTTATCTGCTGGACCCTATCGTCGTCAATCAACCCGTCTATAATATGTTCAACCGGTATATCGAACAGGAAATTATTCCACTTGGTGAACGCCGGGGGATCGGTCAAGTGGTATTCTCCCCGCTGGCTCAAGGACTGCTTACCGGGAAGTATACCTCCGTTACGGATATTCCTGAAGACAGCCGTGCTGCGAAACGTGAAGGACTGCGCAAAGGGATCACGGAGGAGAAGATAACCAAAGTTCGGGAACTCGGCAGGATCGCTGCAGAGCTGGACATCTCCGTAGGCAATCTGGCGTTGGCCTGGGTACTGCGCCAGCCGAGTGTAGCGAGTGCGCTTGTGGGGGCCAGCACGCCTGAGCAGGTGGAAGAGAACGTCAAGGCATCTGGAATTGAATTATCCGCAGAAATGGTGCAGCGGATTGAAGATATTATAGCGTAAATCAACTCAGGGTAAGGAGCGGTGAAGGATGAAGGTGTTATTTATCGGCGGCACAGGGCTGATCAGCCAGGCCGTATCCCGGCTTGCGGTGCAGCGCGGGATAGAATTGTATCTGTTCAACAGAGGTCAGCGGGATGAGTTCGTGCCGGAAGGAGCAGAGGTGATCCGCGGGGATATCCGTAATCCGGAAGAAGCCCGGCAAGCTCTTCAGGGCCATGAATTTGATGTGGTGGTGGACTGGATTGCTTTTACACCGGCACATGTCCAGGCGGACATTGAGTTGTTCACCGGCCTAACGAAGCAGTTCATCTTCATCAGCTCGGCTTCCGCCTATCAGAAGCCGCAGCGGCATTATCGGATTACCGAAGAGACTCCGCTGGCCAATCCATACTGGCAGTATTCCCGGGACAAAATTGCCTGTGAACAGCTGCTTATGGAAGCTTACCGGGACAACGGGTTCCCGGTTACGATTGTCCGCCCGTCCCACACCTACGGTGACACGGCTATCCCGGCGGCCTTGACCAGCTGGGCGCATCCCTGGTCCCTGATCGACCGCATGCGCAAAGGTCAGCCCATCGTTATACATGGAGATGGGACCTCGCTTTGGACCCTGACCCATAATTCCGATTTTGCCAAAGGGTTCGTAGGGCTGCTCGGACATCCTGACGCGATAGGTGAAGCCATTCATATCACCTCTGATGAAGTGCTGAACTGGAATCAGATCTATGCCGCGATCGGGCAAGCCGCCGGGGCGGAACCTAAGGTCGTGCATATTTCCACAGATTTTATTACAGCCCATACCCCGCAGGGGACAGCGGATGGATTGATTGGCGATCAAGCCGTAAGCAGCGTGTTCGATAATGCCAAACTCAAACGTCTGGTGCCGGAATTTGAAGCAGGCGTACCTTTTGCGGAAGGGGTCAGAGCATCGGTGGCCTGGTTTGAAGCGCACAAGGAGCGATGTACGGTAGACCCGGAATGGTCAGCCCTTATGAATACCTTGATTCAAAAACATGGGACAGATGCCAAGCTGCTCTCTTTCTATAACTAAAAGCCGCTCCTTCTGCGGCAGCGGGCCACCCGGCCTGCTGCTGTGGAAGGGCGTTTTTGTGTACAAGGAATAACAGGTTGCTTGCGGGCGGAATAGCCTGAACCCTAAGCGGTTTAGGTATGAATCGGGGAAACGTGAATATACTCTCACTACCGAAATCCCCGTTAAAGGAGTCCTGGCCATGCCTACACATCCTTATGTCTCGCGTTTCTTTGTGAATTCCGATGCCCGCCGTGAAAAGCTGATTTATGATTTGCCGGAGTCCTGGTGGAGCCGCCCTTTTGAATATGAGTGGTGTACAAATTTTATCTCGCCCCATGATGTGGTGCTCGATGCGGCGTGCGGCATTTCCCATCCGCTGAAATTCTATTTGGCGGGAGTATGCGCAGAAGTTTATGCCTGTGATATGGATGACAGAATTCTGTCCCGTGATGCGCTGCTGCAGGAGATAGCTTCCGATATCGGGGAAAGTGCGGTCCGGCAGGTTCAGGCCAGACGTCTGACTGCACTCCATCTCGCCAGGGCCAATCTGACCGCACTTCCCTATGACGATGAGTGCTTTGATACGATATTTTGTATCTCCGTACTGGAGCATTTATCGCCGGAAGATACGGTTCTGGCCTTGCGCGAATTCTATCGTACGCTGAACGGTGAGGGACTTCTTGTGCTGACCTTCGATTATCCGACAGTTAATCTGAAACGCATGAATGAGCTTTTACTGGAGGCTGGATTTGTGTACTGGGGCGAAACAGACTTTACACTTCCGGCGGATGCCGTGCGTACCGAGGGGTGGGGAGGACTACATTGCTTCAGGGCTGTGCTTAAAAAAACCGGCGGCTGATCTTCCTCCATTTGGAACCTTTCTCTCAATATAGTAGAATAGTTCAGGATAGTAGAATAATATTCAGGTGAGGAGGGTTCTTAAATGGGAATGATTGGGCAGTATATCGCGGTTAGCCCGCAAACCCTGCAGGACATTACAGAAGGCAAGACAGAGATTCATGATATTGAGGTGGGCCTGGATATCGACAAAGCGTGGCAGGTCCTGCATTATGTATTGTGCGGAGATATAGTGGGGGGAGAACCTCCTCTGGGATATATCGTCCCGATGGGCTGTTATATTGGGGAATTCTCCGATATGCCGTTGTTTGCGGTCAGTCCAGACCAGTTACGTGAAGCGGTGGCAGCCATAGAGCCCCTGACGGCAGATGATTTGAAGAGACAATACAATTATGCAGAACTGCTCGAGGAAGAGGTTTATCCGGTTATGCCAGATGAGGACCCTGAGGAATTGTTCGACTATATCTTCAGCAACTTTGCGGCAATCCGCGAGTTCTATGCCCAGGCGGCTGCAAAAGAGCAGACCGTTCTGTTCTACGTTTCATAGTTCAGTCTCAGAGCGCCTAACTACAGATATAAAGGGGTCAACCAGATTGCGCAGACTTACACTGATTACTATGATATTGTTCCTGCTTGTTCCCGGTTCGATTTCGTCCGGCGAAGGGATGAAGTCCGCTGCTCCTGTCAAACTGGCCTTTGCCGGAGACATTCTCCTGGACGGCTTTGTCGGGGACCAGATTGCTAAATACGGGGTGAACTTTCCTTTTGCCAAAGTCGCCCCTGTTCTTCAAAAGGCGGATATCGCCTTCGCCAATCTGGAAACCCCGGTATCCGTGCGGGGAACTCCGGCGGAGAAGAGCTTTGTCTTTCGATCCAAGCCTGCGGCACTTGGAGGGCTGGTGTATGCAGGTATTGACGGGGTGACCCTTGCCAACAATCATATCCTGGATTACGGCAGAACAGCCATGCTGGACACCCTAGTTCATCTGGATAAATACAAGATTGGCCATACCGGTGCCGGGAACAATGCGGAAGAGGCCTTTAAGCCCTACACCCGGACCGTGCAAGGCCAAAAGATTGCGATTCTCGGGGTAAGCCGGGTATTATCCAGCTCAGACTGGTATGCCGGCAAAAAAAGTCCGGGTGCGGCCTCGGCCTATACCCCCGAACCACTGCTCAGCGCGATCCGTAAATCCGCGGGGGTAAACGATTATACCATTGTGTATATCCACTGGAATGAAGAATTCAAGGATTACCCTGAGGACTATGCCCGGAAGCTGGCCAGGCAGATGATTGACAGCGGAGCAGACCTGATTGTCGGCGCGCATAGCCATTGCCTGATGGGCATCGAATATTACAAGCACAAGCCGATCTACTATTCACTGGGCAACTTTGTTTTTAACCGTTCCACACGCGGGGGCGATAAAACGCAACATTCGATGCTGTTAAGCCTGGAGATCCGGGATTCCAAGGTGAGCAGCAAGGTTACTCCTGTCAAAATCATTGGCGGACAGCCGGGTTTCATGGATGTGGCCTATAATAAAGGAACCATTCAGCGCTTGAACAATCTCTCCTATAACGCAGTAATTGATGCTTCGGGGAATGTGAAAGAACAATAAAAGCACTTATACAGAATTATAAAAAAAGCTGTCTCCTGCGGTAAGGATTTTCTACCGGGGAGACAGCTTTTTGGGTTATGGATGTCTATAAAAGAGATTCCGCAATCTGATCCATAACCATTCAGGTGGTCGATACTCAGCCCTTAACGGCTCCGGCGACAACGCCCTTGACGATATATTTTTGCAGGAAGATGAATACAACGATTGAAGGCAGTACGGCCATAACCATGGCTGTCATGGCATATTGCCAATCGGAGGTATATTGACCGACAAAGGTATAAGCGGCAAGCGTCAGGGTTTTGGTGTCAGGTGAACCGTTTACCATCAGCAGGGGCAGAAGGAAGTCATTCCAGATCCACATGACATCAATAATGACAATCGTGGTCGTTACCGATTTCAGAAGCGGGAAGATCACACTGAAGAACAGGCGGAAACCCGATGCTCCATCAATCGTGGCGCTTTCATCAATCTCTACCGGAATGCCTTTGACGAAGCCGTGATAGATAAAGACGGCCAGGGGAGCACCGAAGCCCCAGTAGAGCAGGCCAAGTCCCCAGGTGCTCTCGGACAAACCTAAGCTTTTGGCAATTTGCAGGACGGTCAGCATGATCGACTGGAACGGAATCAGCATGGGCATGATGCAGAGGAAATAGATGATTCCGCTCAGTCTGGACTTCGTCCGCGCCAGCTTGTATGCTGCGATCGAAGACACGAAGACGATGCCCAGCAGGCCGACGGTGGTAATAATCAGATTGTTCAGGAAAAGCCTCGGGTAGTTGATGAATTCCCATACATAGGAATAGTTGCTGAATTCGAGCTGCTTGGGCAGGGCGATGACATCGGTCATGACCTCGCCGAAGCTTTTTAACGAGTTGATAATGGTCAGGAACAGCGGGTACAGGAACAGAAGCGAGAGGACAACCATAACGATTTCAAGTACGATCCGTCCTGCTTTTTTATTGTTGGATTTCATTATGCCTCCACCTCTCTCCGTTTAAAGAACGCCAGTTGAAGAATGGTTACAACCAGTACCGCAAGGAACAGAATCAGCGCTTTGGCTGTACCGTATCCATACAGATTGTTCTGGAAAGTATCCCGGTAAATATCATAAGCAATACTATAAGTGGTTCCGCCGGGACCGCCGCCTGTGAGGGAGAGGATCACGTCGAATACCTTAATCGAGTTGGTCAGCGCCATGAACACGGAGATCGTGATGGATGGAGCCAGCAGCGGCAGGGTAATGCTGAAGAATTTCCGCATAGGCCCGGCTCCGTCAACAGTGGCCGCCTCCTTCAGATCCTCGGGGACCGACTGCAGACCGGCAATGTAGATCACCAGGTAGAACCCGATGGACTGCCATATCGATACGGCCAGGATGGAGATAAAAGCAAGTCCCGGCGTCCCTAACCAGCTCAGGGCGAATACGGACCAGCCTGTACTTTCTCCAAGAGAGTTAAAGCCTTGCATAAAGATGAATTTCCAGATGAAGCCAACGATAACCAGACTCAGAATATACGGAATGAAAAAGGCTGCTCGGAGCCACGGTGTAGTCTTGAGCTTCATATCCAGCACCAGCGCCAGCAGGATGGCCAGCACATTGACGATTACAATGTAAAGAATGGCGTACTTGATGGTGAACCAGGCCGAATTGGCGAAATTGGAATCCCCCATGAAAATCTGTTTGAAGTTATCGAGTCCAATAAATTTGGGATGTTTGGAAATCCCGTTCCATTTGGTCATCGAATAACGGATAGTCATGGCAAACGGGATGTAGAACGCAACCGCAATACAGAGAAGGACCGGAAGAGTGAATAACCCGAACTCTGTTTTCTCGCGCCATCTTTTGCCGAGTGTTTTTAACATGGATGCACCTCTTCTTGATAGAATGATTGGGATTTCCGGTTTGACTATATTGTGTATTATAGAGTAGTCCCCTATACTCAAAAATGGATTTAAGAGTACAGTTAGGGGTAAAAAGGTGAACTGTAGGCCGTCCCGTCAACTTTTGCTTCTGAAACATAATCGGGTTATGGAAGGTGCAAACCATGTTTATACAATCGCTCCGCAAGCTGCTGAATCCGCTCCTGGAACGGGTTTCCCGCCGGCTGGTGAACAAGCTGATTCTTTTGTTTACAATCATAATCATTCTTGTTGTAACTTCGCTGACGTTCATCTCCTACGGGATGCTGCGCAAAGAATCCGTGAATAACAGCATCGCCAGTACAAGCAATAATCTGCTGCTGGTGGGGCGTAATCTGGAGAGTTATCTCAGCGGCATTGAGCAGCTGTCCCTGCCGCAAATCTCCTATGATGAGTTTACGTATGCCCTTTTGCATGAGTCGGAGGATTACGGTTCCAAGATGTATGTGGAGGAGTATCTGAAGAACCTGTATTTCTCCCGCAAAGATCTCGAAGCAATCTATCTTTATGTCATCAAGGAGAACAAATATTATTTAGTGACCAAGGAGAACTACAATATTACGGTCCGGGTGGCCGAACATCCGCCCATTGAGCAATTGTCCTGGTACAAACGGGCGCTTGCGAGTCCCCTTAACCGTTCTTATCAGTCTTTTGCAGAGGGGGAATCTGTACGGGTGGAGCCGTCTGACTATCCTGTGGGCCGTGAGCAAAGCTTCATGGGCTACCATAGGCTGCTGCGCTCCATTGTCTCCAGAGAACCGCAAGCGGTGCTGTCACTGTACTTCAACTCCTCGGCGGCAGACGAGATTATGAAGGACATCCCTTTCAGCAAAGGGGAACATCTGATGTATGTGAGCCCGGACAACCAGCCCTTTTACATGGATGATCCGGCGTTCTACAAGCAGAGTGAAGAGGCCGGACTGCTGGCGGAGCTGACGCCGGCAGCGGGCGGGCGTGTGACCTGGTCTGATCCGGAAGAGAAGTATCTGGTCATTTATGACATCAGTAAGCGGGAGGGCTGGAAGCTGATCAAGCCGATTCCCTATAAAGAAATTAATGAGGCGGCTACCACAACAAGGAAGCTGAGCTACTCGATCGGCCTGTTGTTCCTGATGGCATCCGTTGTGCTGGTCAGCTATACGTCCAACAGAATCACGAACCCGCTGAAGAACCTCTCCCTGCAAATGAAGCGGTTCAGTACCGGCAGCTTTGATGCCGAGGCGCAGGTGGTGGGCCATGACGAAATTGCCTATCTGTCACGCCATTTCAATAAAATGGTGGAGAATACCAACGAGTTGATCAATGAACGGTACAAAATGAAGCTTGTGGAGAAAAACGCCGTTCTGAAAGCGCTTGAGGCCGAGATCAATCCGCATTTTCTCTATAATGCGCTGCAGGCCATTTCGACCAAGGCACTCAAGAACAACAATGATGACATTGTCGAAATGGTGGATAATCTGGCTCTTACGCTGCGTTACTGCATCAGCGGCAAGGATGTGGTGCAGGCCAGGGAAGAGCTGAAGCATATCGAACGTTATCTGGCGCTGCAAAAAGCCCGGTTCGGCAGCAGGATGCAGGTCGAATGCCGGTGGGAGGACAGTCTGCTGGAGCTGGAAATCCCGAAGCTGTCCATCCAGACCCTGGTGGAGAACTGCATTAAGCATGGGCTGGAGAAGGTATCCAGTACAATAACGATACGAATAGAAGCGCACCAGACCACGGAGTATACAATCATCTCCGTCATGGACAATGGGCCGGGTTTTAGTAAAGAACGGCTGTCCGATGTGCGGAATTCACTAAATATCCAGTGGGATGAACAACAGGAGATGGACAGCAGGGACAGCAGCGGGATGGAGAGTATCGGACTCAAAAACTTGAACACGAGACTCAAGCTTCTGTATGGAGAAGAGGCTGGACTGATCATAACAAGCAGTGAGAACGGAACAACGATGCAGATGCGGTTGCATAGAGGAGGGCTGAGATATGGTGAAGGTACTGATTATTGATGATGAAGAGCCGCTGCGGGAAGCGATCAACATTCTGGGCGACTGGAAAGGGCTTGGCATAGAGCAGGTACTGGAGGCTACGGACGGCAAGGCAGGACTTGCGATGCTGCGTGAGCACAAGATTGATCTCGCTTTGATTGATATGAAGATGCCGGAACTGGGCGGGCGTGAACTGCTGCAGATCATCGAGCACGAGTTCCCGGAGCTGCTGACCATTGTAATTAGCGGATTCAATGATTTCGAATATACACGGCAAGCGATCCGCTCCAAGGTGGTCGACTATCTGCTGAAACCGGTCAACCGCGCGGACCTTAATGCCGCATTGCGCAAGGGAATCGATATGCTGGAGGCCAAACGCAAGAAAGAGAGTGAATTCATTTCCAGGAATATTACCCTCAATATGTCCCTGCCGAAGCTTAAGGAAAAAATGTATCTGTCGATTCTCGAACGCAGCTTCAAGAATCGGTCCAATGAGGCTTTTCTGCCGCTGATCGGTGCAGATACCCCGGGCAATTATTTTGCGGCAGGCGTACTGCGGGTACTCAATCTGGAGCAGGTGCGCAAAGAACGGTTTCATGGGGACCGGGACCTGCTGCATTTCGCCGTGACCAATGTCATTCACGAGAACGGTGATGGGCATTTTCAATCCTTTAGCTTTGCCAGCCCCAAGACGGAACGGGAATTCGTCGCCATCTTCACCATGATAGGCGGCTACGGGGAGGATGCGGCTTTTCTGTCGGTGCATCAGCTGAAGAAGGTGGTAACCACCCTGAAGGAGCTGTTCGGCATTCATGCGGTGGGGGGGATTGGACAACCTTATAAGGATGTGACCGACCTGGCCCAATCCTACGAGCAGGCCAAAGTCTCACTGGACGGCATGGATCTGCTCAATCTGAAAGGGGCTGTGGTCAGGAATGGCCCGCCGCAAAGGCCTCAGGCTAAAGATAATCCCTCACTGACCGGACGTATGCCTTTAATCCGCAATGCCCTGGAGAACGGCAACACCAGTCATGCCCGAAGTGTACTGGCCGAGTTCACGCGAAAGTGGAAGTCTGCAGAGTATTTCAGTATTGGTGAGGCAGACCGGATCGTACAGGAATTTATCATTTTGCTGAATGATATCGCCATGGACCTGGATGCAGTGCCGGAGCGCCTGAACAGCGGGAAGGACAAGGGCTTGCGTGGACTTGGGCTTGGCGGAGACTTTGCCTCCTTCGGTGAGTTTGAGCTTCTTTTGACGCAGATTCTGGACTGTTATGCTGCCGGCATCGGCAAGTCATTGGCCGGTGACCGCAGTAGTGTGCTGGAAAATATTAAAGCATACATCGACAACCACTATTTTGAGAATATTAAAATATCGATGTTTACGGATAAATATTTCCTGAGCAGAGAGTATTTGATGAAGCTTTTCAAGGGACAATACGGGTATGGGATTCATGAATATGTACAAAAGGTCAGAATGGACAAGGCTAAGGATCTACTGAGTGACCCGCAGCTCAAAATTCAGGATATTTCTGAAATGCTGGGCTACAAGGACAAGAACTATTTCAGCAAGGCTTTCCGGAATTACTATGACTGCTCCCCTTCGGAGTATCGTATCCTGCTTACGGAAGGTGAAAAGTAAAACGGTTACATGAGTCACTTTTTTACCCTTATCCGTTCACTTATGTACATTCTTATCCTTTTTCTTTTTCTTTAAAATAACAGCATGACCACAAGATGCATGAGAAAAGGGGGCAACATCATGTTAAAAAGATTTATGGGCTTATCTGCAAGCCTGCTGCTCGTCGGCGGACTGCTTGCCGGGTGCGGAGGAAACAATAATGCCGCCGGCAACACGGCAGACAACAGCGGTGCAGCCAATACGGCTACGGATTCGGGCAAACCGGTCACGATCAATATGTTCACCGCTTCTCCCGAGTATACGGATGCTTTCAATGCCTATATTGCCGAATACAAAAAAGTTAAACCTAATGTAACGATCAATCTGGAAATCATGCAGGCCGACTACAACACGGTGCTCAAATCCAAAATTGCCGCAGGCAGCACACCGGATGTATTTCAAACTACTGCAGGCGGAGATATTGATACATTTGCCGAATACAGTGCCGATCTGACCAATGAGCCTTTGGCAGCGGCCATGACCGATGCGGTCCGTTCCAATATGTCTTCTTCTGACGGCAAAGTTCTTGGTTTGCCGGTGAAGGGCAATCTGTTCGTATTGATGTACAACAAAAAAATGCTCAAGGAGGCCGGTATCACCGAGGTTCCCAAAACAACGGCGGAACTGGATGCGGCCATCACCAAGCTGGAAGCCAAGGGTGTTACACCTTTCGCCAACGCCTATAAAGAATGGTGGGTATGGAAGCATATCTTCCAGCATTACGTAGATGCGGCAGCATTGGATGCCGGCATGGATGCCAAAACACTCGTTGCTGATTTCATCGCCGGCAAAACGACCATCAAGGAACATCCGGCGCTGTACGATAATTTCTTTACCTTCATTGACACCACTGTGAAGCACGGAACGGACAAGCCGCTGGAACGCGACAGCAACGCACAAGTCAGTGACTTTGCACTGGGCAAAGCCGCCTTTATGACCGGCAAAGGCGCTTGGGATGAAGAGGCGATCAAAAAAATTACGCCCGACTTTGATCTGGGCATCGCCGGCTACCCTGTAAGCGACAAAGCGGAACAGTCCCAAATCATTACCGGTGCCGACCAGGCGCTGCGCATCAACAAAGATTCCGCAGTAGCGGCTGAAACGATTGAATTCTTCAACTGGCTGTACACTTCCGAATACGGCAAGAACTGGTTCTCCCAGGTGGCCAAGGTGATCCCGCCAATCAAGGATGCTCCGATGCCTGACCTGCAAATGCCGAAAGAAATGGAAGAGATTCTCAAAAACGAGAAATCCGGCGACCTGTCCGTGAACTACTCCCTGGATACCTTCCATCAGAAGTTCGGTGAGCTGATGCAGGCCTACATTGGCGGCAGCAAAACCAAAGACCAGGCTGTCGATGAAATTCAACAAGCATGGATTCAGTTCGGTTCTGCTGAATAAGCATATAGCCTGTGCGAAGGCGGCCTCCAGTTGTTTCATTTACTGGAGAGCCGCCTTTTGTTATGTTGGATATGAAAAGCCCGGAGGATATCAGAAGGAGGTTATTTAAGGGATGGTGAACAGTAAGCTGATTGAGATTGCGGAGAACGGACTTCATCTGGTCATTGAAATTACAGAAGCGCAGGATGTGCGGCTGCTCCATTTCGGAGCCGGGCCGCTGGCAGCCGGAGCTATTGCAGAGCAGCATAAGCCAGGCTTCCGGCTGCTGGAGCTGCAATGCTCAGGAGAGGACCGGGCAGAGTACCATGGACGCACACACCGCGCTTCCTACCCGGGACTGCGGATGGTGTATGACGGACACAAGGATATAGTGACTGAGCTGGGGCGCAAGCTTGAGGTGGGGCTGCTTGATCCGGTGACCCGGCTGCAGGCCATCCAGCATTTCCAGTTCTATCAGGGTGTTCAAATGGTACGCTGCTGGACCGAACTGAACAATAAGGGAGACGCTGCTGCTCATGTCGAATACATTTCTTCATTCGCGTTGACCGGAGCCGACAAGGAAGGGACGCTGGACCGCAATGACAAAATGCGGTTGACCCTTGCCCACAGCGGCTGGCAAAGTGAGCTGCAGTGGCGGACCTACAGCCTGCCGGAGCTTGGCATGTCCCATCTGGCGGATCGCGGCTCCAAACGGATTGCCCTCAGCAATACCGGCTCCTGGTCTGCGGCGGAGCTGCTGCCGATGGGAGTGCTCCGGAACGTGGAGAGCGGAACCAGCCTCTTCTGGCAAATTGAGCATAACGGGTCCTGGCACTGTGAGATGACGGACCAATATGACCAGCTGACGCTGCTTATCAGCGGACCTACCGAAAGTGACAATCATTGGTGGCGGAAGCTTGAACCGGGCGAGAGCTTCACCTCGGTTCCGGTGGCTGTCGGCAGCACGTCCGGCGGAGTGGAGGCGGCTGTCCATCAGCTTACGGCCTACCGACGCCTGATACGCAGACCGAATGAAGACAATGAATTGCTGCGGATTATTTTCAACGATTATATGAATTGCCTGTGGGGCAGTCCGACCACCGACAAGCTCCTCCCGCTGATTGATGCCGCAGCCGATGTGGGGTGTGAATATTTCTGCATTGATGCCGGCTGGTATGCCCCCGGTGAATGGTGGGATGGAGTAGGCGAGTGGGAGCCGTCGGCCGAACGTTTCCCGGAAGGGATCAAATATGTACTGGATTATATTCGCGGCAAAGGGATGATTCCCGGTCTCTGGCTTGAGCTGGAGGTTATGGGGATCAACAGTCCAAAGCTTAAGGAGACGGAGGACAGCTGGTTCTTCATGCGCCATGGCAAGCGGGTCAAGGACCGCAGCCGTTATCAGCTGGATTACCGCAATCCGCGCGTGATTGAGCATGCGGACGGCGTGATTGCCAGATTGGTGGAGCAATACGGCGTCGGATACATCAAGATGGACTATAACATCAATGCCGGGATCGGCACGGAGACAGATGCGGACAGCTTTGGCGACGGGCTGCTTCAGCATAACCGGGCTTATCTGGGCTGGCTGGACAGTATTTTTGCCCGCTATCCGAACCTGGTGATTGAGAACTGTTCAAGCGGCGGGATGCGGATGGATTATGCGATGCTCAGCCGCCACAGCATTCAATCGACCAGCGATCAGGAGAATTATGTGATGTATGCGGCTATTGCCGCAGCCTCACCGGCCGGATTGACCCCGGAGCAGTCAGCTGTGTGGTCGTACCCGCTTCGGGAAGGGGATGATGAAGAGGTCATCTTCAATATGGTCAATGCGCTGCTGCTTCGGGTGCATCAGAGCGGACATTTGGCCGAGCTGAGCCCGCGGCGCAGGGAGCTGGTGAAGGAAGCGCTGGATTATTACAAAAGCATCCGCGGGGATATTCCGCAGGCGCTGCCGTTCTGGCCGCTGGGTCTTCCGGACGGACAAGGGGAGTGGGTCAGCTTCGGGCTGGTGTGCGGCGGCCGGCGTTACCTCGCGGTCTGGCGGATTGCCGGAGAAGCGGAAGAGGTTACGCTTCCCATCGCGGAACTGAAAGGTCATACGCCCGCTGTCAGCTGCGCCTATCCACAGGAGCATCATTCCTCCTGGAAATGGGATGCTACGACGGGTACGCTGACCGTGAAGCTGCCGGCTGGCAGAACTGCACGGCTGCTGGAGCTTAGGCTGTGAGATTCTGGAACAAATTCATCATCAGCGGTTGATTTGAGCTCGACTGACAGCTCAGCACCGGGCCGGATGGACAAGAAAGTGGACTCCGGTCCGTTAAGTCTGACTACTGCTTATTTGAGGTGGAGCCAAGATGATATGACTATAGTTTTTTCTTGGTTTCGACAAAAAAATACAAGACCGCTTCCTGTTCACCTGTGTGGTGGATGGAGAAGAGGTCTTTTTTTGTCTAAAATATTGTCAAGTGCGTCGTTTTTTAGTAAAATAGGTTACAGAATTTTAATATGTTTGTCGAATAAACTGTGAATTTTGTCGAAGAAAATTGTCGATTAATATCAAAAAATGTAGAAATAAAATTGACAGGAAAGAAATAGCACTTTACAATGCAAATATGGAATAAATTTTTTACCATATGAAAGCTCTAATAGCTTTTACTGCCAATGATTATATATGTGTGATTTCAAGGGAGGATGTACAATGATGAAAGCAACAGGTATTGTAAGAAAAGTAGATGAACTGGGACGAATCGTGATTCCGATTGAGCTGCGCAGAACAATGGGAATTGACATAAAAGACCCACTTGAAATTTTTGTGGATGGGGAGAAAATCATCCTCAGAAAATATGAGCCTACTTGCATCTTCTCCGGAAGTGCAGAGAACCTGATCAACTTCAAAGGCAAAATGGTCAGCAAAGATGTATTGGATGAGCTGATTTCCAGCTTTGACCGGGTCTAATTTCTTTTTAGAATCGAAGTAGAACAACCAGCCGCAATTCTCCGTACCCTCGGGGAGTTGCGGCTTTTGTGTTCTGATGATGAGATAGACAATGCCGCCGGGTTTCCTATATCATAGGGCATAGGTTATATGATGTAGAGAACAGATACCGGAAGGGAAGGGTTACCGTATGAACCGAGAAGGACAAGAAGCGGCAGGACAGTCGAAGGCTCCAAAGCTAAAGAAACCGGAGGCCATGGTGTTTGACATGGATGGAACGTTGTTTCAGACCGAAAGCCTGCTGCTGCCTGCGTATCATAAAATGTTTGATGTGCTGCGTGAAGAAGGGCTGTATACCGCACCTACGCCGCCTGAGGAACGTATACTTGGCAGTCTGGGCATGCTGCTCGCGGATATCTGGAAGAATGTCATGCCTGAAGCGGATGAACAGGTGCACCGGCGGGCGGATGAACTGCTGCTGAAGCTGGAGATTGAAGGACTGGAAGCGGGCGGCACGCTGCTGTATCCCCAAGTGATAGAGACGCTGACGGCGCTTAAAGCGCGCGGGGTAAGGCTTTTTGTAGCCAGCAACGGGCTGGAGGATTATATTCACAGTATTGTGGTGGTGCATGAGCTGAAGGAGCTGTTCGAGGGTCTCTACAGCGCAGGCGGACAAGGGACGGCTACCAAGACCGAACTGCTGCGGATTCTGCTGGACAACCACGGTATTAGTGACGCGTGGATGGTTGGCGACCGTTCGTCCGATGTGGAGGCGGGTAAAGGCAACAATCAGACGGTGATCGGCTGCGCCTACGCCGGCTTTGGCCGTCAGGATGAGCTGAAAGGCTCCGACGTTATAATTACTGCTTTTGACGAACTGATTGGATTGTACGACAACGCAGAATAAGACGATTCTTTTGAATAGGGAGGCCATCAGCCGTTATGGTTGCTGTGGCCGCCCTTTTTTGCGTGGCTTGAGAAAGGAGTTCGCAATAATTCCCTTGCATAACAACAGGTGCTCCAAGACAAAAGAAGTGATTTTGTTGCTGACAGACTCTCTGATGCCTCAAGCCGTCCGTAAAGGAATCAGTGAGCACAAGCTTCCTACTTTTCAATATCTGATTGAACATGGACAATACTTTGAGAATATGGTCAGTTCGTTTCCAACCATGTCCGTAACCATTAACAGCTCGCTGCTGACCGGAAAATATCCGGACGCTCACCATGTGCCTGGACTGGCCTGGTATTCTGCCAAGGGCCGGAGACTGGTGAACCGGTTGTTGACAAAAAAAGAAACCGTCCTTAGAGGAAATGAGGAGCTTCGCACGGACGGCGTATTCTTATGTTTTGAAAACAGGAAGATAGGGCAATCTACAAAACAGAGACCTAACTCTCGAAATCCAATACAGGGTGAGGATTAATTGATGAACAAGTCTTCAAGTCAATCCAAAGAAGAGAAGAAACTGAAGTGGTGGCAATTGTCTCTGCTTGGGGTTGCAGGAACCATCGGCACCGGGTATTTCCTGGGCTCCGGTCTGGCCATTTCGATTGGTGGACCGCTGGTCCTGTTTGCTTATATCCTTGCAGCGGTGGGTACCTATGTCGTATTTGACGCTTTATCACGAATGACGGCAGATCATCCGGAGCAGGGCTCTTTTCGTTCCTATGCCAAAAAAGCTTTCGGAAACTGGGCCGGATTCGGCAGTGGGTGGGTATACTGGTTCTCGGAGCTGTTAATTATGGGCAGCCAGTTAACGGCATTGTCCATATTCTCACGGTTCTGGTTCCCGGCAGTACCGATGTGGATATTTGCAGCCGGCTTTGCATTGGTGGGACTTCTGATTGTTTTTTTCGGAAATAAGGGGTTTGACCGGGTTGAAAATGTCCTGGCCGTAATCAAGATAGCGGCGATTCTCATGTTCCTGGTTATTGCGGTTGCTCTGCTGGCAGGCTGGATCGGCGGGGGCAAATATACACCCAAATTTCCGCTCGGTTATCAGGTATTGTTTCCGCACGGAGGCCTGGGATTGTGGTCTGCCTTTTTGTTTGCTTTTTATGCTTACGGGGGGATTGAGGTGCTTGGGATTATGTCCAACCGGCTTCAAAAACCCGAGGATGCGCCAAAAGCAGGAAAAGTTATGCTGTTGACGCTTTCCTCTGTGTATGTTCTGTCTATTGGCCTGGCTGTAATTATGGTGCCGCAGGGTGTTTTTAATTCCAAAGAGAGCCCCTTTGTACTGGCACTTCGCAGTGATCATCTGGCTTTTGTACCCCATCTGTTTAATGGGGTGCTGATTGTTGCCGGGTTCTCGACAATGACGGCTTCCTTGTACGCCGTAACTTCAATGATGATTACCCTTGCCCAAGAGGGAGATGCGCCGAAATTATTTTCCCGCAAATGGAAGGATAAATATCCGTTTTATGCGCTCCTGCTGATCTCCGGCGGAATATCGGGGGCGGTTGTGATGGCGTTGCTGCTGCCAGGCAAGGTGTATGAATATATCACAACTGCCGCCGGGTTAATGCTCCTGTATAACTGGTCTTTTATTCTATTGTCATCAGGCAAACTGCTGAAGGCAAACAAATTAAGCGGAGTTAAACGTTGGACAGGGCTGATTCTGATAGCTGCAGCCGTCGTGGGTACACTTTTCCACAAGCTCAGCCGTCCCGGCTTTTACATCAGCCTGCTGCTTGTTGCACTGATCGCAGGTTGTGACTGGATCGTACAGAAGGTCCGCAAAAAGCGGGAAAAAGCTGCGAACGAAAAACCGGATGCCAATGAGCCCTTTGATCAACAGCATCGTTTGGAGAACGGCCCCGAATTCCAGATTAAAAGTATCCGGATGCGCAAGAGCAAGTCCTAATGCGGGAACAGCAGTTGAAAGGCTTGTACGCCAAAATAAAACCCGAAACCCACCAGTGAAAGGCCTGACAAGACGGAAATGGCCTTTAATACTCTCGTGGTTAGTACTTTACGGAAAATGCTGGATGCCGCAGCCATGGTTACATCCCAGATTAGAATCCCGAGTACAATAGCTCCGCTATAAATCAACAGCTGCTGCAAGGGGAATTCAAGGGCTGCCTTAGCCAGGATCGACCCGTAAATGCCGAGCCAGAACAGGATGGAGAGCGGATTGAACAGAGACATCAGAAATCCTGCCCAGAAGGACCTGGAAAGGGAAGTCTCGCTTCCCCGCATCTCGGCTGCCGTGATGATTCCTGCATTCTTGATGCTCTCCACACCTGTGTAGACGAGTACAAAAAAGCCGAATAACCATAAGAAAGCTTTGACAAAAGGGGCATCAAGCAAATGGATTACGCCAAAGTACACCAGCAGCATGTAAATGATATCTGCGCTGATGGCTCCAAGCCCTACGAACCAGGCATGCCAGAACCCTCCGCGGATGCCCTTGTCCAATTGCGCGGCATTAATCGGCCCGATGGGCGCGGAAAGCGATAGGCCCAGAAGAATATAACTTAAAAAAGAATGGATGGTGACCTCCCCCTTTAACATGATACAGTTATCTTATTCCGCTAAATCTGTATGTAGGACAACCAAAAAACAGGCAAGTCTCCTATGCTGGAGACTTGCCTGTTTTGTGTGATGATCAACGGTTTACATGGAGATTGCTTTATTGGCTATAACCACATCATTTGACAGCAGTTTAGGGAGATCGTAGGACGGATACAGCCCGCGTTCGAGCATGAAGTAAAAAACTTTGGCGTGGAGCGCAATGGCAGCATTTAATTGCTTTTGCAACGTTTCTCTAAGCTGAGGCGTTGCCGTTTCGGTGATTCCGATGGCATAGCTGCGGACGGCAGTTTTGGCGAAGCCAAGCAGCTGCCCGGCGTAGAATGCCGTCAGATCCATTTCCTTGCCACTGTTTCTCGTGCCATTAAGCCGCCATGATGTCATGCATTTAAATCAGACAGGCCAGGGCTGTGTTCATTCGGCATCTCCGGCATGACGGGTACCGGGAAGCCTGCGGGAGGAGGGACAACCTCCAGGGTTCCTCTATTGCGGCTGGGAGATATGCCTTGGAAGATCTCTCCCATTCTTGTAGGGTCCAAACTAAAGTTGAATTGTACGTTATGGTAACCCATATCTACGAATTTACGGCATTCCGGGTATTTGTTGATGTCATAATTCGGAATCGGAAAAATATTCCCCCAATTCACACCAAGGGTCTCGAGTGCTTTGGCAAACGCATTTTGGTGGGCGTTGTCACGGACAATCAGGAAAGCAAGCGTCTCTCTGAAGGTTTGATTGGAGCTCATTTCATATATACGTGTTTTTTGCAGCACACCGGTAGACTCAAGCACAACATTATTCAGCAAGTCGCTGATTAAATTGCCATGGCTGTAGACATAGTTGCCGAGCCACGGATTCCCGGCAGCGTCAACAGGCAAAGAAGCTTGAGCTCCCACAATAAAATGATGCGGGTTGGCATGCTTGACTGCTTCATTTAATGGGGCGCCATCTACGCCGGAGTTGCCGGCCTGTTCTTTTCCTGATCCGTTCAACAACTGATTAATAGTATGCTGCACCAGATCCACGTGGGCAATTTCCTCCAGAAATACGCCCCGGAGCAGATCACGGAACTGAGTTTCTTGTCCCCGGAAATTGCTGCTCTGGAAGAAATACTGCATCATGGTCCGCATTTCACCATAATGACCACCCAGGATTTCCTGCAATACTTTAGCGGCAGCAGGGTCCGGCTTGTCTACGGCAATATCGTTGATCAATCCCTCTTTATAGAAGTACAAAGTAAAACCTCCCTGTATTCTTTCCTTTTCTTTGTGTATTTTCCCCTTAAGGGTTCGGTTTATACGAATGGAGGCCGACGGCATAATAATTCCCATTAAATGTTCAGCGTACAAACAACACGAAAGAACCACAATAACAGTACTGAAAATATGACAAGGTGAAGGTGGTCCGTCCAATGAAAGGAAAAAAAGGGGCACTGGTTGCGCTTGCTTCCATTCCGTTGATCATGACCCTCGGCAACTCTATGCTGCTGCCCATTTTGCCGCAAATCTCCAAGGAACTGGGTATCAGTGCATTTAAAGTAAGTATGATAATTACGGTTTACGGGTTAATTGCCATAGTGATGATTCCGATTGCTGGTTACTTGTCTGATCGCTTTGGACGGAAAAAAGTGATCTTGCCCAGTCTGGTCATAGCAGCCGCAGGCGGAGCCGTGTGTGTTATGGCGGCCTGGTTCATGGAAGGGACAAGTGCGTATTGGGTGATATTGGGGGGGCGGTTCTTACAGGGGATCGGAGCTGCAGGGGCATTCCCTATCGTGCTTCCATTTGTGGGGGATCTGTTCAAGGATGAGAAAGAGGTCAGCAAGGGTCTTGGCGTGATCGAGACCTCCAATACTTTCGGGAAAGTACTTAGTCCGATTCTGGGTGCTTATCTGGGCACCTTGCTGTGGTATGCGCCATTTATAGCGATTCCTATTCTTTGTCTGATCTCCTTTTTGCTCGTTGTATTTCTGGTCAGAAAACCGCAGGCCGAGGAGGAGCTTCCCCGTAAAGGAATGAAGGAGTTTTTGAGCGGAATTAAAGAAATCCTGCACGAAAAAGGCCGCTGGCTGTATGCCATCTTTGCAATTGGCGGCATCTGCATGTTCGTAACCTTTGGAGTATTATTCTATTTATCCGAAACCTTGGAATCCAAATACAACCTTCATGGGGCCTCAAAGGGGTTTGTTCTGGCGATTCCACTGGCTTTACTCTGTTTGGCCTCTTATGGAAGCGGCAAAATCATAGGTCAAAATAAGACGCTGATGAAATGGCTGGGATTTGGCGGAATGGTTTTGCTCACGGTTGCCATGTTCATCACAGGATTCAATAAAGGGATTTATTTTATGGTTAGCTTATTAAGCGTTAGCGGGATCGGAATTGGTGTCGCTTTACCCTGCATGGATGCGTTGATTACAGAGGGAATTGAAAAAGAAAACCGCGGCACGATTACTTCCCTATACAGCAGCATGCGGTTTATTGGAGTCGCCCTGGGACCGCCGCTCGTCTCCATTATGATGCCCAGAGGGCATTGGGTGCTGTTCGGCACCATGGCCGGGGTAGGAGCAGTCGGCGGCTTGTTAACCTTGTTCGCGGTGAAGCCCAGCAAAGGGGAGAACGATAAGGAGAAACAGGAAAAAGCTGAAAAAAGCAAAAGAATACCGATGATGCGCCAGCGGGCAAGATAATTTAAGGAGGAGTAGATTTGTGTTCAAATGTTATTTAGTTACATTTTCTGAATATACCCGCAGTCCGGCCACCTCCTAATCTATAGCTGCTTCATCGGTTTGGCGTCTGGGATATTAGTATTGCTTCACTGGCTACAGGGCTGCGGCGTTATTCATGTTTCTGCTTAAAAAGCAAGTGATATTAACGGTAATCAAATGGTCAGGGCTCTTTGGTTGCTTTTCGAACAACCGAAATAAATCTAATTGTGGTTCCTTATAGTGGATTGCCAGATGCAGCAGCAGCAGCAGCAGACCTCCTAACGCCCCTGCCAGCATAGCTAACCATGCATCCTGTTTGGCGTCCCCTCCCATGAGAAATAAGGTTGTGCTGCCCACTTCGAATAAAGAAAGACAAACGGCCAGTTCGGATACCCGGAGTGTACTACTTTGACTCATTGGATTTATTTCACTCCCTTATGTTTAGGTTACATGTCATCATTGTTCAGTTTCAAGCAGTTTGCTGAATGAGTTCTGGAATAAGCCGGGTCGCCTAATATTCACCTTTACGTTGATGTCTATATCCATATTTGCCATTTCGTCCGGCCACTTTCCTTTGAGTTGTCTCCAGTCTTGAGGATATTTCCGGTGGATTTTGTTCGCGATCCCAAGAAGGTCGATCTTTAATTTCTGGACATCCTCCCAGCCTTCCCGAATTTGTGCCTCGATAACTTCTTCTGCTTGCTGCTGCAGTCTATTCATCCCTTGAGGTGTTGAAATCGCTTCATCTGTAGTGGTTTCCACAAGCTCTCCGATCACTTTGGCATTCACCTTCAAGGTGTATCGCTGTGGGCCTTTTACCGGGGTAACCTTAACCTTGGCTTTACGGATCAGATATGCGGACAGATCGGCATGTTCGCCTTCATTGCTCAGGGTGGTCGTGTCTACCTGATTCGTCAGCCAGGAAAGTGCCTTGCTCTCTTTTTGATTCAGTGAGGCGACCTTTTTGTCTTTGCTGAAAATGCTTAATCGGGATAGACTCAGTTTACTGGCGGGGGTTGTTTGATTGAAAATATCCATCGACTCCAGCTTTTCACTGTCACCGCCCCCTTTAATGGATATCTCGGGGACTCCTGCCGCGCCGCTGTCGGAACTGATTTTCAGAGCCAGTTCATGTATGGATACAGAAGGATAAACTGAGCTCATTTGTTTATTTTTTTGCAGGATCTTGGCTAAGGCTTGCCCGGGAAATTTCTCCGGTGGAATTAATTTCTTCAGGTAGGTCCTGGCTTCACCGTCAGCAATAAACACTTTAACTGTTTGCCTTGCGTCAGGGTTACGGTAGTAATTATCAATGATCTCTGCAATGCCGTCTTCTGCAGCCTGTTTGCCAATGAAGACGGTATTGGTATGCGCAAAATATAATCTGCGCGGATTCTCCAGACTGCTGGCAGCAACCGCCTCACGGATCGTTTTTCCTTGTGTAGAGAAGGTATGTATGGCAGCTTGAGACCCGCCGCCTCCTGAAGCTCCCCCCGAGCCTATTGCCGATGGAGTGATCACCTGGTAGGTAACGGTCCAATTCCCTTTATGACCATCGAATCCGGTTGCTGTTGTGATCCCGAGCTCATTCATTTCGGTACGGTTTCCACATCCGGCAAGTATTAGCCCTGCTATAAGTGAAATGGCCAAAACCCGGCATCGGCGCACATCAATCACTCCCTTTATTCAATCTTGAGTATCAGGCTTGTTTATTCTGTTTATTATGTTATCTGAACCGGCAGGGAATTGATGAGGGGCTTGTCTGGTCTTGTTAGGTCCTGACTTTTCATTAGGTCTGGTCTTCATCGCCCACCAGGGGACTCTAATCAGCAAATCTTTCATATTGGACTTGTAAAAGGGGCTGTAGGGCATCAGATAATCAACGCCAAAGGATTTAAGAGAGACCAGATGCGCCAATATTGGAATCACCCCTGCCAGAATTCCGAATAACCCGAGGGTGCCTGCAAGCAGCATCAAGATGAAACGCAGCAGCCGAATCGATGCGGCCATGCTGAAATACGGGATAACAAAGTTCGATATCGCCGTAAAGGCCACAACGATAACCATGGCACCGGAGACCAGGCCTGCTTCCACCGCTGCTTGCCCAATGACCAGAGCCCCTACGATGGATATGGCCGGTCCGATGGCCCGGGGCATACGCACCCCTGCTTCACGGATAACCTCAAAGGTTAATTCCATCAGCAAAGCTTCCAATAATGCAGGGAAGGGTGCCCCTTCACGTTGGGCGGCCAAAGTTACCAATAGAGTGGTAGGAATCATCTCTTGTTGGAAGGTCGTTAAGGCAATGAATACGGAAGGAAGCAACAAGGACACCAGGAAAGACAACAAACGGACTCCTCTTAAAAAAGTGGAGATATCATACCGCTGATAATAATTCTCCGCCGTCTGAAAAAAATTAAAGAAAGTGACTGGGGCAATCAGAGCGAAGGGTGTTCCATCAATCAGAATAGCTACTTGTCCGTCTAAAAGGCTTCCTGCGACGGTGTCTGGACGTTCTGAATTCAACATCGTTGGAAAAGGGGTAAGCGGGGCATCCTGTATGAACTCTTCAATGTAGCCACTTTCAAGGATGCTGTCCGTATCAATGGATTGGAGCCGCCGGGTAACTTCCTGGACCACTTCCGGATCGGCGATCCCTTCGATGTAGGCTAAGATGACTGTGGTTTGTGTAACTTTTCCTATGATGTGACTCTCAAATTTCAGATCGGGTGTCCGTAATTTTCTGCGGATCAATGTAATATTTATGGAGATGTCCTCTGTAAACCCTTCCTTCGGCCCCCGGATTACCGTTTGGGATGAAGGCTCCTCGACAGATCTTCTGGTGCCGCCGGTGATAGAGACAGCTAGCGCAGATTGTATCCCGTCCAGTACAATCACAGCGCTGCCTGAGACCTTTGGGCAGTATCTCCTTGACGGTATTCGGGAAGTCCGGCCGGCTACCATTTTAAATCGCCCTGAGTCTCTACCGTTTTACTCAAGATTCCACCCCTAAGCGATAATGTGTATCATGTGTGATAATGTTTATTCATGAGCTATTTTGATGGGATAATTAAGGGGGGGAAGTGAAAACTAGTACAGCATCAGCCTTTAAAAAGTCGGAATCGATGGCGCATTCGAAAGCTACCTCCCGGAAGGCGCGCTGTAAGCCTAGGGCGGAAAGCGCTAGAGTGCACTTTATACATCAGGATGGGAAAAAGTAGGCTCGTTTTAGGATTTCAGTGTATTTGGTGCAGCAGGAACCGCAGTATTCGCCGAGAAGTGCTTTATGGCTATCCTTTGAATGTACAAAATACATCATGATGGAGGTTTGAGTCTTGTTTAAACCATTCTGAGGTACTATATACATTAGAACAGATCAAAAGCTGGTGACGAACGCTAATCCATATCATACAGCCTTCAGGAATCCCTTATATTAAATCTGATACTGTACTAGGTTTAGACCTTTTTTGTTCGATAATTACGATCATTATGTCGAGGCGGCTAATAATGAAAAAGAGCATTATGTTATTCAAGGGTTTGTCTGCCGGGGATCATCTGATCCTGGTCGGACATATCTATGAAACCACAGTTACCCTGGTCAAATACTTAACAAAGTTCAATATAAGCTATACCCTTGTACATTCAACTTCGATAACATCGATTGCCGATGCTGTAAAACCGCAGACCCGGGCCATTCTTATGGAGTCTCCAACCTCATTTACATTCGATGTAGTGAATATCCCGGACGTAACTGCGCTTGCAAAAGCCAAAGGCATCCGCACGATTATAGATAACTCATGGGCTACACCACTGTTCCTGAAACCCCTGGATGGGGTGTAGATATCGTCGTTCACTCCGCCTCCAAATATTTGGGGGACATAATGATTTGGTTGCAGGGGCCGTAATCGCTTCCCAACAAATTATGGACCAAATCTTTTCCGAAGAGTATGAGTTGATTGGCGGTTCGCTCGCCCCCTTTGAAGCCTGGCTGCTGGTTCGCGGCCTTAGAACACTTCCCCTTCGTATGGAAGCTCACCAGAGGAACGCCCTTGCAGTGGCCAACTTCCTGGTGGAGCATCCCGCCATTTCCAGAGTGAATTATCCTGGTCTCACTTCACATGGAGGATTTGAAGAACCAACACATGCCTGTATGGCTGATCCGCTTGGCTGTGGGGCATGAACCAACGGGACTGCTGATTCAGGATTTGAATGTTGCTTTAAGCTGAGAAAACCAAATGGGAAATATTACAACTTGCCTGATGGGTATAAAACGTGATAAATTATAAATCCGGCCGCTTGAGAAGGCTGCTTGATCTTTGAAAACTGAACAACGAGTGAGTGGGAATTCACGAAAGT
>NZ_BMKR01000036.1 GCF_014644435.1 Paenibacillus albidus | reverse complement strand
AGACGGCAGCGGCGCCAAGTCGGGTAACCGGACGAGCATCGGTGTTGAGATATGCGAGTCTGGCGACTACACAAAGACGCTGGACAATGCAGCCGGGCTGGTTGCATCTATGCTCAAGGAGCGCGGATGGGGCGTGGATCGGCTTCGGAGGCACTTTGACTGGTCAGGCAAGATATGCCCACAGTTGATGTATGACGGCGGTGAATGGACCGGATGGGCGGTGTTTAAGGCACTTGTGCAGTTCAAATTAAATGAGGAGGATGAAGCAATGACAGCACAGGAAAAGAAAGACTTTGAAGCAATGCAGATGCTCATTAAGGCGCAAGCAGAGGTAACGTTGGGTCTGTCCAACCGGATCACGGAGCTGGAGACAGCGGCCAAGCTGCCCGAGATCCCGAAATGGGCCTTGCCATCATGCGAGGCGGCCAAGGCTGCGGGGTTGCTGGATACCACCGCAAATGGCAGCTATGACTTTTACCGGATGGTTACGATCCTTCACCGCGCAGGAGCCTTCAAAAAGTAAAATCCCAAACGCTTGGGAATATGAAAAGCCCCGTCAACCTTAACTGGTCAACGGGGCTTTATTTGTTTTTTTATCTTATTCTAAATTATCTATCGCGTATTGCGCTTCTTCCGCAGTGAATTTTTCCCCGTATTCTGAAATCAATTGATCGTAAATAGCCGAATCTGACATACTCATATTTTCTGCATATGTTTGTGCCTTTTTTAATGCATTTTCTTTCCAATCAAATACAATGTTATCAATGGCATATTGAGCGGCTTCTTTAGGGAAATTCTCTCCATATTCAGAAGTCAGCTGATCGTAAATGCCTGCCTTTGACATACTCATATTTTCTGCATATGTTTCCGCTTTTTTTAATGCTGATTTATGTTCCCTAGGGACACTTTCCTCTTTTGCCTTGGCTTCAGCCGCAGCCGCAGCTTCAGCTTCTTCCTTAGCCTTTTTCTCCGCTTCAGCTTTTTTCTCTGCTTCGATTGCCTTTAATTCCTCGGCAGTTGGAGTTGCAGCAGGAGCTTCAGTCTTTTCAGCAATTACAGCTTGAGCTTGTTCGGTTGCAGCCGGCTTTACACTTGGAGCGACTGTCGCCGTTTCAACATCATTTGTAGGCTCAGTATCAGCATTAGAAACACCAACTATAAATAGAACAAGACAAGCAGCTGAGATAATTAAATTTCGCTTTACTGTATTCTTTTTTCGGAGCTTTGCTATCGCTCCCATTATGCCAAATACTAGGAATGCCAAAAAACCCATAACTCCAAGAAAAATCCACATTTCATAATCCCCCTAAATCTGATAATTAATTCAAAATAATTCTATCAGAATTAGGTAATATTTACTATCTATTTTACAAAGAACAGTAAAATAGACCCCCAAAGATTCGGGAGTCTGTTTCGGCCGGTACCCATCCGGCCATCATCAGGTGGGCATCACCATTTCAGCACCAGGATAATCGTATTCGCGATGCTGATTATCAAGGCTGCATAAGTGGCCCAAATAGTGGTTCGCTCCTTCAAGTTCATTCTTCATCGCTCCTTATGTTATAATCGAAAGGAAAGACGTCCCTTGTATTTCATCCCCGAAACCTTAGCCCCTTTAGGGGCCAAGGTTCTGGGATTACTTACCTACTCAGCAAGTAGATGAGGGTGAGGATTGAGTTTATCAAGCCGATGATTGCCGTCACCGTCTTGAGTGTTTCATCTCTTTCCTCTTTGCGTCTTTCCTTTCTTCGTTTCATCATTATCACCTCCTTCCTATACTCTTATTATATACTCACGTGAGTATAAGGTCAACACTTTTTATACTTGCGCAAGTATAATTTTAGTGTTATCTTTGAATAAAGGAGGGACAAGCTTTGGACGATAAAAAAGGCACCTCAGCTACACGGGCCAAGAACAAATACAACGCTGCTAATTATGACCGGCTTTATCCTTATGTGGCCAAAGGGCGCAAAGAAATTTATGAAGCTGCTGCGAAGGCGGCAGGCATGAGTCTGAATGATTACATCATTACTGCCATTGAAGAAAAATTAAAACGTGAAAATGCAGAGCCGCCACAGGAATAAACCCGGGCGGCTCTTTGTTTTAGACCACATAACCATTACTGGGCGCGAACATTGGTTGGGTTAATAATTGATAATCGTAGCTTCTACCAATTCTTCTACCGTCAAGAAAAACCATAACGACACATAAAGAACCTTATACGCCGGTAGAGTGCGCGAATTAAAACTAATAGAACCTAATAAACACCGACAAAACCCATATGTTCCGCACTCGTAATGCGTAGGGCACACGGATTCCCTTCCTCAGCTTCCAAAAAATATATGTAGCGCAACTTTCCGGGTAGCGGGGACTGTGCTTTTTTTTGCTATGTCATCCAAGGATAACATTTACTTAAGTGAAGGATAATTGTATTAAAATCGCGAATACTCCAGTTATGAAATTCTTTGTGAAATCCTTGTTAAAGACGTCTTAAGGATAAAACTAAAATAGAAGAGGAATGAAATATGAAAAAGCAAAAACAAGTGAGCACTGAAAGAAAGAAAGATAAAGACTATCTTATTGTTACTGTAGAGCAAAAGGATTATGAGTTAATTGATTTAAGGACCAATAAACCAATATTTTTTTATAGCAATCCCGTAAGCGAAAATAAAGAAACAGGATCTGCAGTATTTCAAGAACTAGACTCAATTCAATTTCATACCAAAATAGATGGTAAGAAGAACACTCTTGAATATTTTTCTCCTAATAGTGTTGCAATATTACTTTCAGTATCAAATAAATCAATGATGGAAGCAAAAACTTTATTCAATGAAAAGATAAATCCAGATAAAATAAACCATTTTGAAATAGACGAAGCGCTTGACCGAATAACTAACATATCAAATAAATCTCGTTTAGTGTATGACTATATTGAACTGATACAAACAAGTATAGTATTTGGTTATACAGCATTAGAGGCATTTGTTAATTTAAGTATCCCTGATAATTATCAGTACAGCGAAAAGAACTCAAAAGGAATAAATGAAATTTATGATAAAGAGGCCATTGAGAGGTGGCTATCATTGAAAGTAAAACTTAGTGCTATTCTCGTATCTATATACGAAACAAAGCCTATAAAGCAACTTCAATTGTGGACTAGGTATAATCAATTTGAACAATACAGAAATGAAATTATACATCAGAAGTCTGTAAACCATACTAACTTTTATAAGAAGTATTTTAACAAGGAGATTTTTAACTTATGTAAGGTTCCAGAAGAAATAATAAAGTTCTTTTTTTATGAAAGAATTCAGGATGGTAAAACAAACCCATTGTGGCCATGGGTGATTAATGCAAAAAATGATTTTCCTAGTAGGATTTTAGATCCAGCTAGCGTAGAAATCACAGGTAATATTTTTGAAGGGAGATTCACAAAGTAGTTGTTCCTAGAAACTGCTGGACCATTAATTACTTGTCCAAGGCTGTCTCTCATATTTATGTCAAGTTAATCTGCAAATGAATGCGTTGAGCTAGTTCAGAACTTTCCTTTGCTAACGTATTTGTAAACGAACTGAATGGAACGGATATAAATATATACCTTGAAAACATAGTGTTAATCATTGTTTAGGAACTTAATTAAACGTAGATTAACCTTTCCCCAAGCTCAGTTGGTTAGAGCGGTCGGCTCATAACCGATTGGTCGGGGGTTCGAGTCCCTCAGGGCCCACTTCGCCGAAACCCTTACGTTGTAAGGGTTTTTTGCTGTTTATAGATTTTTTATTTCAAAGAATTTTTTCCCTGTATTGTTTTGGCACGTTTAAGGCAAATTATGTTCTACATTAATGAAATGGTGGTGCATTTAATCTCATGTATTTGTCCCCGCGTTTATATCACCTGTTTGTACGCCCGCAATGGTTCACCAATAAATATATTCACGAGCGTATCAAAAGCCGTTTCTCATTAGAAAATAAAAGCGTTCTGGATTTTGGCTGCGGAACCGGAGCAAACTGTTCCATATGCGATGCGGAGCATTATTATGGCATTGATCCGGACGCCAAAAGAGTACAATTTGCCAAACAGTTACATCCGAAGCATACCTTTATGGTGTTTGACGAAAAGCATATTCCGATACCGGATCAGACCGTAGACCTCATTTTGATCATTGCAGTTCTGCACCATATTCCGAACGAACAAATTACCGAATATCTAAGCGAGTTCAGCAGAGTAATGAAACCCGAAGGAAAAATGATTGTCATCGAGCCCTATTTAAGCCCGCGGCACAAAATCAACAACTGGTTTATGAACCAGTATGACCATGGTGAGTTTATTCGCAGTGAGGATGAATATCTGCAGCTATTCAATCGTCAACAGTATGAGTATCAAGTGATCAAAAAGTTCAGAAAAGGCCTTCTCTACAACGAAATCTTTTTTACAGCCGCGCTCAAAGAAAACCCTATTCCCAAAGAGGCAGAAGCGTTTATATCCATCACGACGGATCTAACCGTACAAGCTGCTGAACAATCCGCGGCGGATCAAATCCTTGGTGAAGAGGCGCTAAGTGCAAGCACAATAAACTAAATCCTGGTGTACTCCCTAATTTCAAACACTTTGGAATTAGACAACCTGAAGGAAGCATATGGGTTATATAAACGCTACCCGAGGTGGATGATGCGACCTATGTTTCAGAATCAGGAGTTTACAATCTATATTATAGACAAGGGGGATATTCTGCGGTTTATTGTGATTGAGATCATCTTTGGAACAATGACCTATTCTCTGGCGATGCAGCTTTTCCATAATTTCATTTTGGCCAGCGCAGGGGGCTGGGCAGGGACGGAGGGGTTGAAACGACTAGTGACCATGAAGAAAGGGATAGCCAAATAACAAAAAGGCTCTGGGGAGCCAGCACACCCGCTTATGAGGCGTTTCCATTACAGCAAACCGGCCTGCTTTTGTAAAAGAAGCGGCCGGTTTGCTATTGTAGGCTTATCTACTCCTAAGGTGCCGAATACTGCACCCATTGCTGGCCCGTTTCCGGCCAGTTTCCATACACTGCATGCTCCCTGTCATTGGAGTGGGCAGGTTGAAATCCGTCATTCAATGCCCCGCTACTCTCCCACGAAGAACAATAAGAAGCCGTTACAGCTGCATTAGCCGCGATGTTCGTTAAGGTGCTGTCCTGTGGGACAGTGGGGAAGCGGGCCGTATCTTGTTTCAACTGACTCCATGTATACCGCAGCATCCACACATCCCAATTGGTAATGGTGGCAGAATTGCCGGCCCACATGATGGTGGGCAGCGGAAAGCCGCCGGGCGGACGATCCTGTGGTTCGTAAAAGTCCGGCAAGCCGAAGCCTTGGCCTATTTCATGTTCCGTAATTTCGATCTCATGATTGTTCAGGGTACTCAAAATGTAATTGTCCGACATCCGCTGTCCCCAGTCTCCGCCAGCTCCGCCGCCGAAATTGGCTGTGGCCCACAGGTACATATCGTAACCGCTTATTAAGGCCCCCGGGATAGGAATAATTAGGATTCTCAAAATGTCCTCCATCTCATAGTATAAGGCATTTGTTACTATGTGAATCCACCATTTTTATCATAAAAATGGTAGTATAAGCAATCCTATAGCTCGAATATTTGAAAAATTTATCATAACGGACAACGTATAGCCCATATGACTAAGTAAGTAATTTATTGTTACGTTAATAAGGAGGGATATCATTGGATGTTTTCGTTACCCGCTCATTAGACGAGATACGTTTTTGGTCCAGGATCATGAAGGAGCACTCATTATTTCTGAGGTTGGGTTTTAGAGCGGAGGATACTCAACTTATTGAAGAAGCGAAAAGGTTTCAAAGTATTTTTGAGGATATTGAGAGAAGATCATATGAATTTAATATTGATGCAGATCCCTACACTATTAAAGTGTTTAATACAGAGGTACAGAATGCGGCGACTAATATTTGGGCATTTAAAAGAATGGTGCTGGGCCTTATATTACAATGCAAACTTCCTGGACAAACAAATTTCCCTTTACTGGTAGATCACGTAAGCCGGGAGGCTAATTACTTTAGAAACCGCTTAGGGGAACTTAATGCAGGGATGCTTGAACCATTACCTGATGCTATCATCGATGAAAATGTCTTTTTCTTAAAGATTATGGCTGATCATGCACAATTTATAGGCCATTTGCTTGATCCCTCTGAACGGAAACTGGTTGAGCAGGCAAGGGGATTTAGTGATGATTTTGACAAGCTGGTATTTCAAGCGGTGGATTTAAGTTATATGCGGCCACAATCCCAAACAGTTCCTCTACTAAGTCAATTTGTTGATGAAAACCGGGTTTCTGTCCAATCTTTACGTGATTTCAAAAAAACTGCACGGGATTTAATTGAGGAATGCCGAATAAAAAGTATTATTCATCCTTTGTTAGCCGATCATGTATTTCGTGAAGCGGAGCGATTCCTTTATATACTTGATATGTTTGACAAATCCTTATCCGGTGTCAAGATAAACAAAAAAGAAATAGTCCACTGATTAGGGAAACATACAACATAGCCAGAGACATAGATTTTGTCCAATCAATTCTACTGGAATCTCATACTTTATAGTAGGAGGTGGAATTGAATGGCAAATGTAATATTTGTACCGGCTGATTTCCCGACCATCGCTGCAGCGATAGTCGCAGCCAATGAATTTGATACGATTCTGGTTGCCCCTGGAGTGTACAATGAAACCATTATCGTGAATAAAACGATTCAGCTGCACGGGGCTCAATCAGGGGTAGACGCACGCACCAGATTCCCTCTTGCGGAATCCACTATAACGGGTAACAATGCCAGTGGGGTGGTTCAAGTGACCGCCGACAATGTGGTCATTGATGGGTTTACCGTACAAAACAACTCTGCAGGCCCGGGGATTACAACAAGCCCGCTTACCTCAGGGTATTGGATATTTAATAATATTATCCAAAACAACGTGCTCGGGCTCTATTTGAACTCCTCTGGATTAACCTTTTCACAAGCAAGGTTTAACTTAATTCAGAGCAATAATCAGCCGGGTGCTGCCACAGGAAACGGTATTTATACAGATCAGGCGTCCGTTAATGTGTTTATTGACAACAACAAATTTCAAGGTACCCACGCCAATGCTTCCATAAACTTCTCTGGCGTAGCCCCAGGAGTTCAGGAAGACATTCTTATCGCAAATAATTTAATGGTTCAGGACAATTCGATTGCTCTGACGAACACCACAAATGTTAAAATCACAAATAATACCATGCTAAACACTCAGGGAAGTTCCATCTTTATCGCCGGTGGCACCGATCGAACAGAGATCGAAAGCAATATTTTGCATAATAGTATTTCAAATGGGATTAGTGTAAATAACGTTTTCGATCCTGATGATAATACCAATATCCGGGCAAAGTTGAACAGTATCCAGGGAAATACGGTCGCAGGGCTAAACATTGCAGCCGGTTCTTATAATACGACTCCGCCAAACCGGAGATTGGACGCTACAAATAACTGGTGGGGAAGTGCAAGTGGACCTGCTCCTATTGGAACAGGGGATACTGTGATCGATCCTGATGCGGTAGCCGAAATTACACCATTTTTAACGGCCGATCCGACGGCTTCCCAAGCTATACCGGGGAATATGTTATCCACAGGACCGATTCAAAGGAATGGGTCGAATGTTCAAACCATTATTGTGGATGTCCTTAACAATGATCCGTTAACAATGGCTGTTGTTGAAATCAGAGGTTTCATTATGGGAACTGCAGGCCCTAAAACTCCATTTGTGCATGAGATATTTACCCTTGATCCAAGCACCAAAATCCAAAAAACGTATTCGGTTTCTGGATTTGAGGAATATGAGTTCCAATTCGGAATTACAGCTACTGACGCCGTTCATATCTCTATTTGGCCAAGAGACATTGGCGGGAACTTATTGCCAACTCAACGAATTGTGACTTCTGAATTACAACAAATAAGCATTTTAACACCAATATCCTGAATCGGTATTGGAACATTAAGCAGTTTCCGTTCATTAGTAGGATCAACGTGTGCGCTTAAGTGGACGCTCCGCAAACGGAACGTTGTTCCAATCGCTCTTGTGTCCAGATTTTTTTCATCCCCCTTAGCGGTGAAAATCCGGACACAAAGGCGACCGCTGCCGCTTTTCCGCGGGTCATTCCGTCCGCTCCGCTGTTGAAGTGTAAGAACGACCCCTTCTTCTTTAGGATCACAAAAAAAGAAACCCTTCTTTGGTAAAATGGAAGTGTCGAGCATCCATTTCAAAGGAGGGTTTTTTTGTACATTCACCAAAGTCATTAGTTACGCCTACACTCAGCGCATCTACTGCTCACGGCAAATCGCCAAAGCCGTGAGGGGAAATATTCCTTTCATATGGTTGGCCGGACGCCAGCGCCCGGACTTCCGCACCATAATCATTTTGGCCTACAGCGTACACCCAAGGCCGACGGATACCCGTTGCCTGAGGCCCCATTTGGAGAAAGCCAAACAGATGCTGGCCCGCTCCCCGGGAACCGTCATTACAGATGCCTGGTACGGCAGTGAAGAAAATTACGCCTACTTGGAACACGAAGAAATTCAGGCGGTGGTGAAGTACGGAAGCTACCATGCGGAGAAGAGTAAGGCATTTAGAAAGGATGTCAGCAAGATCGAGAACTGGACGTACAACTCCGGCGAAGACACCAGGACCTGTCTCGCGGGACAAACGCTGGTTTTCCGTAGAGAAAGCAAGGAAACGACAGAAAGTGGTTATGAAATTCACAAACGCCATTACCGGAGCTTAGGCCGTGAAGGCTGTCCGCTGAAACCTCGCTGTATTCAAAAAAGTTTTATTAAGAGTCGGCATAACAAAACCCCAGGATATTCTCCTGGAGTTGCAAATGCTTCAGGACCCAGTGGCTGTACCGGGGCTTATCCCCCGCTAATCTGAGTAGGCCGTACCGTTAAAGCTTTCCGGACCAATTCTGTTAACGTTTATCGTGCTGTGTACAAACAAAGAGTAGATTAATTCACCTGTGGATTCCGGATTGTAGTCAGATCCAACCAGATAGAGAGTGAATGTGTTGGTAGGGGTGGTTGCTCCGGGATTTAATTGAATACGATTGGAGGACACTATGGGATCGGTGGCTTCGGTTCCTCTCACAGCAAATAGGGTAAGCGTGATAAATCCGCCTGAAAATACGAAAAAAGTTGCAACGCCGCTTAGCTGAACTCTAATCGCTCCCACAGACCCGGCGGTGGCTAAGCCGATTTGGCCAATTAATACATTCTGGTTAGCGGTTAAGCCAACCCCATTCATACTGCCGGCTGTGCTGGCGTTCTGGGAAGTCCTGGCATCAAGTAAACGAGTCATAGAAACACCTTCAATCTTTTTGAGATATATTATGCGATCCATTGAAGGGTTTCGTCCGCAGGTTGGAAATCATTTGGCAGCACCTATGAATCCCCGTTGCTTGTGCGGTGGGAATGTGAGAATATAGATAAGCAATATATTTGAAGTGGAATAGAGGCAGGAGATTATGCTTAAGACTATATTCAAAAATTATCCATTGTGGTTTATGCTCATCTGGTGTGCTGTGATGATAGGGTTCGTTGTTATATTCATAACGGGAATAAATTTAGCGCTTATGATGGGTGGTCTTCTGATATTATATGTGTCAAATGCCATTCGAGCGTGGAAGAGCGAACGGATTCTATCCGTGATTTCAATAGTATTATCTTGTGTATTTGCGGTAGCTACATTCTTGTTGCTATAGGAGATTAAGTGTGCACGAGAGGTGCCTATGAGAAAATTATCATATAGCAGATACCCATTGATTCTATCCGTTATGAATGTACTGGTATTTATTATCTTAATGCCCCAAAGTTGGCTTCGCAGTTATATTACAAGCTTAGACGCGTATTATTTGCTCTTATTCTCAACTACAGTCAGTTTTGGTCTAAGTGTCATGGGGTTCAAGGAAAAAAGAGATACAACAAGCACTTTATATTTGTTGTTAAGCTTATTATTAAGTATAGCCCTGGGTGCTGTACTGATGTTCGTTATACTTATTGGTGGGTTACTGGACAATTGAAGACAAGCTTATGGACCCTGCCGGCCGCCGGCGGGGTCATTTGCTGTGCGTGTGGCAGGGCAATTAATTCAATTTGCTGATTAAACGGGAAAAGTGGACTGGGCGGGAGCTCTGCGGCTGTTGACTCTCCTGTCTGCCCATGACCGCCAGCAACTGGCCCTGGAATACCCGCCGCTGGATTTGGTCGATCCGCTGCATAGCCAGTTCTGTTGGAACCTGAAAGGCCTCTGCAAGGTAAGGGATGGCGTTTTCGCGCAATTCAGGCAGCTTCATGCGGGAGACCATGGAATAGGGCATTGCGGCATACAAAATAAACCGGTCCGACTCATCCTCCTGCTCCTGTGTGAACCGCTCCGGCATTAAAGAATGGCTTCCGGCATGGCGCAGTAAATGACAGAGCTCATGCAGAAACTCCAGACGCTGAAGACTGGCAGGCAGGCGGTTATCGATGAACATGCTGTACATGCCGGCGGTGGCTTCGATCCCTTTGCTGCGGACATCCAGATAATGTACCCAAATGTTGAGCCGTTCCGAGATATGCTCGATGGAGATTTGTGAAGGATGACTGATGCTTAACCGCTTGTATAAATCTTCCGTCCATTTCTCCAGCACTGTCATTTGATAATAGGATTTCATGTTAATCACCTCATAAATAGGATCATATGTTCGGTTCAAAGGCCAAAAGAAAAGCCCTAAGGGCTATGTAGCAATACGGGAAGCAGAGAGAAGCAGCATGTGCTGTGCTTCTCCCGGGTACTCTGTGTGCAACCTTCGGATAGAACGTGCGTTCTTATGCTTTTAGCATAAAGGAATCAGACGCGAATATCAAGTGTTTTTCCAAGATTCGGATCAATGGCGGTCTCCAGCATTTTGGCCATGTTCTGACCTTGAATCTCCGCTTGATTCTTGGCAATATTCAGCACGCTTAATCCTACGGACTGGGCCAGGGAAATCTGGCTGAGCGAAGTTGATAAGGCAGCAATATCCATGTTACACCTCCCCTAATGTATATCGACCAGCCCCGGCTCAAAGATGAGACACCCCTTGTGGGTGTTTGGCATTTGTTTGCCAAATTGCCCAAACAGTGGAGTAGACTCCTACATATTCTGTGCTGTATTCACAATTACTGAGGAGGAATTAACATGGGTGCAGAGTATGGTTGCGGTTGTGGAAATGTTGGTGGAGTGAATCAAGGCCCTCCGGTATGTCCGGTAGTAAGCCCTTATACTTCAACAAGTGCGATTCTGGTATTGTTCATCCTGCTGGTGATTATCACCAAAGCCTGTTTGTTCTAAAATTGCCGCTTTCCTAGAATGCTGGCCCCTTCCTGGCAGAATGCCGGCGGGGGCTATTTCTTTTTTTTGCGATAGGCAGGCCCGATCTGGCGTTTGGTTCTCCCTGTGCTCTCGTCAACCTCAATGATGTACAATTCCTTGACCGTACCTGCCAGCGCGAACCATTCCTGCAGAGCTTCAGCTTCTGTCAGGGGACCGTAGAGCCGCTTTCCGCGATAACAGATATAGAACACCTTTTTCTCCACATATGAGATAAACTTCCATTCTATTTTACGCTTAGAATGGAGATTTTTAAATATTGCATAAAGAACATTTGTTCGCATATAATACAAAGAAATATTCCGTTTCCCATGAAGGAGGGCGAACGTTATGCAAGAGCATGAGACCTTGCGGCTGATCGGGCAGAAGATAGTGATTATCTATCAGGACAAACAAGGCACAATTACACAGCGAACCATAGAGATCCGCGGCAGCAAAGGCGGATTGATCCGGGCAACCTGCCTGACAACAGGGGCTCCACGGGTATTCCGGACGGAGAATATTCTGGCCTGGCAGCGGGCCGGCACCAGACATGCTGGATGATACCGCCCGCAAGCTGCTGCGGATTATGTACCATTTCTACGGCCATTTCCGGAGGATGCCGACCCTGCGGGAGCTGGCACGGCTTAGCGGTCGAACACCGGGAAGTATCCTTCTCGGCTGCCAAGAGCTGTTGCGGGAGGGCTATATTGAGTGGCGGCCGCAGACACCGGTTGAGACGGCGATCATTCTGGAAGGCTGGGAGAGGCCCCCGGAGGAGCCAGCTCCCGGCTTCCGGGGAAGCGGTCATTGGAGCGACTAGTAGTTCATTCGGGCGGACTTCTTGCGGCAATGGCCCGCTGCAATGTCAGGTAATTGTAATTGGGATGAAATGTGTTCACTGCACTTTGTACATTAGGCAGTGAGAAAACCCGGCTTATGTTTGTTTTGACTGCAGAATGAACTTTAGAGACCTCAGAGCGAGTTTGTGCTGCACCAAATACACTGGAATCGTGTTTAGTTAGTGCATATAAGGTTCAGCAGCTACTCATGGCTCTTATCTGATGCGGTCCCGGGCAGCCGCTTATTGGAACTTGAACTGCACACGGGTGCCGTCAGGATATTCTTCCAGCTGATTGCCCACCCAGCTGCCTGCCCCGCGGTTATCGCCGGGAGATATGTATTCAATGTCGGCACCTGCTCCGCCTTCCTCACACATGGCCATGGGCCATTCATCGCGGTCGTATCCTTTTTTGGTAGGGATGCCCTTAAGGGATTGGCTGCGGTTCTGCTCAGCTTGCTCCCGGTTGATCGTACAAATGGCGGATTCACCCTCCGCAATTGCATTCTGGATATGCTCCGCGGTCTGCGGATACTTATCTGTGGGGAATTCCAGTTGAACAATCTCTGAGCCGGACGGAGAAGGGGATGAGGGGGATTTCGGAAACAGCCCCTCTTCTCCGTACAAATAAGAGCCCAGGGCCAGCACGGCAAGAATGATGAGACTGTAGATGAGTTTCTGTACTTTCAATGCTGCTCCTCCTTTTTTGTGCTTAAAATAGTATATCTTATTTCTAATATCCTGTGCGATTTAATATATTCGCTAAAAGCAGAGTGAAAGGGAAGGGGAGATTTGTCGAAACTTTGTGCTTTGGCCGTGTCCAAGTTCTGGACATCCACATACTGTAGTACAAACCGTACGAAGGTGGTGAAGGATGAATGGAACAACGAACGCTGCGGGACTTGGCGGATGCCGCCTCCAGACTGATCAGCGATGTGCAGTGGCAGATAGCATACCGGAATGTGGTGATGAGTCCGGCGAATCCGGCGCTGGCCGCGCCGGCCAGGACATTGCTGAAGGTCCTGTACGCACTGCAAGGCACAGGAATCATTAGCGGCCAACATGATTATTTGGAGACTCCGGATGAATTCAGCGAGAAGCTGAACCAAACCGGCGGACAATATCCGGCACTCCATGGATATGAGCTGGGAGCGATTGAGAACCAGACGGCAGCAGAAATGGACCGGCAGCGGCAGGGTGTGGTCGACAGCGCCATTCGCTGGCATAACACAGGCGGGTTTGTAGCGATCAGCTATCATGCGCACCTGCCCGGAACAGCCCCCTTGTGGTCCAATGTATCGATGGGACTCAGCAATGAGAATTTTAATAAATATATAACACCGGGAACTGCGGAGTATAAGGCGCTGCTTGCCGATCTGGACCAGGTGGCTCTGTATCTGAAACAGCTCGGCGCTGCAGGTGTGCCTGTATTATGGAGACCCTATCATGAAATGAATGGCGGATGGTTCTGGTGGGGACAAAAAAGCAGATTCACAGAACTGTGGGCTCTGATGTTTGACCGCTTTACCAGCTATCATAAGCTGAATCATTTATTGTGGGTATGGAGTCCCAACGCCAGGAACCAATGGGCAGAAGCGCCATCTAACTATTATCCGGGCGGGGGCGCAGTGGATGTGCTGGCCCTTGATATTTATGAAGGGGATTTCAAGGATAGTCATCATGACGAGCTCTGGGATCTGGGCCGCGGCAAGCTGATTGCGATTGGTGAGAATGGGGAACTGCCTTCTCCGGCGCTGCTGGCCAAGTCGCAGACGAAATGGTCTTATCAGATGACTTGGGGTAAACTGCTGTATGAAAAGAATACCGAAACGGTTATCCGGGCATTTATGAAGGACAACTTCGTCTATACAAGGGATGAATATGTGGCTGCGGCCGCCAAAATCATCTCAGACGGCAACAGCCCGGTGCAGAGGGGACTACTGGGGCAATATTTCAACAATGTTACGTTAAGCGGATCTCCTGCGCTGATTCGTACAGACCCCAATATCAACTTTGCCTGGAGACAAGGATCTCCCGACCGGGCGATTCAGGCAGACTTGTTCTCGGTACGGTGGAGCGGCAAGCTTAGCGCGGCTTACAGCGAACGTTACACTCTGTACTCTTCCTCAGACGATGGTATCCGGGTGTGGATTGACAAGGTTCTGGTCATTGACAGCTGGGTTAACCAGAGTGGCCAGGAAAGAGCAGGGAATGTCCAGCTTATCGCAGGCAAGCTGCATGAAATAGTCGTCGAGTATTATGAGAATCTTGGTGATGCGCGGGTCGTCCTGATGTGGCAAAGCCCCAGCCAGGCCAAAACGGTGATCCCGCCGGAAGCTTTCTTCCTTCCATAAACAATAGGTTCGTCCTAAAGCCGGCATGTGCAGAGTTGTCCATAAACAAACCCCGGAGAGTTCTCCGGGGTTTGTTCAGATATGATCACGGTAGCTGATATTATGGGCAGCTTTTTCATCACGTACGGCTTTGCGCAGTACATCTTTTATGGTCTGGGCATTGCGGATTTTCCGGATCAGCAGTTGGGGCGCCGAAGCATCGTCGGAGAATACAATCAATGAACCGATCCCAAGCATACGGTCCGGGATGGATTGGACCACCGATAAATCGCGTACCCGCAGGAGTTCGATCTCCTCCACATTTTTGCCGAACAAGCCGGTCTTTATAATGATTCGCTGGGTGGTCAGGGTATAAGTGGTCGTATTAAGACGGAAGATTCCTTTGAAGCGGTCGGACAGACCTGCAGGTTTCCCTTCCCACAGTACAATTTCCTGCTTCGAAATCTCGTTCATTGCCTGACGGGGGACTGCTGACGGAGCGGCACCTTGCGTGCTTGCTCCACATTCTCCGCAAAATTTGGCGCCAGCGCTGTATTCTGCTCCACATAATGTACAATAAGGCATTAAATCTCATCTCCTCGAGAGTAAGGTTCATCTTGAATACGCTTCATCTTGGGGATTTGTTTCACAACCCCGTCTTTTACATTAATTTCATTTGCGCTTTACAACAAGCCACATTATTCTGTTTAGTGGGGGGAAAGAAAATGAAACATATGTTACGTACAGGGATGGTTATGGTATTCATTCTGCTTAGTGCATGCAGTGGCAAAAATTTGGCGTCAACCGTTCCGGATTCAGAAGAAGAGGTGCAGGAATCGGTACAGAATTTCTACAATCAGATGTCCGAATTCGAGCAGCTGGGGAAATCCTCCTTAGCGGCTTTTAATGAGGCACTCACTTCTTATTCGACTGGTCAGGCTACGGACAAGCAGCTTGAGAAAGCTGTAACCAAGTTCCAGAATGCGGCAGCCGAAATAGCAGACAAAGCGGAGGATGTAAAGGTGTCCTCAGATCTGCCGGAGAACATCGGAAAACTGCTAAGCGAGGCCAAAATCGCTTTTGAGAGCGCCTATGCCATCAAAGAGGAAGCTTCCAAAAGTGCAGTATCTCCGGAAGTTACTGCCGAACAATTTGAAGAAATGAATCAAAAAGCGGATGTAGCGATGCTGTATGGCATCTCCAAGCTAAATGAGGCCAGGGTTGCTTCAGGCCTGCTTGAGCCTGAGGATGGAGTGCAAAACTTACAGCAATAAAATATCAGCAAGAACAGGCGCTGTCCGCATCAGTCAGCGCTTTTTTGCTGTATACAGAATTATACATTTCTTTGGCTTAGAGCGGAAGGTTAAGGTGTCTTTTTTCCTTCTTGATTAAACCAAGCAGATACGGATATAATACAAACATACGTTCGTGTGTTGTGGAGGTTCAGTACAACTGCGGTAGGAGGAATAGCCATGAGCAAGAAGCTGGCGGGAAATGGACTGTGGGAGAGCAGCCGGATGATGCTGCCGGAGCACAAAGGCAGAATTCTGAGGGATGAGCGGGAGACCTTGCGCCGGATGAAGCCTGTTCTGGATGAACAAAAGCAGGAGGAGATTGAATGCACACTGGCTTTGTCGCTGCGCAGTCATGTGCGGGTAACCGTGGTGCTGTTTGATCCTTTTAAGGATCAGTCACTAAGCGGTTTTGTGACGTCGATTCATACCCATTCACGTGAGTTCAAGCTGCAGTGGGCGGAAGAATGGAAATGGATTGATGTGGACAGCATCGTTGAAGCTTATATCGTTTGAATTCTATGAGTCAGGCGTAGCTGCACCCGTTCCATGACAAAAGCAGCCCTATACAGGCTGCAGAGAATCAATAGCCGCTTCAATTCCGCTGACGAGGAGTCTCGTTCCTCTCGTAAGCGATCAAGGTCACCGTGGGATTGCCTGTGAGCGCAGCAAGGGCTGCTTCGGCGCTGCGGATGATCTCAACCGCAGCCTTCTGCTCACTGAGTGGAGCGACCTTGTACGCATCACTATGAATGTCCATAAGTGGATCCCGCCTTTCAGGAATAGGTTCAGGATTAGATTGCCCTTTTGGGCGGATATCATTCTTTGGTGGGCGAAGCTGCCTTGCGCGATCTTTACGTTGCCCCGGACCCTGGTCCGGGGTTTATTTGAGCATAAGCGCCGGTAGATGGGCATACCATGGAGGTTATCCGTACAAGCACAAGCACGTGAGGGGCATTAACTATACCAGAGGGGTGAGAATATGCCAACTTTGGATGAAGTGAACAATAAATCGGCAGCACGCCTGAACGGACTGAATCCTGCTGTTCGGGCTGGAACGGTGGCTCTGATTCAGCGCAGCTACGAGAAAGGCGTGCCAATCGTCATTACCCAGGGCTTACGGACCATCGCCGAGCAGAATGCGCTGTATGCCCAGGGCAGAACCAAACCCGGTCCGATTGTAACCCATGCCCGGGGCGGCACCAGTTACCACAATTATGGCCTGGCTGTAGATTTTGCGCTGCTGCTCCCGGATGGACGTTCCGTATCCTGGGACATGAACCGTGACGGGGACAAGGATACACGTTCAGATTGGCAGGAGGTTATACAGGAGGCCAAGAAGCTTGGCTTTGACTGGGGGGGCGACTGGAGTTCTTTTAAAGATTACTCCCACCTGCAGATGGACTTTGGACTATCAACGAAGCAACTGCAGGCTGGCATGCGCCCGACTGCGCAGCAGGTCAATAACGCTTTACGCCGGATTGACGGAGGTGACGACGAGGTGAACAAGGACATTAAAGTAACTGTAACCTTGAACGGGAAGAAACTTACCGATGGTGTACTCGACAGCGATACCGCCTATGTACCTGTGCGGGCTTTGGCTGAAGCCTTGGGTGCCAAGGTTACGTATGATGCCAAGACCAAAAGTGTCCATATCGTCAAGGAATAAATTTAGCATGTATAGATTATCCGGCATACGGGGAAATTATCAGCGATAACACATAAAGGGAGGCATAACATCTTGAACAAGCTGATAACAAGCCTTGCATGCTGTACTGTTTTGTCAATGACGCTTATGGGTGCCAGCTACGCCAGTCCAGCCAGTGTGACAGGCATGGGAGGCACTACTCAAGGTAAAATGGATACAAACGACGGCATTACGAACAACGGAACCGTAAACAATCCGCTGGGCAATGACAACCGTATGACGACCCCGGATGGCAACATGATGAATGGCACCACAGGCACAATGAACCGGAATAACCGCGGAGACGATTACAGAATCTCACCGCTCACTACCGCCGGACCTAATGGTAACTACCGGGCCAGAGCTACAACAGGAGCTACAAATAATGGAAACGACAATGGTGCTAACTGGGGTTGGCTGGGTCTGGTTGGGTTGCTGGGTTTGGCGGGCATGAGAAACAGATCCACAGGAGATCGCCGTTAATTCAGGTACGCATGAATGGATGGATAGGGAATGGCTCGGGCCAGTTACAGCTGGAACGGGCCATTTTTTAGATCAGCTCACCCGGTATTCCAAAAAATAGTCGTCTCTCCATATAAATTAGGATTGCGCCTTTTCCGGATACATGATATTATATTTCTTGTCGCGTTACTTAACGCAACTTACATTTCATGCCGGGGTGGCGGAACAGGCAGACGCACAGGACTTAAAATCCTGCGGTACGTGAGTACCGTACGGGTTCGACCCCCGTCCTCGGCACTAGTAGAACAAGGGTTTCAGCTCATTAGAGCTGGAACCCTTGTTTGTTTTTAAACGGGTTTGCTAACATTTTGCTAACGCCGCTTCTTTTTCGTGTAGATTCGAGGTTTCCGGTACGCTTGGAATGATGTTTGTACCGACTTTATGATCAGTGGTTCTTATTCAGGTTCTATGTTCGAGGATTCTGTCACGTTCCATTTTCAGTCGCTGGATTTCTGCTTTAATGACTTCTTTACGGCAAGATAAAGTATTTTTGTTGCTGCACTCTAAAGCAAGCTTTACATGGAGTACAGCAATGTCCAGCAGGGTGGAATTGATCTCTTCATCATCCAATACTCGCCAAACGGTATACTTCATTGAGCTGCTTCATTTGCTTTTTTGGAAAATAGATCGTTGATCTTTTGTGCTGTATCTTTTTTAGTCTCCATATCAATGTGAGTATAAGTATTGGCTGTTATGTTGATGGTTGAATGTCCCAGCCATACCTGAATTTCTTTCAGGCTTACGCCATGTTTAATCAAGTAGCTGGCTGTCGAGTGCCTGAGATCATGAAATCTGATGCGGTAATTCGTTCTTTGCGAGTATGTCTTTGAATTTATGGTTCAGGTATTCCGTCTTCTTCATGGGACTGCCGTCAGGGCAGCAACATACAAGACCGCTATCGACGTAATCTTTGCCGTACGACAGTTTGTTTTTCTTCCGCTATTTCTTTAGATGTAATAAGTAGTCTTCGAGTTTTTCCATCAAAGGCAAAATACGCTGGCTTTTTTCGCTTTTAGGTTTCTTTACGACAACCGTTTTGCCGTACTTCACGCGAACTTCTTTAATCGAGATTGTCTTTTCTTCGAAATTGATGCAATCCCACTTTAGCGCAAGCACCTCGGAACGCCGAAGTCCATAATGAGCCGCGAGATATACTGCCGTTTCTAGAAATATTGATCTTTATAATTGGGAGTTAATTTGGAGGGTTATTGGAGAGATGGCTCCTTTTAGAAAAAAAGTATCTATATAAGCTGAACAAAAGAAAATAACAAAAGGCGAAAAGGAGGGAAGGGGAAGTTTGGAACTGTAGGAGCGGTAGCGACCGCCCGAAAGCTTTCCGTAGGAAAGCTAGCATCGTAAGCATAAGCTGTCTTCGAATTTCAACCACAGGTAGGGGTTAAATTGAAGAAATTTGAAGACGGGCAGCGGCCGGAAGTCCAAACATTCACCGTAGTGACGAAAGAAGCTTACGTTAGGCTCTTAAGTTCAGCTTATATATAAGTAAAAATATAAAAGGTACCATAGTGGGCAAAGATCAAAAAATGACTCTAAAATAAACGGCATGAGACAGACTAAAAGATCCGATGGCTCCAGCCGTTAAGCTTGGCGAATGCCTCCACGAAGTAGTAGTCTCCGTATATAAGCGATACGTTGATGTTGGCGTTCTCAGGCTTATGTCCGGTGCCTTGGAGAAGAATCGCTTCATGGTCCGGATTGTCCCAGGTCGCATAATTCTCGCTAAGTGAATACAGGATTCTCTCGGCAGCCGCGTTATAGATCCGGCGTTCTGTGGATGGAACCAGCTCAGCAAGTTCGAGCAGACCGGATGCTGCGATGGCGGCAGCGGAAGTATCGCGCGGCTCGTTTTCTATGTTTTCTACGCGGAAATCCCAATACGGCACATAGTCTTCCGGCAGGGCGGCGACAAAGTAATGCGCTACCCGCTTCGCAGCGTGCAAATAACGCTCAAGTCCGGTGCATCGGTAAGCAATCGCGAGGCCATGAAGCGCCCAGGCATTGCCTCGGCTCCACGCCGAGGAGCCGGAAAAGCCTTGACCGCCCAGCGGTTCTATAAACGCGCCCGTCTCCGGATCAAAAGATAAAATATGACATACCGAGCTGTCCTCGCGAATGGCGTAACGGAGGAAGGTGTCCGCGTGACGTATCGCGATATGCTTGTAACGCGGGTCGCCGGTCGTGCGGCTTGCCCAGAACAACAGGGGGATATTCATCATGCAATCAACAATGGCCCAGCCGAGCGCCTCTTGCCCGTTCCACGCACGAATAAACTCGCCATTCACGTTGAAGCGGCCCGCGAGGAAGTTTGCCGCCTTCAAGCCAATTCGCAGACCTTCCTGATCGCCCGTTAATTCGTATTTGATGACAGCAGTCGGCAGAAACTGAAAGCCGACATCGTGATGCAATTGTACGGGATGCTCGCAGAAGCAGCGCTCCAGCTTGGCGTCCCATTCCCAAGTGGCTGCCTTGAATGACTCTTTCCCTGTTACATCATGCATAACCCAGAGCAGGCCGGGCCAGAAGCCGGACGTCCACCAGTTATCGTCTGTGCTGTCATAGATGCCGTTGGCTTTTGCCACATGTGGTGTTTTATCTCCAATTTGGTTTATCATACGCTCTACCTTTTCGGTTAATTGCGCCAATATTTTTTCTTTGTATGCCTGATTCATTTTGTAGTAAGCCTCCTCGTTGACCCATGATTGTGGTTAAGCTGCTTGCTAACATTATAGTCTCTGACAAATGGGCAAAGTTACGCTACAATGGTTAAAAATGTTGTTCTGTTGACTTGTTGAAATGAAGGGGTGCAATCAGTGAAGGGGACGCTGTTTCAGGAAATGGATTACGGGGGACTGACTTTTCTTTGGTCATACCGCAACTGGTCGCAGCAAGATTTCGAGGGGTATTACCATTGGCATCGGGGCTTCGAGGTGCTGGCTGTGCATCAGGGACACGGCTCGGTTACCGTCAATCAGAAGACGTACGAGCTTAAGCCCGGCATGCTGTTTTATTTCCAACCCTATCAGCTGCATAATGTTTATGCGGAAGTGGATGAAAGCCGGCCGTATGAACGCAGCGTCTTTCATTTCGACCCTGTATTTATGAAGGGCTACTTGAGGACGTTTCCGGCTCTTTATGACGTCTATAAACGAATGCTTCAAGGGCTTATCGCTTTGCAGGGCATAGATATGATCGATTGCAATGAAGAGTTGAATGCCGCTTGCTCCGCATTCCAGAATAGCCTGCTCGCTTCCTCCGCCAGCAGCAAGGACGAGCAGAGCGCGCTTTATTTGTTGAAGGTGCTGTCGTTAATTATACGAAAGGTTATTCCGGGGCCCAAACAGGAGGAGCATATGAAGCCGATTCGCCAATCGGAACGTGTTATGGCATGGATTGAAAATCATTACGGGGAGCCCTTTCAGCTGGAGCTGCTTGCGGACGAGCTTCATATGTCAAAATCTTATTTGTCCCGGCTGTTTCGGCAAGAGACGGGTAGCAATATTACGGGCTATTTGACAGCCCGCAGAATGCAGCAGGCTTGCAGTCTGCTTCAAACGACGAACAAATCCGTAGAAGTGATCGGCGAACAGGTAGGGTTTACGAGCACCTCTTATTTTATTAGCCTGTTCAAACGGATTATGGGCGTGTCTCCGCATCAATACCGCCTGAGGCTGTAGCGGGGAAGCAGCGGTAATATAATAGCTGCTTCGTTCCAATTAAGGATTCTCTACCTTGTGAAGCTGGTTCTGAACGCGGTATTTGCTGGGACTGGCGTGAAAATGAGCCCGGAAGGCGCGGCAGAAATAAGGATAGCTGCGAAACCCGGAGGCTTCGGCGATATCTTCCAGTTTCATGTCGCTGTATAGAATTTTCTCCGAGGCAATAGACAGCCTGATCTCGATGACATAACGCATTGGAGATTGTCCGAACGCTTGCTTGAACAAGTGGGAGGCAGTCGATACGCTGATGCCATAACGTTCGGCGATATGGGTCAGCGTCAGAGGCTCGGTAGCATGCTTCTCCAAATACTGCTTCATTTTGTAAGGAATGTTGAGCTCCGGCCTGGAGGCCGCCGCCGTCTGCTTCCGTACATACCTCTCGATAGTTAGACATAAAACTTTGATCAAAGCGTCCATCATCTCCGCATTATCCCCATGAATATTCCGCTTCTCATAGATCAGTTTTCTCCACAATGCCAAGAAGTCTTCCGCCGTATCCAGATGAACCTTGCTTGGAAAATCGTTCCGGCTGCACCACTGCTGAACCCATGCTCCGCTGCAGGATAAGTAGTAATCGGCGCTCTCAATTGGCTGAGAGACGTCAGCGTCTTTATCGGCCTCAACCACTAACCGGTAGTATTCCCCTGGCTTGCGGATGATCAGATCGCCGGGCTGCACAACATGTGTCTGATAGTTAATCTCGACACGGCATGTCCCTTTTACCTGGAAGCGCAGGAGCAAGCGATTGTCGGCTGTGCCCTTTTGCAAGGAGCCGGTGAATGGAGAAGTATGATGAGAATAACCGATCAACAGGCAATCGATCCACGATGCGTCCATCATTTGCTGCCACCTCCAAGTGAGTAAACTATTTCTACTATCATAAATGTTGCAAAATAAGTCAACAAGCAGAGAATCGGATATTCACTTCTAAATCAGTTATCACTATACTGGGGATTAATGAAGTAAAGGGAGATGGTAGTTTGTTAAAAGATAAGATTGCGGTTCAATTGTATACGCTTCGCGAGGAATGCCATGCAGATTTCCCGGGAGTTCTTCGTAAAATAAGTCAAATTGGCTATGGCGGCGTACAGTTTGCGGGCTTTCAAGGCTATGACCCGCAGGAACTCAAAGCGGTTTTGGACGAAGTTGGATTGAAGACGGCGGGCATGCATGTTGGTTTCCATGACATTGTTGCGAACACAGGCAAAGTGGTCTCGGACGCCAGGCTGTTCGACACACGGGATATTATTTGCCCGAGTATTCCCGCTGAGCTGCGAAATGAAGGCGGATACAAACAACTGAAGAAAGATTTGAACGGTATTGCGAAGCATTTGAAGGGCGAAGGCTTCCGAATCAGCTATCACAATCATGCTTTTGAATTTGAAACAGTGATAGAGGGGCAGAACGCGCTTTCGTACTTGCTTGAGGCTGCTGTAGACAATGAAATCCTTGCAGAGCTGGATGTATACTGGCTTCAGAAGTGTGGTTTAGAGCCAGTAACATTCTTCAAGCCATATTCGGACAGGATGCCGATTGTACATATGAAGGATATGACCGCAGATGGTGAGCAGGCATTTGCGGAAATCGGTACAGGTTCGATTGAATTCGAACCGATTATTCGCTGGGGAGAGGAGAACGGAGTCGAGTGGTACGTAGTAGAACAGGATGTTTGCAGAACAGCACCGATGGACTGCGTGCAAACTAGCTTTACCAATCTATATAATTTAATGTCAAATCTGCAACCGAATCTGTTCGGTGAAGCCTGAGAACGCGACTGCCGAAAGGGCGGGCCTCAGTGAGCCGCGAATTGAACAACCGGAACAGCTTTGCTGGCTTTTTTTGTAGAGAGAGGACAGCTCGTCCGAACATCAAACCATCCGGCGCTTCTCAGCTGAAGCGCCGGATGGTTTGCCCGTTATGGAAAGGGCCGGCAATACGGATATGCTCGCAGGGCTCGCCCTGGTTGGCGAGGCGCCACAGCATTTTCTCAGCCGCTTTATATCCGGTCTCCCTGATCAGAAGCTGGGGGCGGCTTAAATGCGGCAGCGCCGCCACCGGTCCGTTGGCCAATCCGACTAGGGAGATGTCCTCCGGGATGCGATAGCCCAGGGTGGTAAGGCTGTCGTACAGCCTTACGATATCTTCATCGATGCCGGCAATGATTGCTGTTGGTTGGCTGCTGCGCAGCTTGTCGATCAGCATGGACTCGTCCCAAACGTCCGTTATATGCAGTTCTGCGTCATGATCCAACTGAAGCTCACCCATCATTTCCTCAAACGCCTGCCATCTTCTTGTATACCCCCGCTGGCTGTGAGTATCTCCTACGTACATAATACGGGTATGGCCAAGCTGCGCGAGCCGGTCCACGGCCATGCAGACGGCTTCGAACACATCCCAGATTACGCTGTCGATCCGGGAAAGCGGTCTCGGATAATTAATCAGCACCTTGGGTAAAGGCAGCTCTAACAGCTTGCGCTCCGTGGAGTCCGAGAGCAGCCGGGGCGCGATGAACAGACCGTCCGCCGTCGGCAAATTGCGCTTCTCCATCCAGTCCGAGAATGCGTGATCCGGCACATCCTCATCCAGCACATAGCTTTCCAGTCGATGATCCAATTGATCGAGCCTCTCTCTTAACCCCTCTGTCAACAATACGTTGTAATTCATAGATTGCCGGGATTGTATCAATACAAATCGAAATTGGAAGGTAGGGTAGGGCGCGATGCCGCGGCTGACCATCTCACGTGCCTGAGATACAGTCAAATAGCCGCGCACGGAGGCTGTTCGTATAATGCGGCTCCGCGTTTCCTCGGACATGCCGGCTCGTCCGCTCAGTGCTTTGGATATGGTCTGAATCGAAAAACCAAGTTCTTTGGAAAGATCGTGCAGAGTAATTGATTTACGAGTCCCCAACTTCAAAACCGCCTTCCTCTTTTCTCCGTGTGGTTAGGGGATGCGAACGTAAAGCTATCGTCCACGCTAACGCTTGACAGCTCTATTTTAAACTAAAGTTCAACTACTTTAGAAGTCCCCCGGCTCCTATAATGAAAATACTTTCAGAGGAGGGGTTAAGCATGAGAAAAATAGAGACGGATATTGTGGTATGCGGCGGAGGGCCGGCGGGGATCAATGCGGCGCTGGCAGCTGGAAGAAGCGGGGCTCGAACGCTGCTGATTGAACGATACGGTTTTCTTGGCGGCATGTCGACTGCAGCTCTGGTCTATCCATGGATGACCTTTCACACGATGGATGGCAAGCAGGTCATTGCCGGAACAGCGCAGGAAATTGTAGACCGCTTGATGGCCGAGGGAGCTTCACCCGGTCACGTTCGCGATACGGTAGGTTTTGTAAAGACGATCACCCCTTATGATCCTGAAGTGTATAAGGTGTTAATCATCGATATGCTGCGCGAGGCGGGCGTGAAGGTGCTGCTGCACAGCTTCATGGACGAAGTGCAGACCAGGGACGGCCTCATTGAAACGGTACGATTGGCTACCAAGTCCGGGAAGTACGAAATTTCGGCGAAGCAGTTCATCGATGCGACAGGGGACGCCGATCTGTCCTATCTGTCAGGCGCGCCGTGCTTGCAGGGACGCGACAGCGACAATTTGACGCAGCCGATGACGATGAAGTTCCGAATGAGAGGCGTTGATCTGGCGAAGGTGAAACGGTATATGATCGAGCATCCGGACGAGTTTTACAAGAAGACACCTTTCGATGAACTGGAGGAACTGCCATTGTCCGGCGTATTGGGTTACTTCAAGCATTGGAAGGAGGCTGACCTGCCTATTAACAGAGACCAGGTCCTGTTCTTCACAGGTCCGGGACCGGACGAGGTGCTTGTCAATACGACTCGTGTTCAAGGGCTGGACGGAACTGAACTGGAGGATTTGACGGAAGGAGAGGTTCAGGGCAGGAAGCAGGTGCGCATGGTCGCGGATTTCATGGCCCGCTGCTTGCCAGGCTTCGAGAACGCTTCCATCTCTTCGGTCGGAGCGCAAATCGGCATACGTGAGAGCCGCAGAATAGACGGCTGCTATTCACTCCAGGTACAGGATGTTGTGGATGGACGCGCGTTCGACGATTGCATTGCACGAAGCGGATATCCCATCGACATTCACGATCCGTCCGGCAAGGGCGTACAGGCCGCATGGGTCCAGGGAGATGGGGCATACGATATTCCTTACCGCTGTTTGCTGCCGAAGCGGATTGACAATCTGCTCGTGGCAGGCCGCTGCATCTCGACGACGCATGAGGCGCTGGCAACGACGCGTCTGACACCTAGCTGCATGGCGACAGGACAGGCTGCGGGTACGGCGGCAGCAATTGCATGGGAGCAGGGTATATCACCGGGAAAAATCGACATTGGACTGCTGCAGGAGCGGCTAATTCATAACGGCGCGCTGCTTCGCAGCGGGCAGACTGTATAGCGCGTATCCGCCAGCAAGATAACGGCCAAATTCAATTGAAGAAATAATTGGAACATGGTAGACTTTCTCATAAGGTCGCCTCGTATCGGAAGTTTGTTGGAAAACAAACATTCTACCGGATGAGCGGCCTTTTTTACCATGTGATAGTATTTGTTTTCGCTTACAATCTGTCAGGAGGAATCGGTGAAATGAAGCGGTATATTTCGATACGAGCCAAATTTATAACCCTGTTCGTTCTGCTTATCACCATTCCATTCCTGATAAGCGGAATCAGCACTTACAACAAATTTGCGGAGGAAACCGAAAAAAACTCGAGGGCGTACTCCATGCAAATTATGAATCAAGTGAAAATTAATTTGGAAAATACGATAAAAGACGCGGACAGAATAACTGTGGCTCCCTTGTATAACGAAGACGTGCTGCGTATTTTGGAGAAGCACAGTTATGAAGAACCAGGTGAAGAGAAGCTTATTCCGTCGGAGGAAATTACCAAAATGGCAAGAGTAGCGGCTTCGCTTACATTGGATCAGCCCGGAATTGAACGAATGATCTTTTTCACTGGCGACGGCATTATGTACAGCGTCGAAGAAAAACTGACGCAGCGTTATTGGAACGAGAAAGGGAATAGCTGGCTGCAGGAGGTGCTGGATGCGGAAGGAAGGCTTGTCATTATCGAACCTCACGAGACAACTTATTACAAACGTTCGGAGCGGGTTATTTCCGCTGCCAGAGCATTGAATCACCCTGCAACAGGCCAAAGCATCGGGGTTGTCAAAATTGATTTTAACATGAAAGAGCTCGAAGCGTTATTGTCAGAAGTGTGGTTGAGCGACAACAGCCAGTTTTACTTGACAAAGGATAACGGCGAGCTGTTATTTCCGGATGAACTGGTTAATTTCCCGGATACCGGTCCGGGGGACGGAACGATAGATTGGAACGGCCAGACTTATCTGTACACAACCATGCACTCCAAATCAACGAAAGTGAATATTCACGGACTTATCCCGATGGCCGATTTGCAACGGGGCGGCAAGGAAATCGTCGGATTTACGATCCTCATTTCAGTCATATCGCTTATCATTGCCTATTTGCTTGCGATCTTTACGTCAGAGCGGCTGGTCAGGCCGATTCGTTATCTTCAGTCGCGCATGCGGCGGGTAAAGGACGGGGCTTTCAGCGAACGGGCAGATTTGAGCTTGATGAATCGCGATGAAATCGGGCAATTGGCCCAGGGTTTCAATCTGATGGTGACGGAAGTGGAGAGACTGGTCAAGGAGGTATATGAAACGAAACTGCGCGAACGCGAAGCCGAGCTGTCGGCTCTGCAAAGCCAGATTAATCCGCATTTTCTGTACAACACGTTGGAATTGGTAAGCATGCAGGCGCTGAAGGAGAGAAATCTCGAAATCAGCGACATTGTTGCCAGCTTGGGGAAAATGCTGAGATACACGGTTGACAAGCAGGAACGGCCGGTGCAATTGAAGGAGGAGATACGGTTCGTTCACGCTTATTTGCAAATTCAGTTATCCAGGCATGGCGAGAAGCTGAGTTCGGAAATGTATGTGGATCCGTCCTTCGAATCTTGTCTTGTACCAAAGCTGCTGCTTCAGCCGCTGGTTGAGAATGCATTGGAGCACGGAATGGGGAATAGCGGATTAACGATAACGATCAGGGCATCCGTGCTGGATCAGGATTTGCTCCTGACTGTACAGGATAATGGGGTGGGGATGCCGCCGCAACGTTTATTGGAGGTTCGCGAGCAGATGTTGTGCAAGCCGGAGCGGGACGGCAGCCGTCCAAAGTTTGGAGATACACTTAAAGGCTATGCCATCAAAAATATTCACCACCGCATTCAACTGCTTTATGGCGTGGAATACGGCTTAAGCGTGGAGAGCGATGAGGCTTCCGGAACACTATGGAGAATCCGGCTGCCATTACGATGGGGGGAATTGGAATGTACAATGTGATGCTGGTAGAAGACGAGAAGAAAATTCAGGAAGGGTTAAAGATAATGATCGAGGAAGTGATCGGCAGTTACAGGGTAACCGCAGAAGCGGAGCACGGTTTCGCCGCGCTGGAGCTTCTCAGAATGCAATCGGTAGATTTGCTGATTACGGATATCCGTATGCCCCAGATGAACGGAATCGAGTTATTGCGGCATGTCCGGGGGCTATATCCCGACCTTCCCGTATTAATCATCAGCGGGCATGAAGATTTCACTTATGCCAAGGCGGCGATGCGTCACAATGCGTCGGATTACATCCTGAAGCCGGTGGACCGGATTGAGCTTTCCCATTTTCTATTGAATTTGAAAGCGCGGCTGGACCGCGAGAGGGCGGTAGAGACGCCTAACGCCGAAGCGGCCCATGAAGATCTGACGATTCGAAGAGTGAAGGAACTGGTCGTCTCTTGTCTGGATCAGGATGTTTCACTTCCATTCATCGCGGAGCAAGTGCATTTGAATCATCAATATTTATCCACGTTGTTTAAAGTGAAGACCGGACAAAATTATTCTGATTATGTGACGGCCTGCCGGATGAGTAAAGCCAGAGAGCTGTTGACCCATACACATTTGAAAATATACGAGATCGCCAACCTTTGCGGCTATGCCGGCGCCAATCACTTTATGGCCGTGTTCCGGCAGCATTGCGGAGTGAAGCCTACCGAATATAGAAAAAGGCCGCTGAGTTAAGGCCGGTCAGATGATTGAGCACAAAACAAAACAGATGCTATGAATATCGTAGTTTTTCTCGAAAATGTGTTGTTTTTCACTGACAGGCTGATTTGTATACTTATTGTTAAGCGCTTCCAATTGGCGCGGAGACTTCATGTATTGCGACAGAATGACTACATTCGGATGTCCGGGAGGTGCAAGAGAAGAGCAAATGAAATGACATGAAAGAAAGGATGTGATGGATAATGACTAGTCTTACAAAAAGATCTACTGCGTTATTATTAATCCTGAGTATGCTGTTCACGGGTTTGATGGGCTCGAGCCGCGTGCAGGCCGAAGCCGATGCGGAGCCTGCCAACCGAATCGTATTCGAGGATTTCGAGAACGGCGCTCCGGATGAGTTTGTTCTCGATTCCGTCTCAGCCCCATACTCGGTTGTTCAGACGGATGATGGGAATCACGTTTACAGAAATTTTAATTCCAGTGACAAGCAGTATGCTTATTACAAAAAGGATAACTTGCCGGACGATTACAGTGTTGAGGCGGATATAAGTCTTGACTCTTGGGGCGGTCTGACTCCTGCCGTTCCCGGGCTGTTACTGAAGTATGCGGATGCCGACAACTATTATGAAATCGGTTACAAGAAAAGCGGCGGCACAGCTTCCGCCAAGTTCCATATTCGCAAGCGCTATAACCATACGACATCGTATTTGGCGATGAGTGCGCCGACAAGTTTCAATACGAATAAAGTCTACAAGCTGAGGGGTGAAATCGTCGGCAGCCGGATTCGGCTTTATGTAGACGACGTACTAATGCTTGACGTTGTCGACAGCAATAATCCGCTGACATCGGGATACCCGGGGTTGTTCGCGCTGCGGACGAATGTGGATTATGATAATTTCGCGGTGTACGACGCTACGCCTGTGGAAGTGCCGGAAGCTCCGTCCGGCCTGAACATGTCCGAGAAAACGAGTTCAACCGTGACCTTGCGATGGAATCCTTCGCCGAGTGAAGAGGTACAATCGTACCAGCTGTTCAACAACGGGGCTCAGGTTGAAGATGCTACGAGTCCGGTTTTGGATTCCGATACGGACACCTGGAGCGCCACAGCGCGCAATTTGACTCCGGAGACGGCGTACTCCTTTACGGTCAGGTCGGTGGGAAGCAATGGTCTGATATCCGAAGACAGTGCAGCAGTTCAAGTGACAACTGAGGAGGCGGCGGTTGGGCCGGAACCGCCATTCGCTGTTCACGTTATGGAGACGACGAGCACAACTGTCAAGCTGCAGTGGAATCCGTTGCCAAGCTCGGATGTAAGCCAATATGTGATCTACAACGGCGACAGCCCCGCGGTTTCCGTAAGTTCTTCCACTTATGATGCGAATGGCGGTTTATATAGCGCGCTTGTGTTCAATCTGGAGCCTAGCACCGAATATGCCTTTACCATAAGAGCGTATACGATGACTGAGCTGGCCTCTGTGCCGAGCAATGAGGTGATCGTATCCACACCGGCTCTTAGCGGAGCTTCAGCAACCCCGCTGACGGTCGCGGGTTATCGGGCCAGCGGCAGCGATTCCAATATTCCGGAATATGCCATTGACGGCGATATTCAGACAAGGTGGTCGGCGTATGATGACGGGCAATGGATAGAACTGGATCTGGGCTCGGAACAGCTGGTTTCTTATCTGGGAGTCGCTTTCTACCGGGGAGACAATCGCCGCAAGACCATTGATATCGAGGTTTCGAACGACCAGACCAACTGGACCCGCGTATACAGCGGCGACAGCAACGGCACGACGATCCAGGTTGAAGCCTTTGGTTTTGAAGCCGTCACCGCCCGTTATGTACGGGTTGTCGGGCGCGGAGCAAGCGAATGGACAAGCATAACGGAAATTCAGGTTTACCCTCCCCATGTGGACGGGTTTATATTAAGTGATGTGGAGATTCCGCCAACGGGACCGGATCCGGATTCCCCAATTCCGACAAAGGCAGGTCTCTATTATGCGGATGGAACACCGCATGTGCCACATGAGGCTCAGACAGTGACCGGCTCTACGTATAATGTCCTGGACTTCGGCGCCGATCCTGCCGACAACGGAATAGATGACGCTCAAGCTATCCGGTCAGCGCTGGCTGCAGCGGCGCTTGGGGACGAAGTGTATATTCCGAACGGACACTATCAATTAACGAGCACAGATAAGGACGGAGTTACCCATTTCATTATGAAATCCGGCGTGCAGGTGCGCGGCGAGAACCAGGATGGCGTTCTGCTGGTCTCCGACCATGCTAACGAACAGGGAGAATATGCTACGGTTGAAGGCATCGTATTCCGCATGGCCGGACAAAACAATATTAAGATCAGCAACATGACGATTACGTCCAGCTGGGACTTAAATTATTCAACGAATACGTCGGTTGCGAATCCGGATCGGGGCGGACCTAAGCAGATGATCATGATTACCTCCGCTTCCGGCAAACCGTCCTATAACATTATGCTGGACAGACTGACGATCGAGAAGTTTCAACGGATCGGCGTTGTAATTACGAACAGTCATGATGTTATCGTGGAAAATTCGCTTTTTCGCAACGCGACGGACTTAGCCGAGGGCGGAAACGGATACGGCGTTTCCATCGAAGGCAAGTCCAAGGAAAGCCGGCTCGGCAGAGAGGACGACTCTCGTTTCAATGTCGTTCGCAACAACGAGTTTATCGGTCCCTATCTACGTCACGGAACGCTGGCGCATTCTTACACGCATAACAATCTCATTGAAAACAACTACTACTTGAACTCGGCATTAGACGCTATCGATTTCCACGGAGAAGACGAGTATATGAATGAAGTAAGCGGCAACCATATCGTTGGCGGCGGCGAAGCGGCTGTCGGCGTCGGCAATCCGGGCGCTACGCATGATGCCGCGGGACCAGGCAATTACATTCATAACAATTTAATCGAGAATGTGAAGCGGTATGGGGTACAGGTGTATTTGGGATCTCCCGATACGATTATCGAGAATAATACCATTACCGGATTTACGAACGCGGGGAGCCAGGGAATACGTCTGAAAAATGCGCCCGGAACGATTGTGAAGGGCAATCAGATCGTGAACAATACGGCTTCCGACTTCTGGGGCATAATTGCCATGAAAGACGACGGCGATCCGACCAACGCCGGGAACGGCGCAGGCATACCCGAGAATATTGTCATTCAGGACAATCATGTTACGGGGAATACGAATGGCGTTATGATCTCGGACGGCACGAATATTCGTCTCTCCGGTAATGAGATCAGCGGAAATACTGGGATGGATTATGAGAATCAAGTGGCGGTTTCCGAACAACTGCCGGCAACCAAGACGGCAAGCGTACAGAAAAATGCTCAGAACGCCCCGGTTGCGGATCTCTTACAGATTAAAGGCGGAGAAGATAGCGAATCGGCGAGAAGCTATCTGCAATTCGATCTGAATTCCATTGAAGGCAAGCTGGCTACCGCATGGCTCTACGTGTATGGACAAGCGCTGGAGAGCCCTGCTGGAGAGACGGGAGCTGCAACTTCTCTCTATGCAGTGGATAGCAATGACTGGGACAGCGATACAATGCAATGGAATACGTACCAGTCTCCGCCAGAGCTTGGCCAGAAGCTCTCGACTGTGCAGCTGAATAATAACGGCGAGAACGTCTGGTATGTATTCGATGCGACTGTGTTCGTGCAAGAACGTCTGGATGGAGATCGGACGGTATCGCTTGCTTTTGCCCAGGATGCCGATCAAACCGGTTACTTGACGCAGCTATACAATGGACCCGACTCCAGCTATAGGCCTTACCTGCGGGTTGAAACTTACCCTCCCGTCGAACTTGCGGCCGTAGCGGTAACGGCGGATCGTTCGCAGCTGGTGCCGGGCATGACTACCCAACTGCATGTGACCGGCACATACAATACAGGATCGAACGTTTCGTTGGAAAATGCGGACATATCTTTCATAAGTCTGACGCCGGATCTAGTGACTGTTGATAATACGGGCGTGGTTACCGCGCTTCAAGCTGGAGAAGCAACATTGCAGGCAGCTGTCGTCTTGGATGGCGTTGCTCGCACTGGAACGTTCGTTCTTAATGTAACCAATAATCTAGCGATTACTGCGCAGTTGTCGGTCGACTCCACGCTGGGTACAAATACAAAAGATAGAGTACTTGACGGAAGCTTGGAAACCCGGTGGATATCAAACGGCTCCCAAACGCCTTATCTGATGCTGGACTGGACAACGGAGCAAACGATCAACCAAGTGAAGCTGTGGAGCGGACATGTACCGGTTATAGGCTCGGCCAACTGGCATGTCAGAGATTTTGATCTGCAGTTCTTGGAAGACGGAGAATGGAAGACGATAGCCGAAGTCCGAGATAATGATCAGGACGCTTTTTGGGGTCAGTATACGATGTTGAATTTGGAAAACCCCGTCGTGACGACTGCCTTGCGCTTCCATTTTGTCCGTCCGTCATGGGGCAATGGCAATTCGAATGATATGATGGCCAGAATCAATGAGGTGTTTGTCGGCTTCGTCAACGATTAGGAACCATCTCGGCCTAAGTCCTTGTCACGCGGGCTTAGGCCGAAGTTCTGTTATACAGCTGGTTCTATTAAAGTACTCGAATTTACATAGTTTTTCTCGATTTCGTGTTATTTTTTCTGGAAGCCATCAAATTTATACTAGTAGTAGAAAGCGATTACAAACATTGAGAGGGGCATAACAATGAAGAAATACGGGGTAGTCTTGCTGTCTGTTGTATTGCTGCTCGGCTTGCTGAGCGCATGCGGAGGAAATGGAAAGAACAATAATGGCGCCGCAAAGGCAAACAAGGAAAATGCGAACAATACGCCGAGTGCGGAAGTGGCTGCTGAGTCAAAAGATCCTGTGGAGCTTGAGATGTCCGTTTGGGGCAGCGATGCCCAGGTGGCGTTGTATGACGAGCTTGCTGAGGAATACAATAAGCTCCATCCGAATGTGACAGTCAAAACTACCGTGATTCCGTGGGCGGACTACCAGCAAAAACTGGCGATCATGGCAGCGACCAAAACCTCGCCTGATATCGTATGGATCTCAGAGCGCATGATTCCGCAATTTATGAATGGGGGCCAACTGCTGGATATTTCGTCCGTGAAAGAGGATGCGGCTTATGCGTTCGATGATATAATACCATCCACGCTCACTGCATTTGAAAAGGACGGCAAACTCTACGGCATTCCATTCTCTACGCCGCCTCAGGTCGTTTTCTACAATAAAAATCTGTTTGAAGCGAATGGATTGAAGTCGCCAATGCAGCTTTATGAAGAGGGCAACTGGACTTACGATGAGATGGTCAAAGCGTCCGAAGCGATCTCCAAACCGCAGGAAGGGGTATACGGCGTGAAGTTCATACAAAATTCCTCCAACTGGTCTGACAATCTGATTCCATTGATTTGGGCGATGGGCGGCGAAATCTTCAACGAAGACACAACGCAATTCGCTATGAACACGCCGGAGACGGCCAAAGCGATCAATCTTTTTAAAGGGCTGCTCGAAAAGAAAGCGCATCCAAGCATTGGCGAGCAGTTAACTTTCGATACAGGTAAGCTTGGTATGGCGTTTGAGAACGTTACTCGTACAAGCGCTTACCGTGACAAAGTCGATTTCGAATGGGATATTGCTCCGCTTCCGGAAGGCGACCATGGCGTCAAGATGCCTATTGGCTTTGGAGGCTATTCTATCTTCAAGGACGCAGAGTATCCGGAAGAAGCATTGGAATATTTAAAATTTATAAGTAATAAGGAAAATGCAGCTAAAGTAGCCGAGTTTTTTGTGCCGCAGAGAGAGTCTGTTCTGTACTCCGATGAGTATCTGAACAAGTTCCCGTTCCCGACTGTTGAAACGATGAAAGTGGCTGCGTACGATCGGTTGGCCGAAGGTACAATCCGGCCTTCCCATCCGAACTGGGTCAAGATTGACGAGCAGGTGACATTAAACCTGGACGCGATTTTGCTCGGTTCCACGACAACCGAGCAAGCGTTGAAAATTATGGAAGACAGCATTAATCCTCTATTGAAGTAACCCTCCAGAACGATGGAGCATTGCGAGATCGCCATATGAACAATAGGGTGATCTCGTATATTAAAGGGAGGGTTTCGTCATATTCACAACAGGAGGTGGGCGCAAATGGCCGGAGGTAAGCCAGCAGGTTTAGCAACTTTGAAATCAAAAGAAATGTGGATGGGATATTTGTTTATACTGCCTATTGTGGCGGGATATTTAATCTTTCTGTTTGGCCCGATCGTTTACGCTTTCGTGATGAGCTTTACGAATTGGTCGTTATTTGGAAATACGGCGTATATTGGTTTGGATAACTATATTTACGCCATGCGCGATGATCCTGTCTTCTGGGATACGGCCGTGAATACCGTATATTTCTCTGCGGGCTTGGTCCCGCTGAACATTGTATTATCGCTTTTGCTGGCCATGCTGTTGAAACGGAAAATATGGGGTATCGGCTTGTTTCGGACCGCGATCTTTACGCCGGTAGTCGTTTCCCTCGTGGTTTGGGGGATCGTATGGAAGTTTATTTTCTCTACGGACGGTGGATTAGTCAATCTGCTGATCCGAACGTTTGGCGGAACGGAGATTCCCTGGCTTTTCTCGGAAACTTGGACGATGCCTACCGTTATAGTGGTCAGTGCGCTTAAAGGTGTGGGCATGAACATGGTCATCTTCCTGGCCGCTCTGCACGATGTGCCGAAGGATTATTACGAGGCTTCCAAAATTGACGGCGCTTCACGCTGGGAAACCTTTAAATCCATTACACTGCCAATGATTACGCCAGCCGTATTCATGGTAACGATAATAACCGTTATCGGTTCTCTTAAAGTGTTCGGACAAATCTATGTGATGACAGGCGGAGGGCCGGGAACAAGCACGTACGTGATGGTCTTCTACATTTTCAAACAAGCGTTCCGCTCCTACGAATTCGGTTATGCATCGGCACTGGCATTTATTTTGTTCAGCATTATCCTGGTTCTGACTTTGATACAGTGGAAACTAAGAAAGAGATGGGTACATTATGAACAATAAAAAGATAACATCCAACCTTGCATCCTATCTGGTTCTAACAATCGTTTCCTCCATCGTGTTGTTTCCTTTTTTTTGGATGGTCAGCACATCCTTGAAGACGGAATCCGAGGTGTTTCTATTTCCGCCCCAGTGGATACCCGCAGCTTGGGAATGGATCAATTATATTCGCGTGTTTACGGAAATGCCGTTTCATCTCTACTTTTTTAATAGTATGTATATCGCGGTGCTCGTCACGGCAGGCACTTGTTTCTTGTCCGCATTGGCAGGCTATGCGTTTGCCAGATTGCACTTTCCATTCAAAAACGCGATCTTTCTGTTCCTGCTCAGCGGGATGATGATTCCTACCGAAGTTACGGCCATTCCTTTATTCAACTGGATGTCAAACCTCGGATTCATCGATACGCATATTCCTCTGATTCTTCCGCCAATGCTTGGATCGGGAGGGATGTTCGGCGTATTTCTCGTACGTCAGTTTCTAATTACAGTTCCTATTGAACTGGATGAAGCAGCCAAAATGGACGGGTGTTCGCCGTGGCGCACGTTCAGGTCGATTATGCTCCCGATCGCCACGCCCGCATTGGCAACCGTAAGCATCTTTACATTCATGAATAGCTGGAATGAGTTTTTTGAACCGCTTATTTATTTAAATACGAAGGAATTGTTCACGTTGCCGATCGGCTTATCCATGCTGACTACGGATGCCGGCGTGGACTGGCCGCTGCTGCTTGCCGCTTCGACCATAGCAACTGTCCCGATTCTGGTCGTTTTCTTCCTGGCTCAAAACAAGTTTATTGAAGGCATTGCCAACACGGGCTTGAAATAATGCGTTTTCTCCAAAAAGGACTGCCAAAGATCAGGACAAGATCAATGGATATTGAGGGAAAGCGAAGAATATAGCTGAAAAGTTTGGATCAATAGGAAATTGGATGTAGGAAAAAGGAATGATACCTAATATAAATGTAGTAATTTTCACATGCGAACGTCAGCCCAATAATGGACTGACGTTTGTATTTTGCAGCTACTTCGAAACGAAAAAAAGGCATATGTTAACAGTCTGTAGGTTAAAGAGGCTTTTGCTCCGTTAAGATTGAATAAGTCCGCTGGCCATTGCTTCAACCCTGCTTATTTGAGCGTAATACTGTAGTTCTGCAATGTCTGACGCTGTGACTCGTGAGGAATTCGCTGTAATGCTGATGAATGCACTAATACCGCAAGAAAAGGAAGCGCTACTTACTTTTATAGATGCAGCGGAAATCAGTTCTTGGGCTCAGAAAGCAGTCGTGCAAGCGGTACAATCAGACTTGATCAAAGGTAATGAGGATGGTGCTTTCCGTCCACATGACGATATAACACGTGCAGAGATGGCGTTAATACTCGCAAACGCTTCGGGTAAGTCTACAGGGGAGTATGGATCAAGTTTTGGAATAAGAAAAAACGGCGGATCCGAACATGATAGTTTTCTACATTTGATCAGAACGAGGCAGCCCTCAATCACCACATTAGGGCTTTTTTTCATACACACAGGATTCATGAAAAACTCTCGGCTTCTTTCGCAACGATGTGCCTACATGCAACGACTATTATCGTGTAGGGACATTTCGAAAGGAGCACACGGAATGGCAAGAGCAAGGGTTTTGAAAATTAGTGAACACATCCCCACTACGTGGGAGGGGACGTTAGAGCAATTCATGTCATGGAAGAAGGCGCAGGGGCTTAGTAAACAAACGCTAGATGACTACAAGCGTCATGTCAGTCAGTTCTATAATCGATATTCTGCACGAATGAAGGCGGCTCGTTGACTTGTTACACTTGGGGTGACCGTATGGAAATATACTCTAAGAAGCTAGGGGCGAAAATCATTCCATATAACCTTCGACACTCCTATGCGATTGGCTTTCTTCGTGGCGGGAGCGACATGAAGGAACAACATGCAATGGCTTCACCATTGAACAGACTCATGCCTATCAAGAAAAGGGCAGGGAAAAGAGGTTGAACTTATTACGCCCCTTTACAGGGGCTTTTTTGTTTTGAGTTAATAAATGGTGTGGGATTTCACTGCATACTTTTGCCTTACAAGAGTCAGACTAGGCAGGGGTGACTGTGAATTGTGAAAACTAATCGCAAAGTTGTAATCGCTTTTTTAGCTTTCTTTGTTATCGCTTCGTCCTTCAAGGTGTCTTCTAATGCTTATGAATCCATCAATCCGAACATCAATGAGTCTGACAATCAGGTGGATGTACTTGAAAAGAGGTTGAAGAACCTAGAACCAATCGAACCGACACAAATGAATGAACTCCCTTCTCAATTGGAGGAGGAAAAACTCTATCCATCTCAGACAGTCAGCATATTAGAAGTGATACATAATGGAACACAAATTCCTTGTAAGGTAATAAAAGAATTGCCTGAGTACAAAAGACCTGTTTACGATAAAACTTGGCATAGCACTTATTGGGGAGGTAGATGGAGTTACATTCCGACGAGAATGTACTATGCTCTGCACAGATTATTTACAACTTATGATATTGGACTTTCGGGACAGCTACAATTTCAGGGGAATGTTGGTATTGATTTTCCGATTTTTCAAAGTGAAACAGCACTCGATTTGTATATGGTGGTGTTCCAAACTACTGTTAGCAAAGTCTATACAAAAGGCAATCAAATAATAGTGGTGGGTAAGCCCAAAAGAACTGGTGTTGAAGTAATAACTATTACTACAGGAGATATTCAACCTTCCAATAAAGAAGAAATGTTGCTTGTACAGTTAGCAACTGATTCAGGTTATGAAATTGATTATTCACTAATTTCGTATGTTCCTCCTGATTTTTGGTTAAAGCAAAAGCAAAAACAAAAACAAAAACATAAGCATCAATGACCTTTTGAAGGTCTTGTACGCACAGCCTCTCAGAAAAAAATTGTACGGAGCAGACGAGGGAACTCTGACGAAACAACAAAAAGCGTTCGCTAGGCGCACTGGGTGGGGTCTATTTAGAAGCCCGTACAAGCCCTGTAAGATATGTTGTATCAAGCTGAGCGTTCGTTACTTATTAACGCACGAATGAACGCTTCTTGGGAAAGCCCGGATTTTTTAACTTAATTGATCAGATGCTTTTACTCCTTTTCATTCAGTCGTACAATAATCGGAATTGCTCGTTTTCCACCGGCCGACGAGGAAAGCTAAAAAGGCCATCCTTGTGGACAGCCTTTCTTTACAAAATGTCGAATCCATCGGCCATCTTCCGTCAGGTTTTCAAAGCACGACTGATCAGCCTAGCTCTTTGCGGATTTGGCACCCAGTCCGCGCAACCACTGTACCAAATCAGTGGCAGCACTGCGCCTAGCAGCGTCTAGGGGAGTAAGGCCGTCCCACACTGCAATCCAGTTCAGATCAGCCTTTCGGTCGAGCAGGTATTCGGCAGCACTTCGTTGTCCGCCGTGGCAAGCACACCAGAACGCGACGGTCACTTCGTCCGGAGGTGAAGGATGTCCCACTCCCCAAGGGTATCGCTGTGAAAGCAAATCCCCGGCGAAGTGGGCCTCCATAGCGTCAAGCAGACCTAGTGCACCCGCATGCCAAAGAGCGATCTCAGCTCCACGCTCAATCAACCTGTGTGCCGCCCGCCATTGTGCGAACGCCACTGCGTTGTCCAGTGGCGTTCCACCGGCTATGACAGCGCCGGAGGACTCGATGTCGGCACCGAAATCGAGAAGCATGTCAAGCACTTCGACGTCATCGCAGCTCGCAGCCCAATGAAGTGGCGTCTCGCTGTGCGGTCCGGTGAATCGAGCATTCACCTCGGCACCGGCCTCTATCAACGCGGCGACAGTTGCTGCATTGTTTGGGAAATGTCCGGGCCAATCGGTTACAACATGCAAGAGAGTACGCGATTCCCCGTTGCTTTTGCAGTCGTCGTCGATTCCCGCAATTCTTGACGTGGCCAGCCCAGAATTCTCAGCAAGTAGCCGCTTTAGCGACGGAACATCGCCAGTATGAATCGCTTTAACCACGGAAATAACCAGCGGGTTGTCTTTAGATAAAAAAGATATGTTCTTCTCATCGCACATAAGATAAATGCCCCCCCGTTCTTGCTCTATCGCACCGGCCACCAGTAGTCCTGTCTGCAGCCTACAATATATTCGACATAAACCGTTTGGTCTTTTATCTGGATAGACCAGATACCACTTCTCCACAAAAATCTTATGGTATTTGCTCAGGAGAATAATCTCAGCTTTGAGGAAACAGGATACGTTCCCACATATAAGACAGTGTCTGGATCGCTTCCATCAGTTTGTTTTTCGTCCGACGTAACACGGCACGTCTAGCCAGCCGATCCGCCTCGACAGCCAGCAGTTTTTCACGCAGCCTCAACATTATCTCGCGCCGGGAAAACACTTCGATGTCCATCGCGACAAGATCGCCTTCGCTGTTTTTGGTCAAATACACCGCTCTCCGGAGGATTTGCATAACTCAGTAAGTGCATTTAAATTATGTTGAATGCTTGCGGAAGCTTTGATGAGCATACCACGCCTTCCTCTTATAGCAGTATGTTGACTGTAGTATAACCTCTTTGTGCTATGCCTTCAATTTCACTTCTCTACTACACGATATCCAGTTTGCCACATGGAGCGTTCATATTGCCTCAATCTCCATTTCATCTCATCATTCACATCTTTCCGTACTGGGCGGTTTGTCAGAAATCAAAAGCGCGGGGGAGAGCCAATCTAAGTGAACAACGTTTCCTGGGGGAAGAACCGTTGAAGTTACCTCCAAAATTGTAATATCTGAGCATACGTTTTTTGATTACACTGGGTAACTCCTTTTCTATTCTTCTACAGGGTTAACGTCAATTTGATCAACGATAAACTCATTTTTGTCACGATTAAATGTATAGGTGGCAGTAAATTCACATGCTGTAATGGGGGAAGTACCCACCGAGCCTGTGAAATTTAATTTGATTTTTTGCTCTTCGACATAATAAATAATGATGGCTCCGAAACCTAATTCCGATTGATCATTCTTTTGGCACTGACTTGTCCAAACTACATCCTGATAACAAAACACTTCCCACCAGCATTAACACAGCAATTTCTTTTTCAAAGCCATATTCTCCTTTCGTCAAATTATATCAAAGCAAGTGAACCGATGAATGACATTAGATTAACCTTATTTACGGCTGCCGTATGGGTTCACCCCCGTTCTCGGCATCCTTTAAGGCTAAAACATCGTACATCTTCTCTCTTATGAAAGAAGAGTAGTACGGTTCTTTTTCGTTACTTTTTAAAAAGTCAATTTGGTGTAAATACACACTTTTTGTTTTACGAAATTCTTTAGAAGGTTTAATTTTCGACAAATATTTCACCTCTACAATCATAGTTGTGAAGGAAAATAAACATTTATTCTATTATGAAGGAATTCCTACGAACAGGAGAAGCAGATGAATTCTATGATTGAGTATCTATGGTTCGATTTGGGCTACACCTTGGTCAAGACAGACAGGGAAGAAGTGTATCAGGACACCCTGAAGGTATTTCAGATCAACAAATCGCGAGCCGAAATTACACTCGCCTATCATCGGACGGACAAGTTGTTTATGCGGGAATACCAAGGCGTGTTAGGCAAGGATGGTCGGGTATATCAGCCGTGGTATATCGGATGTCTCAATTATTTTTTGGGAGTGTCGCTGCCGATTGATGATGTGATTGCAGCTCACCGGAACGTGACCGCCCCGGGGAAGCTTCATTGGAAAGCTTTTGATTACACCATCCCCACACTTCGTTCCTTGAGGCAAAAGGGTTATCGGCTCGGGTTGATCTCTAATTGGAATGAAACCGCCAGAGAGGTGTTGGCGGACAACCGGCTTGAAGAGGAGCTTGATGAGATCATAATCTCTTCAGAGGTTGGAATTGAGAAGCCGGACCCTGCGATATTTGAATTCGCCTTGGCGAAAGCAGATGTGACAGCCAAGCAATCGCTGTATATCGGAGACAATTATTATGATGATGTCAAGGGCTCGCAGAAAGTTGGGATGGAGTGTCTGCTGATTAACCCTTATGGCAGTCAAGGCATTGAGGAACTGAACTATTCTCAGGTTATTACCAGTATTCAAGAGGTGGCTTCTTATCTTGAACTTATGAAGTCATCCGTCCCAAAGGGGCAGCTTATAAATTAATTCATTGGAGCCGGCAGAATGACAACGATTATTGAAAGAATTGAGCAGCATTTCGAATCGCTGAGCCCGGGACAAAAAAGCGTGGCTCATTATATTCAGACCCATGTTAAGGAGGTTGCCCTGCAGTCTGCGCAGCAAATTGCAGCGAATTCCGGTGTCAGCGAAGCAACCGTGCATCGGCTGGCAGTGGCCTTATCTTATTCGGGCTACTCGGTCATGCGCAAGGACCTGCAGAAGTTCGTGCTGAAGGAACAACACACCGTCAAGAGTGATGTCCGCTTAGCAATATATCAGGATAATACTTGGCTGGAAAAGCATTTCGAACAGGAAATTGAAAATATTCGTCAAACCATGTCCAATACCGATAAGGCACAAATCGAGTCGGCTGCCCAGATGCTGCTTGGAGCCAAACGAATCTGGGTTGTTGGCTGGCGGCTTGGCCTATCTGTGACCGCATTTTTGGCATATGTCCTGCGGTACATGCTGGGAAACAGTGAACTAATACCCCAGGGTGGCGTGGCTGAATACGTCTCGTATATTGAGCCGGATGATGTCATCTTCGCCAGCGGATTTCCAAGATATTGTCCAAGAACCCTGAAAGTAATCCGGATTGCCCGGGAACGGGGGGCCAAAGTAATTGCCATTACGGATTCCAGTTTGTCCCCCTTTGCCAAGCTTTCCGATCTGGTCTTGCTTGGCTCCTGCAAATCGGAAGGCTTGCTGGAATCCTATACCGCTTCATTGTCCGTCGTTAATGCCATTATTAATGAAATTGCTTATTTGGATAAAGGGCGTATTCAGCATAATATCGAGAAGATGGATATCTCACTGAGAGAATTCCGTGACCGTTTTGATTGGACAGATAGAGCAGATTGACCTATCTCACAGGTTGTCTAAAACAATGAGGAGGCATTCCCTTTGAAAACTCTAAAAAAATCATTCACTGTAGGACTATCTTCGCTTACCGTATTTGCAGTTATTTTATCCGGTTGTGGTGGCGGGAAAGCGCAAAGTGACGGGGCGGCCAACCCATCTGCATCCACTGCCAATCCATCCGCTGCAGCGGGGGGAACATCAAACAAGATGGAGGGGGGGACGGTACGGGTTGCCATGTCAACCGAACCGGATAACCTGGATCCGTATTTATCGGCAGCAACGGATACCAACGCTATGATGGACAATGTATTTGACGGCCTGTTCGAGGTCGGAGAAGCGGGCACACTTACGCCGGCAATTGCGGAATCCTATGAAGTATCCGAGGATGGCCTGAAGTATACATTTCACCTGAGACAAGAGGTGAAGTTCCATGATGGTTCCGATCTGACTTCCGCGGACGTACATTCTTCCTATGCTAAATTGGCTGGACTGGACGGGAAGGAGCCGCTTTCCTCTAAATTCTCTGCTGTCCAAAGTGTAGAGACGCCGGACGAGTATACAGTAGTCGTTACTTTAAAAACGGTTGATGCAGCTTTCTTGTCAGCCAATATTGCTGCCATTGTACCGGAAAATTATGAGCAGCAAAGCACCAAGCCAATTGGAGCAGGACCCTTTAAGTTCACCGAATATCAATCGGGTCAAAAGCTCGTTCTTGAGAAAAATGAACAGTTTTATGATAAGGATCGTGCTCCGGTGCTGGATCGGGTAGAATTTCAGTTCATGCCGGATCAGAATTCCGCGGTGTTGGCGCTGCAATCCGGTAATATTGATATGGTTCCGGGAGTCAGCGCTCAGGGCGCAGCCCAACTGGGCGATACATTCAATCTGGTGACCGGCCCGCAAAATATGGTGCAACTGATGGCACTTAATAACACAGTTGCACCGCTTGACAATGAAAAGGTCCGCCAGGCGATCAACTATACCATTGACAAAGATGTGATTATCCAGACAGTAGCTGAAGGTCAGGGAACGAAGCTTGGCAGTAATATGAGTCCGGCCATGGCGATGTTTTACCAGGAAGGGTTGGAGAATTATTACACTCCGGACTTGGAGAAGGCTAAGAAATTATTGTCCGAGGCCGGTTATGCCCAAGGATTCGATCTAGCGATTACGGTCCCTTCCAATTATCAGATGCATGTAGATACTGCACAAGTGATTGCAGAGCAGTTGAAGCCAATTGGCATTCAGGTTTCCATTAAGCAAATCGAATGGAGCAGTTGGCTGGAGAATGTATATGGCAACGGCGAATACGAAGCGACAATTATTGGCTTGACAGGAAAAATAGATCCGAATGAGGTATTAGGCAGATATGAGAGCACGTATAAAAAGAACTTTTATCATTACAAAAACAATGCTTATGATGCTCTTTTAAAGCAAGCCCGGACGGAGATGAATGAAGAGAAACGGTCAAAATTGTATAAAGAAGCGCAAAAGATGTTAACTGAACAGGCTGTGGCGGTTTATATTATGGATCCGAGCCGTACAACGGCCATGGCCGGCAATCTGGAAGGATTCAAAATTTATCCGGTTCAAAAGTTTGATTTTGCAGAAATGTATTATACGCAAAAATAAGGCTGGGAGGATATAACCTTGCGATTCTATATCCGAAAACTGGTGATGTTCGTATCCACGATACTGCTTGTATCGGTCATCACATTTCTGGTGTTCCAGATTCTGCCCGGAGATCCAGCGGAAATTATATTGGGGGTGGATGCTGACCCGCACCAAATCGCCGCGTTGCATGAGGCTATGGGGCTTGACCGCCCCGCCGCTGAACGCTACTTGAGCTGGATTGCGGACACAACCACAGGTGATTTTGGCGCCTCGCTAAAATACCAGAGACCTGTTGCGGATTTATTGATGGAACGCTTGCCTGTTACATTGTCGCTGGCTGTATTCGCCTTGGGGTTGACTGTTATAATTGGTCTTCCCCTTGGCATTTATATCACAAGAAAAGATGGGAAGATGTCGGCACTCATCACTTCGATTTTAACTCAACTGGGCGTGTCGATTCCTTCTTTTTGGATGGCATTTATTCTAATCCTGTTGTTCTCGGTAACCCTTCGGTTGTTCCCAACCTATGGGTATATACCGTGGAGTGAAAGTCCGGCAGGGGCAATCCGTTCGCTTTTTTTGCCTTCATTGGCACTTGCGATTCCCGGGATTGCCGTCGTCATCCGGTATTTGCGCAATACATTACTGGACCAGTCCCGGATGGATTATGTCCGTACAGCCAGAAGCAAGGGTCTGCGCGAACGGGCGATTATGTATAGACACATTTTGCGTAACGCATTGATTCCGGTGATTACCATTCTTGGGCTGCTAATTGCCGATACACTAGGCGGCAGCATTGTCGTTGAAAATGTATTTGCTTTGCCGGGCTTAGGGAATTTGCTGATTACTTCTATAGGCAGCCGGGATATGCCACTTGTTCAGACGTTAGTGTTATATATTGCAGTTATTGTGGTCAGTATCAATTTGATTATTGATATTCTCTATAAAATGATTGACCCACGGATTCAAATGAAAAGGTGAATGAGATGAATATAAAGTCATTTACAAAAAGCAAACCTTTAGTCGCTGGAGCTTTTCTCGTAGCTATACTCCTGTTGTTTATGCTGGTTGGTTTGTTCTATACCCCCTATGAGCCCAACGCCATGAACACCGGTATGAGGTTGGCACAACCGCAAGCTGATTATTGGTGGGGAACTGATAATTTCGGCCGGGATATTCTTAGCCGCATTATGGAAGGAGCTCAGACAGCATTTCTGGTTGGCTTTACCTCCGTTTCAATCGGACTGTTTTTTGGGGTGCTCATCGGCGCAATTGCCGGATATTTTGGCGGCTGGCTGGATGAAATCATTATGCGGGTCATGGATGCTATGTTGGCTTTCCCCGGCATTTTGCTGGCAATCATGTTGGTTTCAGTATTTGGTCCCGGGTTGAAGAATACCATCATATCACTTGGAATCATGGGAATTCCTTCATTTTCACGAATTGCCCGCAGTGGCTTTATGCAGTATAAACAGTTTGATTTTGTCAAAGCCTCCATTGCCAAAGGTGCTGGTGCATTACGAATTATCTTTAATCACATTTTACCCAATATGGTATCGCCGCTTATTGTCGCGGCTTCATTGAACTTTTCAGGCTCTATTCTGGCCGAAGCAGGCCTCAGCTATCTGGGTCTTGGTGTTCAGCCGCCTGATCCCAGCTGGGGCAGGATGTTAAATGAAGCGCAGCCGTTCATCATGAGTGCGCCATGGTATGTGACGATTACCGGTGTTGTTATTACTCTTATGGTACTTGGATTTAATCTCCTTGGTGATGGAATTCGTGATTTATATGATAAAAAGAGTTAAAGAGGAGGCAGAGGTCATGAGTCCGGCTTTGCTCACCATGGAGGATGTCGAGGTAGCCTTTACAGTTGGCGGCAAATCTTATCCTGCATTGCATCACATTACACTGGAGATTCAAAAAAATGAGGTGCTTGGCATTGTAGGGGAGTCTGGTTGTGGAAAAAGCTTAACCGCTCTTTCTATCATGGGTTTGCAGCCAGAAGCTGCTCAAATGACCCGAGGCCAATTTTTTCTTGGCGGCACGAGCCTGGCAGGACTGTCGGAGGAAGCCTGGCAGGATATCCGGGGCAAGCGGGTCTCGATGATTTTTCAGGACCCCATGACAGCATTAAATCCGCTGATTCCGGTTGGGAGGCAAATTGCCGAGACATTAAAAACACATACAAACCTATCCAAAAAAGAAGCGAGACAGCTTACGCTGGAAATGATGCGCAAGGTTGGCTTGTCCAGAGTAGAGCAGCTTTATGATGAGTATCCACACCGTCTGTCGGGAGGAATGAGGCAGCGGGTCATGATTGCAATGGCCCTGGTCTGTAAGCCGCAATTGCTTATTGCGGACGAGCCTACCACCGCCCTGGATGTGACGATTCAGGCGCAAATCTTGGATTTGCTGAGAGGGCTGAACAGGGAGACCGATACGGCAATATTGTTTATTTCCCATGATCTTGGTGTCATCCGGGAAATGTGTGACCGGGTCATTGTGATGTATGCCGGATATATAGTTGAAGAGGCTCCGGCCGAAGAAATAATAACGAAGCCGCAACATCCATATACAAAGGGGTTGCTGCACTCCCTCCCCGATATTAGCAAACGGGGTCAGCCATTGTATACCATTCCCGGCCGGGTACCTCCGCTTCATGAGCGCAAGGGCGGTTGTCCCTTTGCCGGCCGTTGCGGGCATGTTCTGCCTGAATGCACATCGGTGGTTCCGGAATTGGGTGAGGTGGCCGTCAATCACAAAGTCCGCTGCCATCTGTACACACAGCAAAACTGAAAGGAGCAGAAGATAAATGCTGGTTAAAGTAGATGCGCTCACCAAGCATTATTCCGTCCCAAAACAGAAGCTGCTGGAAGAAAAGCAGGTCGTTAAAGCGGTTGACGGTATCTCTTTTGACATTCGTGAAGGGGAGACTTTTGGGTTGGTAGGAGAAAGTGGCTGCGGGAAATCTACGACAGGCCAGATGATGGTCAAATTGCTTGAAGCCAGCAGCGGCAGTATCTGCTATCAAGGTAAGAATCTTGCAGGTCTATCGAAAAAAGCAATGAATTCATTGCGGCGTGAGCTGCAAATTGTTTTTCAAGACCCGTATTCCTCCCTTAATCCCAAGAAAAAGATTGGCTGGCTGCTGGAAGAGCCATTGATTATTCATCGCATGGGAGATAAGAGAATACGTCAACGTCTAATTGCCGAGGTGCTTGAGCAGGTTGGGATGGATCAAAGTTATATGAACAGGTATCCACACGAACTAAGCGGCGGACAACGCCAGCGGATTGGCATTGCTTCCGCACTGGTGCTGAATCCCAAATTTATAGTCATTGATGAAGCCGTCTCCGCACTTGACGTCTCAGTTCAATCTCAAATCCTCAATTTGTTGAAGGACCTGCAGCGTCAACGCAATCTGACCTATTTGTTTATTTCGCATGATCTAAATGTTGTACAGTACATGAGTGATCGTGTGGGTGTCATGTATTTAGGAAAGTTGGTCGAAATATTTGATGTCAATCCCACTGAATACACACCGGTACACCCGTATACTAAAGCCTTATTTTCAGCGGTACCTACTGTATCGGGTGAAAGAAGAGAACGAATTGTATTGACCGGAGAAATGCCAAGCCCCCTTCAACCTCCCTCCGGCTGTGCATTCCATCCGCGTTGTCCGCATGTGAAGGACAAATGCAGCATGGATGTTCCTGAGTTAACCGTATATGATGTTGGTCATCAGGTTAGTTGCCATTATTATAGAGAGGAAGTAAAGGTATGAGGATTGGCATCATTTCAGATTTGCACGTGGACGTCAATGAGCTGCCCAATGAGCCATTTATTGAAGAGGTCTTATTGGAAAAGGTAAAGCAGGCTGCGTTGGATGCGCTCATCATTGCCGGAGATATTTCAAATGATATGAATCGCAGCCTGGATGTGCTGCATATGCTGCGGGACAATACCGGTATTCCAGTGTTGTTCGTACCCGGAAACCATGATTATTGGAGTAAAACAAATGGGATAACTAATACCTGGGAAATATACAAAGAGTATCAGACATTTGATGGCTGCCTATGTGAGCGCCCTTTTAGGCTAAATGACGATTGGGTGATCATTGGAAATTCCGGCTGGTATGATTACACCATGGGAGAAGCCAATTATACATTTGCAGATTACGAGGCTATGCATGCCATGGATCGAACCTGGCAGGATAGCTTATACGTACAGTGGGGAAGTGGAAACCAGGAGATCCATCGGTTTTTTTACGAATGCCTGGAGCGTGAACTGGAGCAATACCAGGGCAAAAACATCATTATGGTGACTCATATGTTGACTCATCCGTTTTTTAAAGTTCCGCTGCCCAATAAGCAATGGGAATACTTCAATGCTTTTCTGGGGAGTACGGAATATCTGAACCTGTGCCGCAAATACAAGGTACGGTACAGCATTATGGGCCATGTACATTACCGCAAGCAACATCGGGACCAGGGCACCGAGTTCATCTGTGCTTGCTTGGGCAACCGCAGCGAATGGAGAACTTCGGATGCCGGTACGGAAATTGAAAATACGATGAGAATTGTGGAGCTATAACAACTAAATAAGCTTTGAGGTTTACTGTCATCCATGTTGCGACCGAAGCCGCAGCGTAATGGCAGTTCCCTTTCCCTTTCCCGGTCTCGACTCGATATCCATCTCTCCGCCAAGATACCCGATCTGGCTGTTAACTGAGATGAGTCCAAGGTGTCCGCCATCCATGGAACCGATCAGGAAGCCACCCGTTGGGGATTCACCTCTCCCTGGTCTGCCAGTTCCTCTTGGTGCGTTGAAATTCCTTATGGAGTCCGGCTAGCAGCTTGGCACAGCAGTTGGACCGATTCTGTGCAAATGTCGTCAATCAGCACTTTCTCCTCCGCCGAGAACATGGACAAATTACGCTTGGGTCCCATGCACAAATAGCCTTCGCCTCCATTCTCCACAGGACTAGCAAGGGCAGCGACATATTCAAAATCGAAATCTGTTTCCAATAAGCTTCGATCCATCCACCGTGCGTCATCGGCGGTTGCAAGGTTCTTATATTTGCCTGTGCCATGGATAACCGGACGTGAACCTTGTTCTTCCCTCCAGATGACGCAAAGCCCCTCCACATCCACAATATGGTGCAGCATCTCACCCAGCAAGCTGAGAATATCCCGGATATTCCGGTTCTTTGCCGCGCCTTCAACAATACCTAGAAATTTCTAATTCATGTGTAGAGCGGTTTTGAAAAAATGGTATGATTCTCATGTGTACTATGAAGCGGAATGGTGGAGAAAAATCGATGCATCATTTATTAATTATCGAAGATGATATTGCTTTAAGCAATGGCATCGTCCTTGCCCTCAAAGACGACAATGTCAAATTTGTACAGGCCTATACCATTGATGTTGCTAAGAAAAAGATAGAGTCTGTTATCTTTGATTTAGTGATTCTTGATATTAACTTGCCGGATGGCAGCGGACTTGAACTATTGGCCGAACTGCGCAGAATAACGGCTGTGCCGGTCATTGTGCTGACTGCCAATGATCTGGAAACGGACATTGTCACCGGCTTTGAACTGGGCGCCGATGACTATATCACCAAACCCTTTAGTCTAATGGTCTTGCGTGCACGGATAGGCGTTCAATTGAAGAAGCCCCGACATCATCTTGCAGACACCGTTTTGCTGGAGCATTTCTCCTTTTGTTTTGACAAGATGGTGTTCAGCAAAAACGGTGCTGCTGTCGAGCTTAGCAAAACCGAACAGAAATTGCTCCGCATTCTGATCGAAAATCGCGGCCAGACTGTTTCCCGCTCCGAGCTGGTGGACAGAATCTGGACGGATGGAGGGGAATATGTGGACGAGAACGCCTTGTCGGTAACGATAAAAAGGCTGCGTGACAAGCTGGAGGATACCCCATCCTCTCCGGTGTACATCAAAAATGTGTATGGCATCGGCTATACCTGGGCCGTTAAATGATATGACCATGCTCAATTATATGTGTATTGGAATTGCCGCTGCTGCTGTATTCCTTGCTGTGATTGTGATTCTCGCATACCGCAGTAGGATCGACAGAACCTTGAAAAGCATTGAGAACATGATCGATACGGCGATTGACGGCAGCTTTGCGCAGGGGGTTTATGACGAATCCGTTGTATCGGCTGTGGAAGCCAAACTGGCTCAATTTCTGGCGATCTGTTCCGTGTCCTCTAACCATTTGCTTGCCGAAAAAAATAAAATAAGCGGGCTGATCTCCGACATTTCGCATCAAACGAAAACGCCCATCGCCAATATTCTGCTCTATTCCGAGCTGCTTGGCGAATGCGAATTGCCGCAGGAAGGCTCCACTTGTGTAAAGGCTCTTTCCGCACAAGCTGAAAAGCTCCATTTTCTGATCCATTCCCTGATTAAATCCTCCCGCCTTGAAACAGGTATCATTACGGTATCCCCAAAGCCGGAATCTGTGCAGAAGCTGCTCGATACCGCGCTGGAGCAAGCCATGCCGAAAGCGGACAGCAAAGGGATCAAGGTTGTGAAGGAGCATACCTCCGTCCATGCCAGCTTTGACCTGAAGTGGACAGCAGAAGCTGTTTATAACATTTTAGACAATGCAATAAAGTATACGGAAAGTGGCGGAAGCATGAGCTTGAAAGTTGTCCCTTATGATTTATTTTGCCGGATTGACATTACTGATACCGGGATGGGGATTGCTGAACAAGAACAAAGCCAAATCTTTCTTCGCTTTTACCGCTCACCGGATGTCGCAGAGCAGGAGGGCGTAGGGATCGGATTATTTTTGGCCAGGGAAATTATAGCGGCCGAAGGTGGATACATCAAGGTTTCGTCGCGGCCCGGTGTGGGCTCCACCTTTTCGGTTTTTCTGCCTATGGAGCAGTAAATCTTTCAACACTGTTAGATTTCTGAAAGATCGTAGAAAGATCATTTTGGTATAGTCTGTATTGCAGAGTACTGTGATACAGACTATTTCTTTGGGGGAAAGCAATATGACCATATTGAAGACGAAGGAACTAAAAAAATGTTACGGCAGCGGAGATACTGCCGTCCATGCCCTAGACGGCGTAAATTTTGATGTGGAAAGCGGCGAATTTGTCGCCATCATCGGTACATCCGGCAGCGGCAAGTCAACTCTTCTGCATATGCTGGGCGGGCTTGACCGTCCGACAAGCGGCAGCGTCACTGTGGACGGCAAGGAGATCTTCTCCCTGAAAGACGAGGAGTTGACTATTTTTCGCAGAAGAAAGATTGGCTTTGTTTTTCAAAATTACAACCTGGTACCGGTCCTGAATGTCTATGAGAACATTGTATTGCCCATTGAACTGGACGGCAAAGAACCGGACAAGGCTTATGTAGAGAAGATTGTCGGCACTCTGGGGCTGGACAAAAAAATGCTTAATCTGCCGAACAATCTTTCCGGAGGGCAGCAGCAGCGGGTAGCCATTGCCCGGGCACTGGCGGCGAAACCGGCCATTATTTTGGCGGATGAACCGACGGGGAACCTAGACAGTAAAACAAGCCTGGATGTTATGGGCCTGCTCAAGGTTAGCAGCCTGCAGTTCCGCCAAACCATAATTATGATTACCCATAACGAGGAAATTGCCCAGATGGCCGACCGCATTATCCGCATTGAGGATGGCAAAATCACCAGCGGTGATGCCAAATGATTAAAGTAAAGAACAACAAAGCCATTCGCAACTTATCCGGTAAAAGCTTCAAAATGAACAAACCCCGCAACCTTATTGCCATAATCGCTATCGCGCTGACAGCATTGCTGTTTACAACACTCTTTACCATGGCACTTGGGGCTGTGGAGAACTTCCAGCGGGCAACGATGCGCCAGGCCGGTGGAGATGGTCATGCTGTACTTAAATACATTACCGATGAGCAATTTGACCGCGTAAAAAGTCACCCGCTGATTAAAGAAATTGCCTATGGTCGTGTGTTAAGCGAAAACGTTGTGAACAGAGAGCTTTTAAAGCGCCATGCGGAGTTCTGGTATTACGACGATGTGGCGCTGAAGCTTGGATTAATCGAGCTGGCTGGCGGACATAAGCCTGTGGCCACAAATGAGGTGATGGCCGACTCCAATACCTTGCAGCTGCTGGGTGTTCCCCTGAAACCTGGCGCAACCGTAACCTTGAATCTTGACATCCGGGGCAGCGGCGAGGTGGTGCAGCGCGACTTTGTTCTCTCCGGCTGGTGGGAGAGCGATCCGGTCTTTAATGCTGGTCAAATCCTTGCTTCCAGAGCTTATGTCGATGCCCATACAGCGGAGCTCAAGAATACCTACAAGGAGAACCGTATTTCAACAGGCGTAATTTCTGCCACGATTATGTTTGGCAACAGCCTGGATCTGGAGAGCAAGCTTCATAAAGTGATTACCGAGAGCGGTTATTCCCTTGACAAGAAGGCGCCTAACTATATGGGCGGCAATGTCAATTGGTCTTATCTATCAAGCAATTTCGGCATGGACCCGGGTACAATCGTGACGATAACTTCCGGGCTGCTGCTTGTCACTTTTACCGGCTACCTGATCATCTACAATATTTTCCAGATTTCAGTAATTCGGGATATCCGCTTTTACGGTTTGCTGAAGACGATCGGCACCACCGGCAAACAAATCCGCCGCATCATCCGCAGACAAGCGTTGATCCTGTCAGTCATCGGAATTCCGATTGGACTCCTTGCCGGATTTTTTGTTGGCAAATCACTTGTTCCGCTTATACTGCAAACGGCGAACGCCAACACGTTCTCTAACACTACGGTAACGGTCTCGCCCAGTCCATGGATTTTTATCGGGTCGGCCTTATTTGCCTTGATTACTGTGCTGATCAGCACGTTCAAGCCGGGCCGGATTGCCGGTGCCGTGTCCCCGGTAGAGGCTGTGCGATTTTCAGACAGAAACGTCAAAAAACACGCTATACTCAAAAAGTCAACCGGCGGCGCCAAAATGCCCCGTATGGCTCTCTCCAACCTGGGGCGCAATAAAAAGCGCACTGTGCTGGTCGTGTTGAGTTTATCGCTCAGTCTTATCCTCCTGAACACAGCGTTTACCCTGTCCCGGAGTATAGATATGGACAAGTATTTGTCTCAGTTCCATGATACTGACTTTATCATTGCACATGCCGAATATTTTCAAATCCCCTATTTCAGCGGCCCTGAAAATGAAGTTTCGGAGAGCTACATTCAGGCTGTACAGGCACAGCCTGGTTTTGAAGAAGGTGGGCGATTATACGGACATCCATCGGCACTTACAGTGGATACTGCCAATCCGGGCGCAGCATTAATCCAGGACATAGTTCCCGATGCCGCCGGCAACTTTTTTTCAGACGTATATGGACTTGAAGAGCTGCCACTGCATCTGTTGAAACAAATTGACGGAGAGCTGGATGCAGACAAATTAAACTCCGGTAAATATATCCTTGAAGGAGTCGTATTGGACGACAACGGCAGGCCGGAAATGGAAACGGCAAACTATAAGGTGGGCGAGAAGGTTATTCTTCATAATTACATAGCTCCGGACAAGGCTGGCTTGACCAAAGAGCTTCACACTTATGAATTCACTGTTATCGGTCATGTTGGTATTAAAGTCACCAATACGAATCGGACGTTAGGGACATACACCTTTTATCTTCCGGCGGATGTCTATAAACCACTGGTGGAACAGCCCGCCGTGATGAGCTATGTCTTCAACGCAGCCGACGATCAGGAGCAGGCAATAGAGGAATTTCTGAAGGGCTATACGGAAATCAGGGAACCGGTAATGAACTACTCCTCCAAGTTAACTTCAAAGCAAGAGCTATCCGGCATGCAGAACACCGTTCAGATGATCGGCGGTACACTCAGCATAATTATTGGCCTGATCGGTATCCTCAACTTTGTCAACGCCATTCTGACCAGCATCCTGACCCGCCGCCGGGAATTTGCCATGCTGCAAAGCATCGGGATGACACAGAAGCAACTGCGGAGCATGTTAATCTATGAAGGGCTGTATTATGTTATCGGCACCAGCCTGTTTTCCATTCTCTTCGGGATCGTATTTTCTGTGGCCGTTGTGAAACCACTTTGCAGCATGATGTGGTTTCTGAGCTATCAGTTTATTATCTGGCCGCTGCTGGCCGTACTGCCTTTCCTGTTGATCCTTGGCGTCATCATTCCATTGGCGGCTTATTCTACGGCCAACAGGCAAAGCATTGTGGAGCGGCTGCGTGAAGCGGAGTAATTGCTGACGGGAAAAGAAAACTGATAAACAGCTAACCAACTGAACAGAGTGATTATAAGAGGCGGCCTTATCCGGTATTGTACCCGGTATGGCCGTCTTTTGCATTCCGGAAAGGATCAGCGAAACGTAAATTTTTTTGAAATAATATTACATGAAGTTAACAGATATCTAGTAATAATATTACATATGAGCTATAATAGGTCCAACAACATAAATAAAGAAAATGGTCACAAGGCTCAAAGACCACTGGATGAATGACTAGTTTAGAGGAAAGGATGAATATTTTGCTGGAGAATTTAACCACGGAAACAAGAAATCAACGGACGTTGGAGCTGGACCAGTTATCACCTGCATCTGTACTCAAGCTCATGCAGGAGGAGGATGAGAAGGTATCCTTGGCAGTGAAAGAAAAGCTGGGGGAGATCGAAAAGGTAGTAACCTGTGTCATCCAAAGCTTTAAACAGGGTGGACGTCTGATTTATACCGGGGCAGGAACTAGTGGAAGAATGGGGATTCTCGATGCAGTAGAATGTGTACCTACATTTGGAACCGGTCCGGACATAGTGCAGGGTTTGATCGCAGGTGGAGAAACAGCAATCAGACTGGCGGTAGAAGGTGCAGAGGATTCAATAGAACAAGGAGAAACCGACCTTAAGCTGATCAATCTGACGCCTAATGATACTGTAGTGGGAATTGCCGCCAGCGGACGAACGCCATACGTCATTGGCGCACTGAAATATGCCGCCCGGATTGGAGCGTCTACAGCCAGCTTGTCCTGCAATGAGAAAGCAGAGATTAGCAGGTATGCGCAATACCCGATTGAAATCTTGACAGGGGCGGAGATATTAACCGGTTCTACTCGCTTGAAGGCCGGAACAGCTCAGAAGATGGTGCTGAACATGATTTCCACCGCAGCTATGATCGGGATAGGCAAGGTATACAGCAATTTAATGGTGGATGTGCAGCCGACCAATGAGAAGCTGGTGCTCAGAGCTAAATCGATTATCAGCGAGATCACAGGCTGCGATATGGACACAGCCTCCATTTATTATGAAAGAAGTCATCATCAGGTGAAGGTAGCTGTAGTTATGCTGCTTGCGGGACTTGGGCTTGAAGAAGCACAGCAAAGATTGCAGGAATCGGGAGGATTTATTCGTCAAGCGGTACAACACCACAAGGGGGAATAACCATGTCAAAAGAAAAGGATTTAGCACATGGCATTTTGGGTACGGTGGGAGGGATTGAAAATGTGGAAATGATTACCCACTGTATGACACGTGTCCGAATCACCTTAAGAGACGAAAGCTTGGCGAGCATTGAGAATTTGAAGCGTGTTCCCGGTGTTATAGGCGTAATCGAGGAATCAACACTGCAAATTATTGTAGGTCCTGGACTGGTAGAGAAGGTCTCCCGGGTGATTGCAGACATCAGCGGAGTGGAGCTGGGAGAAGTCATTCCATTAGAGAAGACAAACGGATTAAGCGACAAAGAGAAGGCAGCGGGGCTGGCGGCACAAAATAAAGAGAAGTATAAACAGCGGAACAACACACCTGTTAAAAACTTCTTGAAATCGATTTCAAACATTTTTATTCCGCTGGTACCTGCATTTGTTGCGGCTGGTCTCTTGGCGGGGATTACCTCCGTTATTGGCAATTTCATTACAGCGGGACATCTGTCCGGTGAAGGCTGGGCGCAATTTAACCTAATTCTCAATGTCATCAAAAACGGCATCTTCTCCTATATGGCTATTTTTGTGGGCATCAACTCTGCCAGAGTATTTGGTGCAAGCCCATCATTAGGTGGTGTTATTGGCGGTGCGACTCTTCTCACCGGTATGAAGCCGGAACTGCCTATCCACAATTTATTTACGGGAGAACCTCTGATTGCCGGGCAAGGCGGGATCATTGGTGTTGTGTTGGCGGTTTGGATTTTATCCGTGATTGAAAAAAGATTGCATAAAATTATGCCTAACTCCATCGATCTGATTGTTACTTCGTTTCTGAGTGTACTAGCAACCGGATTGCTGACCATCTTTTTGATCATGCCCTTTGCCGGGTTTGCTGCTGACAATCTGCTCATAGCCGTTAACTGGATATTATCTGTAGGCGGGGCGTTTGCAGGCTTTTTCCTCGGTGGAATCTGGCTGGTTATGGTAATGCTTGGTCTGCACCATATCATGACACCCATTCATATCGAATTGATTGCACAGACAGGGATGACCATATTGCTTCCGATTCTGGCCATGGCTGGGGCAGGTCAGGTAGGTGCGGGACTGGCACTTTGGATCCGCCGTAAGAACAAGCAGCTTACGGGTATTATTAAAGGAGCTTTGCCTGTAGGTGTGCTTGGCATTGGCGAACCGTTGATTTATGGCGTAACCCTTCCTTTGGGTAAGCCATTCGTAACTGCGTGTCTGGGCGGGGCATTTGGTGGTGCGGTCATTGGATATTTTGGCAATGTAGGGGCCATGTCCATTGGCGCGTCGGGCATTGAAATGCTGCTGCTGATTGCTGACGGTAAATGGTGGGTGTACCTGCTGGGTTTAGTTACAGCGTATATCTTTGGATTTATCTGCACCTATTTGTTCGGTACGCCAAAAGAAGCACGTGAACCAAAGGAAGCCTGAGACAATAAACAACGATCCGATGAAAAGGAGTGTTAGCAACATGAGTGGAGTATTGGTGTCACTAACTGAGCAGAGTCTTGATAAGACAATGGAATATTTGAGCTATATGCAAAAAAATGGATTCAACTCTATTTTTACTTCTCTGCAGATTCCGGAGGAGGATCCACGGGAGCTGCTGGAGCCGCTAACACGGATCGGAGAGTTTGCCCTCAGACACAATATGCTTTTCATGGTGGATGTGTCTCCAAGAACCTTTAACCATTTCTCGTTACAGCAGTTGAAGGCTAGCGGTGTTACGGGATTAAGAATTGATAACGGTATGGAGATTGCTGAAATTGCCCAACTGTCCCGCGAGTGGCGTGTTGCTCTGAATGCAAGTACGATAGATCAGGCGTTTTTGGACGGCTTACGCGAGCAGCAGGCGAATTTCGCTTCCTTAGAGGCTTGGCACAATTATTACCCAAGACCGGAGACAGGTCTTGAACTGACAGCTTTTCAGAACCAGAATCGCTGGTTACAATCCCAAGACTTAACCGTTGCGGCTTTTATTCCTGGAGACGGAGATTTAAGAGGCCCGCTGCATGAGGGGCTGCCAAGCCTGGAGAAACATCGTCATATGTCTCCATTTGCCGGCTACTTGGAATTGGTGCACGAGTGTTTTGTGGATCATGTTCTCATTGGCGATTTATCGGTAAGCCCTTGGACGATGCAGCAATTTCTTGCCTGGAATGAGGGGACCGTGTTATTGGGCGTTGAGAAGCAAAGACCGTCACATGTATGGGAAGCTGTCCACCATAACCGTCCGGATATAGCACGTGACGTAATTCGTTCCGAGGAAGCTCGGCATCATTTTAGAGGAAGTATTCTTCCGGAGCATACCGTGGAACGTCCAATCGGAGCCCTAACGATCGATAATGATAAATATTTACGGTATCGCGGTGAATTTCAAATTGTACTCCGTCCTTTGCCTGCCGATGAACGGGTTAACGTAATTGGGTATGTCGCCCGAAGAGATATTCCTCTGCTGCCGTTTCTGCATAAGAGCCGGCATCCCTTTCGATTTCTTGCCACAGCGTCCTATAGTGAATAGTATTAAGGTATAATTTTATTGTTCACGTGATAATGGAGGTGCTGGTATGGGTGTGGGAGTGGGGCAAATTTTATCGAGAATTGAAAATGTGCTGCCCAAATTAACAAAATCCGAGCAGAAGGTAGCCCGCTTTGTACTGGAGGCTCCGGATGAAGCGATGTTTATGTCTGTGCAGGAAATGGCATCACGTTCTCTTTCCAGCAGTGCATCGGTTGTGCGTTTTTGCCGTTCGATAGGCCTAAAGGGCTTCCCCGAATTAAAGGTAGCCTTGTCTGCTGATCTGGCTCAGGGGCAAAAAACAGGTTACTTCGATCTGAATAAAAATGAAAATACGACGGTGTTAGTCGATAAAATTTTGTCCAACGTGATCCAGTCACTTAAGGATACAGTAGGCCAGCTTGACGTAGAAATGATTGAAAAAGTGGCACACAGCTTGTACAAGGCCCCCGTTATATTTGCCTACGGTATTGGTGCATCGGCGTTGGTTGCAGAGGACATTGCCCAAAAATGGCTGCGGATGGGGAAAAACGTATATGCGTTTCATGATATCCATGTACTCACAATGAGTATGGCTAATGCACCGAAAGGAAGCGTATTTATTGGGATTTCGTATAGCGCTGCTACCAAGGAGGTGCTGCAGCTGATGAAATTTGCCCAAAAAAGTGGATTGACCACCGTTAGCTTTACGGGGTTTGGCCGCAGCGAGTTATCGGATATAAGCGATTTTAATTTATTCACTTCACTTGCTCCTGAAGCAAAGGTAAGAAGTGCAGCGACCAGCTCCAAGCATAGCCAGTTTTTTGTCGTGGATGTGCTGTATTATGCATACGCTTCAATTAATATTAACGATTCTATCGATAAGATTACGAGAACCCGTAAGGCGACAAATGAACTGAAAAACTTGTCGGAGACATAACTTTAGAGAGGAGAGAAGGATATGTTTGGCTGGAGAAAAAACAAAATCGAAGAAAATACCCTGGATATTATCTCCCCGGTCCCCGGACAAGTAGTGGGTCTTGAGCAAGTACCGGATGAAGCGTTTTCCACGAAAGCCATGGGGGAAGGATTTGCTGTTCAACCTGTCAAAGGCGATGTGAGAGCCCCCTTTTCCGGTAAAGTAGCCCATATTATGAATAAAAGCAAGCATGCGGTTTTGCTGGAAAATGAAGATGGTATTCAGATTCTCATTCATGTCGGGGTAAATACTGTATCGCTGAAAGGTGAGGGCTTTGTGTCCCATGTTGTAACAGGGCAAACGGTTGAACAGGGTCAACTGCTGCTGGAATTTGATATAGCCAAGATTAAAGAAGCAGGATTATCCTATATCACCTCAGTAATTGTGCCAGGCGGCCAAGAGAAGGTTCAGCGGATTGAAGGCTTGCAGGAAGAGGATGCTGTACTACGTGTTTATTATTAGACAAAATGAGTGCGAAGTGAGATAGGGGTAACACCAGCAAATCGCGAATTTACAACGTTAAGGCAAATAAAAAAGCCCGATTTCTCAATTTAATTCTGAGAAATTGAGCTTTTTTCGTCATTTAGGAAATGATGCAATGCCCAAAAAATGTGGATATCTTGGAAGCTTCAGATGAAATAGGCGGTGCAGGAGGATTGGGCTCCATCAGCGGAGTGAAGCGGACAGAGAAGACCCTATTTCGTGAAAAAGTCATCTTTCCTGGCGATTTCGGACTCAGGAGCCGTTATATCGTTCGTTTGAGCCTAGAATGAAGGCAGATAGGACAATTAGCGGAATCTCTGTCCGTTTGTCCTGCTGAATAGACGAATCCTCCCCAATAACGGATTTCCTGTCCGCATCAGCCGCGGATAAATCGTGAAGGGACCTCATCGTGTCCGCAGAGGGGCCTACTCCAAATCGCACAGTCAACAATTGTCTTAACCACGCTATATGAGCGAGAGTTGTGCGGGTTGGATGCTGTCGCACGCATTTGCGGCATGGGCTGGAGTATTGAGACCTTGCACTAGCGCTATATATTTATACAAGCTTATGTTTGTAAACTCTATTAACCATTTCTGAAGATACAAACATGATACTAAAAAGTAGAAGCAAAATAATGGGTACCATAAACATACCAAATTGGCTTGCAATAAACCCCATTAATAAAGGTATCAGAGTAGAACCTGTATAAGCACTTGCCATTTCGAGTCCAATTACACTCGAAGAAGCTTTTTCCCCGAACCGTTCCGGTGTGGCATGAACAATACTCGGATAGATTGGCGCTCCACCTAGTCCCACAATGAGCAATGCTCCTGCAGCAACCCAAGATGGAACCGGTAAAATAAGAATCAGAAGTCCGACACAGCCAACTAACCCACCGTATCGTATCAGGCTTTTACTTGATAAGTTAGTCGAGAGAAATCCGGAAAAAATACGTCCTATTATGATTCCAATATAAAATAGGGAAGAAAAGGCTGCTGCTGTGCCAGGAGAAATTCCTTTGCTTTCAATAAAGAAGGATGCCATCCATAGACCAGCGGCTGTTTCCGAACCATTGTAACAAAGCATCGAGACCATGGACATTTTCACACCCCTGATTCGTAAGGCTTCTCTGTTACTGATGAGCGTCTTCTCGCCGCCTTCTTCTATCTTACCGTTCTCAAAAATCTTCCACAAAGACAGCGATCCCAATAATATTATAGCTATGATAGTAAGTACTATCCCTATAGTAAGGTATCCCATACGCCAGTTATTTCCATTATCCAGCGAAAATGACATTACAATAGGTCCCGTCATTGCTCCAATCCCCCAGAAACAATGCAACCAGCTCATATGCCTGGCTTTAAAATGCAGCGCTACATAGTTACTTAATGCTGCATCTACAGAACCAGCGCCTAATCCCAAAGGAATCGCCAGAAGTATAAAGAATAAGAACTCGTTTGTGAAAGAAAAACCAAATAAGGCAATCGTTGTTGATAGGATACTGAACAATGTTACCTTTCCTGTGCCAAATCTATGCAACAATCTGCTTGCAAATAAACTGGATACAACCGTACAGAATGAAACCGTTAACGATATATAACCTGCCATTTCTGTTGTGGCACCAATATCAAGCTTCATAATAGACCATGCACTTCCAAGCAAGGCGTCAGGCAATCCGAGACCTATAAATGCGAGGTAAATAATAATCAGTAATAACGTAACCATCTCTGTTCTCTCCTCAATTTGTGCAATCACTTCACAATAGCATTATAACGATAAAAAAATATATTAAATAGCAATTATCGATTAATTAATAACACTATATTGATATCAAAGTCGTGGTGCTTTCGATGATGCCGGACGATACGTACATCACGCTGTCCACGGGAGACGCGGGCATCCTGTTGAGCTTTCAAATCAAGATATCGAACCTACCATTCAGAATACACAAACAAAGATTCAGAAAATTATGGATTCTAAATCCTGATTCGTAACAGCTACTATTCAGTATTCATGCATCTCGCATTCCTGGAAACAAGATCCCAACGATTGTAGAGGCTCTAAAGCCTAACGGGATCATGCTCCATATTTCCTCTACAGTTCGGGAGATTAACTCTGATAAAATATCGCGTATGTTCTTCCTCCCTCCAGATCAAATCGACATAGAGTGAAGAGGGCAGCAGTTCTGCATAATCAATCCCCCGACAAAAAAGACACCCCTAGAGGCCCTAGAGGTGTCTTTTTTTCTGGCTATTTATCGGGTTACATTTTACTTCGAACCCCAAATCGACTTGTTGTTCGTACCGATCAAGGAGAAGGTCATTACTTCATTGTGGCTGGACAGTTCATTGCGCTGCTTGAAGAACACGCCTTTATACGTTACGCCGTCAATGACCATCGTACAGTAGTAGGTTCCTGACGTGTTGGACCATGTGCCTGTCACAGAACCGGTAATGGTTCCATTGCTGTTCAGGGTCACACTCTGGGTGGTCAGCATGCCAACATTGGCCGTAGAAGCATCCAATCCCATGTTGATGAATTGATAGGTCCCCGCCATTTCACTGGCACTGTACCCGGTGGAGGCGATACTGCTGCCCAGAAATTCATACACCGCAGTAACCGGCCATTTGTCCTGATTCATAAATTGCTGATGTACGCGAACCTCATGCGCCTCGGTGCCGTTATTGAACCGGGTGTGGTACACCAGATATCTCCTGCCGTCCGTATCGATCAGTGCAGAATTGTGGCCACCCGATTTATACCCCTGACTAGTTCCCGATAAGTTATAATTCCCAAACAGTTTGATGCCGTAACCCGACTGGTCCACGGAAGCGGAGGAATAGACAGCCGAATTGCCGGCGGCATCAGTGTAGGTTCCGTCGATGGTGGTCGAGCGGTACAGACGGATGTGGTACCCGCCCGCATTGGCCAAACCGCCATAAGTGACGTAAAGGTAGTAATAGCCTGATGAGGAATCATAGACGATGTAAGGAGCTTCGCCCGTTTTACCGTACCCTCCGGCAATCCGCTTGCCAAAATAACGGTCGACATTGCCATTGTCGGAGCCTGGGTAATACGGCTTGCCGGTGGCTGGGTTAATCTGCAGAATATAAATGCCTCCAGACCAGGAGCCGTAACTCATCCACAGCTTGCCGCTGTTGTCATACACCAGTGCCGGATCTATCGCATTCGGGAAATTGGTGTTGTTGAATCCGCCGCTGCTGTTAAACCAGCCGCTTCTGGTTCCGGATAAGGTGCCGTTGTCGATCAGCTCGGGGATATTGGTGTTCTTGAACCATATATCCACCGTTTTGGTCCCTAACGACGAGGTCGTTGTAATCGGGTTGCTGCCGCTAGTGAAGCCGGAATAGACAATGGTATCGACATATTCATAAGGTCCGGAGACCGACTTGGATACACTGTAGGCGATAGCCGAACGGATATACGTCGAGGAGGTGCAATAGTAGAGCATATAAGCTCCCGTCGATCCGTCTGCCCACACATACGAAGAATTATACACCGGTCCCGGCGCCCATACGGATTGTCCGCCTGAACTGTCCTGATCGTTATACCCGGCCCAGGCAAAAGGCACCGCGAGCGCAGAATTTAATGCTGCTCCGGCGATTCTGGCGGAGTTGCCGGTTCCCCCTGCCTTGACCAGCTCCCATTTCTGCATATCGCCGCCCCAGTAATTCCATTGCTGGACGTTCGCACCATTCGCTGTGCTGCCGTCCGCTACATCAATTGCGGCAGTATAGTTGGATGCCTTGGTTAGGAACGCAACCGTTCCGTCGGCATTTTGCTGGATTCTAAACAGCTGCATAGTGCCGCCCCAGTACGTCCATTGATCAATGTTGGCACCGTCGGCGGTAGATCCTTCGAAGACGTCAAAACCGCTTGTATAAGCGGAATTGCCTGTAAGGATGTAATAATCCCCGCTTCCGTAATACATAATTCTGAACTTCTGCGCATCCGAGCCATTATACGACCATTGCTGAATATTCGTGCCGTCAGTCGCCGAGCCATTGACTACATCCAGATATAATCCACTGTTCTTGTTCTTGATATAATAATAGCCTTCAAAAGTCGAAGGGGCGTACAAGCTGGTGTTCGTGTAGCCCTGTGTCCCCATGTAGGACCAGTTCCTCAGATCTGTACTTGATGCCTGCGCCAGGTGTGAGCCAAATATATAATACTTGTTCGTGGAAGCATCATAGGAAATCGAAGGGTCATGCACAGATACCCTTGTGGTGTTAGAGGTAGTGGATGAACTTGCCGCCCCGAAAACACTGCCGCTACCTACGATCACCGACAATAAAGCGAATACAATAGCCAGAGTAACAATTTTATGGCTCCTCATTTTGTGGATCAGCTGCATATGGATCAAATCTCCCTTCGTTTTCCATTAATTTAACCGCTTACATTCTGTTGGATGGATGTAGTTTTTTCATTTACTTTACTAGCTCTCGCTTATCCCTCCCTCAACTGATAAATATTTTGCAGTATGGAAATTACCCCCTTTTTCTTAAGCTAATATTAGTCCGAACGTGGTGTCTAAGTAAGGCTTATTTTGTCGTCAAATAATAAATAATTTAAAAAGATTTAGTGATATGTTGATATTAAAAAGATTCAGGGAATTCGAAAAGAAAATCAAGAATGGAAAAATAAAATAGGAATTAAGTAGTCCAAGGTTCCATGAACAGTTGAACAGAATAAGTGATGTACTTTCTGGATGTGAAAGCAGCGGAAATTCAGCCAATGAAACACTGGAAGGGGCACAGATTATTTTTGGAGATTTTACGGAAGGAGGATCCTATTGTTCTTGCAGTTACCGTCCTCATGTAGTTTACGCCAAAGTTTTTGCCTGTTACTGTAACTGAAATCTGCCATAAACCTGGCTGCAAATGACTTATAAAGCTTTGGGGTATTATGAAACTGCTTTGAGTCCAACAACACCGACAACAATGATAATGAGACTTATAATGCGCCCAATACTTTTTGATTCATTGAAAAAAATCATGTTTACCAGAACCGCAGCGGAAGTGCCTATTCCAATCCAAACAGCATAGGCAATGCTGACTTGAAGATAGTTAAAGGAAGTGTATAGAAAAGCAAAAGCACCTCCAAATCCACCAAAGAACATAATCATATTCAAAATGGATTTCCTTTGGCTGAATTTTTTTAAACCGATAACACCAGTAAGTTCAAATAGAGCAGCAATAAAAACGAATATCCAACCCATATCAATGATCTCCTCCTGCTGATCTGGATTCTGGTTTATTATCGAATAGTTTCAATGCAATAACCCCAATGACCAGAATCCCCATAAACAGACCTTTTGCAATACTAAATTCTGCTTCAAAAATAATAATGTCCATTAGAGCCGTACCTACTGTACCTGCTGCAGCAAAAATGGCATAAACAGTACCTGTCGGCAATGATTCACATGCTTTTGAAAGAAACTGCATATCGATGATAATAACGGTAATAATGATAACCCAGTGCCACCAAGTATCGGCAACATTAAATCCAAACACCCAAAATAATTCAAAAAGAGAAGTTAAAATTACGAAAATCCAACTTTTATTCATAGACCATGATCCTTTCCGAAAATAATAAAAGTCACCACAAAAATAATGAATGAATGTCAGTCATATCATTACAAAAGAATGCAGAATTACTAATACTTCTTCATATTTTACATAAAGATCTTTTTATGAAATTAAATACTCGAGTCTTAAATACATCCAGAGGTTCTTCTTGTTCAAATCCAATATAAAATCGTTCGGCAGCATTTTCAATCAAATTTATGAGAAGTTTGGCCGTCCATTTTGGATGAAGATCATTGATGATCTCATTATTGTTTATGGCCTTCAATAATATATCTTCAAGCCAATCATAATAAGGAGAATAGATTTCTTCCCATTTTTCCATGGAATGATCAATAGCAAGACCGGAATAACAAAGAACAAGGACTTCTTTGTATGAATCGGTGATGTAAAAGGTTTCGTTTATTACAATACCCAACACCTCCCAAAAGCTTCTTTTATCTTGAACTTTTTCTTTGATATTACTAAAAGTAATGGTCAGGAGATTATCTGCAATCGCTGGAATTAACGCTTTTTTGGATGAGAAATATAAGTAAAACGTTCCTTGTGCAACACCTGCTTTTTTTACGATATCTGAAATGACCGTCTTATCGTATCCTTTTTCTGTGATGACATCAATAGCCGCATTTAATATGAGATTGTATTTCCCATCAGATAAGTTTACCAATATTCATTCCCCTCCTTCTTGAACATGAATGATTGTCATTCATTATATGAGAATGCGATTATACTGTCAAAAAATTATTCCCAGCAGGTGATTAATTGATTGATAAAAACATCGAAATGATCCAGAGATGAGAGCAGATTCACATTATTATCGTCCGTCAATATGGTGGCGAGTGCATCGAATACGTCGCGGAATATTTTTCGATCCTCCTCACTGAGGGTGATTAACAAAACAATTTTCACAGTAGAAGTATCCCACTTGATACCATTCGGATTTATATAAATAAACATGCCTGTTTTGCGGGATTCCATTTTTATTGCATGAGGAAGGGCCACTTGCCCAAATGCAGTAGACGATATCGCTTCCCGTTCCATAATTTTGGCGAAAAAATCATCGTCTGTATAACCATCCCGGTTCATGATATTACATATGAACCGTAAAACCTCTTCTTTTTCGGATTTTGTCGTGGAGTGGTAGAAATGTCTTTCATCCAAAAAAGATTTCAGATGGAGATTAAATTGATTTTTCTTTTTTTGCTCTTTTAATTCAAATATTTTATTCGATACTTTTTCCCGATCATTTTCAATAAAAAACGGAGTAATCACGACATAGGAGGCTTCCGGAATTTTGTGCAATTGGACGGAAGAAATAATAAGATCGCTCGTTGCATAATTTAAATCACTCTCGTCCGTAACAATCGAATGAATTGAAATATCGTCGCCAAAATACTGCTGTAATTTATTGATCATTTGCACATTCATATTGTAGTAGAGCGGAAACAATACCGTACATGAGATTTTCACATTCGTTTGCCGCTGCAATTCAATAGCATACCCCAAGTGAAAAGCCAAATAAGCAATTTCATCATCGCTAATTCGATAATTAGTTTTTTCTTTAATCACATGGGAAGCATGAACAGCGCAATCGTAAATAAGAGGGCATTCCCTTTTGATCGTATTCGTTAAAGGATTTTTTATCGAATGATGGTTTTGTAATCGCATCAAAAGGTTTTTGACATGGAGCGTAAAACGTGTAATAAAATCGGCATCGGCAATATTGATGTAGTAATATTTATTCAAGTCAGATGCGATTTCGCTGACCAAATCAATACAGTCTTTCCCGGCGATCTGTTCCAGGTCACTAACTTCAATTTGCGTAAAGTTGATGTTTGTCCCATTACATGAAATTAAGATCGCCAAGTCTGCGATTTCTTCTTCTGAATATTGCACGTGAAAATAAGATTCCAATTTAAAGGAAATATCCTTAGCGATTAAATATGCGGCGTTGTCGGTGTTATAATTCACGGTCTTATTTAAAAACTGGAAATTGTGTTTCATTCTGTCCAATGCAATGGTGATGTGGATGATCACATTGGTTAAATAAAAATCATTGGTGAAAAAGTGATGGGAAGAAAAGGTTTCAACCACAACTTTTCGAATGTGATCTACATTTAGATCCCGATAAAATCCTTTGAGTTTGTCAATATCAATAAAGCTTCCGTTGGCCTCCTCGTACAAAATGCGGCTCATTAATTTGCGCTTGTCTTTTTCTTTGCCTCGCAAACCTAGATGATCCTTAACCATGCTCAATTCCAGATTGTTTTTGATAAGTTTTTCCTTGATCAGTTTTAAATCTAACCTAAGCGTTGATTCGCTGATAAACAGAGAGTCGCTTAAATCATACATATAAATTGGTTGAGTGGTTTGCACCAGTTTTTTCAGAATAAAAGCCACTCTTTCGGATTGATTTTGCGGAACGGCATTCTGTTCTTTAGTTAGAAAGGCGTTTACCTGTTCCGTATCGACCTTATAGCCTTTACTTGATGATAGGATTAACTCGTGGTGCATTTGATTAATTTCACTGATATGGGATTTGATGGTACGTTTAGACACACCGTATTTATTGGCTAAATATTGTGATGAAATCCAATGGTTGCAGGAACTTAAATATTGAATTAAATCAACGTACTGAGGTTTCATAGCAGTTCCTCCTTTAAAAGATTGCATCGTAGGGGTGCAGTTTTTTATTTGAGACCGGTTCTGGAATTGTAATATAGTTTGGTTGTAAGAATGATAGCGCTACCACATTCTGATTATAAAAAATAGCAGGGAGGATTACAAATGTCAAATACAGGCGAAATGCTAAACGTTTTATTAATCTGCGGGTCGGGAGCAAGCTCCGGGTTTATGGCTGCCAATATTAGAAAGGCTGCTAAAAAGCGGAACCTGAATATGGACATCAAAGCCAGAGGGGAGGCGGAAATTGAAAATTATATAAATGATATTGATGCTTTATTAGTCGGTCCCCACTTGGCCTATATCATGGATGATATCAACGAGCTTACCAAAGGTACCGATGTCAAGGTGCTCTTAATGAAGTCTTCTTATTATTCCACTTTGGATGGGGAAGCGGCTTTGGATGATTTGCTGAGTGAGCTGAACAGTTAAAGGGGATAAGAAAAATGAACAAATTAATGGAATGGCTTAAAAACGACTTCTCTCCGAAGATGAATAAAGTCAATAACAATGTCTGGATCGTAACCCTCAAGGATTCCGTCATGCAATTACTGCCTTTTATTCTTCTGGGATCGGTATTTTGCCTTCTGACCATACCTGGTGATGTCTATCAAATCAAAAACTACCCTAATTTCTGGGTTCCGTTTGGATGGACGATGGGGATGCTTTCGTTGCTGGTTTCTTTTCTGATTCCGTTTAATTTGATGGAGAAGAAGAAGTTAAGAAAACAGCGCTTTATTGCCGGATGCACCAGTATGATTACGTTTCTGATCATTGTTACTCCCCAGGTCGTAAAGGACGGTACGGTTGGTTTTACTCATAATTCTTTGGGAACCGGAGGCATGTTCGTTGCCATCATAGCCGCTCTTTTCACCGGTTATATCATGAGTTTGTTCGGAAAATTCTCTTTTTTCAAAGAAGATTCCGTCATCCCGGACTTTGTCAGATCCTGGTTTGATTCCATGCTTCCCATCGGGATCACCTTGGTTATGGCTTGGGTGTTGGTCGATATCGTTCATGTTGAAATATACAACATCATTTTAAATATTTTTATGCCGTTGGCGGGCGTGGTAGAGACGCCTTGGGGATTCATGCTGATTATATTTTTATACTGTTTCTTATATTCCATGGGGATCTCCAGCTGGGTGTTAACCCCTGTCACCAAACCGATCTTTCTGGCGGCCATTACTGCAAACGCGACCCTGGGGGCGCATAATCTCGTAACGTCGGAAACGATTTTTTCGGCATACTTGTTTGTAGGCGGCGTGGGCTGTACGTTGCCTCTGGTTATTATGCATGCATTTTCAAAAAGCGCTAAGTTAAAAGCACTGGGACGCGCATGTTTTGTACCTTCTATATTTAATATCAATGAGCCTATAGTATTCGGTTCTGTAGTATGGAATCCACTAATGATGTTACCCATGTGGCTAATTGGTTTAATTTTACCGGCAATTGTTTGGGGAGGGACAAAAGTAATTCACTTTGCTTCAATACCAAAAGTTGTTTTCGATATGTGGTACGCTCCTTTTCCCATTTCAACTTGGATTACAACAGGAGCCATTACAGGAATTATTTTAATGTTAATCTGTGTAACAGTATCAACTCTTATTTGGTATCCATTTTTCAAAACGTACGAAAAGCAAGAACTAGAAAAAGAATTGGCGCAAAACAAATAATCTTAATCTGTTAAGGAGACTTTATTATGACCTCGGAAGAAGTGGCCCAGAATGCGATGCAAATCATTTTACACGCAGGGGAAGCAAGAAAATATTGTATGGATGCATTAAAGGATATTGAAAAAGGCGACTTTGATGGGGCTAAGGATAAGATGAAATTAGCCAACGCTGAAATTGTAAAATCCCACCGCGTACAAACCAATTCTATACAAAAAGAAACACAAGGCGAAAAAGGAGAGTATTCGGTTTTATTTGCCCATGCGCAAGACACGTTAATGACGGTTTATAGTGAAATTAATCTGGCCAAACGGTTAATCGACATTTTCGAGAGCTTTCATCAGAGGCTGACCCAATTAGAAATGACCAATAAATAAAGAGAGGAAGTAATAAAAATGAAAAATAATCCATCAGGATTTCCAGCCGATTTTTTATGGGGGGGAGCCATCGCTGCCAATCAGGCAGAAGGCGCTTATGATGTGGACGGAAAAGGGTTAAGCGTAGCGGATATCAATGAATTTACGGATAAAATTCCTTTAGAGAAAAAGTACAATTTAGAACTGACTACGGACTATATTAAAGAAGCTATTCAAAGCGAAGAGCGGATTTTTCCCAAGCGTTGGGGAATCGATTTCTATCATACTTATAAAGAAGACTTGAAATTGTTGAGCGAACTTGGACTTAAAACCTTTCGCACCTCGATCAATTGGACAAGAATTTTTCCGAACGGCGACGAAGAGCAGCCGAATGAAGAAGGTTTGAAATTTTATGATAACCTGATCGACGAAATTATAGCGAACGGGATGGAGCCGATGATCACCCTGTCCCATTATGAAATGCCGCTTCATTTGACCCTGGCCTATAAAGGGTGGTACTCCAGAGAAATGATCGAGTTTTTTGTCCGCTTTAGCCAAGTGATTCTTGATCGGTACCATAAAAAGGTGAAATATTGGATTATTATTAATCAAATCAATTTAATTGTTCATGAATCCTTTAACCATCTGGGCATTGCGGAAGATGTTGTGGATGATTTAGCCTCCGCCAAATATCAAGGTGTGCATAATGAAATGGTAGCTTGCGGTTTGGTCACGAAGTATGCCAAAAGCCTGGATTCCAACTTGCAAATCGGGATGATGCTCTGCGGGGGACCGGCTTATCCGGCTACCTGCAAACCGGAGGATGTGTTCGCCACCGTGCGCAATAATCAAATGGAGTACTTTTTCTCCGATGTGTTACTGCGCGGATATTATCCCGGCTATGCTTTCCGTTATTTCCACGACAATAATATTACCGTTGAATTCGCGGAAGGCGACGAAGAAGCATTGAGAAATACGGCTGACTTTATGTCATTTTCCTACTATTATACGCGCATTTTTGATGAAGAAAGTTTGAAAAACAAAACAGGACCTTACCGCAATTTTGAACTTCCGGCCAATTCATGGGGATGGACGATTGATCCTATCGGTCTTCGCACCATGCTTAACCTGTTCTATGACCGGTATCAGTGCCCTATTTATATCACGGAAAATGGGGTTGGCTACCATGACAAATTAGAAGAGAATCATTCGATCCATGATCCTTATCGGGTTGACTATTACCGATCTCATATTGAGCAAATGAAAGAGGCTATTAAAGATGGGGTAGATTTAAGAGGATATTATGCTTGGGGACCAATTGATATTATTAGTTGTTCTTCCTCGGAAATGAGTAAACGCTATGGATTTATTTACGTAGACCAAGATGATTATGGAAAAGGCAGTAAAAAGCGAATCCGTAAAGACAGTTTTTACTGGATGCAAAAAGTTATCGCTTCTAATGGAGAAAACTTGAATTGAGGTTTCGCAATGCCTATTTTCCGGAAATTTGGTAAACGATTATTTATTTTAGTACTTGCTATGGTTTTTAGCGCTATAGGAGTTAGTTTATTTATAGAATGTAATATAGGATCCGATACATTAACCGTTTTATTAGATGGATTGCATAAAAGTTTCGGAATTAGTTTAGGCCTTACAAGCTTTTTGTTGAATATTATTTTTCTTCTATATAGAAGGCAATTAAGAAACTGTCGCTGTCACTTCAATCGCCAAATCGGGTAAG
>NZ_BMKR01000035.1 GCF_014644435.1 Paenibacillus albidus | reverse complement strand
GCACAGCCCAATCTTGGGGTCATACTTCGATAGCAGAAATGCACTTCGACTTAATCACCCGAGAATCCCACTGCTTTAGCTGTGGGAGTGTAAAATATTGCTTATGATCCCTATATTTATGAGCTTGTCGATGCCCCTTGTATTGCCAAAGGCGGGGATGGAGGAGGGGCGTCACACGGCGGATATCATATTCTGGGCGTGCTGCCGGTTTCTCCCCACCACAGGGATGAGAGCATCAAGGATCTTATGGCTGACGGGGATTTTGACTGTGATGTTTATGCGAGGCGTATGGTGAGGATCAGCGCTTCTTGACTGCGGGTATGCTTGAACTCAATAGTATTCAAATCGTAATGTTTCTGATATACTCTAAACGTAATGATTACTATTAAGTTGCAGACAAGGAGTTTTAACACAATGAAGAGTACGAAAAGGCTTGTTATCAGCATGCTGCTGACTGTTGCCATGTTAATTACTGCATGTGGCAATACGGCAGATGAAGAGGCGGCAGCTACGCAACAGCCGGAGCCGGCGGCAACCCAATCAGCTGCGGAAGCACCGGCGGATTCATTCGAGCCGCACCAAATTGTTGATGCGTCAGGAGCGGAGCTTGAATTCAGTACGAAAGTAGAGAAGGTAGCCTGCGTGGTCTCCCTTTGCGTGGATATATTGGCAGAGCTTGGTCTTGAGCCGATTGCGATTGCAGAGAGTGGTGTGCGCACCATTGCCACTGAGGACGAGTTCTACGGGGATAAAGGACAAGCTTTCGCGTCGATTGGCGGCAGCTTTTTTGAACCGAATCTGGAGGATATCGTAACAGTGAAGCCTGATCTAGTCATTGGTCTGCTTGGAGTACACGATGCCTTGCGTGAAGGGCTGACAGGTGTGGCACCCGTTTATTTGGCTGGGCCCAAGACGTATACAGATTCCCTTGCCGTTCTGGAAACGATTGGGAAGCTTACTGGAAAAACCGCCGAAGCTAAGGCGGCGGCAGAGAAGTTTCTGGACAAGTTGGATGAGGCGAAACAGAAGGTGCCCAAGGACAAAAAGGCACTTATTATGTATGGCTCCGATGTCAATTTCTCCATTGTAACCGACAGTGGTCTTGGCGGCTCCGTACTGAAGGAAGTAAGCAATTACCCCTTTAAGGTTAATGATCCGTCCGAAGATCCCTATGGGGAAGGCAGTGTTCAGTATTCACTGGAGAAACTGCTGGAAGAGGACCCGGATGTGATTTTTGTAGAAAGCTATTCCTACAGCCCGGGTACCAAGACCTTGTCCGAGCAAATGGGGGAGTTGCCGTTATGGAGCAAGCTTAAGGCCGTTAAGGAACAACAAGTGATCGAAGTCCGTTCTCCCATCTGGGGAGACGGTCGCGGTACCCGTTCGCTCGGTATTCTCTTGGACGAATCACTGGCAGCCTTATACCCGGATCTGTTCTAGGAGGCAGTGAAACCTATGCGAGCAGAACAACAGCTGCCCATGATCGGAAGAAGAAGTTTTCTTCTTCCGATTTTTATATTCGGCTCGCTGCTGGCAGCGGCAGCAATCATTAATGTAAGCTCAGGCGCACCGGAAATATCCTTGCAGGAACTGGCGGGCATTATTTTGTTCCGGACAGGCAGTGAACTGCAGCTTACAGTGATTTGGGAGATGAGAATTCCCCGTATCATACTAGGGCTGCTTGTCGGTATGATGCTTGGGGCTGCAGGCACCCTTATGCAGGCTGCAATGAACAACAAGCTGGCAGGGCCCGAGCTGCTGGGTGTATCTTCGGGAGCTTCGCTTGCGATGGCTGCAGTTACCGTGCTGCATTTGCCGGTTGCAGTCATTATACATCCGGTAATTGCCTTATTCGGCGGTCTTGCCGGCGGTCTTTGTGTCGTGCTGTCGGCAAGGGGCAGCCGCGGTACGGCAGGCATGCTTCTGATCGGCATGTCTGTATCCGCTATTCTAAACGGACTGCTCATTGTTCTGATTGCGCTGGCGACAAGCAATGACGTCAATCTTCTCTACACCTACTTGCTCGGCTCGCTGGCCAACCGCAGCTGGGAGCATGTCATTCGTATGCTGCCGTGGACCTTTATCGTGCTGCCGATCGCCTTCTTGTTCACCCGCACGCTTAATTTGCTGCAGCTAGGTGATGAAGCAGCCTCGGGGCTGGGGGTAAAAGCTCTTCGGGCACGTATTCTTATACTTGCCGTATGTACGGGATTGGTGGCCATAACGGTTGCCCAATGTGGTCCTATCGGGTACATCGCCTTAATTGCGCCCCATCTCGTCCGCTCCATGCTGGGAACACTGGATACACGCCAGGTCCTGCCGTTAGCCGTGTTAGCCGGGGGTGTACTGCTGGTGGCGGCAGATACGGTAGCCCGTTTGCTGTTCTATCCCTTGGAAATTCCAGTTGGGGTATGGACCACGCTGCTGGGCGGCGGATTGTTTCTGATGCTGTTTGTGAAGCGGCAAGGAGGGGGGAAGAATGAGTAAGTGGAGGAGCCTGGCGGCCGATCGGGGCAAAAGATTGACAGGGACGGTCTTTTTCCTTCTGCTGGGCATCATTTTGTTATTCGTCCTGCATATTGGACTTGGGAAAACGGTATTGACGCCCGAAGAAGTTCTGCGGGCATTGTTCAATCAAGGCGCTGAGGAGGGCTTTCGTCATATCGTCTGGAATTTGCGGCTGCCGCGAGCCTTGATTGCCATCGCTGCTGGCCTGATGCTGGGTACAGCCGGCGCCATCTTGCAGGTGGTCATGCGTAATCCGCTTGTAGAGCCTGGACTTGTGGGGGCATCTTCGGGAGCTGTACTGGCAGCCGTGCTCTGGATCAGCTTCGCTACAGATACTCTAGTCAAGGCTGTACCGCTGACCTTTGTCGCCTTGATCGGAGGGCTTGGTGCAGTGCTGCTGGTGAATGCACTGAATGCCGGGCACTCCGGCAACGGAACGCGGCTGGCTCTAATTGGTGTCATCGTGACGGCGATTTTGCAGTCGGCGGTCTCCCTATTTCTTCTTCAGGGACAGCAGGGGTTGTCCACCATTTTTTTGTGGACCTTTGGTTCCCTGAACGGGCGGGGCTGGAGCAGTTGGGCTGTGCTCTGGCCGTGGACTGTGCTGGGGCTGTTTCTGTCTATGGTCTATGCGCGCAAGGCTGAACTGCTTCAGCTGGGAGATCATACCGCAACCGGGTTAGGCCTTGCCGTTAACCGTTCACGGTTCATGCTGCTTATCATTGCCTCGGTCTTAACGGCAGCTTCTGTCTCGGTAGTAGGCGCAATTGGTTTTATCGGACTGATCGGACCGCATATTGCTTCATTGCTCGTGGGAAGAAAACCCCTGTTTTTGTTTCCGGTCAGTGCGTTGTTCTCGGCCCTGTTACTTCTGGTGTCCGACTGGATCGGACAAAGCGTCACCCTCAGGCTTCCACTTCCAGGCATGGAGAATCATCTGACAGGTCTGCCGGTCGGGGCAGTCACCACGCTGCTTGGCGCTCCATTTTTTCTGTTTCTTTTGCGCAGATCACTGGTGAAAAAATAAAGTATTGAGGGAGTCCCCAAAGCTGAAAATGGCTGCCGGGACTCCCTCTTATTTATAAATATTGTTATCTGACGCACCCAAATTGGCGCTTGCCTGGCAATTTGGGTGCGTCAGATGTCAACGGAACGGATTTTTTTAAGAGTATTAACAATCTCAATTAATGCCTTAAAACTTCGGACCATAGCGGCAGTTGATCCGAAATTCATGACGATGTGAGTGTCGCTATCCGGGTAGCTGAACATATGGGTGGCCAGAATGCCGATATGCCCCTTGAGACGAGGCAGTCCCTTTAGCATAAAAAAGAATTCCTCGAAACGAACCTCCATCATACCGAGACCATAATGGAGGCCTGTACGGAATTTATGGCTGAAGGATTCCATTTCCCGCAGCGAATCAGGGCGGAGAAGCTGTCCGTTTCGGAGCTTCTTTTGAAAGATCATAAGATCCTTGGGTGTGGTGATGATTCCTCCGCCGGCCCAGTCACAGCTTAGGCTTTGATAAGTGCTGATTTCTGTGCCATTCAACCAAATATCCTGAATTTGCAGTTTAGGCTGATTGTGGGGTTCAGAATAGAACATGAGATAGGAATCATCCATCTGTAAAGGGCCAAAGATCTCTTTGTGGAGATTAGCACTGAAGGATGCGCCGGTAACCGCTTCAATAATTTGGCCGAGCAAAATGTATCCGGTATCGGAGTAATGATAACGGGTACCCGGAATTCCGGTGGCCTGTTGGTGTTGTCTGGTGAAATCAACCAGCTGATCCGGTGTCCAGAACCGGCCGGGATTGGAGACGAGGAGTTCCAGGAAGGCAGGGGAGCCGCTGACAGGATCCTCCAAATAGTCGGCTACACCGGAGGTGTGTCCCAGAAGCTGCTTGAGGGTGACTTGTTCCGCATAATCAGTGCCTTTATATACAAAAAGATTGGTTAGTGCGGTGCCGGGCAAATACGCAGTAAGGGGATCGTGAATCGAAAGCTGTCCTTGTTCGGCCAGTTTCATAATTAACACAGCGGTAAATACCTTTCCAATGCTGGCTGTGTGGAAGGGCTGATTCGGTGCGATTGTTGCCCCATTCCCGGCAGAAATACTGCCGGCGGTGAAGCTGTAATGGAATCCCTTGCTTTCCACAAGAACCTGAAGACCGGTCTGCTGGCGGCTTTGGTGGAGCAGCTTCGTAAAATACGAGTCCAGATGCGCCTTGGCTTCCTCCGTAGTTATCGGCTTGGAAGATACTCGATATACTACATAAAGCAGCAAGAAAAGCAATCCCGCACTGATGAATACAATATAAACCGTTGGCATCCTGCGTACCCTCCTAAGGAAAGTGGAATCTGAAAGGAATAGATGTTACTATTAGATATATACCTAAGAGTAATGTATAGACAAGACTGAAGTCAATGCAGAAAAGGGAGATTACAGCAATGGAATATGTGGTGCTCGGTTTATTGATTCTGAAAAGTCAGACCCTGTATGAACTCAATAAGGCATTTCAACAGGGAATTGCTTTATTTTATAGCGCCAGCTACGGCAGCCTGCAAACAGCTCTGAAGAAATTAGTGAATCAAGGCAACATTGAGTTTGAAGAACAGGTGGATCAGGGACGGAATAAGAAGGTTTATTGTATTACCGATAAGGGGAGAGAGACCTTTATAGAATGGATGGGAGCGGAGCTTCCTGCCAGCAGACTGGAATCAACCGCTTTGTCGAAGGTGTTTTTTTTGGGGCTGATCGATGGATCTGAGAACAAACAGGCTATTATCCGGAAGATCATTGAGCAGATCCAGCGAGCGGTGGCCGAGCTTCAGGAAATGGATGAGGCTTACCGGAAATTGGAGGTTCAGGCACCCTATCAAGAGATTTTTTCTTATCAGATCAAGACCCTGGACTATGGAATTCAATCCCATACCTATGCCAGGAACTGGTTTGAAGAGCTGCTCACGGAGCTTGAGCGTATTGAAGCGGGCATCGGGCCCCAGCCGAACAAGGAGAAGTGGAATCTGGATTGAAAGTTATTTATAATTTGCAGTAGTGCAGCCACGAATGGAGGAAACAGAATGAAATACGAAGCCGACAGCCCGGAAGAGTACATAAGCCAGTTGCCGGAAGAACGAAAGGAAGCCATGGAGAAGCTCAGGCGCACGATCAAGGACAAGCTCCCGGCAGGTTATCAGGAAACCATGTCCTACGGAATGCTGACTTATGTGGTGCCCCACTCCCTGTATCCGCCGGGATATCATGTTAATCCGCAGCAGCCGCTGCCCTTTATTAGCATAGCTTCCCAGAAGAACTTCATCGCGCTTTACCATTTAGGACTGTATATGTACCCCGAGCTCCTGGAATGGTTTCTGGGAGAATATCCGAAGCATGTTCAGACGAAGCTCGATATGGGTAAATCCTGTGTTCGTTTCAAGAAGGTTGGCAGCATTCCGTATGATCTTATTGGCGAGTTAAGCGGAAAGATCACGGTTGAGGAATATATCAGTATGTATGAGACAGCCACTGACAAAACAAAGAAAAAATAATCAAAGTTTTTCTTGGTATGAGATCATCGGCATTCACGAGAATCTGCTGTTCGGCTATCAGGAGTTTCCGGCAGTGGTTGAGGAACCTCCGTTTGCGGGGAAGCTGAACACCTCCGGTACGCCGCAAGACTGGAAGGACTCGAGAAGCAACAAGAAAACAGGCGATTCTCCGTGCCGGGAGAGTCGCCTGCTTCTCTGTTAGTTTTTGGGGTTATATAAGCTGAACAAAAGAAAATAACAAAAGGCGAAAAGGAGGAAAGGGGAAGTTTGGAACTGTAGGAGCGATAGCGACCGCCCGAAAGCTTTCCGGAGGAAAGCTCGCATCGTAAGCATAAGCTGTCTTCGAATTTCAACCATAGATAGGGGTTAAATTGAAGAAATTTGAAGACGGGCAGCGGCCGGAAGTCCAAACATTCACCGTAGTGACGATTGAAGCTTAAGTTAGCCTCTTAAGTTCATCTTATATAGCTATTCTGAAATCTGAATGGCAGGACCAAAGAACTCATAATGAATCTGTTCTTCCTTCATGCCCAGGGCTCTCAGGCTGCGGATCATCGCTTCCATGAATGGAACCGGACCGCATACATAGGCATCTCCTGTGGTATCAACATAAGATTCCAGTACTTCCTGAGTAATGAAACCATTCGGCTCAGTCGCATAGAAGATTTGATGTTTCAGATTGCTCATGGATGTTGCATGGTTCTCCACATCTGCACGGAAAGCGGCAAGCGACTCATTGCGTGCAGCATGCAGAAATACCGTAGGGCGCTCTGGGGTTGCTGTGGCCACAGTACCCAGCATACTGATCATCGGTGTGATGCCGACACCGCCTGAAATAAAGGCTACAGGTGTAGTTTTGGTCGCATCTAGCACGAATTCGCCGGCAGGAGGGCTAACCTCAACCGTATCGCCTTCATTTACCTGATTGTGCAGGTAGACCGAAACCATGCCGTTCGGGTCATTGTCCGCTTCGCGTTTCACAGAAATACGGAATTCATCCGGCTTGGAGGCCTGGGACAAGCTGTACTGGCGGATCATGGTATATTTCTCACCCGGGATGGAGACGCGAAGAGAGATATACTGACCGGCTTGATAGGCAGGAACATTGGAGTGGTCTGCCGGCTTCAGATAAAAGGAGGTAATGATATCGCTTTCTTGTACCTTCCGCGCAACAATAAACGGTTTGAAGAAGTTCCAGCCGTTCTCCTGCTCGCGTGCTTCTTTGTACATGTTCGCTTCAACGCCGATGAAGGCATCTGCAATAACGCCGTAAGCTTCTTTCCAGGCATCCAGAATCTCATCCGTTGCCGCGTCGCCGAGAACTTCCTTAATGGCTCCGAGCAGATATTTGCCGACAATCGGATAATGCTCAGGCTTGATCCCGAGACTGACGTGTTTGTTTGCAATCTGTACTACTGCCGGAAGGATGTTCTCCAGATTATCGATGTGAACAGCCGCGGCATACACCGCATTGGCGAGAGCGGTCTGTTGGCGGCCCTGGGATTGGTTGGCGTGATTAAAAATATTCAGCAGCTCAGGATGGGCCTCAAACATATTCCGGTAAAACACCGTTGTAATAGTTGTACCATGTTGTTCCAGCACCGGGGCTGTGGATTTGACAATGTCTCTGGTTCTTTGCGATAAAATGTGAATCACTCCCTCTCGATTTATGAATCTAATATATACTGATCTTTACGTAAAAGATATATTTAAAATACCACTTTAACAAAATGGACATATTATCACTATCGACATGTAATAAAGATCATATACTATGATTTTGAGGTGAATATTAAATGAGACTTACCATGTACACCGATTTTTCCTTGCGGATTCTCCTTTACCTCGGGGCGAAAGCGCAGAGCGAGCTGTCTACGATCCAGGAGATTGCGGAAGCCTACCATATTTCCAAGAACCATTTGATGAAGGTGTCCCATGAGCTGGGCAAGGCGGGTTATATTGAGACGGTTAGGGGACGGGGGGGCGGCATCCGGCTGGCCTCTGCACCCGAAGCGATCAATATTGGCGAGGTGATCCGCCGGATGGAGGATGATTTCCATCTGGTTGAATGTTTTAACCCTGCGGGGAACAGTTGTCCGATTGCACCGGTCTGTGGTCTTAAGGGAGTGCTGGGCCGGGCGCTTCAAGCGTATCTCCAGGTGCTTGGCGAATATACACTTCAAGATTTACTTGCGAACAAACATGAGCTGCAGGGGCTTCTGCAGCCGGGGGAGAACCTGCAGCCCTTAATATAGCTGTTTTTCATAACAACAAACAACCAGCCAGTCTCCGTTTGGGGGACTGGCTGGTTGTTTGTTGTTGTCTATATCAGACCTGCCGTTTCTGGACGGGCTGTTCAAACAGAAGGCGTTCTTCATCCCGGCTGTGGATGGCGTTGACGACCAGAAGCGCGTGGAACTGCTGAAGAACCTCCGGCGACAAGCCGGTTTCCTTGATCCTGACTTTGATATCAGCCACGATCGTCCGGAGGATATCGTGGTCCCGCGTAAGCTTGGCTACTGCGCCTGCCAAATCGGGATTGCCCTCGACCATTTCCTGATAGAATCCGTCTTCTTCCGCATCGGCATGGCTTAATATCCGGGTCTCCCAATAATCGATCAAATGGTCGGCCGCCTGGCGCGCCACTTCAAATTCCTTCATTTCGAGCAACTCTTCCATTTCTTCGGTTTTTGTGACAGCACCCGACAGCCCTCCTTCATGAATGGCATGATGGGCATGCAATTGCCGCAGTGATGGTCCTGCCATACAGCTTCATCCTCTCCGGTTTTTCACTCAGTATACCACACAAGAAAGCAAGGGTTTCCGGGGTTAGGACATCCTCTTCCACAAAAGAGGGAACTCCCTGAGGGCTCATGGCTCCTGCTGACGGAGCATTTGCCGCCACAGCGCCCGGCGCCGCGTTTTCTCGCGACAGATCAAGGGATTTCCCGTGCTACTATAGGACATTCCCTAATGGGAACAAATGCGTTGGACCTCCATAATAAAAGTAATTAAAAATTAATTTAGCAGGTGGAGACCCATCCATGTCCTTCATTTTGAAAAGGAGTGTTCGCAATCAATGAAAAAGAAATACGGTCTCAACTTTTTTAAACCGATCGAGAGCTATTCGGGAAATTGGTCGATTCTTGAGGAAAAAAGCAGAGATTGGGAGAACATGTACCGCCAGCGCTGGTCGCATGACAAGGTAGTCCGCACAACGCACGGCGTGAATTGTACCGGTTCCTGCAGCTGGAAGGTGTTCGTGAAGAACGGGATCATCACCTGGGAGAACCAGCAGATCGATTATCCCTCATGCGGACCGGACATGCCGGAGTTTGAACCCCGGGGTTGCCCGCGGGGAGCGACGTTCTCCTGGTATGAATACAGTCCGCTGCGTGTGAAATATCCCTATATGAGAGGGAAGCTGTGGCGGCTGTGGACAGCGGCTGTTGCGGAGCATGACAATCTGGTTGACGCCTGGGCCAGCATTGTTGAAGATCCCGAGAAAGCCAAGCTGTATAAATCGGCGCGCGGAAAAGGCGGGCATATCCGTGTGAACTGGGATGATGCGCTGCGCCTGATCTCGGCCCAATTGATTTATACCATACGCAAATACGGTCCTGACCGGATCGCCGGCTTCACGCCGATTCCGGCCATGTCGATGGTCAGCTATGCCTCGGGAGCGAGATTCATTTCGCTGCTGGGCGGCCAGATGCTGAGCTTTTATGACTGGTATGCGGATCTGCCGCCGGCCTCGCCGCAGATTTGGGGGGAACAGACGGATGTACCCGAATCCTCCGACTGGTACAATGCCGGTTATCTGATTATGTGGGGTTCGAATGTGCCGTTGACACGGACACCGGATGCCCATTTCATGACAGAAGTGCGTTACAAAGGAACCAAAGTGGTATCGGTGGCCCCGGATTTGGCGGAGAACGTCAAGTTCGCCGACAACTGGCTAGCCCCGAACCCGGGTACTGATGCTGCCGTGGCCCAGGCCATGACGCATGTCATTCTGGATGAATTCTACAAAGACCGGCAGGAACCGATGTTCATCAATTATGCGAAGCAATTTACAGATATGCCGTTTATGATTCTGCTGGAGCCGCATGAGGATGTTCTCAAGGGCGGACGTTTCCTCCGGGCGAGCGACCTCGGCGATAACTCCCCGCATGCGGAATGGAAGCCAGTCATTTATGACGAGGCGGCCGGAGAGCTGATGATCCCGAACGGCACAATGGGCCAGCGCTGGGAAGAAGGGAAGAAATGGAACCTGATTCTGGAGCGGGAAGACGGGACCAAAGTGGAGCCGGCGCTGTCGGTGGAGGCTTACACCCCGCAGTGGGAAGAGATCGTCTTCCCGTACTTTGACAATGCCGGAAACGGGACATTCAAGCGGACCATCCCGGTTATGAAGGTGCAGCTGGCGGACGGTTCGGAGCGGTATGTTGCGACAGTCTATGATTTGATGATGAGCCAGTACGGTGTGGCGCGCACGAACAGCCCATACAACGCCAAGGACTATTATGATGAGACCTCCCATTACACCCCTGCCTGGCAGGAAAAAATTACGGGTGTGAAACCAAGCGTCCTGGTGCAGATTGCCCGCGAATTTGCCCAGAACTCCATTGACACGGGCGGCCGTTCCATGATTATTATGGGCGCCGGAATCAATCACTGGTTCAACAGTGACACCATCTACCGTTCGATCCTGAACCTGGTGATTCTGACTGCCTCGCAAGGAGTGAACGGCGGGGGCTGGGCGCATTATGTAGGCCAAGAGAAACTCCGTCCAATCGAAGGCTGGTCGACCATAGCTTTCGCCAAAGATTGGCAAGGTCCGGCCCGGCTGCAAAATGCGACCTCCTTCTTTTATTTTGCCACAGAGCAGTGGAGGTATGAGGAAAGCGGGACAGACAGCTTGAAGTCGCCAACCGGCGGAGAGGTTGCCTATCAGCATCCAGCCGACTATAACGTTCTGGCAGCGCGGCTCGGCTGGTTGCCATCCTTCCCGCAGTTCAACAAGAACAGCCTGTTATTCGCTGAAGAAGCTGCACAGCAAGGAAAGAAGACCAATGAAGAGATCGTCAGCCACACGCTGGAGGAACTGAAATCGCAGAAGACCCGGTTTGCCGTGGAAGACCCTGGAGCACCCGAAAATTTCCCGCGTTCCTTATTCATTTGGCGTTCCAATCTGATTTCCAGCTCGGCCAAAGGGCAGGAGTATTTTATGAAACACTTGCTTGGAGCTTCCGACGGACTGCTGGCCGAGCCGAATGTGGATCAGAAGCCGGAGGAGATCGTCTGGCGTGAGGATGTGGAAGGCAAGCTGGATCTGATGGTGGCTCTGGATTTCCGGATGACTACCACTCCACTGTATGCGGATATTGTACTTCCGGCGGCAACCTGGTACGAAAAGACCGATTTGTCGTCCACGGACATGCATCCGTTTGTGCATCCCTTTAATCCGGCAGTCAATCCGTTATGGGAATCCCGTTCCGATTGGGATATTTACCGCCGTCTGTCCGAGATCTTCTCGGAGCTGGCCAAGGAGCACCTTCCCGGTGTGTATAAAGATCTGGTCGCATCCCCGCTGGCTCATGACAGCATCGGCGAGATTTCGCAGTCCATGGGGTTGGTGAAGGATTGGTCCAAAGGAGAGATCGAAGCGATTCCCGGCAAAACGATGCCAAATCTCAGCATTGTCGAACGCGACTATACCAAAATTTACGATAAATATATCTCGCTTGGACCAAATCTGGTTGTGGGCAAAGCGGGAGCGCACGGCATCAGCTTTTCGGTTGCCGAGGAATATGAGGAATTGAAACGAATCAACGGGACTTATTATGATGAATCGATCAAAAACGGACTGCCCAAGATTCAAACCGCCCGCCAGGTCGCAGATACCATTCTGCATCTGTCCTCAGCCACCAACGGCCGTTTATCCCAAAAGGCCTATGCGCAGGCAGAGAAGGATTCCGGTGTGGTGCTATGTGATATTTCGGCAGAACGGGCTGCGGAGAAAATAACGTTCCAAAGCATTACAGCCCAGCCGCGGGAAGTGATTCCGACCCCGGTATTCAGCGGTTCGAACAAGCAGGGCCGCCGCTACTCGCCGTTTACAACGAACATCGAACGGCTCGTTCCGTTCCGCACGTTGACGGGGAGACAACATTTCTATATTGATCATGAGATTTTCCTGCAGTTCGGGGAATCGCTGCCTATCTACAAACCGACTTTGCCGCCGATGGTCTTCGGCCCAAGCGACAGGGAAGTGAAGGGCGGCCAGGATTCGCTGGTCCTCCGTTATTTAACGCCGCATGGCAAATGGAATATCCATTCCACCTATCAGGACAATCAGCATATGCTGACGCTGTTCCGCGGCGGGCCTACCGTATGGATCAACAATGATGATGCGGCTGCGCATGACATTGCCGATAATGACTGGCTGGAAGTTTATAACCGCAATGGTGTGGTCACTGCCCGGGCGGTGGTCAGCCACAGAATGCCAAGAGGCACGATGTTTATGTATCACGCTCAGGACAAGCACATTCAGGTGCCCGGCTCCGAAATCACGGATACGCGCGGCGGAAGCCATAATGCCCCGACCCGGATTCATCTGAAGCCGACGCAGATGGTTGGCGGATATGCCCAGCTTAGCTATGGTTTCAATTATTACGGCCCGATCGGCAACCAGAGGGATGTATATGTGGCTGTACGCAAAATGAAGGAGGTCAACTGGCTTGAAAATTAAAGCGCAAGTAGCAATGGTAATGAACCTGGACAAATGTATCGGCTGTCATACCTGCAGTGTGACCTGCAAAACAACATGGACCAACCGCAAAGGCGCAGAATACATGTGGTTCAATAACGTTGAGACCAAGCCGGGGATTGGCTATCCGAAACGCTGGGAGGACCAGGAGCTCTATAAAGGCGGCTGGCAGCTCCGTAAAGGAAAACTGGAACTGAAGTCCGGCAACAAATTGTCCAAGGTGGCGCTAGGGAAAATCTTCTATAACCCTGATATGCCGGAGATGAAGGATTATTATGAGCCCTGGACTTACAATTATGAGCATCTGACGAATGCCGGTGAACAAAAACATTCACCGGTTGCAAGAGCGCATTCGGCTGTAACCGGAGAGAAGATGGATCTGGAGTGGGGCCCGAACTGGGAAGATGATCTGGCCGGGGCGCATGTTACCGGACCGCTTGATCCGAACATCCAGAAGATTGAGGAAGAGATCAAGTTCAACTTTGAGCAGTCCTTTATGGTCTATCTTCCGCGCCTCTGCGAACACTGTCTGAATCCCAGTTGTGTCGCCTCCTGCCCATCCGGGGCCATGTACAAACGGGAAGAGGACGGAATCGTCCTTGTCGATCAGGAAGCTTGCCGCGGCTGGCGTTACTGCATGACTGGCTGTCCTTACAAGAAGGTCTACTTCAACTGGCAGACCAACAAAGCGGAAAAATGTACGTTCTGCTTTCCTCGTGTAGAAGCGGGCCTGCCTACGGTCTGCTCCGAAACCTGCACGGGACGTATCCGCTATCTGGGCGTTTTGCTGTATGACGCGGACAAGGTGCTTGAAGCGGCCTCCACACCGGATGAAAAGGATCTGTACAAAGCCCAATGCGACCTGTTCATGGACCCGAATGATCCGGAAGTGATTGCACAGGCCCGTAAAGACGGCATTTCGGAAGACTGGATTGAAGCGGCGCAGAATTCCCCGGTCTACAAGCTGGCGATCGAGCATAAGCTGGCATTCCCGCTGCATCCGGAATACCGGACGCTGCCGATGGTGTGGTATGTGCCGCCGCTTAGCCCGATCATGAATTATTTTGAAGGGAAGGATTCCCTGAACAATCCGGATATGATTTTCCCGGCGATTGAAGAGATGCGTACACCGATTCAGTACCTGGCCAATATGCTTACGGCGGGGGATACGCAGACTGTGAAGGAAGCTCTGCAGCGGATGGCGATGATGCGCTCCTATATGCGTGCTGTACAAACGGGCAAGGAATTCGACCACAGCCGTCTGGAACGGGTGGGGCTGACTGCCCGGCAGACGGAGCAGATGTACCGGCTGCTGGCTATTGCCAAGTATGAAGACCGGTTCGTCATTCCGACTTCGCATAAGGAGCAGCAAATGAACCCATATCGTGCCCAAGGCTCTGCCGGATACGGGGATCTTATGGGAGATATGGGGGGCTCCGGCTGTGATGGCTGCGGACCTGCCAACGTGATGGACACCAAACCCAAGACCGGCAAGGAGATGTACGAAGAGAACTTCTACGGAGGGATTTGGCGTGATTGATTTAAATAAGCTCTACGATTACAAGCCGTCATTCGGGTTCTACGCCAGGCAGCTGATGTACCCGGAAAAGCTGGATTTTCATCCGGCTTGTCTGGAGGATGCCTTCGGAGAAGGGCATCCGTCTCTGCCGAATGTCAATAAATACTGGTCGCTAATGCAGGAGTTCAGCCTGGAAGATATCCAGGAGTTATATACCGAAACCTTTGATTTCCAGAAGGACTGCGCCCTGTATATGACTTATTTTAAATTTGAGGATGCCAAAGAACGGGGGCAGCTGCTGGCGAAGATGAAAGTGCTGTATGAAATGTTTGGCCTTGAAATGCCTGAAGGCGAGCTGCCGGATTTCCTTCCGCTTATGTGCGAGTTCCTGTATGCAGCGGAGTGGAAGGGGGACCCGCGGGCTCCCGAGAATTTCCGGATGCTGCTCGCCGTGCTGGAGGATGGCACCTATCATCTGCTCCAGGCACTGAAGAAAAATGAAAGCCCCTATGCTGAACTGGTGCAGGGACTGCGCGAAACCTTTAAAGTTTGCAGAGAACAGGGGGCCCTCAACCAATGAGGATGGTCGATCAATTTCTATGGGTTATTTTCCCTTACATGTGTATTGTTATTTTTATTGTGGGACATATTTTCCGCTACCGGCGTGATCAGTTCCATTGGACAGCCAAATCCAGTGAGTTCATTGAGAAAAAACAGCTGATGGTCGGAAGTCTGCTGTTCCACCTCGGGATTATCCCGGTTGTTTTTGGCCATGTGGCCGGGCTCGGCATTCCGAAATCCTGGATGAGGGCTCTGGGAGTCAATGACCATCTGTATCACATCGGTGCAGTTTATGTTGGCGGGATCTTTGGCGTGGTTACGCTGCTGGGCATGCTCATCCTGACCTCGCGCCGGTTCACGATCCGCAATGTGCGCCGCCTCAGCTCGGCTTCCGATTTGGCGGTCAATGTCCTCCTGCTGTTTATTGTTTTTATGGGCCTTTATGCCACACTCGTAACGAATGCAGTGCAGCCGGAATTTGATTACAGATCCTCCATTTCCATTTGGTTCCGCGGCTTGTTTATTTTGCGGCCGGACCCGTCGCTCATGACAGATGTGCCATTCTCCTTTAAGCTCCATGCGCTTACCGGTTTTGCCATTTTTGCCTTCTGGCCATTCACCCGGCTTGTGCATGTATGGAGTGTCCCGTTGAATTATGTGGGCAGAAGCTATATTCTATATAGAAGAAACAAATCGAAATAAAGGAAGGAAGACCAGATCTTCTGTTCCTGTTCAATTAGGAGATCGAACGATGAAGAATAAGGTGGATTACCAGCTTGAACTGGACCAAATCCGTAACGTTTTGGGTTATGATTTCATGGCGCTTGCACTTGTTGAATCGGCAGAATTCGATTATGTGATCAAATGGAAATATGCCTCCGGCAATTTGAATGACCGCTTCAAACGGATTGTGCTCCGGTCCGGCAGGGGTATCGCGGGACTAGTGTTCAAGACCGGAAAGCCGTTACTGCTCTCTTCCGTTCGAAATCAGGTGGGACTTAACCATTTGTTCAAGTATCCGATTATCAAATCGGAAGAACTGGCCAGTATTGGAGCCGTGCCGCTGTGGAATGATGCCCGTGTTGCCGGTGTACTACTTGGAGGATTCCGCAGCGGATTGCAAGTGAATGAAGAACGGCTTGAAGAGTTGAAGAATTATGCGCAAAAAGGAATTGGAGACTTGAACGGGAAGGAACTGTTGCTAAGTTGATGATGCCTGCAGGTACAGATCAATTGGGTTCATTGATGACGAAGCTGTTTGAGAACAGCACGGAAGCCATATTCTTCTTTGATAAAGAGGGGCAGGCCCTTGCGATGAATCCGGCTGCCGAGGATATTGTAGATAGCGATATCCTGCGGCAGCTGTACCAAGGGAACTCCCATGCCTTATGCGGAACCTGCAGAGGATATACCAGTGAGACAGAGCTTCGGACCTGTCTCAACTGTTATTTCAGTTCCTCGGATATGGAGGACATCCCCTCTTTTCAAGTGTATCTGGAGACTAAGGATAAAGGAATTATTCCCTATGCCGCCTCTCTGCATTTAATCGATCAGGAGAACAGCATCCGTGTATTCATGCTGAGGGATTTGACAAGACAGTTCAAGACACAGGAGAAGCTGTACCAGAACAAGATGATGAAGCATGTGATGGAAGCGCAGGAGAATGAGCGCAAACGGATCTCCCGTGAGCTTCACGACAGTGTGGCCCAGGAATTGATGAGCGCCGTAGTGGATCTTCGGGTGCTTAAATACATGACGGCCGATGACCAGCTGCTCAAAAAAATGAAGCAGACCGAGGCCCTGATGACCCGGCTGCTTCAGGACATCCGCAACCTTTCGGTGGAGCTGCGCCCGGCTGCACTGGATGATCTGGGGCTGGAGGCCGCTTTCCGTTCCCATTTCAAACGGGTGGAGCAGAATTACGGTCTGGTGATCGAATACGAATCCTGCCTTTCCGAGAAGCGCTACAGCAACGAAATAGAGACCGTAATCTACAGGGTCTGCCAGGAAGCCCTGCTGAATGCTTTAAAGTATGCACAGGTAGATACCGTAAAAGTGACATTGTTAGAGGAGAAAGATATGCTGCAGCTGACTGTGGAAGACGAAGGGATCGGTTTTGATCCGGAGGATGAGCCGGAAGGAACGGGTCTTGGCTTGTACGGCATGCAGGAACGGGCAGAACTGGTTGGCGGAAGCTTCAGTCTGATTTCAAATGTCGGCAAAGGTACAAAAGTCCTCTTGCGGGTTCCTGTCGGAGAGCATAAAGAGGAGGCGTAAACTCAGGATGAAGGTAGTGATAGCGGACGACCATGCGATTGTGCGCAGCGGGTTCTCGATGATCCTGAACTTTCAGGATGACATTGAAGTCATCGGGGCAGCGGCTGACGGGATTGAGGCCTATGCCATGGTGGCCAAACACCGGCCGGATATACTTATTATGGACCTCAGTATGCCGCCGGGAGAAAGCGGGCTGATCGCCACCGGCAAGATCAAGGAGGATTACCCGAACACCAAGATTTTGATTCTGACCATGCATGATGATGAGGAGTACTTGTTCCATGTACTAAAGAATGGAGCCTCCGGTTATGTGCTGAAAAGCGCACCCGATGAGGAGCTTCTGCTGGCCATCCGCACCATTTATCAAGGCGGGACCTATATCCATCCCAAAATGGCCACCTCACTCGTCCGCGAATTCTTCAAAAAGGACAAGACGGTTCACACGGAAGATCCCTTTGAGCTGCTTTCCAAACGTGAATTGGAGATCCTGCCGCTCATTGCCAAGGGCTACGGCAACAAGGAAATTGCCGAGAAGCTGTTTATCTCGGTGAAGACGGTGGAAGCCCACAAATCCAAAATCATGGAAAAGCTGAATTTGGCCAGCCGGCCCGAGCTGGTTGAATATGCATTGCGAAAGAAACTGCTGGATTTTTAACAGAGGATTGGAGGGAGCTTTCGTGTCAACCTTTGGAGAACTGAAGTTTACCCTGCCCGCCATGCGTATGCTGGAGAATGAACACCGCTATCTTTCCTATCTGATGCAAGAATGGCATGCCCATGTGCTTTGGTTCGAAGGTGAAGGGCTGTCATTGGCCGAAGGCCGCAGGCGGCTCGTTGAGCTGCGCAGACTAATCAGGGAATTTATGATTCCGCTCAACAAGCATACAGAGAAAGAAGAGAAATACTTTTTCCCGATGCTTGGAGCCTACATAGGATTTGAACAAGGGCCGCTCGTCGGAATCCAGGAAGAACACAAAGAAATTGATGCCTTTATCGGCCATTTTCTCCACCATACGGATGATGAGCCTGAACAGCTTCCACTTATGGCGATCCAAGCAGCGGTCCGGGATGCCGGAGAGGCTTTTGAAATATTGACCGTACACTTTGTAAAAGAGGAAGCGGTCATATATCCGATGGCAGAACAGCAATTAAGCGCCAAGGATCAAAAACGCCTGAATGAGCAATTAAATACACTTATTACTTAAACAAGCAAGCTGCTTCTATTACAGAAGCAGTTTTTTTGTTTTTCGGGGTTTCCCCTGTAAGGGAGAGGGGACTCCCCTATATCTGAGAAGGCATTAGGCCATATACAATAGGGACAGGAAGTTATATGCAGACATTCGGCAGCAGAAATGAAAGGTGAGTTGAATGGTTAAAAAGATGCAGTTGCCGCTACAAACATTGAATTTGATTGTTGGTTTTATGGTGTGGGTCCTTCTCTCCTCCCTGATGCCCTTTATTACCGAGGACATCCAGATCCCCACAGAGAGACTGGCCATGGTGACCGCCATTCCGGTGGTGCTTGGCTCGATCCTGCGTATCCCGCTTGGGTATTACGCGAATTTTTTGGGGGCGCGGATTATTTTTCTGGCCAGCTTTGTGCTGCTCCTGTTTCCCGTCTATTTTATAAGTGAGGCTTCCAGCTTCAGTCATTTGGTTATTGGCGGTTTGTTTCTGGGGATTGGCGGAGCTGTCTTTTCCGTCGGGGTAACTTCACTCCCCAAGTATTACCCCAAGGAGCGGCACGGCTTTGTAAACGGGATTTACGGAATCGGGAATCTCGGAACAGCAGTCACTACCTTTTCGGCACCGATTGTAGCGACTCAGGTTGGCTGGTCTTTGACGGTTAAGCTGTATCTGATCCTGTTGCTTGTATTCATTGTCTTGAATTTCTTATTCGGAGACCGTCATGAGGCCAAAGTACGGACACCGATTGTCGAACAGATCAGAGGGGTGATCAAGAATGAGAAGCTCTGGCTGATCTCATTGTTCTATTTCATAACCTTCGGGTCCTTTGTAGCCTTCACCATTTATTTGCCGAATTTTCTGGTCTCCAATTTTGAATTGGAGAAAGTCGATGCAGGGATGCGTACAGCGGGCTTTATTGCGGTTGCTACGTTCTTTCGCCCAGTCGGCGGCTGGCTGGCGGATAAATTCCAGCCTTTATTCCTTCTGATTGGCACGTTCGCCATTTATACCTTTGCGGCCATTATTCTGGCTTTTATGCCATCCATGGGCCTGTATACCGCAGGCTGTCTGGCGATTGCTGTAAGCGCAGGGGTTGGGAATGGCGTTATATTCAAATTAGTGCCCTTGTACTTCAACAAACAGGCAGGTATTGCCAACGGATTTGTTTCCATGATGGGGGGCCTGGGCGGATTTTTCCCGCCGATTATGCTCTCAGCTATCCATTCGCTTACCGGCCAGTATTCCATTGGTTTCATGCTGCTGTCCCAAGTGGCTCTAGCCAGCCTGGTGCTGGTGGTATGGCTGTATTTCCAGGACCGTCTGGCTTTGACCTCCGAGGTGTTCAATTCAACCGGACAAGGGATTCTCGTTACCGATCCCAAGGGCATCATCAAAGCGGTCAATCCCGCCTTTACGAAACTGACCGGGTTTGAGGAACAAGAGGTTCTGGGCAAGCAGCCGAGCGTCCTGAAGTCGGGCAAACAGCCGAAGGACTTTTACCGCGGAATGTGGCAGGCGCTCAAGGAACAAGGCATGTGGCAGGGAGAAATCTGGAACAAGCGCAAAAACGGCGAAGAATACCTGCAATGGCTGAATATCGCCGCCGTCAAAGACGAAAGCGGAGAAGACGTCCGGTATGTAGGCACGTTTACAGATATCACCGGGCATAACAAAACATAGAGCTGTTAGTTCATCTCCGCCTGTTAGCCCAACTGGAAAGGAAAGGTGAGTCGCATGAGTTTGCATACACCCAAAGATCAACTGCTGCGACCCATTCGTGATTTGCGGATTTCGGTAACGGACCGCTGCAACTTCCGCTGTTCCTATTGCATGCCCAAGGAAATATTCGGTGATGATTATGTATTCCTCCCCAAAAGCGAATTGCTGACCTTTGAAGAGATTCACCGTCTGACCAGGCTGTTTGTCTCTTTGGGCGTAGAGAAGATCCGGCTGACCGGCGGCGAACCGCTCATGCGCAGAGGCCTTCCGGAGCTTGTGTCAGCAATTGGCACCGTTTACGGTGTGCAGGACATCGGCTTGACGACGAATGGAGTACTCCTTGGGCAACAGGCCGGGCCTTTGTTCGACGCAGGCTTGCGGCGGCTGAATGTTAGTCTGGATGCGCTGGATACCGAACTTTTTAAGCAGCTGAACGGGCGGGGAATAGCGCCGGAGTTTATTTTGCAGCAGATCGATCATGCCGTTGCTGTCGGTTTTGAGGTCAAGGTCAATATGGTGGTGCAAAAAGGGGTCAATGATTCGGAGATTCTGCCGATGGCTGCCTATTTCAAGGCACGCGGGATTACTCTTCGTTTCATTGAGTTCATGGATGTGGGTCACGGCAATGGCTGGAGCTTTGAAAAAGTGACCCCAAAAGCAGAAATTCTGGAACGCCTTCAGAGCGTCTATGAGCTGTTGCCGGTGGACAGCAACTATTTTGGAGAAGTAGCGAAGCGTTACCGCTACAAGGACAGCTCCGCCGAAGTCGGTTTTATTACTTCCGTATCTGAATCCTTCTGCTCCTCCTGCACCCGTGCCCGTCTGTCCTCCGACGGGAAATTCTATACCTGCCTGTTTGCCGCGCAGGGCTTTGACCTGCGTGGGCTGATCCGCAGCGGTGCGGATGACCGTACGGTACTGGCCGCGATTACCGAAGTCTGGGAGAAACGTGCTGACCGCTATTCGGACGAACGCACAGAAGAGACGGCGCGGTCCAAAGAGAGAATCAGCATGTCCTACATCGGCGGTTAAACGGATGAATAGAGCGGATCATACTAACTAAGGGACTGCCCCATAAGCCATGAAATGGCTGTTTGGGGCAGTCATTGTTGTTTGAGGCAGGAATTACGTGTGCACTTGGCGTAGACGCTCCGTGAAGGGAGCGTTGTTTGTCTTTAGGTCGCTATGCTCGTAGGGATGTAGTCTGCGCGCTCTTCTCTAGTTGAGGGAAAAAGGTAATTCAACTGGAGAAATGCCTTCTTTCGGGCCGCCCGACGGTGGTTTGGGCGGAGGGAGAGGCAAAAATGCCTCTCCTGGGCCGCCCGACGGTGGTTTGGGCGAAAGGAGAGGCAAAAATGCCTCTCATGGGTCGCCCGACGGTGGTTTGGGCGGAGGGAGAGGCAAAAATGCCTCTCCTGGGCCGCCCGACGGTGGTTTGGGCGAAAGGAGAGGCAAAAATGCCTCTCATGGGCTGCCCGGAGGCGATTTGGGCGGAAAGAGAGGCAAAATTGCCTCTCGTGGGCCGCCCGGAGGCGGTTTGGGCGAAAGGAGAGGCAAAAATGCCTCTCGTGGGCCGCCCGGCGGTGGTTTGGGCGGAAGGAGAGGCAAAAATGCCTCTCATGGGCCCACCAGCGGTGGTTTGGGCGGAGGGAGAGGCGAAAATGCCTCTCATGGGTCGCCTGGAGGCGGTTTGGGCGGAAAGAGAGGCAAAATTGCCTCTCGTGGGCCGCCCGGAGGCGGTTTGGGCGGAAAGAGAGGCAAAAATGCCTCTCAAGGGCCATCCTGTGGTGGTTATGCGCGGAAGGGGGGCCCTGGATGTGCAGCTGATGCTAGAACGCCGCCCTGGCCCCCAAAACACAAAGCCGCGAATCTCCAATGACAGGAGAATCGCGGCTTTGCTGTCTTTTGGCAGTTTCAATAATTCAAGAAGAAACCGCTATGTGTAGAGGAAGCTGAACGATTAGGGATTCGCCTAATCCGCAGCTGCTTACCGGATCGTATTCAGCTAGCTATTGATGGAACCTGACTGCGGATCGTCTTTGGCGAACTCAAAGTTCCGGAGCCCACCCGGCGGCGGATCTCCTCTTCAGTTAACTCCTGACCGATGGGGGCAGTCGGGATTTCCTGGGCGCCTTCCTCGATTTCGGTCCGCTCCACCCGGGCGAAACCTGCGTTGGTCTGACGGCCAATCCGTTCACTTTCCTCCCGGGTCAGGAATTTCTTCTCTTCTGATTCCAGTGGCATGGATGATGTCCCCTTTCCAGTTAAGTATTTAACAGTAATACCCAAATGGGAACAGAAAGAAACACCAAAGCTGCCGTCCGGTTACATACAGAAAATAACTACAAGATATAACATGGCTGAGAAACCGATCTCGCTGATTCCGGTCTGCTTGGCGGTAACCCCTGTCTTAGGCAGAATGATGGCCCGCAGCAGGAGTACAACAAGCGGGGCCGCAGCCACAGCAGGCCAGAACAGCAGTCCCAGCACCACCATGATAATATGGTAGATGACAGATGCGTAATAATAGTAGGGATTCTTGCGTTCCCGTATGATTGTTTTTACATAAAGCGCGGTACCGATAAAATAAAGCACAGACAATACGAACAGACTTGTCGCCATTTCCCAGCTTTCCCCTTCACCCACATAAAAAACGGGATACACCATTAAACAAAAGGCCAGGATCGCGGAGATATCATTGAGCAGGGCACGTTCATTTTTGGTTTTTGCAAAATACACATTAACGGCAAACAGCGGGATAAGCGGCAAGGCAAACCAGAAAAGATTAGGAACGGAAATGATCATATAAAGGATAAACGGAACCAGTAAGGCACCGTATATGAGGACAGGTTTACCGTATCTGTCAGATCGTCTGGTTTTTACCCATTGGAGCAAGGGAAAGCTGAATAAATAGATTAGCAGCCAGCAGACAAAAAGCGGGATATGCAGGTAATGTCCCCCGGATGCCGCCACCCCGAACAGAAATGGCAGGATGAGCATGGCCCAGGCGCCGTGCTGATTGGGTATGTATCTTTTCATGAATATAACCTCCTACACTGAACTGTTATTCCAAAAACTACGAACCTGCCGAAAGCGGGCAGATATCTTAACTATAAGAGCTGGAGCCCGCCCGGTATTGTGACCAGACACACAGATCACTGAACGTTCATATTCCTATGAGGAAATTTCAAAGGGGGCAGCGAATTATGCTATAGTTTTGTCATTGGAGGGGATTGAATGACAGAACGTGTTCCATGCCGGAACGAGGGATGCAAGGCCATGATTTTGCCGGCGACAGCTCTGAAAACAGGCGGAACCTGCATGCCATGCCAGCAGGAGAAGGCACGCCGGGAGAGACAGGCCTATATTGGGCAGCACCGCAGGTACGTGGATTTGTATGAGGGGATTAACGACCCTGTGGAGATTCTGAAGATCAAACATGGACCCAGAACCTATGATCCTTTAATTCAATATACCCCATACCCGCTCAACAAGGAGCAGCTCTATGTCTCTTTGAGTGAGCAGGAAACTGAACGTATGGAGAGCTATGCCCTGGAGCTGTTGCTGGAGGGGGATGAGGAGAGGGGACAGGATATTCTGGAATCTCTGGTCTGCTTCAGCAATAAAAAGGTGGAATCCTGTTTGCCGGAATTGGTCCGGCGGGAATTGTTTACTGCAGGTATTCTGTATAAGGATGCTCCGTCAGAGATCCGGGATCAGCTGCTGGAACGGGTGGAGACGGACCCTGACAACCGGAATCATCTGCTGCTGGCGTTGGCCTGGATCGGGGATGAGCGGGTGGTAGAGCAGTTTAACACGTGGCGGCTTACGTCCCCGCACTGGGCGAAGGAGCTGTATGTCCTTCCGGAGCGCTATACTCATGAGGCTGGCTGGGAGCTGACGGAAGCCGGAGAGCGCCGGAATTTGTTCCATGAGCATATTTACGCCATCGAGAGAATCCCAGGTGTGTTGAACCGGAGCCGGGACACTGAGGATCCGGCACAATTTCTGATGGTGAGCTCCAGGCACTGTCCGTGGTGCGGCGGCCGCCTGACTGCACTCCTAAATCTGGAGACAGCGCACCCTTCTATTATAGAGATGGAGCTTGCCGGAGAACGGCTTAAGCTCGAGTCATGTGTGAATTGCAGCTGTTATGGCATTATGTATATGGATTTGGATGTACAGGGGGAGCCCCGGTTCAGTGTACACAACGAGAAGCCGGATTATCTGGAGGATATCGCCCCGGAAGAGGATGGGGATGAATTCTTGTCAGCCGGCAGGGAACTGTTCTGTTCCGTTCAACCGCGCAACGGCTACCACGCCGTGCAGTGGACGCTGGACCCGGCAGTTTCGCAAATCGGCGGCCACCCGACCTGGGTGCAGGATGCCGAATATCCGCCATGTCCCTGCTGCTCCCGGCCGATGCGCTTCGTCGCCCAACTGGACCGGGCACAGCTTGAGGACTATGGAGAAGGGATTTATTATATGTTCATCTGTGCCAAGGATCGGATCACGGCAACAACCTATCAGCAGTCCTGACTTATAGACAGGCCATGACAGTGCCGGAGATCCACACACATAAAGAAAAAGCCGGGTCAGCCGCAAGACCTATTCTTGCGGTTCACCCGGCTTTTGCACAGCAGACAATCTGTGCCGATCTATAGCCTGTTGGTTCAGCTGAAGCTCACTCCTATAGGCATTGACTTTTAATTGCAGCTTGTGTATGAGTTCTTGCTGCATCTCATGAAGACGATCCTCATGACAAAACGCGGAACAAGAGAGAAGTCCGGTGGTATAACATTTTGTCTCCTCAGCCACGGTATTGAGTTTTTCTTTATAGATTCTCTTCGCAGGGCCTATCTCCGATTTAATCTCATAGTAACGGTAGCTTAATGATTCTAATAGGACTGTTCATGATGATGTCAATTCTCCTTCTTGTATTCACGAAATTATAACATGCGGGAACCGCCGTTTCCCACTGGAATATAAGAACAGGGCAGATTGGAAGCTGCCAGCCCAGGATGCAAACGGTAGTGGAATGGATGAACAGCAGCTGTGGTCTACCGTGAACCTGTCTGTAAAATTATGCAGCCAAAAGAGGAAAAATCCGCTAAAATAGGGAAGACTGCAGGCGGCTATACAGACAAAGGAGAGTTCCACATGCTGAGAAAAGGTTTTGCACTAATATTTACGATTGTTCTGATGATATCGGGCAGTCTAACCGCATCCGCGGAGATCAAGGGAACCGGAGGCACTGCAGGGACAACGCCTTCCGGGATTCCACTGTCAAATCTGGAGCCCTTTGTGGATGATTATGTAAAGAACTACATAGGCAAAACCTCCGCAGGAGCGTCAATAGTGATTGTCAAGGATGGTGATATAGTACTGTCCAAAGGCTACGGCTATGCGGATGTGGAGAAGCAGATACCCGTTACACCCGAAACTGTATTTGAATGGGGTTCTATCAGCAAGCTGGTGGTATGGACTTCGGTCATGCAACTGGTTGAGCAAGGGAAATTGGATCTGAATGCGGATATCCGGACCTATTTGCCGGACGCTTTTCTGACCAAACTGAAATATGAGGACCCTATCACCATGTTGAACCTGATGAACCATAATGCAGGTTTCGAGGAATACATGTTTGATATGGCCTATCAAACCCCGGAGAAGGTGCGCACTTTGGAAGAAGGGTTGCTGCTGGCCCAGCCCGCTCAGATCTATAAGCCCGGTGAGGTTGTAGCGTACTCTAATTACGGCAATTCTCTGGCTGCCTATATCGTGGAACGGATCAGCGGGCAGACCTTTTACGAGTATGCTGCGGAACATGTTTTTGCCAAGCTGGGGATGAATCATAGCACAGCGAACCCCACTGTAGCAGACCGTCCGGATCTGCTTGCGCATAAAGCGCAGGGGTATCTGCTGGCGGGCGAAGGGGCTTTTACCCGGGGCTCGTGGAATTATATGTCCATGTATCCAAACGGCGGCAACAATGGCACTGCGGAAGACCTGGCCCAATTCGCGATGGCTTTTATGCCTGCCGCGGAGGCGTCCACACCACTGTTTGACCAGCCGGACACCTTAAGCGAGATGCTTACACAGAGTTATGCGGCGGGTGAGAACATGCCCGGAATCGCCCACGGTTTCTGGGAATACCCGGGCGTCCACAAGACGCTGGGGCATGGGGGGAACACGATAGCTTTCTCGACCAATCTGCAGCTGGTGCCGGAGGAGCATTTTGCAGTCGTGATTATGACTAATCAATCGGCTGAAGCGGGCATCGTACATGGTCTAACCAAAGCATTGCTCGGCAAGCAGGAAGCGGCAGCTGTATCCGGGAATTTACCGGACGCCGCCGAGCTTGAAGGGAGCTACGTTGCTGCAAGGCGTCCGGCCAAAGGGTTCATGAATCTGTATCCCTATCTCACTTTGCTGAAGGTCGAGCCCGCAGGGGAAGATCAAATCCGAATCTCACTGGCAGGCATGACAGCTGATTATAAGCAGATTCAACCCCATTTATATGAAAAAACGGGCGGAGGCCCCGCACTGGATATGTGGCCCATGCTGCATTTTCAAGTGAGTGGCGGTAAGGTGCAGTCAATCTATGCCTATACCACCGAATATTTGCCTTTGACTGCGGGAAAAACGATGCCCGTGCTGATTGTAAGTGCCATCCTGGCGGTAGTCTCCGTGCTGTATTTTATTATGGCCCCGTTGGTTCTGCTCGTGCGGGCTATTCTGAATAAAAGAAGGCGGATAACGCGTTCGGCTCCGTTGTCCGTGATACACAATATCGTGGTGGGTCTGACCCTGACCGGCACAGGAATGGTAGTCAACAATCTGCTTCTGGCCTTTAGAATGCTCAGCAACAACGAACGGGCGTATTCGGAGGTTTTCCCGCAGATTATCCTTAATTATGTTCTAACCGGTGTAGCGGCCGTGCTTATGGTTGCTCTGCCGCTCTACTGGCAGAAGAAAAAACCGGCATTATCTGCAAGTCAAAAGTGGTTTGTTAGGTTGCCTGTAATTATAATGATTATTTTCGTTGGGCTGCTGGTGTTTTGGCAGTTCTATAGTTAAACCAACATTATGGTTTGGACATATCAATAAAGCCTTCCCCGAATACATCGCGTACATCGTGAATCGTAATAAAGGCCGCGGGGTCCTCGAATTGGACGATTTTTTTAAGCTGGGAGACTTCCTGCTTGCTGATCACAATGTAGAGGATCTCTTTGGAGGCTTTAGTGAAATAACCATACCCCGTCAGTACGGTGACCCCCCGGTCCATAGCGGCATTGACTCTGGCCGCGATTTGATCGTGCTTTGTGGAGATAATGGTGACCGCCTTTTTGGGATTTAAACCTTCGATGATAAATTCCATCACTTTGGTCCCGACATAGAGCAGGATAATGGTGAACATCAGCTTTTCCACGCCGATTACGAACACGGAGCCGAAGGCCACAATCAAATCGAAGAAGAGCAAGGCGTAGCTGATATTCCAGTCCAGATATTTGTTCGCAATCCGGGCCAGAATGACCGTACCCGCCGTGGTTCCGCCTGCCCTGACAATAATGCCGATCCCTACGCCCGCAAAGATACCGCCGAATACGGCATTCACCGTCAGCTCATCCGAATGAATGGACCAGTCTTGGGTCAACTGCAGGAAGAGGGAATGGGAAGCGACGGCAACGATGGTATATAGGGTCGTGGTTTTATCCAGGAACTTGTAGCCGACAACCAGCAGAATGGAGTTCAGGATAATACTGACGAGGCCTGTGGACCATCCGAATAAATAGTAGAGTATAATCGTCACGCCTGTAACTCCGCCTTCTCCCAGATCACTCGGAATAACAAACACGTTGATGCCCACGGCAAAAATAAAAGCACCGAAGATCACCATAAGCACATCTATAATTCTTTTTTTCATCACTGCACCATCCTATATTAAAATAAAAAAAGCGATCAAAGGGGGTTCCCTTTAATCGCTTTATGCAAACTGCTACATTGCAAAGCTCTTTTGAGTGAAAATGAACATTACTTAATCTCAATCTCACGTTACTATAATAGGCGCGGAGTTAGAGAGTTGTCAACCTGGAAATATTGAATTCATCATTGAAAGGACGAACTGCACGGATGAAGAAAGGGTTCGCAGTGGTTATATTGATTATGTTATTAAGTGGTTGCATGAACAAACCAAAAGCGTTACATGAACAAGATTTATGTCTGATGGATACCCAAAACGAAAATCAGAAGATTTGCTATGGGATGAGCCGGGCTGAAATTGAGGCTATTGTAGGTGCTGGTACAGTTCAAGAGACTACATTTGCTCCTGACAAAGATGGAACATTAGTGTCCTATGAGGATAACTTAGGTATATTCTACAAGGATGATAGGGCTAAAGATCTTTCGGTTCTGGATCAAAATACGCTGGAACAGCTGGCACAAGGGAAGCTGGTGATTGAGAAGGGACGGTACAAAACCGAAAGAGGAGCTGCACTGGGAATGAAAGAGAGCGAAATTGCCGAATTGTATGGGGAGGATTACGTGAAGGATAGTACATTTATTTATATTTATGATTCCGCACGCAAAGCGTATATCACTGATCCCGGCCAATTGAAGCAAATCCCGGATGACGCGGAAGGGATATACGAGTTCTCGGCATCAGTTGGAACCGATGGCTCAGAAACCTTGGTGTTCGGCCTTACTTTTCGTGACTATAATAAACATAACTATAGGGACTAAAAAGGTATAAAACAGGGAGCAGATCATCTTTCGTGATCGCTCCCTGTTTGCTCTTGTCTATAAAGGGTATTTAAGAAAATTTGGAAATTACAGAGAGAAGTAATGGAGGGGGAATTTGGAACTGTAGGAGCGATAGCGTCCGTCTTTGTCCCTGGATTTCAACCGCAATGGGCGGTATGAATCAAGAAATCCGGGGACAACAACGGCCGGAAGTCCAAACTTTCACCGTAGTTACAAACGATCCTAATTCCCCCAAGCTTAAATTTCTTTATTTCCCCGAAACCGATTTGAACCATTCATTGACTTCTTTCGTAATTTGATCGCCGCCGTTTGCTTTCCAGTTGGCTACGAATTCATCAAACGCATCGACCGGCAGTTGGCCGTAGATAATTTTGTTGAATGTCTCCAATTCGGACTGGGTCAGCAGGTTCCACTTGGAGACCATAGTCGTAGTAGCGGCTCCGGTGAAATAATTCTGCTTGCGGATATCAATCTGTGACATTACGATCTTTCCAGCCGCCCAGTTTTCCGGTTTGCGGAACTCGGCCATTTGCTTCTCGTAAGGAGTCACGGGAGTCTCACCGTCAGCCAGCTTCACGAGTGTCTTCATGAACAGATCCGGAATACGGGGCTGACCGGTCAGGAAAGGAAACTCGTTGTAGAAATCTTTAATTTTCTCTTTATCACTGGTTGGTTTACCGTCGATGATATCCCAGTCATACCCTTTGGCAAAACCGTATTCATAAGGGCTGCCTGCGGCTGGGTTGGCCAGGTTGTCAAGCAGGTAGTTGTAGTACAGGAAAATGGCTTCCGGGTGTTTGGCATCCTTGTTAATCATGATGCTGGCATTAACCCCGGAATTTTGCCATTTGGTGCCGATCTTGCCATCGGGTCCGGCCGGGATCGGATAAGCTTTGTACTTGGAACCGGGTACGTTCTTCAGCAGGTCGGGTGCGGGCCAGTCTGGAACCCAGTTCGCGCCTGGCAGAACACCGGCTTTGCCTTTGGTCCAGCTCTCTGCGGCTTTTCCTTCATCCCAGAGGGCGGAGTCGGTGTGGATATATCCTTTTTCCATCCACTCTTGCAGCTTCGCCAGGGCTTGTTTGGCACCCGGATTGACGGAACCGTATTCAAGATTGCCATCGGCATCCTTATTCCATTGTTCCTGAATTGTACCGTAAGCCCCGAATAACCAGTCCAGTGAACCCATCCAGGTATTCGTTTTGTTCTTCAGGGAAATGGCCAGCGGGAACACTTCTGCAGGCTTCAGACCGTCCGGATTCTGGTTCTTGAATTTGTCCATGATATTTTCCAGGTCAGCGATAGTTTTAGGAGCTTCAAGGTTCAACTTCTCCATCCAATCTTCACGGAGCCACAGGAGTGTATCGTCATTGTCGGTATATTCCATAATCGGCAAGTTGTACTTTTTGCCATCCTTGGTGAACGGATACCAGAGCTCAGGATGAGCGGTGGCGTGATCCTTCAGCGTTTGCGGGGCATATTTGTCGAACAACTCATCAATAGCAATGAACTGGCCGGAATCAATGAGCTGATTGGTCAGCACCGCATTATTCGGCACAGTTACGAAATCAGGCATCTTCTCACCTGATGCAATGGACAGTTGGAGCTTTTGTCTATATTGGTCGTCACTGGCTGGATACCAAGTGTCCGAATTAAGCTTCATACCGAGTGTGTCAAGCATCCAGCGGTCATGCACGTTATCGTCCTTGCTTTCGCCCTTCGCATATTTCTTCGCAATCAGTACGGTGCTGATGTCGATGGGCGGATCATATTTGCCGGCGGCAAATGCGGCATCCGCTACTGCGTTCTCCCCGGCGGTTGTACCATTGCCTGCTCCGGCGTTCGAGTTCTGATTCGCTCCTCCGCCGCAGGCTGTAAGTGTGACAAGCGCTGTGGCTACAAGAAGCGAACTAATCTGTCTGAGTTTGATCATTCTTCTTTTCCCCCTGCTGTATGTGATCGTTTCATGCTGTTACTTTACCAACCTTTAGGGGAGACCATCTATATGAGTTTGTTAGTTTTGATAGGACTCTCTCATGTTGTTGTTTTGCCGTCCCTGTATTCCTGCGGCGTTACCCCGAATTGGCGTTTGAACACTTTTATAAAATAGGCAGGGTCCATATACCCGATCTCCCTGCTGATTTCATAGACCTTCTTCACAGTGGTCTTCAGCATATGGCAGGCCCGCTCCATCCGCAGGCGCGAGATATATTCGCTGATGCCTTCCCCTGTTTCGATCTTATAGATTTTGGACAGATGGGTTGGATGCAGGTTGACATGATCCGCCAGTACGCGCAGGGAGACATCAAGATGCAGATTCTTATCGGTATATTCCTGGATTTTCTTCACATACAACGAGCGGATATCCTTAACGTCGCTGGCGGTGCCCTCCTGCAGCTTATGCAGGACACCGATCGACCATTTCTTGAGCTTGTTGATGGAGGCAAAGGCCTCGCCGTTCTGCAGCGCTTCAATATCCGCTCCGAGTAAATTCCCCAGCCGAAGTCCGTTGCGGTGAGCCAGATTGGTAAAAGAAGCGGTGATGACAAACCCGGCCTCCATACAGTGCTCCCAGGAAACGGGGAATTTCTCTTCCAGCTCGGCACATACGGCCAGGAGCTTGGCTTCGGCAGCATCCCAGTGGCCGGCTTCGAGCAGATGAATCAGCGTAGGAGGGAGGTAGAGCGCATCCAGCGGCCCTGGCTCTGTAGACGGTTCCCCTTCACTGACGCGCATGACAAATTCCCTCTCGTCACCGACGATCTGGCGGAAATAGGAGGCTGCCTTGCGGAAGCGTTCGGACAACTGTGCCGGGAAGGGAAACCATGCAGTAATTACGATGGACAAGGAGCCTTTAAGGAATTGCTTGACCTTGTTCTGAAGCTGCGAAGAGAGCTTCTCCAGCATGGACTCCTGCTCTATAGCCGGCCCGCCGGCCTTCATCTGCAGCAAGAAGACCAGATATCCATGTTCCTCTTTAACGCCCCAGACCTCCATGAACTCACCCATAATTTCCTCGGCCATGTTGATAATGGCATATTCGATCAAGGGTTGTCCGTTATCTTTGAACCGCCCGAATTCCTCCTCCAGCCGGACCAGCATAAGCGCACATTCCCCGTCATGGAAAGGCAATCCATAGTTCGTCAGCTTCCGTTCCCATTCTTCGGGAGACATACGGTGACCCTGCAGACCGTCCAGGAGCAGCTGCCCCTTGAGGAGCGGCAGGTTCTCACGCAAGGTGAACTGTGTCCGTTCCAGTGAGCTGACCAGCTCCCATTCGCTGTTGATTTGCTGAATGGCGGTCTCTACCGCACCGAACAGCTCGTCGTCGGTTGGAGGCTTCAGCAGATAATCCACCGCTTTGTGCTGGAGGGCTTGCTTGGCATAATCAAAATCGGAATGTCCTGACAGGATGATGCACTTGATTCTTTTATCCTGCTTGCGGATAGTCTCAATCAGCTGGATTCCCGTCATTTCCGGCATTTGCACATCCGAGATCACAATGTCGATGGGATGGGTGGCGATGATCTGCAGGGCTTCCATGCCGGAGTAGGCTTTATGAACCTGCTCGATGCCAAAGGTATGCCAGGGTTTGGTGAGGGATAAATTGTCTACCCAATGGGCTTCGTCATCAACAATGATCATTTGCAAGAGTGTGTCCTCCTTGAAGTTGCGAATAGTGTAAAAGCGTTTCTTCAGCGGTAATTTCCCATATAATGGCTGTCCGGAGTCCGCCCAAAGGCGATTTGCTGAAATGGAGGCGGGACCCGCTGCCAAATTGGTGGATGACCCGCTGATTGGTGTTCCACAGCCCGCAGCCCATCTCTTCCTGCAGGGGCTCCTGCATTTTGCCGGTTAAGGCCGCCTCCTGCTCCGGCGTAAGGCCCGGTCCATCATCATCGATGTAGACCTTGCAGATCCCGCCGGAGCGCTCGCCGGTAATCCGAATCTCCCCGGAGGAATAAGATTTGCTTACCCCGTGAATCACGGAATTCTCCACGATCGGCTGGAGCATAAGCCGCGGGACGGACTCCGCCAGCATATCGGCAGGAATATCGATGTGGTATTCGATCCTGCCGTTGCGCAGCTTTTGAATATCCAGATAGTTGACCAGCAGCTTGACTTCATCGCCCAGCGAAGCGGTCTCCTTTTCCATTCGTGTGGTGTAACGGTAGTAAGCGCTCAGATTGTAGGCCATGGATACGACGGCTTCCTCATCCTTCAACTGGGCCATATTGATAATATAACCAAGGCAGTTATACAGGAAATGCGGATTGATCTGAGCTTGCAGCTGCTTCAGTGTTGCCTCGCGCGCCCGGATTTTCTCGTTGAACACATTCTCAATCAGGTCCTGAATCTGCCGTGACATATCATTGAACCGGTGGAACAGAAACGAGAATTCATTGCGGTTATCCGCCTGGAGCCTGACTGAATAATCGCCGCGCTGCACACGCCGCAGAGCGCGGATCAGCTTTTTGATCGGCCGCTGCACATTCCGGTACAGCAGGATAGAAGCGGATAAGCCGACCAGGAACAGCAGGAACATCGAGACATAGAACAGATTGCGGCTGACCGAAATGGGACCCAGAATTTGATCAAGCGGGACGACATCAACCAGCTGCCAATCCAGATAAGAGGACTTGACCGTACTGACCAGATAATTTTCGCCGTTCAGCTTCACCACATGCTGAGACTGAGTGCCGGAGGAATGTTTATCCAGGTAACGGATTAATTCACCGGTGAGCTCCGTATCCACGCTGCGGTTCAGAATAGGCGGCTCTCCCTTGTGGTAGAAAAAAGGGTCGCCTTGCCCTCCGGCCTTATAGGTGTCGAGCATATTCTGGATATTCTGATAGCTGAAGCTCGCTTCAACGATAAGATTGCTGCCGGTCAGTACGCCAGGCTGGGCGAGCGAATCGCTGTAGAACCAGTAGAAGGATTTCAAGGTTCCCGGAGCTTCGGTTTCACCGTTGCCATAGGACCATTTGCCGCTCATATTCCGTTTCAGATAGTCGTCATCATAGTTCGGAATTTGGGTGTGGTTGGAAATGACGTCTTTATTCTGCTGCGAATATACGGCGTAATGGGTCGGCCAAATATCGGCCACTCCGGCCTGCAGCGCCATTTTTTCCTGAATGACATACCGGGTCTGCATCCGGTCATACCGGTCTTCCCATATATTAAGCCCGTTGAACTTCTGCACATTCGGATCCTTGGAGAAAATCAGGCTGAAATCCATCATCTGCTTGATTCGTGAATCAATCTGGCTCGATAAAAACGTGAGCTGTTTCGTATTGGATTCCTGCAGCTCTTGGCTGACCACCTTAAAGGTAACGTCGTTAGAATACGTATAGACGATAATAATCGGCACAAACAAGACAATAATCAAGCTGTTCATTTTGGCGAATAGACTGAATCTTGACCATACCTTTTCGTTGATGTAAGTAAATCCTTTTCTTAGATGCATCCTTGTCCCCCCAGACCCTGCCTAATAAATCCCTATGCAAGCCTAACAAAGTAATATAGTCAAACCTCGGAAATGCTTGCTACTATTTATAGCAGAGATTCATACAACACACAAAATAAATTTTCGGAAGCGGGAGAGAGCGATGGAAGCTAACACTGTACAGCAGGTGAATCCTGGAAAAACGCCGCGCGTACCAAGAAAAAAAGGCTCCAAGCAGCCCTGGGTGCTCCATTTTATGGTGTTGCCTGCAGCACTGCTGGTGTTTATTTTTTCCTATATCCCTATGGGGGGCATTCTGATGGCCTTCCAGGATTACAAGCCGGCACTAGGATTCGCCGATTCTCCTTGGGTGGGACTCAAACACTTTGAATACATGTGGCAAAATGATTATTTTCTGAAAATTACGTGGAATACGTTGTTATTCGCCTGCTCCAAGATGGTGATGAACCTGATTATTCCGTTTTTCTTCGCTTTGCTGCTGAATGAAGTCCGCAAGATGGGGCTCAAAAGAACCATCCAGACGATGGTGTATCTGCCGCACTTTCTGTCCTGGGTGACCTTATCGGGGATCCTGATTGATATGTTGGCCCAGACAGGGCTGATCAATCAATTTCTCTCTGGCGTATTCGGCATCAAGCCGATATTCTTCCTGGGCGACGGCAACTGGTTCCGGTTCACAGTCATTGTCAGTGATGTGTGGAAAGAGTTCGGCTTCAACATGATTATCTTCCTGGCTGCTTTGTCGGGGATCAACCCCTCACTGTATGAAGCGGCGGAAGTGGACGGGGCGGGCCGCTGGAAACAGACGCTTTATATTACTATTCCGGCGCTGATTCCGATTGCAATTGTTGTGGCAACACTGGCACTGGGGAATGTGCTCAACGCCAACTTTGACCAGATCTTCAACCTGTACAGCCCGCTGATCTACCAGCAGGGCGATATTATCGATACCTTCGTATACCGTGAGGGTCTATTAAGCGGACAGTTCAGCTTCGCTACGGCGGTTAATCTGTTCAAATCCGTAATCAGCCTGATCCTGATCGTCATTTCGTATCGTCTGGCCTACCGGTTCGCCGGATACCGAATCTTCTAGAAAGGGGGAACCGTCTTATGTACCATAAAACATTGTCCTACCGGGTATTCAGTCTGTTTAACAATATCTTTCTTACGGCTGTATCCGTGCTTTGTCTGCTGCCGCTCGTTCACTTGCTGATGGTGTCCCTCAGTTCATCGGCTCCGGCGAATGCGGGACTCGTGAGCTTCTGGCCGATCGGATTCACCCTTGAGGCCTATGCCAAGACTTTTAATAACGCCAATTTCCTGGCCTCTTTATGGGTGTCGGTGGAACGGACCGTACTCGGAACGGCGCTTGCCCTGATCGTCAACACGATTGCCGCGTATGCGCTCTCCAAAGAAAGCCGGGTCTTTCGGGCCCGCAATATCTATTTGTGGTATTTTGTGATTACGATGCTGTTCAGTGGGGGGCTGATCCCCGGCTATATCCTGATTCTGAAGCTGGGGCTGATGAACTCGCTGATGGCACTGATCCTTCCGGGTCTGGTGGCGGTCTTCAATATCATTCTGATGCTGAATTTCTTCCGCACGGTGCCCAAAGATCTGGAGGAAGCATCTTTCATTGACGGGGCGGGCCAGTTCCGTACTTTCGTTAGTATTTATTTGCCGGTCTCGCTGCCGGTGATTGCCACCATTTCATTGTTAGTGATGGTCGGACACTGGAATGCCTACTTCGACGGGATCATCTACATCCGCGATTCGGAGAAGCTGCCGCTGGCGACCTTTATGCAGACGATTATCGTTCAAGCGGATATGTCCAAGATTGATTCGAACGCCTTGGTCAACGGCACGCAGCGTACGCTGCGGGCGTCGCAGATTTTTATCAGTGCCTTGCCTATTTTGCTGGTGTATCCGTTCCTGCAGCGCTTTTTCGTAACCGGAATTGTGGTAGGTGCCGTGAAAGAGTAACTGGTGATATATAAACGAAGGGGTGTCCCAAAAGCCATGAAATGGCTTGGGACACCCCTTGTTTTTTAAGTAATGATCCATTCACCCTCGTTTTGGGCTAGAGAACATACAATAAGAGCACCTGAGTCCGCAAAAAAGCACAATGCCCTTCGTTGCCTCAAATAAAGAGCATCTGAGTCCGCTTCCTTGCACAGCGGTCCCGGTGACGAGTGGTTGCCGGGATCGTTCGTGCTCATGACGTAGCTTTGGCAAATAAGAGAAAGAACACCATCAGCTCGCCCATGATCAGATGCGGTGAAGCGGTGATGAACAAATTCAGCACAAACAATGCACAGAGGGTTCCGGTGAGAAGCGTAAAGACCTTGAAGCTGGGCCGCAGGTGATTGAATTTGTACTGGTAGAGCATAAACATCACTGACAGGTAATAGATCAGCACGGAGCCGAAAGCAAAGCAGAGCATAAAGAAATAATGAAGTTCGTTGACGAACAGCAGCTGGATGGAAGCGGCTATCATACTGAGTGAAAAGTAGATAAACAAATGGCCGTAAATAATCGTCTGGCCGGCTGTCTGTTTGGACTTGTCGATATGTTTCTCCACATTCTCGAAGTATTGCCACCAGATCGCGATTACGAGCGCAAAGGCCAGCACGGCGAACAGGATGGAGGAAGCTGTAAAGGTATGGCTTTGCAGGACAGCAAGCATGCTGATCACAGACTCGCCAAGCAGGATCAGGGTGAACAGGGCAAAACGCTCCAGCAGATGTGCAGTATGAATGGGCGTTTTGACCAGGATTCTGCGGCCGATCAGCGGAACAAGGATGTCTGCAAAAATCCCGGCATACAGGAAGATATAACGGATATAGGAGTCAAAGAAAAGCGAAAGACAGGAAATGAAAAGGCCCAGCCAAAAATAGGTGCCGAAAAAACGGGCCGTGTTGCGCTTGTGCGCGGTCTCTGTCCGAACTGACAGGAGATATTGGACTGCGGTCAAGCCCCTCAGGCCGATGTATCCGATCAGGAAGGGCAAGTAATTGGCGTCAAAATCGACGTTCAGGCTTGCGGTCATTATCAGTACAAAAAACAGCTGCAGGATCATAAAGATCCGGTGGCTTTTGCTGTCCCGGCCAAAACGGTTGATAAAGACACTTTGGCCCACCCAGGCCCACCAGATCGGCACAAAAATGAGGATGAACTTAGCCAGATGCTCCAGTGAAATACTGTTATGCTCCACGTGCAATAACACATGGGTGGCTTTGGAGACAGCGGCTACGAACAACAGGTCGTAGAAGAGCTCAAGCCAGGTGACTTTCTTTTCATACATAGAAATGTGCCCCTCTCGTGATCGGTCTGTATTGCCAGAATAATACTAGCATGATCCGGTTGAAGCTTCAATTGTTTGCTGTCAACGCTGCTTGAGCTGCTTGCGGTAGAGGGCCGGGGTCGTATGCTCAAACTTGCGGAAGGTCTTGATGAAGTAACCCGGTTCATTGAAGCCCAGCTCCTCACTGACCTGGGCCACCGGCAGATCTGTAATTTCCAGCAGCTGCTTGGCCCATTTCATCTTCAGCCTGGCCAAATACCCGGTGAAGTTCTCGCCCGTCTCCTTGGCGAACAATCTGCTGAAATAACTGGGACTGAGATGGCACAGCTCTGCCATATGTGTTAATGCAACAGATTTGCTCTTGTTGGAGAAGATATAGTCAAAAGCAGGCTGCAGCACAGGATTCGCGCATATCCTTACATCGGCGGCAGTGTTTTTAAGGTACGCATCCGCAATGGCTGTGGTCATTTCCTTTTTGATCGTTTCGATATTTTTAATGGTGAAGCCGGGCAAAAGGGTTGAAATGTGCAGCGCCTCCTCCTTTCCGGCCGCTTTTTCGAACATCTCTGTCAGTACATTTTTGTGGATAGCTTCTTCTACAATATAGTTGCAGAGGAGGGAGAGCATGCTGGCGATCTTGATGATCTCTTCATAGGTCATGGTAGGGATGTCATCATAGGACTGCTGCAGATGTTTCTGCTTCCTGAGATGCAGGGAGCTGTTCTTGACGGTGACAATCTGCTCCAGATCGCGGCCGCTGACGGGGTCAGCCAGCTTGACCTGCCCGGCCATAACCGCACCGATATACTGATCTTCGATGGTGATGGGAATGGCAATATCCACAATATTGAAATGGCATAAATAGACGTATTGCGCGTTCAGGCGAACGGCCTCGAGGCCCCCGCGGGCATCACATTTTTGACAGAGGGGCAGCAGCTCGGGATCTTTGCGGACATTGCTGCAGAAGGACTGGCAGCTGCTGTGACCGGTAACGGGGTTCCCTTTATAATCTACCGTCAGTATAGCCAGCTTGGTTACCGTAGCGAGCGAGTCCTGCAGGCGTTTCCACTTGTTCAGGTCGAGGATTTTATTTAAGTGTAAATAGTCATGGATCAATGGTATTCTCGCCTCCAAAGTGCAAAAAATTACGATTCATAATTATAATTATTAGTAATGATATTCCACTGTCATAGGCAAATTCCTTCTGTATACTCTAATAAAGGATCAAAATTTTGGTTAAGTTATAAGAAACGGGAGGCTATATTCATATGAGAAAAGCGTTTATTAGTCCAACGAAATACGTACAGGGCGAAGACGAATTATTGAATTTGGGTTATTTCGTGAAGTCTTTTGGAACATCGGCGTTGCTGATTGCCCATGCGGATGATGTGAAACGGGTTCAGGACAAGCTTGCTGCCACGTCGGAGAAGTTCGGGATTACTTTTGTTGAAAGCGGTTTTAGAGGGGAATGCTCACGCGAGGAAGTCGCCCGGTTACAGCAAATCGCCAGCGAAAAAGGCTGCACCTGCACCGTGGGTTTGGGCGGAGGCAAAGCGATTGATGCAGCCAAATGCGTAGCTAAGGGCGAAGCGCTGATTATCTGTCCAACCATTGCAGCCACAGATGCGCCAACAAGTCATTCGGCAGTGCTCTACACACCGGATGGAGCCTTTGATGATTATGCTTATTTCAAGCAAAGTCCAAGTGTGGTTCTGGTCGATACAACGGTGATCGCGAATGCCCCTACACGTTTCCTGGTCTCGGGAATGGGAGACGCTTTATCGACCTATTTTGAAGCAAGAGCCACTGCCAAGTCTTATTCCAGAGTTAATGCCAGCTTGCCTATGGGTTCGAGAGAGGGAGTATGTCCACCCGCAGTGGGCACTAACGCTGCGCTGGCGCTGGCTGGCCTGTGTTATGAAATGCTGCTTAAGGACGGTGCCAAAGCCAAAACGGCATGCGATTGCAACAAGGTGACCCAGGCGCTGGAGAATATTGTGGAGACAAATATCCTGTTGTCCGGTCTTGGTTTTGAAAGTGCGGGGCTGGGAGGGGCGCATGCCATCCATGACGGTCTGACGATTCTGGAAGGCACCCACCATTATTATCATGGGGAGAAAGTCGCTTTTGGCACCATTGCCCAATTGGTCCTTGAGAATGCACCTACGGAAGAGCTACATCAAGTACTCGATTTCTGTCTCGAAGTGGGTCTGCCTGTTTGTCTGGCCGATATTGGCGTAGAGCATATTACCGAAAAAGAACTGCTGGAGGTCGCAGAAAAAGCCTGCATTCCGGAAGAATCCATTCATGCAATGCCTTTTCCGGTCACTGGAACTGAAGTGGCGGCTGCGATCGCTGCAGCAGACCGGCTTGGCAGTAGCTACAAAGCGCGCCGGGAGGCCAAATAATGAAGAAAATTATCAACAAGACGGAGAACATCGTGCTCGAAATGTGCAACGGTATCGCTTTGGCGCATCCGGAGCTTGAGTTTGTGAGGAAATATAAAGTAATCAAGAAGAAAGAGATCAACAAGAATAAGGTCAGCCTGATCAGCGGCGGCGGCAGCGGCCATGAGCCGGCTCATGCGGGATATGTCGGCAAAGGCATGCTGGATGCGGCGGTATGCGGAGATATTTTTGCTTCGCCATCACAGATTCAGGTCTATCAGGCTATTAAAGCGACGGCCAGCAGCAAAGGGACCCTGATGATCATCAAAAATTACAGCGGAGATATGATGAACTTCAAAAATGCCGCGTTCCTGGCGGGAGAAGACGGCATCGAAGTGGACTATGTGCGGGTCGATGACGACATCTCCGTAAAGGACAGTTTGTATACCGTAGGCCGGCGGGGAGTTGCCGGAACTGTACTTGTGCACAAGATTGCCGGCGCCGCGGCAGAAGAAGGCCGCAGCCTGGCCGAGGTCAAAGCTGCCGCTGAAAAGGCGGCTGGCAACGTGCGCAGCATCGGTTTTGCCTTCACTTCCTGCACCGTTCCGGCCAAAGGGACTCCAACCTTTGAGCTTGCGGAGGACGAGATGGAATATGGTGTTGGCATTCATGGAGAGCCGGGTATCCGGCGCGACAAACTGGAATCAGCCGATACGCTGGCCGCGCGGATGGTGGAGGCACTGCTGCAGGACTTGTCCATCCAAGGCGGAGAGCCTGCCGAAATTGCGCTGCTGATTAATGGTTTTGGGGCAACCCCGCTTCAGGAGCTGTATTTGCTGAACAACTCCGTGGCCCGGGAGCTCGCCCATAAACCCCAGATCAAGGTGAACAGAACCTTCGTCGGAAACTACATGACGAGCATTGACATGGTGGGAGCTTCAATCACGATCATGAAGCTGGATACGGAACTGAAAGAGCTGCTGTCCCGGGAAAGCGATACGCCTGCTTTTAAAGTATCCGGTCCTGCTGAAAGCGGGGAATTCGTCGAAGTGATCGAGGAGAGCAGTCAGGAAAGTACGGTATCGTTCACAGCTGAAACACCCGAGAGCTATGCTACCATCCAGAATAATACCTTCACCTTGGATAATATGGTTTATTTAATCGATAAGATGAGCGAGATCATTATTGCGAACGAAGTGCCATTCTGTGAACTTGATTCGCATGCCGGTGATGGTGATTTCGGGATGAGCATCGCCAAAGGCTTCCGCCAGTTAAAACGGGAATGGCCGCATATTCTGGCGGAAGGCAAGTCAGATATAGGCAGTTTTCTTGATGCCTGCTCTCTGGTTATTATGGAATATTGCGGGGGAGCTTCGGGTCCAATCTGGGGTTCTGCATTCCGTGCCGCCGCTAAAGCTGTGGGCGCCAAAAAGGAACTGGGCCTCTCTGATTTTGCCGGCATGATGCTGGCTGCGGTTCAAGGCATTCAATCGACCGGAGAACGGTCTTTTGGACGCGGAGCCGTTGTTGGAGACAAGACACTGATTGACGCCTTGGTGCCTTGTGCGGATTCTTGGGCTGCCAGTGCGCAGGCGGGAGATGATTTCAAGACGGCTTTTGCCAAAGGAGCGGAAGCTGCCGTGGAAGGGGCCAAAAAGACGGAAGATATCGTAGCCCGCATGGGACGCGCCGGGGCAGTGGGTGAACGCAGCCTTGGATATCCCGATGCAGGGGCTTATGCGATTGGTGTCATTTTTACGGAACTCTCACATCATATGAGAGCATATCCGGGAATTTCGTGATCCGTGAACAATATTGGCGCGATAATTTAGTTAATATGACAATAAACCTGCCATGAGTCTTCAACATAATCGGGTTGGCGAGATATAATGAAGGAAGAAGCCAATCGGAAGGGTTGAGGACCCATGAGCCTGGAAGCATTAAATGAACGGGTACAAACGGAGCTATCCTATCTGGCCTTTGGAGGTGCGGATTGGGTGCGGCCGCTTGAGCGAATAGAAGGTCATGTCTACGATGTGGTGATCGTTGGGGGCGGACAAAGCGGACTTGGTGTTGCATTTGGGCTGCTCCGCGAGAGAGTCTCGAATATTCTGATCATTGATGAGAATCCGGCAGGGTTCGAGGGGCCTTGGGACACCTATGCCCGGATGGTTACCCTGCGTACACCCAAACATCTGAGCTCCATTGATCTTGGCATTCCCTCTCTGACGTTCCGCGCCTGGTGGGAAGCACAGAAGGGGGCCAAGGGCTGGGAGGAGCTGGGCAAAATCCCCCGCGGCGAATGGATGGATTATTTGCGTTGGTACCGGGAAATTCTCGGCTTGCCGGTTCTGAACAGGGTGAAGCTGAAACTGATTGAGCCTGTGGAAAAAGGGCTGCACCGCCTGCATGTTGAGGGTCTCAGTGCTCCATCCGGTGTCTTGCTGGCACGCAAGGTGGTGCTGGCCACGGGAATTCAAGGCGGCGGTGAATGGCATGTGCCGAAGATGATTGCCGGGAACCTGCCCGGTCAGCTGTATGCCCATACCTCCGAAGCGATTGATTTCGGCGCACAGAGGGGCAGACGGATTGCGGTTCTGGGCGGAGGTGCTTCGGCCTTTGATAATGCCAACTATGCGCTGACGGCCGGTGTGGCCGAGGCTCATGTCTTTGTCCGCCGCACGGAGCTGCCCAGCGTGAATCCGATCCGCCAGATGGAGGTGTCGGGCATGATTGAGCGGTTTCACACCCTTGCGGATGCCGATAAATATGCGGTGATTGCCCATTTCTTCAAGTGCAATCAGCCGCCTACGACCGACACTTTTGAGCGTGCGGCCGCATGGCCCGGCTTCCGGCTGCATCTGGGTGCTCCGTGGCTGGAGGTGGAGGCCCGGGGAGAACAGGCGGTGGTGACCACACCAAAGGGGCGATTCACCTTCGACTTCCTGGTGATCAGCACCGGCCTGGTCAGCGAGCCGGGCCTGCGGCCTGAGCTGAGGCTGGTCGAGGGGCATATTGCCCGCTGGAGCGACCGCTATACAGCTCCGGCGGGAACGGCCAATGCGCTGCTGGATGCCCATCCTTACCTCAGCCCCGGCTTCGAGTTGTTAAGCCGGAATGAGGAAGGTGAACCGCTTCTGCACGGGCTGTTTGTTTTTAATTATTCGGCCCTGGCGAGCTGCGGCCTGTCGGCATCGGCCATTTCAGGCACCCGGAATGCCGTACCGAAGCTGGTTACGGCTGTGGCCGACCAGCTGTTCCTGGACGACCGCGCAGCCATCCTGGATCAATATTATGCCTATAATGAAGCAGAATTTGTTTGTCGTCCTGCCGCAAAGCCAGCGAAGCATAGTTAAGGCAGTGCAGATAGAGGGGAGTCCCAAAAGCCGTGGATTGGCTTTTGGGACTCTGTTTGCGTTAGGGGAGGTATAGAGGAAGACATTCACCATTTCCTGCTTAAAACTTGATGCATCTGCTGAGATGTGTTTTTTGCTGATTTATCGTAAACTGAGATTATACGGAAATTCACGAATGGAGTAGATTAGTATACAGCCGCTGAGAGAAGAAACCATAGAGAAGTTGGTAGAGCTGGTGACGGGACAGTTGCTGGGGAAATTGTCCATTGAGAGTGTCAACCCGAATGAACCGGTGCAGGTGCGGCACTTCCCCAGCCCGTGGATGCTGCTTGGCGCAGGCAATTATGCGGCCGTCTTCTATCACCCGGATTATCCCGGAGAAGCGGTGAAGGTATATGCACCGGGCAGGCCGGGATTGGCGGAAGAGGCTGAGGTCTACCGGCGGCTGGGTTTTCATCCTGCCTACTCCGTTTGTTATTATGAGGGAGCCAATTTTTTGGTGCTGCAGCGGCTGCTGGGAGTCACATTCTACGATTCGATCAGGAGGGGTGCCCCCATCCCGGAGCAGGCCATCCTCGATATTGACAACGCGCTGAGTTATGCCCGCACCCGGCAGCTCCATCCCCATGATGTCCACGGCAAAAATGTAATGGTCAGGGAGGGCCGCGGCCTGATTGTAGATGTTTCGGATTTCTTGAAGCAGGAAGACTGCAGCATGTGGGATGATTTTAAAAAAGCGTACTATCGTCTCTATCAGCCTATCGCCTCACGCTGGATGTTTCCGGTTCCGGGCACGGTGCTGGAACTAGTGCGCAAGGGCTACCAGCTGTGGCGGCGCAGGAAAAAGGGGAGAGGTTCCTGTTAGCTGTTATTTGAATTAGCGTGAATACACAATCCAACTAAAGGAGTCAGGCAGATGACTGTGTATGACAAGGCAAAGTATCATGAAGAATGAGACAGCGACGATTACCCGCAGGAGCTGAAGGTAAGGCCGGGGTATGCACACGGGGGATTTTTCCTTGGCTGGATAATTGACAGGGAACTATACAGTGCGGACTTTGCACAGCAGTATGCGGGAGGGATCAAGGCGTTCAGACGGCGGGAGATGACCGGGCCGCAGCTCTATGAACGGGCAGGGGGTGTGCTCGCATCCCATATGCTGAATGAAGCCGGCAATGTGTATACGGCAAGCCGCTATGATAACTATTTAAGCGATTATCTGTTCTATCTGAATTTGGAAGATGAGGTGGAGAGCCCTTATCATGTCCCGGATACTTGGGAGAATTACGAAGCGATCAAGTTCAATCTGGACGAAGATTTCCAGTATTGGCAGGAGCACATCTCACGCTGAGATGTGTTTTTTGCTGATTTGTCGTAAACTGAGATTATATGCTTCGGTACAAGCTTTGGTGCCGCTCGGGCCTAGAGCGAAGGAAGGCAAGGGTCTTTGGCTTTGGAATCGGTACGGGGAGCCGGATACTGCACGAAGGATAGGGAATAATGCCCGCTAATTGTGGGGAATGGGCTTAGGACGGCAGAGTAAGCGGAAATCCACCCGCTAATGGCATGGAAACCGGCGAATTGGGGGCGTTTGACGAAATTAACGGGTGGAATTCCCTTTAAAGGAACTGAAGGGGGTCATGCTGCGGATTTAGCGGGCGGATTTCCCTATAAGCAAGGCCAAGGCAGGTCCCTCCTCAAGGCAACAGGGGTTGCCCCCAAAACCGTTCTACCAATTTCAAGCCATGATCAATGAGATCATCCAATATGAATGCACAGAGGAGAATGGAGCCTACAATGAGATACAGTAATATGGAAGAATGCATCATCGATCTGGAAAAGCATGGACATTTGGTCCGTATACGCGAGGAGGTGGACCCCGAGCTGGAAATGGCGGCGATCCATTTGAAGGTGTTCGAAGCCGGTGGTCCCGCGCTGTTATTTGAGAACGTAAAAGGTTCCAAGTTCCGGGCCGTATCGAACTTATTCGGAACCGTGGAACGCAGCAAGTTTATTTTCCGGGAGACCTGGGAATCGACGCAGAATGTCATTGCCCTTCGCAATGATCCCATGCAGGCCCTGAAGCATCCTTTTCAATATGTGGGTACGGGGCTGGCGGCGCGAAAAGCGCTTCCACTCAAGAAAGCAGGCGGGCAGCCCGTGGCTTTTCAGGAGATCCAGATTTCCGACCTGCCGCTGATTAAGCATTGGCCGGGGGATGGAGGGGCGTTTGTGACCTTGCCCCAGGTCTATTCGGAGGATCCGGGGAAGCCGGGCATCATGAATTCCAATCTCGGCATGTACCGTGTCCAGTTGAGCGGCAATGATTATGAGCTGAACAAAGAGGTTGGCATTCATTATCAGATTCACCGCGGCATAGGCATTCACCAGGACCGGGCGAACAAACTTGGACAACCCCTCAAAGTAAGCTGCTTCATCGGCGGTCCTCCGGCACATACGCTGTCGGCCGTGATGCCCCTGCCGGAAGGCATGAGCGAGCTTACGTTTGCCGGCCTGCTGTCCGGGCGGCATTTCCGCTACAGTTATATCGACGGCTTCTGCATCAGCAATGATGCCGATTTCGTCATTACGGGTGAAATCTATCCCGGTGAGACTAAGCCGGAGGGGCCTTTTGGTGATCATCTGGGCTACTACAGCCTAACCCATCCGTTCCCGGTGATGCGAGTACATAAGGTGTATGCCCGGCAGAATGCTATCTTCCCGTTCACCGTCGTAGGACGGCCTCCGCAGGAGGATACCGCCTTTGGGGCGCTGATTCATGAGCTGACCGGTGGAGCTATCAAACAGGAGATTCCGGGTGTTAAAGAAGTGCATGCTGTTGATGCCGCAGGTGTCCATCCACTGCTGTTCGCCATCGGCAGCGAGCGCTATACGCCCTACCAGCAGGTGAAGCAGCCGGCAGAGATCCTCACCATGGCGAACCGGATCCTGGGAACCGGACAGCTTAGTCTGGCCAAATATCTGTTCATCACCGCCGAAGAAGACCGGGCGGTCAGCACTCATCATATTGAAGATTTCCTGACCTATATTCTGGAACGCCTTGACCCGCGCCGCGATATCCATTTCCAGACCCATACCACGATAGATACGCTGGATTACTCAGGAACCGGACTGAACACCGGGAGCAAGGTCATCTTTGCGGCAGTGGGGGACAAGAGGCGGGAGCTGTGCACCGGGGTTCCCGAGGCGCTGCAGGGACTGCCGGGCATCACAGGAACAGGGCTGGTGCTGCCGGGAATTGTGGTGCTTCAGGGGCAAGCCTTCACCAGCTACGCAGAAGTGCAGCAGGAGATGGACACTTTGAGCGAGGCCATCCGGGAACAAGGGCCGCTGCCGTCCTGCCCCCTTATTATTCTCTGCGACGACAGCGAATTCATGAGCGGGACATTGGAGAATTTTCTGTGGGCTACTTTTACACGCAGCAATCCCTCCCATGATATTTATGGTGTGAACAGCGGCTATGAGAACAAGCATTGGGCCTGCGATAATATCATTATTGATGCCAGAGTGAAGCCGCACCAGGCTCCGCCGTTAATTCCGGATGCTGCGGTGGAGAAGAAGATTAAACGATTGTTCGCCGAAGGTGCCAGCTTGGGTGGTATCCGGCTGTCTTAAGTATAGTTGAAACGTTCAGGAGGTGATTGACCGTATGCAAGCATGGGAAAACCGGCTGATGCAGGACGAGCAGCTGCTGGAATGGATCTGGGAAGCCACTGCGAAACAGATTGAGAGCCTGGAGCACCGGGACAAGTTCCTGCGCAGCTTCACCGCCGTGTGCGCGCAAAAAGGAAGTCCGGCAGTGTGGGACTTTCTGGAGGTCTTCGACAGTGACCCGCCGGAATACCTGTCCTTTCAAGAAGACGCCCCTAGTACCTTTAGGGTCCAGGCCGAGATGAATTATGGACTTTCGGTCTGGAACGAAGGGGAGCAGCTCGGCAAAGTAACGGCTACGGTGCAGGGGACCTATACTTTTAAGCTGGCAGATCCGGTATCGGGCCTGCCGGTTGATATAACCGGCAGTGCCGGCTTGTCCAGCCTGCCCTATGAAATAAAGGTCCTCGAAATTGAGGAGCTGCACAATGTCGAAGATTACTATGATGATTATACAATGCTTAACTTCTGAGCTGATACAGCAGCGGAAGACCGGCTGTGCAGTTCAAGCCGGTCTTTGTGCTGCGCGGACTTAGGGAGGGGATACCCGGGCAGCTTGGCCTGTTGACTGCAGGGTAGTCCTAGCATGGCTATAGGGAAATCCACCCGTTAACTCCGCAGATTGTCGCCATTGAGCAATATTAGAGGGAATCCCACCCGTTAATATTGTTAAAAATACTAAAATAGAATCTTTTTGTGAAATTAATGGGTGTTTTTCCCTATAATGATCCATTTACAGCCTATACTTCATATACAGTGGATGTAATTCCCTATCCCAGCCAGCCGATACGTCAAGCTCCGAGCAAGGCAGACTTCACTCCAGATTCGAAGGTTGATCTGGGTCCGGTTAATGCTATATCATAAGGAAGACTCCTCTTCTGTGGTTCAGTAGAAGCTCGACATGCTCACTTGACCTGATGAAGCGGTGTTTTCTATGTTGGCCGGCTTCAAGCTTCATATCCGTTTGTTATACATTATTTTAATTGGCAAGGTTCGGAAGAAAACGTTATAATTGGTGGAAATGATATGAAACAAAGGGGCATCGCAATGAAAAAGGGGAGTATGTTCTATAAAATTTTCATTCCTGTGTTAATCCTGGGGGTCGGGCTGGTAGCAAGTTTCGGGGGGTATATTTATCTCAGCACCGAAAGCTCGGTCATTGAGCGGGTCGCCAACAGCAAACAAAGCTACATTACCCAGATCAAAAATAATCTGGAACAGAAAATACAAACTATTGAATACGCTTTCAACACATACAGCACCACCAGCTCTTTTAGTGAAGTAGTAAAGAATCCAATCACGGAGAAAGATTTTCAGGCCTATAGGAATGTCAATACACAGCTTAACTATATTGCTTCCATGGGTCCTGAGGGAACGGAATACACCCTTATCAGTCTGGATCAGAAGTGGAGAATCGTTGACGGGAAACTAACGCATCTGACAGAGGAAGAGCTTAAGGATCTGTATGACTCTTATATCGGGAACCGGAAGCAGGGACTTTTCTGGACCAAAACCGCCAAGGGTATCCGGCTGGTTAATACCCTTCCGGTGTTCTCCAATAAGAAATTGGCCATCGCTTTATCGGATATTTCCCTGGAGAGCTTAAACCGTGCCATTCAAACCAAAGAAGAAACCTCTGTGTTGATCACGAACAGGCAAGGCGAATTGTTATATGAAAATGCCTCCGGCGGGAAGCTGTTTCGAGGTAGCCAGCTGACACAGATCGCCGAGGCTGCCGGCAAGCAGCAGGATGGCATGATGACGGTAGAAACCTCAGATCAGCATGAGGTGCAGCTCATTTTTGCCAAATCGACCTATAACAACTGGATCTATTTCACAGTTCTGGAGCAGGCGGAAATTTCCGATTCGCTGCAGACCACCCGCTTTGGACTCATTGTAATGGTCCTGCTGCTGACACTGCTGGTTGTGGTAGTGGCGTATGGGATCTCTATTCATTTTACCAAACCGATTCAGAAGATAAAGGGCAGTCTGCCCGGCAATACCCACTTTTCCTCGAAAAATGAATTTGAATGGATTATGTCCTCCATTGATACGATTCTGACAGAGAAGGAAAGCCTGGAGAGTCTGATGGAGGCGGAAATACCGCAGCTGGAGACGCAGCTGATCCTGAATCTGTTCCGCAGCCGGGTATCCCGGGAAGAGCTGGAACGCAAGCTTCCGCGTCTCGGGTATGATCTAAGCGGGGACCGGCGTTTCGTAACCCTGTTAATCCAGCTGGATAACTACGGCAAGCGCGAGCCCTCAGACAAGGACGTTCTGCTGCTGGCGATTAACAAAATTGTCGAAGAAGTCGTCGAGCGCGAGCAGCGGATGATACCGGTGATTCTGAATGATAATACGCAGGCTACGATTGTTGTGTTCAAGGGAATGGATAAAGAGGAGATCCGCAAACGGGTGATGGACTACGCGGCAGAGCTGGTCAAGACGGTGCGGGATTATCTGGAGCTCTCGATCAGCATCGGCATCAGCACTACGTACGGGAGCTTGCTGGAGAGCAAAGAAGCCTGTGAAATGGGCAAGCAGGCGCTCCGGCACCGGCTTAACCTGGGCAAAGAATCTATTATCTTCTATGAGGAAATCTCCATGCTGGTATCGGGTCCGGTGCTGCTGTATTACCCTTCGGAGCTGGAGGCCAGGCTCTTTGATGCTATCCGGCTCGGCGATGAGGAGCAGGTGGGGGTGACCTTCTATCAATTGCTGGCGGAAATGATGAAGAAAAATAAGAATTCCATGAACGTGGAAGTGACCCTGATCCGGTTCGTGAACAATCTGATTCAGCTGGAGCAACTGCTCGGCATAGAGGTGCTGCTAACCCAGGATAACCATACCTTGTATCATCAGATACTGGACACGCGTAATCCGGAGGAGATTGAGCGGCTGCTGGTCGAGCAGGTCATTTTTCCAATGGTCAAAAGCATGAAAGAAAAAACGAATCATCAGTTCCGCTGCCTCTCCGAGAAAATCGCGGCCATCGTCCGCTCCGAATATGACCAGGATTTGTCCCTTGAGCTTATTGGCGAACGCCTCCATTATAATCCGAATTATTTAAGCAGCATCTTCAAGAAGGAGCATGGAACAACTTTTAGTGAATACCTGATGGGTTACCGGCTGGAAATGGCCAAAAAATGGCTAGTGGAATCGGATATGACCATCAAGGATATCGCCGAGCGGCTGCAATACCATAATTCACAGAATTTTATCCGCTCGTTCCGCAAGAAAGAGAATGTGACCCCGGGATCTTACCGTAAAATAAAGCAGGGGACCTAACTTAAGCAGCTCTGCATAAAAAGAAGTCTTAGCCTCTGCGGCAGCCGCAGAAACTAAGACTTCTTTTGTTCAGGGAGAGTAGGGTTATCCTTTTACTGCACCCAGCAAGGCGCCTTTAGTAAAGTGTTTCTGCACAAAAGGATAGGCTGCAAGCATCGGGACCGTGGCCACCACGATGACCGCCATTTTGATGGTCTGGGCCGGCGGGACAACGTCGACTGAAGCCCCGTCCGCCTGCATGCCGCTTGAGACGATTACAATTTGGCGCAGCAGGACCTGGATCGGCCACATCGCAGAGCTGTTGATATAAAGGATGGCGTTCATGTAGGTATTCCAGTACGCTACCGCATAAAAAAGCGAGATGGTGGCGATAGAGGGCAAAGCAAGCGGCACCATGATCTTGAAGAATATTCCGAAGTCATTGGAGCCGTCAATTTTGGCCGACTCTTCGAGACTGTCCGGCAGCGCCTGAAAGAAGTTCCGCATAATAATCATATTAAAGGCATTGATCGTTACCGGCAGAATTAAAGACCAGTAGGAGTCGATCAGGCCCATGCTTTTGACGACCAGGAAGGTAGGGATCATCCCGCCGCTGAACAGCATGGAGAACACGACGATAAAGTTCACGGTATTTCTTCCCGGCAGATATCTGCGGGACAAGCCGTAGGCCATTAATGAAGTAAAGAACATACTTACCAGTGTGCCGACGATCGTAACGCCAACTGATACCCCGAGACCTTTAAAAATCGTAGGTGTCGAGAGGATGTAGCGGTAGGCATCCAGAGAGAATGTAGTCGGAAATAAGATGAAGCGCTTCGCGACCACTTCCTGCGTCGTTGCAAAGGAGCTGGCTATAATGTTGACGAAGGGGAGCAGACAGACCAGCGCAATAAGAAACAGTAATGAATTGTTTACAATGGTAAAAAGTCGGCTGCTGAGGGAATTTTTCTTACGTAAAGGTTTTGCCATGGGTTATCCTCCTTGTAATCGTTTACATATAGACTTTATCAAGGGAGGACAATTACGTATATAATCAAATCCTGAGGTGTTTTTTTGAAGCGGGAAGAGGACTGAAGAGCAGCATAATCATTATCTTTGACAGTAATCATCAGCTAAGGTGTCTAAGGGGAAAACCCAGTGTTTATAAGGGGATGTAATCGCTATCATGTAATGATTATGTACGGAATGCAGTAAATCACGTACGCTTGGAAATGTAACGAGGAACGTTTAAAGGAGGCTGCCATGTGAAAGTTTCAACTGTCGCTGCTGCTAGACAAATCCCCATGGAGAAGAAAAAACCAACAACCATTTTAGCAAACTTGAAAAGGTATAAGCTGCTGTACTTAATGATTTTCCCAGGCGTGCTGTACTTCCTGATCTTCAAGTATTTGCCAATGGGGGGCCTGGTGATTGCCTTTCAGGATTATCAGCCTTATAAGGGAATTACCGGCAGTGAGTGGGTAGGGTTCAAGCATTTTATCCGTTTGTTTACGGAACCGACCTTTTTTATGCTGCTGCGCAATACACTGGTCCTGTTCGCCATGAATATCGTGCTCTTTTTTCCATTGCCGATTATTCTGGCACTTATGCTGAATGAAGTGAAGCAACGCCATTTCAAAAACCTGGTACAGACGATCATTTATATTCCGCATTTTATGTCCTGGGTCATTATCGTCTCCATCACTTATGTCTTTATGACGGTGGACGGCGGTGTAATCAATGAATTGATGGCCAGTATGGGATTCAAAAAGATCAGCTTCCTGACCTCCCCGGAGTGGCTGCGCACAGTCTACATAGGCCAGATCATCTGGAAGGAACTTGGCTGGTCGACGATTATTTATCTTGCAGCAATCACGGTTGTGGACCCGCAGCTGTATGAAGCGTCGGAAATGGACGGAGCGGGCCGGCTCCGAAAGACCTGGCATGTTACCCTGCCGGCCATTCGCCCGGTAATCATCACGCTGCTTATTCTGAAGATTGGCAGCACGCTGGATCTGGGCTTTGAGCACATGTATCTGCTGCTGAATTCACTGAACCGTGAGGTTGCCGAAATTTTTGATACCTACATCTACACGGCGGGTCTCAAAAATGGCCAGTTGAGCTTCAGTACCACGGTGGGGCTGTTCAAAGGTATCGTGGGCCTGATTCTGGTCATCGGCTCCAACAAGCTGGCTAAGAAAATGGGCGAAGACGGGGTGTACTAGCCCGGCAAGCCGGCAGACCAACAGTCCAACGAGGTATATTAGATGAATCAAAAAAATGCGCAGAATTTTAAAAGGTGAGTAGTAACGGAGTGGAAGTTTGGAGCTGTAGGAGCGTCAGCGTCCGCCTTTGTCTCCAGATTTCTACCGCAGACAGCGGTATAAATCAGGAAATGTGGAGACAACAGCGGCTGGAAGCCCAAACATTTCACGTACTTACGCACTTACCGGGAAAAATATGCAAAGGTTTTTGATCATCTTTTATAGCATTAAACCAATAGAAAAGGAGCAGAAAAATGAAAAAAAAATTAATCTGCATGGTCATTTTTATTACCGTAATGAGTACCCTTTTATCGGCATGCGGGGGGAATAAAGCCAATGAAGCTACAGGCAATGCAGGAACATCAGGCAGCGCCACCCCGGCAGGAGAATCAGAGAAACCGCTTGAGCTAACCTGGTTAAATATACTGCATACGGCCTCTCCGCCAACGGATGTCGTTAAGAGCAAGATTGAGGAATATACCAAATCCAAAATTACTTTCAACTGGGTACCGGATGCATCCAAGGAAGAGCGGATTACCACCGCGCTGGCCTCAGGCGAGCTGGCCGATATTGTCACCTTGACCATGATGACCAATTCCTCTGTGCGCAGCTCGCTCAAATCGGGATTGTTCTGGGATGTGGGCGCTTATCTGGATGACTATGACAATCTGAAGAATATTCCGGCAGAGGTAAGGACCGCCGCTTCCATTGAAGGTGTCCTGTACGGGGTTCCGTTCCAGAAGAATCTGGCACGCTCCGGATTGGTTATCCGCAAGGACTGGCTGGATAAAGTGGGTCTTGCCGTTCCAACCACCTTGGATGAGCTGTATGAAGTAGCGAAAGCGTTTACGGAGAAGGACCCGGACGGCAACGGCAAGCAAGATACAACCGGGTTTGGAGACAGATCGGATCTAAGGTACAGCAGCTTCAAATTATTGAGCTCCTATTTCGGTACACCGAATGGTTGGAAAGTGGATGAAAGCGGAAAATTCACACCGGAATTCGATACACCGGAGTATCTGCAAACCCTGAATTATTCCCGAAATTTATATGAGAACGGTTATTTGGCCAAGGATTTCGCCGTAACGGCAAAAACAGACCAGCAGCAGCAATTCGCACAGGGCAAGACCGGGATTTACACCGGTATGGTCGATATCAAAAATCTGCATGATCTGTCGCAAGGGCTGCAGGAAGGCATGGAGCTCGTACCTGTGAACAAAATCTCTAACGGTGACGGCAAATACCGTGTCTGGTCCGAAGGCAGTGGAGTAGGCGGTCTGCTCGCCTTCCCGAAATCCGAGGTGAAAACGGAAGAGGAATTAAAAAGATTGCTGCAATTCGTAAATGATCTGATTGATGAAGAAGTATTTATGCTGATGACAGGCGGTATCAAAGGCACACATTATGAAATCGATGCAGATGGGGCGTTCAAGATTATCGATCTGGAGAAATGGCAGGCCGATGTCCAGCCTTTTGCCAGCTCAAGACCAAGTGAAGTGACTTTCTCGCTGAAAGATGCGAACCCTGAAAAAGAGATGTCCAATCAATTAATCAAAGAAAACAATGATTTTGCCGTGCTGGACCCTACCGTCCCGCTGGATTCAGCCACTGCCAACGAAAAGGGTACGGAAATGGCCAAAATCATTACCGATGCCTCATTCAAATTCATTATGGGTGAACTTGATGAAGCCGGATTCAAGGAAGCGGTAGAGAGCTGGAAAAAATCCGGGGGCACCCAAATCATCGCCGAATATGAAGAAGCTTATAAAAAAGCGAAGCAGTAATTAACAGCAAACCGGTCCCACCCTTGCGGGTGGGATCACTTTTAACGATAACAGGTTAAGGGAGGAACTGAAATGAATACAGCATGGGCCATCCGTACGGCCAATTCCATTATGGCGCGCACCCCAAGGCTTTATGAGGATAGAACCTATCAAGGCAAATGGTCTTATGATTATGGCGTAGTGTTAAAAGGGTTCGAGCTGCTCTGGAAGCAGACCGGAGACCGGACCTATTTGCAGTTTATCCAGGATCATCTGGATCATTTCGTACAGGAGGACGGCAGCATTCAGGGCTACCGCCAGGACGAATACAATATCGACCATATCAATAACGGGAAGCTGTTATTTACTTTATACAAGGACACCAAGCAGGAGAAATACCGCAAAGCTGCTGGACTGCTAAGAGAGCAATTAAGGACCCACCCCCGGACTTCGGAGGGCGCGTTCTGGCATAAGGAAATTTATCCGTACCAGATTTGGCTGGACGGATTATATATGGGGGCACCTTTTTATCTGGAGCATGTGCTCACCTTTGAAGACGGACAGGGAATAGAGGATGTGACCAAGCAGTTTATCCTCTGCGAACAGCATACAAAGGATGCCCGGACAGGACTGCTCTTCCATGCCTGGGATGAGAAGCGGGTGCAGCCGTGGTGCGATCCAAAGACGGGCTTGTCGCCAAACTTCTGGGGCCGGTCCATGGGCTGGTTTGTAATGGCGCTGGTAGATGTGCTGGAGCTTCTGCCTGCAGAGCATGCGGATTACAACGAGCTGGTGCGGATTCTGAATGATACCTTGTCCGCCCTGAAAAAGTACCAGGATAAGGAATCTGGTGTCTGGTATCAGGTGCTGAATGAAGCAGGGCGCAAAGGGAATTATCTGGAGGCCTCCGCCTCCTCGATGATCGCCTATGCGATGGCCAAGGGCTTGCGGCTGGGAGTACTGGATGCCAGTTGGCAGCCGGTGCTGGAGCAGGCTTTCCAGGGCATTCTGGCCGAGTTCGTGCTGGAAACCAAAGAAGGCTGGATCAATCTGAACAAAAACTGCCAGGTTGCCGGGCTTGGCGGGGCTGACCAGCGTGACGGCACTTTTGCCTATTATATCAGCGAGCCGATTATCACCAATGATCTAAAAGGAGTCGGGGCCTTTCTGCAAGCCTGCGGCGAGGTTCAGCTGGCCGGCAAGCAGGAGCAGGGGAGGATGCTGGATGTTAGGTTATAATATTGCGGATTTCGGAGCGGTGCGGGACAGTGGGGGGCTGGCGACAAATGCTATTTCCCAGGCCATTGCAGCGGCCGCCGAAGCCGGAGGAGGTACCGTATATGTTCCTGCCGGAACGTACCGGACGGGCGCCATCCAGCTTGCCAGCAACATCGAGCTGCATCTCAGTCCCGGAGCCGTACTCTCCTTCAGTCCGGATCTTGCGGATTATCCGCTGGTCGAAGCGAGATGGGAGGGCGTGAAGCGGCAGGTGTATTCGCCGTGTATTTTCGGCAGCGGGCTACACAACGTCTCCATTACCGGCAGCGGCAAGTTTGACGGCAACGGACAATCCTGGTGGGATTTGTTCCAGAACCGCCGGGAGGAGCTGCCCTATCCCAGACCAACATTAATCGGGTTCTACGATTGCACCCGGGTCACACTGAAGGATCTGAACCTTGTGAACTCGCCAAGCTGGACGGTGAATCCGGTACTATGCACCAATGTGACGATCGACAACTTGTCTATTCTCAATCCGGCGGATTCCCCGAATACGGATGGCATTAACCCCGAGTCCTGCCGGAACGTGAGAATCAGCAACTGCAATATCGATGTAGGGGATGACTGCATTGCGATCAAAGCGGGCACCGAGGATACGGCGGACAGGGTAGCTTGTGAGAATATTACAATTGTGAACTGCACGATGATCCATGGTCATGGAGGAGTTGTGCTGGGCAGTGAAATGAGCGGGGACATCCGCAATGTGACGATCAGCAATTGTGTCTTCAAGCAGACGGACCGGGGCATCCGCCTGAAATCGCGGCGGGGGCGCGGCGGAATCGTCGAGGACATCCGCATCAGCAATATTGTGATGGAGGATGTGATCTGTCCGTTTATTCTTAATCTCTATTATTTCTGCGGACCACGCGGCAAGGAGAAATATGTCTGGGACAAAAATCCCTATCCGGTTACGGAAGAGACACCGCAGTTCAGACGTATTCATTTCTCCGATATTACCGCCCGAAATGTCCATGCGGCTGCAGGATTCCTGTACGGGCTGGCGGAACAGTACATCTCGGAAATCACCTTTGCCAATATTGCTATTTCCATGGCAGAGAACGCGGTTCCCGGCCGTCCGGCGATGATGGCAGGCATCGAAGACATGAAAAGGCGCGGATTCTATCTGGGCAATGTGCGGGAGATCAGCTTCCGCCAGGTGACCATTGAGAATCATGAGGGGCCGGCATTCTACGTGGAGAACGGAGAAGAAGTAGAGTTCACCGGCTGTCATTCGAAGCGTACTGCCCAAGTGGAACAGCTGGTGGAGCAGGTTGCCGTCAGTCCTTCTTCGGTTCGGGTTTGAATAGACGTCCTAAGGAGAAGGTGAAAGAGATGGATCAACTATGGAGCCTCTTAGGCGACTTGCCGCCAGAGTTGCCGATAACGGCCACGACGCTTAGGGAGGATGAACAGGATGGATACCGTCTGGAGTCGCTGCTGCTGGAATTGAACGGAATTGAGAAGGTGCCGGCTTATGTGGCTACACCCCTGACAGGCACCGGCCCCTTTCCTTTGGTCATTTTCAATCATTCTCACGGAGGCAATTATGCGAACGGCCGCAACGAGCTGATCCGCAGCAGCGCTTACCTGCAGCCTGTTTCTTTTGCCAAAGCGCTTACGGATCTGGGTTATGCCGTCTGCTGCATCGACATGTGGTGCTTCAATGAACGCGGAGGCCAAACCGAAAGTGAATGTGTCAAGGGAATGCTCTGGCAGGGGCAGGTCATGTGGGGCATGATGCTCTACGACAACAAGCGGCTGGTTGATTATATGTGCAGCCGCCCGGATATCGATCCCTCACGCATCGGGACAATCGGGATGTCCATGGGCGGACTGATGGCCTGGTGGCTGGCGGCGCTGGATGAGCGGATTCAGGTGACCGTTGATATTTGCGGTCAAGTGGATGCACAGACATTGATTGCGAAGCGGGGACTGGATCATCATGGTTTTTATTCTTATGTCCCCGGTTTGTTAAAGTACTTTACGACACTGGAGATTCAGAAGCGGATTGTGCCGCGGCCCCGGATGAGCCTTGTGGGCCGAAATGACCGGATGTGTCCTCTGGATGGAGTTGGACTTTTGGCTGCTGGCCTGGCCGAAGCCTACCGGGAAGCCGGACAACCCGGGAACTGGCAGCCGATAACGGCCAGCGGCGGGCATATGGAAACGCTGGAGATGCGCACGGCCTGGGAGCAATTCCTGGTCCAGCATTTGTAACCGGCAGGGAAGGAGCATTATGGGAACATTAGTGGTAGGACATGAATCCTTTTGTGATTATCATACGATTCAGGCTGCGGTTCATGCGCTGGAGCAGCAAGACTTGTCTGCACCGGCTACTCTGTACATTTTGCCCGGTGTCTATGAAGAAGCCGTCAGGATCTATCGTTCGGAGCTTGCGGTGATCGGAATCGGTGAGGTGGAGATCACCATGAACCGCTATGCCAAGGAGCAGGATGAAGCAGGGGAGGAGATCGGCACCTTCGCTACCCCGACTCTGTTTCTCGGCGGCAGTGATCTGCTTGTGGAGAATCTGACGGTTACCAACTCAGCCGGTCAAGGACCGGAAGTGGGGCAGGGCGTAGCCGTCTATGCCCATTGCGACCGCACGGTGTTCCGGAATTGCCGCTTCAAAGGGCACCAGGACACGTTGTTCACCGGACCGCTGCCGCCGGCCCCGAGAGAACGGCTGACCTTTGGCGGAATTCCTATACGGGAATTGCACACGAACTATTACCAGCTCTACCAGTATTGCCGGATCGAGGGGACGGTGGATTTTATTTTTGGCGGAGCGACCGCCTATTTCGAGGCCTGTGAAATTCATAGTCTGCCCCATGCCAGTGAGGGTTCCGGCTATATCACCGCTGCCTCTACACCTCTTGGGCAGAGCTATGGCTACGTCTTTCATCAATGCTTCTTGACGGCAGCACCGGGAACGGCTCCGGTCTATCTGGGCCGCCCCTGGCGGGAGTATGCGCAGACAGCGTTTGTGAACTGCCGGATGGGGGAGCATATCCAGCCTTCCGGGTGGGACAACTGGAACAATGCCGCCAATGAGGCTACCGTATGTTACGGCGAATACGGTGTGCGGAATGCTGCGGCTCTCCGCCCGGGACGTGTAGCTTGGGCCGAATGTCTGGAGACAGGGGAAGAGCCCTTTTCCCTTAAGAATGTTTTTGCCGGGACCCGTTTCTATGAAGAAGATGTGAGGAAAAGGAGAACCTGATAATCTTATGAAACCCATGATCAGCAATCCCATACTGCAAGGCTTCAACCCAGACCCCTGCATTGTGCGGGTTCAAGACACTTATTATATTGTCGTTTCATCCTTTGAATGGCTGCCGGGCGTGCGGGTGTATCAGTCGGAGAACCTGGCCGTCTGGGAGCATTGTACAGATATTGTGACGGATCAGGTGGACCTTAGAGGCAACCCAAAGAATTGCAGCATCTGGGCGCCACAGCTCAGTTACCATGATGATCTGTTCTACCTGTTATATACCGATGTCAAAAGCACCAAACGCCCGTTCAAAGACGCCCATAATTATCTCATTACCGCACCGTCGATTGAAGGTCCATGGTCGGCGCCGGTCTATCTGAACAGCAGCGGCTTCGATCCTTCCTTGTTCCATGATGAGGATGGACGCAAATGGCTGCTCAACGCGCTCTGGGATTACCGGATTACGGAAGGCAATAAATCCAGCGGCATTGTGATGCAGGAATACGACAGCAAGCAGCAGCGTCTGATCGGTGACCCTGTGAAAGTGTTCGATTGCACCCCGCTGAAGAAAACGGAAGCTCCCCATATTTATAAACGGAACGGTTACTATTATCTGCTTACAGCGGAAGGCGGAACGGGGACAGGGCATGCCGTTACCGTGGCGCGTTCAAGGGAATTAGCCGGCCCTTATGAGGTAGATCCTCAGAATCCGATGTTAACTTCACGGGAGCGCCCCGAACTGCCGCTGCAATGCGCCGGCCACGGCAGCCTGGTTCAGACTCCCGGCGGTGAATGGTATATGGCCCACCTGTGTACCCGTCCGATTCATGGAGAGTACGCCATCCTCGGACGGGAAACTGCCATTCAGCAGGTGTATTGGGATAAGGAGGGCTGGCTGCGCCTTACGTCAGGAGGCCACAGCCCGCTGCTCGAAGTGCCTGCTCCTGAAGGGAGCCTCCCGGCGAAGACGGAGGGACCTTACGTGTTTGAAGAGCATTTTGACGGTCCGGCGCTGGCAAAGACATGGAATTCCTTGCGGATTCTGGCTGACGAAAACTGGTGCTCCCTTGCGGCGAGGCCCGGTTATCTTCGGCTGACCGCCGGAGAGTCGATGCAAAGTCTTTTCCGGCATCATTTGCTGGCGGTGCGGCAGCGTGATCAGCATTTTCGGGCCGAAACGGCGCTGGAGGCTGAGCCGCGGAGTTATCTGCAAATGGCCGGCATGATGCTCTATCTGAACGAAGACAATTATGTCTATGCTTATATTAGCCATGAAGAAGGAGTCAAGGTGTTGCGGATGTGCTGGTGTGCGGCGGCTCAGTTCACACTCTTGCCGGATACAGTTGTACTTGAAGCCGGACTTCCCGTACATTTGGCGGTAGAAGTACAGGAGACAAAGGCCGCATTTTTTTACCGTACCGGGGAACAATCCAGCTGGAATCCGCTGCTGGAGGCTCCTGACATCCATTTCTTGTCCGGCGGCTTCACGGGGAATTTTGTGGGAATTGCCGCGCATGACATGAATCAGCTTCAGGGGAGTTATGCCGATTTTGCCTATTTCCGTTACGAGGGGAAGGGTCATTAACCTCGGAGGGGCCTTCGGTCAAGTGAAGAGGCTGTCCCATAAGCCATGAAATGGCTGCTTGGGATTGGCAGTTGTTCCAATCGCTGATGTCCCAGATTTTATTGATTTTTGAGGTCGGTTGGCTTTCGCTTGCTCACAATCTATTGAAGCAAGCCACCAATGACCAAAAACGCAGAGCAGCGATCCTTCAATAACTGGAGGATCACTGCTCTGCTGATTTTTTTCTTGCTTTAGAAGAGTAGGGCTCTCTTATTCGTAAGGAAAATCCACTTATGGGACAGCCTCGTTTCAGGAAGGCCGGTGATCAGCTTTAAACACGATACCAGTGTATTTAGTACATCAGAATGTGAGGTAATCCGGCTTTTTTTCGATTTGAATGCATTTAGTACATCAGGATTTGCAAATAAGGCAGATAAGGTCGCTTTTCTAAAATTACACTGCAGGAAATACATCAGAATGCGTTTTTGAGCGATAAAAAAGAGATTCTGCTGCACTAAATGCATCAGAAATGGCCGCTGCGGGAGGACATATTTTACCCCATACGGGTTTCCATAATACCCCTGTGCGTTCCATCGCCACAGCTTCGCATTAATTAGCCACTAACCAGTACTGAAGCCGCAAGAGTTCACGTGTCGTGGTCCCAAACGTTTCCATTAGTTTTTTGGGTTTGTGCTCCATGGATTTGTTATCTTCAATTTTTCCAGGTTTTAGGCATAGAAACCAAGGGGGATCCTATTCTTTTCATTTTAGTGGGTGACGCCTTGGCATCAGGGGTGTTTGTGTAGCTGGCGATCAGGGACAGGAATCCTCCACTACATCGTAATCTGAAGCTCAGCAACAGCATAGAGCACGGCTGATCCGCTGATCTTCACTCTGTCCCCGGCTAATCTGCAGTACAATGTCCCGCCCCGTGCGGACCTCTGCCCTGGCTACCAGCTCACTTTTTCCCAGACGATTGGCCCAGAAAGGAATGAAGTTGCAGTGAGCAGAGCCGCATACAGGGTCTTCGTCCACATTCAGCTTTGGAAAAAAGCTTCGCGAAGCGAAGTCGTACGTTTCACTTTTCGCCGTAATGGAAACCCCTACGCCATCCGGCAGCTGTTTCAGCTTGGAAAAGTCAGGGGATGCGTTAATAACATCTTCTTCTTTGTCCAGGACAAACATTAAATCACGGCTCAAATACGTTTCTGCGGGTGTAACGCCAAGCGCCTCTATCATTTGCCCGGTTAAGGTGAAGGGCTCCGGCATTCTGCTGGGAAAATCCATTTCATAGAGTTCCCCTTTTTGGAGCACAACCAGTTCTCCGCTCAACGTCTGGAAGGTAAGCCGCTCAACATTATTGTCATAATAGTTGCAAATAACATAGGCGGTTGCCAACGTAGCATGCCCGCAAAGGTCAATTTCTGCTGCCGGTGTAAACCATCTTAATCGATAGCTTTCTCCCTCTTTGACCGCAAAAGCAGTCTCTGAAAGATTGTTTTCAGCGGCAATCTTCTGCATCAGTTCATCCGAAAGCCATTGCTCCATAATGCACACACCCGCAGGATTACCTTCAAACAGCTTTTCGGCAAACGCGTCTACTACGTAATATTTCACGGGTAATTAACCTCCTTCGTAATTGAGAACTCAACTGCGTCGTTATTCAATCTTGTGAATGTTATAGTATTAAATATACACTAAAGGGAGAATCATATGCACGGCTGTATTAGCAGGACTTAAGCAGCCGGGAAGAGAGGGAATGAACGATGACGACGACCAGGCTTTATTATGAATCACCAGATATAAGCGAGTGGAGTACAGAAATCTGCAGAACGATTGAGCGGGAAGACGGATATTATGTTCTGCTGAAGGAGACGGCTTTTTATCCGCACGGCGGTGGACAGCCTTGTGATAAAGGATGGATGAACGGGATTCCTGTGCTGGATGTGAGCATGGAAGGTGATGAGATTGTACATAAGGTAGAGCGTCTGCCGCAAGACACCCGGGTAAGCTGCCAGATGGACTGGAACCGCAGGTTCGACCATATGCAGCAGCACAGCGGACAGCATTTGCTCTCGGCGGTATGCCTGGAGATGTATGATGCCCCGACGGCAAGCTTTCACCTGGGGACCGACTATGCAACCATCGATGTGGAGCTTCCGGAGTTGTCCGCCGCTCTATTGGCCGGGCTTGAGATGGAAGTGAACCGCCATATTTACCGGAATCACAGCATCAGGAGTTATGTGGTGACTGGTGAAGAAGCTGCCTTGCTGCCGCTGGTGAAACAGCCGAAGGTGACGGAGAATATCCGGATCGTAGAAATCGAGGACGTGGAGTACAACGCTTGCGGGGGAACCCATGTCTCCTCGACGGGTCAGCTTGGAATGATTAAGCTGCTCAAGGCAGAGAAGCAGAAGGGCAACACCCGGATCTACTTCAAATGTGGAATCCGTGCCTTGGATGAGTTCAACGACAGCCTGCGGATTCTGGGCGTATTGTCTGCCAAATTCAACACTGCGAAAGAGGAAATTATCGACCGGATCGAAAAAGGGGAAGCGGAGCAGAAGCAGCTTCAGGCCGAGCTCGCAACGCTTAAAGAGAACAATGAGGCTTATGTGATCCGGGAGCTGTTAGCGGGACGCGAAGCAGCGGACGCTCCGATCACACATCTTTTTACAGATAAGTCCCTGAAGGATCTGCAGAACCTGGCTCTGGGACTGGCGGCAGAGAGTGCTGTTCCTGTATTGCTCGCGACATCTGCCGAGAATAAGATTGTTATGGCCTATGCAGGTGCTTCCGGCCTGTCCTGCGGGGCTTTCTTCAAGGCCCACTTAAGTGCTTATCAAGGAAAAGGCGGCGGAAGCGATAAAATGGCTCAGGCAGGGTTCCCGGCGTGGGCAGATGTGCTGGCCTTTTATGAGTACGCACGAAGCTCGCTGAGCGCAGCGGTTCGCTAGGAGAAATCGGAGCGGTGGCTCTACTACAAAACGGCAGAAATGCCGTTTTTGTTATGTCTAAAGACCTAAACACAAAAAAGAAGACGGATTTTTGTATTAAGATATCGGATTTTTAAATGTTCAAGCTGTAAGGTTGATGGTAGTATCGAGTTGAAATTGTATATATTGGAAGAAAATACACGGGAATGACCCATAAGAAGAAGGGAGGATGCTTCGCTGCGGTAAAAGGACACCCTATTCACATTTTTTTGTAAGCGTTTACTAGTTTGGATGCCGAGAGTTCCAATCCTATTGAAAGCGGGTGGATCAAGAAAGATGATAGGGATAAACAGGTTCAGGAAACAGCTGGTAATGGTGCTGCTGTCGGTTATGGTTCTTTGCGGTTCAGTGTTGCCGTCAGCTTGGTTTGCAGGTGGCCAGGCCTATGCGGCTGCTGACGCTGCGGGCCCGGCAATAAATGGGGACGCCGGTGAGAAGGAAGTTCCTGCCTCGCTTCAGGCGCCGGAGGGGTTTAAGGTGACGGAGGTTACCCCTGCGGGGGTATCCCTTGCGTGGAGCAGCGTGACGGATGTGGTCTATTATCATGTGCACCGGACCGTAACCGGCGGTAGTGAGGGGATTCAGCTGCTGGGTGCTGTGCCGGTTGCAAGCTATACAGACACAAGCATCGGTGAAGGAATCAGCTACACCTATTATGTATCGGCGGTGAACGGAAGCGGACTTGAATCTGCACTCAGTGCACCGGCCGTAGTGACCGGGGGACCTGGGGTCAAGCCATTGCCGGAGAATGGCGTCTACGGTTTTGATTTTGGCCCGGGGGCAACGGCAGAGGGATATCTGAAGGTCGAAGCCGGGACCTCCTATTCGCCTGAAAGCAAATACGGCTTCGCGGACCCGTCCCAAGTAACCGGGACAGACAGAGGGACGGCCGATGCGCTCCGGGCGGATTTTGTAGTGCCGCTGGAGACCTCGTTCAAAGTCGATCTGCCAAACGGGGACTATACCGTCTCGCTGATTGCCGGGGACAGTGCCGGGGATACGAATATTGCGATCAAGGTTGAGACGATGCAAAAGGTGCAGCAGACCGTCAAAGCCGCAGGTGAATATTTGGAGATGAGTTTTGACATCGCTCTGGTGGACGGCCAGATGAATTTGGCCTTCTCGGGCACGAAGCCCAATCTGAATGCGCTGGTCATTACCAGACTCCCGGAACGGCAAGCCGCGGGTCTGCCGACGGTCTACCTGGCCGGGGATTCAACGGTACAGACCTATGATCCTTATTGGCAGCCCCAGGCAGGCTGGGGACAGATGCTCCCAAAATTTTTTGATCTGAGCAAAGTGACCATCAACAACAAGTCCATCGGAGGACGCAGCTCCAAATCGTTCATTGTGGAAGGGCGTCTCGATGAGATTCTGCGGATGATTCGGCCGGGAGATTATTTTCTGGTACAGTTCGGCCATAACGATGCAACGATCAGTGTGCCTGAACGGTATGCTTCTCCAGCCGATTATAAAATCTATCTGAAATCCTATGTCGACGGAGCCAGACAGCGGGGAGCAACTCCGATTCTGGTCACGCCGATGGGACGCCGCGACTATAATGCCGAACAGAGCAAGTTCAATGTCAGCTTCCCGGAATATGTGCAGGCCATGAAGGAAGTGGCGGCCGAACTGAATGTGGAAGTGGTCGACTTGAGCACAATGAGTGTGGCTTATTACGATTCGATCGGTTTTGAAGCCACTCGTTCAGTGTTCCTGCATCTGGATGCCGGTATTTATGGCGCTTTCCCGAATGGCTCGGCGGATAATACCCATTTCCAGGAGTATGGAGCCATTCAAATGGCCCGCCTGCTGGCGGGAGGAATCAAGCAGTTAAATAACCCGCTCTCCGCCATGGTTAAGGAAATTGAACCGCCGGCTGCCGTTCCGCCGCAGCCTACCGGGCTGCTGGCCGGAAGCATCAGCAACGCCGGTGCGGTGGTGAAATGGAATGAAGTGGCCGGTGCGGATATTTATAAAATCTACCGCAAGCTTGTGTCTGAGGATGAATCCGCGTACGCCCTGGCCGGGACATCCAGGGTGCCGCTGATGACGCTTAGCGGCATGACGGAAGGGTCGGCGTATGCAGTTCGCGTGACAGCAGTGAACGGCCGGGGCGAGTCGGAGCCTTCGGCTGAGGTTGTAATTGCGACCAAATCAGCCCAATACCGTTATGACTTCGGGCCGGCAGGTTCGCCGGTTGCTGCGGGCTACACCGAGGTTAACCGGAATGTTCTCTATACGCCGGAGCTTGGCTACGGTCTTGCTTCAAGCGCGGGGATGTCTGACCGGGACCGCGGAAGTGTAACGGATGAGCTCCGCAGAGATTTTGTAATTTATTTTGGCGGGAGTTATGAATTCAAGGTGGATCTGCCGAGTGGCTACTATTCGGTGAAGAGTTATACGGGAGACTGGATCGGCTCGACCAAAACAAATGTGGCCATTGAAGGGAAGGATTACGGAACCGTATCTTCAGGGAAGGCGAATATCGCCGAGAAACTCTATAACCAGATCGCGGTGAAGGATGGTCAGATGAACCTGGTCTTCAGCGGTACAACCGCACATCTGAACGGGCTGGAGATTACGCCGCTGCTGCTGGCTCCTGCCGGACTTAAGCTTGCGGGTCTGGATCTGACGGCAGATCCGGTTGTCGCGAACTTGTCTTGGGATGTTACGGATGGCGCGGCCAAATACCGCGTGTACCGCCAGGCTGCGGTGGGCGGAAGCACCGAACTGCTGGGCGAAACCACAAGCCCGCTATACACGGATCTTACAGCGGATATCGGCATGGAATATAACTATACAGTAACCTCGGTAGACAGTACGGGGCTGGAGTCTGTTGCATCCACTATGCTGGCGGTCTCTATGGTCGACCCCTCTGTTACCAAAGCAGCGGTTCCTTCCGGGCTGAAGCTTGTATCCACGAACAAAAATGATGTGAGCTTCTCCTGGAATGCAGACCGCGCTGCCCGGATGTTCAATATTTACCGTGCTAAATCGGCGGACGGTAATTATACGCTTATTGGCAAATCCGCTGAGCCGTCTTACACCGATCGGACAGTCCTGACTACCATCCCCTATTATTATAAAGTGGCTTCGGTGAACGCCGGAGGAATCTCCGGGCTTTCCGAAATGCTGGAGACCCCTGCCGTGACCACACTGTACCGGCAGATGGAGAAGCTGGACCGTGCTCCGGTTGCCGTCCAGACGGACGGCGGAATTGTGGTCAGCTGGCGGATGCTGGGGCTTGATCCTGACTCTATTGGATTCAATCTTTACCGCGGGAAGACGAAGGTCAACAAAACCCTGCTGACAGCCACCACCAATATACTGGATGCAGCAGGAACCGGGTCTTCCAAGTATAAAATCACCACGGTGATGGGCGGTGTGGAACAGCCTGCATCGGATGAATTTGGCGTGTGGGGACAGCAGTATTTATCTGTACCCTTGCAGAAACCGGCCGACGCCTATACCAAAGACGGCCAGCCCTACACCTACAGCGCCGGTGATGCCAGTGTAGGGGATCTGGATGGCGACGGGAAATATGAGATTATTCTGTTATGGGCCCCCTCCAACAGCAAGGATAACTCGCAGGCCGGTTACACGGGACTTGTCTATATGGATGCCTACAAATTAGACGGAACACGCCTGTGGCGGATCAACCTGGGACCCAATATCCGGGCTGGAGCGCATTATTCTCCGTTTACCGTCTATGATTTGGACGGGGACGGCAAGGCGGAGATTGTCATCAAGACCGCCGATGGGACTGTGGATGGCGAAGGCACTGTCATTGGCGATGCGAGTGCCGACTACCGCAACAGCAGCGGTTATGTGCTGCTTGGGAATGAATATTTAACTGTATTCGACGGCTTGACCGGCCGGGCAATCGATACCGTGGAGTATGATCCTCCGCGCGGAGATGTCAATGCCTGGGGAGACGGATACGGGAATCGTGTGGACCGGTTCCTGGCTGCAGTAGCTTATCTGGACGGTGAGCATCCAAGCGTAATCTTCAGCCGGGGCTACTATACCCGAACGGTGCTTGCTGCGTATGACTACCGTGAGGGCAAGCTTGAGCAGGTATGGCGGTTTGACACCAATGATGAAGGGAATGCGGAATATACAGGCCAGGGGAACCATAACTTGTCGGTCGGTGATGCGGATGGCGACGGCAAGGACGAGATCACTTTTGGAGCCATGGCGATCGATGATGACGGGCTTCCGTTATACAATACCAAGCTTGGACACGGGGATGCGATTCATTTTGGAGATCTTGACCCGGCGCGGCCAGGTCTTGAAGTGTTTGACGTGCATGAGCATAAGGGTGCCGAATACGGGATTGAAGTGCGGGATCCGGCTACCGGAAAGGTGCTGTGGGGTGTATTTACCGGAGTGGATACCGGCCGGGGCATGTCGGCGGACATTGATCCACGTTATGCGGGGGAAGAAGTATGGGCTGCAACCATTACCAATGCCCAGCAAGTTCCGGTTACAGGCCTGTACAGCATAAAGGGTGAGCTGATTACGAATACTCTGCCCAGTTCAACCAATTTTGGCGTTTGGTGGGACGGTGATTTGCTGCGCGAGTTGATGGACGATAACCGGGTCGACAAATGGGATTATGCGAATGAGAAGACAATGAACCTGTTGACGGCGGCTGGAGCTTCTTCGAATAATTCCACAAAAGCTAACCCAAGTCTGCAGGCGGATCTGTTCGGTGACTGGCGGGAGGAAATCATGTGGCGTTCCTCGGACAGCACGGAGCTGCGCATCTATACCACAACTGATCTTACGGACTATCGTATCCGTACCTTGATGCACGATCCGATTTACCGGCTGGGGGTAGCCTGGCAGAATGTCGGATATAACCAGCCGCCGCATCCGGGTTTCTATTTGGGTGAGGGGATGGAGCAGCCGGCTGCTCCACACATTAAGTATGGAGGAACCACGCCTCCACCGCCCGTGAAAGCTGATGATGTGCCTGGACGGCCGGTGTTATCGAGCAATAATGGCCATGATACAGGTCTTCTGGACGGGGATTATCGGATTACGATGAATATGTCGTGGGGGAATAACGGCATAACCTATAAGCTGTTCGAGGACGGGAAGCTGATCGATACGCAAACCTTGACTGACGATTCACCTGCTGCACAGACTGCGTTTACAGAAGTATCCGGCAAGGCAGACGGCACGTATACGTACACTGCCGAGTTGAGCAATTCATTCGGAAAGACGGTATCTGTTTCGCATACGGTAACCGTGAAGAATGCGCTGCCTGCCAAACCGGTCCTGTCGAACGACAATTGGGAGGGGGACGGAACTTACCGGATCACGATGAACCAATGGTGGGGCATCAATGGTACCACGTATCGTTTATATGAGAATGGGGAGCTGGTCGATACACAGACCTTAACGGACAAGACACCGGACGCTCAAACTGCTGTGACTGAGATTACGGGCCGGCCGGCCGGGGTCTATGAATACCGGGCAGAGCTGGTAAATGCCAGCGGGACTACATCCAGCGAAATCATGAGCGTGAACGTGAAATAAGCCTTTGCAAAAGAAAGATCAGGGACTAAAGAGATCTGGCGGCGAAAAGCTGCCGGATCTTTTTTTGTTGAACAAAGGGACAGCTGGCCTTTTTTTTGCACGCTCCATGCTCTATTTTTAAGAATATTACAAGAGTGAAGGCGGGCTTGGGCAATGACCCGGTGTACGGGACTTGGCCAGAGCTCCGGCGGGATAGCCATTGATGGGCCATTCCAAGAACTGCTATGATGAAGGGACTATACAGGATCGTGAGGGATAAGCAATGCAGCTTGCTGATCTGATCAGAAGTATTCCAAAGCTTGAACATATGCTGATGCAATTGCCGGCGGAAGTCTGCGGGCGGTTTGTGCTGCGTAAATTCCCTGCCCATACGGTCATCGTCCGCAAGGATCAGACCCTTACCAGTGTGTACATTATCTGTACCGGCCGTATGCGGATTGTCAATGAGTTCGACAACGGGCGCTTGTATGCATTCACGGACACGAACCTGTATACGATGATAGGGGAGACGGAGATTCTAGCGGGAGTCCAGGAATATGGGTGTACGGTGGAATCAGTCACGGAATGTATGACTGTTCAGATGAGCCGTGAGGATTTTGTGCTCTGTTTTGAGACAAGCCATGTGTTTGCCAAGGAAATCTCCAAGGATATCGCCTATAAGCTGCACCAGAGCTCATCCAAAATGGGCGAGAATCTGTTCTATCCGGTTAGGTACAACCTGGTCTGCTTCCTGATCGCAGTGGCCCAAAAGGAACTGGCAGCTCAAACGGCCGCTGTTATTCCGCTGAAGCGTCAGGATATGGCGGACCGCCTCGGGATCAGCCTGAGATCGGTGAACCGGGTGATCCAGAAGCTTAAGGAAGACGGGCATGTCTCCATCGTCAAAGGGAAGATCCACATCGAACAGCAGCAGTATATTAAGCTTACGCAAATGGTAAATGATTTGAAATAGAAATGATGCCAAACAACTAGGAGAGATTATATTGACGAACGCAAAGCTGTGTTTTATAGGTGCCGGGTTTCATGCCTCGACTAACATTTACCCCTCCGCAATTGAAGCGGGCGCGGAGATTGCCGCGATATGCACCCGTGATCTGGAGCGCTCCAAGGCGGCGCTTCAGCGCTTCGGCAGCCGTGGTACGGCTTACGACGACTACCGGCAGATGCTGCGCAAGGAAGAATGTGACGGCGTTGTCGTTGTGGCCCAGCCCGGGGATCAAACGTCGCTGGTGCTGGAATGCATCCAAGCGGGCAAAAATGTATATGTGGACAAGCCGCTCGGCTGGAATGCCGCCGAGGCCCGGCACATCGCGGATGCCGCCGAACAGGCCGGTGTCGTGTTAATGGTAGGCTTCATGAAGCGTTATGCACCGGTCTATATGAAGCTGAAAGAATGGATCAGCGGGCAGACGCTGGGAGCTGCAAGGTCTTTTCAAGCGACCTTTGCCGTGGACAGCACACCATTCTGCAAAGACGAGGAACAATTCATCAAGCTGGCTGCGATTCATATCATTGACCTGCTGCGCTATCTGTTCGGTGAAGTGGTACAGGTGACTGGCTTCAGGAACACTGCCGGTGAATATATCTCGCAGAACCTGGCGCTGAAGTTCGCAAACGGGATTACGGGCAGTGTATACTTCACGGGGATGACGGCTTGGTCGAGAGAGAGTGAGCGGCTGCTCGTCACCTTTGACGATGGATTTGCCAGCGCGGATGAGATTAATACGCTGACTGTGCATCAATCGCGTACCAGCGGCACGTTGCCGTGGAAGGACCTGGAGGAGCGGGACTCTGTGTTCACCCCATCCGGTTCACCGATGTCGGGCGGCTACAGAGATCTGTATCTGCGCGGCTTTGTGGGTGAAATGGCCCATTTTATGGAATGCTGCCGCAAGAGTATCACTCCGCTCTCCAGCGGAAGGGATAATGTGCAAACCATGGACCTGTGTGACCGCATTTTGTCGGCATTGGTTTAATGCTCCAATGTGTCCTATGTAAGTATGAGCAATGAAGAAGGGGGTGTCCCATAAGCCATGAAATGGCTGCCTGGGGCCCCCCTAGTTTTTTGAGCAGGATTAACGTGAGCACTTGGGTGGACGCTCCGCGAACGGACCGTTGTTCCAATCGCTGTTGTCCCCAGATTTTTTTGACTCTCCTTAGCGGTGAAAATCCGGGGACAAAGGCGACCGCTACCGCTTTTCCACAATCAGTCCGTCCTCTCCACTGTTTAAGCGGAAAAAGTTTCTACATTCTTAAAAAACACATAAAAAAAGAAACCCCCCTTTGATAAAATGGAGTTACCACACAACCATCCCAAAGGAGCGATTTCTTTGTACATTCAATATACCATGGACCAACTTTGCTTGCCAATGGATCTGGAAGAAGACATTCCCGAACATCACTTTGTTCGTGTCGTTAACGCAGCCGTGAATCGGCTGGACGACGCCATCTTTGACACGGCCTGCCCCGGCGGTGGTCGTGACAGCTACCATCCTAAAATGCTCACCAAAGTCATCATTTACGCGTATACACAGCGTATTTACTCCTCACGACAAATAGCCAAAGCGGTACGTGAGAACATTCCCTTCATGTGGCTAGCCGGACGCCACCGGCCAGACTTTCGCACGCTTAATCGCTTCCGTTCCCAGCGAATGAAGGACGTTCTCGAAACGGTATTTTCCGCTGTGCTTCAGTTTTTGGCTGACGAAAAATACGTTTCTCTGGAGCATTACTTTGTGGATGGTACTAAGATTGAGGCCAATGCCAATCGCTATACCTTTGTTTGGGGCAAAGCCGTTAGTAAACACAAGGCCAAGCTGCAAGAGAATGTACATGCTCTTTTTGCTGACATTGAAGCAGCAGAGCACCAAGAAGAACGGAGTTCCAGGGAAAGGACCTCGCGGAACTCGGCGAATCTTGTGAGATAAGCAGTGAGAAACTGGAACACCTGACCCAGGCGCTGGAGTCAAACTTCTGGACAAACCTAAAGACAAGCCCCTGAAAAAGGCCATTCGGAAGCTTCGGAAGGACTTGCTGCCTAGGTACTGAAGTACGAACAGTACCAAACACTGCTTGGCGACCGGAACAGCTTCAGCAAGACGGACCCGGATGCGACCTTCATGCGGATGAAGGAAGACCACATGCGAAATGGTCAACTTAAACCGGGTTACAATGTGCAAATCGGAACGGAAAACCAGTTTATTTTGGCCTACAGTGTCAAAAGAAAATAAGGTTCTATATAGAAGGCAATTAAGAAACTGTCGCTGTCACTTCAATCGCCAAATCGGGTAAG
>NZ_BMKR01000034.1 GCF_014644435.1 Paenibacillus albidus | reverse complement strand
TTCCTTACCCGATTTGGCGATTGAAGTGACAGCGACAGTTTCTTAATTGCCTTCTATATAATAGTTTATTTTCATTTAACACATACGTTCCCCCTTACTTGGCTTCGAACACCGGCAGCCTCAAAACCGCCCGCAGTCCCTGACCGGTGTCACTCTCCAGGATCAGCTGGCCTTGATGGGCCTGCGCGATGCGCGCGACCATGGGGAGGCCAAGCCCATGCCCCTGCCGCACAGGACGCACCCGCCCTTCGGTATAGGGGAGAATCACGACCTGCGGCAACTCCTCCCTGGGGATGCCTGTTCCGTTGTCAGCGACAACAAAGTGAATCCAAGCCTTGTCCGGAGCGTGCAGGGTCTCCAGTACAATCTCACACCCGCCCGGATTATGCCGAACGCTGTTCTGTACCAGATTGCTGACAGCGCGGTACAGCAGCTTCTCGTCGGCTAGCACTTGCAAGCGCTCATCACCGATGTTCAGTCTGATCGGATAGCGTTCCTCCAGGCCATTGTTAAGCAAATCCGAAGCCACGGTTCTTGCCAGCACAGACAGCCGGACGGGCTTAAGATGCAGCGGCTGCATCTCGTACTCCAGGCGGGAGACCAGATTCAGATCGCTTACGAGCGAACGCAGCTTCTCCCCCTGACGCCGGATAATGGCGGCCTGCTGCTTCTGTTCTGTGGTTAGGCCAGGGTGTTCTTCCAATTCACTGGCATAACCCAGGATCATCGAGAGTGGGGTACGGATATCATGGGAGATCCCGGCAATCCAGTTGGAGCGTGCCTCATCCCTTGCTTTGAGCGCATCATTCTTTTCTTGTAACCTGGCGGAGGCGGACCGGATGCTCTTGGAGAGGTCACTAAAAATCCCGCCGCTCTCAACATGAACCGGCTCCTCCTTAGCCAAAGCATGGATACCGTTAATCAGGGGCCGGATACCACGGATCAGCCGGGTGCCGATTAACAGTGAGATGACTATGCCGAGGGCAACATTACACAACAGCAAGAGCAGGAGACGTAAAGGCAGCGACCTGAGCCAGTCGGCTAAATATTCGAACTGATATTTTTCATACGAATGTTTGGGATACCCTACGACCAATAGCCCCGCCGGATGCTCCCAGACATACACCGGATACTCCTGCAGGTAGAATCGCGAGAATTTGGCCGTCTCGATAACATTATAGGCACGGGGAATCTCTTGCGGCAGCCGTTCACCCCACGCTACGGTCCCTTCCGCATTGATGAGCATCGCCCATGCCTGATTCTGCTGGAGCAAAGCCGTCGCCTGGGGCGACAGATTATATGCTCCGCCAGCCCCGCTAGTAAGATTTCCGGCAATCTGCTTTACCACAGACTCGGGTGATGGTTTTTGATGCGTACTTTGGAAAATCAGGGTGCCCAGCAGAATCAAGTTAAACAACAGCAGCAGCACAGACACCAGCAGCGTCGAACCGACGAATCTTCTTAGGATCCGGACCACGCCATCCATCAGCGCTCACCCTGCGTCATCAGCTTGTATCCCAGGCCTCTAACGGTCAGCAGATGCACAGGTCTGGACGGGTCTGCTTCTATTTTCTCGCGGATGCGGCGCACATGCACCATTAACGTATTTTCATAACCAAAACTATCATCTCCCCAAACCGCCTGACAGACGGCATCGCTGGTTACGATCCGGCCCTGGTTCTCATACAGCTTAACCAGAATGGCATGCTCCTTGGCGGTCAGCGGAAGCTCCCGGCCCTCTCTTTGCACTACAGCGCTCTCCAGATCAATCACCTGTTCACCGAGTCTGAAGACCGGAAGCCGCTCGGGCGCGTTTACAGCATACACCCGTTTCAGAATAGCCATCAGGCGCAGCATCAATTCCCTTGGCAAAAAAGGCTTGACCATATAATCATCCGCCCCCAGCCCCAGGCCCAGCAGCCGGTCCTCATCTTCTCCGCGCGCGGACAGGAACAGTACAGGCATATCCGAGAAGGAGCGGATCGCAGACAGGAGCGAGAACCCGTCCCCATCCGGCAGCATGACATCGAGGATCGCTACATCCGGTTTCTCCAGACGGCAGACGGCCAGTGCTGTGGCATAATCCCCCGCTGTGAAGATACGGAAAAACCCCTCTTTTCGTAAAAATAATTCAATCATTTCGCGGATTTTCGGTTCGTCATCGACAAGCAATACTTTTTTGTTCTTCATAGTGTTCATTACATATCACCCATTTTAGTATACACAAATAAGTGTGGCACTTTTAGGTGTCTAAGCTGATTTAAGGTAGGCGTAAGGTTATCTTCAGCCCAGAGCAAGGGTCCCTCTCTATAGTAAAAGTATGAGGATAACTTATGAAATGGAGCTGAGATGATCAATGAACGTTTTTCCTATCGTAGAGACCCATAATCTGTCCAAATCCTATGGCGGCACTTTGAGAGTGGATCAAATGAATCTGACGGTGCAAAAAGGGCAGATTTTTGGCTTTCTGGGTCCCAACGGGGCGGGCAAGACCACAACGCTCAAGATGCTGCTGGGGCTAATTAAACCAACGGAAGGATCGGTCAAGGTGTTTGGAAAAGAGCTTAAGAAGCACCAGATGCCGATCCTTGGCCAGACCGGCTCGCTGATTGAATCCCCTTCCTATTACGGGCATCTTACCGGCCTTGAGAATCTGAGAGTGATGCAGCGCCTTAGAAGCCTCCCGGGCAAAAATATCGACAAAGTGCTGCAGATCGTCCGCCTGGACAACCAAAAACACAAGCCGGTGCAACAGTATTCCTTGGGAATGAAGCAGCGTCTTGGTCTGGCTATGGCTTTGCTCGCTTTTCCCAGTCTGCTGATTCTGGATGAACCTACGAATGGCCTGGATCCGGCGGGGATTGGAGAAATCCGGGAGCTGATTAAGTCGCTGCCTGCCCAGTACGGCATGACCATTCTGCTGTCCAGCCACTTGCTGTCGGAGATTGAACAGATCGCGACCTCCGTAGGCATTATCAGCGAGGGCAAGCTGCTGTTCCAGGGTACGATGGACCATCTTCAGGCAAGAAACAAAGCAATGATCCGTATCCGTACACACGATCCCGTCATGGCTGGTAAAGTGCTGACTGCAGAGGGGTATCACCCCAGAGTAGAAGAGCCGCTGCTTGTGTTCGATGATTTGCCGGACCGGGAGGTGTCCCGGATTAATGAAATCCTGGTGAACAACCACATCGCTGTAAGCCGTATTGAGGAGCTGAGAAAAAGTCTGGAGGATATCTTTCTGGACCTCACCGGGAAGGAGCGGAGCCTGTGATCAAAGCTTTAGTCCTCGAATATTACAAACTCCGCCGCAGAAAAGTATGGGTCATGCTCACCCTGTTCCTGGCCGCTGAGCTGGGGTGGGCATCCATGTCCATGAGCATATCCATCTCGCGGAGCGCGGAGAATGCCACCTGGGAAGCGCTGATCTTCAGCATCTCTTCCATGAACGGGCTGTTTCTGCCGATTCTATCGGCGATTGTCGTCTCCAGAATTTGTGATATGGAGCATAAAGGGGATACCTGGAAAATGCTCATGACCACCCCGATCAGCCGGAACCGGATCTATGCAGCCAAATATATCTGTGCAAGCAGTCTGATCCTGTACGGCATTTTTGGCCAGGTCGTGTTCATTGTGGGCTTTGGATTATCCAGAAATGTTGCGGGTACGGTGCCGGTGGTGCTGCTGCTTCAATTCATGGCAGGCACATTATTAGCCAATTTGATGATTGCAGCCTTGCAGCAATGGTTGTCGCTCGCTGTGAAGAATCAGGCTTTTGCCTTGGGTCTGGGCATGCTGGGCGGATTCCTGGGGACAACAGCGAGTCTGTTCCCGCCGGCGGTCCGCCATGGGTTCATTTGGTCCTATTATATGGACCTCAGTCCGGTCACATATGTTTATGCAGCCTCTGCCGGGACGTATATTACCGGGACGATGCCCCTGGGGTTGCTCAGTGTAGCCTTGGCGCTCACCCTGATTTTTTATATCAGCGGGCAAACATATGTCTCAAGGCAAGAGATTTAAGGAGGGAATTTTATGCTCAGGAGCGTTTCTGCCGAATGGCTGAAGCTGCGTCATACGCGGATCAGTCTGGTGCTGGCAAGCCTGCCGGTCATCAGTCTGATCATCGGATGTTTTAACTTTTATGCGAACCGGACGGCCTTGCAAGGGGGATGGTACAGCTTGTGGACACAGGTCAGCTTATTTTACGGAGAATTTTTCTTGCCTATCCTGATTGCGATCTGCTGCGCTTTTGTGTGCAGGCTGGAGCATGCCAACAGGAACTGGAATATGATGCTGGCTTCACCCGTATCGGTAAATAGTCTGTTCATGGCCAAGCTGGCCACGGTGGGGCTAATGATTCTGGCGGCACAAATGTTGTTTATGGTGATGTACTGGGGAGCCGGCCAGTTATTCTCCCTTCCTGAACCATTCCCGATGGAGACGGTAATCTGGTGCATTCGCGGCTGGATCGCTTCCCTCTCCATTGCGGCGCTGCAGCTCGGACTCTCGATACGCATCCGCAGCTTTGCTACCCCTATTGGCATTAGTTTGTGTGCGGTTTTTCTCGGACTGGGCTTGTATGTATTGAAGCTGGGCATGTTGTTCCCCTATTCTCTCTTGACCATCGGCATGAGCGTTCTCAGCCAGCGGAGCCTGACAAGTATGGAGAATCTGGGGTTCCTGTTCATGAATGGTGCGTTTATTGCGCTGCTGGCTGCCTGGTCCATTCATCGGCTCAAAAACAAGGATATGGCCTGATCCTCCTGTGGGATTTTGAGCCCCTCTGGAAGTCTATGGTATAATAGCTGGGTTATTATACCATACGTACAGGATACAGGAGGAAGGCAATGCAAGAAAAGAAACGAAAAAACCGTGTACAGAAAATCGTCTGGACGCTGGGGATTGCGCTGGGTGCTTGTCTGGTGACGGTGGGGATTTATGCGAGTGTGCTGTACTACAAGACCAATCAGGCACTGGAGAAAATAACGGCTTCGGCCCAGCCAACACCGGTGGCAACCCAGGGTCCGCCAGAGATCGCGCCGGAGCCGGCAGATATTCCGGCAACCTCGGTATTGGGTGAGGATAAACCGATTACTTTTTTGCTCTCGGGCATTGATTACCGGGCGGGCAGCGGGGGGACGTTGAATACCGATGTGATGATGGTGGCCGTCTATAATCCGGTAAGCCGCAAGGCATCGCTGTTATCCATTCCCCGTGACATGAAGATTACGAGCGACGATATCGGTACTCATAAGGCCAACTATTATTATGCGTATTATTTTAACCACAACCGGGAGGAAGACCTGAGCCGCACGAAGCAGTTCTTCGGCAAAATCCTGCAAATGGACATTGATTATATGGTGCTGATCAACTTCGATGCCTTCCGCAGTATTATTGATGAGCTCGGCGGGCTTATGATTGATGTGCCGATGGATATGCGCTATGTGGATAATGCGGACGGGACGAACATCGATCTCTCCAAAGGTCTGCAACTGCTGGACGGCAAAGAAGTGCTGGATTATGTACGCTACCGGAAGTCCAACCGGGGGACGGCAGAATCCTCCGACTTCTCGCGCAATGAGCGCCAGCAGGAAGTGCTGGATCTGATGCTGGGCAAGCTGGACTCGCTGAACGGGATTACACAGTGGGCCGACATCATCGATATCCTGGGCGATAATATCCGGACCGATATTGATAAGCCGCAGCTGCTGAAATGGGTGATGAACTATAAGTCCATCAAACCGGCATCAACGGAACTTATCACAGTGGCTTCCGAGTGGAAAAGCCCCTATGTCTACGCGGACAAAGACGACCTGCTGGCGAAGCTGGAGCAACTGCGGGCGCCGCTGAATTTGGCTCCGTTGAAGAAGAACACGCTGCTGCAGCACTTTGGCATTGCCGAGTAAGCTGGAAGAAGGTACAGAGTTACATAGTGGTATTTAGTGTGCGGCTATGAATGGGGAAAGGATGATTAGGGGGCAGGAGGCGGGTTATAGGGAAATCCGCCCGCTAAATCAGTCGAATGCTCCATTTCAGCTAGTTTAGCGGGAATTCCACCCGCTAATATCGCTCTAAACACCTATATGGGGATTCACCCGCGTCATTAGCGGGCGAATTTCCCTATAGTTATCCAGCCAACGTCCGTATATCTAAATTAGCGGGTAGAATTCCCTCTAGTTCAGCATCAGCCTTTAAAAGGTGGGGATAGATGGCGCATTCGAAAGCGTGCCTCCCGGGAGGCACGCTGTGAGCCTAGGGCGAAGATCGCTAGAGTGCACTTTATACATCAGGATGGGAAAAAGGAGGCTCGTTTTAGGGTTTCAGTGGTTTTGGTGCAGCAGGAATCGCAGCATTCGCCGAAAAGTGCCTTATGGTTATCCTTTGAATGTACAAAATACATCATGATGGAGGTTTGAGCCTCGTTTAAACCATTCTGAGGTACTATATACATTAAAACAGGTCGAAGGCTGGTGTGAACGCTAATCCATATCAGACAGCCTTCAGGAATCCCTTATTTTTAATCTGATGCTGTACTAGCTGCCATCCCGATGGCCTTATAACGCAGATGCAGATGCAGCATGCGCAGCGGTTCTCCAGTTAAACCATTTCATTTAATGCTTTCAAAAAGGCTACTCCGTAGCCACCACCCATACCTCCGGCAGATTGCGGTATTGTTCCGCATAGTCCAGTCCGTACCCGACGACAAATTCGTCGGGTATTTCTATGCCCGAATACTCCACTTCAACATCGGCAAGCCGGCGGGAGGGCTTATTGAGGATCGTACAGATCCGTACGCTCAGTGCGCCGCTGTTCAGGAAATGCTCTTTCAGGTGTTTCAGCGTCAGGCCGGTATCGATCAGGTCCTCGACGAGCAGGATGTGTTTGCCGCGGATATCGGTATCGATGTCTTTTCGGATAATGACGGCTCCCGAGGTGGTTGCGGCATTGCCGTAGCTGGAGACGGCCATGAAGTCAATGCCGACAGGGAATGTAATCTCCCGCATCAGGTCGGCCATGAACACGGCGGCGCCTTTCAGGATGCCAATCAGAATCAGCTCCTGCCCCTCATAATCCCGCGAGATTTCTGCTCCCAGCTCCTGCACTCTACGCTGCAGCTCTTCCCGGGGTACCAATACTTTTTGTAATTCTGTCATTTGTAAATCCTCCTTGAGCAGCCACTATAATCTCTCTTCTACCGATTATAGTATGCGAAATAAGCTACAGATACAAAAAAACTATTGCATATAAGTTTACTGGGAATTATATTTAATGGTATAAGGTCTAGACCATATATAGATCGGAGTGTTGGAAATGTTCATCCGCTTCCCTCTGAATTTAGAGAAGGTGTCAGCGAAGAAGGTTAGCGAGTTCATCCGGGAGCAGCTGGAAGAAGCCATTATTCTGAAGGAGCTGCTCAGCGAAGAACAGCTTCCCTCGGAACGGGAACTGGCGGAAATCTTCAACGCCAGCCGGATTACAGTACGCGAGGCCCTCTCGCAGCTGGAGAGCAAAGGACTTATCGAGAAGCGGGTGGGAGCCAAGGGAGGCACATTCATACTGCCGGTTACGGCCAATTCCCACAAGCGCACACGGGCGGAGATCAAACGGGATTGGGAGCAGATGCTGAAAGTGTTCGAATACCGGACGATTATCGAGCCGGAAGGCGCTTATCTAGCTGCTGAGCGGATCACCGCAGGCGAGCTTGAGCTTCTTCAGAGCTATCTGGACAAAAGCATGGAGCCGGAGTGTACACGGGAATGGTTCCGGGCTCTGGACGTCAAATTCCATCTGACGATTGCGAAGGCGTCGGGGAATCCATACTGCGAAGCGGCTGTCCGGCAGATCCGGACGAAGATCAATCCCGCGCTTGATCTGATGCCTTACGATGAAGAGATCCGCGCGGTGAACTATGGAATACATAGCGAGATTCTTACCGCGTTAAAGGCCCGTGACCGTGAACAGTCGCGGGAGATCATGAGGCGTCATATCGGCAATTCGGGAGAGGCCATTTATGCCAGATTAGTAGCCAAAGGCTAGAAAGGAGACAGTCAGTCATGAAGATCAGCGAACTTTTGGCCGCAGCACAGCCGCTTCAGGAACAGTTAAGCGCATGGCGCAGGGATTTCCACCGTCATCCGGAAATCGGCTATGAAGAAATCCGGACCTCGGGGATTGTAGCGGCGCATCTTGCCAGCCTCGGCCTGGAGGTAACCACCAACGTCGGGCGCACCGGGGTGGTTGGAGTCCTGAGAGGGGAGACCCCGGGGCCCACGATCGGACTGCGGGCAGATATGGACGCCCTTCCGATCCAGGATCAGAAGACGGTCTCCTACGCTTCAGAGGTTCCGGACACGGCGCATTTATGCGGCCATGACGCCCATACAGCGATATTGATGGGAGCCGCGCAGCTGCTGGCCGGCCTGGGACGGCCGAAGAAGGGGAACATCAAATTTGTCTTCCAGCCGGCGGAAGAAGGACTGGCCGGAGCGAGAGAGATGATTAAGGACGGCGTTCTGGACAACCCCAAGGTGGACGTTATGGCCGGCCTGCACATGTTCCCGGGTCTGGATACAGGAACGCTGGGGGTATCCAAGGGAGTGGCTTTTGCTTCGGCGGACAGCCTTACGATCAAGATCCTCGGCAAAGGCGGACATGCCGCCCGTCCCCATGAAGGCGTGGATGCCATTGCGGTGGCTGCGCAGGTCATCTCGGCGCTGCAGAATATTCCGAGCCGGATGGTCGATCCGCTGGAGCCGGTCGTCATTACCATCGGCAAAATCTCCGGCGGCTACATGGGCGCGGCCCTGGCCCCGGAAGTCGAACTGACTGGCACGGTCCGGACCTTGTCCGCAGGCGTGCGGGCCCAGATGCCGGCAATGATCGAGCAGGTAGTGGCCGGTGTATGCAGCTCCTTCGGAGCCGGATATGAACTGAGCTACGGTGAAGGGTATCCGATTGTGCTGAATGATCCCGGCATGGTGGACCTGATGACAGAGACCAGTGAAGAGCTGCTGGGCGAGAAGGTATGGAACTACATTAAGCCGTCTACAGGCGGCGAGGATTTTGCTTTTTATTGTGAAAAGGTTCCCGGTGTGTTCTTCCGGCTGGGTTCCGGCAATGGTGAGGAGCGGACGCGATATCCCCTGCACCATCCCAAGTTCGATCTGGATGAGACAGCTTTGCCGTATGGGGTAGCGATGTTGTCGGCCATGGCCCTGAATTTCTTGAACAGAAACTAAACTTATATAAGGAGTGGAAGAGATGACAAAACGCAAATGGACTTCAGCCTGGTTAACCTTACTTGTAACAGCATTGGTGCTGTCGGGCTGCGGAGCCGGCAATTCGGCAGGCGGCAATAATACGGCAGAGAGCCCGGCGCCTGCAAGCAGCAATTCGGCCGCTGGAGGCAGCAAAGTGCTGACTATTGCCAATGCTACGGATATCGAGAGCTTTGACCCGCACAACAATAACAACACGGTCAGTGAATCGGTGCTGGTCAATGTATTTGACTACCTGCTCAAAAATGACAGCCAGCAAAAAAAGGTACCGGGCCTTGCGACATCCTGGGAACAAGTGAATGATACTACGTGGCGCTTTCACCTGCGCGAAGGCGTGACTTTTCATAACGGAGACCCGTTTACGGCAGCCGATGTGAAATTCACGATTGAGCGGATAGCGAAAGACAGTGCACTGAAACAGAACTCCTATTTTAAAAACATCACGGAAGTTAAGGTTGTAGATGATCTTACCGCAGACATTATTACCGATGGACCGGACCCGCTGCTCTTGAACCGTCTGTCGAAGATGGGGGCGGGCATCCTGCCTTCCAAATATATTACGGATAGCGGCATTGAGGCTTTCCTGAAGCAGCCGGTCGGCACCGGACCTTATAAGTTCAGCAAGTGGACCAAGGATGACCGGGTCGAGCTGGTGAAGAATGAGAGTTATTTTGACGGAGAACCCAAATGGGATGAAGTAGTCTTCCGGGCCATTCCCGAAGCTTCCACCCGCGTCTCTGAACTATTGGCCGGCGGCATCGACATAGCTTCCGGGATTCCTTCTACCGACGTAGCCCGTGTGGAAGAAGCCGAGAACAAACAAATCGTCAAAGCGCCGATCCAGCGTGTGCTGCAATTAATTCTGCGCCAGACCGAAGGCAGTCCAACTGCTGATCCGAAGGTGCGGGAAGCCATTGATCTGGCGATCGACAAGCAGGGTATCGTGGACAGCATTGCCGGCGGAGCGGGGATTGTCACCCGTACCTCGGTTACTCCAGGCAACTTCGGGGCGGACCCATCGCTCTACAAGCAAAGCCTGTACGACCAAGCCAAGGCCAAGGAATTGTTGAAGGAAGCCGGTTATGCCGAAGGTACCCCGGAGCTGACGATCTCGGTATCCTCGCAATACAAGGAATACGCTGAAGTGGTTGCCGCCATGCTCGAACAGACCGGCTTCAAGATTAATCTGGATGTGCTGGAGCCGAGTGCGTTCAGCGAGCGGTACAGCTCCAAATCTTTTAAAGAAATCTTCATGATCGGGATTGGCAACTCCCTCTTTGATGCTTCGAACAACTATACCCGTTATTTGGCGGAAGAAGCCAAGGGCGAAACGGATTACAACAATCCGGAAGTAGAGAAACTCCTGCAGCAAGCCTTGGTGAACATGGACCCAACGTCGCGTGAGAAGGAATACCAGCAGGTGCAGCAGATTCTGGCGAATGACCGCCCGGCGGTATATTTGTTCCAGATGGAAGGAATCTACGGCACGGATGCCCGTGTGAAATTCCAGCCAAGAAGCGATGAAATGTTCTACGCAGAAGAAATTACACCTGTGAACTGATCACAGGTGCACGAATAATGAAGAAGCGAACGGCGGGGACCTGGAGGGATCAGGTTCCGGCCGTCCTTTTGCAGAAGTAAGCTTGGCTGAGGCTGGAGGTGATGGACTTGGTAAAATATATACTCAAATCGTTGCTGCAGGTCATTCCGACGCTGCTGATTGTCTCTGTGATTGTTTTTGTACTGGTGCGGGTTACGGGGGACCCCGTAGCGCTGATGCTGCCGGAGACCGCAACCGCCGAAGACCGGGCCGTGTTGACCCAGGCGCTGGGTCTGGACCAGCCGCTTACAACGCAGTATGTGAAATTCCTGGGCAGTGCGCTGCAAGGTGATTTCGGCAACTCGTTTCGATACGGGGAATCCGCATTGCCGTTGGTGCTGGAGAGGCTGCCGGCCAGCTTTGAGCTTGCCGCCGCCGCGATGCTGTTCGCCGTGCTGATGGCGATTCCGCTCGGAGTAGCCTCGGCTGTCAAACGCAATACCTTTACGGACCTGATCATCTCGGGGGTTTCAGTCATCGGCAAAGCGATGCCTAACTTCTGGATGGGGATTATGCTCATTTTGCTGTTCTCGGTGATTCTGGGGGTCTTGCCGGTCTCCGGCCGGGGCGGCTTCTCGCATCTGGTGCTGCCTGCTTTTACGCTGGGCGTGGGCCTGGCGGCGCAGATGACCCGGCTCATCCGTTCCAGCATGCTGGATATCCTGAGCCAGGATTATATCCGCACCGCACGCAGCAAGGGAATCCGGGAGCTGCTGGTTGTAGGCAAACATGCTTTTCGCAACGGAATGATTCCGGTGGTGACGATTATGAGCCTGCAGTTTACCAGCCTGATTGGCGGGACTCTGATTACGGAGACGGTATTCGCCTGGCCCGGTCTCGGGCAACTGCTGGTTGTGGCCGTAAATACTCATGATATGGCGATCGTGCAGGCTGCCGTATTTGTGATTGCTTTTATCGTTGTGATTACCAATATCCTGACCGATGTAGCGTACCGGCTGCTCGATCCGCGGATTAAATACAACTAGGGAGGAGGGGACGATCTATGGCTGGTGCCAAGAACATGCACACTTTTGAGCCGCCTTCGGACGGAGAGAGTTTGCAGCGCAAGCCTTCAGGGTTCGGAATAGGCTGGAAAAGGCTGCTGCGCAGCAAGACGGGAACCTTCGGCGCGGTGCTGGTGCTGCTTGTCACCCTGACGGCACTGCTGGCTCCCTGGATCGCCGGGCAGGACCCGGCGGCCATTGATCCGCTGAACCGGCTGAAGCCGCCGGTGTGGCTGGAAGGCGGATCTTCCGCCCACTGGCTGGGTACGGATAATCTGGGCCGGGACATGTGGAGCCGGATCGTGTATGGTTCCCGGGTCTCGCTGATCGTCGGCCTTGGAGCGGTTCTCGTCTCCGGTCTGATCGGGGCGCTCCTCGGGCTGCTGTCGGGATTCTACGGCAAATGGGTGGATGCAGTGATTATGCGGGTGGCCGATTCTTTTATGGCGATTCCTACCATTCTGTTCATGCTCGTAGTTCTGGCTGTGGTAGGTCCGGGGCTGACTACGCTGATCTTTGTCATCGGGGTTACGAACTGGGTGTCCTATACCAGGGTAGTACGCGGTGAAGTGCTTAGTATCAAAGAACGGGATTTCGTCAAGGCGGCCAGATCGGTGGGAGCGAAGAACGGGCGGATATTGGTCAAGCATATTTTGCCCAATATCATGTCTTCGTTTATCGTAATCTCCGGTATGAATGTGGCTACGACGATTATCATGGAGGCTTCGCTCAGTTTTCTGGGGCTTGGCATCAAGCCGCCGGCGGTGTCCTGGGGCGGAATGCTCAGCGACGGCAGACAGTATATTGCCACCAGTTGGTGGGTGGCCACTTTCCCGGGGCTGGCGATTACGGTCACAGTGCTGGGTGTGATCTTCCTGGGTGACTGGCTGCGGGATGTGCTGGACCCCCATATGAAAGAGAAAGCATAAATGAGGACGGGAGGGAAACAAGATGGCAGCGAAACTGCTTGAGGTCAACAATCTGCATACCTCTTTCCAAACAGAGGACGGGGTCGTTCCTTCGGTGGGCGGCGTCAGCTTCACGGTCGAGCCGGGAGAAACGCTGGCCATTGTCGGAGAGTCCGGCTCCGGTAAAAGTGTAACCTCCTTGTCGATCATGGGACTGGTGGGGTCGCCGGGAAAAGTGACATCAGGTGAAATCCGCTTTGAGGGCAAGGATTTGCTCCAGCTCTCCAAACGGGAGATGCGGAAATATCGGGGCAATGAGATTTCGATGATTTTTCAGGAGCCGATGAGCTCCCTGAATCCGGTCTTTACGGTGGGCAACCAGATCCGTGAGGTGATTCAGCAGCACCGCAAGATGAGCAAGCAGGAGGCCAAAGCGCGGAGCATCGAGATGCTGGAACGTGTCGGCATCCCGGGAGCGGCCAAGGTAGCCGGGTACTTCCCCCATCAGCTGTCTGGCGGGATGCGCCAGCGGGTGATGATCGCGATGGCACTGGCTTGCCAGCCGAAGCTGCTGATCGCCGATGAGCCGACAACGGCGCTGGATGTAACGATCCAGGCGCAAATCCTGAACCTGATCGGCAAGCTGAGCAAGGAGGAGAATACGGGGATTATTCTCATTACCCATGATCTGGGTGTCGTGGCCGAGATGGCCGACCGGGTGGTCGTGATGTACGCCGGTGAAGTGGTGGAAACGGCCAATGTCTTCGATCTGTTCGCGAAGCCGGGGCATCCCTACACCATCGGTCTGCTCGGATCGCTGCCGAAGCTCAGCGAGCAGCGCGACAAGCTGGATTCGATTCCGGGAACGGTGCCCAATCTGCTCAGAATGCCGGGCGGCTGCCCGTTTCATCCCCGGTGTCCTTATGCGCAGGAGCAGTGTACGAAGGTGCACCCGGACCTGCGTGAGAAGGAAGCCGGGCATGAAGTCAGATGCTTGCGGATGGAGGAGGTATCGCCATGAACGGAGACTTGAACGGAGAGGTGAAGACAGCCGGACCAGAGCCGCTGCTTGAAGTGAGAGGACTCAAGAAATACTATCCGCAGAAAAAAGGCTGGTTCTCCGGCAAGGCCGGGGATATCAAGGCGGTGGATGGTGTGAGCTTTCAGGTCCTGCCGGGCGAGACGCTGGGGATTGTCGGGGAGTCCGGCTGCGGCAAATCTACGACAGGCCAGATGATCACCCGTCTGCTGGAGCCGACGGAAGGGGAGATCCTGTTCGAGGGCCGCGATTTGACGGCGTTATCCGAGGAGGAGACCCGCAAGGTTAGAAGAGATTTGCAGTTTGTGTTCCAGGACCCGTATTCCTCCTTGAACCCGCGTATGAAGGTCTTTGATATTGTCGCTGAACCGCTGCAGGTGCATGGGCTGGCGAAGGGAGAGGAGCTGCGGAAGGAAGTCTTCCGCCTGCTGGAGACAGTGGGACTGGGTCCGCATCTGGCGGACCGGCATCCGCATGAATTCAGCGGCGGACAGCGGCAGCGGATCGGCATTGCCCGGGCGCTGGCGATGAAGCCGAAGCTGATCGTCTGCGATGAACCGGTCTCTGCATTGGATGTATCCATTCAGGCCCAAATCCTGAATCTGCTTAAGGACCTGCAGCAGCAGTTCCAGCTTACTTATATCTTTATTGCGCATGGGCTTCCGTCCGTGAAGCATATCAGTGACCGGATCGCCGTCATGTATCTGGGCAAAATTGTCGAGCTAACCTCGCGCGAGGAACTGTTCGCAAGACCGCTGCACCCTTACACGGAAGCGCTGCTGGAGGCGGTTCCCGTCCCTGATCCAAAGCTGCGAAAGGAGCGGATCCCGCTCTCCGGAGAGATTCCGAGCCCGGCCAACCCGCCGTCCGGCTGCGCCTTTCATACGCGTTGTCCGTATGCCCAGGACATCTGCCGCCAGAAGACCCCGGAGCTTGCACTACAGGCGCCGGGCCATCTGGCAGCTTGCCATTTTCCGTTATTCAGCTAAAGAAAGGGAGAGACCCCAATGAACCAACGACCGATCATGCCTGAGGATTTATACGGATTTCAGTGGGTCAGCAGTCCCGCAATCCATCCGGATGGCACAGTGGCTTACCTTAACCAGACGATAGACAGGGACAAGAACGAGTATCTTACCCACATCCATGCCTTATCGCCAGGTGGAGTAGGGGACAGACGCTTGACCAGCGGGGATAAGGATGCCGCGCCGGCATGGTCGCCGGACGGTGCTTTGCTTGCTTTTCTGCGGATGACGGATGGAAGCAGGCAGCTGTGGACGATCCCGGCCGGAGGCGGAGAGGAAGTACTGCGAACCTCCGTGAAGCGAGGCGTGGGTGCTTTCGCCTGGTCGCCGGACGGGAAGTATATTGCCTTCACCAGCAGAATCAGCATGGATGCGGCACGGGAAGCCATGACGCTTGACGAATACGCCAAGCACTCGGGGCGGCTGGGCCGCAGGTATGACCGTACCACGCCAAAAGCCGAGGGTTCAGGCTGGTGGGACGGGCTGTTCAGCCATTTGTTCGTGCTGGAGCTGGCTGCTAACCGGGTGACTCCAATCACTTCCGGGGCCTGGGACGCCTCCGGCCCGGAATGGTCGCCCGGCAGCGGGGAAATCTCTTTCCTGTCCACACAAGTGGAGGATGAGCAGACGGATGCGGACCTGGTCCAATATGCGGATGTATTCACGGTCAGCAGGGAGGGGGGCCAACTGCGCAAGATCACGGATTCCAGTCTTGCGGTCAGCCAGTTCTCCTATTCGCCGGACGGAGAAACCCTGTACCTGATTGCCAGTGACCGGGCCTTTGGCAGCGGCAGCCATAACCGCTTGTATACGGTGGCAGCCGCAGGCGGAGCTCCCAAGCTGCTGGTCCCTGGGCTGGATATACAGCTTGGCAATTTCGCACTCAGCGATATGAAATCGGCGCAACCTTCCCGCGCCCCTCAGGTGGCTGCTAAGTCTGAGGTGGACGAGGATGAATCCATCTATGTGCTTGGCACGGAGCAGGGCAGTGTCCATGTGTACCGCTTCTCGGCGGATGGAGCTTACACGGCAATAACCAAAGGAAGAAACCGGGATATTTATCAATACGCCCTCTCTCCGGATGGACGTTATCTGGTGTTTGTTGCACTTGAGGCGGAGCGGCCCGGCGAGCTGTACCGGCTGGATCTGCAGACGGGTGAAGAAAAACGGCTGACCACTCGCAATGATGAGGTTATGGCGTCCCTTCAGGTGAACCTGCCGGAAGAATTCACCTATACTTCTACGGACGGGCAAGCCCTTCAGGCATGGCTCATCCGGCCGGCCGGACTTCAGCCGGGCGAGAAGGTGCCGATGATTCTGCAGATTCACGGGGGCCCGCATGCCATGGCGACTGCCACCTACAGTCATGAGATGCAGACGCTGGCCGCGCAGGGATATGCTGTGCTTCTGCTCAATCCGCGGGGCAGCTTCGGGTACGGGCAGGATTTTGCCAAAGCTTGCCGGGGGGACTTCGGTGGCGGAGACTGCCAGGATCTGCTGGATGGCGTGGACGGGGCCTTAAAAAAGTACAGCTGTATCGATGCCTCCCGGCTCGGGATTGCAGGCGGCAGCTATGGAGGATTAATGACCAACTGGATCATTTCGCATTCCTCCAGATTCCGCGCCGCCGTGACGCATCGCTGTATTTCCAATTGGCTGTCCTTTTATGGCCTGAGTGATATCGGTATTTCCTACACAGAGGGGATTGTTGGAGGGAATCCGGCTGAGAATCCGGGGCTGTTATGGTCCAAATCGCCGCTCGCCCATGCCCGCCGGGTCGAAACGCCGCTGTTGATTTTGCACGGCGAAAATGACTACCGCTGCCCGATCACTCAGGCGGAGGAGTTCTATACTGCGCTGAAACGGCTCGGAAAGACCACCCGGCTGATTCGTTATCCCGGCTCGGGCCACTCCTTGCTGAAGAGTGGTAAACCGTCTTTTCGTGTGGACAGCTTTGAACAGGTGAATGCCTGGTTTCAACAAAACTTGCAGAATGGAGAGGATTTGGAATGAGCATTGTGCGGTTATCCATCCCTGTAGGGATGCTGGTCGAGAATATGTTGACCAGCGGAGAGTCAAAGGAAGTTATTATCGATCGTTTGCAGCGGGGGGATTTTGAAGGCCTGACGGGCAAGGTGAAGGAACCGGAGATGCCTTTCGGCGAGCGGCTGGCTACAGCAACTGAGATGGGTGAGCCATGGGAAGAGGCGATCCGCAGCGGATATGAGTACAAATTCTTGCATATCGGCGGACTCAAGCGGCTGCTGACCTTTCGCTTTGGCCGTGTCTTAGACCAGGATTATGTGCAGGACGACCTTACTCTGCGGCAGCTGTGGCTTCGTCCGGAAGAAATCACGGCCCTGCGTGCCCTGATTGGCAGACAGTGGCTGGTTCACGAAGAAGAAGGAACCAGACCCTCTGACAGTGATACCTTGCAGAACAGTCCACTTATTCAAGTTAGCGTGGAACTTAAGTATAAGTAACATGCTGTTAAGGTAAGGGGGCAGGGGCGACGGCGATTCACCGCACATACGGCACCTGGTGCTGGGAGCCGCGCGAATCCGCGCGGTTGAGCTGGAACCAGTAGGACTGAAAGGCAAAAATGCCTTAGAATCGGCCCGTATGCGCGGAATGGGCCGACTGGAAGGCAAAAATGCCTTAGAATCGTCCCGTGTGCGCGGAATGGGCCGACTGGAAGGCAAAAATGCCTTAGAATCGGCCTGTGTGCGCGGAATGGGCCGACTGAAAGGCAAAAATGCCTTAGACCCCCCGCCCGCCACCGCAATCGCGTGCGAGACTCAGCGCCTGCCCCGCCATCAGGACGAGCGGTCCTTCTCCTTCAGGATCACGTCATGTGCGCCGCCTTCGACGATGCTGGTGGAGGAGACGAGTGTGATTTTGGCGTGCTGCTGCAGCTGCGGGATGGATAAGGCCCCGCAATTGCACATGGTGGATTTGATTTTGCTGATGGTAAGGTCCAGGTTGTCTTTCAGACGTCCGGCGTAGGGGATAAAGGAATCCACGCCTTCCTCAAATTCAAGCTTGCTCTCTTTGTCGGCATTGCCGAAGTCATACCTTTGCCAGTTGCGGGCCCGGCTGGAGCCTTCGCCCCAGTATTCCTTGACGAAGTTTCCGCCGACAAGCAGCTTGCGGCCCGGACTTTCGTCGAACCTGGCAAAATATCGTCCCAGCATCACGAAGTCCGCACCCATGGCCAAGGCCAGCACGATATGGTAATCATGCACGATTCCGCCGTCCGAACAGATGGGCACATAAATTCCCGTCTGCTCCAAATACTCCTGGCGCGCCGCCGCTACTTCAATGATGGAGGAAGCCTGCCCTCTGCCGATCCCTTTTTGCTCACGGGTAATACAGATGGAACCTCCGCCAATCCCCACCTTAATGAAATCCGCTCCGGCTTCTACCAGATACATAAAACCATCCTTGTCTACGACATTGCCCGCACCCACCTTAACCTTCTCGCCAAAAGTATCCTTAATATACCGGATCGTCTCCGCCTGCCATTCCGAGTATCCGTCGGATGAGTCGATACAAAGCACATCCGCCCCTGCTTCAACCAGAGCCGGGACCCGCTCTTTGTAGTCTCTGGAGTTGATGCCTGCGCCGACAATCAGCTGTTTGTTGCCGTCATGCAGCTCCAGCGGATACTCCTGATGGCTGTCATAATCTTTGCGGAAGACCAGATACATCAGGTGGCCGCTGGTGTTCACCACCGGCAGACAATTCAGCTTATGATCCCAGATCATATCGTTGGCTTCCGACAAGGATATCCCTTCCCGGGCATAAATCAGCGAAGAGAGGGGAGTCATGAATTCCGTAATCAGCGTATCCGGCGATGTCCGGTTCTCGCGGTAGTCACGGCTTGTGACGATACCCATCAATTTGCCGGTGGGGAGTCCGTTATCCGTGATGGCGATGGTCGAGTGTCCGCTCCGCGCTTTGAGTGCCAGGACCTCTTTAAGCGTATCTTCTGGCCGCAGATTGGAGTCGCTGATCACAAAACCCGCTTTGAACTTCTTGACTCTCCGCACCATTTCGACCTGCTGCTGCACAGACTGGGAGCCATAGATAAAGGAGATTCCGCCGCTTTTGGCCAAGGCAATGGCCATGTTGTGGTCCGATACGGCCTGCATCACGGCAGAAGCCACCGGCAGATTCATGGTCAATGCCGGCTGCTCACCGGTCCGGAACTTGGTTACAGGCGTGCTCAAATTAACATTTGCCGGAATGCATTCCTTGGTCGTCAGACTGGGAACGAGCAGGAATTCGCTGAATGTTCTGGATGGTTGCTCATAATAAAAAGCCATTGGGCGCCACTCCTTTAAGAATAAATTCATAGATTGTATCCTTAGACTTTGGACAAAAAGCGTACCGGAACCGTATAATCCCTCTCCAGCGCCTGATAATAATCCCCTTTGACCAGAATGGCCTGCACTCCAACCAGTTGGACCCCCATCCTCTCCATCTGATCGGCAATACAGCGGATGGTCGCGCCCGAGCTGATCACATCATCCACCAGCAGCACCCGATCTCCGGGCTTGAAGCCGTCAAAATAAATATAATTTTCGTTATACGCCGTCTCCCGCTTGATGGAGACCTCATAGTTGTCGTACAGCTCAGTGCTCAGCCTGAGGATGTTCAGCGGCTTCATCAGCTTGTAGGCAGTCAGCATGCCCCAGGTATGCCCTCCCGGCTCGGGTGAGGCGATATAATCATAGTCCGAGAACTGTGCGGCAATGCTTGCCGCAAGGCTATCCGTAATTTCGCGGATCAACTCAGGGTCAATAAAAGTCCCGCGTTCCCCAAAAGGATAAAGTTTGAAGTCATACGGTTTTTCTTTGGTTTTATCCTTGCAGATCCTCACATTCTTAGCCTTGCTGATGGACTCATAGAGCCTCACACTGGATGCAGACATCATCTTCACTCCCCAAATTTTAGTACTAACTGCTTTATGATATAGCAAAAAGCCCCAAACTATAGAGGCGTAGACGCGTCAAAAGGGGGCCGGAGAGGGAGAACAGCAGCATTCTGCTATAAATCCGATACCGGTAGTCCTTACGAGTCTTGCGCCTCTCGTAGCCTGGGGCAATTTACGGTTGCCTGTAGAAACGCCCGTTCCACATTAACGGGCTTATACAAGAGAAATGTTATATATAATTACATAATATGACGAATATCCTTTTTTTGATTTAAGAAATGTATAATTCGTGTTAATTAACTTTACTTTAATTATTTTTACTCATGCTATCATCGTGTCTTCTCCCTGTCAATATCCCTTTTTGTGTCAGGTTATATTTGTAACTATCAATTTCTTCTCTCTTCTACTTTCTGTTCCTTTTGAATAGAATGATTATGGAATGCTGCCGGGGGACGAGTTAAGGAGAGTGTGTGAATGAACTCTGTGATTATGGCTGTGAGTATGATTGCAATCAGTATAATGACCCTTCTGCTCAATAGAAGAGTTAAGTACAAAAGCAGGAGGAGTCTTATACTTGCCGTTCTATTTGTCCTTTACATTTCTATGTTTATAATCATCGGTAGTGTAAAGGAGTAGCCATGGACACATGGCTATTTTTTAGAATATAAGGACTTATATGTTCTACGCCATAAATCAGCCTTATATTTCTACGAGAAACGGATACCCTCCTCTTCCAGAGGACGGCGAAGCCGTTTCTTCTTGGGTCCAAATTTACTATTTTGTAAGATGGGGTTGTAAATCTGCGAGACTAGTTGGATAATTGAATAAGAAAAATATGGGTTTTATTATAAAATTTGAAATGATCTCAGGAGGAAGCACCTGTGAAATCTCCAATTATTGAGGTACGGGAGTTAAGCTTAAGCCTTCAAGGCAAGTCTATTCTCAAAAGAGTTAATTTGGTTACCCATCAGGCGCAAATTTGTGCCTTTATCGGGGAGAATGGAGCGGGCAAAACATCAACAATCCGTTGTATTGCTGGTTTATATCCTCCATCTGAGGGAGTGTGTACTATCTTTGGTGAACCCTCCTATGGCATGAGTCAGCATAACAGAAACCGCTTTGGCATTGTGTTTGATGAAGGTGGTATTTACAGTGAAATGACTGCGTGGGAGCATATGCTGTTTTTTGGCCGGCTTCGCGGGCTGGACAGATCGGCCATAGCGAATCAGTTCCAGAAGCTTGCACATCATTTTGAACTGAAATCAAATCTGCCAGCGGGCCGGTTCTCAAAGGGAATGAAGCAGAAGCTGATGGTTATACGTGAATTATTGCACGAGCCGGAGCTGCTTATTCTGGATGAGCCTTTTAACGGGCTTGACCCGGATGCCAGGATTTTTCTGCGTGATCAATTAAAAGAAATCTGTTTAACACAAGGGACTTCTATCCTGATCAGTTCGCATGATTTGTTCGATATTGAGAAAATTGCAGACCAGGTGATTATGATACAGCAAGGAGAAATTGTGGCCAATAACACGCTGCAGGAAATTACAGGAACTAGTGAACATTATATTGTAACTTGCAGCAATCCTAAGGAAGTTGCGGAGGTTATCCGGCAAATTGAGGGAATGACTGTGGTGAGCCATGATCAGCATTCTGTAGTTTTCATTATTAATTCCGACATCATCCATCATCCCTTACAAACCCTTCTGGAGCGTCAGGTTGAAGTGAATGAGTTCTTTAAGGCAAAAGACTCTTTGGAAGATTTCTACCGGAAGACCAAACAAACTGCAGCGCGAAATTCATAGTATTTGGGAGAGAGGGAGGGCTTATTCTTGCTGGCTTTATTAAGAAAAGATATGCATACGCTGAACTGGAAAAGATCACTTACTATGCAACTGTTGATGCTGGGCATTTTCCTTGTTTTTGCGATAGGCCAATTGGGTGAACTGGAGCAGAGGCTGGGGCTGGCTATAGATGGGATGGGACCCCTTCTGGACAAAATAAATGAAACCGGTAGTCACCGGCTCATGTTTACCAATACATTAATTGCGGTGGGATTTCATGTCTCAGCACTGGTGTTTTCGTTATATGTGGGAATCCCCCATGTCCTGCAGTTCTTCACTAAAGAAAAAGCTGAGAAAAACCTGAGTTTTATGCTGGCTGTGGTGTCCCGTCCTTGTAAAATTATGATTTCCGTGTGGTTGTTTGCTTTGCTCCGTGTTATTGCGATGGCGATAATAAACGGGGCTCTGATCTGGATTGGTTTTTCGGTTCTTGGTTTCCGTTCTGTCTGGTCGTCTAGCTTGCTATCCTCCAGTGTAACCATAGTTCTGGTAATAGCGGCATTCCTGTATGTGGCAAATGCCATTGTATGGGCAACTAATGGCAGCGAACTTGTGTTAAAAATATTCAGAATGCTGATCCTGGTGGGGATTGTCGCCGCCTTTCCGGCGGTGAACTATCTGCAGATGGATTTCAGCTTTTTAGATTTACGTTATGCTGTTGCCAGCGCTGTTCTGGGGGTTATAGCCGTAGTCGTTTCCCACTTTCTGATGAAATTGTTCAGGGTAGAAAAAGTCGTTTAAGAATAAGCTGTATAAAGAAAAGCAGTGATTCCCCGGTTATTCCGGAATCACTGCTTTTTGCGGTACCCCCAGCCCCGAGAGAACAAATTGAATGGTCTGATCGGCAATCTGCTCTTCGGACAGCGGGTCTGACGCAAGCAAAGGCTCAAAGGCAACGGCCCGTTTATGGGCCAATGCTGCCCCCATCACCTGCAGCATCGCATGGGTGATGGAATCAAAGCTGAAGAGGTCCTGCTCTTGCCCTCTTTTTAGCACAATCCGTACATTGGACCAGACCGGATGCAGGCAACGCATGACGATATCCGTACGGCAGGAGCGCAGCATGACCTCAAGCTGCACGATGTCGCTCATTTCCCGGTCCTGCAGCGTGAAGTTGACCACTTCGCCGACCAGCTGCCGGATACCGGTAACCGGGTCTACCTCGTAGGCATTAAAGCCGTCCAGGAGATAGGAAGGGAAGAAATTCTCCAACAGGGCTTCGAACACCTTCTCCTTGCCGCCAAAATAATAGGAAACGAGTGAAACATTCGCCCCTGCCTCCTGGCAGATCTGGCGGACGCTGGTGCCATCATATCCCTGCTTGGCAAACAGCTTTTTGGCTGCCAGCAATATCCGCATTTTGATATCGAGTTCCGGTTCGGTCATTCGCTTACGCTCCTCTGGTCCGTTCTATAGCTATATTATATCGCGAAATTAGACGGACTGCACAGCTGCGGACGGGGAAGCGGAAGCAGCCGGGGCCTCTACGGGACTTGGTGCTTTTTTAAGAAGGGTAATCAGAGCCGACACACCGATGGCTACAGCCAGTACAAGTACCAATGAACCGGCTGCCGATTGAGCGCCAGGACCGCCAAGCTGCACGCTGAGCACTCCTTTGACAGCGTAGGTTGCAGGCAGAACATCTCCGATAAAACGGTAGAATCCGCTCAGCAGCTCTCTTGGCACCATAGCCCCTGAAGAAACCAGTTGAAGCGACAGCATAATAATATTGAAAAGGCTGCCCGCTGCTCCGAACGCAATCAGAAAGATCTGCGAGAAGAACATAAAGGTGGCAACAAACAAGGCCTGGAACAGCCAGAACGCGAGGAAACCTTGCTGGGTCTGTCCGCCAAGCGCCACGATCAGCGAGGAGCCCAGCAGGGACACGGCCAGAGCAGATCCGATATTAATGAAGAAACGTGCGCCGAAGAGCTTCCAGCGGGAATAAGCAGCCGACAGCATGCCGGTGGCTACCTGGAGGTTAAGTCCCATAATCATGGAGCCTACAAAGGAGGCCAGCACAACCATCATCGGTACCATCTGGTTGTTCATACCGTTTACCGGATGCAGCGATGTAGTTGTTCCTTCAACTTTGGAGATGAGGGAACCTGCGGCGGCGGCGGCCTGCTCAGCCGGAGTGCCTGACTGAATCAGGATTGCCTGAGTCCCTTGCGCAGCTGCCTGGCTGTTGACAGAGGAGGTGATGTTGGCAGCGGCACCTTGCATTATGCTTTTGATAGTGACAGGGTTCGCTTCATTAATAGTATAGTTAATGGCTGCCTTTGCCCCAGGAGTTCTGAGCTGTTCCGTGAAGCCTGAGGGAATCTGCAGGATCATGTGAAGATCACGCTGCTCGAGCTGTCCGGCTGCTTGCTCCGGTGAAAGAGTCAATACGGTGTGGAAAGGCAGGGAGGCTGCGAGACGGGAAGTAAGTTCCTCGGCTTGGGCTCCGTCTTCATTCACAATGGCTATCGTTAATTCACTTGCTCGGTCATTTACACCGCTATAGGCAGTCATCCAGATTACGCTGAAAATCACCTGGAACATTAATGCTGTGACAATACCGATGATCGTTTGCGGTTTTTTGAGCAGTGCTTGTAAAGCTTTAAACATGGGGGAGCCTCCTTAAATAAAGTTAAAATTTAAATTGAACAAGTGTTTTAATCAAACGTTTGATTAAATATAAAAGATCCAAAGCCTGCTGTCAATGGAAGTGTGACAATTTTCTGAAAGAAAGGTAAGTTACATGGTTTGAGGCATTTGTTATGTCATTTTCGGGACAGGCCAAACGATCTGTGAAGATTTAGTCACAAATGACTAGGAATGAGGCGTCTGCCAAACCTTAAGGACAGAAATAATTGAAAATGAACCTGCCATACCTATAGAGATTTTTGGTTTTTTTAATTATAATAATTATCATCTGTATTTCATAAATAGTTCAAAGGTTTTGTAAAAAGTCGGTTTTTGGTGTGATATACTTAACACAGAGATTTGAGACATTATGAATGTATACCAGTGAATGAAGCTATTGATCTGAGAGTGGTTATAGAAGTGAAAAGAGACTAGGATGGTGAACTTGCGATGCATATCGTCGTCGTTGGCCTGAATTACCGCACGGCGCCCGTAGAGGTGAGAGAACAGTTCGCATTTGCGGAGAAGGATCTGCCCGCAGCCCTCCATCAATTGATGCAAACTAAGAGCGTTCTGGAAGGCGTAGTTGTTGCCACCTGCAACCGGACGGAAATTTATGTGCTGGTAGACAGGCTTCATATGTGCGGATATTTCATCCGCAGCTTCATGGAGCAGTGGTTTGGAGTAAAAAGCGAACAATTCACACAACATATGTATATATATGAAGACGAGCAGGCCATTGCCCATTTATTCAGGGTGACCTGCGGTCTGGATTCGATGGTTATCGGCGAGACCCAGATTCTGGGTCAGGTGCGCAGCGCTTTCCTGACGGCACAAGCCGAAGGGGTAACAGGCACCTGGTTCAACCGCCTGTTCAAACAAGCGGTAACCCTGGGCAAACGGGCACACAGTGAGACGTCGATCGGCGAAAGCGCCGTGTCGGTCAGCTATGCGGCCGTAGAGCTGGGCAAGCGAATATTCGGCATGTTCACCGGGAAGAGAGTGCTGATTCTCGGTGCCGGCAAGATGAGCGAACTGACCGTAAAACATCTCTACAGCAGTGGTGCGGCAGAGGTTATCGTCGCCAACCGGACCTTAAGCCGGGCAATCGAGCTGGCAGAGAAATTCTCCGGCAGACCCAGTACGATTGAAGAAGCCTTGAAACACCTGGATGAAGTGGATATTGTAATCAGCTCGACGGGAGCCGAGGGTTACGTCCTTACAGCAGATCAGGTTGCCGAGGGCATGAAACGCCGTCCTTCCCGGCCGCTGTTCATGATCGACATCGCTGTTCCGCGGGATATAGACCCGGCTGCGGCGAGTGTGCCGGACGTGTTCCTGTATGATATTGATGATCTGGAAGGCATCGTGGAGAGTAATCTGGAAATGCGCCGCAGCGAAGCTGCCAAGATCGAGGTTATGATCAGCGAGGAAATGGATGAGTTCCAGCTCTGGCTGAAGACGCTGGGGGTACGCCCGGTGATCCGCGCCCTTCAGGACAAATCCAATGCCATTCATGAAGAAACGATGGAGAGCCTGTTCAACAAGCTGCCGGAGCTCGACGAGCACCAGCGCAAGGTGATCCGCCGTCTTACCAAAAGTATTGTGAACCAGATGATGCATGACCCGATTAATGTGATTAAGGAAATGTCCGGCGGGAAGCAGGGTAATGAAGCCCTGGAGTATTTCTCCAAAATCTTCGCCCTGGAGGAACAGCTTGAATCCGGTCCGCAAGGAGGAGCTCAAGCACCGTCCAAGCTTCATGCTGAACGTGCTGCCGGCAGTTCCGAATCCCTTCTGCCCAAGGGTTCCCTTACTCCGGCAGGCGTTATGGGCGGGTGAACGACATGCAACTTCTGAACGGAATATATGATGCCGCCTTGGTTTTATATGCCCTGAGCCTGCTGTTTTATTTCTCGGATTGCCTTCGGCGGAATCCGGGCGGAAAGCGGTTAGGTTCGGGGCTTCTTGTCGTCGTGGGTTTGCTCATGATTGCCGGCATTACCATCCGCTTCCTGGAGGAGGGCGGATTGCCGATCTTCACACCTTATGATTTTTTGTTCTGGTTCTCGCTCAGCATTGTGCTGACTTCCCTGGCGCTGGCGTTCACCCGGGGAGCAGAGTTTGCGATTCTTCTGCTGAGTGTGGCCGGATACAGCGTATTCCTGCTTAACCGTGTGTGGCTGACGGCCGAGGATCACACCCTGCAGAGCTGGAGTGCGGTGCACGGTTGGCTGGCTACGCATATTATTTTGGCCAATTTGAGTGTTGCCTCACTGACACTGGGTACGGTATTTGCGATAATGTATCTGTTCCTGCACACCCGCCTGAAGAGCAAACGCTGGAATGACCGCATTCGGCGTTTCCCGAGTCTTGAGATCATGGACAGATACTCCTATTATTCGGTGCTGGCAGGCACACCTTTGCTGGCGTTGTCACTTGTGGTGGCAGGAATTTCCATTGTCGTGGAAGGACGGCTGCCGCTGTTCCAGGACCTGAAGGTGCTAACTACACTTGTAGGACTTGGGGTGTATCTCTCCTATCTGATCTTGAAGCGGTCCGGGCGCAGAAGCGGGGTCTCCATGGCCCGTTGGGTCATTTCGGGATATGCCTTCATTATCCTGAATTTCCTGCTGAATTCCTGGTCGGACTTTCACCGCTGGGATGGGGGGTAGGCAGAGATGTCGAGGTATTTGCCGATCATGCTCGAATGCGCGGGGCAGCCTTGCATCGTCATTGGCGGCGGGGCGGTGGCAGAACGCAAAATCATGGGCCTTTTGGAAGCCGGGGCCGCCATTATTGTGATCAGCCCGGAGCTTAGCCCCAGGCTGACTGCCCTTGCGCAGAATCAAAGCTTGAAATGGCTCAAACGTCTGTTTGCTCCCGGAGATACCCGCGGGGCCTTTCTCGTATATGCAGCCTCAAGTGATGCGGCGGTGAATATGGAGGTGGCCCGGGAAGCCAGGAAACTTAACATTCCGGTGAATGTAGCCAGCGAGGCTGAAGCGGGCAGCTTCATTACGCCCGGCGTTCTCCGGCGGGGCCGGTTGACCGTGGCGGTCTCCACCTCCGGTGCAGGTCCCGCTGCTGCGGCGCAGATCAAAGGATTGCTGGAAGAAATGCTGGGCGGGGAATATGAGCCTTATTTGGATTTTTTGTATGATATGAGGACTGAGATCAAACGCCGGGAATCCTCGGCAGCGGTGCGGGGCCGCCTGCTCCGGAAGCTTGCGGCCCTGGATGTGCTTGATGAGATCAGACAGGGAACCTTTAAGAAATGGGGTCCGGAGGTCATTGACGCCTGGATTGCCGACAACCGGGAGGAATAATAATGCGGAAAATTATAGTTGGCAGCAGACAAAGTGCGCTGGCGCTCACGCAGACCGGCCATGTGATTGCCGATTTGCAGCGCCTGAGCGGAGAACACGGATTCGATTTCACCTTCGAAGTCCAAAAAATCGTCACCAAAGGAGACCGTATTCTCGATGTCACCCTCTCCAAAGTCGGCGGCAAAGGCCTGTTCGTTAAGGAAATCGAGCAAGCCATGCTGGCGGGAGAGATTGATATGGCGGTACACAGTATGAAGGATATGCCTTCCGAACTTCCGGAGGGTCTGATTAACGGCGCTGTACCCAAACGGGTGGATCCGCGCGATTGCCTGATTTCGGCCGGAGGAGTGGCGCTTGCGGATCTGCCGCAAGGGGCGCGTGTCGGCACCAGCAGCCTCCGCCGTTCGAGCCAGCTCGCGGCGTTGCGTCCGGACCTGGTCATTGAGCCGGTACGGGGGAATATCGACTCCCGGCTGCGGAAGCTGGAAAGCGGCGAATATGACGCGATTCTGCTGGCGGCTGCCGGTCTGCAGCGTATGGGCTGGGAAGACCGCGTAACCGAATATCTTCCGCCTGAGCTGTGTTTGCCTGCCGTAGGCCAAGGGGCACTCGGGATTGAGTGCCGTGAAGATGATCACGAGCTGCGGAAGCTGCTGGATCTTTATAATGACACGGATACGGCCTTGACCGTCGCAGCGGAACGCCGGTTTCTCGGTGTTCTGAACGGCGGCTGCCAGGTCCCGATTGGGGCTTTTGCCGTGCTGGGTTCGACTATGGAACCGGCAGACGCGGAAAGTGCCGGGAACGTGAAAGCGGAGCCGAAGCGGCTGGTTTCCTTGACCGGGATGGTAGGTACGCCGGATGGTTCGACGATTCTTAAAGAAACCTGCACCGGAGACGACCCGGTTCGCTTAGGCGAAGAGGTTGCGCGGCGGCTGATCGACAAGGGTGCAGAGCAGATTTTGGCAGATGTAAGGGGATGAGTGAGATGGCGGGGAAGGTTTATTTGGTAGGCGCAGGTCCAGGGGACGCAAAATTAATGACCCTAAAAGGTATGGAATGTATTCAGAAAGCGGATGTGCTGGTCTATGACCGGCTGGCAAGTCCAAGATTCCTGAAATGGATGAAGTCCGGCGGTGAGAAAATTTACGTTGGCAAGCTGCCGGACCGGCACACCATGAAGCAGGAGGACATTAACCAGCTGCTGGTAGACCTGGCACTTGAGGGGAAAACTGTGGTGCGGCTGAAAGGCGGCGATCCGACGATTTTTGGCCGGGTGGGTGAAGAAGCGGAGCTGCTGCGCAGACATGGCATTGCCTATGAGATTGTACCTGGCATTACCTCTGCGATCAGCGTACCGGCTTATGCGGGGATTCCGGTGACACACCGGGATTATGCTTCCTCCTTGTCCATCATTACCGGGCATGAAAGTCCCGATAAGCTCGACCATTCCATTCAATGGGATAAAGTAACCAATGCGACCGGCACGCTGATCTTCCTGATGGGCGTAGCCAAAATCGGCTATATCAGCACCCAGCTTATCAAGCATGGACGGCCGCCGGAAACGCCGGTAGCGCTGGTTCGCTGGGGCACACGCGCCGAGCAGGAGACGCTGACGGGCACACTTGCCGATATTGAGGCGAAGGTGACGGCGGCGGACTTCAAGCCGCCCGCGGTGATTGTTGTCGGCGACGTGGTGCTGCAGCGCGAGACGCTGAAGTGGGCCGAAGCGATGCCGCTGTTCGGCAAGCGTATCGTGGTTACCCGCGCGCGCAGCCAGGAGAGCGGGCTGGTGGAGATGATTGAGGAGCTCGGCGGCGAGCCGTACGAGTTCCCGGTGATCGAGACGGTCATGCCGGAAGATGTTGAGAAGAAGGCCCGGATTGCCGAGGCGCTGGGTGCGCTGGAGGCTTATGATTGGGTCTTCTTCACGAGCGCGAACGGCGTGGAGTTCTTTTTCCGCCACCTGGCGGAGCTGGGGGCGGATGTGCGGCGGCTGCACCGTGCGCGCATCGCCGCGGTGGGGCCGGCAACGGCTGCAGCGCTGGCGGCGCACGGCCTGATCTGTGAGGAGCTTCCGCAGCGTTTCCAGGCGGAAGGTCTGCTGGAGCAGCTCGGACCGCAGCTGCGGCCGGGCGAGAAGGTCTTGCTGCCGCGCGGCGATCTGGCGCGTGACTGGCTGCCGGAGCAGCTGACGGAGCTGGGTCTCCATGTGACGGAGGCCGATACGTATGAGACGGTGGTCACCGGTGAAGACGATATCGAACTGCTGAAGCTGCTGGAGGAGGGACGCATTCATGCGGTTACCTTCACCAGTTCATCCACGGTGCGCAATTTCCTGAATATCCTGCGCCGTATGGGTCTTTCCGATCCGTTGCCGCTGCTGGAGAAGGTGAAGATTGCCTGCATCGGACCGGTGACCGAGCAGACCGCTGTAGAGGCCGGGCTGACGCCGGGACTTCTGCCTGGTGAGGCGACGATCGAGGCGCTGGTGCAGGAGCTGTGCCGCTGGAATGAGACGACAAGGCCAAGTCTCGGTTGAAACGGGCCGGTTTGGGTGAAATTATAGATTGAAATCATAAATATTAGGGGGATGTAAGATGAGCTTTCCGATAATACGGCACCGCCGTTTGCGCGGTTCGGCCGGCATTCGCGGAATGGTGCGCGAGACGGTATTGAATGTGCTGGATTTTGTACAGCCGATATTTGTGACCTATGGAACCGGAGTCAAAAAAGAGATCAGCTCGATGCCGGGGGTGTATCATTTCTCACTGGACACGCTGAAAGCGGAAGTGGACGAGATTGCCGCTTTGGGCATCCCGGCTGTGCTGCTGTTCGGGATTCCTGAGACGAAGGATGCGGTAGGTTCCTCCGGCTTCGCTGAGGATGGCATTGTGCAGGAAGCTACGCGGCTGATCAAGCAGTGGTATCCGGAGCTGCTTGTCGTTGCAGATACCTGTCTGTGTGAATTCACGGACCACGGCCACTGCGGAATGGTACATACCCACACGGTGAACGGTGTGGTGCACGGAGATGTGATCAATGATGCTTCTCTGGAGCTGCTTACCCGCACGGCGGTCTCCCAGGCCAAAGCCGGGGCGGATATCATCGCGCCCTCCAATATGATGGACGGCTTCGTGCAGGCGATCCGGGCCGGTCTGGATGCGAACGGATTCGAGCATGTGCCGATTATGTCCTATTCGGTCAAATATGCTTCGGCCTTCTACGGGCCCTTCCGCGAGGCGGCGGATTCCGCTCCGCAATTCGGGAACCGCAAGACCTACCAGATGGACCCTGCCAATCTGCGGGAGGCCATCCGTGAAGCGGACAGCGACGTGCTGGAAGGTGCGGATATGCTGATGGTGAAACCTGCACTGGCTTATCTTGATGTCATCCGCACTATCCGCGACCAGTTTGATCTGCCGCTGGTGGCTTACAATGTGAGCGGAGAATATTCCATGGTCAAAGCGGCGGCTTTGCAGGGCTGGATTGACGAGCAGGCGGTAGTGCTGGAGATGCTGACCGGCATGAAACGCGCCGGAGCGGATATTATTATCACTTATTTTGCCAAGGATGCAGCCCGCTGGCTGCGCCCGTAAGACAACCATCAGGAACAGAACAGGAGTGAGAACGGATGGGCAATGTGCCGCTTACAAGACGGGAAGAAGCTTCCCGGAAGGCTTTTGAAGAAGCAAAGCAATATATTCCCGGCGGGGTGAACAGCCCGGTGCGGGCGTTCAAATCTGTAGGGCTGACGCCGATATATGTAGACCGGGGCGAAGGCTCGCGTATTTACGATATCGACGGCAACAGCTTCATCGACTATGTCTGCTCATGGGGACCGCTGATTATGGGCCACGCCCATCCCGAGGTAGTTAAGGCACTTCAGGAAACGGCTGTCAAAGGGACAAGCTTCGGAGCACCGACACTGCTGGAGACGGAGATGGCGAAGCTTGTGGTGGAACGTGTCCCGTCCGTAGATATTGTACGCATGGTCAACTCGGGAACTGAGGCTACCATGAGTGCGATTCGTCTGGCCCGGGGGTTTACCGGACGCAGCAAAATTCTCAAGTTCGAAGGTTCCTACCATGGCCACGCCGACAGCCTGCTGATCAAGGCCGGTTCCGGGGTAGCGACACTGGGTCTTCCGGATAGTCCCGGTGTCCCCGAAGGTGTGGCAGTCAACACGATTACGGTTCCCTACAATGATCTGGAAGCGGTAAAGGTGGCCTTTGAACGCTACGGCAATGAGATTGCGGGCGTCATTGCTGAGCCGATTGCCGGGAACATGGGTGTGGTTCCCCCGTTGCAAGGGTTCCTGGAGGGGCTTCGCAAAGTAACGACCGGATACGGCTCACTGCTTATCTTTGATGAAGTGATGACCGGTTTCCGTGTGAATGCCGGCTGCGCGCAGGGACTATTCGGAATCACGCCGGATCTGACCTGCTTCGGCAAAGTCATCGGCGGCGGCTTGCCAGTGGGAGCCTACGGCGGCAGAAGAGATATTATGGAGCAGATTGCTCCATCCGGTCCTATTTATCAGGCCGGCACGCTGAGCGGCAACCCGCTGGCTATGGCCGCCGGATTGACCACACTGAAGCTGCTGACCCCGGAAGTGTACACACGTCTGGAACAGCTTGGAGCGCGTCTCGAAGCAGGACTTAAGCGCAATGCGCAGGAAGTTGGCATTCCGCTGACGGTCAACCGTGTGGGTTCCATGGTCTGCCCGTTCTTCACCGAAGGGCCGGTAACCAATTACGATACGGCCAAAATGAGCGATCTGGACCGGTTCCGCCGCTATTTCGGCGAAATGCTGGGCCGGGGGATCAGTGTGCCGCCTTCGCAGTATGAAGGCATGTTCGTCTCTGCGGCGCACAGCGAGCAGGACATTGACGATACGCTTGAGGGCCATTACCATGCCCTGAAAGCACTGTTGTGACCCAGGCGGGCGGCGGCGGCGCCTGGACCCGGCGCGGAGAATGGCTGGAGGCCATGCCCGGGCGGGTCCTGACCGGTGCCGCCGACAGGGAAGCGGCGATTGACCAGTGGCTGCTGGATACCGCCGGAATGCCTGCCAAGCTCCACCTGCGGCTGCGCCGCGAAGGGGGAATCCAGTGGAAAGGCGACCGGCTGCGGCTGGCGTTGTTCCTTTGGCGGGAAGCGGGAATCGAGCCTATCGCGTCGCCGCTGGAGGTGCTGTTCGAGGACGACTTCTGTCTGGTCGTCCATAAGCCGGCCGGGATGGCCGTTCACCCGGACGGCAGCGGAGCGGAAGCCACGCTGGATCATCTGGTGGCGGCCCATTATGCTGCTTCCGGCGGAGGCGTGGCAGTCCGCCATATCCATCGTCTCGACAAGGATACGACGGGACCTGTCTTGTATGCCAAGAACGAGTTCGCGCAGCTGTCTCTGGACGAGGCTATGCGCCAGAAAGACATCTCGCGGCTGTACGCAGCGATTGTTAAGGGGACCGTGCCGCCTGCGCTCAAGGTGATCGATGCCCCGATTGGCCGCGACCGCCATCATGCCGCGCGGCGCAGAGTCTCTCCCGGCGGTCAGGCGGCGCTGACCCGGATCACCGGGCGCGAGACACTGCCTGGAGGGGGCACCCTCCTGCGTGTAGAGCTTGAGACTGGACGCACGCACCAGATCCGCGTCCATCTCAGCCATATGGGGCATCCGCTGTATGGGGATGACCTGTATGGCGGCCCGGCCTGGCGGCTGGAGAGTGGCAGCCTGGGTTCCGCTGCCGGGACGTTGCCCGGAACCCGCAGCGGAGCCTCCACAAGGCCGGGCCGGCAGTCGCTGCACGGGGAGTCGCTGGTGTTCCGCCATCCGTGGAGCGCCGAGCAGCTGACCGTAAACGATCCTTGGCCGGAGGATATGCTGCGGCTGCGGGAGCAGCTTGCCTCGGGTCCGCTGGCCTAAGCCATCTTAAAGAGCCGTTCACCGGATTCCGGTGGAACGGCTTTTTTGTTGTATAGGAAATTATACAATGTAAAAAATGTGGATATCTTGGAACCTTCAGATGATCTAGCGCTGCAGTGGGATTGGGCTCCATCCGCGGAGTGAAGCGGAAAGAGAAGACCCTATTTTGCGAAAAAGTGTGATTTCCTGGGGGATTCGGACTCAGGAGCCGTTATAATGTTCGATTGAGCTTAGAATGAGGGGGGATAGGACAATTAGCGGAATCTCAGTCCGATTATCCTGCTGAATAGCCGAATCCTCCCCAATAGCGGAATCTCAGTCCGTTTGTCCTGCTAAATAGCCGAATCCTCCCCAATAGATCTCCTGTCCGCATCAGCCGCGGATAGATCGTGAAGGGAACGCATCATGTCCGCAGAGGGACCCATGCACAATCGCACGGTCAACAATGCATGTCCTAACCACGCTATATGGGCGAGAGTTGTGCACGTTGTACAACAATGTGAGCTCAAAGCAAGCCAAATGACGATAATCTTTGCCTATTGTATAACAATCCGTGCCTCGTAGCTCCGAGTTGTTATTCACCCGTAGGGTGATTTTGTTCTGGTACGTGAGTACAACATCAGATTAAAATAAGGGATTCCTGAAGGCAGTTTGATATGGATTAGCGTTCGTCACCAGCCTTCGAGCTGATCTAATGTATAAAGTACCTCAGAATGGTTTAAACGAGGCTCAAACCTCCATACTGATGTATTTTGTACATTTAAAAGATAGCCGTAAGGCACTTTTCGGCGAATGCTGCGGTTCCTGCTGCACCAAATATACTGAAATCCTAAAACGAGCCTACTTTTGCCCATCCTGATGTATAAAGTGCACTCTAGCGATCTCCGCCCTCGGCTTACAGTGTGCCTTTCAATAATTGGCCTGATGGTCTATTGTTAATGATACATAATTATATGATCTGCACATCAGAAGAAGGGGAGTGTAGCAAATGAGTGATACCTGTGTTCCGACGGGCTTGAAACTAAAAGACACTGGCTTTGGATATACGTTGTCCTTAATAGGCGGTAAATATAAAATGATCATTCTGTATTGGCTGTCTGAAAATAAGGTTATGCGGCATAATGAGCTGAAGCGAAGTATCGGTACCATTTCTTTTAAAACGCTTAGTATTATGTTAAAAGAGCTGGAGGCAGAAAAACTGATTATACGCAAGGAATTTCCCCAAATCCCGCCTAAAGTTGAATATTCATTATCTGACCGCGGCCGTTCTCTTATGCCCTTGTTAAATATGATGTGCGAGTGGGGGGAGGAAAACAGTTTGCCGGCTCAGGAGGCTGTACAGCCGTAGCATAACTACAAAAAAGCAGCGAGTCCCCGGTTATTGGAGACTTACTGCTTGTTTTTTTATATTACAGGTTGTCGATAAAGTTCAAATAATCCTGTGCGCTTTGTTCAATTTCGCTTGCAGGCTGTTCATTTTCTGTACCATAAAACGCATAAAACGAACGGTAATCTGCCTTGCAGTATAGAAAGGTAGTTTCAAAAGGAGATAATAACTCTTCGAGTGTATAACGGTATTTTCCCTGTTCACTATAATCTTCTTTTTTAATTCCCGCAGATACAGCTAAAGCGGCTTTGCGGTTTTTTAAATGATCCCCTCCATTTGAACCATAAGCCCAGCCATAAGCAAAAACATCATCCAGCCATTTTTTAAGAAGCGGCGGACAATTAAACCAGTAGACAGGAAACTGTAAAATAAGATTGCCATGCGCTTCAATTAATCGCTGTTCTTTTTCCACATCAATGTTTCCGTCAGGGTAAACCTTATACAATTCGTGTACAGTATACTTTTCCGGATATTTTTTGAGTTCTTCTACCCACCGTTTGTTTATAGCGGAGCTTTCCATGGTTGGATGGGTTACGACAACAAGACTGTTCAAGAATTTGTCCTCCTTAAGGAATATTTATTTTTGAGTATAGAGTAGATATTGCAAATAGGTAAGTATGCACTTTTAGTACAGGTACTTTCAAAAAGGTTAGTGTCCCCTCTATATACCCATGTCCAATTGGCCGGGGCTGTCATATAATACTTTATTCTTAAGGAGCCGGGTTGCGGCTTCGACAGACGAATTCAAGGGTCCGGGGAGAGATATTCATGAGAATACTGCTGGTTACGTACTGGGGCCTCACGAATATGGGAGGAATCTGGACGTATATGAGCCAATTGGCCGCCAAGTTGAGGGAACAGGGCCATACGGTTACCCTGATGGGCAGCAACGCCGAGAATCAGACCTTGTACCTGCTGGACAACAATTTTTCTTTTGATAAAAAAGCATTCTACTCCACGCTGCTGCCGCATCTGGACCCCTTGAACTATCCGCACCTGCATGCGGAGCATGGCATCTTCAGCTTTGAGCTGGGCCGTTATGTTTTTGAGGGCGGGGCTGCGTATTTGGGGCTGGACGGGTACGATATCATCCATGCCCAGGACCCCATTGCTTCTTATGCGGTGCGGCGGATCCTGAAGGAGCCTGTGCCGCTGATCACCAGTGTGCATGGAGCACTGGCCCGCGAAGCGTATTATGAATATAAAGCGCTGGAGCCGGAGCTGACGCCCGAAGAGTATGCAGGGCGGCCGATCTGGGGCTATTTTCGCCGGATGGAGGCGCTTGGTGCGGAGGCTGCCGACATGGTGCTGGTCTCCCCTCCCAATGGATCGGCCAGCTGGTAAATGAATTGGGGGCTTTGGAGAAGCGGGTCCGGACGATCCCTTACGGCATTGATGTGAGTCAATATGATGCTAAGGCCCAAATGGTGTCCTCCGTAATTCCGGCTACCGGCTGCAAGGTAATTATGTACGCCGGGCGTCTGGAGTACATCAAAGGAGTTCATGTGCTGATGCTTGCGCTGGGTATGCTGCACAACCTCCGGCAGGACTGGATCTGTGTCCTGGCGGGAATCGGCAGTCTGGAAGAGCCATTAAAGGCGCAGGCAATAGAACTCGGGATTGCGGAGCGGGTTGTTTTTGCCGGCAAGGTGGACAATATTCCGGCTGCGCTGGCCGGGGCTGATCTTTATGTGCAGCCGAGTCTGCAGGATACGCAGCCTTATTCGGTAACGGAAGCCCAGCTTGCGGGCATTGCGCCTATTGTGTCAGGCACCGCCGGCATGCCGGAAATGGTTATTCCCGGTGAGACGGGATGGATTGTTCCCCCGGAAGATGCCGCTGCGCTGGCAGAGCGATTGGCAGCTCTGCTTGCCGATGACCAGCTGCGGGCCCGCACAGGCAGATGCGCACGGAAATGGGCGGCCTCCTGCCGTTCCTTGGATGTTATGACGGCTCGTACGCTGCAGGCCTACCACGATACGATTGCATGGCACGCCCTGCAGCAGGCGGAGGGCATTTATCACAATAGCCTGAGGATGGCCGGGGAAGCCGGGGCTGCCAGCCTTCCCGGTGCTTTTCACCCTGCTGAGGTGCTGCAGCCCACCGAGCAGGGGAAGATATTGGCGTCTATTTTGCGGCACCGTCTTCCTGCTGACTATTTCATTCCGGATGCCCGAATACTTGCCCGCTTTAGGCCTTCTGTCCACGAATGAAGGTCAAAGTTGTCATGCCTCCCTATTTGGAGCATATACATTAGTGGAGTAACATTTTGGGCTTATGCTCTGGGCTTGTCTCAGAGTTAGATTATGCCAAAAAGGAGGACATTTCCCGTGTTTGACCAGTCCCACGGCTTGCGGTTTGATATTTATGAACGCATTCACCTGCCTGCAGAGCTTCCGGGAATCGCTGAGCTGGAGGAAGTTGAACTGCTTCCGGAGATCCAGGTGATTCAGCGGGAAGACCGCGCTGAGCTGTATGGCCAATTGCTGCTCACCGGGCTCTACCGGGGTGAAGATGACCGGACACAACGCCTGGAGCATGCTATTCCCGTTGAAATTACAGTCCCGCTGACGCGGGTGAACTCGCTTGAAGACATAGGGGTGGAGATTGAGAATTTCGATATTGATCTGCTGACTATGCGTACGGTGAATATAACAGGGGTGCTCTCGCTGCGCGGCATTGGAGGCGTTGAGGCTCAGCCGGCCTGGCAGCAGGAAGAATATACCGTTGCTTATTCCCCTGCGGAGGACAAAAGAGCCCCGGAAGCTTCTGAAGAAATCCATGAACCGGAGAACGATGTACTGTATGAGAACTCGCTGTGGACTTTTGGTGAGGGTGCGGCTGAAGGGTCCGAGGAAGAGCGCGAGGTAGCCGAAGCCCTGTCCGAAGCTGCGGATCAGAGCCAGGTCTTGGCTCATGCTGTAACAGGCGGCTCCGGACAAGATCCCGAATCCGGGCAGCGGAAGGACAAGGAGCTCAAAGTCCGCACACACTCTTTGGAGTCTCCTGCAGACAAAGGCAAGTCTGAGCTGACGGATTACTGGCAAAAAGCAGAAGAGTGGAACCAGCAGCAGACTGCTGTAAAAGATACGGCTGCCAGAGAATCGTTTCAACCGGCTGAGCGGGTTGCTGTCCCTGAACAGGCGGCCCCTTCTGCCCCCCCTGCTCCTGTGGTCAGGCAGGAAGAGCCGGTTGCGGCCATGAGCTCCGAACCGCCTGCCGATTCCTTTATTCAGGAGGAGAACCCTCCCTTGGATAATGGGACATACGCCGGGGAAACGAACGATCTCCAGGAGCCGGTGGATGCTTCCGCTTCCGAGGAGAAGCCGGATCTCAAGATTGGCGTAGGCAGCAAAAAAGAAGCGGAGGCTAAAGAAAAAGAGCCGCTTACCTTCTCATCCCTGCTAAGTTCCAGCCGTGCCCATAAGGAACAGGAGATTCTAAATGCCGAAGAGGAGGCTCCCCTCCTAGCGGAGACGGTGCCTGAAGCGGGGAATGATACGGAATGGAAAAGCCGGTTCATCGGCGCAAGAGACGGGGCCAATCTGTTCCGTAAAGTCAGGCTTTGCATCGTGCAGCGTGAAGAAACGCTGGATACCATTGCCGAGAAATATCAGCTCAGCGCACGCGAGCTGGTTATGTATAACCGGCTGTCCGGCCAGAATGTGGAAGAAGGCCAGGTACTGTATATCCCGTAAAATCCCATTTGCAAGAGGGGGCCCCAGCCGCTGTACGGCTGCAGGGGCTGCCTCTTTTTGCCTATTCCGCTAAAACCCGTTACCGGAGTTTTTGATTCTCCGCTGTGAAGGAACGCCAATATTGGCGGATGCCCTCGTCACGGACGGCAATTCCGAGCCGGTCCAGTTCCTGTCTGAACGCCCGGGCATCTTCCGTCTCCTCCTTCTTCAGGGCTTTTTTACGGGCTTTCAGCAAGGCGTTCACGGCCGGGTCAAGGCCTGGGGCGTCCGGCACCCACAGTGTGAACTGGTCTTTATAGGGGTCCTCTTCCGTCCATGGAAAATGATGTTCCCTGAAAGCGGAAGCGAGCCTGGAAGAAGAACTGCTCATGGGTTCACGGAACAGCTCATGCCCGTTAATGCCTGTAAGGACAAGCTCTTTACCGTCAAGATAACAGGCCTGAAGCTGGCTTTTGTCATAGGTCATTTCTTTTCCGTTAATCCTGATGGCAACCTCAAGGCCGGTAACTTCAGCGATCAGGCATTCTTTTATTACATAATGACTTAAATACAGACCGCCGCCGAGTCCCAGAACCCCCGTGAGAATTGGCAGCCATAGACCTTCCTGTGAGGCAATCAGCTTCAGCGGACCTTGAAAGGGAATCCATGACAGGGCAGCGGCCCACCGGGCAATGGCAGGCAGGAAGCAGCCCAAGGCGAGACCGGCAAGCGATATAAGGGCCCAGAGAAGCATCTGTTCCAAGCGGGATAATCCGGCCGATGTCGAGGAGGGGGTAAATGGCATATCAGTTGGCCTCCTTTATGAAAATACTGTCGACAGCCGTTTGCCAAATGGCTTGATATTTCAGTTCAAGCCCCAATAAGAGGTAGCTGGTAATATTGTCGAACACGAGGGCCAGCATATGCGCCTTGGCTTCCAGATTTACGGGCGGCACCACTCCCCATTCCGCTCCTTTGACAAGCAGCCTGTGGAAGCCGTCCAGGTAGTTCTGCTGCATGGCAATCAGGCGCTCCCTGTATTTCTCATCCCGCAAGGCAGATAGAATAAATTCGTTCAGTACCTTTAACACGACACGCTGGTTCTCCTTGTCGACGGCCAGCATAGCCCATCCGCCTGCCAGCAATTTCTCCCGGAAGTTGTCTGCATTGAACTCGGCCAGATCAAAATCATGCTCAAATCGGTAATCGCTGAATACAAAATCAAAAATCCGCTCAATCAATTCTTCCTTGGAAGAAAAGTGATAATAAATCGAAGGTTTGGATATTCCGACTTCCTTGGCAATCATGGCCAGACTGGTCTTATCGATTCCGTGTTCTGCGAACAAGAGAAAAGCGGCGTCGATCAGCTGGCTGTGGGTAAGATCCTTTTTCTTCATCACAACCTCCATTTTTCTAACTATCGTTAGGTAAAATATAATTATGAACAAAGGCTAACGTCAATCCCTTAATTCCCTTGCCTGGACATCCTTTGGATGATTTATCGGGTAAGCTGCGGCGTATCCGGTTGACTCCGTTTGACACTGAATGTATTATGGAGTAAGCATTATCTAATGAAAGACTGGGAACGGGAAGAGTAGGCGGTCAGCCCTTCAGAGAGCGGAATTGCAAGTGCTGTGAAATTCCGCAGGATACAGCCACCGAAGTCGCCCCGGAGTCGCCCCTCTGAGCTTGTCTTCATCATGGATGAACAAGGTAGGATGTGGCCGGACGCAGCCGTTATCTGCATGAGTGTCGCGCTAAGTTTCTGGAGCCGTGAGGTTACAGAGACAGGGGTTATTTTTATTGGCGCGAAACAAAGGTGGTACCGCGAAAGAATGACCTTTCGTCCTTTGAGGGCGAGGGGTCTTTTTGTTTTTTTTATTCCTATATATCTTGAACTGTAGACTCTCCAAAAAAGCAGGAGGAACGTAGGGGAAGTTTGGAACTGTAGGAGCGGTAGCGTCCGCCCGAAAGCTTTCCGGAGGAAAGCTCGCATCGTAAGCATATGTTGTCTGCGGATTTCAACTGCTATAAGCAGTTAATCAAAGAAATCTGTAGACGGGCAGCGGCCGGAAGTCCAAACATTCACCGTAGTTACGCTTGTGCTGATTGTGTGATTCTTTTGTTCAACTTATATAGAACGAAGCAGAACATCTAACCCACTGGAGGTATCAGACAATGGATGATCAAGAGAAGCTAACGGCGGCAGAACTGCCGAATCTGCAAGATACGGCGGGAGACCCTTCCGCTGTGAACAAGGCAAACCCTGATATGCCGACTACATATGATCCAAAAGCGGCGGAACAGAAATGGTATGACTACTGGACAGCGGGCGGATATTTCCGCGCCGGGCAACGCCCGGACGCGAAGCCGTACAGCATTGTCATTCCTCCTCCGAACGTTACGGGCATGCTGCATATCGGCCATGCACTCGATTTCACGCTGCAGGATATTCTGATCCGCACCAAGCGGATGCAGGGTTTTGATACCTTGTGGCTGCCGGGGACGGATCATGCAGGGATCGCCACCCAGACCAAGGTGGAGCAGAAGCTGCGCCAGCAGGGGATTTCCCGCCATGACCTGGGCCGCGAGAAATTTCTCGAGCAGGTGTGGGACTGGAAAGAGCAATATGCGGAAACGATCCATGAGCAGTGGGCCAAAATGGGGCTCTCCCTGGATTATTCCCGCGAGCGTTTCACGCTGGATGAGGGCATGTCGAAGGCTGTCCGTCAGGTGTTTGTGAAGCTCTACAAGAAAGGCCTGATCTATCGCGGCAAGCGTATTATCAACTGGGACCCTGCGGCCCGTACGGCGCTTTCCGATATTGAGGTTGAATATAAAGAAGTAAACGGGCATCTGTACCATCTGCGTTATCCGCTCAAGGATGGCAGCGGCTATATCACTGTTGCCACGACACGTCCTGAGACGATGCTGGGCGACACGGCGGTGGCGGTACATCCCGAGGATGAACGGTATCAGGCACTGATTGGCAAAACTCTGATTCTGCCGATTATCGGCCGCGAGATTCCGATTATTGCCGATGAGTATGTAGATAAGGAGTTCGGCAGCGGGGCGGTTAAGATTACTCCTGCGCATGACCCGAATGATTTCGAGGTAGGCCAGCGGCATAATCTGCCGCAGATTAATGTCATGGACGAGAGCGGCACTATGAACGAAGAAGCCGGGCCATACCAAGGCCAGGACCGCAGCGAATGCCGCAAGGCAATTACAGCTGACCTGAAAGAGCAGGGAGTCCTGATCTCGATTGAAGATCATGTACATCAGGTGGGGCACAGCGAGCGCTCGGGAGCGGTGGTTGAGCCGTATCTGTCCACGCAATGGTTTGTCAAAATGCAGCCGCTCGCCGAAGAAGCCATTCGGGCCCAGAAAGATGGAGATGGCGTCAACTTTGTGCCGGAACGCTTTGAGCGAACCTATCTGAACTGGATCGAAAATGTGCGCGACTGGTGTATTTCCCGCCAGCTCTGGTGGGGTCACCGGATTCCTGCCTGGTATTCCGAATCTACAGGTGAGCTGGTAGTGGCGGACAATGAGGAAGAAGCACGTGCCATCAGCGGGCTTACCGACCTGAAGCAGGATGAGGATGTACTCGATACCTGGTTCAGCTCGAATCTGTGGCCATTCGCTACGCTGGGGTGGCCGGATGAGAGCAAAGCAGATTATGAGCGTTATTATCCCAATAATGTGCTTGTAACGGGCTATGATATTATTTATTTCTGGGTGGCGCGGATGATCTTCTCCGCCCTGGAGTTCACCGGGAAGAAGCCGTTCTCCGATGTGCTGATGCACGGTCTGGTTCGTGACTCGGAAGGGCAAAAAATGTCGAAATCCCTCGGCAACGGCGTGGACCCGCTGGAGGTTATTGAGAAATACGGCGCGGATGCGATGCGCTATATGATTTCAACCAGCAGCACTGCTGGCCAGGATTTGCGTTTCCGCTGGGAGAAGGTAGAGCAGGCGCGCAATTTTGCCAACAAGATCTGGAACGCATCACGGTTTGCCCTCATGAATCTGGAGGGGGTAAATTTTGCAGATATTGACATCACAGGTGAGCTTAGCACGGCGGACCGCTGGATTTTGCATCGTCTGAACGAAACTTCTCGTGATATTACGCGTCTAATTGACGCGTACGAGTTCGGTGAGACAGGCCGTCTCCTGTACAACTTCATCTGGGATGATCTGTGCGACTGGTACATTGAATTTGCCAAGCTGTCTCTTTATGGTTCGGATACTGCAGCCAAAGCCAAGACCCAATCGGTGCTTGCCTATGTGCTGGACAGAACACTACGCCTGATTCACCCGTTCATGCCTTTTATTTCCGAGGAAATCTGGCAGCATCTGCCGCATGAGGGAGATACGATTACACTGGCGGCATGGCCTGAATACGACGAGACGCTGGCCAATCCTGAAGCAGTGGCAGAAATGAACCTGCTTATGGATATTATCCGTGCGGTGCGCAACATCCGTGCGGAAGTGAATGTGCCGATGAGCAAAAAGGTTGAGCTGCTGGTGAAGGCAGGCAATGAAGACGTGCTGCGCATCGTGAACCGCAACGACAATTACATCGGACGTTTCTGCAACACCTCTTCCTTTGAAGCGGGGATGAATCCGCAGACGCCGGACAAGGTCATGTCCGCTGTGATAACTGGCGCGGAGCTGCTGCTGCCGCTGTCGGGGCTCATTGATATTGATCAGGAGATCGCCCGTCTGGAAAAAGAAGTGTTGTCTCTGAACAGTGAAGTCGAGCGTGTGGAGAAAAAACTGGGCAACCAGGGTTTTGTGGCCAAAGCTCCGGCTAAAGTCATCGAAGAGGAACGGGCCAAGCAGGCGGACTACACTGCCAAACGGGAGAAAGTACTGGCCCGCATCGCAGAGCTGAGAGGATAAGGGATATGGAAGAACAATTCGGGGGCGGCACTGCCGCCCCGCTATCGACATATACAGAAGCCGTCGACTGGATTAACAGTCTCATTCCTTTCGGCATCCGTCCGGGACTGGAACGGATTGCTCTGCTGCTTGAACGTCTCGGAGAGCCGCAGCGCCGCCTGAAATTTATTCATGTGGCGGGAACGAACGGGAAAGGTTCGACCTGTGCTTTTCTGACAAGTGTATTGCTTCAAAGCGGGTATTCGGTAGGCACCTTCACTTCTCCGTACATCACCAAATTCACGAACCGGTTTCAATACAACGGTACGGATATCCCTGAAGAGACGCTTACCGTGATTGCCAACCGGCTGCGTCCGCTGGTGGAGGAAATTGCCGAAAGTGAGCTGGGTTCACCCACGATGTTCGAGGTAGCAACTGCGCTGGCCATTCTTTATTATGCGGAATTCTCCTATCCCGATGTAGTCGTATGGGAGACGGGGCTTGGGGGAAGGCTGGATGTAACGAACATTGTAACCCCGATAGTGTCCATTATTACGAATGTCGGCTATGATCATACCGATGTTCTGGGAGATACGCTGACGAAGATTGCCGCAGAGAAGGCCGGAATCATCAAGCCTGGCGTACCTGCGGTAAGCTGCGTGTCCCAGCCGGAGGCGGTCGCAGTATTGAAGGCCAAAGCGGCGGAATGCAACTCTACCCTCTACCTGGCCGGTGAAGGATTCAGCTATGAATCTACCGGAAGCCGAGGCGGTGTGCAGACCTTTACCTTTAAAGGCCCTTTCCGCAATGTTCCCCTCGAAATCGCTATGAAAGGCGAGCATCAGATCAGCAACGCAGCGGGAGCCATGATGGCGCTGGAGGTGCTGCGGCAGTATATGGCTTTTATGCTGGAGGATGAGGATGTTCTGGAAGGTTTCCGCCATACCTTTTGGGCAGGGAGACTGGAAGAAGTGGTAACTTCCCCGCGTATAGTACTGGATGGGGCCCATAATCCCGAAGGTGCCGAAAGCTTGGCCCGAAGCCTGCCGCAGATCTATAAATACAACCAATTAAATTTACTGATGGGTATGCTGGCAAATAAGCATCATGAATCGTATTTCAAGCATATACTGCCTATAGTGGATACGCTCATTCTGACCGAACCGGACTTTCGGAAGAAAATGGACGCGGAAGAACTGCAGGCGATCGCAGAAAGCTTGCGGGAGAAATATGCCAAAGAGCATTTGGCAATTATAGTAGAACGTGATTGGGGCAAAGCGCTGCAGCTGCTGAAGTCGATGACGACAGACAACGACCTTGCGGTGGTGTCGGGTACGCTGTATTTAATATCTGACGTACGCGGTACACTTTTGCAGCAACCCGATTCTGAAAAAGGCTGGTGACGAACTGTTGGATACTACTGAACGTGTGCATTTTATAGGGATCGGCGGCTACGGAATGAGCGCGATTGCCCGGGTAATGCTGGAGATGGGATTTACGGTTACGGGCTCCGATGTGGCAGCTCAGGAATTGACCGAGAAATTGATTGCCAAAGGTGCCAAGGTCTATATCGGGCATACGGCGGAACAAGTGAAAGGCGCGGACCTGGTCGTGTACTCTACGGCTCTGGCTGCTGACAATGTGGAGTGGGTGGAAGCAGAGCGGCTCAAAATTCCGATTCTGCACCGCTCGCAGATGCTGGCCCGGCTGCTCAATGAACGCAAAGGGGTGGCCATCGCCGGGGCGCATGGCAAAACAACCACATCGTCGATGATCGCTCTGGTGATGGAAGATTGCGGTGTGGACCCTACTTATATCATTGGCGGAGAGATTATGAATGTCGGCACCAATGCCAAGGCGGGACAAGGCGAGTTTGTGGTGGCGGAAGCCGACGAGAGCGACGGCTCTTTTCTGCAATATCACCCGTGGCTGGGCATTGTGACGAATATTGAAGCGGATCATCTGGAGAATTATGGCGGCGATTTTAACCGTCTGAAGGCGGCTTATGTGCAGTTCATGAATCAGCTGCGTGAAGATGGTACGAATATAGTATGCTGCGACGACGAGAACGTTATTTCTCTGCTGCCTGAGGTGACCGGAAAGGTCACCACCTACGGCATCAAGTCTCCGAACGCAGACTACACGGCCACTGATATTGTGCTCGGTGACCGCCAGGTTTCGTATACCATGAACGGATACGGCGAAGTGCTGGGCCGCATCGAATTGTCGGTTCCCGGACAATACAATCTTTACAATTCGATGGCTGCCGTTATTGCCTGTCTGAAAGCCGGGATCCCGTTTGAGGAGATCTCTGCCTCCATCGTGAAGTTTCACGGGGCCAAACGCCGGTTCCAGGTGCTGGGTGAGGTCAACGATATTCTCGTCATTGACGATTATGCACATCACCCTACCGAAATTCGGGCTACCATAAGCGCAGCCAAGGCAACCGGCAAACGGATTATTGCCGTGTTCCAGCCCCAGCGTTACACGCGCACTTTCTTCTTGCTGGACGCATTCAGCCGTGCATTTAGCGAAGCCGACGAGGTCATTATTACCGATATCTACTCCCCGGCCGGGGAGAAACAGATAGAAGGCGTCACTTCCGCAAAGCTGGTGGAGCTGATTGTACAGAACAGCAACGCAGGTGCAAGACATTTGCCTGCGAAGGAAGATGTACTCGCCGACCTGCAGAACCGGATTGCGCCCGGTGATCTGGTCATTACAATGGGCGCAGGCGACATCTGGAAGGTTGGTTATGCGCTGGCAGACATTTTGAAGCAGCGGTAATTCAACCTTTTTGGCAGCCCCCTCTGATTTCAGCCGTGCCCCCTAGCGGGTCCGGCGGCTGGAATGTCGGAGGGGGTTTTTTGATGTTTTCGGGTCTTTTTATTCGATACAAAGCTGAAATGAACTCCGGGTTTTGCCGATAAAGGCATAAGGTCCTGATCTGCCTGAAAGATAAATCTAATTCCTAATGATATATATGGTGGTGCATGTATGGATTTTCAGCTTGATATCAAAACACTGCTCTTGATGTTTGTCTTAGGAAATCTGTTCACCGTATGTTTGATTTCAGCTTATCGTACATCGGGAAGCCAAGACACGGGCCTCTGCGTTATTTATCCTCTCGAAGTGGCTGCAGCTTCTGTTTTGGACGCTGATGTTGCTATGGGACTATATTCCCCATATTCTGATTGTTCCGCTGTGCAACGCCCTGTTACTGGCCGGCGGCTGTCTGGAGATTGTGGCGCTGCGGCGAGGTGGCGGAACGGCTGCGTACCGCCACTTTAGGGGCTGAAATTTACGGTGCACCGCTGCATTATACCGTCAGTATCGGAATCATTATGGTTGATCCCGGAGACGGAACTCCCCTGAATACCCTCTACAAATTAAGCGATGACGCACTTTATCAGGCCAAACGGCAAGGCAGGAATTGTGTTGTAAGAAGCAAGAGGGAACGGGATGGGCGGCGGTGAAATTATGAATATTGTTGGGACAAGTGAGAATATAACATTTTTTACCCCATAAATCGACAACGCTTTTGCGAAAAACAGGCTACTATTGTTCTGAGACTAAAGTCTTGTTAATTCGTATTTATTGTGGATTTGCATGATTATTTAAAAGTCAAGGAGCTAAAGTAATGCTGAAAAAAATACTATTCCTGACAGCCGGAAAGGATCCGGCAGAAGGATCTGAAGGCCGAAGCAGAAGCGCAAAGATGCTGGGGATTCTATTGCAGAAATATGAAGTGGATCTGATCTTTTATGGAGAGCTTGGGGCCCAGTGCGGATGGTCTGAAAATAGTGCGCTTACTGTGCACAGCGTGAAACGAAAGGGCGCTCCGGGGCGGACGATGCTGCGATCCCTCTACAAGCTGCCTAATGATTCCTATGTGGGCAAGGCAGATAAAGAGCTGAGTGATCTGCTTAAGAAGCTTTGCGCAAATATCTCGTATAGTCATGTATTCATTGCCCGTAGTTTGGCAGAGAGCTGTATGAATGTGGTCCGGCAATGCCTGCCGGAAGCAGTTCTGATTATGGACGGATACCGGGCACAGGGCGTCCCGGTTTCAATGAAGGTATCGAGGAAGCGAGGGCTTGGCAGGCCGTATCACCGGCTGAGTGAGGCGATGGTGCGTGGGGAGGAACGGAGATTATTGCGCAAGACGGGACTGCTTCTGGCCCATTCGGAGTGGGCTGCGCTTGGCTACAAAGCCATGTCCTTTGCAGATGCCGGCAAGGTACATGTGGTCCCTGATTTCCTTGACCTCAGCCAGTACCCCCGGCAAAGTTGTGTACAAAAGGAGAATCAAATAGTGCTTTACTTGGATTTGGCAACGGTCCAGGGGAAAAATGCAGCGGTTGTATTTTTCCACAAGAGTTATCCGCTGATCAAGGCCCGGGTCCCGGATGTCAAGTGCTGGCTGCTGAGCGCTGCAGTCCATCCGGAGCTTGAACGGCTGGTTAAGGAGGAGGACTCCGTAACCATAGTTTGGGATATGGAGCAGGCTGCCTCTATTATCGGCCGGGCCAAGGCGGTAATTGCCCCCTTGCTTGAGGGCTGCGGAGCACCGGTAAGAATCCTGGAAGCCTGGGGACTAAGGACACCGGTCATAACCAGCTTCAAAGGCTCCGAAGGGCTGGTCTGCGAGCATAACCGCAATATCCTGCTGGCCCGTACTGCAACCGATATCGCTGATTATTCGCTGGCGCTGCTGCAAGAACCCGAGCTGGGCTCCATCCTCTCGCAGCGGGCCTATGACACTCTGCTGAAGTATTATGAGTCGGGCAGCGTCAGGGACAAAGTGTTCCGTTTGCTTGAAGAAGCGGTAACCTTCTGACATGTGACAGGTGTCTCTCCTACCCAAACAACCCGCAGAGGATTTCCGTAGAGATCCTCATGCGGGTTATATCAGGTTCAAGGGTAAACGGAATTACAGCAGGTTGCGGCGCAGTTCTTCCGGCGAATGCGGGGACAACAGTCCCAGCGGGATGTCGAACACGGTTCTTGCACCGCTTTGTCCCTGGCTGCCCAACCGATAAGCTGCTCTGGCGTAAGCGACCAGGACGCTGGCAGTAAATTCCGGGTTGCTCTCCAGCTTCAGACCGAATTCGATCAGCTGTTTGGTGCCTTCCCCGGTGATTCCGCTGCGGATGACAAAGCCCCCATGCGGAATGCCGCTATGTTGTGCAGACAGTTCTTCTTCGGTGATAAAAGTAACGGTGGTATCATAGTCCGCAAAATAGTTGGGCATATTCACGATTTCTTCGCGGATGCGGTCCTGATCCGCGCCTTCTTCGGCGACAACATAACATTCCCGGAGATGTTTCTCCCGGGTAGACAGCTCCGGCGTTTCACCGGCGCGGATGGCATCAATTACATCCTGCACGGGAACGGTGTATTGAACACCGGCTTTTACTCCATCCACACGGCGGATGGCATCGGAATGGCCTTGGCTGACGCCCTTTCCCCAGAATGTATATTCTTTGCCCTCTGGCAGAATGGATTCAGCCAGCAGACGGTTCATCGAGAACAAGCCAGGGTCCCAGCCCGTTGAGATGACGCTAAGTGTTCCGCCCTGCTTGGCTGCGGCATCAACCGTATCGAAGAATTCGGGGATCTTGGCATGGGTATCAAAGCTGTCCACGGTGTGGAAAAGCTTGGCGATGGCCGGCGTTTGCTCCGGAAGATCCGTAGCCGAACCTCCGCAGAGAATCATGACATCCACCTTGCCTTTATATTGCTCAATGGCAGAAATATGCTCGAATTTGACACCGGTATCCCCGGCCTCCACCTGATCAGGCTCTCTGCGGGTAAATATCGCAACCAGTTCAATATCCGCGTTTTGGGCGATTGCTTTGCGTACACCTTTTCCTAAGTTTCCATAGCCTACAATGGCTGCTTGAATAATCTGTGGCAGAAGAAGCCCTCCTCTATCGTAAAAGTGAACCGCGATTCTCTCAGTTCTTGTTCTATAGTATATAAAAGTCACACGATATGTAAACTAATTCGGGAAGATTTGCCCGGAAATAATCAGTAATTCTTAAAAATAGCATAGCTCTCTCTTGTCTATCATATATTGGCTTATAGATTAGACAAGGTGAGGTGTGCGAATTGAATAACGGGAGAATGACATTCCGCTTTGACGTGGACAAGGATAAATCGCCGTCAGAAATGGAGAAACGCCGGGCAGACCATGGAGCGGCTGCGGCGCAGGACTATGAAGCCGCCGATCTGTGGCCGCAATCCGGGGCACTGGAGCATAAGGGGAATGATGGAGCGGGACTGCAGCCTGTCTATAGAGAACCGCTGGAGGCCGAGTTCTACGGCTATGACGAGGAGCGGGAAGACCCGGGAGGCCGGGGGTGGGACCAGCCGGACAGGGAAGCGGCCTCTCCCGGTATATCGTTCTTCAGGTCCGAGGTTACGCCTGATCTGTGGAGGGACTCCGGCCGCCCCCGGCGGCCGGCAGGAAATGATGAGGAAGAAGGGGATAACCGGCTGCTGCCTCAAGAGGAGCCGTATCTGATACAGGAATCATACGGGTCTGGACTCCGCTCCGAAGAGGAGTACGGCGGCTCCTATCATTCCCGCCGTCCTTCCTACTGGTGGAAATTTGCACTTTCTGTAGCCGGTGCTTTGGGCACGGGAATATTGCTTGGCTACGCGGCGTTGTCTTTTTTTGAAGGAGGAGGGGCGGGGAGCCCTGCGGGGACAGGCGTGACGGACACAGCCGCGGTTCAGAACCTGAATAGCGGCAATGCCGAAGGCCAGGCCGGAACAGGGACATCCGGCCTGCCGATCACCGGTACGGAACCGGCGGGAGTGAAGCCGATCCCGGTTCAGGTGGCTTCCCAAAGCTACTATCTGCTGCAGTACGGCGTGTTCAGCGCACCCGCAGGGGCAGAGCAGGCCCGGCAGGAGCTGCTGGCAGAGGGGCTGGCCGCCGGACTGGACCCTGCAGACGGCAATCGGGTATATGCCGGTATTTCACCGGATCGTGAGGCGGCCAAGCTGTTAAGCAACAACCTGAAGAGCCAGGGTATTGAACTGTATGTGAGGGAGGTGGCGCTGCCCTCTGTGGAACAGCTTGCGTACAATGGGCAAGGGGAAGCGGTGAACCATTATTTCGCGGTCAGCGGTCAATTGCTCGGCAAGCTGAGCGGCCTTTCAGCCTCCTGGCTGAGCATGGGGGGGCCGGGCACCGCTCTGGATCGTTCGGCTGTAAGCGATCTCCATATGCAGTGGAAGGAAGCGGCCAAAACCCTGGAGCAGGGGGTAACGCCGGAGGCCAAAGAGATCTGCGCGCAGCTGGAGAAATCCATGAGCCAGGGCATCTCGGCTATGGAGGAATACAGCAAGAATAAAGTGGACGCATTGCTGTGGGAAGTGCAGTCGTCGATGATGAGCTTCCTGACCGGCCAGAAACAGCTGCTCTCTGTTCTGAATTGACCGAAAGCGGGGGCATCATCCAGGTAGAAGGCGGCAAGCTTCCGTTACGGAGAGCTTGCCGCTTTTACTGTTTACGGCTGGTAATCATTTCCGAAGCAGATTTTGCGTTTGTATTGCACCCCGTTTCCCCGTATAATAATTAGGGTGTCAAAAAATGGCGAGGGAAGACGGACATGAAGAAGAAAAATGTAGGTACATTGCTGTTATTTCTAATTCTGGGTTGGCTGGCGGGAGCGTGGATTGCCAAGCTGCTGGAGCCTGTAAAAGGACTGTCTTTTCTTACGAAATCGACCATGCTTAAATGGTCGCCGCAAGCCGATTTGGACATCATTACTTACGACATCACTATTGAACTGAAACTGTGTATGCTTAGTCTTGCCGGTATTATTACAGCTGTATGGCTGTACCGCAGACTGTAACTTTCGTTACTGTTAGGGAAGGGACGTTTGTAACGTGGACGATTACAATTCGCGCCTCATTATCCTCGCCTCGGGTTCGCCGCGCCGCCGGGAGCTGTTATCACTCCTCGGCTTGCCGTTTGAGGTTATCGCCAGCGATGCCGACGAGAGTACTCCGCCGGAGTGGACTCCGGCAGAGATTGTACGCAACCTGGCTTTACGCAAGGCAGAGGCTGTCAGAGCCGCTGCCGGTGAACGGGATGCGGTTATCGTTGGCAGCGACACGATTGTCGTACTGGACGATAAGGTGCTCGGCAAGCCGGTGGACGAGCTGGACAGCAAGACCATGCTCGCCGCTCTGCAAGGCCGTACCCACAAGGTATACACCGGAGTGGCATGTATCGGGCTGCAGGATGGCAGAACGTCAGTGGATCACCGGGTGACCTCCGTAACCATGCGAGCGATGAACGATGTCGAAATCGCGGCTTACATAGCTACCGGGGAGCCTGCTGACAAGGCCGGCTCCTATGCGATACAAGGGCTTGGCGCTACACTCGTGGACCATATCGAGGGCTGTTATTTTAACGTAGTTGGCCTGCCGTTGTCACTGCTTGGCGGCATGTTGTCCGGTTACGGAATTTCCGTATTGAACTTGCAGGCAGAGTAGGAAAGAGGGATAGGGATGGAGTCGCAAACGTTTATGCTGCGGGACCTCCCCCATGAAGAACGACCACGAGAGCGCATGATGCATTATGGGGCGGAATCATTAAGTCAAGCGGAGCTGCTGGCTATATTACTGCGTACGGGAACACGCCGTGAATCGGCTATTCATATTGCACAACGGATGCTGAAGCAGATAGGCAGCCTCCGCGGGCTGGCGGACCTTAGCATCGAAGAATTGACAGGAATCAAAGGCATCGGCCCTGCCAAGGCGGTGCAACTGAAAGCAGGCATAGAGCTGGGGAGACGGATGGCGAATTCCAGGCTAAACGAGCCGGTGACCATCCGCAGTCCACAGGACGCGGCGGAGATTCTGACCGAGCAGCTGCGGTATTTGCAGAAGGAGCATTTTGTGTGTTTGTTCCTGAATACGAAGAATCATGTGCTGGCACAGGAGACGTTGTCCATGGGCAGTCTTAACGCTTCGATCGTGCATCCGCGTGAGGTATTCCGGGCAGCCATCAAATGCAGCAGTGCATCCATTATATGCGCACACAATCATCCGAGCGGTGATCCTACACCAAGTCCGGAAGATATCGCACTGACGAAACGGCTGCAGCAGGCAGGCGAAATCGTCGGCATTGATGTTCTGGATCATCTCATTATCGGTGATAGCAGTTTTGTAAGTTTGAAAGAAAAGGGATACATGTAATATAATCGTACAGATTCACTAGGAAAAGGAGAATACAGCATGTTAGGTGGTTTTACGAAAGATTTAGGGATTGACCTGGGGACAGCGAATACGCTTGTCTATGTTCGCGGCAAGGGGATTGTAGTCAGAGAACCTTCCGTGGTGGCCATTAATACAGATACCAAGACCATTGAAGCCGTAGGCGAATCCGCCAAAAAAATGATCGGCCGCACACCGGGCAACATCCGTGCCATTCGTCCGATGAAGGATGGGGTTATTGCCGATTTTGATACAACGGCTACGATGATTAAATACTTTATCCGCCAGGCCCAGAAGCAGCGTTCGATGTTCCAGCGTCATCCGAATGTCATGGTATGCGTTCCTTCCGGCATCACGGCTGTAGAACAACGCGCAGTGGAAGATGCTACGAAGCAGGCCGGAGCGCGGGAAGCCTATATTATCGAAGAACCTTTTGCCGCCGCCATCGGTGCCGATCTTCCGGTATGGGAGCCAACCGGCAGTATGGTTGTGGATATTGGCGGAGGAACAACGGAAGTAGCTGTGATCTCGCTCGGCGGGATTGTGACCAGCCGTTCCGTCCGTGTGGCTGGTGATGATGCCGATGAGTCCATCATCCAGTACATCAAACGCCAGTACAATCTGATGATTGGTGAACGCACCTCGGAGCAGCTCAAGATGGATGTGGGTTCTGCCCTGCCGCTGGAAAAAGCTGAAACCATGGAGATCCGCGGCCGCGATCTAGTGACCGGATTGCCCAAGACATTAACGATTACTTCCGATGAAATTTGTGAAGCATTGTCCGATACGGTGAATGCCATTGTTGAAGCCGTCAAAGTGACTTTGGAGAAATGTCCGCCGGAGCTTGCCGCCGACATCATGGACCGCGGTATTGTTTTGACGGGTGGGGGCGCCCTGCTGCGCAACCTGGACAAGCTGCTTGCTCGCGAGACGGGAATGCCGGTTATTGTCGCCGAGAATCCGCTGGACTGCGTAGCGATTGGTACTGGCAAGGCATTGGAGAACATACATTTGTTCAAGAGCCGCAGCAGCACAAGTCTTCGCTCCAAGCGATAGAACGGAATGTGTTGTGAACGTCAACCCCTGTCATGGGAGAAATACGTTTGTTAGAGGGTGTTGAAACTGTTTAAGATGTTTAACAATAAACGTCTGTTTATTTTGTTGATTACATTGGTTATGTTCATTGTCTTGATGGGATTCAGCCTGGGCCCTCGCAAAGCGTTGACCTGGCCGGAGAATTTTCTCCGCGACACGACCGGTTTCGTGCAAAATTTGTTCTACAAGCCCGCTGGATATATAGCGGGCTTCTTTGAAGATATTGGAAACCTGAAGGATTTGGCCCAGGAAAATGAGCGGCTGAAGATTCTGGCGGCACAATATGCCCGTGATAAAGCACAATACAACTTCATTGAGTCCGAGAACGTGCGGCTGGAGAAGCTGAACAAGTTCACGAAAGCTCAAGAAAATATGTACAAATACGAATATCATGTGGCCCAGGTGCTTGGCATCACCACAGAGCCCGGCAACAGTACGCTGGTGATTAATCTCGGTTCCAAGGATGGGGTCAAGCTGAACATGTCTGTCATCTCCGACAAGGGGCTGGTAGGGGTTGTCAGCCAGGTAAGCAATTTCACCTCGACGGTGAAGCTGATGACTATGATGGATGTGAATGATCCAAATTCGCAGCCTGCGATTGCAGCCACGGCCATTGAGAAAGTGAATTCAACATTCGGCATGATTGAAAGATATGATCCGGAGACCAAGAAACTTATCATGAACAGAATTCCGCCAGGGGACCCAATCAAGCCCGGAGACGAAATTATTTCTTCCGGTATCGGCGGTTTGTACCCGCGCGGGCTGGTTATCGGCAAGGTTGACAGTGTGGATGTAGGGGAATTTGGCCTGACCTCTTCCGCCGTCATCACTCCGGCAGCAGAGTTTGAGGACTGGAAAGAACTGATCGTTGTGTATACGGAGGAGCGTGTTGAATAGTGAAAATGCGCAGATCCATCCTTATTCTGCTGCTGTTCCTCCTGTCTATTCTGGAAACTACCATTCTTCCGTGGATAATCCCGGATGCCTGGCAGACACGAATTGTTCCTAACCTGGTCTTTATAGTTATCTTATTCGTTACGGTTTATCATCACCGCCATACTGCCCTGGTGCTTGGATTAACCTTCGGGATGCTGCATGATGTTATTTTTTACGGGCGGATTCTGGGGGCGCATTCCTTTACAATGGGGCTGTCTGCTTACCTCATCGGCCTGGTTTTTCAAATCCCGCGCGCCCCGCTGCCTATGATGCTGAGTGTAGTGCTGCTTGGCAGCCTGCTGGCGGACAGTATGCTGTTCGGAATCTACAACGTATTCAACCTGAACCAACAGCCCTACAGCTGGGCGATTATGTATCATATGCTGCCTACCATGCTCTTTCACTTTGCCATGGCTTTACTCCTGTACGTTCCGCTTCGGCGCCAGCTTGAATATCTGAAGAAAGAGACGCTTAAGGAAGACAATGCGTGATTCTTCGGGATTTTCTTCCCGCCAAGCAGGAACTTGAGGGGTTCGGCACGAATGAATGAGGATAGGGGGACAGGGCATATGACAGTGAAATCCAAGCATGTAAGGATTAAGGGCATCAAAGACGGCCTCGTTTTCCTGCTAGACGACAAGTGTCCTTTTGAGGATCTTCTGAGCGAGCTCCGCTATAAGCTGGAGCACAGCCATCAAAATATTTTGACCGGACCGATTGTGCATGTGGATATCAAGCTCGGCAGCCGTATTGTAACTGAGGAAGACAAAGAGGCTGTGCTGGAGATTCTTAAGAGTCAGGGCAATCTGCTGATTCGTTCTATAGATGCGCTGGAAGCTCCGGGAAGCAAGGAGAACGACGAGGCATTATTTCTGATGAGCGGTATGCTGCGTTCCGGACAAGTGCTGCATCACCAGGGCAATCTGCTGTTTCTGGGCGATGTGAACCCTGGAGGGACCATTACCTGCTCAGGTGACATCTACATTCTGGGTGCCCTTAGAGGGATGGCCCATGCCGGGGTAGAAGGGAATGAGGAAGCGATTATCGCGGCTTCGCTGCTGTCTCCGACCCAATTGCGTATCGCTGATATTATCAGCCGGCCTCCCGATGAGTGGGGAACCCGTGAGAGCAGCATGGAGTTTGCCTATTTAACGAACGGGGCTATGCAGATTGATAAAATTCATAATATAGTCAAATTACGTCAGGGTTTAAATGTGTTTAAAGGGGTGTAGCCTCCATGGGAGAAGCGATAGTCGTTACCTCGGGCAAAGGCGGAGTTGGCAAAACAACCACAACAGCCAATATTGGAACCGCACTTGCCTTGCAGGGCAAAAAAGTATGTCTGGTCGATACCGATATTGGACTGCGTAATCTGGATGTAGTTATGGGGCTGGAGAATCGCATTATTTATGATCTTGTGGATGTGGCTGAGGGCAGATGCCGTCTGAATCAGGCGCTTGTCAAGGATAAGCGGTTTGATGAGCTGTACATGCTTCCTGCGGCACAGACCAAGGACAAGACCTCGGTGACCCCTGAGCAGGTAAGAGATATTATTCTTGAACTCAAAAAAGAATATGAATATATTCTGATCGATTGTCCGGCAGGGATTGAGCATGGTTTCCGTAATGCGATCTCCGGCGCGGACAAGGCCATCGTTGTGACGACGCCCGAACACGCTGCGGTACGGGATGCGGACCGCATCATTGGTCTGTTGGAGCAATCGCATGTGGAATCGCCGAAGCTGGTGGTCAACCGGATACGTCCGGGTTTGGTGAAGTCCGGGGATATGCTTGATATTGAGGATATTCTGCAGGTGCTTAATATTGATCTTATCGGCATTGTTCCGGATGATGAACTGGTCATCAAGGCCGCCAACAGCGGCGAACCTACGGTTATGAATCCGGATTCGGCCGCAGCCATTGCCTACCGGAATATTGCCCGCCGTATTCTTGGTGATGCGGTTCCGCTGATGCAGCTGGACCGGAAACCGGGTGCATTCTCGAAGCTTAAGAAATTTTTTGGTATGGGTTAGTCTGGGTACTCCTCATATTGCTGTATAAGTGACTCCGCCAATAGAGAAATCTACGGGCGGAGTTCTGTTTATTCCGGGGGAGAAGCTCCGCCTTTTGCCGAGGCTTGTTCTAAAGCAGCTTCCGCTGTTCATAAAATGGAAGTAAAACAAGCCCGCCGGAGGGATCACTATGGAGCGAAAATCAGATATCAGAGGCCGCCGCAAGGAGCGCATCCGCAGTTTGCTGCTGCAGGAGGTCGTGGACAACTCCGAGGTTTCTCCGCTCCCGGCAACGCCCGGGACGGAGAAGCCTGAAGCTTTTATAGAATGGGGGACAGGCCACAGGCAGGGTCAGCCGTCTTCTCCCGAACCGGACCCCGAAGTGATGTGGAAAAAGCAGCGTGGAGGTTGGGAAGAGTATGGCGGAGGGAACCGGCCAAGTTTGTTGTCCGGCTTCATCCAGCGTACAGTGGCCAGCATTTTGGTGTTTGCAGCGGTGTGGGGAGTTTTTGCAATCCAGCAGCCCTGGTCGCTGAAAGTACAGGCTTTTGTCATGGAAGCTTTGAACAAGGATATGGATTTTGAGGCGGCAAGGGTATGGTATGAAGAACATTTTAACGGAGCACCTGCGTTTATCCCAATATTTGGCGACAAAGAAGAGCCTGCTGAAAAGGTGGCAGCCCCACATGAGCTTGGTGCCCCGGTAGCCGGGAGCATTGTCCAGTCTTTTGCGGCCACCCTGAAAGGGGTGGAAATCATGCCCGTAACCGATTCAAGCGGCAGTGTCACGGTGAAAAGTGTAGATGTGGGACGTGTGCTGTCAGTATCCAGGGAGCTGCAGGGCGGAATCCGGATTACGGTCCGGCATACCGGGAGCATGACAGCCGAATACGGCCATTTGAGCGGAACCAAGCTGAAGGCGGATGATTGGGTCCAGAGTGGAGAGGCCGTGGGGTGGATGCTGGCAGAGGAGGATTCTCCGCTGCCTACACTCTTTTTCGCAGTCATGCATGACAAGGCCTATATTGATCCGGCTGATGTGATTTCGTTTGATTAGGATCGGGAGAATTGACTTGTCGCTGCATCCGCTGTTTGTGATTGTGATGCTTTTGTCCGTGCTGACCGGTCAATTCCTGGAGCTGCTTACTTTGTTTGCTATTGTGCTGATTCACGAATTCGGACATGTCTGCGCAGCGCTGCTGGCCGGAGTTACAGTAAGATCCGTTCAGTTGTTGCCGTTCGGCGGAGTTGCTGTTATTGAGGACCATGGACAGCTTACGGCTGCCAGAGAGATCGGAATTGCACTGGCAGGTCCGCTGCAGAATGGAATCATGATTGCTGCTGCATGGGGCCTGCTGCAGACCGGTATGGGTAACGAGGCCTTTTTAACCTATTTCATTCAGGCGAATGCCATTATTGCGCTGTTTAATCTTCTGCCGATTCTTCCGCTGGATGGGGGAAAGGTGCTTCAGGCTACTGTGAGCCTGCTGCTGCCCTATTACTTCACAATGTTATGGAGTGGGCGGGTAAGTATTGCTGCGAGTGTTCTGGTTACAGCCTATGCCCTGTGGCCGCTGGGAGCCGGGGGAGGGGTTCGGTTGAACCTGCTGATGATCGGGGCGTTTCTGCTGTATTCGAACCTGACGGATCAGCGGAATCTTCCGTACCGTTTCGTCGCTTTTCTGATGAATCGTGAGACGGTATACCAGCAGCATCTGTGGACCGGAGCAGTGGCGCGGCCGATTGTTGCCCATTCAACGAAACCTTTGGACGAGATATTGCGTCTATTAAGACGTAATCAATATCATTTGATATACGTGCTAAGCGGCAGCGGCAGCGTGGTGGCCGCGATTCCGGAGCAGCGGCTCATCGCCTCCTATTTTAAGATTTGATGCACGTGGGTGCGGCGGACAGAACGCCAGGATGATTGAAACCAGAGGTGAAGCCATGAAACAAATGATCGTTCACTGCACGCAGCACATGACCCGGATGGCTCTTCTGGAGAACGGAAGGCTGGTGGAATACGCGGCTGAACGCGATCAGCAGCAAGGGCTGGTTGGAAGTTATTATAAAGGCCGGGTAATCAATGTCCTTCCGGGCATGCAGGCTGCTTTTGTTGATATTGGACAGAAGAAGAATGCTTTTTTATATGTAGATGATGTGCTTCATCCCCATTTGGAGAAGCAGTCGCAGATCAAGCCCTCCATTGAGACGCTTTTACAGCCGGGTCAGGAGATTATGGTTCAGGTTAGAAAAGAACCGCACGGCGGCAAAGGGGCCAGAGTAACCACCCATTATACGTTGCCTGGGCGCTGGATGGTCTATATGCCATTTGCCGAGTATGTGGGGGTATCCAAGAAAATCGGCCGCGAGGCCGAACGGAACCGACTCAAAGCTATTGGCGAACGGCTCCGGCGCAAGGAAGAAGGGCTGATTATGCGGACCGTTTCCGAGGACGAGCCTCCGGAAGCGGTAGAAGGCGATCTTGCCTTCCTGCGGGCTCAGTGGGAGAACATTACAAGACGGGCCTTAAGTGCAGAAGCTCCTGCTTTGCTGCATCAGGATCTCAGCATCGTCCAGCGCTTCATCCGGGATGCGTTCAATCCGCAGCGTGACGAGCTGGTGATTGACTCTCCTGCGGCGGTTCAGGAAGCCGAAGCTTTTCTGAACGATATGGCGCCTGAAGGCTACAAGCCGGTGGGGCTGTACGAAGGGCCTGATTCTATTTTTACCGCTTATCACATCCAGGAACAACTGCACAGGAGCTTCAGCCGCAAAATCACGCTCGAGGGCGGTGCCACGCTGATCTGGGATCAGACGGAGGCCCTTACTGTTATTGATGTCAACACTGCTCAATATACCGGCGGTATTTCCCTGGAAGATACGGTGACCTGCACCAATCTGCTGGCCGCTGAAGAGATCGGCCGTCTGATCCGGCTGCGGGACACCGGAGGGATCATCATTGTCGATTTCATAGATATGGAGGAGGAATCGAACCGCAGGCTGGTGACGGACAAGCTGGAGAGTATCACCCTGCTTGACCGCACCAAAACGCATATCCTGGGCTGGACCCGGCTCGGACTGCTGGAGATGACCCGCAAGAAGGCCCGGCATGATTCCGCCGGCTTCGCTCCCGGCCTTTGTCCGTGCTGCGGGGGGACCGGTAAATCCGGGAGTTGGCTTGATTGAGTTAACGTTGACTAATGCGGGTAAGTATGATAATATCTTCAAGTATGTGTTTGGTTCAACTGTTCCTGCACATGCTGTAACCGCTCCGATCGGGTACACAAGCGCAGTTTCTATTTTGAGAATCTGCCACCTAGACTAGGCGAGTCTGAGACATGAGGAGGTGCAAGTACAATGTATGCAATTATCGAAACTGGCGGTAAACAATACAAAGTCCAAGAGGGCGACGTGTTGTTCATTGAGAAGCTGGAAGCTGAAGACGGCGCAAGCGTAACGTTTGACCGTGTCTTGGCTGTTTCCACTGAAGGCGGTTTGAATGCAGGAACTCCGCTGGTAAGTGGCGCGTCTGTAACAGCCAAGGTTGAGAAACATGGTAAAGGTCAGAAGGTTGTAGTTTACAAATACAAACCTAAGAAGAACTACCACAAGAAACAAGGTCATCGTCAACCATACACAAAAGTAACGATCGAGAAGATTCAAGCGTAAGAAGGTGCGTGAATGATTAACGTCCGGATTACTCGTTCTTTGGAACTCGGTACTATTGTTGGCTTTGAAGTAAAAGGGCATGCGGGTTATGCGAAACGCGGTGAGGATATCGTCTGTGCCGGTGTATCCACTGTAACGGTTGGCACTGTCAATTCGATTGAGACCTTGACCGGAGTAATCATGGATACTTCCATGAAGAACGGATTTCTAAGTGGGGCCGTAGGCGCCATTGAAGATCCCGGAACCTCCGCCAAAGTACAATTGCTGCTGGAATCCATGGTCGTAATGCTGAATGATATCGCAGAATCCTACGGGAAGTATATAGCAGTACAGCAGGTCAATATTTAACAGAAGGAGGTTGACAACAATGTTGAAATTGAATCTTCAATTGTTCGCATCCAAGAAGGGTGTAGGTTCCACAAAAAACGGACGGGATTCCCATTCCAAACGTCTTGGCGTGAAACGTGCTGACGGTCAAGCAGTTACCGGCGGTAACATTCTGGTTCGCCAACGCGGAACCAAGATTCACCCGGGTACGAACGTGGGCATCGGCAAGGACGATACTCTGTTCGCTCTGGTGGACGGTGTAGTGAAGTTCGAACGTTGGGGCCGCGATCGCAAGAAAGTGAGCGTGTATCCGGTGGACGTCGCTCCGGTAGCAGCGGCACTGGAAGCGTAAGCTTACGCAGCCATAATTGCAAGTAGAAGCCTCCGGCATGAGTGCCGGGGGCTTTTTTTGAAATAATGAACGCCTAAAAACAAATAAGAGCCTTGGTTTTAGCGGCAGCCGGTGAATTTCCGGGAAAGCCTGTGGTATACTGGAAAATGGTGAAAGACGAGTACACTCCATCAAATAAGTCATGAATTTTGCGAACTGAGGGACGGGGAGAAAGAATGAAATCCTGGAAAAGTGCAATCTGGGCAGTCATGGTATCCGTATCGCTTCCTTTAGGTCTCGTGTATTGGTGCACCAACCTTTTCACATGTCTGCTGCTCGGAGTTTGGGTAGCGGCTGTGCTTGCATTCAGCTTGATTTACAACCGGCGTCATTTTGAAAAGGAACTGCGCATACAGGAGAAAAGTCTGCAGCAGGCGGCGATTCGGACACTGAATCATCATCGACACGACTGGATGAATGATTTGCAAGTACTTTACGGATATATCCAGCTGGGCAAGCCTGATAAATCCGTGCAATGTGTGGAAAGAATAAAGGAACGGATTGCGCTGGACAGCCGAATTGCCAAACTCGGCATTCCCTCACTGGTGTTCTATATTCAATCATTTCGCACGTACGCAACCAACCTGGAATTGGATGTCCAGGTTGAAGAAGGGCTGCAGCTGGAGGACAAGCTGACTCCCGAAATGGGGAATGAATTGACCTCAGTGATAATGCAGACGGTTCGGACCTACCAATATAGCGGACTTAGCTCTCCAGGCGACACACGAAAGCTTCGGCTTGGCTTTTCACAGGATGGTGGAGACATTCTCATCTCGTTTGAAGGTGAGGGAGCCCATGGCAATCCCGAGCTGCTTCAAGGGCAAATTTATAATATAGGGCAAGGAAAAATCATGAAAGCAGAGCAGTTTGGCACAAATGACTCATTTGTAGCTTTGCGTCTGCCGCTTGATATGTGAGGAAGGTGAATCTAAATGTTCGTGGATAAAGCTAAGATTTATGTCAAAGGCGGTGACGGCGGCGACGGTCTCGTGGCATTCCGCCGTGAGAAATATGTACCGGAGGGTGGACCTGCCGGTGGTGACGGAGGGCGCGGCGGTGACGTGATTTTCCGGGTTGATGAAGGGCTTCGTACCCTGATGGATTTCCGTTATCAACGCCACTTCAAGGCGGATAAAGGCATTAAAGGGCGAAACAAAAGCCAGCATGGTGCTAACGCGGAGCATATGATCGTGCGTATTCCGCCCGGAACCGTTCTGATTGACGATGATACACAAGAGATCATTGCCGATATGACCCGTCACGGGCAGCAGGTAGTTGTAGCGCGGGGCGGGCGTGGAGGCCGGGGCAATACCCGTTTTGCAACAGCGGCGAACACCGCGCCTGAACTGGCTGAGAACGGCGAAGAAGGCCAGGAACGTTATGTGGTCATGGAGCTGAAGGTTATGGCTGACGTTGGGCTTGTGGGCTTCCCCAGTGTCGGGAAATCAACACTCCTTTCGGTGGTCTCTGCAGCCCAGCCGAAGATTGGTGCGTATCATTTCACAACCATTACCCCTAACCTGGGTGTAGTGGACGTGGGGGACGGCCGGAGTTTTGTTATGGCTGACCTGCCTGGATTGATTGAAGGGGCGAGCGAAGGTGTGGGGCTTGGACATGAATTCCTGCGCCATGTAGAGCGTACCCGCATTATTATCCATGTGGTGGATATGTCCGGCTCGGAAGGCCGCGATCCATTCGAGGATTGGGTCCTCATTAATGACGAACTTAAGCAGTATAACGCCAATCTGATTGATCGTCCGCAGATTGTGGCGGCGAACAAGATGGATATGCCGGAATCGGAAGAGAACCTGGTCACTTTCCGGGAACGTGTGGCACAGATCCGACCGGATCTTGAAATCATGCCGATCTCCTCGCTTACCCGCCAAGGGGTGCAGGAGCTGCTCTACCGGGCGACGGACATCCTCGACAGCATTCCGGTAGCGCCGGTGGTCGAAGAGGTGGCAGAAACCTCTGAGCGGAAAGTCTACAAGCTGGAGGCGGAAGAGGACAACTCCTTCACTATTACCCGTGATAATGAGGCCTTTGTGGTCAGCAGCCCGCGTATTGAGCGGATGCTCAAACGGATGCAGCTCAGCACACATGATGCTATTCTGAAGCTGGCCCGGACGTTGCGCCATATGGGTGTAGATGCAGAATTGCGCAAACGTGGTGCGGTAGAGGGTACCATCGTGCGCATTGCCGATTTCGAATTCGAATTCGTGGAGAACAGCAGCTACTATTAAGAGTTAATTAACTATAGGTATGGACATGAGACGCCCGCAGGGTTCCTTCTGAACAAGGAATCCCGTGGGCGTTTTTTTTGCGTTGTTCTGCACACTTTCCCTATTTTACCTAAAAAGAATCCAAAACCGGTTATAAATCGTATACAATAAAAGTCGGAAAAGCACTTATTTCCAGCTTGAATTTCCGATAAATACTACATAGCGATGTTTTATGAAAGAAGGGAACGGCAAATGGCAATTATTGAAGTGGTTAAATATGACGGGCCTCCGGGCGTTTTTGCCTGGAAATATCCGAACCAGGAACTGGGTACCTGGACCCAGCTTATAGTGAATGAAGCCCAAGAGGCCATATTGTTCAAGGGAGGGCGGGCACTTGATTCCTTTAGGGCCGGCCGGCATACGCTTAGTACAGCGAATATCCCTGTATTATCGAATCTAGTGAATTTGCCGTTCGGCGGCAGATCGCCGTTTACTGCAGAGGTCTGGTATGTGAATACCGTGAACTCCATGAATGTGAAGTGGGGGACAAGTTCACCGCTTCAGCTCCAAGACCCCAAATACAAGATTATCGTTTCGGTGCGCTCCTTTGGGCAGTTTGGTATACGGATTGCTGATCCGCGCAAGTTTCTGCTCAAGCTGGTGGGAACACTGCCTCAGTTCGATCAGGAGACGATGGTGAGTTATTTCCGCGGTCTGTTGATGACGAACATCAATGAGCTGATCTCCTCCTACCTGGTGCACAAAAAAATCAGTATCCTGGAGATCAATGCCTACATCGTCGAAATCTCCAAGCATATTCAAGGCCGCCTGGCAGGGACCTTCTGGGAGAATGGCATTGAACTGAATAACTTTTACATCGACTCGATCAATATTCCGGATGATGATCCGGCAACGGTCCGGCTGAAGGAAGCTTTAGCCAAAAAGGCGGAGATGGATATTATCGGCTTCACGTATCAGCAGGAACGCAGTTTCGATACCTTGGAGGAAGCTGCCGGAAATCCCGGCAACATGGGAGCCGGCATGATGAATGCCGGGATGGGACTGGGGCTAGGGATGGGGTTTGTAGGACCTGGAATAAACATGGTGAACCAGATGACCCGCGGCATGGGTCTGGATACCGGAGCCTCAGGCGCATCCAAGCCATGCTCTAAATGCAGTACACTGAATACGGCAGAGGCCAGATTCTGCAGCGGCTGCGGCCATGGACTCCAGTCTGCGCCCGAAGACGGAGCGGCCGGAGCAACGTCAGCCTGCCATGCCTGCGGGAAGGCCCTGGCACCGGGAGCCAAATTCTGTCCTCCTTGCGGCCAGAATCTGGTTATCAAATGCTCGGGTTGCGGCCATGAGCTGAAGCCAGGCCAGAAATTCTGTGCGGAGTGCGGGACTAAAGCGAACTAGTATAGGGGGATATAGACAAGTTGAGCAATTTAGATATACGAAGAGAACCGCCGGCAACTGGCAAGCCTATATATAAACATAAGTACGAGCGGACGGCATTTGATTATACTACAATCGTATTTGCCTATTTGTTTGCGCCACTGGGCTTCGTTTTGGCTATCTTTCGAATGGCAACTACACATTCCAAAAACCAGCGCAAAGCAAGCAATTTCAGTCTGCTGTATCATGTATGCATGGGCGCCTTCATAGAACTTGGCATCTATTTCATTATCACCAAGCTCACCGGTGAAATTAATTATATTGCACTCTTGATCAGGCTGGTGATCATCTACTTCCTGTTTAGGATACCGGCAATCAAATTTTCAGTCAGGGCCGTTGGACAGAAAGAGGGATTTACGACTCTTTGCAATGACTATATCGCGCTTATTCTCGTGGATGGGATCAGACATATCGGCAGCCTGTCCGATATTCGCGGACAAAGTGAAGAGAGCGTGCGGAGGGATTTGGAGTATTTAATAGAGCGGGGGCTGTTGTTACCGGATATTGTGTATTATGAAGGCCGCGTAGCCAATCCCTTCGTAAAAGTGCCGCCGAAGCTTGATCATTCGGGAAGGACAGATCCCTCAGTCGCACCTCGGAGCGGGCAGACCTCTGAATTGGCGCAGAGCGGGCAAACCTCCGCTGCGCGGCCGGAGGCTCAGCCCAAGTCTTCCGGACAACAGACGAAGTCCGTCAGCTGCCCAGGCTGTGGGGCCCGTAATTTGGTGGCCCCGGCCCAATCCAGGAACTGTGAATATTGCGGGACGATGCTCTCGAACAGTTAATTCAATACGGCCTTGGGTTAAGCTGCGCCTGATGACCCGCGAGACGGCGGAGTTTAGAGTAGGAGGTAATAGGCTAGATGGGCAGATTGAAGATACAACCGGCGCCGCCTGCGCCAAAGCGCGCAGCTGAGAATGACTTCGGCTACCGGATCAGGCACGACCGGACGGCGTTTGACTATATCATTATAGGGTTTGCTTACATATTCGCACCGCTTGGATTTATCCTGGCGCTCATTCGTTTTGTGAGTACGCATTATAGGAATGAGCGGAAATCCATTAACTTCGATTTGCTGTTTCATGTATTGATTGGGGCTTTCATGGAACTTGTTGTCTTGTTTGCCGTGGGAGCCTACAAAGGCGATTTCACCTGGAAGATCTTGCTGATCATCCTGGTGGTCCTCTACGTTATCTTCGTGCTTCCCGCCAAGAGTTTCTCCGGCCGGTCGGCCTTGGCCAAAGGGAGATTCAAGTTTCTATGTGACAAGTATCTCATGCTGGTTACAGTCCAAGAGGTTAGACATATCGGCAATATCTCCGATATCGTCAAGGAGAATGAAACCGATGTCCGCAGAGATCTGGAGTACCTGACAGAGTGGGGTTTGCTGACCCGGGACATTGTGTATTATGAAGGCCGTATAGCCAACCCATTGGGGACAAAACCTCTCAATCTTGTTCACCGGGGAAGAACAAAGGTTTCTGCGGCCCAGAGAAGCGGTCAGTCCGCCGGTCAGCAGCCGTCTTCTCCGGCATCACCGCAGTTGCCCAAGTCGATCACCTGCCCGGGCTGCGGTGCCCCAAACACAGTATCTCCAGGCGCCTCCAAGATCTGTGACTATTGTGGGACAACGATCCCTTACAGTTAAGAGATGCAGCTTATACCTTAATGCCCCCTGCCTATAGCGGGGGTTTTACTGCATTTAACCCCCCGCTCCCCGCAGACCCATATAAAAGTTATTGCTTTTTACAACCCTCTTCCTTTATAATGTCCACTATGAAAACACATAAGTCTTTGAGGAGAGGACGTTCGTGAAAGAACGCTATTATTTGGTCCGGGAGGACATTTTGCCTGATGCCGTACTCAAGACAATGCAGGTTAAGCAGCTGCTTGAGGCCGGAGATGCGAAGACGGTGCATGAAGGGGTTGAGCAGGTAGGGCTCAGCCGCAGCGCTTTTTATAAATATAAGGATGGAATTCACCTGATTCACCAGCTGGAGCGGGAACGTATCGTTACGATCTCCCTTGATCTGGAGCATGAATCCGGCATGTTGTCCAAGGTGCTGGGCTCTGTGGCGGGACATGGCGCGAACGTGCTGACCATCCATCAGAGTATTCCGCTGCAAGGGCGGGCGAATGTGGTCTTGTCCGTAGAAATCTCCCATCTGAATGAAGAAATCGGGGATATGCTGGACAGCCTCAAGGAGATTTCCGGGGTGAAACGGGCCCTAATCGTAGGGCAGGGCTAATCACTAAATGTTATCTTACGAAGCCCTTTGCTTCGCAACATTACAAGGAGGATACAGATGAAGCCGGTTAAAGTTGGATTGCTGGGTCTGGGAACAGTAGGTACGGGCGTGGTCCGTATTGTGGAGGGAAATCAGGAGGATTTAAGCAGCCAGGTCGGATCTCCCATCATTATTGAGCGTATATCCGTGAAGAATACCGAGAAGCCGCGGGATATTGAAGTTGATCCTTCCAAAATCACAACAGATCCCTGGGATGTCATCCGTGACCCTGAGATTGATGTGATTGTTGAGGTGATGGGCGGAATTGCGGGGACGAAGGAGTATATTCTGGAGGCGCTGGAGCGCGGCAAACATATCGTAACCGCCAACAAGGATTTAATGGCGCTGCACGGGTCGGAAATTCTGGCTAAGGCGCAGGAGAAGCAATGCGATGTGTTTTACGAGGCCAGTGTAGCCGGGGGCATTCCAATCATCCGTACACTTATTGAGGGATTCTCCTCGGACAAAATCATGAAGATCATGGGGATTGTTAATGGAACCACTAACTACATACTGACTAAGATGAGCCAGGAAGGCGCGTCCTATGACGATGCGCTGAAAGAAGCGAAAGAGCTGGGGTATGCAGAATCAGATCCTACCTCTGATGTAGAGGGACTGGATGCGGCGCGCAAAATGGCGATCCTCAGCACCCTTGGCTTCCGGACCAATGTAGAACTGAGTGATGTCAGCGTCAAGGGAATTTCCGGCGTGAGCAAGGAAGATATTGCTTTTGCCAAACGTCTGGGTTATGAAATGAAGCTGCTTGGCATTGCCGAACGCCAGAATGAGGAGTTTAGCATCAGTGTAGAGCCAACCATGATTCGTAACAGTCATCCGATTGCTTCCGTCAATGGCGTGTTCAATGCCGTTTATGTTTTCGGTGAAGCGGTTGGGGAGACGATGTTTTATGGTGCAGGAGCGGGAGCGATGCCTACGGCAACCTCGGTGGTGGCCGATCTGGTGGCTGTTGTGAAGAACCTGAAGCTGGGCGTTAATGGACTCAAGCAGATAGTGCCTTACAAGCAGAAGAAGCTGAAGAGTGACGAAGATATCCTGTTCAAAAATTTCCTGCTGCTCCATGTAGACGACAAGGCAGGGGTGCTCGCCAAAATCACGCAGGTATTTGCAGAGTATGACGTCAGTCTGGATTCGGTTGTCCAGCAAGCCAATCCCAATAATACCAATGCCGAGATTATAATTGTTACACATGATGCCAGCAAAGCGAGTATGAATAAAGTGCTGAAGCATTTTGAGGAACTCAGTGTTATCCGCCGTGTTAAGAGTCACTATCGGGTGGAAGGCTAGATCAGCGAGAGCTATTCGGCAATAAATCATAAGGAGATCGCACCTGTTATGAGCAACTATGGAAGGTCAAGAGTTAAGGTTCCGGCCAGCACCGCCAATCTCGGTCCGGGATTTGACACGCTGGGCATGGCGCTTTCGCTCTACGCCTGGATTGAGATGGAGGAAGCGGCGGAGACGGTATTTTATCTGCATGGCGATGAGATGAACGGATTGCCTCGGGATAAGAGCAACCTGCTCTATCAGGTGGCTCAACTGGTGTTTGCGGAAGCCGGGGTATCTGTGCCTGAGCTGTCCATCTCCATGTACTCGGAGATTCCGCTTACGCGGGGCCTGGGCAGCAGTGCTTCGGCGATTGTAGGCGCTTTGGCTGCGGCCAATGCACTGATTGGTTCTCCGCTTAGCCATGCCAAGCTGTTCGACATGGCTTCCGCACTTGAAAAACACCCCGACAACGTGGGGGCTTCCCTCTTCGGAGGCATTATCACTGCGGTGTGGGACGGAGAGCACGCGGATTATATCCGGATAGAGCCGCCGACAGAGCTGGAAGTGCTGGTGGTAATCCCCGAGTTCGAACTGTCTACCTCCAAAGCGAGGGGAGTTCTCCCGCGTGAGGTGAGTGTCAGTGACGCTGTATATAATATCAGCCGTACATCGCTGCTGACAGCTGCGCTGTCCACCGGGCGCCTGGATCTGATCGGCAGAGCGATGCAGGACCGTCTGCATCAGCCCTACCGTGCTCCTCTGGTACCTGGAATGGAAAAGCTGCTCGCCGAAGCGCCTGACCATGGAGCGCTGGGCATTGCACTCAGTGGCGCCGGCCCTACACTGTTGTGTCTGGTCGACCGCAACGAGAGCCGGAAGGGCGAACTTGAAGCTTTTCTGAAGGAGAGCATGCTGGCGCAGGGGATCACGGCACGGACCTGCTGGCTGTTGCCGGATACTTCCGGTGTGACAGCAGAGCGGCTTGAAAGAAACGGGATGCAAAAAGAATCATTTTTGGATATGATAAAAGGAGAACTACGGCCATGAAATCAATAGCGGTTTTGCCGCAGGGTTCGGTATCGCACGAAGCGCTGCTGCATCTGTTGGGCGGAGAGTCTGTTGATCTGGTGCATCATAAGCTGATATCAGAGGTATTTCTCTCCACAGCCGGCGGCACAACGGATTACAGCGTTATCCCGATTGAGAATACCATAGAAGGATCTGTAAGCTTGCATATTGACTGGCTTATTAATGAAGTCAATCTGCCGATGCAGGCGGAGTGGATATTCCCCTCGATCCAGAATCTGATCGGTCATCCCCAGGAGTTCAAGGGTGCTGACGGTAAGACGGATTATTCCAAGATCGTCCGAATCCTCTCGCATCCGGTAGCTACGGCACAGTGCGGACAGTATATCCGCGAGCATGCTCCTTGGGCGGAGCTTGAGCCTACGGGAAGCACCTCCGGAGCTGTGGAGATTGTTAAGGACAACCCCGGCAAAGGCTGGGCGGCCATTGGCACCACACTGGGGGCAGCTACGCACGGCCTTGAGATTGTGGCCCGCCGCATTACGGATCACAACAATAACTTCACACGGTTTGTGCTGGTTGGTCCTGAACCTGTTGCACTGGCGCGTAAAAGCAACGGGGACAAGACAAGTCTGCTGGTGACGCTGCCTGAGGACTTTCCTGGAGCGCTGCATCAGGTGCTTGCCGCTTTTTCCTGGCGGAAGCTGAACTTATCCCGGATTGAGTCACGGCCGACGAAAAAGAAGTTGGGTACTTATTATTTCTATATTGATGTGCTGGAACCGATAGAATCGGTCCTGCTGCCGGGAGCCATTGAAGAAATCAAGGCTTTGGGCTGTCAGGTGCGGATTCTGGGATCGTATCCCACATACACCTATGAGGAAGAGAAAGCGGAGGTGCAGTAAATTCATGGCTGAGCAATGGATCTATTTGGATGGGCAACACGTAACGAAAGAAAATGCAAAGGTATCCGTTTTTGATCACGGGTTCTTGTATGGTGATGGTATTTTTGAAGGCATCCGTATTTATGGCGGCAATATATTCAAGTGCAAGGAGCATCTGGACAGGCTATATGATTCGGCCAAATCCATTATGCTGGATATTCCTCTGACCTACGACGAAATGCTTGAAGCCATGGCTGAGACGATCCGCCTGAATGAGATGCGTGACGGCTATATCCGCCTGATCGTATCCCGTGGCCCCGGCAACCTGGGTCTGGACCCGCGCCGCTGCCCCAAAGCGAGCGTAATCATCATTGTGGAGCAACTGGCCATCTATCCTGAACAGGCTTATTTGAATGGACTGCGTGCCGTCTCTGTCTCGCAGCGCCGCAATATCCCGGATGCGCTCAATCCGAAGATCAAATCACTGAACTACTTGAACAACATCCTCGTCAAGATTCAATCCAATCTGGCAGAGGCTGATGAAGCGATCATGATGAACGCTCAGGGATATGTTACAGAAGGCTCGGGCGATAATATTTTCATTATCAAGAATGGAGTGGTCTTCACTCCTCCTTGCTACCTGGGAGCACTCGAAGGAATCACACGCCTGGCTATTATAGAATTGTGTGAGAAGCTGGGCATTAAACTGAAGGAAGAGCCGTTCACGATGCACGATGTGTATATTGCAGACGAGGTTTTCTTCACAGGCACAGCGGCTGAGGTTATAGCTGCACGGGAGATTGACGGACGGATTATCGGCGAAGGCCATGCGGGTCCAATCACCCTGAAGCTGCTCGAAGAATTCCGCAACATTGTGGATAAAGACGGCTATAAGGTTTGGGAATAAATGAGTTTTTGAATCGCACCAAAAATCCTTTCATGCAGATCATGAAATGAGTTTTTGAATCGCACCAAAAATCCTTTCATGCAACCATGAAAGGATTTTTTTTATTCCAGGGATGTCAATCGCCCATGGGCTGCATAAGATGTAGTAACGAAGGAGGCGGCTGTACCGCATATACCTATGCCCAAAAGCGATATTTACCAGAGTGTGATGTTTTTGGGTGTATGGTACTGGTTCAGCTGTAAAGAATGCAAGACTCCACAAAACTTTAGGAGGTTAATGCTGCGTGAAAATACACATTGTTAAACAAGGAGATACGCTGTATGCATTATCGCAAAAGTACGGAGTGCCGCTGCTCAAAATGATTGAGGCCAACCCGCAGATCAGTAACGAGGATGTGTTGTCGGTAGGCGCCAAAGTGAAAATTCCTACAGTCCCCGTACCGGTACCTGACAGCAGTGAAGTGTATTACAAGCACACAGTAAAACAAGGGGACAGCTTGTGGAAGCTTTCCAAAGCTTGGGGCATTGCACTGAAGGAAATGATTGATGCCAATCCCCAGTTAAAGAATCCTAATGCGCTATTGGTAGGAGAAGTAGTGAATGTTCCTAAAAAAAATTCGCCTTCTCCACTCCAGGCAGAAAGTGTTTCACCTGGGGGTTCCGCTAAAATTCTGCCGGGAGGAAAAGTGTACACGGGTCCCAAGGAACAGCCGGAAGCGGCAGTTGTCCCTGCTCCTGCTCCAGTTCCCGCACCGCCACCGGCTCCCGTTCAAGTGGCTCCGGTTCCAAAAGTAGAGGCGATGGAGGTCAAACCTGCCCCAGCTCCTGTGCCCGTGCCTATGCCTGAGCCAATGCCAAATCTTCCGGTTGAGATAGCTCCGGTTGAAGAAAAGATGCACATGGAAACGCAAAGCCTGTTTGTACAAATCTCTGTTCCTGCCGAGCAGGCTGTTGCCTACAAGGAGGCACCCAAGACTGAGAATAGTCCTGTGAGCTGGGCCGAGGAGAAGAAGCCGTATTGTGGCAGCAATGCCGGGTATCCAGGGTTGGCGGAAAACCCTAATTTCTATGATTGCCCGCCTACCTACCCTTTTTATGAGTCCATGCCAGACAATATGAACATGAACATGAATTCCGCTCCCCATTTTGTGCAGCCTATGGCGTATATGCCTGATTACTCCGCTCCTTATTACTACCCTGATAATATGTATGCGGCTAATGCTGGCTACCCGGGGACAATAGCCGGCATGAATGAAAACCATGGATTTCCGGAAAATACTTCACCGCAATATGGCGGGGGGCAGCCGAATCTTCCCTGGCCCTCTTGCGGTTGCGGCAGCGGGATGCCGATGCAGTCTTTTCAACCCTATTCACATGAAATGTCTGCATACGGGCAGCTTCCGGGTAATGCGGCTCCTGGTATGATCTCCCCTTACGTTGCCTCAATGCCTCAACCGAACCAGGGATTTCCGAACCAGGGATTTGTTCCAATGCCACAGGCCGGAATGTATGGCAGCCCCATGGTATCCAATATTCTGCCTATACCTGAATATCCTGCTATGATGAACTCCGGCCATCACAACCGTGTACCTGAATTCCAAGAGCCCGCAGGCATTGCGGAGGGTGTTTCGGGAGTGAGTGAACCAGGAGCCTCAGGCCAGGCAAGCGAAGGGAAAGCAAAAACCAAACGCGGGACCGCCAAGAGCACTGCTCCAAAAGCTAAAATCTCAAGTCAAAGTGAGAACTCCACCTTTAAAAATGCAAAAGCAAAACAGGCAAATCATAATGCACGCCTTGCTCCGGCAAAAAAACGTAAAAATCCATGGATCTCGAACTAAACGATATCCAATAGGGAATTCAGAGCTGATTATGCGTGCAGGCTTGTATCATCGCGATACAGGTCCTGTACGTTTTATTTCCCTGGAGTAGGCAGAAGGGCTTGTAAAAGCGATAATTTGGGTTGAATGCACCATGTAAAAAAATAGTAATAAATAAGGGTTGTGCATGTGAGAGTAAACATGTTATATTATACATCCAGTCGAAATGAGCTGAAGATAATTTGGCTTAATTACGAATGGGTTGGTTGAAGAATTCAAAGGCCTTCTGAAAAAAAAGTCTTGCATTAATCAACCGGACATGATATATTATAAGAGTTGCTGGTGACGAGCTAATCGCCGCTAACAACGAGCTTGATCTTTGAAAACTGAACAACGAGTGAGTGGGAATTCACGAAAGTGAAATCCAAACAAAGAGGATTCTCATCGCATGCAAATGCTGGAGATGAATCGGTAGAGAATGCAAATTCTCGTCAGATGTTTCAAAA
>NZ_BMKR01000033.1 GCF_014644435.1 Paenibacillus albidus | reverse complement strand
GGTGTCGTATTAAACTAATTGCATATAAATAAGGCTGTCGAGACTTTCTCGACAGCCTGAGCAGCCTCATGGGCTGCTTTGAATTCGTGTATGGTAGATAAACGGCACGTTTAGCACCTTACATGTTTACGTTTGAAACCAATCTGCCCTTTATCAACTGCCTTTTGAATGTTTTCGGAAGCACGCAGGAAACTGCTTTTCTTCTTGTCCCGTTTCATTTCTACTGGGCCTACGGCCTGTGCGGTCTCGACCGCCTGATCATGGAGCGGCAAATAAGATACCCCCACTGTGTACATAAAATTATTCATGGCGGATTTAGTTCGTTCAGGGGAATCATGAATCGTATTTTTCACAGTCTCAAGCATATTAGCCAGTTTTCTTTCGGAAAATTCATCGTCCGTACGATTCCCCAAAAGCCAGCAATAACAACTCCAGCCTGCTGACATTCTCAGCTCCTCGCCGCTTGCGATCCATTTATCGGCAACCTCTTGCGCAAAATCTGTTTCTGCCAGGGTTACTGCAACCACATAATCAGACAGCATATAAAAGTAAGCCGCATCTATCCAACGTTCAAAATCCGCTTCAGTCATTGCTTTGGGGTCTGCGATGATGCCGGCAAAGTACATTGCGTCGTAGTTCCCTGTGCTGTAGAGCTGTTCAGCCAAGGGTTGATTGACTTTTATTTTCTTGGCGATGGGTTTCATATCACCTGTACCCACCCCAAAAAGAGGTTCTTGTGCGCCATTGGATACGTACATTTTTTTGGTTCGTTCCTTGCCGAGAGCTTCAAGCTCTTGCATAACCGTTGTTATATTCATTGTTTAACACTTCCTTCTTTATAAGCTCTATATAGATTGAACTTATAATTTTTCTAATTGGGATTGGATCATGACTACGGCGAATGTTTGGACTTCCGGCCGCTGCCCGTCTGCAGATTTCTTTATTTATACCGCCCTTCGCGGTTGAAATCTGCAGGGCAGCTTATGCTTACGATGCGAGCTTTCCTACGGAAAGCTTTCGGGCGGTCGCTACCGCTCCTCTTTTTATCAATGTCATCGATTAAATGCTCCATATCAGGCACCTCAGGATCTAATTTTATAATAAGTAAACAGTTCGGCCATTGCAATGGAGAGACATATTCTCTATAATGGCTTCGTAACTTGCAATTGATAATGAATCTCATTTATATATTGAGAATCTTAGGGTTAACGATTGTTTAGGAGGATCCTTGGATGTCGCGAACCTATGAAGAGCTTGCGCAATATTTCGCAACAACGCCGATCCAGCTGTTCGGTGTGTACCGCACTTGGCTGGAGGGCAACCGTATTTATAGCGGACATGTCCACAAGCCCACTGCCAAATGTGGTGTCATCATCGCACTCGAGGGGGAAGCCACGTTCGTTTTCGACGAAGTGGAGCGTTACAGACTGAAGCCTGGCCACATCTTGTTCGGAGGAGCGGGCCGACAATTGGAAGTAGCTCCGGGTACAGACGGTTTCCAGTATTGCCTGGCTCATTACCTGCCGAGCGGGCCAGCTGATGAGAAGGAACAGCGGCGTCCGGAGGACATTACCTGCCTGGAGGTTACACTAAATCCGGAGTTGCTGCGGCTGGTGGAGCAGCTGCTGAACGCCGCTTCCGCTCCAGAAGTGATGGATAAGCTGAATCAACGATCCCTATTTTACCAGTTAATCACCAAAGTGCTGCAATCTGAGCGTTACCATCAGAACAAGGACAGCTATCTCGTTATTGAGGACGCAATCCGGTATATTCAGTCGCATTTCACCGAGCCGCTGACGCTGACAAAGCTGGCCGACCGTTACCAATTGAAGGCTAAATATTTTTCATATCTGTTCACCAAATATACCGGGACAGGCCCCATTGATTATCTGATCCATTACCGGATGAATAAGGCACATGAGTGGCTGTTAACGAAGCAATTCTCTGTATCCGCCGTTGCCAAAAGCATTGGGTACTCGGATCCGTACTATTTCAGCAGACTGTTCAAAAAGTATAAAGGGGTTGCGCCCAGCCAAGTGGACTTCGACAGCAGAGAGGGCTGAACGTGCAGGAATTCATTTCACCGGTATCAGGGGGTCTGATACCGGTGAAATTGTCCATCCTCGGATCGGGAATCTCTTCATTCTCACCGGACTCGTGTGATGATACTATTGTGATTGTAATTGATAATGATCATCATTTTCAAAGATGAAGAGAGGATGCCCAATATATGAAAGATCGCAATACCACATCATGGTCTGCCTTATTTTCAGGGTTTATCTGTTTGCTCCTGCTTCTCAGTGCCTGCTCAAGCAATGCAGAGTCTAATAATGGAGGAACGGCCAGCCCGCCGCCAAAAGCGCCCGAACAAGAAACGGCGGCTCCCGCCGTTTTCCCGCGAACGGTCGAAGCGGCCAACGGCAGCATTGTCATTCAGGAAAAACCGGAGCGCGTCGCTGTCGTTCACTGGGGATATGTCGATTCCATCCTGCTATTCGATTTGAAGTCGATTGGCCTCGCGCTGCCGTTCACGAAGGACAGTTCCTCCCTGAACACCGACACGTATAAACCGTACGTTGCCAAGGTCGGGGAGCTCGCCATTATCGGCGAGAACACGACCGTCAATATGGAGGCACTGCTGGAATATGCGCCGGACATCATCATCGCAGGCAATGTTACCAACGCCGAGGTAACGGATCAACTGGCGAAAATCGCGACAACGGTCGTCATCAATGAAGCAGACACCGACGTGTGGAGCAATTGGCCGGCGCTGGTTACGAAGTTTGGAGAGATCTTGGGCCAGGAGAATGTCGCGGAAGAGTTCATCGCCGGATATCAAGCCAAGCTGCAGGATGCCAAGGAGAAACTGGCCGATGTCAAAGGAACTGTCGCATTCCTTCAAGTGCGAAACAACGCCGTATGGCTGGGTGGAACGAAATACTTAGTCCCCTATTACGACAAGGGCCTCGGACTGAAGGCACCGGAGAGTCCGGCCATGACGGAAGGCGCTGAGATGTCACTGGAAGGTTTAAGCGCGCTGAACCCGGACCATTTGATTCTGGGATACTTCAACTATGAGAATCCGTCAGCAGCCTCCATGACAGACGAGTGGGAGCAGAGCGAAGTTTGGAAAGACCTGAAGGCGGTTGAGAGCGGCCAGACGCACGCCGTCAACGGTGCGCTCGCAATGGGCTACGGACCACTTGGCAACACCTATGGCATCGAAGCCGTATTGAAAGCACTGGACAAGTAAAGAGTTATGGACATAGCTTTCTCCACTGGGGGAAAGCTTTGTCCATTTTTTCATTGTATAATTTATTCAAGCCTGCGAAATTTGAGTAATTAAGCTATCATTATTTCATTGTGAGTTGGAGGAATTCCTTTGTTTCGAATCATGATCGTAGAAGACGACGAGAAAATCAGACATATTGTAGCCGACACTCTGCGTAAATGGCAATACGAGGTCATTGAGGTATCCTCTTTCGAGCAGATATTAGACGAGTTCGTGAACGGGCAGCCGCATTTGGTGCTGTTGGATGTGAATTTACCGATGTATGACGGGTTTTACTGGTGCCAGCAAATTCGTCACGTCTCTAAGGTACCCATTATTTTCCTGTCCTCACGCAATCAGAACATGGACATCATCATGGCGATCAATATGGGCGCGGACGACTACGTGCAGAAGCCATTCGACCTCAGTATTCTTGTGGCGAAAGTGAGTGCACTGCTGCGCCGCAATTACACCTACCAGGATGAGAGCCTGCAAGTCACCCATCGTCAGCTTATTCTTCACCTGTCCAACTCCTCCATTCAGTATGGGGAGCAGACGGCAGATCTGTCACGGAACGAATTCATTATAATGCAGACCCTGATGCGGAATCTCGGCAAGATCGTCCCCAGAGACGTATTGATGCAGGCGTTATGGAATGATGAGCAATTTGTGGACGACAATACACTGACTGTCAATGTGAACCGCCTGCGGCGTAAGGTTGCCATGCTAGGGGTCGAGGATTTCATCGTTACACGTAAAGGAATGGGGTATCTCATCGAATGAGATTCTGGCGATTTATTAAGTATGAACGGCCGTACATGTACCTTTATGCCATAGGCTTCTTTCTAACGATTGCCGTGTTTGCTACAGATCCGCAAGTTACATGGCACTGGAACAGTTTCTTCTATGCGCTGACACTGCTCCTGTTCTGTCTGGCTGGTTTCCTGCTCCATCGCTACCAGAAGAATGTGCAGGCCATCCACCGCATGCACGATGACGACACCGAGCCGTTGTCTCTGGAGGCGGAAGCTCACCGCACGGCCACACAGCAGCTGGAGATCAAGCATATTCGCGCCCTGAATGAAGTGCAGGATAAGCAAAAAGAATATTATGACTTTATCGTCTCATGGTTTCACGAGATAAAGACACCCATTGCCATTCTGCGGTTGATGCAGCAAACGGAGATCGATCCCAAAAGCCTGGAGGAAGAGGTCTCACGAATCGAGCACTACGTGGATCAAGCCTTGTATTATGCCAAGCTCGACAGCTTCAACCAAGATTACGAGATTGTGAACTGTAACTTGGAGGCACTATCCAAAGAGGTTGTTAAAAATCACTCCAAAACCTTTATTTCCAAAAAAATAGGCATCCAATTGGACATACAATCCACCTTCGTGCAGAGCGATTCGAAGTGGCTGTTTTTTATCGTAAACCAGTTGGTCACGAATAGTCTGAAATATTCCTATGACCAGGGACAAATCTCCATCGCCACACGGGTCACGCAGCAAGAGAAGCTGCTCATCATCCGCGATAATGGCATCGGCATTGACCGTAAGGACCTGCCGCGGATATTCAACCGGGGATTTACGGGAACCAACGGGCGTACGTTAATTAAATCGACAGGCATGGGTTTATACCTGGCCCAGGAGCTGTCGAAGAAGCTGGGACACTACATCACGTGTGAATCCGAGGTTGGAAGCTTCAGCGAATTCACGATCCACTTCCCGAAGAACCATGATCCTTATCTGAGCATATTGCAACCAGACAGCGAAAAAACGCAATGACCCGCAGTGGGAAATTGCGTTTTTTGCCGTGTCCGCTAATCATTTTCGTTTACGATTTTATAATAAATATTCGTGGAAGAGACGTAGAACAGCAAGTAGATCAGGAAGTAGACGCCCATGATGCCCCAGACCATGCCTGTAAGTCCGGGGAAACCCTGCACGGAATCGAGAATGTAATAATTGATAATAAACCAGCTGTGCAGCACACCCAGCACAAGCGGCGGAAAAAATACGAACAGCAGCTGCTTGCGGATCACGTTTTTCATTTGCCGGTTATCCACGCCGATTTTGCGCAGGATCGAGTACTGCTGCCTTTCATCGGTAGCTTCGCGCAATTGCTTGAAATATATGACGCTGGCTAACGCGAAGATCGCGATCAGCGCGAGGAACCCGCTGGAGAACAGCATCAAGGATGAGCCTTCAATCTGCTTCGAATACACATCCGCGAACGAGGAGTAATAGGCGCCCGGCGTCTGTGTGACGATGGCGTGTACTTGCTTCGAGAGCTCCTCGGCATTTCTGGCGTCGCCAATCCCGTAGATTTCAAAGGACTTGGTGTCCGCATGACCGGACATGTCTTGATACGCGGCATCGGAGATTACGAACACTGCCGGCTTTTTGATCATCGAGTCCTCCGGGTCCGAGGCCCAGCCGAGGTACGCGTAATCTTTTTTCTCAGTCAGCTTGAATGTCGTTTCCGTATCCGTCCTAACTGTGAAGCTGGACTGCTCTCCTGGTGCATACCGCTTTGGAAAGTCCGATCCTTGCGAAAGAGTGACCGCTTCATTCCCTTGCAGCTTTACGCTTTGCTTATGGCCCCGCTTCGCGATCAGCTCGTTGTAGGTCCGCTGAGATACAAGCAGGATATCGGATGTGTAATATTCAGGATTATCCACTGCCATATGCATATCAGTCACAGGTGAGACCACTAAACCCTCATGCGTCAGGTGAAAGGTAATCTCGTGCTTTGAACTTTTGATCAAGTCATCGATTTTAGCGTTTGTTGCTTGTTCCAGTGACTGGAATGCTATATGGTTCGGCAGATTTCTCCCCACCGCGTCAAACTGTACCTTGTAGTTAATCGTCATAAAGCACATCAGCATCATGATTGCCGCACTGAACAAGGAGATAAACGTTAGATTCAAGGTGTTGCCCCTGATTTGAAAACGCAGAGAAGAGGTCCACAGCACTGTATTACCTTCGTGGTAGCTCTTATGGCGGCTTAGTGCCTGAAGCAGCCACCCTGCAAATTGACGGAAAAACAAATACGTTCCACCAATAATTCCGATGGTCACGGCAATCATACTCCAGGTTGCGTAGTCCTGCCAGAAAGTGGATCCCTTCCCGCTGCTGATTAAAGCGAAGGCCATGCCGAGAAGAAGCAATGAGAATATCGCAATAACGGCGGAGACCCGTACAGGCTTTTCTGACCTCTGCTTGGCATGGAACAATTCCGTAAGCTGCACCCGGTTCACCATAATATAGCTTTGTACACTGATGATGAGGGCCAGTAAGAAGAACAACCCTGCGGTGGAAAGCATGGCTTGAACAGGGAACGACAGCGAGATGACCTGATCATACTGCATCAGGTTCATCAGCAGCATCCCGAAAAGCTTGGACAGCAAGCCTCCCAGCAGTACTCCTGTTACCAGGGAAATCGCACTTATAAACAGCGTTTCATAGAATACCATCACCGTAATTTGACGTTCGCTTAAGCCATACAGCAGATACATCCCGAACTCTTTTTTGCGCTGCCTCATGAAGAACGAATTGGCATACAGAATGAAGAAAATGATGAATATAAAGACGACAACTGACGCAATGGCTACACCCGTTTGGAAGTTACCGCGGTTTTGCAGCGCATCCATAATATCTTCGTTATACATGAGAGACGAGAACGTGAATTGAATGATGACGCCCGTGATCATGGAGAATAAATAGATGGTATAGAGGCGGAAATTACGCTTTACGTTCCGGATCGTTAGATCGAGCAGACTCATCGCAGTTTGCCCCCCATAAGACTGTGGGTTTCCAGAATACGGTCGTAGAAGGCCTTCTGGGTCTGATCACCGGCATAGATCTCATTTACAATGCCCCCATCGCGCAGAAAAATGACTCTTTTACAATAGCTCGCGGCATAGGTATCATGAGTGACCATCATAATCGTCGTGCCAAACGCTTCGTTTAAGCCAACCAGCTGCTCCAGCAATTGAGTCGCAGACCGTGAATCAAGCGCCCCTGTCGGCTCATCGGCGAATACAATTGCCGGTTTCGTAATGATCGCCCGCGCCGAGGCTGCCCGCTGTTTTTGTCCGCCTGAGATTTCATTCGGATACTTATGCAGGATTTCCTCAATATTGAGCGCCTGCAGAATGGGCACCAGCCTCGCTTCCATCTCCTCGGACTTGAACTTGCGCAGCGAAAGCGGCAGCAGAATATTTTCTTTCACCGTTAACGTATCCAGCAAGTTATAGTCTTGAAAAATAAATCCCATACGCTCCTGCCGAAATTGCCGGAGTAATCTTCTATTCAGATCCAGCAGCGACTTCCCCTCCAGCCACACCTCACCGCCGGTAAATTGATCAATCGTAGATAACACATTCATCAGCGTGGATTTTCCTGACCCCGAAGGCCCCATAACCGCTGTAAGTTCTCCGGCTTCAATCACCACATCGATATTTTTGAGTACTGGTGTTGTTCCATAAGTTTTGGATAAATTTTTGGTTTGAATGACGGCTCCCATATTCTGTTCTCCCCTTCCTGTTACTCACTATAGCCACATTTTGCAACAACAACCATAGAAGTAACACAGGGCAAAATGACGCTTTTGTCACTAACAGAGACCTTCGGGCAACGCTACGCCTTAACTTGTGTTAGCGGTCTTGGAGGATTAGGCAATTATTTGCCATGAATCTTCTACCGGGCACAATTACTGTTGTTCCATAATAAAGCTACATCCAAAATTTCAAATCGGAGAGGGCTGAGTTAAGCATGAATACAAAAAACACATCCTATGTCAGCATGTGGGTTACCGCAGACGGGCATATCCGCCAGGAGTTGCTGCCAAACGGACGTTATGACGAGGCACGCGGCAACAGGCAAAGCGCATACACAGGCAGCTACACGCTTAAAGGGGACCGGATCGATTATATCGACGATACAGGGTTCACAGCCGATGGTGAATTTCGAGACGGTGTGCTCTACCATGCCGGTATGATCTTCTATCGTGAAGAACAAACAATCAAAGGAGCGAATAACCTATGAGAAATGTAAAAGGAAAAGTGGTTGTCATTACAGGGGCAAGCAGCGGGATCGGTGAAGCGACGGCGCTTCTGCTTGCCCAACATGGGGCCGCGTCGTATTGGGGGCAAGGCGGTTAGAAAGGTTAGAAGCTCTCGTCTCGGAGATTCGTTCCAAAGGAGGTACGGCAGAATATCACGTTCTGGATGTGACCCAAAGGGAGCAGATGGATGAATTCATCAGCTTTGCAAACAGCACATTCGGACAAGTGGACGTCATCGTGAACAACGCGGGCGTGATGCCTCTCTCACCGCTTGAGGCTTTGAAAGTGGATGAATGGGACCGCATGATTGACGTGAACATCCGTGGTGTACTGCATGGCATTGCAGCGGGACTTCCGATTATGAAGCAGCAGCACTTCGGCCAGTTTATTAATATCGCATCCATTGGGGCATACAGCGTAACCCCAACCGCTGCGGTATACTGCGCTACAAAATACGCCGTCCGGGCCATCTCTGAGGGATTGCGTCTGGAGGTTGGCGGCGATATCCGTGTGACTCTGATCTCCCCGGGCGTTACGGAATCTGAGCTTGCCGACAGCATAACGGATGAGGAAGCCCGCCAGTCCATGAAGGAGTACCGCCGGATTTCCATTCCGGCGTCCGCTATTGCCCGTTCCATTCTCTATGCCATCGAGCAGCCTGCCGAAGTTGATGTGAATGAGATGATTGTCAGACCTACGTCCAGCGCCAATTAAATCACAAAAACCCAAGGCCTTAATCCTGCATCTTGCATAGATTAAGGCCTTGGGTTTGCCGTTACACTCGATGTTCATTATAGATGATCCTGACAGAGCTTCATGCGTCCTTTTCCGTTACACGGAGTGCCTTATGGTGGTTAATTTGTTCAGCAGTTCGTTAAGCCGATCTATGTTTTGTTCATTGCCTTCATGCAGTAAGCCTTGGCTTGCCCGAACTCTTCGATTTATCAAATAGCTGGCTCATTCGAAAGCGGCCTCCCGGGAGGTACGCTGAAGCCTAGGGGGGGATCGCAAGAGTGCACTTTATACATCAGGATGGGAAAAAGTAGGCTCGTTTTAGGATTTCAGTGTATTTGGTGCAGCATGAACCGCAGCATTCGCCGAAAAGAGCCTTATGGCTATCCTTTGAATGTACAAAATACATCATGATGGAGGTTTAAGCCTCGTTTAAACCATTCTGAGGTACTATATACATTAGAACTGATCGAAGTCTGGTGACGAAGGCTAATCCATATCAAACATTACCGCTGTTCTTTTTAACCGGTCTGCAGAGGGTTACTCTCTTATCATGGAAGGGGATAGGGTAATGGTAAACGTCTTGTCGAACGGGGTCATAAAGTTGACCAGCACCGCCTTGCAGTTATTCTGCAGCTTCGCCTCACGTACCGTAGCTGCCAGATGGCCCAGTTCGCCCCCCGTCAGTTCAATCCAGTCCTCGCCGCAAACGTAGCGGAGGTTACCACCACTCCAGAGGTAACAGTCCTCTCCAACAGACTGCAGTTCTCCCGAGGTGAAGCTTCCTTCCAAGCCAAAAATGAAGGATAGCTGGGTCATGACCTCTCCCGGCTTATTGCCATGCACCCGCAGTGTCCAGCCCTTGTCAGTACGCTGAACCTCCGCCTCCACACGGAACGTCTGTTCATGCGTAAGCGGGCGGCTCTGGTGCGGGAGTAAATACCATGGGCTTACCGGCGCCCTGGATGTTTGCGGGAGCAGCGCTCCTTCGACTGGACCGTAATACCCCTTCTTTTGCTCTCCTGCCAAGCGGTATCCTTCAGGCTGCCTGGTCATTTCCTGCATCGGCACATACCCGGGATAAAAGTAAGAAGCCAGCTGCACGGCCAGCAGTCTCACGGCACCATGACGGAGCGCAAAAAAGGATGGTGTCTCCGTGATTAGCGTCACGCTGGTCTCTCCGTCCCGGTAGCGGGCCACGGGCGCTCCGAAATCGGTATGCAGCCGGCTGTGGTAGATCCGCCCCTGATGGCCGGACTCCTCCATATTCTGCAGATAGCTGTGCCGCAGAAAATCACCGTTCAATATTTTCTCATATTTCACGGGAAGGTCCGCCGGTGCCTCAAAGGGCTGCTGGAGCTCCGGCTCCAATAGCATCCGCACAAGCACGTTGACAGAGCAGACGCCCGGATCGGACAGTGCCCGCCCGGCCCATTCAGCCATGCCCGCAAGGAGTGCATCCTTGTCGGAACGGGCCAAAATGGCATACGGCAAATAATACGGAGACAGATCGTGAAAGCTTCCCAGATCCTGCCGTCCGGAATAATCGGTAACGACCTCACCCGTAGGATGGACCAGATAGACCATCATGTGCAAATTCAGACGAACCGGGTCCAGCAGCTGCGGCCGGTCCAGCAGACGGGCCGCATGTATCAGCATGATGTCGCTGACTGCGCTGTAAATGCCATTGCTGCGTTCCGTCCATTCGCCGTCCGGTGTAATGTCCATTCCTTCCGCCAGCCACTGATCCGCCCGCTGAACGGCCTCTTCCAGCCCAAACATTTCATGCAGAAAGCCAAGCGCTGCGCACAGCACCCAGCGGTGGTTCGGCGTGTGGCAACCTCCCGTAAGCATGGCGGGAATCGTGCGCTTGAGAAACAGCCGCATATTGTCCAGCACCGGCTGCAGTGGCGCCCACTCCTGCTGCGCCAGCAATTGGTACAGCTGAGCGTAGCCAACGATGACAAAGGCCGTATCCGGCGGAGAATGATAGTTCGTCCAGCCTGGAGAGATGGTGCCATCCGCATGCTGTGCACGCAGCACGAATTCTGTAGCCAGCAGCAGCCGGTCCAGCAGCGGTTCATCCCGGTAGTACTTGGAATCGGGGTTGGCCAGAGCAGCCCCCCAATAACACATATCGGTCGGCGTGCCGGTCGTGTGATTGACCCAGGCAATCCCCGTGCCGGGATCAATTGTCCCGCCATAATAGCGGCTCACCGGATCGAGCACCTGCCGGGACAGTCCTGCCTCCACCGCCTTGTCATTACTGTCCACCAGTTGCTTGTACATTGCAAAATTCCCTCCAATTCACATTCTGCTCCAGCCTGCGGTCTTCTTCGCTCAGCATCCGGCCTGTCCTCTGCCCGCCAGCTTGGCGGCAAGCAATTGATGGCTTGCATTGATTTCCTCCGGCCGGCAGGCCGCCTTCAGCTCATACACCTTGACCTGCGCCCGCTCAATCATCGGTAGATAAGCATCATAGAAATCCATATCCTTGCTGTGGACATAAGGGCACCAGTGGTCGGAGAGACCGATGGTCTCATGAATGTGGACACCCACAATATCATCCATCAGGCCTTCCATTTCCCCCACACTGTCATACAGACCCAGACGGTCCATCATAATGGCATGACCGGTGTCATACCATATGCCCACAGGCGCTCCCTTTAGCGCCCTTATAATCGTCCGGGCTTCCGCAAGCGTCGGAATCTGCTGCGGCCTGGAGCGTGTCTCGATGCCAAAGCGGACGTTCAGTCCCTTGGAAGCGGCCTGGTTGCACACTTCATCCAGGCTTTCGGTAATTGTCTGAACGTAGCCGGCACTATAAGCTGCCCGCCGCTCCATCAGTTCTGCCCATTTGCTGCGGTAAACCTCCGAATCTCTGCCCTCTCCGTTATAAATCTGCCCCAGCTCCCTGCTGATGTCATTCGGAAAGGGTACTTCTCCGGGATGCACCACAACAGCTTCGCCGCCGTAGCGCTGGGCGTATTCGGCCGAGCGGACCAGCAGCTGGATGGCCCGCTGCCGCTTCTCCTCCTCCTCGAAGCCGAGCAGCACGGAATCCGTGCCGTAATCGGGATCTCGAACATGCGGGAAGGTGTTGTGGACGCTGGAGATGCCGATCTCCCCCCGCTCAATCATCGGCTCTATGGTTGCCAGCATTTCTTCAGTCACATTATAGTTCAGCTCTACCCGCCGAAAGCCGAGATCGCGGATCTCCTGCAGCATGCCGCTGCCTGAAGTATGCCGCTTAATATTCCAGCAGGTTGAGAACGAGAACGCCCCTTTGTCCTCCATAGAAATCCCCCCTTTCATTACGCCTTTCAGTTCAGCCTTTGACCGCGCCTAACATGACACCGCTGACAAAATATTTCTGCAGCCATGGATAGACGGCAAGGATCGGCACCGTAGCGAAGACGACAGTGGCCGCCTTAAGGCTCTCCGGTGTCAGTGCAGTCCGGTTGGCACCCTCAAGCTGTGTCAGTTCCGATACCATATTGTTCTGCACCATCTGGAACAGCTTAAGCTGGAGGGGATACAGATCCGGATTGTTGATATACATAAGGGAATCCTGAAAGCCGTTCCAACGTCCCACCGCATAGAAGAGAGCCAGCGTAGCCATAACCGGCATGGACAGCGGCAATACGATACTCGTCAGTGTGCGGAAATGGGAGCTGCCATCAATTTCAGCGGATTCCTCCAGGCTGGGAGGAATGTTATTGAAAAAGGAAATCAGAATAATCAGGTTAAAGGGGCTGACCAGGCCGGGCAGAATAAGCGCCCACACCGAATTAAGCAAATGCAGATCGCGGATCAGCAAATACTCAGGGATGATACCGCCGCTGAAGAACATCGTGATAACGATCAGATACATAAAAAATTTGCGGCCCTTCAGATTTCCTTTGGTCAGCGGATAGGCAGCTGCAATCGTGAAGAGCATGCACAGCACGGTTGTGGCAGCCGTCAGAACAATCGTGAAGATGAGAGAGCGGATCATCGCATTGTCGGAAAACACTTTAATGTACGCATCCCAGTTCACTTCGATGGGAAAAATCGTTACTTCTCCGGAAGTAATTGCCCGGTTGGAGCTGAGCGACACGGCAATCACATGCAAAAACGGAGCCAGGCAGAACAAAACGAACAAGGCAACAAACGTAATATTAACGATATCAAATATCCGGTTTGAGGTACGTTCACTCATAACACTCCGCCTCCTTCCTTCTTTATCATAAAATACCGTCTCCGGTCACTTTTTTCGAAATATAGTTGGAGCCGAGAATGAACACCAGCCCCACCACAGCCTGGAACAATCCGACTACGGTAGCCAGCGTATATTGGCCCGATTCCAGACCGATCCGGTACACAAAGGTGCTGAGCACATCCGAATATTCACGAACAGCCGTATTACCGATAATGTAAGGCCGGTCAAAGCCGATGCTGACCATTTTCCCGAGATTGAGAATAAGCAGTGTCACGATGGTTGGTTTAATGCTGGGAAGCGTAATATAGCGGATTTTCTTCAGCCTTGTCGCTCCATCTACTTCGGCAGCTTCAAACAGCTCCTTGTTGACACCGGTCAAAGCGGCCAGATAAAGGATAGTGCCCCAACCGGCACTTTGCCAGACACCTGTGAACAGGTAGGTGATCAGCCACGGATTTTTTTCGGTCAGAAACGGGACGGGATTCAGACCCAGACTCTCCAGTACACCGTTCACCATACCGGATTGGTTGCCGAACAATTGATATACGATCCCCCCGATAATCACCCAAGAAATAAAGTGGGGAATATACAATATGGTCTGAGATATTTTCTTGAACCATACCGACCGGATTTCATACAGCATAATCGCCAGTATGATCGGGGCCGGGAAGGAGACGAGCAAATCCAGAAAATTCAGCATAAAAGTATTGCGCAAAGTGCTGTAGAACTCCCTCATTCCAAAGACCTCGCGGAAGGCGTCGAAGCCGATCCACTCACTGCCTCCAATCCCCTCAAACAAGTTGAAATCCTTAAAAGCAATCTGCACGCCATACATCGGACCGTAGCGGAAGATCAGGAAATAAAGAATAGGCAGCGAAAGCAGCGCGTATAATTGCCAATACCGTCTAAAGTATGCCTCTTTGCTCAAGTCGGTTTCCTCCTAAGGAGAAAAACCGGGTGGAGCGGTATCACACCTTTCCCCCCCGGTTTTCACTTTATATTTGTTTATTGAGCCGGAAGCTCCTTAAGCGCCTGTTCCAGCTCCTCTTTCAGCTTGGCTCCGCCCAGGGACATGTAATCCTTCATCTCCTGTTCGTAAACCACTTCGAATTCCTCCGGTTTGACCATCGCTGTCTTTACAATAATCACGGCAAGTTTGTCATTGAGTGTGGTGCCGTATTGGGATTCCGCTTCGATCGGCTTGCCGAAGACGAGCGGGCCGACTGTATCGGTGTTGGCAATCGCGATCGATTGCTTCAGCGTTTCCTGGTTGTGTTCCGGGAAGCCGCTCACCCATGCTTTTTCATTGGTGGCCTGATCGCCGATGTTTTTACCGTTGGAGATGATGGCCATGTCGCCGGCGTTATAAATGCGGTCAACAATTTCTTGAGGAGCATCGGCTTTGACGACGGGAATGCCATCGACCAGATCATAGTTCTCCCCTTCAACACCGCTGTACATATCAATCAGATTATTGTCCGAAGCCATCCAGTCCAGATACTTAACCGCTTCTACCGCCCGTTTGCTGCTCTTCGGAATCATGATATACATACCGTTTGAGGCATAGCGGGATTTAATGTGCTTGTTGTCAACCTTGGCATTGGTCAGGACGTCTGCCGGGAGCACCTTGCTTCCCTGCACATTTTTGTAGAGATTGTCCAGGGTGCCGTCGGCATAGAACAGGACATCCACATCCTCCGACCAGTAACCTACATTACCGTTCTGGATATCCTTGGCGAGCTGGGTTTTATCCTCATCCAGACTGAAATCCTTGCTGATCAGCCCTTCATTGTAGAGCTTGTTCAGAAATTGCATCGCATCCTTAAAGCCCTCATGAAGCGGCAGCTCGTAACGCTGGCCGTAGGTCAGATCGCCGCTGACCGGCTTCATAAAGGAATAAATCAGTGTTTCAAATTGGGCCGGAGCTAGCGCCATGCCCATGGGGATATTTTTGCTGCCGAGACCACCCGGGTCCTTTTCTTTAAACGCTTTCAAAGTGGTGTATAGCTCATCGGTCGTCGTTGGCACAGGCAAGCCCAGCTTATCCAGCCAATCCTGGCGGATATAAGAGCTGTAGCGGCCCGTAATCGCCCGTTTACCAGGGATCGCGAACTGCTTGCCGTCAAGCTGCCCGAATGCCAGCGTATCCTCGCCAATAAATTTCTTCAGGTTCGGGCCATGTTCATCGAGCAGTGCTCCAACATCGGTCAGACCACCCTGCTGGGCGTAGCGGTAAAATACGCTGGAGTCATACGTAAACACAATATCGGGCACATCGGTATTGCTCGCCATCAAAACGTTCAGCTTCGTAACTTCCTCGGAGCGTTGAATCGGTACAAATTCGACATCAATGTTATTCGGATCGCCGAACCGTTCCTGCACCAGTTTAGTCAGATAGTTGTTGGTAATGGTATGCGGTGCCGGGCTGTTGCCGCGGTCAAACACTTCTACCTTAAGCGTGACGCGCTCTGCACTGTCTCCCCCTGCCGCCGAACCCCCGTTTGCCGTGTTGTTTTTTGAATCGGAAGAGCAGCCGGCCAGCAAGGAAACCCCCATTACTGCGGTCAATCCGATCCCGATTGCCTTCTTCAGAACTCCTTGGTTTACGTTCACTGTCATTTTCCCATCTCCTTCGCCTTTCGGGCTTAATGGTGACTTTATGATTCCCCCAGCATAGACCTGTCTGTCCCTAAACGGCGCCCCTGACATGTTGCTTGTTTTACCTCTGCACTGCCTGGCCGCTTGTTGTTCCGGGATGCCCACAGTATTTCATGAACCCCGGTGGTTTGACAATAAACCTGTTTCGGATGCTTCCCTAACCGTGAATTCGGACTTCCTGTTTATCCATACAACCATTTTCGTATGATAAACCGCTTTCAAAAATGTGCAAAAAAAGGCCGCATCCATGTGTTTGCGCCCTCCTGGCAGAGGTTTGCGGGCAGGAATGCGGCCCCTATATTCCAAGAATAAACTCAGCTGTTCACGTGCTGCCCTAAATACAAATGGCATGCGGTTCAGGTTCTGGCCGTTGGGCGGCCGCGCTTCGAAGAACGGTAATCGCCCGGCGTGATTCCTGCGACTCGTTTAAATACCCTTCCGAACGTAATAGCATTCGCGTAGCCCACCTGGAGCGCGATATCCTGTAGCGAATACTCCGTTTCCAAAAGCAGCTGTTCGGCTTTTTTCATTCGCAGCTCTGTAACGAAATCAATAAATTTCATATTAAACTCTGTTTTGAAAAGATAGCTGGCGTATTTGCCCGATACCTGAAACCGGTCGCTTAGGTGCTTCAGGGAAAGATCAGGATTGGCAAAATTCTCCTCAATATAGTTCTTCATCTCGGTGACCATCGCCCGGTAGCTTTTGGTCTCGCTGACGGAGACATAGGTGCGGAATACATCGGTGAAATACTCAAACAGAATACCCTTCACTTCATCTATGGACTCTGCCTCTTCCAGCAGCTTCAGCCGTTTCGCAGCATTCTCCGCTGACAGTTCGTCCTGCAGTTGCTCTGACATCACGGCCACTTCCCGGCTCAACATCTGCAGCATGGCCTGGATTAGAGAGCGAATATCGTTATCCTGCAAATAATCTTGTTTAAACGCCTCGAAAATTCCGTCCAACTGCTCCCGCCATTGGCCGCTCGACATCCGGAACTGCTTGACAAACTCGGCAATCATCTGCAAATACTTGTACGTTTCAAGCAGCGGCTGGCGTGCTTTTCCGCCTTCCGCCAAGGCGATGTCTCCGTGCATCAAAAGCTTGTGCTGCATTACATTCCCTGCTGCCACATAGGAATCCCGGATCGCACCCGGACCGGTCACGGCCGGTCCGATGCCGAAGCTGAGGGAGATACGCAAATTCTGCTCTACCCAGGAGTGGCAGCCCTCGGCGAATATGCGGATTTTCTCCGTCAGCTCTTCATCGCTTCCCGTCGCCAGGAAGAGAATCGCTGCACGGTCGGTCCCGATCCACTCCGCCCAGCCCTGCAATTCCGCACTGCGGGCCAATTCCTGAAAGACATTCATCAAGGCAAATTTGAGCGTGTTCTGATCGCCCCTTGTGTACCGATCCTGAAACACCTTCTCGTAGCGGTTGATTTCGCTGAGCACAACCGTAAAGCGGGATGTGGAGTGAGCACCGGAGAGCGGCGACAGCTCTTCCAGCCGCTGGACGACATTGTCCAGCCGCTCGCTGTGGAGCAGATCGTTGAATAGCTTGCTGCGCTGCAGCAGCAGATTCTCCTTGCTCTTCTTGTCATAATCCGTCATATGATTGATCAGATCCTCCAGCACCCCGTCAATGAGCATCATTTCGTCCGTTCGGTCGTTGGATTGGTCCATCTTCCGGATTTGATGGCCTTCAATCCGGTTCATAATCACCTGAATCGGCTTATAATTTCGCCGCGTAACATAAACCAGGTATAGAATCGCACACACAACCGTTCCAATGGCAATAGCCACCCAGAGATAGGAAATCACGGACACCCAGCTGAACAGGTTCCCAGCCTTGATCCCGCTGGCAAACGTCCAGCCGAGCCTTTTCAGATGCAGGGTATTCAGCTGCTTTCCATTCCGGACGCCCTCACTGTCCGAATGCGCCTGGTACACGACCTGTCCATCGCTGTCAAGAATGGTCAGGAAGGACAGCTGTTCGTTGACCATACTGTCAACGATCTGTTCAATCCCGCTCATTTTGAGATTGATTACGAGCACTCCCTCCGAGCCGAAGGGCAGAGGCATGCCTTTGTTTATGGTAAGCACACGCACAGACGTGCGCTGAATGAACCCATCCTTGTATTCCCTGACAGGCTGCCAGCCCTCCGGCAAAGGGCCGGAGGTTATGCGGTTTATCCAGTCTTCGTCTGCAAATCCTGAAAGCTCCTTTAATCCAGTTTCTGTTAAAACGCTTTCATTTGTCTTATCATAAAGGTAGATGGACTGAATATAGGGCGATTCGCGGGTCAGATTGCGCAGATTCTGGGCAACGGCATAGATGGTCCCCTTATCTGTCTGGCCTTGATTGTTGAAATAACGCTTGTAAGCATCACTGCGCTCGGCAGCTTCCAGTACGGACAATTCGACTTCCTTGACCGTTCGGTCCACATTATCCACGAGATAGCTGGCGGTAATGCGGTCCGCTTTTTTGGTTTCCGTTCGTGAAATATCGTTGATAAACACAAAGGAGGCAAAAATCAGTATCGTCACGGTAAGCAAAAAAATAGGAAAATAGGACAGAAGTAATCGGTGATACCAGGTCCGGAACAATAGACAACCCCCTCCATTACAACCGTTAGGATACCCGGCCGCGGTTCGGCCGTTGATGCATGAGCCATTCAATTTTGACTGTGCTTCATGGACAATCTTCCGTCCGAATTGCTGCCATTATAGCACATGCGGCGCGGACCCGGCCAACGAAGCAAGCAGAGGGAATACAGCCAATTTTACCCAGGTTGCTTTTATTCCAAGATGTCCCTGACCCTAAAAAGGCGGGGTGTGCACAGCCGTAGCCGCGCAACCCCGCATACCCATCTCTTCGTCTTGCCACCAAGCGGCGGTTAATCGCCGGTCCTATTTCTCGGCACTCAACAGTAATACAATGCTTCGCCGAGTGCAACTGAAGCCATCGCCTGCCCATAGGCCATCGGGGCAATAATGATCTGCTTATAATCTTCTTTTAGAGCACCGATTGGTGTACCGCCGGATACGCCAAGCACTGTACCCTTACTGTCGATTCTGCCCAGTATGGCCTGAATCGCCTTTAGTGCCGGCTGTGCATACGACTCCGGCAGCAGCCCACTGCGGGCACCGTGCAGAATACCAGCCGCTATGGCGGCCGACCCGGACGTTTCAGTATAACTGCCGGGATCATCCAGCAGCGTATGCCATAACCCGTCCCCGCTATGGCAAGCCAATAAGGCCTCTGCCTGTGAATGCAGGATCTGCTGAAGATAAGTGAAGACTCCACTGTCCAGATACGGGCGCATTAGCTCCAGATATTCCGGCAGACCAAGTGTGAACCAGCCATTGCCGCGGCACCAGAAGGCTTCACTGAAATTATGCCGCCCCCCAAAATGCCAGCCGTGAAAGAACAGTCCCGTCTTTTTGTCATACAGGTATTTGATATGCAGCAGCAGCTGGTACAGCGACGCTTGCCGCCATTCGGAATTATCGTATTTAACCCCCATTTTTGCCGTGAACAAAATAGCCATAAACAGCGTATCAATCCAGATTTCATTGTCATTGAGCGTAATCTCATGTTTACTCGCTCCTGTGGTGACATGCTGAAAGCCAAGCTCCTTCGTCCGCGGCAGGCCATGCATCAGCCAATGCACCCATTCGAGGCTCAATTCCTCCGCTTCCGCCAGCTCCATCAGTGACAGCAGCGGGGCTGTTGTGTTGATATTCCGGCTCGGTAGCCCCTTCTCCAGCTGCTTATCCATCCACGGCTTGGCATAATCCTGATAACGGTTGTCCTTGAAATGCCGCTCAAGCTTTTGAAGCCCGTATAACCCCACTCCCTGCGGCCAGTCCCATTCCTCCATTCCGAAATCACGGGCAAAATACCCCCGCCGCCCCGCATCCTCCCCTAAATTCTGCAGCTCGGCTTCATTGTCCGGCCGCTCGAGCTTCAGCAGCTTATCCGTCACGCGGTTCAGTTTCCCAATTAATTCGGTTTTGTTAACCCGGCTGTTGTCCATCAGTTGCTCCGTTCCTTCTCCTGCCATTGTGGGGTCCCCTCTCATTGTTGGTGCCTGCTCCTATTCATTCTAAAACCTGTGTTTTTCAATTTCAGCCTGACGCCGGGCCAGCTTCTCTTCTGTCAAAAACATCCTGCCTCACTCCTTGCATCCGCTTTCATATTGCACTATAACAAATCCCTCTACTCAAAAACTACGTTATATTTGCCATAATGACCCCCATACATTGCAAATCTTGCTTTTCTGGTCGTATAATAAGTGCAAATTACAGAAGATGGCGGTGAGAGCCTATGCTGGAAAGCGATTTGTTGTATGCGCAAGGGTATAGCGTAAACATCAATACTCCAGTTGATTCTCTTTTTTATTATTTCGATTATGATGAACGGTCCCACAATATCAATATGGAGTTTCAGCATTTTCATGATTTTTACGAAATTCATATTTTACTGGATTCCAGAGCCGTCCATATCATCGAGGGGAATATCTATGCCCTGCAACAATATGACATTGTTCTACTTCGTCCGTACCGGCTGCATAAGACACAATATCCGGTAGGTCCTCCGCATAAGCGGCTGATCATTAACTTTTCCATGCCTAGGAATATACCCGGCTTAGAAACCGCATACAAAAATATGCTTCTTCCTTTTACTGAACAAGTGCCGATCTACCGTTTAACGGGCGAGCCGCGCAGAGCCGTATTTGATCCCCTTAACGCTATCTTCACCTTATCGCACGGCGTTTCACCGCTGAATCCGGTGCTGATTCACAGCCTGTTCCAGCAGTTTATGTGCGTTTTGTGCCAGCAGCGGGACCGGAACAGTTATGTGAAAGATGAGATCGGAAATACGATTATGCAAAAAATATACTCGGTCACCGCGTACATCCACAGTCATTGCAACGGTGAGCTATCCCTTGATACCATTGCCAAGGAGTTCTATATCAGCCCGTATTATTTATCGCACCAGTTCAAGTCGATCACTGGCTTTACACTAACCGAATATATCCAGATGACCCGGGTCCGCAATGCCCAGCAAATGTTGCTCTACACCCGTGATAAGATTTCCGTTATCGCTGAGCAATGCGGATTTAACAGCTTCTCACAGTTCAACCGCGTATTCAATAAGCTTAGCGGCATGTCTCCTTCCGAGTTCCGCAAGCAGCAGGCCGCTTCCAACACAGCTTCAACCCTGCTGTCTTATTGATGCCCTGCTTTTTATCGCATAATAATAGTGTGACAATCAGGTGAGGAGGTTATAACTGATGGAATTTCAACTCCTGTATAATGAATATCTAAATCTAAAATTTGACAGAGGCTTACCGGCCATAAAAACGGACAGCTTTGAATACTGCCTATGTGAAGACGATACCGCAGAATTATTTTTTATCGGCCCTGAGCATGAATCCTTTACAGAGTGGGCGTATGAATTACAACCTAAAGATCCTAATTACACCGTTAGTCCGGACTGGAAACCTGTGCTGTCGGCTTCTTTTAACCATCTGGATGTGTATGATGAGCTTATATTTTATTATCTGTTGTTTACCATTAACACGACGACCTCCGTTGTCCACAAGAATCCGTTCAATGCAATGAATGATTTTATGAAGAACTATTGCTTTTTTCAATTCGCTCAATTAACGGATGCCGCCACATTAAACGATGCACAGAAACATCAATTAAGAGACTTTTTCTTCTTTTTCTACCTCTATGCTCACCCGGTTAATGAGGAGACGCTTTACTCCTTTTCTTTCAGCAGCCAAGATTTGGTTCATACGAAAACGAATATAACTATGGAGCATTATTTCTCTGAGTATCACGATTTCTATAGAGCGAACTTGGAGAGGTACAGCAATGAAATAAACCTGACTCCTGAAGAAATCGATGCCTGTAAAGACCTCACTTTGCAGCTGTTAGGACTCCTAGAAGGAAAACAGCCCAAGCTGAGCCTGCCGCCGGAGGAAGGATTAGACGCTATATTACAGCTAATTAATAACGTGGATAACTTGATAGACACTTATTCGGACAATAAGACAAAGGTATTCGAGATGATGCGCAGCTTTCTCTTGGATAATCGTGCTGCTCCCTATCGCGATCATTGTTTCAGCACTTTGCTGCAGAATTTTGTTTGTTATATCCTTTATTTTAATTTTGACGAGATCAATCATTTGGTGGACTACTTTAAAGGTGATCCAGTATTGTGCAGGAGAGTCATCAATAAAATCTTTACGGAAACTATCTTTATGCAGCGGATCATGTGGCAAAACCATATCGATATTGCTGAGTATACGAGGGTGACCGAATTTTTTGACGAGCAGGCCAGAAGGTTCTATCTTTAATTGAAAACAAGCAGCAGCACTATCAGATGAACTGTAGAAATCTTAATTCAAGGTGGACGATTTTTGATGAAAAGCCAGTTAAGAAATATAACCATTGATGGTCACGCATTTGTTTATTGGTATTCGAGCGGATATCATCTCACGTTAAATCTTTCCCCAAAAGAGAATAAGAATACTAAAGTCACACTAATTTTCCAGGCAGATCCGCCAGACGAAGATCCTCATACATTTTGGGCATTTTACGATATTACAGCACATAAAAATGATCTGGAAACAACAATTCACCTAGGCAGGCCAAAACATATAGCGGAGATCATCTCGTATCTAATGAAAGATCGGCAAAAGTGGTTTACCAAAGGCAAATCTCATATTCTAAATAATGCGTGGGATCTGCTAAAGGAAATGGGATATTCAAATTTAAAACCGGTTTGGATTGGTGAATGGTAGCTTTTGAAAGGAAAGAAGAAACCCGAAACCCCGTTTGGAAATCCCCCCATGTGCCCCAATATTACTGAAAGTCACTGTTCCGGCATCTGTTTTGAATCCAATCACCAGCAAAATTGCCCAGATGGCAATCAACACGAGAATAGTCACTACCTTGGTTAAAGCAAACCAAAATGCCGCTTTTGATTCCAGCTGCGGTCCCATGTATCCTCGTAAGGAATATCGTCCTCGCATAGGAAAAAAAGGTCATAACCCTGTGCGTTTTTCAGGGCGGCCCGGATTAAGCGTTCAGGTACTCGGCCGTGGTAATCGCATTGGTATCGACGTTTTTTCTAGTGCATCTCTAACCCGCCACTTTATACTTCAGATATATATTGACATGTTATATATTGGTTTGATATATTGTGATCGAGATATACAGATATTTCTAAACTACAAGGAGGTCAAATTTTGAACAGTCAGGATGTTATTTTAGGCATGCTTATGAAAGAAGCGTTGACTGGATACCAAATAAAGCAGCTATTAGAAAATGTATTCTCTAATTTCTACAGTTCTAGTTATGGAACGATTTACCCCACACTTTCCCGCATCGAAAAGGAGGGATTGATCACTAAGGAAAGCGTGCTCCAGGACGGTAAGCCTAACAAAAATCTTTTAAATATAACGCCTAAAGGCAGAGATTGTTTTAATGCCTATTTACTAGCCCCGCTAGAAGGAGACAGTATCAGGAAATCTGATTTTATGATGAGGCTTTATTTTGGTGAATTCGTTGGGTATGACAAGGTGATTATTTGGTTGAAGCAAGCCCAAGAGGAATCAAACACAAAATTAGATCAATTGCTTGAGCAATATTCGCTCTACAAAGATGAAATGCATCCAGCGCAGGTCATCTGCATCCAAATTGGGATAGAAGAATATAAAGCTAAACTTACAACCATTGCCGAGGGATTGGTAAGCCTGGAGCAGTTAGTGCAGGAGCAGAGCTGAATGTAGTGAATCCAAACACTCACACAACTTTTAGGAGGAATTGTTATGAAAACAATATTTATCACGGGTGCCTCATCAGGCATTGGGAGAGCTACAGTAAAACATTTTGCTGAAAGAGGATGGAACGTAGTAGCCACGATGCGTTCACCCGAACAAGAAACTGAATTCATTACACTGGATAATGTGTTGGTGCTAAGGCTTGATGTCGAGAAAGAAGAGACTATTCAATCTGCGTTAGCGGAGGCGATTGGGCGGTTTGGTAAAATTGATGTTCTTCTTAATAATGCCGGTTATGGAACAATGGGTCTTATAGAAGCAGCTACGGAAGAGCAGATTAGAAGACAGTTTGAAGTGAATGTTTTTGGTCTGATCAGAATGACTAAAGCCATGTTGCCACATTTTAGAGCCAGTCAAGAAGGTATGCTGATCAATATCTCTTCTATGGGAGGGAAAGTGACCTTTCCTACGATGTCTCTGTATCATTCATCTAAATTTGCGGTGGAAGGTTTTTCGGAGTCGGTATCTTATGAATTAGCCTCACAAAACATCAAAGTAAAGCTGATTGAACCAGGTGCTATTAAAACCGACTTTGGCGGAAGATCGATGGAGTTCTTTTTTAATGATGCATTAACAGATTATAAGCCGTTTACTACTGCGTTTCGGGGTAAATTGGGTGAGATGGAAAAACAACCGGCATACGCTTCACCTCCAGAAATTGTTGCCGAAACCATATACCAAGCGGCCACAGACGGTACAAGTCAATTCCGGTATGTCGTTGGAGAAGATGCCAAGATGCTCATTCATATGAAAGAAAATACAGATGAAGTAGAGTATCTAACAAATATAGCTCAGCATTTTTCTTGAAAAAAGAGGTGATCATCCAGATTGGACATGGCCACCCAAATACATAGTGGGTGGCCTTTCTTTAACTTTCAAGGGTTATAATCCGTCGTATGCTTGCTGTAACGATTCCATGTCAATTTTGGCCTTCGTTTGAAGCAATGCCTTCATCACTCTTTCTGACTTTTCCGGATCGGGGTCGCATATCATTTCCGTTAAATTGCCTGGGATGATTTGCCACGATACTCCGAACTTATCTTTCAACCAACCGCACACCTGAGCCTTTTCATCTCCACCCTCGGAGAGCTTTTCCCAGTAATAATTCAATTCTTCTTGATGTTCACAATGGACAATAAACGATATCGCCTCTGCGAACTTAAATTGGGGACCCCCATTTAATGCGACGAAGTGCTGCCCTTCCAATTGAAATTCCACGGTCATGACTTTGCCCTCAAGTGTACTTTCGTAACTCTCTTTGCCATAGCGGGTGATTCTGCCGATTTGGGAGTTATTAAATACGGATGTGTAGAACTTAGCTGCCTCCTCTGCTTGCGAGTCGAACCACAGGTTGGTTGTGATCTTTTGTATTTTGTTTCCCATCATTTTTGCCTCCTTTATCTTCAATTCGCTTTATTGCCCTACCTCATAAAAAGACGTATCTATTGCCTGGATATAGGGCGTCCATTCCCCTGTTGTGTAGAGCAGCAGCCGATGCATGGCACGCGTGCATGCTGTATAAAACAACTTGCGTTCGCTCTCCCGATGATACGTCTGCGAAGATGCGTCATAAATTAGAACGGCATCAAATTCAACGCCTTTAGCGAGGTACACGGGGATTATCAAGGTCCCCTTCTCGAAGGTGGGCGTGCTCTTCGTCACATGCTTCAGCCCCTGGCAGCCCTGAGACATCAAGAGATTATAAGCCTCTTCGCTTTCGGCCGCAGTCTTCGTAATGACGCCGATGGAGACGAAGCCTTCCGCCCGAAGCTCTGCAAGATGCTCCGCTATTCGCGTTGCCCGCTTCTCGCCGCTGCCCATCTTAGAGAGGAGCGGTTTCCTGCCGCCTCGTTCAAAGGGCACGATCCCCTTGGTATCCGGCAACAGAGTCTTCGTGAATTCCACAATCTCGCGGGTTGACCGGTAACTGCGAACCAGGCGAAACAAGCTCGTTTCAGCTTGGCCGTAAAGCCGGATGAGCGGCGAGTCTTCCCCGTACAGCTCCGTTGCTTGGGCAAAGATGGCTTGACCGAAATCGCCAAGCACCGTCATGCGGGCCCGGGGGAACAATTTTTTGAGGAACTCGTATTGGAATATCGAATAATCCTGGCCCTCATCGACGAAGACATGCCGTACCTCCGTGTTTGTCCGAATGCCCTCAATGAGCTCTTTTACATACAGATATGGTGTCATATCCTCATAGAACAGTTCGAACCGGCCAAGCTTCTCCTGGGTCTGCCGGCAGATTTCCGGCCAGAGCGAGGGGACTTGGGCTCCATGGGTCATCTTCTCAAAAGCTTCTTTATCTTGAAACAGTTGGACGTATATCCCCGCCAAATCTATGAACAGCATCCGCTTCACGCTTCGCTTCAGCATTTTAAAGTCCTCTTTCACGATCATTCGGCGCAGCAGTTCTTCCTCTTGGGCGGCATAGTCGAAATCACCCTCGTCCAGTCTGTGCTCGCTGAGCAGCTTTTCGCGGACTTCTTCGTATTGTTCTGCAAAGTCAAAGACCCCCCTCTCTTTGTGCAGTTGGTTATACACTTCGGCGTATTGATCCTTGTCGAGATAATCGAGTTCATCCTGCACCCAGAGCGCCTCCCGCTCCTTGCTCTCCAGCGAGGCCAGTTCGTGCAGCAGCCACTCCTGCAGCAGAGTGATGCGATTGGTCAGGCGAATGGAAGGATCATAGCTGTAGAATTTGGATTCCATTTGCTTGGCCGTAATCAAATCACGATCCCGAAAGCGGATGCTTGTGAATCGCATGCCCTCCTGCTTCAACCACTGCGTATAATTCCGGAGAGCTTGAAGAAAGTCTACAGAGGCCTTGTACCCAATTCCTTGCAGGCGCGCCTCATACCCTTGCGTGGATTGTTCGGTCAGCACGTATTCGATCTGATCGAAGGGATCCTCCAGACGAAACGCCCGGCCAAGCCAATGGTCAAGATACTCCTGGAAGGTCGTCTGCTGCATGTTTTCTTCGCCGAGCTCGGGAAGAACGGTCGAGACATAGCTGTTAAACATCGGATTAGGCGAGAAAAGAACAATTTGGTCAGCCTTGAGCCGCTCGCGGTGTGTATACAGCAGGTACGCCACCCGCTGCAGCGCCGCCGAGGTTTTCCCGCTGCCGGCCGCCCCCTGCACGATAAGCATCCGGCTTTTAACGTCGCGGATAATGGCGTTTTGCTCTTTTTGGATGGTCGCGACAATGCTTTTCATCTGATTGTCCGCACCCTTGCCGAGCACCTGCTGCAGCAATTCATCGCCGATCGTAAGACTGGTGTCGAACACGTTCTGAAGTTGACCATGGTGGATCTGACACTGCCGTTTCAGCTTCATCGTTCCAGAGACATATCCACCCGGCGTGTCATATCCGGCCGCTCCGGGAGAATAATCATAGTACATACTCGCGATCGGAGTGCGCCAGTCATAAATCAGGAAACTCACGCCGTCTGAATCGACGAAGGAAGATACGCCAATATAGACTTGCTCGGTAAAGCTCAACCCGTCCTCGTGAAAATCGATGCGTCCAAAGTAGGGAGACGGCAGCAGCCGGTTCATATTTCTCCATTGCTGCATCCGCTGCAGGTGGCTTCGCTCCCTTTCCGACAATAAGGCTTCTTGCTGCCTTATACTGTAGAAAGTCTCTTCAAAATCTTCGTCCGTACTTGTGTTTACGGTCACCTCTCCCCAAAATTGTTTGCGAATGTCCGCCACCTGAGCATACAGTCCACTCACCTCCGGCTCCAGTTCAGTGATTCTCGCCTGCAGCTTTTCCGTAACCCCATTGAGCCGCTCCTGCTCTTGCTTCCAATCCTCAGCGTTTATCATCTTCCTGCCCACACTCCTTCATTTAAAATTTGAAGAAAAAGAAAGTTTGACAACCGTGATGTTGCGTGGTAATATTAAAGTATAAATAAGATAGGTTATCTATGCTGTTTTGAATGTAAATCATCGGTCGTTCTTTGATCTTATCACAGTGCTCTTTTGCGCGCAAGCTTCATACATAATTAACCCCGGCAGATCTGCCGGGGTTTTTGCTTTGGTTTAGTTGTGCCCGTCGAGAAACATGCTTTTTCTATTTCGCTTCGACAAGTTCGCGGTTATTATTTCTTTCCCTCTTTCTTCTATTGGTCGAATACAAAACAAATAATAGAATAAACCATAGAGGCGTCAACAATAAGGCCGGACGCGTGTCTTCAGCAAACAGCATAATAATGAGTATTATGGCAAACAACGCAAGAACAACATAATTAATAAATGGTGTGAACGGTGCTTTAAATGTTGATTTCGCCTGCAATTCCGGCTTGGTTTTCTTATACCGCAAATGGCAAATTAGCACGACTCCCCAAACCCAGATGAAACAAATGGCACTAATGGTTGTCACGATTCCAAAAGCTTGTTCCGGAATCAGCTTACTTAAGAGAGCCCCCGCTGATAAGACAAGCGTGGATATGAATAAAGCATTGCTGGGTACATGATTTTTATTCAGCTTTGCAAAATTGGATGGAGCCTGGTCATTCCTGCTTAAATTATATAGAATCCGGCTTGTTGAGAACATCCCGCTGTTACAAGCAGACGCAGCTGAAGTTAATACGACAAAGTTAATAATTCCTGCAGCAATCGGAATCCCAACTAAACTAAACGTTTTAACAAAAGGACTTTCTGCCGGATTTAGTTCCGTCCATGCGTTGATGCATAATAGGGCGATAATGGCGCCAACGTAGAAAAATAAAATTCTTAAAGGAATTTTATTAATAGCCGACGGGATGTTTTTCTCCGGGTTGGCTGTTTCCGCTGCCGATACACCCACCAACTCCACACCGACGAAGGCAAACACAACCATTTGAAAGGAAAGTAAGAAACCCGATATCCCGTTAGGGAATACTCCCCCATGTGCCCAAATATTACTGAAGGTAACTGTTCCGGCATCTGTTTTGAATCCAATCACCAGCAAAATTGCCCCGATGGCAATCAACGCGAGAATCGTCACTACCTTGATCAAAGCAAACCAAAATTCCAATTCACCAAAACTTTTTACAGTTAATAAGTTGAGTCCTAATAAAATGATTAAACAGAGGACTGCAGGTATCCATTGCGGGATATCAAACCAATATTGTACATATACCCCAACAGCTATAATATCAGCCATAGCCGTCATGATCCAACAAAACCAATAGGTCCATCCGGTTACAAACGCTGCCCGCGGTCCAAGATAGTCTTCGGCGATGTCAGTAAAGGATTGATATCCTGCCTTAGACAACAGAAGTTCGCCTAACGCCCTCATCACAAAAAAAACGGCGATACCGACGATTAAATAAGCAAAGATGATGGAGGGTCCTGCCAGCTGTATAGCTTTACCCGATCCTAAAAATAATCCGGTACCGATGGTCCCGCCGATTGCAATGAGCTGAACATGCCGATTCTCTAAATCCCTCTTTAATTCCTGTGGTGCCATATCGAACTCCCCCTATAAATCAAAATACTTCCATGTGAAAAGATGAACAAGAAGTGTAACAACAAAAAAGAGATTGGATGTGCTCCAATCTCTTAGGTCTAAGAATAATAAATAAAATACATTGGCTACTCTGACGATTATCAGAATAACAAATGGATTATTTAGTACTCTTCTGTCCTTTTGCCTGAGATTGTGAACCCTTCGGCGCCGGGGAATCCCCACGGTCTCTCCAGAAGCTGCTCCTGCTATAGTGTGATCCATAGCAATCATAGCTTACAAATTATTCAATTTTATGGTGATAGCTTTATTTAAATATTTATCAATACTAATCATAGTCAAATATTTTGTCAATAACATTAATTACTTCTATGTTTCTGCTTCCTCCGGGAATCCGCCGTTTTGTTAAATCGTCCGAAACAACCGTTCCCCTTTTGTCTGTATATATCTAAACATTACCAGGCATACCGCTATCATAATCATTCCAATACCTATCAAGATAAGATTGCCATTTACATGCGTTAGAAGAAGAGATATACCCAATGGAATCAATAGACTGATCACCCCTATGAACATGGACACAATGACCGCTGCACTCTGCTTTATCACCGTAACTTCACTTGTCCACTCCAGGTTAGGTAATTTCAAGTTAACAATAACGCCCATCATCGCTGAATAACAAGCATATATCAAAGGGATAACAAGTAATAATAGGCTTTCGATCCATCCCGGACGCAGCGATATCATGAGCAGCATACTACTCACAACCAAGACCGGTAAGGTTATGGTGAGATTCACGGCAACTTTGCTAAGCAAAATGGTTTGTTTAGATATGGGTGAGCTTTTTAGTATCCATAAATGATTACCTTCAAGGGAAATGGAACTTGACGTTGTACAGCTTAAAGTAACAAATAAGGAAACTATCATTGGAGCCAGCGTACTCAGATAATGTGATAATTGTGGAATCTCGATCAATTCCCCTAACTTCTCCGAGCTGACAAACAATAAAGCAATCGACATCACCAGTAATAGAATCATGCCAATACTTGTATTCAGCACATAAATAGAAGAACTAAAATATCGACGCAACTCCTTCTTATACAGTGCACGAAATGGGGATGATGCTTCCAGCGGCTTCATTATATATTTACTGCTTGCATGAGAGGTCGTTAATCCTGTATGAATGGCTTTATATCTCGTCCCAAGTACAGTGGCAAATATCATAAATGAAAGTACGGATAACGCAATAAATAATAAAAATGAACTCATCCGATACGAGCAAACAGCATCTACATACATGTCTGCAAGAGGATACAGCTTAAATATCATATCTGCCAGCTCAGTACCCATATCAGCAAGCACCTGCTCATTTCCATTCAGACCAAATGAACCAACCATGAGTGCAATAATTACAACAAAAGTTAAGACAAGGCTGATCATTCGGCTCGCTTTAAACCGGGAAGAGACCCAGCTAATGAATGAGCCAATAATAGTTGCAGCAATAATCGGTAGTAACGGAATAAATAAAAGTGTCATTAGAAAAAGCAGATAAAATAACGTCTCAGGATTCACTTTTATAGCGTATACTACACCTGCTGGCAGCATCACTATCAAAGTAAAAAACAAATTCAGCACATAGAGCTGAAGAACCCGGCTTGCGACAACATGACTCGTCTTTATAGGCAGAGACATCACCAAATCGTAGTCCTTATAGCTGAATAATACACCGCTTGCCTTATAGATCGTTGTGAAGAACCCTACAATAGAAGTAACAGCCATCATAATGGCAAGCAATAGGTCCATCCGCCCCATTTGTTCAAAAGTCATTGCCATCATGAAGCTGTATCCAAATGAAACCACTGCTATCATGAGTACACCTGCTAGAATACTGCTGCTGAGCAGAATCGCTTTGCGTCTTTCCTTAACATCCAGCGTATGCAAAGCTTTATTCAATCCAAATGAAGAAAGTAACTGTATCTTCGTTAATCTCCATATATTAATCATTGGCTATCAACTCCATGAATACATCTTCCAGGCTATTCTTACCCTTTACTTCTTCTGTCTTGCCATGGGTTATCAATTGGCCCGCCTTTATGATCGCTATCTTATTGCAGAGCTTCTCTGCCACATCCAGAACATGCGTTGAGAAGAAGATTGCACTACCCTTGCTGCACAGATCTACCATAATTGTTTTTAACATGTGAGCAGCCTTTGGATCAAGTCCTACAAAGGGTTCGTCTAACACTAACAACTTTGGTTTATGAATGAGAGCAGAGGTTATAGCCAGTTTCTGCTTCATACCATGAGAATACGATGAGATCATATCACCCAAATTGGCCGTAATCTGAAAAGCATCGCAGTATTTTTTAATGAGCAACTCACGATCCGCTTTGGACACGCTAAAGAGATCACCAATAAAATTCAAGTACTGTATACCGGTAAGATGATCATAAAGATCCGGGTTATCAGGAATATACGCAATCTTCGACTTGCAGGCTACTGGATCTTTCTTAATGGAGATGCCGTCAATTTCAACATCCCCTTCTTCAAAATCAAGGACACCAACTACTGCCCGGATGGTTGTTGTTTTTCCTGCACCGTTATGTCCGATAAAGCCATAGATATCGCCTGGCTCGACCACTAAATTCAAGTCATTTACTGCCTTTTTACCACCTTTATAGCTCTTGGTAAAATGTTTTATGGTAAGCATGTCCCTGCACCTCTTCTTTGGTGTATATAGTTTTTTGAAAAGCGTCCTATTCGTCCTATACGCTTCTAGCAGAATAACTATAATACGTGCAGCCTATGCATAACGTTCATTTGCCAACATCAATAAACAAGTAGAAACGGCTACGCCGTCCTTATAAGGACGGTAACCGTTTCAGCGAGAAATAGAAGGATAATTTATAGCGCGAAGCATATAAATTCTTATATTTTTAAAAAGACCATCTGCATGATGGCCTCCAATTTGCTTCTTATCTATTTGCTGCCACTACATCAGGCGGTTCACCGCATTATTCGGCACGGTAAAGACGACTATCGTCCCTTGACCCGGATCACTCTGAATGTGCAGCCCCTTCCCATACAATTGCTTCAACCGTTGATTGATATTGAGCAAGCCGACTCCTTGCCTTTGGCCCGAACGTTTGTCGAATATCTGTTGCCGCGTGTTTATATCCATTCCCACACCGTTATCGGCAACGGTTACTTCTGTACGATCTTCATATTCGGCGATATGAATATGAATCATTCCGCCCGACGAACGACTCATGATACCGTGCCGCACTGCGTTCTCCACAAGCGGTTGAATGGAAAGCGGGGGGAGCCTTAGCTCCATGTTCGCTTCGATTTCCCATACCGTATTCAGCCTGCCGTCGAAACGTTCATTCTCGATATATAAATAAGAACGTACGAGAGCAAGCTCCTGTCCAAGGGGAACAAGCAGCTCGGAATTCTGAAAGTTAAAGCTGGCCCGTAGATAATTGCCGAACTCGTCGAGTAGAAGGCGCATTCTGTTCAGATTGACGTCGCTAAGCGCAGCTATCGCATTAAGGGTATTGAATAAAAAGTGCGGTTGTATTTGCGCCTGCAGCCATGCCGCTTCCATACGCAGACGTTCGCGCACGGAACGGTTCAGATCCGTTAATGCCCGCACCCGAACCTTTAACTCCATCGCATCCGCAGGCTTCACAATGTAATCGTTAGCCCCAGCCAAAAATCCAGCGGCGATATCCTCAGGCTTGTTGCGCGCGGTCAGAAGCAGAATGGGTAGTTCCGAGCTCGAATAGCGCTCGCGAATCGCTCTCGTTAACTCATACCCCGACATGTGAGGCATCATGACGTCAGTAATAACAAGATCCCATACTCTCGTGTTCAGATGAGACAAGGCTTCATTGCCGCTTGTAACCGCAATGATGTCGAAAGACTCACCAGCCAGAATGTTCTCCAGTATTTTCAAGTTGAGCGGGTCATCGTCCACAGCCAGTACCGACGGACGCACCGATCTCTCCACAACGGCAGAATTGTCATCCGTACCGTAACGGATGTTCGAGTCGGCAGCGGCGGCGGTTTCTGCATAGACAGGCGGCAGGCCTGCTGCAGAATCCGCTTCCCGTTGAACAGGCGAATCGGACAGCGCCAAAGCAAAGGTGAATGCCGAACCTTGGCCAGCGGCAGATGTCACTTCCAACGTTCCGCCGTGCAGCTCCACCAACTGCTTGCAAATGCCGAGACCCAGTCCGATACCGCCCCCGGGCGCCGCTGTCATGCCGGAGTCGCCCTGCTCGTAGGGGTTAAAGATTCTTTGCAGCGTTTCCTCATCCATGCCGACGCCCGTATCCGCAACGCTAATGTACGCCTTACCGTCTTGTGCGACCACCCGGATCGCGATAGTTCCTCCGTTGGTAAATTTGATTGCATTGTGAACAAGATTAAACAAAATTTGAATGAGCCGGTTTTCGTCGGCCATCACAGGAGGAAACTCGTTCGGAATCTCATTGATCAGCCGGATCGGTTTACTATCGGTCATGAAGCGAAGCATGTCGAATACGCCGGAAGCGACCGCCTGCACCTGAACGCTCTGCACGTGCAGGCGGACGTTGCCCTCCTGGAGACGAGTCAAATCAAGCAGGTCATTTAACATAAACGACATGCGCCGGCCGACCGTGATCACCAACTCCAAATTTTGGACGCTCTTGCCGCTCAACGAATGTTTTTCGCTGTCAAGGACGGTTTGCGTCATATTCAGCATCCCGTGCAGCGGATTTCGCAATTCATGGGATGTGTTCGCCAGAAAATCGTCCTTCTGCTTATCTGCCTTTTTTAGCTGCTCATTTAGTTTGGCGTTTTCTTGGGAATTGCGGAAGTACTGCTTAAACCAGTAAGCGGAAAAACTGATGATAGCTACCAGCACGTCAAACGGGAAGTAAATGTTTATTACTTCCAAGCGGGCATTAATCAGCCCCCATGCGGAGCTGGATAATATGCTCATGGTGGCAAGCAGCAGGAAGGTGGCACCGGGCTGCTTTCTGGCTATCAATTTGCCAATCAGATAGATAACCCAAGCCATCGGGAACCAATACAGCAGTCTGAATAATTTAAACTCGATTATATAGTAAATGAGCGGAGGCGGCATAACCAACACAAATCCTGAATATAAAGCCAGAGCAATGGCGTACGTACGGAACAAAACCGTGTTTGTCCGGAGCTTGGCAAATATTCCGGTAATCAGCAGGAAGAAAAAAGGAAGCAAAGAATACGAGAGTAGCCTGATTTTCAGGGCCCAGGCATAGTTGATGAAAGGCATGCATACCAGCAGCAGGCTGTCGTTATCAGACACAATCGTAAGCCCGGCGGTCAGAAGCAGCATGAAAAAGGCAAGCAACCCCTTTTGCCAGCTGAACAAGTATAACATCACGGCGTACAAGCCAAGAAACATCAGTACCACGAAGGTTACAATCTGAAAACCAATGGAGATCCATCGTTCGGTATTGATCGCCGTATCCGATCCGAAGCGGATAGCTTTGACAATGCCGCCATTAAGCGGATTATCAAAATTAGCCACGCGTACAAGCAGCTCGATCTCATTCACTCCGTTTGCCTTATAAAGCGGGGTATAAGAAATCCGGCGGGGCTTATACGTATTCTCTTGCTCCGCCGGCTGGCCGGCTCCTGCTATCTGACCGTTGAATTCAACAACTGAAGAGGCTTGAATTTCCTGAATCCAGAATCCGAACGACTGTTGTTGTAAAGGATCGACCAGAATGCGCAGCCGGTAAGTCCCGTATCCGAACGACGACTTTGACCCTGCCGGCAGAGCGCTTCGCCAATCTCCCGGAACCTGAATATTACGCTTGTTCAGGGATTCCCAACCCTTATTTTCATGCGTGACGAATGCTTCCTGATAGAAATCCCACTCGCCGTTCAGCGTAATGGAACGGGAGTTCGCGAAGTCCCAGCCGCGCAGATCGAGCACGCCTTGAACCGCACGAGGATGTTCAGGCGTAAGGAAAATCCCGGACCAAAGCCACCGGACGCCGAGAAGTATGGAGAGAAACAGGATGAACGTCACAGCATATTTCAGGGCGGTTTTGTTTTTTATCCAAATCATACAGAGCTCACTCCCAACGTTTCCCCGTTCAGTTCTGCCAATTGCTTGAAAATGCTAAGGCCCAGTCCGGTAGCTTTCATATTTCGACAGGAACAGCGGGAATCCCTTGTTCCCTAAATCGGGTGATTTGGCACATTAGCCAGTGGTTGTGAGACACAAAAAAAGAGGGGGCAGTTAGCCCCCTCTTAATCATTAATACTAGTCGATCAACTTCTTAGCTTTCAGCAATCTTTCAACCATAGCCGCTGTTTCCGCGCGCGTCATTGCCGCTTTCGGATTCAACTGCTGTTTGCCGGTCCCTTGCAGGATGCCAGCCTTAACCAGTTGGGCTGCGGACTCCCGGGCATACCCGGAGATTTGATTCATATCGCTGTAAGAAGCCAGAATCTGATTGATTTCTAGTGCACTCAGCGCCTCTTGCGGCTGAATGACATGAAGGGCACGGGCGATCATGGCGATGCCTTGCTCTCTTGTAATCCATTCGCTGCCGTGGAAACCACCGTCTACAAAGCCTTTGATAATGCCAAATTCGCTGGCAATCGTTACGGCATTGTGGTACCAACTCGATGGTGCTACGTCGCTATACGGCGTGCCGGATACACCCTGGCGCATTAAGCCAAGTCCGCTTGCCACAATCGTGGCAAATTCTGCACGGTCGATACTGCGATTCGGGGAGAAGGTATTGTTACCTGTACCTTCAAGCTGCAGTCTGGCTGCAATATTATTTACACTCTCCTGTGCCCAGTGGCTTTTCACATCATCGAAATTTTGCGGATTCCAGATGACTGAGTAGCTGCCTTGGCTGCGCAGGTCGTTGATCAGTGCAAAGTAACGGTTGTTGATTTTCGTTACGACTGTCGGCACATGGAATACGGTACCGTCCGGATTAACAATGACGCCGGTCGTAATTTTGTTCAGATCAATGCCTTCAGGCAATGCGATATAGCGAGGCGCGTAGCCTGTCAGTTGATCCGGCTTAATGGATTGGTTCTGGTACGTGAAGTTAAGCGATAGATCGACCGGATTGACGAGCAGATCGTAGCCACCTTTGGTCGCCTGATCCTGTGCTGCGGCTTTCAATGCGTCAGACGATCTCTTGATATCAATATCGACTGCAATTTCGCCAAGAGGAGCGCCGTTCCATTGTTTGGTGATCGAACCCAGATCCAATTGTTTGCTTGGAATCGGATAAATAGCAAGCAGGTTCTCGATATTCAGCGTGGAGCCGGTATCGGACAACTGCTTCAGGTTTGCTGCGGTCAAACCTGCAACCTTGATTTCACCGTCGCCAGGCACAAGTACATTCAATTGCTGTCCGTTGCCTTTGGAGAGATGAGCCGATAGTTTATTTGGATCAATCACAACGGTCGTTACGTTGTTTGCCGTTGTGCCAGTAGCGAAGCCACTGTCCTCATTGTTAACGGTTGTTTTCACGCCCGATGCCGGAGCAGGAGCAGATGTAGGAGCAGGAGCCGGTGCAGATGTAGGTGCCGGACTTCCGCCCGTGCCGGAGTCATCACGAGGCGCGCGCGTGACCGTTATGATGTACGTTTGCGTCGTGCCATCCTGCGCCGTCACAACCACCTTGATCGTGTTGATGCCTACGCTCAGCGGCAGTGAATCGGAAGCAACGCCACTTGTCATCGTAATCGGACCTTTAACCAACGTGCCTTCGCTATTGTACACGCTCGCCGTCACCGTAGCATAAACAGAATCTACTACAGTCGCCGTCACTGTCGTGTCGCTCACGCCGTTCGATACGCTTGACGCATAGTTTGTCGTGTCTGCCGTAAACGCCGGGCTTAACGTGCCGCTCGACAGCGACAACCCGTTCAAGTCTGCGTTGTCAGCCGCTGTACGAATCAATGCTCCTGTGCTAACAGCAGACGCTTGCTGTGTTGCTGTCGCTTTCACACGGGTGACAATCGTATAGTCCGTATCCGGCGTCAGTCCGCTGAACGTCGGGCTATCCTGCCACGTCACGCCGCCGTCTATGCTGTATTCCTGACCGGTGACGGCTTGCAGCGTAATGCTCGTTGCTGTTTTGCTTACTGCTACCGGTGCTGCCGGAGCCTTCGCGCCGTCCGCTGCCGCTACCGTCCCCGTTGCCGCACTCGTCACGCTTCCTGTTGCATGCGTACCGTCAGCTGTAACTGCCATGGTGATGGCTGCGCCGAAGTCGTCAGCGGTTAACTTGTAGCTCGAACCCGTCGCATTCGTGATGGCGACTCCGTTCCGGTACCATTGGTAAGTCGGCACGTTGTCCGTTGTGCCCGGCGTATAAGTGACTCCGGATAGGTCCGCAGTCAACGTTTGACCCACTTTGGCAACACCGCTGATCTTCACGCTGCCGCCCATCTCTGGAAGCACGATATCTTTAGTGGCAGTGATTCTGTTGCTAATGACACCGGAATTATACTCGACAATAACACCCGGATCAAAATATCCGCTGGTACCACCATGTGTATTATTTACGGCTAAGTAACCTATTTTATTAGTACTCGTATCCAGCAGAAGTGTAAGATGGTCATACGCTCCATTAGGCACAAATTCATTCGATGTATCAAGACCTGTTGACAGGCCGTTTGATACATACCTTGTATCGCTATAACTAGAAGTGTTCCAATTAGGTGCTGTAGTTTTAGTAGCGCCTATAAAGGTTAAAAAGTTCCAATTTGCCAAAAATGGAGTTTTAAATTCTTTAAACATACTAGCAATCGCAAAAACTTCTTGAGGATTATTTGCCTTTGGCTCTAAAAGATGTCCGCTATTGTTTGTTGCAATCGTCACAGCATCTTTAAAAGTCATGGTACTCTGTCTTTGCACATATACAAAATGGCGTCCATTGTAGGTACGCACAGATGTTTTCCCATCGGTCAATGGTACCCCTGGCGCTACATTTACCGTGACTTCTTGGGTTTGCCCCGCAGCTTGTGTAAATGTCATATTTCGGATAACAGCCAGAATTTCTTCATAAGTAGTACCATTTGAAAAATTGAACACTCTATTTACAGATGTAGATTTGTCAGTAACAATGCCACTGATTTTTATGCCATTAATCAACTCGGTAATCCCACTTGGAAGAGTTCCAACAGCCGTTGAGCCATTATTTACTGCCACAGTGAAGTAGCCGCCCGCTCCATTCACGACCCCCGTGCTTCCAAATGCAGCATTTGGTAACTGATAGGTTGTTCCGGTTACTCTAGCCGGATTACCAAGATCAAGTGTTGGTGTTACAGCGGCCCTTACTTCTAACGGATAAAAAGGAATCATCGTCAATACCATAATGATTGCCATTAGAGTAGATAACATACTTCGATTTTTTAATTTCATCTTTTGTTTATACCTGCTAACGAAAGCATATAGAAATTCTATATTTGCAGATTTCTTTCTGTTCAGCAGGGTTCTCCTTCCTTCTTGTAAAATTTGTATATTACTTCTAACTCAAGCGCCTCTGCTCTCGCTGGAGTAAAACCATCGTTCTTATTCTATTCCGCTGTCAGAGTCGTCCCCCTGTCCCATAGAAAATTAAAACCCTTGACCCTATATTCCGATATAATCCACTTTCTTTCGACAGGTGAGATCATAACAGAAGGAACTTTACAAAATCTCTACAATTGCTTTACATGCTATTTTTGCTCACGTACAAGCACTAATCATCCATTCCCAAAATTCCGATAGTATTAGTATAAAAGGTCGAATCATGTCAAAAACAATGCATACATTATATATGGAGCGTGAAAACACATGAAGATCATGCTGGTGGATGACGAAACGCTGGTATTAAACCAGATTCGGCGAATGCTATCGGGGTATCCCGGTATTTCGGTGGTCGGCTCGTTTGGGAATGCGCGAGAGGCTATTAGGCAAATGCCGGATCTTCAGCCGGACGTCGTATTTTTCGATATTCACTTGCCGGAACTATCGGGAATCCAAGCGGTAGAGTTGGCACAGGAGGCCTGTCCGGGAACAGATATTGTATTTGTAACGGCATATAGCGAGTATGCTGTCCAAGCCTTTGAGCTGAATGCGGTCGATTATTTGCTTAAACCGTTGCATCAAGCACGTTTGGATCAAACGATAAAACGGCTTATGCAAAAAAGAATGCATAAACACGAAGATATGCACTCAACAGCGCCTTCCCGCATTCTGTGTTTCCGGTCTCTCCGTTTGCAGAGCAGTGGCCGGTCTCCGGAAATTCCGAAATGGCGAACGGCAAAAACACAGGCTCTGTTTGCCTACCTGCTGCACCAACGCGGCAAAATCGTCTTCAAGGAGACGCTGTTGGAGCTGCTGTGGCCGGAGCTTAATGTGAAACAGGCGGCGAATCAATTGTATACATCGATTTATCACATCAGACAGTGCTTGAAGCAAATGGGCATCGATGCCCCCATCCAAAATATGACTATTCAAGAAGGATATATACTCGACACAAGCCGTATTCGGATTGACGTGGATGAATGGGAAAACGGTTTGCGGCAGCTGAGTGGCGTAAATTTGACCGACAGTCACTCCGAGCTGCGGCGGTTGCTTTCGCTTTATGAAGGGGACTATTTACAAGAGATCGGTTATGGTTGGGTCGAGGACGAACGCGAAAGACTACGGAAGCTATGGTATCTGAATGCCCGTTCGTTAGCCCGATTCTATGAGAAAGCCATGATGCAGGAGGAAGCGCTGGCGATGTACGAGCGGATTCAGGATGTGGACCCGTATAACGAAGAAGACGGACTTGCGCTGATGAAGCTTTATACGGCAAGCGGAAGGCACAAAGAAGCGGAGAAACACTACCATAAGTTAGATCATCTGTTTTCAAACGAGCTGCGGATCGGCTTGACCGATAAGCTGGTAGACTGGTTCGAACATGCAAGAAAGAAATTGCCCCCCTTGGCGCAATGAGGAAACAGAAATTGGGAAGTCCATTTCGCAATAAACTTCGTTCTGGGTCTTTCCTAAATCTCCACCTATTTGACTTAAGCAAAATAATTAAAATTAACACCGAAAAAATGCCCTAAAACTATATTACATAGTCATAGGGCATTCGCTCTAAATTTTGAAGAAATAAGAAAGCACCAAATACTTCCCGCCTATGCCGCTATGGCCGCCATATCATCTTGATTGGAGCACAGTCGCCACATTTTTGATGCTCTTTCGCACGGTTAGGTAAACAGAGACTACGGGTATAGTGCGGGTCGTAACGGTATCTTGTCGTTACATTTCCCGTCCCACATTCGTGCCCGTTCTATACATTTTTTCTGCTTCAATAGGGCTTTCTTTTGCTGTCATATGGTGCGGAATTACCCGGTAGACTTGAACCGGTCCACCCAATACAGCCGACCTATACTTGTCCACATGCTGCTTGGACAAGGGGCGGTTATAATAGCCGGGTACGTATTTATTAATCATTCCCTGAAGTACATGAGTAGCTTCGTCCAAATCTGTGATTGGCTCTGCTTGTCCAAATATCATTACGCTCATATAAGCCGTATCCGTTTTAGCAGGTACCGGATCCGTGATGGTTCCGTATTCCTCACATACCGTAAAACAAACCTCTGGATTTTCACTCATGACCTGATTACGTCTTCCATCTCCAGCCCCGTGAAAATAGAGCTTCCCCTCAGTCCATACATAATTAAGCGGTACAACATAGGGGAGGTTCCCATCAACCAACCCAAGATACCCAATTCTCGCTTGGTGCAGGAAGCTTTCAATTTTCTCTTGATCCTGGCATTCCCTGATCTTGTAACGAACTGAATCCATTTCGAAATCTCTCCTTTCACTCATAAGATATTCATCCCACTCCAATTGTCTTAACTCTGATACTCTTCTAGAGTGCGGCAACGGCCAGATTGCAAAAACCAGCGTTATTACGGTAGTATATCAGTGAATGGAGTGCACTTAAACATCCAAACATCAAGGTTATGAACAATCCATAATTAATGTTTTTGGCTGGAGCTACTATTTGGAGGTATGCACGATGATGAAAGTAATTCGTAATGATAAGAGACCGATCTGGCAGCAATTGCTTGATCAAGCAATTCATAATATTACTAGTGGAGTCTGGGCCCCAGGAGAATTGCTGATTCCTTCCCGCGAACTCGCTCACCTGGTAGGTGTATCTCGCTCAACTATACAGATCGTCTATGAGGAATTACTAAGCCGAGGCTATACGGTTACATCTCGACGAGGAGGAACGCGAGTTAGTAAATGGAATCAAGTCGCTGAGTCAACGAAGGAAATAATAGCATATGGCCCCATCCCCCCCTCACTTCCCTTGTTGAACTCGGCGGTCGATCAATTACATGATTGGTTCAGAGGCAAAGAACATCGAGAAGTGGATATTGATTTTAGTCCCCATGAACCTTATTTGGATGGACAATTTCAAAAGAACTGGCGACAATCGTTTCTCCACGCATCCGCTGCAATGGACTTATCAAGCTGGGCTTACGGTAATCCCTATGGTCTCACACCATTACGTGAGCAAATTCAGCGTTATTTATCACTTGAACGAGGCATCCATATCCAAACAGATCAGATTCTGTTGACCTCAGGAGCGCAGCATAGCATTGACTTAATCGCACAATCGCTTTTATCTGATGGGGACACTGTCTCTGTAGAAGATCCCGGTTTTCCAGCTGCCTGGATGGCGATGAAATATCGGCGAATGAATGTGGTGCCCGTTCCCGTTGATGCGAATGGTCTTGCAGTTGAGCGTATTCACCCACAATCCAAACTGATCTTTGTGACCCCTTCGCACCAGTGCGCAGTCGGGGTCGTAATGTCGGAGCCGCGCAGGCAACAATTGCTACATAAGGCCGTGCAAGAACAATTTTGGATCATTGAAGACGATTATGATAGTGAATTTCGATATCGTGGGGAGCCGCTTCCAACGCTCTTTAGCCAGGCATCTAATAACACCTTGTACCTCATGAGTTTTTCTAAAATGATTGCTCCAGGCATTCGTATTTCGGCTATCGTTGGATCTGTCGAGGCAATTGGTCAACTAGCCAGGATACAGGAGTTGACTTACCGCCATCTTCCGATTATGGATCAGCTAACACTAACCCACTTCATCAAGAATGGGCATTTTATGCGCCATATGAGAAGAGTCAGAAATGTGTATCGACGAAGACACGAAGCCATGACAAAGGCTATTATGGCTAGCGGTTTAGGGGAGCGTTTCACACTAAGTGGAATAGAAACGGGATTGCATATGTTACTTGAAGCTGAAGAGTCATACGACGAAGAAACCGTGACAAAGTTAGCCCTTCAACAGGGAATACGTGTATACCCTCTTGGACCCTATTGTTTGAAAAGCAAAAGGAAGGGATGGGTGTTGGGGTTTGCAAAAGTAGATGAAGCATCGATTGGGCAGGGGATTCATCGTCTTGCGGAGCTGATCTTATAGGGTCATCTTTACAAGCTAATTGGGCCACACGCCTTTAATCCACATGCCCCTACCCACTCCAGCCTTTTCCCTGTGCCTCTACGCTCGTTTTGTCAAAAATTTAACCGTCATTTATGATACGGTTCACCGCAATAGCTGTAACGGCAAATTATTCCGCTGGAGCCTATTGTTGCAAAAGAATACCCTTGGTATAATATAGGAAATGAAGGGCACTGCTTCCCTAGCCACGCTAGAGACAACCCCGCTACTAATAGCGGGGTTGTCTTATTTTAATTAAAGGCGGAAATAACATGACTGAACCCAAAGAAACAAGAGCCATCTTAACGAAGGAAGATCTAATTCATGGATTAAAAAACTGCGGATTAAGCGAAGGTCAACACATATTCGTTCATACTTCTTTAAGCAAATTGGGTTTTGTTGTAGGCGGGCCCGAGACCTTAATCCGATCCCTTCTTGAAATTATCGGTGAAGAAGGGACCTTGATGATGCCGTCCCAGACATGGAAGAATCTTGATCCGGCAACGGGAGTCCATTGGGAAGCACCTACGGAATGGTGGCCGATAATTCGCGAACACTGGCCACCCTACGATAAAGAAGTAACCCCTGCGATCGGTATGGGTGTCGTGGCTGAAATGTTCCGCAAGTGGCCGGGGGCCAAAAGGTCGGATCACCCGGCACGATCAATTGCCGCAGTAGGCAAGCATGCGGAATATCTAACGCAAAACCATGATTTATGCAACATCTTTGGGAAAAGCTCACCGTTGGATAAATTGTATCATCTAAATGGCTATGTACTCCTAATAGGCGTCTACTATGATAAAAATACGTCGCTGCACCTGGCTGAAACTATAGCTAAATTTCCTGCCAAGAAGTTTGTCCATGAAAGCAGTGCAGTTATGGAGGAAGGAAAGCGTAAATGGGTAACTTACGAGACCCAGGCCGTGGACGATGGGGATTTTGTCCGCTTGGGGGACGAATATGATAAAGAAATGAATATCAAGGTTCACAGAATCGGAAACGCAGAAGTCCGATTTCTGGAGCAACGGCCGCTGGTGGACTGGGCAGCTGCATGGATGGAAAGAAACAGGGTGTAGGCTTTAAAATAGAAGGTTATACTTCTACTTATGATACGGTTCAGCTTAACGGATCTATCGGCGAAAAATGCTTAAGGAGCTGCCACGGCATGCTCCTTAGTTGATGTTCTTATGGATTTTTATTTCATGATCTGCACGACAGGCTGACGATTCGGTGCCGGGGCACTTCGAAAAGTCGGCCTTTTTATTGATTTACCTTGTAGAGTTGACTGGCACGTTATAATAGTCCCCAAATCTCATCTTGTCAAGAAATAATGTGCGAATGAGCGACATAGCGGAGGATCCCCCCTTTTGCCTTCCAAATATGAATGAATTTCCGGGTATAAAGAGCGCTATCGCTTTTTCCAATTCATCCGGTTTCACGTAAAATTTGCTTAGGCCGTTACGAAAAACAGAAAAGGAAGATCTGCATGCACAAAGTGATCATAATCAGATTTACGTTCTTTTACGGTGAAGCGCCTGAAGCAAAATGTTACGGATACATGGAGTTGAATCAGGATGGCAATATGATCGCACTCTACAATAGGTATGGCGAGGAAATAGACATGTATGGTGGACATGAATTTGTCAGGGTACGGACGCTTGGCAAATTCGATAACGAAGACCGCGATAATTTTTATTCCTTGTTAGAAAGTGATGGTGTAGGATAATCTGCACAACAGGCTGGCTATACAAACAATGAACGGAACGATAGGAATATCGGGAGGCAGAAGATGAACAAACGGGTTCAAGAGGCAGATGGAATGAAGAGAGGGCCGATGTTAACCGCGCTACTCATCGGTGCATTTGTTGCGTTTCTTAACGAAAATTTGCTTGCCAATGCGCTTCCTGGATTAATGCGGGAATTCGGGCCTTGCCCCTACTTGTGATACGGCTCGGCGTAACTTCTTTAGAGCGAAAAAAAGACACCCTGATTGGTCGTCCTTCACAGTTGGAACAGGGGTTTCTGAGTTAATTAACGGATCAAGACATTGGGTCGATTACCAACTTGGAGGAAAGAACAAAAAAGCGATTCTAGCCTCCTGTAGAGCCCTGGCTCTGCCTAGATCGCTTTTTTTGGTGCTGCCCGCGCTGTATAGTCACCCAAATCGAAGCCAGCAGCGGGACAAACCTCTTTCGGTATATACCAATGACTCACATCTTCATCAATTCAGTGATGGCCGCATCAATGGTTTCAATCCGGTACTTCAAACCTTAAAGCGGTACCCCGCGCCCCATACCGTCTCGATAAACTGGTGCTGCGACGGGTCCTTCTGGATCTTGTCACGAATCTTTCCGACATGGACCGTGACCGTGGCGGAATCGCCGAAGTGCTCGATCCCCCAAACCTTATCCAGCAGCGCATCCTTGGAATATACCCGATCCGGGTTTTCCGCGAGGAAGAGCAGCAGATCAAACTCTTTTGCCGTGAGTGAGACTTCTTTCCCATGCAGCCTTACCCGCCTGGATTCGACCTGAAGCACAAGTCCGTGGATGTTCAGCTCGCGCGGCTTCCGAATAGGCGAAGCGCCGGAGCCAACTGCAACCCCGGTTAATCGGTCATACCGTTCGAGGTGTGCCCGGACCCGCGCGACAAGCTCCGACGGACTGAACGGCTTGGTCACGTAATCATCCGCGCCCAAACCCAATCCCCTGATCTTGTCGATATCCTCCTTGCGGGCCGATACCATCAGTACCGGAATAAACTTCGTTTCCCGGATCCGCCGCAAGAGATCGAAGCCGTCCATACCCGGCAGCATGACGTCCAGAATGATTAGGTCGTATTCTTGCTCCAGCGCTTCCTCGAGCGCCTCGTTGCCATCTGCCCGAAGGGTAACCTCATAACCATGAACTTCGAGGTAGTCCCGCTCCAGCTCGGCGATCGCTTGGTCATCCTCGACGATTAACACCTTCCGCTTCGACATCTCACACTCTCCAGTCACGTTCTATCCTGAACAATCGGGATGGTAAACATCACAGTCATGAACCGCCCCGGCTCGCTTTTTGCATAAATCATTCCGCCATGATGCTGGATAATCTGCTTCGCGATCGCTAGGCCCAACCCCGTGCCAGCCACGTTCTGATTCCGGTTTACGTCCCCGCGGTAGAACCGGTCAAAGATTTTCTCCAGCTCGCTTGGGTCCATCCCCGGTCCGTTGTCAGTCACCGCAATGATCCATTCCTCCGCTTGCCTGCCGAAATGAACGCGGATATATGGATCCTGTTTATCCATAAATTTCACCGAATTGCCGACAATGTTGAGAATGACGCGCTTGATCTTCTGGGCATCCATCGTCGCGACAGCGTCGGCACCTGCCTCGTACTCGCCCGTCAAACGAACCCCTGCACTCTCGTATTCCATGCTCAGCTCATTCATCGTCTGCCGATAGAACTCCTTCAGCGGCACCGCTTCGAAGTCGAATCTCTCCTGTTCCAGATCCAGCTTGGAGTACAGGAACAGGCCGTCAATCATTCGGTCCATGTCGAGCGTCTTCGAATGAATCACATCGATATATTTTTTCAGCTTCTCCGGATCATTCGCTACGCCTTCCCGAATTCCCTCCACATATCCCTTAATCGAGGTCAGCGGCGTCTTCAGATCATGCGAAATATTCGAAATCAGCTGTTTGCGGCTCTCTTCCATCGCCAGCTGCGCGCCGATCGCCCGTTGCAGCTCGCTGCGCATCTTCTCGTACGAGCGTATCACGCTGCCCACCTCGTTGCGAACCTTCGAGTGCAGACTGAAGTTCAGATCCCCTTCCGCGATGCTGCGGGAGCCCTGCTCGAGCTGCCGCAGCGGCCTCACGATATCCTTCGTCGTGATCCAGATCAACGGGACCAGAATGATACCGAATAAGACCGCAATGGCTAGAAACACGAAGATGTGGAACTGGTTGTCCTTGGTCCCCGTCTCCGTCACATCGGCGATAAGATAATACGATAAGGGATCGTTCATTTCCGGAAAATCGTAGCGCAAGGAGAGCAAATTGCGCCCCTCCCACTCACTCACCATGAACGCCTCATCCGCGTGCTTCCCAGAAGTTGAAATGTCCTTCTGCATCTGCGCAAGGAACGCTTCTCCCTCTCTCAATTTACCGTAGCTTGCCCATTGCTCTCCCTGCCGGACAACAACGAAGCCCCCGAACGGCTCCAGCCGATCTCCAAGCTGTTCAGCGAACGAGGGGGACGTCAGCTCCTCTGGCGTATACCGCTCCGCATAACGCAGGTCTACGAACAGATCGATGCCTCGATGAAGCGCATCATCTGCAGTCTGATCCTTTACGATACTGTTCGCGTAATAAGAAAAGGCCGCCGTGACGACCCCGATCCCGGTCGCCGTGACGATAACTACAGTCAGTATGATGCCGATAATATACGTTAAAATAAGCTTAAGCCGAATGGACATGAGTTAGACTTCTTTCCTTTGAAAGGCTAGCAAGCCCGTTATAATGCCCATGATATAGTAAGCTGTCATAAATAGCAATGTCGTTACAGACGCGCCGAAATCGCCCGTATACAGGAGCGGATGTAACCAATCCGCGAAGTCGGTTAGGAAGAACCGGTTCAGCTGCGGCTCGAAAAATCCGATGACGCCCATCGTTATCCACAGCACGATGCCGACTACCATTCCGACCCCGCCGCTCCCCGTCCAGAGGGACACGCTGTTTGCCAGCACCACTAACAAGCCGCAGAAGAGGATTGCACCGCCGACCTCTGCCATAGTCGCACCCAACGTGGATAGGGCAGACATGCCCTCAAGTCCTATGCTTCCGATAAATGTTGGCACAAACACACTTAGAACAATCAACGCGCCCGCCGTCCATCCAGCGAGTATTTTTCCTATAAAAAGGGTCTCCCGGCCGAGCGGCAGCTTCAGCGCATTCTTGATTGTTCCATCCTTAAATTCGCCCGCCATGAGGTCGCTGCCAAGTGAAACCATGAATAAGGGGAGAACGGCTGCAAGCAGCAGCTCCAGCGTGGTCACCGGCAGGTTCCCGCTCAGCCCGACGCGTTCGCCGATCAAGACGAAGATAACACCGATAAGAAAAGAGAGCATCAGCAGTACTTTCAGCTTGCCTCCGCGGAACAGCTTGCGCAGCTCTTCTCCAGTGAGATAGAGGAATGGCGCCATCATGCGACTCCGCCCCTTTCCTTGGCTGTACAATTCAAATAGTAGTCCTCAACGCTTGCGAACGACTCTCGAATCTGTGCAACGCTTGCGGTATCGACGTGTTTCCCCTCATAAATAATGTAAGCATGCGTAATCCAATCCTCGATTTCGTATACCTGATGAGAAGAGATGACGACACTCATGCCCGTCTCGGTCACGAGACCTCGAAGTATGGCCGTCATCTCCCGACGTCCCTCGATGTCCATGCCCGAGAACGGCTCATCGAGCATCAGAAGCTTCGGCCGGTGGAGCAGCGCGCTGGCAAGCTCGATCCGCTGCTTCATGCCTGTGGAGTACTTCTTGATCTTGATCTGTTGGTGCCCGGACATGCCCACGAGTTCCAGCGTCTGTTGGATACGCGCTTCGTCGATGCCCGAATACAGCTTGGAGTAGAGCTTCAGATAGTCGCTGCCTGTAAAATAGGGGTAAGGGGCCGGCTCGCCGATCATCAGGCCCATGTGCAGCTTCGTCAGATCAGGCCGCTCCGCGACGGAAGCACCGTTCCAGCGAGCTTCCCCGCGGTCGGCCGTGAGCCAGCCGGCCATCGCCTGCAGCGCTGTTGTCTTCCCGGCACCGTTCGGCCCCAGTAAGGCTGCAACCTCACCGGAATGTACGGTGAGGTTAAGCCCCTGGATGCCTTGGCCGCCGGGGTAGACCTTCGTAAGATCGTAGACTTCAAACATAAGTTAGGTCCTCCCCGAATTGAGCTGTTAGCTGCGGCCTTCGAACGCTGCGGCGTCGATGATCTCTATGGATTTGCCGGCAGGATTATACACATCTGGCGTCGTGGCGTTGATGCCGCTGATGCCGCCTGCGCCTTCCATCTTCACGCGATGGATGACGCCCGCTTCGTCCTTGCCGCTCACCTCAAGCTCTCCTTGCACTCCTTGCAGCCTGTTGTCCGCATCGACCGTCAGTTGCAGACTTAAGTGCTCAATTGTAGCTTCCTCTGTCAGCTCTGGCAGCTGCTCCTCGAGTTCTGCTGCTTCAAAACCCTGGAAGAAAGGAATTTGCTTCAGCCCCTCCCACTCTGTCGGCACCTCCGATGCATTCGAGTGTTCCTTCCTGTCGTCGGCTGATGCCACGTCCATCAGCAAACGGACCGCAAGCGGAACCTCCTCTTTGCTTACGTCGACCGAAATCGTCTTTGAATTATCCGCATGATTCACTACGCTGAAATTATCCTTGAGATCGCCGACCATGAAATCGAGAAGCGCTTCCTCCGCTTTATTCATCGGACGATGATCGAAGTTCTCCTCATCCTTCCATTCGCTGTGCTTGCCGGCATGCTCATCGTCCAGGTTGATCACCTGATAGTGCAGACCGTGGGTCCGGTCTACCAGATAGGCCTTATCATCGCCACTGCTGTACATGCTGCCGCTACGTTCAATGCCCATGAGGGTGAAATCGAAGTCGCTGTTTACGCTCTGGTTATCTCCTGTTTCCTTGATCTTCGCCCAGCCGTCCGCCTCCAGCACCGCCTCGCCATTCAGCGTAACAGCGAAGTTCCCGTTCACCGTTGCACTCTCGAGCGTTTGCTCCGACATTTGGTCCGCTTTCAGCACCTCTTTGAAGGCCCTGTAACCATCCATCTCCGGTGTGGACGCAAATGCCGTCACCGTAAACATACTTACTGCAGCCACCGACGCACCGATCATCAACACTTTGCTTTTCTTTTTCATTTCCAACTCGCTCCTTTAAGGTTGTATGGTTTCTCTTTCGTACCTACAACCTTAGTCTAGAGGAGGAGTCTAAACTCCCTCGAAAGGAAATATAAAAATTTTCTAAAATGCAGAATCCGGGAATGTCGTCTTTGCTTACTTTGTGATCTTCACATTGCCAAACACAGCCTTATTCCTCGCGTCATCCCCCGGATTGCTCAGCGCCATACCGATATACACCTGGTGGTTCATCGGGATCTGGACGGTTCCGACCGTCGTCCAGCGCTTCCGGTCAGACGAAACCGCGCCAGTGAAGGTATTTCCCTTTCGGCTCAGCTTAAGCCAGCTTGGAGCAGAGGCATCCGCTGTCTGGTCGACCGCACTGCCCGTGGTCTCTTCACGATACTGGAAGGTTGCCCCATTCTCAGGGGTAATCATCATGTCCGCGTGCTTCGCATCATGCCCCAGCGACTCCCGAATCATAATGCCGGCCTTGGCCCAGCCGTCCATGCGTTCTGTTGAACGCATCTGAACAATGATCTCCACATCACCCTTCACAGGTTGATATACAAAGTTCAGCTTATCCGCTCTTCCCCAGATATCCGTGGATGTGCTGCTCATTGTAAATTGCTTCTTGGAAGAATTGTATACGACATTCCCCGGCTTGGAGCCGATATTTCTTGCCTTCCAGCCTGTTGGCAGCTGAGCCGGATAGTCATGTTCACCCGGCGGTGTCCAGTCCGGTGTCGGCCATGTTGTACGTTCATCGATTTTGGCCAGCTCGGCTTCAGGCCAGGCTCCATAAGAAAAGAACGACAGGCGCTTCACGCCAGGGTAATTTTCGCGGATCCCCTGGTAAATCTCCTGATATTCATCATCAGTCCAGTCATTATCCAGCGTTGCTACAATTTCCACTTGGCTGTTACTGATCCGGTCGCTCGTATCCTTCAGGATACCGTAGGCCGTGCTGTACACCCAGTCGCTGTTGAATTCCCAGTCATCAAAGTACGCCATAGGGGCGACAAAGTCGATAGAATCCTTGAATTTGGCTACATTTTGCCCAACCTCTGTAAATTCCGGCGGCAAAATATACACGCCAAGCTGCACATCCGGATTCGAGGACTGGGAAATATCCTGACGGATATCGCCTACATACTGTCCGATTTGATCTGTTCTCCATTCATTCCACTGCTGCCGCTGAGTGGAATCCGCATCGAAATTAATACTGAGCGGTGAATATCCGAATTGCGCCTTATATTTGGCCACCGTGTAATCGCTGACGTCCATGTTGTAATTGTCGAAACGGATCCAGTCCAGCACAACGCCGTCAACAGCATAATTCCCGATTACTTCCTGAATGATAGAGCGTTCATACTGCTGCACTTCATGGTGAATCGGATTGACGAAGTATTCGTTGCCGTTAGAACCTGTAAACGGAGTCTGAACCCCGTTGACCAGCGACTGCATTTGCCATTCCTCGTGCTTCAGGAAGGCCTCCTGATCATGGAACTGCGGAATCCAGGCATGAACTTTAATTCCTACGGCGTGGGCTGCTGTAATGACCTCCTGAAGGGCATCGAAATTCTCGTAGCCTTGTGCAATCGGAGCGATATCACTCTGATAAAACACCCGTCCGGACGGGACCTCATCATCTTCATCCTGCTTCACGTTCATGCTGATGAGATCAACTCCGTAGCGTTCGGACAGCTCGATAAAGTTCTGAACATCCGCCTTGTTCTTAAACTGGTTTACGGTTCGTACAATGACCTCCGTTTCAAAAGGGGGATTACTCTCCTCCTCGGCTATAGCCGGAACCGAAGAACCCAATACGGAGAAAACCAACGCCAGGCTTAACACCGCAATGGACCTTGATCTCAGGGTAAATGTCATATTCTCGCCTCCATAAAATAGTTTTATTTATGTTTAAACAAGAATTATTTCGTCGCGTTGATTTTCTGGACATTCTCCTGCCATCTTTCGATTTTGAACTCAAGCAGCTTACCCAGCCCAGCTTTTTTGGCGTTCTTTTTAGCCGTCTCCAGAGCCGACAGCACCTCTTCATCCGACTTCGCCTGAACCATCTGGGCGAAAGCAAGGGTATGAATATTCTGAATATTTTGGGCGATGATGCCGATCTCCGTATCGGCAACCGGGTCGGTATTCACAAATTCCGTAATGTCCAGAGCGGTTTTCCAGGTCACCGTGGACTGCGCCACCGTCTCCCACGATTTCTGGTTCGCGGAAAGCGAAGCCTCGAGGCTCATTTTCGCCGTATCGATAAAGGTCGTATTTCCCGCCCAGTTAAAGTCTTCGAATTTCCGCATGATTTCCGTACGCTCGTTAGCAGGTGTCGTCTTGTATTTCTCGTTCGGAATCGGAGCGCCATCCGCATCCTCTTCATCCCAATACAGGCCTTTTGGACCGAAGAACAGAACCTTCTGTCCCTCCGGACCCGTTATCCAGTCATAGTAAGCGAAGATGGCCTCCGGATCCTTTGCTTTGGTCGTAATGACATTGACGTTCCAGCCCAGCGTCTCAAAGCCGCTTACAAACACCTTGTTCTTGTCTAAACCGGCCTTATGAACCGGCCAAATAATCTCATATCCGCTGTCCGGATTGCCTGCAGTCAGTGCCCGGTGTCCCTCGGCTCCGTACGTAGTGATGTTGGACTCGACCATAACCGCTACCCGGCCGGTATTCACCTTCTCCTTGACCGCATCCTGGGTTTGCTGCAGCGCATCCTGGGTAACCAGCCGTTCACGGAACAGCATATTGATATACAGCATCATTTCCTCGAAAGCAGGATCGTCATAGATGGGGAGCAGCTTGTCGCCTTCCGGATATCCCATGAGGGAAATGAATTTGCTGGTGGAATTCTCCTTGAATCCTCCATACATAATTTCAAGGCCTGCCCCCTTCTCACCAACCTCCAGAGGCACTACATCCGGATACTTGTCTCGCACCAGGAGCAAATATTGATACAGATCCTCGAAGGTTTCCAGCTTCGGTCTGCCGAGCGCGTTATAAATATCCTTATTGACCATCCAACCACCGTTGCCGAACTGCCCTGAGGTGTACCAGTTCGGGATCTGATAGATTTTCCCATCATCAGATCGAAGCAGGTTCAGGGTGGATTCCTTTACATATTTCTTGAAGTTCGGATACTTCTCATAGTACTCATCCAGCGCCACGAGTCTCCCTGCCTGCACCAGCCGTTCCACCATGGATCCCCGGTCGGTGAAGATAACATCCGGCAAATCACCGCTGACGATCATCGTATTAAGCTTTTCCGCGGCCGCCCCTCCAGATTGCACCGGTTCAACGGTAACCTTCCGGTTCTCCTGAATCCATTTCGTTGCCTCATTCTCCCCCCAAGGCGCTGTTGTAAGCCAGTCGTAGTTTCCATAGAAGCTGAAGGTAGTGGGCTTAATGCCACTGCCGTCATCTGTGACTGCCCCGGTATTCACATTTCCCTCACTTTCATCCTGCGAAGTGCCCGATTTCCCGCCTCCGCTGCAAGCAGTGAGAAGAAGCAGCAGGCAGACAAGCAGAAGCGATACCCATTTCAACCGAATGCGCATTCTTTTCCCTTCTTTCTACACGATATGGAGACTGCTATTCTTTCAATGAACCGATCAATACCCCCTTAACAAAATACTTTTGGAGGAAGGGGTACGTCAAAATAATCGGGATGGTGGCGATCATCATCGTAGCCATGGTCAATGACTTCGTTGTAACCGTCCGATTCCGGTTCATATGATCCAGTGCGATGGCATTCGATGAGCCGATTTCAGTCATAATGTTGGAGTTCATAATTTGCCGCAGCAGGGTCTGTATAGGAAGCAGGTGGTCCTTCGTAATATAGATCGCTCCCGTGAACCAGTCGTTCCAGTAACCCACCGCTGTAAATAAAGCAATCGTAGCGAGCACCGGGCCTGAGACGGGAATGACGATCCGGAGGAAAATGCCGTAATTGCTGCAACCGTCGATTTTGGCCGATTCCTCCAGCCCGTCAGGCAGAGCAGAGAAGAAGGTGCGGATGACAATCATGTTGTAGACGCTAATGATGCCAGGGATAATCAGAACCCAAAAGGTGTCCAGCATACCCAGAGAGCGGATTAGCAAATAAGTGGGGATGAGCCCTCCGCTAAAAAACATCGTGATCATGAAGAACACCATATACTGCTTGCGAAACAGCAATGTCTTCTTGGACATTCCGTAGGCTAACAGGGCCGTGAAGAAGACGGACAATGCCGTGCCGCTCAAGGTTCTAAGAACGGAGATCAGAAAAGAGTTCAACAGGCGGTGATCCTGAAACACAATATAATAATTCTCCAGTGTATACTCTCTAGGCCACAGGGTTATGCCGCCGAGCGCCGTATCACTCCCTTGATTGAAGGAAATGACAAGCGCGTTCCAAAACGGGTAGAGCATGATTACCGCCATCAGTGTCAAGAGGAGATAAATCGTCCGCTGCATCACTTTGTCGCCCAGGCTTAGTCTCATTGTTCACCCCTCCTATAGGTTGTAGGTCTACCAGAGACTGACATCTGCCCGGCGGGCGATTTTGTTGGCTGTCACCAGCAGAATAACACTGATTACCGCTTTGAACAGCCCTACCGCTGTCGCATAAGAGAATCTGGCATTCAATATCCCAACACGGTACACATAGGTGTCGATAACATCGGAGTAAGGCCGCAGGATTGGATTGGTTGCCAGCAGCAAAATGTCTTCAAAACCTGCACTGAGCAGATTGCCGATAGCAAGAATCATAAAGATGATAATAACAGGGGAAATACTGGGGAGTGTAATGGAGTAAATTTGCTTAAACCGGCTTGCGCCGTCTATTGAAGCGGCCTCATACATGGCCGGATCAACGCCCGCGATTGCGGCCAGATAGACAATGCTTCCAAAACCGATCTCCTTCCACACATTGACGCTCACTAGAATCGACCAGAAATATTCGGGTATCGCCAGAAAGTTGACCGGCTCATGGGTCAGGTTCAGCCGTTCCAGTAAATAGTTCACCGTTCCGTTATCAACGGACAGCAGCGAGAATACCAAGCCGGATACAATGACCCAGGACAGGAAATACGGCAGGTAGCTGACCGTCTGGATAAATCGTTTAAAGGCCATATTCCCGATTTCATTCAACATCAGCGCAAGCAGAATCGGGGCAGGAAAGGTAATGATCAGTTTCAGCAGGCTAATCACAATGGTATTTCTCATTACACTCCAGAACTCGGGTGCCTCAAAGAACATTTTGAAATTCATCCATCCAACCCAGGGGCTTTCCAGCATGCCGTTAAAAATATCGTACTGCTGAAATGCCATCACCACGCCATACATCGGAATGTAACTGAATATTGCAACAAAAATAATTCCCGGCCAGACCATGGACTGTAAATCCAACTGATTCGTAAATTTTTTCCATAAACTTGGTTTTACGGCCGCCTTCATCCGCTTTTCCTCCTCTGGCGCCTTCTAGTGAAATAACGGCAGATACGGTTTATTTTTCTCAAGCATTTCATCCAGCAGCTGTTCAGCTACGGTGACCGAAGGCACCAGTGGGTGATGAACCAATGCCTGCAGGGCAATGTCCCGGTCCCCGTGCACGGCTGCTTCGATGGTCAGGCTCTCGTATTGCTTGACCGCCGCCAGCAGACCCTTTACGGACTCTGGAATTTTCCGCAGCGGAATGGGCAGCGGGCCTTGCTTGGTCACCATACAGTTCACCTCAATGGAAGCATCGTCCGGCAGGAAGCCAATAATTCCGTTGTTGCGTACATTCAGCGTCTGGATATCGCGGGAATCATTATAAAGGGACCTCATCAGCAGTACCGCCGCCTCCGAGTAATACGCCCCGCCGCGCTGCTCCAGCTGCTTCGGCTTCTCCTTCAGCTCCACGTCCCGGTACAGCTCGAACAGCTCTTCCTCCACCTGCTTCACCACTTCAGCACGTGAGCCGGTCGTTGCCGCCGCTTCCTTCTGTTCCTCCAGCATAGCGTCCGTCATATAGTAATAGCTCAGGTAATAGGAGGGGATGGACTTCAATCCATTCAAGAACCGGTGGTCCCAGGAATCAAACGGCACATTACTAGCCTTGTAGCTCTGGGGGTAGTCAATGAGCTCCTGCAGCTTGCTCTCTCCGTCAATCACGACATCGGATACCCAGTGCAGATGATTGATGCCGACGAACTCCGAGTAGATCTTTTCGATAGGAAGTCCGAAGAACCCGGAGAGCCACTTTTGAAAACCGATCGGCGAGTTGCACAGGCCTACGCTCTTTACCGAAGAATATTTGTGAACCGCCTCGGTCACCATGCCGGCCGGATTCGTAAAATTCAGCAGCCAGGCATCTGGAGCAAGCTCCTCAATATCCCTGCAGATGTCCAGAATGACCGGGATGGTCCGCAGGCCTTTCATCATTCCTCCGGGGCCTGTCGTCTCCTGACCGATGACATTGTACTTTAGCGGAATCAATTCGTCCCATTTCCGCGCTTCCAGCATGCCTACCCGAATTTGCGTGCAGACAAAATCCGCTCCGGCGATGGCCTCCCTTCGGTTAAGCGTTTCCATAACCGTTATCGGCAGTCCGGACTCAGCAATCATGCGCTTGCTCAGTTCCGCAATCGTATGCAGCTTCTCCCTCCCCTCCTCAATATCCACCAGCCATACTTCGCCAACGGGAAGCTCTTTGTGGTGCATGAGGATGCCTTCAATAAGCTCAGGTGTATACGATGACCCGGCTCCGACGACAACCAGCTTCAATGTTTCCTCCATGACAGACCCTTCCTTCGTCTTTTTCATTTTGCTTGGATGATAACTAGCTTATTTTATTCGGTACTTTCTCCAGAGACAGACGATCAAGAACCTCGTGATTGACATGCATCCCGCTGCTTTCCATCGCCAGAACGACCGAGCCTACAACCGGCTCACGGCTTAATATCCTTAAGGTGCCATTGGGAGCCGACTGCTTCACTCTCTGCTCAATGGCGTGCCGGATGATACCTGAGCGGTCTCCCTTGGTCAGCAGGCTGCCTGCAAGCACAATGTCAAAGGAGTCCTCTTTCATAGCCAATTGGCGGATAGTCGCCGCCGCAGCTAAACCCAGTTCATCCCCTTGCTTGATCAGCAATCCGGCGGCAACCTGGTCCCCTTCCTCTGCCGCCTGAAACAGCAGCTCGGCAATATGGGCCGGCAATTCTCTGAAATGATCCAGGTAATCCTCTCGCAGCTCCGAAACGTTGGAATAGCCCAGCAATTGAGTTAAGCGCTCTGTCAGCACCGTCTTGCTCCCTCTTCCATCATCCGCCCGGAGAACGCTGCGGAATACCTCCACACTTAAATCATAGCCGCCGCCAAAATCACCGAACCGGTAGCCAAACCCCCCGCATTGGTACGTAGCACCCTTCGGATTCTTACCGGCACAGTTCACACCCGAGCCGCAAATCAGCACGACTCCATATTTCTCCTCGGTACCTGACCGCAATGCATTCCAGGTATCGCAGGAAATCTCCGTCCGGGGAAGGCTAAGGCGGCTGATGATGGGCCGTAAAATCCTGAAGTCGGCCTCTCTGTCTGCTCCTGCCATTCCAAACCAGGAGTACTCCAGTTGGTCCTTGGTCAGGCCTGACGCCATAAGCGCTTCCGATACCGCCTGCCGCAAGTTGTCCTCCGCCTGCTCCCGATTCTTTTGGTGATTTCCGTTCCCTCCCCGGCCTACACCGATGACCTGGCCCTGTTCATTGGCAATCATGGCATAGGTTTTACTGCCCCCTGCATCCACTCCCAAGTAATACTTCACAGATCGTTTCACTCCTAATATTCAGGTTAATCTTACAGTAGCTGACGATTCACGCACGAGAAGCTGAGGAGCGAGCTTCGTTACAGCGGGCGGCATCACCTCCCCATGGATCAATTTCATCAGCAGATCAACGCCGATGCTGCCCATTTGCGCCTCAGGCTGCCTGACCGTCGTCAACCGCGGGTAGAATTCACCTGCGAACTGTTGATCATCAAATCCGACTACCGAGATATCATGGGGTACCCGAATTCCCTCTTCGCGCAGCGCCTGGACAACTCCAAGGGCAATAAAGTCATCTCCGCAAAAAAAGGCTGTCGGCAGCTTATCTTCACGGATCCATCTTTTGGCTACTTCATAGCCACCGCTTACCGTAAACCCGCAGGAATCTGTGCCGAAAGACGTTAACCCTGCTTCCTCCAGCGCATGGCCATAGCCCCGCTTGCGCTCCGCAACACTCAGGAATACCGAAGGGCCGCCGATATAGGCAATCTGAGTGTGTCCAAGATCAATCAAGTGCTTTGTCGCTTCATAGCCACCCTGATAATTATCGACCACGACACTGGGAACATCCTCATGCTGGAACTGGTTATCCAGCAGCACAAACGGAATGTTTTTTCTTTTCAGTTCCTCTACATATTCCCTCTCTTCAAGCGGGGACAACAGGATAATCCCGTCTACACGGTCCTTCTGAAACAGGAAATTATCACCTTCATCCTCATTCTCGGCAATGGATAAGGCCAAAAAATAACCTTGCTCACTCAGCTTCCGGTTCACCACGCGAATCACGCGATCATAGAAAGAGTCGTTAAAGTTGGTAATCGACATCCCGATGACTCCCGTCTTGCCGCGCACTAGACTCCGCGCCGCGGAATTGGGCTGATAATTCAATTCCTCCATCGCTTTGAGCACTTTCCGTCTATTGGACTCACGCACAGACGGTGAATTGTTAAGCACTCTGGATACGGTCACTACCGAGAGCCCCGACTTTTTGGCTACATCATGAATGTTCATCTAAAATTCTATGCCTCCATTGCCTGAAAGTTTAAACGATTAAACTTTTAAAGAAAATAAAAATCCCTAACTTGTCATAATATATCTATGTCCTGACTAAAAATCGAACATTCTCTGTCAGATGTGTCCTACTTAGGACACTATAATCTATACAAAAGTTTAAAGGTTTTTACTTTGGTTTAATATTACTACCGTTCCTGATATCCGTCAATCCAAAAGCTGCCATCAAGTTCAATATCCCGATTATCGACCGGACTTGGATTTGTCCGTTGTCGACGCCTCGGGAGAAGTCGTGAGTTCTTTGTGTTTGTTGATGCCACTTGAGAAAGTTCGATTATCCAATTGGGGAATGATCTCCTTCGCTTTTTATCATATGCTCTTCTCTGTACTGGCCGGGACTAACGCCTACATGCTTCTTGAACACTTGGCAGAAATACCGCTGGTTATCGTATCCGACATTAGAGGATATTTTAGAGATTTTGAAGCTGCTTTCCCTCAGCATCTTTTTCGCTTTCCGGATGCGCAGCAAAGTGACATATTCAAGAATCGTTTGCCCGGTTGATTTAGAATATAAGTTGCTTACATAAGAAGCGTTGAGATCAAACCGCTCTGCCAATTGATCGAGCTGGATATTCTCATGATAATGGGATTCAAGATAAGCTTTGATTTCATGAACCACCTTTTCTTTCAGGGTAGTCTTCGTTACGTTCAAATAAAATTGCACACTCTGCGCCAAATCCATGCATATTTTCTTCAAAGATGCCCAGTCCGGCGCTTCATGTATCTCTTCAATCAGCCGCGTGCGGTCTCCGATCACTCTCTCGAGCTTGATTCCATAGTCCTGCCCGATCAGATCATGCAACCGGTTCGCCCACTGGGCGCCTGTCTTCTTCAGGGTAACGGGAGCGATTAATTGCATTGTCCCCCATTCCGTCCAACGTTCTAGCATCTCTTCGAACTCTTTTTGTTCGTAACGGATGAAGGATTGTATTTGATTAGACCAATCGGAGACCACTCTTTCGGAAACGCGGGTAATCTCCGTCCAGCTGCTTACGTCCATTACCGGAGCGCCGAAGAACAAACCCATTTGACATGCCTTGTAGGCAACTAAATACGAGACATGCATTTGCATTATTCCGGTTACAACCGGACCGATTCCAAACGACAATAAAGAATCATCCCATGAGCCGTCATTCGAAAATGTTGCGGCTGCAGCCATCAGAATTTCCGTTAATGGCACGTCTTCCTCCAGGTTCGCCATGCATAATAAGATGACTTTCTGCTGCTCATAGAGCAGATCCACGACGATTCCGCGATTCGCCAAAAAGCTCAGGAGAGCATCCGTGATGCCTTTGTTCTTCATTCGTTCGAGCCAAAGCGCCGCCGGGCTTCCGATCAGGATCACTGCAAACTGGTTATATTGTTCGTATGGCGTTTGATCGAATGATGGACGTTTCCCATGGACGATTAGATCCGTAAACACCGCCCGGTCTAATGCTTTTGCAATTCGAAGCTCAGGGTTATTCCCCGTTTGATCCGCTTTGCGCTCCAGACGCTGGATTGCCCTTGAGACGGTCCTTGCCACTTCATCTAGCTCTGCAGGCTTGATTAGATAATCCACCGCCTCCAGTTCAATGGCCTCTTTGGCGTATTCAAACTCGGAATAGCCGCTGACGATGATGCATTCCGCTTTGCGGCCATTCTCCTTCAGGGTCCGGATTAGATCGAGACCGTTCAGGCCGGGCATCCGAATATCTGTCAGGACTATGTCCGGATCCGACTGAAGAATCCGCTCCAACGCTTGTTTGCCGTTATTTGCCGTCCCTATGATCCGTACTCCGAATGCATCCCAGTCAATCATTTCCGACAACGTTTCCACCACAAGCTGTTCGTCATCCGCTATAAAAAGTTTATACAAGACATGTCCCCCTTCATAGCCCGACCTCAATCCATTATACCGATCTCAAGGGTGATTTTGGTTCCGGCACCCGGAATACTGTCTATGCGGATTCCACGGTCTTGGCCGTAATGCAATTGGATCCTTTCCTGTATGTTCCTTAAAGCATATCCCCTTGGCTGCATATCAACAGGATCAAAACCCACTCCGTCATCCTCAACTTCGAATATAAGGGTTGCCCCTTCTCTTCGGCCCCGAATGACAATGGTCCCTTTGTCCTCCTTCAACTCAATTCCATGAAAGATCGCATTTTCCACCAACGGCTGAATAAGTAGCTTCAGCATGCGGATCTGCTCGATTCCTGGTTCGAGGTCAATTATCACCTCGAACTTCCCCTTATAGCGGATGTTCTGAATCTCTAAATAATTTTTCACTTGTTCGATTTCATTCCCGACAGTTGTAATATAGTCCCCGTTGTTCAAGCTTAATTTAAAAATATTCGAAAGGGACATGACCATTTTGGAAATGTTTTTGGCACTGATTCGTTCCGCCATTAGATATATGGAATTCAACGTATTGTATAGGAAATGAGGATTGATTTGACTCTGCAGCGCATGCAGCTCAGCTTCCTTCTCCTTCAGCTTGGCTTCGATCAATTTGTCCGACAATTCCGTGTTAGTGCGGAAGGTTCGCAGGAATTGATTGCCGATTTTACCGATTTCATCTTCTTCTTCAAAAAGGATTCCTTCGATTTCATCGCGTTTTGCCGCTTTTTTTGCTACAGAAGTGAGCAAAGTCAACTGTTTGGTGATCCGCTTCGAGATGAGATAAGCGCCGTAGGCGGCAAGCAGGAAAGCTGCCACCGTCAATGAGAGCGTAACATTACGAATCAGGATGATTTCCGAGTTAATGCTTGAATAGGGGATCATGCTGACCACTTTCCACTGGGTTACCGGATTCGTTTCGAAGGTGATGACATACCGTTCTCCGCCTATCGTTTCGATGCGGTTCCCTTGCTCAGGCAAATCATAGATCTGATTCAAATCCTTTTGAGGAATTTTTTTTGAATCATTGTTATGGGAATTAGAATAGATGATTTTGTTTTGCTCCAGGATCATCAAATCCCCTTTTTCCGCGTTGGAAATGTTCTTGAACATTTCATCGAAGACCCGTCTATCGATGGAAATGATCAACATCCCGATGGGTTCAAGCGTATCGAGATTATTTAATTGTTTACCGTACAGCAGCAAGTTCGGCTTGTCCTTGACAAGCCGAACTTCATCGCTGTTCAGCCACAATCCCCTGCCGCCCCTGCCGCTCACTTGCTCGTACCATTTGGAGCGGGAGACCGCCTGATAGATATTGTCGTAACTGAATCTGTCCCATTGATTTGTGACGATCAGTTCCCTTTGTTCGCTGCCTACATAAACGTAACGTATATATGATTTATTGTTGGAAATATTGACGATCAGACTGCGGGTGGCATTTTGAAGGTCATAGATTTCCTTGAAATTATGTTTGTCATAGGAAAGGAAAGTCTGAACGTCACGGGAAGACAACATTAGTTTCGAAATCGCTTCAACGTCATTCACGAAAGTTTGGATATTCCAATTGATGGAGCTCAGCAGATTGGAGGTCGTATCGGACATCTTGTTCTCAATCACTTTGCTCAAATAGACAAAGGTTAAGGAGGCGATAAGAACTAGCGGCAGCAAGGAACAGGCAATGGACAGAATGATAATCTTACTTCGGATGCTGATCGACAAGAACAGCCGGTTTATTTTCATAACATCCCTCTGACTGAGAAGAGTATAACACCTGGTACTTTCAGTATACCTTCAGTCACAGGTATATGGGAGGTCAACCTTTAGTCGCTCCTGCGGTCATGCCGGAAATAACGCTTTTGTTGAAAATGAAGTATACCAGCAGGGTCGGGATTGTCGTGATGCTGATAGCGGCAAAAGTCGCACCCCAATCCGTCAAACCGTACTGTCCTATATAGTCCATTAAGCCAACGGGGAGGGTCCGTGACTTCAAATCATGGATAAATGTATTCGCGAAGATAAACTCATTCCAGACAAAAATCAGATTCATGACAACAACCGTGACAATCGTATTCCGGGATAGAGGGAAAATCATCCGCCAAAAAACCTGGTAAACACCGCAGCCGTCCATGACGGCGGCCTCCATGATCTCGTTCGAGATGTATTTGTAGAAGCTCACAAAAAGATAGATCGAAAGCGGCAGAGCAAAACCTACCTGGGGCAAAATCAGAGAAGTGAGCGTATTGATAATCCCCATTTTGTTATAAAGAATGAAGAGCGGGATGAGCACAACCTGGATCGGGATCATGATGCCGCACAGAAATAAGAACAGCACGCCTCGGCTCCATTTAAAAGTCATCTTCTCAATCACGAAAGCAGCCATGGCGCTGAACAAGATCACCAGCACGATGGTCGTTACGGCTACGATGAGACTGTTGGAGAAATAAGTCCCTAAATTCCCTTTATGCCACACACTCAGATAATTTTCGAATGTGAATCGGCTGGGCAGGCTAAGCGGGTTGTTGCCGGCAAAATCGGTGGGCGCCTTAAAGCTGGAGATGAACACCCAGACCAGCGGATAAACTTGAACGACAAGCAGAACACAGGAAACAATCACAAGAATAGTCTTGGAATAGCCGGGAAATTTCATCTTCAGGTCTCCTTACTGTCCATCATCCGTCTGATAAAGGCGACAGCAATGAGGCTTTCGATGACGATAAATACGGCCATCGCGCTGCCATAGCCGAAGTCCAGACTGGAGAATGCTGTTTTGTACATGTAAGTCGGCAACAATTCCGTTACGCGCCCGGGTCCACCGTTCGTCATGAGGTACGGGATGTCGAATCCTTTTAAAGCCCCCGTGGTAGCCATAATGATAGATACCATGAGCACCGGCTTAATCAGCGGCATTTTAATCGAACGAAACAGGTCCCAGGAAGAAGCTCCGTCAATTCTGGCGGCTTCCTCGACATCGGAAGGAATGGCAATTAGCGCACTATACAAGATAATCATATAAAGACCGATAAAACGCCAGCCTTCGGGTACCGATACGGCGGTCAGTGCCCACTTCATGTCGGAAAGCCAAGGCCTGCTCCAGTCTCCGAGACCGATCTGCTGCAGACAATAGTTCAACATGCCGACCGGTTCGAACGAGTACACGTTTTGAAACAATTGCGCGATGGCAACCGACGTGATAATTGCGGGAGCGAAATACAACGTTTTAAACAATTCCCGGCCTTTGGTGATGCTGGTCAGCAAAATGGCAACCAACAGACCGAGAAGCACTTGCATGGCCACAATAACGAAAACAAAGATCAGGTTGTTGCTGAATGCCTTCCAGAACGTCTTATCGCCGCCGAACATCTTGGCATAATTGTCAAAGCCGATATAGACCATATCGGAAACCCCGTCCCACGAGAAGAAGCTGAAATACATCGACCAAAGGATGGGCGCCAGAACGGTGAGCAAATATACCAATAATGCAGGCAGCAGGAAGACGAGAGCGGCTTTACGATTGCGCAGGACTCTATCCATACTCTTGTTCCTTCCCCATTTTAATATTATTTTACTTACATGGCCGGCCAACCGGCTTTCAGTTGGCCGGATGTCCAGCGTGGTTATTTGAAATATTTCGGCGCGTTTTCTTTAATGGCTTGATCCATGAGCTCCGCAAATTCATCCGGCGTATGAGCGCCGAGTGACAGGGCATTCAACTCGTTGCCAAGCAGCTCATTTGTGGCCGGGTCAAGGCGCGTATCCCACGGGACCGCAAAGACGCTTCCGGATTTCGCGATTTCGTCTTGAATGTTATAGAAAATTTCCGGCATCCCCTCCGCTTGATCCAGCGAATACTTGAATGGAGAGAATTGGCCTTTTTTCGTATAGGCTTCCGGGTATTTTTCCAGAAGGAATTTGACAAATTCCTTCATCGTATCATCAAAGGTTTCCTGGTTGAAGGCAACGCCGATCCCCGAGTTGATGAAATAATCATTTTCAGCAGTCTTAGCGCCTTCCATCATGGGAAGCCGGAAAAATCCGATGTTATCCTTCATTTCTGCGCTCAATTTATCGTTTGCGAAATTCATGGTTTCCCACGAGCCCATGTAATAGATGCCGGCTTTGCCGGCCAGGAACAGGTCACGCGCTGCGGTGTAATCCGTTGCAGTGAATCCTTGCTGGAAGTACCCTTTGGTGCCCAGTTCGTGAACGAAATTAATACCTGCCATACCGGCCGGGTCTTTGAAGGAGGCCTTACCTTGCTTTACATTCTCAATAAAATCATTGCCGGTCATGCGGAAAGGCTTGTACGCCAGGTATCTGAGAACCGGCCATTTGTCCTTGCCGTCGACGGCAATCGGCGTGATTCCGCCCTGCTTCAGCGTCTCGGCAACCTTAATGAACTCATCGAATGTCTTCGGCGGCTCAAGGCCCAGATCCTTAAACATCTGGATGTTGTACCAGAATACCTCGATCCCGTATTCGATCGGGAACGTGTACATAGTACCGTCTGCGAACTGCTGATATTGCAAGGCAACCGGACGGAAATCTTCGTATTTCCCAAGCTCCTGCAGCAGTTTTTTCATATCCACCAGCTTACCTTGCTGCACTAGCTTGGACGCATAGGCATCAGGATCGGTATCAAACATGGCGGGCATCTCATTGCTCGCAATCAATGTCCGCAGCTTCTGCAAATAGGACGGGCGATCACCGGTGCCTTCCAGAACCAGTTCAAATTCCGGATGCGTTTTGGAGAACTCGTCTGCAATTTCCTTGACGGTAACAGCCGGTGGGCTCTCTACGCCGCGGGCAACGAACCATTTGTATGTTTTCTTGTCCGTCTTCGCCGGAGTTGCCGATCCGTTTTCTGCAGCGTCGTTATTATTGTTGCCGCCTCCGCATGCACTCACCAATGCCATCAGGACAACAAGAGATAATGCGACAGTCAATCTTTTGACACAACGTTTCATTTATAAGACCTCCTGTTAGTTGGGAACCGATAGAGATGCTTGTTCGAAATTCGCCCTGCCCTCCTGGACAAAGCAACCCCAGCTGCCCGTTTTCAAATTATATAAGCGCGTAGTCATGGCGACCTGATCGGCCAAGTATACGACGCAAACGGAATTTTCTACAACAATCTTGATATCGTAAACCGTATCGGCTTGTAATTCTATCGGCACTTCCAGCTCTACCGCATGCGGACGGTCTCCGTCGATGTGCCATTGCGCCTCGCCCTTCATCCTGCGGGGCCACATGTCAAACACCAGGCGGTTATGAATCGGTTCAAGGCGAATGTAATAGGCCTCGTCAAGATCCTCGCTTGCGCGTAGCATGATGCCACAGCTTCGGGTCCCTGCAGCAAAGGACAGTCGGGTCGAAATCTTGCAGGTTTCAGGCATAGTGCCAGCTGATATGCAGGCAAATGTTTCATCAGCCGCCGCAGATATGTGTCCCTCTGACTCCTCCCATTCCCCGATCCGCGAATCCCACTTGGCTACTTGCTTGTTTGAAAAGTGACGGGACACCGTCTCCGGAATACGAACCGTTAATGTTCCATCCTTTTCTTGAACGAGTTCGTGTACGACCAAATTTCCCGCCCATTGCCAATCGGCGTAATCATCCTCGTTTTCCTTGCTGGGATCCCAGCCGAAAGCGTACCGTTTGGTTCCGTCACTCCATGTTTTAGCGGCATAGAACGCTCTGGCGTCAAACGCGTCGTTTCTTGGCGCCGTCCAAGGTCCGTTCAAAGATTTGCTCATACGGTAATGGGTGACGAACCGCTCCGAGAACGTCGAGTACACCAGATACCACCATTCCCCGATGCGAAACAAGTCCGGGCATTCGTGTGTCACGTACATTTTCGGATCCCAGAAAGGTTTGCGAATCTCCCATTTCTTGAGATCCCTTGAAGCGCAGAGTCCGATGCTTCCCCGGCGACGGGAAGGACCTTCTTTATTCCTTGCGGCGAGAAGCATCCAATACTCTTCCGCCTCATCGTTCCAGAACACGAAAGGGTCGCGCCAGTCATGTCTTTCGTATTGAATCCCGTCCGAATAGAAGGTGTCTTCGGGAATTTTCCGCCATTCTTCCATATCCGCGCTCACAGCATGCATGACACATTGTAGCGGCTCGCCGCCCTCTGTGAATTCAGGGTTCGGATTGTGGCCGGTGTAGAACAAATGGTATTCGCCTTCGGCTTCGATGATCGAGCCGGTATAGCAGTTCAGGTCTTGCTCGCTTGCGCTTCCGTGCTCCAGCATTTCACCTTTTTCTTCGTAGTGCACGAAATCGCTTGTGCGGAGCTCGAACCAGGAGGTTCCTTCTCCGTGAATCTTCTTGTTCTCTCTCCAATCATGAAGATAGAACAAACGGAAGCTGCCGTCTTTGTAAAAGGGGATCAGGTCTCCCACCCAAGCCCCGTTCGGCTTGTAAAATAAGTTAGTCAATTTTTGTAACCCCTTTCTTTTATCATAACTTGATTATAAAAGGGATTGAAAACGCTTTAAATTCTAACTTCTTTGTCATATGTTCAATATTTTTAGTTTTCCTAATTTAATGATTTAATGAAAAGACTGAGGATCAGTATGTCCGAGAAGGATTTCGATAGGGCGGCCTCTTCAGGCGGGATGATGATGCGGATGGTGTCTATAATGGAAAATTTTTGTAAAAAAAGCTTCACCGTCAGATTGTGACCCGTGGGACGCCTTTCATGATATAGAATCAGTTTCCTAAATCCCCGTCTCCAAAACTTCACGCGTAAATTACCTGATTTTCTAACTTATGTTGACGGCAACATATTTAAATGCTATCTTAGGTGTAATCAATATGTTGACGACCACATAAATGGAGGGATGACACAATTGAAGAACAGCGACAACAACAAAGCTATTGAGAATGAAATCAGTGCGGTCACCGAATTTCCCGTAAGCTTCTCGATCTTCAGCCTGGCTCGTTCCCATCATCGAATTGCGGGACAGCAACTTCGGGAAGCAGGCTTATACCCAGGGCAGGAACTCGTACTGATGCAACTGTGGCACCGGGACAGCCAATCTCAGAATAGTCTCTCAAGATCGCTGCGTCTTGATCACTCGACCATAGCGAAATCCGTTCGTCGTTTGGATGATGCGGGGCTCGTCACCTGCAGCCGCTCTGAAGAAGATAAACGAGTAACCATCGTATCACTCACCCAAACAGGGCGTGAATTTGAATCCAGAGTCACTCAGGCTTGGAGCAAGGTGGAAGAAATTACAACGGAAAATCTTAATGATGAAGAAAAAGTACAGTTTGTAGCCTTGGCCAAAAAAATAGCCGCTACACTAGAAAACTAAATGGAAGTAAACAAAACGATGAGTGATATAGGAGGAGAGATAAGCATGTCTAAAAAAACGATGCAAGCTGTTCTGGTCAACGATTATGGGGGTTCAAACGTTTTAAAGGTAGAAACCGTTGAACGCCCTCAACCGCAATCGGATGAAGTGCTTGTCCGCATCGTGTACGCTACCGTTATTCCGCTTGATTATAAAATCCGTAACGGCTGGCTTCAAGAAGTTTTTCCTGTCACCTTCCCCTACATCCCTGGATTTTACGCTTCCGGGGTTGTCGAAGCGGTGGGGCAAGCAGTAACAACGTTCAAGCCCGGTGACCGAATTTTTGGCAGTATTAAGGGGGCCTATGCAGAATATGGAATTGCGACAGTCCAGGAATTAGTTAAGATGCCTGACAATCTCACGTTTGAAGATGCGGCAACAATTAAGGCCGGAGCTGAAACGGCCTGGAAGGCGTTGTTCACCGAAGGCGAACTCCAATCCGGCCAGACTGTTCTCGTTCATGCAGCAGCGGGCGGAGTTGGACAGTTCGCCATTCAGCTGGCCAAATGGAAGGGAGCGACCGTAATTGCTACGGCTTCAACCTCTAACTTGGACTTCGTCAAGTCTTTGGGTGCGGACCAAGTCATAGATTATACCCAGACGGCTTTCGAAGAGGTCGTCGAAGAGGTCGATCTGGTCGTCGATTCCGTTGGGGGCGAAACCGAAAATCGGTCCTGGGCCGTTCTGAAAAAAGGGGGCATTCTCGTCTCCTTGGCCCAGGCTCCCTCCCAAGAGAAAGCCCAAAAGCATGGTGTTATAGCTAAATTCAACACGAAATTCCCAAATCATGAGAACCTGCTTACCTTAACGGAATTAATTACCGAAGGAACGATTCAAGCAGAGATCGATTCCATATTCCCGCTAAGCCAATCCGATAAAGCCTTGGAGAAAAGCGAAGCAAGACATGGACGCGGAAGAATTCTGCTGCATATACACGCAATCTAACAACAACCGTTATGAAATGAATTATAGGAGCAGCACGAGTGTATCCCACACGGCGTGCTGCTCTCGAATAAAACGACGGATATAGGGGCCGATAATGTAATTCATCCCTTATACGCGTTATATCAAGGACCATGTCCCCATGGACCTGCTGTACTTCAGTTCGTCATATCAGTTAAGGTGTCGAACCCCCAGATGACATTACTACTCCTCCTGCTCCTTTATCACCTGCTCAATCCCGAGCAGAATCAGCTTCAGGCCGAACTCAAACGCTCTATCGGTCCCCATTATCTCGAACAGCCCGTTCGTAAACATCCTCCGGAACAGTCCCGCATCCGTCTCGCCCATGGAATCCAGGAGCCGAATCATCTCCTCGCCCGGAGGCGCTCCCTGGTCTTTAAGGATCGCGGAGACATTGCGCTCATGCTGATAATTGTCTAGAACGAAGTAGAAGACATAGTTCACAAGCGTAGTAACCACTTGCATTTTCTGCGCTTGCGCAAGCGGCGTCGATTCCACGCAGAGCAGCATACGGTTGGTGAACCGGATGATGTCCGGTTCGTGGGGCAGCGTCATCATCATGAGCTGCGTAGAGCAGGGATATCGGCTGAGCACACTCCGTACTGTTACCGCAAGCCCTGTCAGTTGCTCCTTCCAATCCCCCTCGGAGTGGAACTCCTCCAGGATCACCTTCGATACCTGATTAGCCAGGCGCTGGTAAAGATTCTGTTTGCTCTTGAAGTACCAGTACAGGGAGGGAGCCTGGATCCCCAGCCTGTCGGCCAATCGTCTCATGCTGAATTTCTCGATGTCCTCCTCTCCAAGAAGCTCCCACGAGGCTTCCAGAATCCTGTCCTCCGAAATTTGAGGCTGCTGCTTTTTCATCGTTATCCACCCTTTTATCTAACAGTGTAAGTTTATGCTTTACAGGTTTATAGCTTCATGATATCATCTAACACTGTAAGGTTCAATCTAACACCGTTAGACTGGATAAAATGAAGAAAGTGGTGATCCAAAATGGATGCAGAGAACCTCTATTATTTTGAAAAAGCACCGGTCGCAAAGGCCGTAGCTCACTTCGCTGTACCGATGATGCTAGGCGCATCAATGAGTGTCATATACTCCATCTTGAATGCCTATTTCCTGGGTACACTCCATAATACTGCTATGTTAACCGCACTCGCGCTAACCTTGCCGCTATTCGCAATCATTATGGCGCTGGGCAACTTGATTGGCATAGGCAGCGGTACCTACATCTCCCGTATGCTAGGAGAGAAAAAGTATGATGACGTAAAGCATGTGTCTTCATTCGCTTTTTACAGCAGTTTAGTTCTCGGTCTTATCGTGATGGCTGTGGGTCTCCCGTTGATCGATCCCATCGTTCATGGCCTGGGGGCGACGCCTGACTCCTTCGGATTCACGAAGGACTATGTCACTATTATGCTTATTGGTTCACCATTCGTCGTATTATTCTTCACGCTGGAGAATATCGTGCGCTCGGAGGGTGCAGCCATCACGTCGATGACCGGTATGATTCTAAGTGTTGTTGTAAATATCATTCTCGATGCGCTCGTCATCTTCGTGTTCCATTGGGACGTGATCGGCGTTGCGTCAGCTACGGTCATTTCTAACTTGGTTGCGAGTGTATACTACGCCCTCCATATGGGATATAAGAGCCAATTCTTAACTGTCTCCGTAAAATGGTTCAAGGCTACCAAAGACATTCTGGGCAATGTATTCAAAATCGGGGTCCCCGTCTTTATTATGAGCATCTTTTTGGGGGCAATGTCGCTTATCTTCAACCATTTTCTTATCGAATACGGGGATTCGGCCGTAGCGGCTTACGGAATTTCATCACGTTTATTGCAATTTCCTGAGTTTATTCTGATGGGCTTATGCGAGGGGGTCGTGCCGCTCATTGCCTTCTCTTTTACAGCGGATAAATTGCGCATGAAGCATACCATTGGATTTACGATCAAAGCGATTGTGGGGTTAGCAGCCGTATTCGGCATCATCGTCTATTTAGTTTCCGACCATTTAATTGGTCTATTTACAAATGACCCGCAATTAATTGAAATGGGCAGCTACATTCTGCATGTGACGTTCTTATCCTTGTTCATTACAGGTATGACCACTCTGTTTACCGGGGTCTTCCAGGCAACAGCGCAAGGAACGGCCGCGTTTATTATGTCAATTATTCAAGGAGTTACGCTGATTCCTGTGCTTTATATCGCCAAACAAATGAACGGCTTCCACGGGGTGGTCTGGTCGATTGTCATTGCGGATGCCGCCGCATTCCTTGTCGGTGCCGTCATGCTGTATGTTCTGCGGAACAAATTGCAGCCGGAATTAGATAGTTTGGTACAGTAGAAGTTATATAACAGCCAGATCAGCCAACCTTGGAGTTCTGCGGCCTCAATATACACGATACACTGCCGCCTCTATAAAAAAAGAAGGTGCGAGAAGCCGGTTCATCACCGGACGCTTTTCGCACCTTCGCTTTCTTGTCTAAATCAACGCGTTGAAATGGCCCTCTGAGTTGACCGTCGCCGTCCGGGGATCGGTCAGACCGATGCCCTTGAGGCCTGCCTTTCCTTCAGTCCGCCAGAGCGGGGGATGGTCTTGAAGCGGAGGAGCCGGTACAAAATTGGCCGAGGCGCTACTCCCGCTTTTCTGCACCAGGTGGGCCTCCAGCAGTCGAATTTGCCGCTGCAGCTGCTCCCGGAGGTAAGGAGTCTGCCTCTCTCCGCCCTGCGCTGCATTCGCCTTGTCCAGTTCCATCAACAACCGGTTCCGCTGCTCCTCCAGGGAACTGACATCGCTTTGTGTGCCGCCGTAAGCTGCAATGCCCTGTACCGGGCTGATGCCTGATACTGTCTGTGAAGCCATGATCTGTCACTCCGTTTCCTTGGCTCCTATTCTAAATCCAGCCAAATTCGAAAGTTCTAATCCTCTCTATTACCCGGCTGCCCCCGCCATGACAACATTCCATCCGTATATCCAAAAATAATCGTCGCATAGTCCCAGTCGGCCGCTTGTTTCGACATACTAAAGACCCACCGAGGACCGATAAAAGTCCCATCAAGGTAAATCATTATTCTGTAGCATAAACAAGCTCGCAGGAAAAATATCTACGTAACATTTCGACCAGAGTTTGACCTGCCCTGCTCCTACGGTCGGTATGCTGTAAATACAGATTCCTGCGAGCTTTTCTTCAAAAAACTTGCCGCTACTTATGATATGGTTCACCACGAGTGAATTCCATTAATTCTTCCATGTTACCTGCCATCCATAGGACTGAAGTTTAAAGTGTTTTTCAAACTCTGCAACTACGGATTTTGCATTTTCCTCAGATGCTGCATGAAATATAGTTAAATCGACTATATTACAGTCAGAAATCTCCTCTAGCCCTTTAAGTCTTGATGCATCTACTCCGATCTGCTTTAGACTCATACAATTTTTAAATATAGTTAAATCTCCAACCGGATAAGTGAATTGCTTTAATTTCTTCAATTCTCCTATAACCTCTATATGTGATTCATCTATTGCACAGCTATCCGTCTCAAAAAACGTTATATTCTTTAAACCTTTTAAGAATGATAAATGTGGTATTGTCACTTGTTTGAGCTCTAGTTTTATTAACTTACTAAGGTTTGAAATATAAAGCAGGTCGCCAACCTCCATTTCTTCTAAACTTAGTTCCTTCAAATTTTTTATAGTTCCTATTAATCCGCTATTAATTGAGTTCATTCTACATAATCTCAAACTCTTTAATTTCTTTATATCTTTCAGTTTATGTATATCTTTTAATGGAAGTCCTATTAATGTTAGCTGCCTTAACCCATCTAAAGAAACTAAGTACTCCAAATCAGACTCTTTAAAAGCTTTTGACCCTATCAAAAGTTCTGCTAAAGAAGGCAACCGTTTAAGTACATCGAAATTAGTAATTTCATCCGCATGTATAATTAGTTCCTTAAGATTAACCATATGGGTTAAAATATCCAAAGATATTGCTCCGTATTTTTTAGCTTGATCAGCTCTAATAAATACCATTCTCTTTTTTGCCAATATTTTTGAAGATACAAAACCACTCTCAACATCGTCTTTAAAATACTCTTCCCAAAATCCGCTTACAGGGATAAGGCTGTTCTCTTCGATATCCATTTTAGTCAAAGCCAAAATATCATCCAACAAACTTCCACTTTCACGGGATAATATGATTACATCGTCTTCTTCACTAATACCCATACTACTATTTCTGAGGCTCAAATCGATAAATTCAAAGAAATGTCCCAAACTTTCCGCAATAACATATGAAAAATCAGAATTGTGATCTATCGTTATAATTTGCCCATGAATCCCCTTTTCTCCGGGATCTAAATCAATTGCCAAATAGGAGCCTCCACCATCTTCAGCAAAAGGAATCCAGCCTTCTCTGTAGCTCCCATCTTTTATTACATCGGGTTTGCTGGATATAATATCGTAAGCTGATTCCAAAAGGGACTTCCAGTTGCTTACTACCGATTCAATGTTCATCCAACTAAGCCCAGCCATAACGCCAAAAATCTGCTCTCCTTCTCCATTAGAATTCATGTATATCTTTCTGAAATCTTCTGGAAATTTGCAGTTCATCATGCTCTCAAAAAGGTTTATTTCTGATTCCTCAACTGCTGGATTAAGTAACTCCTCAACGTTTGGTATATGCGATTTTAATATCTCGATAAGAAAACACTCGTCTTTTTCATTAGATAATGGCATACATTATCCCCCATTCTACAGAGTCATAATTGTTTCAGTAAACGTCTTTCACAACTAGAGATGACTGCTATTTTTCCTATGATTTGATCGACTCAACAGTACTAGTACTCCATCAATCTTTAAATTGTGGGTAAAGACGCTTTAATTTGACTCTGGCG
>NZ_BMKR01000032.1 GCF_014644435.1 Paenibacillus albidus | reverse complement strand
GTTTGATTCTATTATCCATGAGTTGTACTTTCCGTGTCCACCTCTTAGTCTAAATCACAGTTGCACCTATTCACGGAATCCTAACCAGTTACGCTGGCTAAACAAGCAATAAGAGCGATACAGTCCGTAAGCTCGTCCAGATAGACCAAATGTGATTATAAGGCCTGTGGGGTCCGCAGCGTTCCAGGCAGTGCATTCATCCCCCGGGATAACACCTTAGCAGCGCCTGATTATTCTACCACTCTGTAAAATTCTCCTCAATCAGCGCCGCGAAGGATTCCGCGATAACCTCGAACTCTCCAGTCTCATGATCACCGAGCAGGACGCGGCCTTCGGGGTCCAGCAGGATTGGATTGCCCGCACCATCCATGGAGAAAACAGCGCTTTGTGCGAGTACCACGCCCAGGGGGGTGCCCTTGAAATCCTCACGGAAAGACAACGTTAATTCGGTGACACTCTCCCGCCCGATGGAGGAACCGTTGCTGAAGCCATGTACGGATAGTCCGGCATAGGCGCCGCCAAAGCTTTTAATGAAGCGAATATAGTCTTTCTCCAGTGAAATGCCCAGCAGCTTCTCCGCTTCGGCAATCTGTTCATCCGTTGCCGGTGTGCCTAGCAAACTCTCATTATCCCCTCTTGTTAAAAAACGATGCAAACGATCCATCAGAGCATCATTCATGGTTACTCCTCCTTTATTCCGCTTTATCTCTTATATAGTTTATTATAATAATAGAAGAAATTAAATCGTGCAGAAATATTATGCAACGTAAAGGGAGGCGCGAAATGGACCTTAAAGCCAAAAAAATACTGCAGACAACCTTCTGGTCCTCCAAAGGCTGGAAAAGTGCCCCTGCCAGCTATACCGGCGAGGATTTTGAATATGCCAAGAGCAAAGGTGTGATGTTCGACAACTTGACGATCACCCATGATGAACTGGTACAACGGCTGGAGAAGCTGCATCAAGGCGCAATCACCAAAGAACGGGTGGTGGCCGCTTTTTTACATAGTCTGTCTACAAGGAAGGTCCATTTGCGAAGCGCTTTGTCGAGCTGGGCCTTAACCTCTAGGTTAGGCCTGCACACGTACGAACAACATCCCCTGGAGAGGGCCGGCTACAGCTGCTGCGGTGATTGCAATGCAGGCAAAATCATGTCGAATAAGAATTATATGAACGAAGATCTGAATGTGCTGAATTTCGAGCGGATCAAATGGGGCGGCATCCGCCTCAATCAGCTGCTCTACTGCTGGTTTGATCTTGAATTGCTCAGCCGGGAAGAGGAATTGCAGGTCAGCAGTGCAGACTGGGCCCTTCTGGACACTATAATCAAGGCGGTCAGGGAATGTGACGTTAAGGATACCCCGCGCAAGCTGGAGAAACGCTGGAAGGATCTGTTCCCGGCCAATCAACATGAACGTGACGTCATTATGGAAATTTGGGGTTATGCCGGTCTGCTGGTGCCGCAGGAAGAGCCGCGGCAGGGAAGAGGCGGAGATGGCGACTTCAATTCTGTAGCGAATTGGCGGGGGGATGACGGTGTTTCGGAGCAGATGCTGGAGTTCTATTTTGGAAACAGGGTATAAGTTAGGGTAATGGAGGGCTATTTAGATGAAAGAAACCAATGAGCCGCAGGTGCTGCGGGAACAGATGCAGCTGCTGCTGCAAAAAGCCGGATGGTATCCGGGCCGCCATGTGGATCTGTCAGGGTACAAGAGACGCTGTGAGCAGCAGGGAGTCGAATTGTTTCCGGCCGCCCAGGCGTTCCTTGAAGAATTCTCCGGGATCGATAACGAGGTTCACTTCAAATATTACACGGATCATGAGGAAGCACAAGAGATGGAGACAGGCTGGCATGAGTATGATTTTAATTTTGAGCCGGATGCGGTGGAGCGCTTCCATTGCAAAGCCGAGCTGGAGATTATAATCCGTCATGCACAGGAGGATTGTTACTGTCTGGGTCTCAGCGGGTACTACTATCCTGCAGTTACGGCCATTGGGCGTTCGGGCAAACTCTATCTGCTGCATGACTATAACCCGCAGGTGCTTGTTTTTGACAGTCTGCAGGCCAGCATGAGTCATGAACTTGGACATCTGCAGCTCGTCGAGTCCTCCCTGTACGGGGAGAACCGGCTGCTGCTTCCAACCGTTGCAGGCCTGAAATGGCTGCCGGAGAATGTTCCCAACCCCTTTGTGGAAGAGTGAGTTTCCGGCAGCCGCCTTAGCAGGATCGACGTTCAGGCCCAAGGCGGAAGCGGAAGATGTTATTTATTCCCCCGACCCGCACTTGGAATCTGGCGGAAGGGATCAGTTCCCTTCCACTAGGCTGCGAATGGTCTTGACCACCAGTTCAGGCTGATCGTGAATAATCATGTGGCCGCTTGCCTCGGCGACAATGAGTTGACTGTTCGTGGAGAGATCCAGCATGCTGCGCTGGCCGGCCTGCCAGATGTCTTCTATCTGCTTGCCGCCTGCCTCTGATATCCCGAAGGAGGTATAATCCTGCGGAAGGCCCCGGGCGATGACTCTAACCGGCAGAGCCCCGAACTTTTGCCCACGGATGGCATCCTCGGTCAAGCTTGCCAGCTTACCTTCTTCCTCTTTGGCAGCAAAATAACTGGGGGTAGAGATGACGTTAATAAATTCACCACGGTCTTCCTCCGCCACCATGCCTTCCAAAAGGCTGTCCTGGAACAGACGCAGAACGCCTGAGCGTTTCAGCAAGGTCAACAGGGAAGCTGAAGGATTACCGGCAAAATTCTCAGCCTCCAGAATGGCTTTGGTCTCCCGTTCATCGTTTTCAGGTCTGGCGTCAACCAGCACAAGCCCTGTTACCTCTTCCGGGTAGGTCTGAGTGAACAGGCGGGCATACATGCCTCCCAAGGAATGGCCCACAACTAGATAAGGTCCGGGAATCCCCTCTTTCTCAAGTGCGGTGTGCAGCTCCTTGACAATATTGGCTCCCGTTCGTTCAGTCCCCGCTTTCTCACTCCAGGCATAACCTGCCCGGTCATAACTCACAACAGTAGCAAATTCAGCCAACTGATCAGGAATATCTCTCCACGATAAGCTGGTTTCCCCACTGCCTGCCTCCAGAAGAATGGTCGGTGATCCTGAACCTCTTTTGTTGATATGCAGCTTGTAATCTCCAACGTCTACGAGCTTGCCCGGCGGAGGATAATCCTGTTTGGCGGAAGAAGAGGCTATAACCTCGTACAGAAATCCCGAACCGACGATAAGAATGATTGCCAAACCTACGGATAACAGCAGCTTTTTCCATCTTTTTGTTGATGATTTTTTTACAGTATTGGCTTTACTCATATGAACTTGTTGCACTCCTTTTTTAATACAATTGTATTATTTAAAAATAGTATAGCACGATGATTTCCAAATGAATAGGCGAATTTTCTGCAGCGGTTAAAATAGGGGGCCTGCAGGCTTTCCAAGCAGCCATTGGATGGCTCTCGGGAACCTTAATTTGGTTTGTCTTGGGATAGAAGGTGGAGGGGAGGTTTTTTTCACTGCATTTTATACATCAGGCAGCGCGTAAATGTGGCTTTTTTTCGTTTTGACTGCATTTGGTACATCGGAAAAAGCAAAAGTGGCCGAAAAATGCCCATTTTCTAAACTTCCACTGCACAAATTACATCAGAACGGACTTTTGAGCGATTGGAGGACGATTCCGCTGCACTAAATACATTGGAAAGGAGTGGTGAGGTACGTACGGCCAAGTATCGTGAGGTGCGCCCCAGTATGATGAGGTGCATCCAGGTGTGGAGAGGTGTAGCGAAGTATAGTTAGATTCAGCCCAAGTATGGTGAGGTACGGCCAAGTATGTTGAGATGCAGCCAAGTGTGTTAAAGTGCATCCAAGTGTGGAAAGGTGTAGCCGAGTATAGTTAGATTCAGCTCAAGTATGGTGAGGTACGGCCAAGTATGGTGAGGTGCGCCAAAGTATGGTGAGGTGCATCCAAGTATGGAATGGTAAATCCGGCACATCCAAGCACAGCAGGTTTCCCGTTCGCGGTAAGGGTCCATTGGGCGGGGGCGAGCATAAACATTAAATTTTATCTAAAAATTGTTGCATTCTCGCCAGCGGTATGTTATTTTGATGTATGTCCAATTGACCGGATTTGTAATTCAGTCATTTCCAGTCAATGAACGGGTGGCGGCACAGGACAATACGTTTATTCTGAAGCTTAAAGAGTCTATGATGCTGTCCATCTCGGACGGCATTTTGAAGCAATAAAGAATCCTAGCCTGCGAGGGCTATTTTTTTCTATAAACATTGACCGTTATACCGATTTAGTCATTTATTCAAAAGAACAAACAGAGGATGTGCACTAATGAAAGCTATTCAAGTATTTCTGAAGGATTTAAAAGTACTGGTGAGCAAGCCGATGCTGCTGCTTACTTTGCTCGGTGTAGCTGCGCTGCCGATGCTGTACAGCGGTTTTCTCATTGACGGCTCCTGGGACCCGTATGGAAATACCGGCAAGCTGCCTGTAGCGGTAGTTAACCTTGACAAAGGGACTGTCTATGAAGGTGAGACACTGAATGTAGGCAAGGATTTTGTGGAAGAGCTGAGGACGAATGAGGATTTTCAATGGAATTTTGTCAATGCGGCGGAGGCCCGGGAAGGGATGTCCCACAACCGTTATTATATGACGATCACATTGCCTTCCGGTTTCTCGGCCAATGCTGCGACCCTGACGCAGGATAAGCCGGTACAAGCGGAAATTGTGTTTGAGCCGAACAGCAATTACAACTACGTCGCCGGTCAGATCGGCAGCAGTGCGATGAAAGAGCTCAAATCGAAGCTGTCCGCCCAAATTACGGAGGCCTACACACGCAGCATGTTTGAGCAAGTGGATTCGATCTCTGCAGGCCTTGGGGAAGCAGGCAACGGGGCAAATGAGCTGAAGGATGGCGCAGGCAAGCTGACCAATGGCCTGACTACGCTTAGAACCAACCTGAACAAGCTTTCCAGCGGCACAACAGAGCTGCGGAGCGGTTTGCAGCTGCTCTATAAAGGAGCGGATAGCCTGAATCAAGGTTTCGGTACTTTCACCACAGGAACTGCCGATCTCACAACTGGATTGAAGCGGCTGGCTGAGGCGGAGCAGCAGCTGCAGGCTGGTGCCGTGAAGTCGCAGAGCGGAGCTTCGAAGCTTGAAGTGGGCCTGAAGGCAGCAAAGGAGGGCAGCAGTGCGCTGAAAACGGGTCTGACAGCTTCCGAGTCTGCAAGCAGTGAACTGGCCGGTGGAGCAAGCCAGTTATCCAAGGGACTGGAACAAATGCTTGCGGCTTCGCCCGAGCTGCAGAGCAATGAGCAGTTTAAGCAGCTGGTGGAGGTAAGCCGGCAACTGGCGGCAGGCAGTGAGCAGCTGCACACTGGCCAGAAGCAGCTGCTTGCCGGCAGCACGCAGCTGGATCAGGGACAGGAGCAATTGGCAGCAGGGGCTGCCCAGCTCAATAAAGGCGGCTCCACACTTGTGGCCGGCATGGCTGAGTTTGGCCGGAAGCTGGACGAGGCGGCTGCCGGCGGGAGCAAGCTGACCGCAGGCGCAGCCGCGCTGAACAAGGGCGCTGTGCAGCTCAAGGAAGGTCTTACGAAGCTGTCCGGCGGTGTGGATAGCCTGGCCGATGGGGCCGGCAAGCTCACGGACGGAGCCGGAGAATTGAAAGAAGGCGCCGGCAAACTGCTGAACGGCAGCGGAGAACTGGCCGAGAAGCTGAACGCTGCGGCAGCTGACACCTCAGAAGTCAAGAGTGGCGACCCTACGGTGAATATGTTCGCCGAACCTGTGAAGCTCGTGGAGAAGGCCGACTTCAAGCTGTCTCATTACGGACTGGGAATAGCGCCATATTTCCTGTCCCTGGCTTTGTTCATGGGTGCGCTCGTCTTCACAACCGTGTTCTCCTTGCGGGAATCCACGGTGCCAGGGGCTTCCCCCATGGGCAGATTCCTTAGCCGGACCCTGACCTTTGTGATGGTCAGCGTTGTGCAATCTGTACTCGCGGATCTCGTTCTGCTGTATGGGCTGAAGCTTGTGGTGCGCAGTGTGCCGCTGTTCTTCCTCTTTACGCTAATTGCCAGCTTCACGTTCACCATGATCGTTCAGGCGCTGGTCACATGGCTGGATAATCCGGGCCGTTTCCTGGCTATTGTCCTCATGATCTTCCAGCTGACCTCCAGCGCAGGCACTTTCCCGCTCGAACTGCTGCCGCAGTGGATGCAGACTATGAATCCCTGGCTGCCAATGACGCACAGCATCGTGGGATTCAAGGCCATTATCGAGAGCGGCGATTTTGCCCAGATGAGAGAACAGATAGTCTATCTGCTGAGCTATGCCGCAGTGTTCCTTGTGCTTACCTTTAGCTATTTCCTGCTGCAGATTCCAAGAGGCACCAAGAAACCGAACAGAGAAAATTTTACAAAGGGTGAAATTCAGGAATATACTGTCTAAAAGGGGGATTATTCATGGGTATTCAGTCCAACGAACAGTTACTGCTTGAATTCTACGCTTTGATCCCATTCGTCCAGACGCTGGAGACACTGCAGACGGAGCAGTGGAACCGGCCCATCTCTGCAGGGAAATGGACGATCAAGGACATTATTTGCCATATAATGATGTGGGATAAATATTTCTATGAGGAAGCGGTTGTGAAAGTGGCAAGCGGCCAGCCGGTGACAGCCAGGCAGCTGGATTTCAATGAATTTAATGCCAGCAGCAGGCTTTATGCACAGTCGCTGACTGTACAGGAGGTAGTGGAGAAATTTTACCTGTACAGGAACCGCATCATTGATACAGCTGCTTCATTGGACGATGAGGCCTTCAGCCGGGAGCACAAGGATGGTGACCATCAAAAATTCAGTATCCGCAATTATCTGAGAGACTTCCTTCCCCACGATAAGCACCACCGGAAGCAAATTGAGAAATGTATAAAATCCCAACTTTAGAATATTGAAGATTCTTTGTGATTTCCTAGGCACTGACGAAATGTCAGTGTCTATTTTTTATTCATCTTTTATAGTAAAGTCCCTTTTGTATGCAGGAATAAATTGGTTCAGCATCGAATGATAGTTAGCGTAAGTGCGGCTAAGAACCAATATTCGGTACATATAAGGGGTCAAGACTATGAAGAGTATTGCCAGCAAAAAACTTTTCCTTATCGCTACATTCGGTTTGATTTTTGTACTGCCGCTGATCGGAAGTTTGTTCAGGTGGGGGGGATTGCCGCCCGGGTACGGGGAGTTCCCCGCACAAAAGGTTGAGGCCGACCCGGGCTTTAGCCCGCTTTATTTTTCACTCGCTGTTCTGGTGGCCATTTTTATTACGGTATTCTTCGTGTTTCCGGGGCTTTTTGGTTTTAAAAAACCGGACCCATCACGCAAAGAGCATGTGGTGACAGCCGGGTACCCCGTGTGGTTCTGGTGGAGTCTGCCGGTACTTGCGCTAAGCTGGTTTCTGATGTGGGCCAGAATTGATTTTTTGGTTTCTTTGGAAGCTTATACATTTGTCCCGCTATGGTGGTCTTTCATCCTCATTCTGGATGGACTCGTCTATAAACGTACGAACGGCAATTCCATTATTGCCCGTAAACCTCATCTCATGCAGCTGCTGGCCGTAGTTTCCTGCTTCAGCTGGTTTGCTTTTGAGTTCCTGAACTTCTTTGTTCTCGAGAATTGGTATTATCCCAACAATAAGGTGTTCTCCAATTTTGGCAACGTCTTCTGGTTCTCCTTATCCTATACGACCGTGCTGCCGGCTATTGTGGAATGGTATTTGCTGCTCAAAACGTTCAAGGGTTTCCGAGACCGCTACCGCTACGGCCCCAAGATATCACTCTCCAAAAGTGTGCTGCTCCTCTACTATGCCCTGGGGTTAATTTTGGCGTTTGGCATGGGTTATTATCCTTATTTACTGTTCTGGGTACTGTGGGTGGCTTTGGTCCCGTTGTTATCCGCAGCGATGGCGCTGACCGGCTATTGGACCCCTTTTACACCGATCAGGAACGGGGACTGGTCTAATATCATGCTGTTCGGCCTGGCTACGCTATTCAACGGATTTTTTTGGGAATTCTGGAACTTTGGCAGTGAGTGGTTTCACGATTCCATGCCCACCAATCCAAATTACTGGAAATATTCAGTTCCCTATTTGGACAAAATCCATATTTTTTCCGAGATGCCGATTCTCGGTTATTTTGGGTATATCTTTTTTGGGATCAACTGTTGGATTATTTGGCTGATCGCTGCCTATATTTTTGATTTTGATGCTGACTTGGAAGTCAAGGGAAACAACAGCTAAAGGTGGAGTGGGTGTGATTGCCATTGAGAACTATCAAATGCTGGAGACGATTTCTGAACATTACGGGAAATCGGTGTACAGATGCAGAGAGAGAAGTTCGGGGGAAACCTTTATTCTGAAGGTATTGAAATCGGATTTTGCCGGATATGAAGAAGTGATGCGCTTCAAGCAGGAGTTCAGAATGCTGAAGGAGCTTAGCGGCAAAGCACAGGGAGTCATTAAACCTATTCAGCTGGCAGAGCAGAACGGCTATTACTTTATGGTGCTGGAGGATATCCGCGGAAGGTCGCTTAAGAGCATAATTGACAAGGAACGCCCCGATCTGGCTACGCTGCTGGGGCTGATGGTCAGGCTCGTTGATATTATCGGGGGTATTCATGAGCAGCATGTCATACATAAGGACATCAAACCTTCCAATATTATCTGGAACCCGGAAGAGGACAAGGTGCAGGTCATTGATTTTGATCTGGCTGTCAAACTGTCCAAAGAAAAGGCGGAATTCCAGAACAGCGGTGTGCTTGAAGGAAGTCTGATGTACATTTCTCCGGAACAAACCGGACGAATGAACCGCAGCCTGGATTACCGGACCGATTATTATTCGCTTGGCGTTGTTTTGTATGAGCTGGCGACCGGCAGCAGACCCTTTGAGTCGGAGGAGATGCTGGAGCAGATCTACTCCATTATTGCCAAAGAACCCGTGCCGCCCATTATTGCAACAGGTGGCCGGATCTCGAAGGCCTTGTCGGATATAACCATGAAGCTGCTGGAGAAATCCTCGGAAGACAGATACCGGAGTACGTATGGCATCAAAGCCGATTTGCTGAAATGTCTGGCGGGCGAGGAAGCTTTTGACGTTGGTGCTGAGGATCGGCAGGGAATGTTCCAGATCCCCCAGACCATTTACGGGCGGGAGGCGGAGCTGAAAGCTCTTGTGGATGCATTTCGCAGAAGCGTGAGGGGGAGCCCGCGCATCATGCTGGTCAGCGGGGACGCGGGTGTGGGCAAAACCGCATTGGTTCATGAGCTTCACAAGGTCATCAGTGAAGAAAAAGGGATGTTTGCGGAAGGGAAATTCGATCAGTATAACCGGAACATTCCATACAGTGCGGTGATCCAGGCTTTCCGCAGATTAACCGGCCAGCTGCTGGACAGTCTGGATGCCAAATATAAGCTCCAAATCAAGCAGACCCTTGTCCAAAAGCTGAACGGCAACGGTGCGCTCATTACGGGTCTGATTCCGGAGCTAGCGCAGTGGATCGGGGTTCAGCCGGAGGTTGAGCCGCTGAACCCTGCCGAAGAATCCAACCGTTTCTTCATGACATTTGCCCATTTCATTGAAGGCATTACCGGCAACGAACGGCCCCTGGTCCTGTTCCTGGATGATATGCAGTGGGCAGATCTCTCTACCCTGCAGCTGGTTCAGCAGTTGGTGCTGGATCATCAGCTGCGGAAATGTTTTGTCGTCTGTTCTTTCCGGCAAGAAGAAATTTCGGACGGCCATCCCTTGTTTGCTGTGATGACAAGCATTGAGCCGAGCCGTGAGGTCGGGAGGATTACCTTGAATGCCCTCACGGCCGCCGACGTAGAAAAGCTCGTGGCAGATACCCTTTCCATGTCACCCGAGAGGGTGCGGGAGTTGGCGGCCGTGCTGCACCAAAGAACAAAAGGCAATGCTTTTTTCATGAACGAGCTGTTTAAGGATTTATACCGTAACGGGTATCTGTTCTTTAATGAGCTGGAGGGAAGCTGGCTCTGGCAGCTCGATCAGCTTCTCAGACTGCCGGTTAATGACAACGTTGTCGATTTCCTGATGCTGAAGCTGAACAGAATGCCTGAAGATGTCCGCCGGACATTGATGCTGGGTGCGTCTATAGGCAGCTTGTTCGATTTCAACATGCTTGTCCGGATTGGTGAGGAGGGGCCGGGGTCCGTCGCCCGTACATTAATGACCGCAGTAGGGGAAGACCTGATCGTTCCGGCTGACGCCAATTATTCCATGCTTCCTGCGTTACTGGCAGAGCAGGAGCCAGCCAGCCAGCAGCTCCATATCCGCTTCCGGTTTCAGCATGACCGGATTCAGCAGGCTTTTTATCAGATGCTCGATCAGGAAACCGGCAAAAAGCTACATTTGATGATCGGCAGATTGCTGTTGACGCATCTGTCGCCCCCGGAGATTGAAGACAAGCTTGTGGATATAGCTGTCCATCTGAACAAAGGACTGGCGTTCATCAGTGGGCCGGAGGAAACGGAGCTGGTGCTTCAGTTGAATCTGAAGGCAGCCCGTAAGGCCAAAGCCGCGTTTGGTTACGATTCGGCCTTCGCCCTGCTTGAAGCGGCCATGAGTCTGTTGGCGGAGTCCTCCTGGCTGGAAGCAGGGCCGAGAAACGCCGAGATTCATTGGCTGTACGCGGAATGTGCTTATTTGACCCATCAGCTTACGGCGGCCGACCAGGCTTGTGCAATTCTGCTGAAGCATACAACAGAACGTATGGCGGTTGCGCAGATCTATGAAATGCAGGCCAATCATTATATGTACCTGGGGATGATGAAGGAATCCATACGCTCCGGCATGCTGGGGCTTCAGGCGCTGGGAATGAAGATCCCGGACAAGCCGGGGAAGGCGGCCGTACTGAAGGAGTTTCTGAAAGTGAAAGCTGCCTTGCGGGGCAGAACCCTGGAGGACATTTATGCCAAGCCGGAGATTATGGACCCGGAACTGAAGCTGACCATGAGGTTGTTGATTAATTTTATTCCGCCTACCTTCATCTCTGGAGAGACCTCGTTATTTGGCCTCATTGTATTGAAAAAGGTGGGTCTGACCCTGAAGCACGGGAATTCCCCGGAATCCGCGCTGGCTTTTATCGGCTACGCTATGCTGCTGTCGGGGTTTGGCGATCTGAAGGGCGCCTTTGATTATGGCCGGCTGGGCATCCGGATCAATAATAAATATAATGATCTGCAGTGGAAAGGGGCCTCGCATGTCTTATACACCCTGTTCTGCCACACCTGGACCGAACCCTGGAATACCCTGCAGGACTGGTACGGAACCTCTATTGCATCCAGTCTCCGGACAGGCGATCTGCTATATCTTGCGCATTCCTGTTTCTATGTGAATCTTTGGAATCCTGGCATGGATATTGCCACCATTCTGCAGGAGAGCAACAGAACCATAGCCATGATCGAGAATACAAAGTACAAGGAAGCCTTGGCCACGGCGCAATTGGCGCGGCAGCAGTTTCTGAATCTGGCCGGTGAGCTGGCCGATCCGCTTTCCTTTGACAGTGAGCATTTCAGTGAAAGAGCTTATCTTGATCAACTGGAGGGTGCCAAATACTATTCGGGTATCGCTATCTTCTATGTCTATAAAATAAAAATTCTCTTCACCTATGAACGTTATGGGCAGGCGCTGGAATATATCGACAAAGCTTATCCCCTCATCGGGACCCTTGCCGGCTCTGCCTTTATGGAAGAGTTTGCGCTCTACACGTTTCTCAATTTGGCATATGCCTATAAGGATTTGAGTGCCGCAGGTAAAGTGCAGGCTAAGTCCAGAATGCGCAAGGAAATGCGCCGGGTAAGCAAGTGGGCTGCCCACAGTCGGGCCAATTTCGGGCAGCATGAGTGGCTGATGAAAGCCGAATGGGCCAGAATCTCGGGCAAGAGCAAGCAGGCTGCCGAATATTATGATCTGGCGATCCAGACGAGCGAAGCGGGCGATTTCACCCGTTACAAGGCGCTGACCAACGAGCTGGCCGCCAAATTTTATTACAGCAGCGGTCTGAAGGAATTTGCTGCATATTTGCTTAGACAGGGGCTCTATTATTATTCGGTGTGGGGAGCCAAAGGGAAAATTGCCCATATCCACAAGCAGTACCCGGAGACAGTAAACAAAATCAGCAGCAAGGATCTCATGCATGGCAAGTCGATTACGGATTTCACCGAAAGCATCGACCTGAACTCCATGATTATGGCATCCCAAGCCATTTCCAAGGAAATTGAGCTGGACCATCTGCTGGAGGCGTTAATGGGGATTGTCATAAAAAATGCGGGGGCCCAAAAGGGTAGCATCCTGATGTGCTCCAGCTCCAATCTGTTGGTTCAGGGCGAATATAGAGCGGAAGAAGACAAAATAACGGTTGTTGTCCATGATGATTTGCTGGCAACCGAATTGCCGGAAGCGATCCTGAAGGATGTGGAGGAACGAAGAGAAAGTCTGATTTATAACGACGCTTATTCCGAAACTTCCTTTGTCAACGACCCTTACATTGTGAAACACCGGCCCAAATCAATGGTGTGCATGCCGCTGATCAATCAGAACAAAACCATCGCCATTATTTATTTGGAGAATAACCTGATGACTGGGGTATTTACGGAAGAACGGATGCGGATCATTAATCTGCTGTCACGGGAAATGGTCTTCTCGCTTGAGAACGCCAGCCTGTATTCCGATCTGGAGCGTTCCGAAGAGAAGTACCGGAAGCTGGTGAACAATCTTCAGGACGGTATTTTTATTATTCAGGGTGAATATTGTGTCTATGTCAATTCAGCACTGGCCCAGATGATTGGGTATCGCAGTGAGGAAATGCTGGGTGAGCCTTTCCAGAAGTTTCTTAGCCCCGGGGACAGAACCGGCTTGGATCATTACTACCAAAGAAGGGTGGAGGGAAAAAAGGGGCCCGGGGAGTATGAAGCCAGGCTTCTGCACAAGGATGGTATCCGGGAAGTGATTGTTATTCTTAAAGTAGCTCTGATTAATTATATGAACAAGTCTGCAGTCCAGGGCACAGTTAAGGATATTACGGAACGGAAGCTGGCAGAGGAGGAACTCCGGCGGCATAAGGAACATCTGGAAGAACTGGTGGCAGAACGGACCCGGGAGCTGGAGCTCAACAATGAGGAATTAAACAAATATATTCATTTGATTGAGACCATATCCATTACCGATGAACTGACGGGTCTCTACAACCGGAGGCATTTCAATAAAGTGTTCCGTGAAGAAGTGGCCAAAGCGGGCAGAGGGCAGGAGTGCCTGACCTATATTATGCTGGATATCGACCATTACAAGCGATACAACGACACGTACGGCCATTATGAAGGAGACGAGGTACTACGCAAGCTGGGGGAACGGATTCAACGGGCTGCCGCTGAGGCCCAAGGTTTCGTATTCAGGCTTGGGGGTGAAGAATTCGGTATCATTCTTACCGGCCTTCGTCCCGAACAATCCGGAGAATATGCCGAAGGCATTCGCAGCAGTATTGAAGCGCTGCAAATAGTCCATTCCAATAACCCGGTGCATGGAGTAGTTACAGTGTCTGTAGGCGTTGCCGCAGTCCGGGTGGATGACATGCGGGAAGAAGATATTTACAAGCTGGCGGATGAAGCCTTGTATCAATCGAAGAAAGGCGGGCGCAACCGCGTTACGGTAATGGAGCGCTACTCTAATAGGTAGGAATGGTTATTTTACCGCTTTACTGCAGATACTTCGTTGTAAACAGATCCTCGAGGAGGTCTTGCAATGGAGCGGCAAAAGAAAGGACTTTCAGTATGGGGGCTAACGATGCTTACACTGGGAACGGTGGTGGGGGGATCGTTTTTCCTCGGTTCCTCAGTGGCGATCCGGGCAGCAGGCCCCTCCGTACTGATTGCTTATGCGATTGGCGGCGTGCTGGTGTATTTGATCTTGTCTGCGCTGTCTGAGATGACTGTGGCAAATCCCGTATCGGGATCTTTCCGTATGTATACGGAACAAGCTTTTGGACGGGGAGCGGGTTTTGTTGTGGGTTGGGTATACTGGACCGGACTCATCCTTGCGATGTCCAGCGAAGCAACGGCGGTGTCCTTTCTGTTGCGGGTGTGGTTTCCCGGACTTTCGCTGGGCCTGTTCGGCACACTCATTATTGTTGGAGTTACACTGTTGAACCTGCTTGGTGCGCAGCGGCTAAGCAAGCTGGAAAGCGGGCTGGCCGCGGTCAAGCTGCTGGCGATTGCCGCATTTATTATTCTGGCCGTTGTCATTATTGCCGGACTGGGACAAGCGTTCTCCGGACCGGCAGGCCTTCCGGCCGGTCAAAGCAGGGAATGGATGCCTGGAGGCATAAGCGGAATCGCAGGCAGCATGCTGATGGTCATGTTCACGTATGCGGGATTTGAAGTTCTGGGACTGGCCGCATCCGAAACGGGCAACCCGTCTGTGACGATACCCAAGGCGATCCGAAATACGGTTGTACTGCTGGTGGGGTTGTATATCACTGCTATCTTGGCACTGTCGATGCTGCTCCCCCGTTCCCGGGTATCCGAAGATGTCAGCCCGTTTGTCTCCGCCCTCAGCCTGTACGGTCTCGGCTGGACAGGGACAGTCATGAACATTGTGCTGGTATCCGCAATCTTGTCCACAATGCTCGCTTCGGTATTTGGTCTTGGACGAATGCTCCGGTCTTTGGCTGATGAGGGGCATACGCCGGGCTGGATGCGGGACCGTACAGACATTCCGTATCGCGGCATCCTGGTATCAGGAGGAGCAATGCTGGCTGCTCTTGCCCTGGGGCTGCTGCTGCCGCAGGGGATTTATTTGTTTCTGGTCAGCTCAGGCGGTTTCTCCCTGCTGTTCGCCTACGGTCTGATTCTGGCCAGCCACTACAGGCTGCGAAAACGGCATGGAGGTCCTCTCGTCCGGCAGCACGGGATGCGGGGGTATCCTTACACCTCCTGGCTGGCCATCGCCAGTCTGATTGCCATTATCGCCAGCATGCCGCTGATCCCGGGCCAAGGCGGAGGTTTGGCGGCAGGAATGCTGCTTGTAGTGTTGTTTACCACGCTTTATGCCGTTCGTGGCCGTACGCGCCAGAGGGGGGAGATTGACACAACAGCCAAAACGAGGCTCCAGCGTACATCCCTGCTCCCTGTACAACCTGAGTACGCTCATGCAGAGATGTCCGAGGAACTGACAGCGGAGCAACGCCGGGAATGAGTCTTTTATTTATCCGGTGTCTGTCATGCCTGGAGACTCCATTGAAGAGGCCGTTATAAATAAAGAGGTTCGTTTACAGCCCCCATTGTTTCATGTAGGATATGGGTCATGGGGAGGGGAAAGTGTGGATTTTGTCAGAATGATTATCCGCCGGTTTGCTGAGCACAAGCTGCTGTTCGGTGTGTTTTTATTCAGTGCGTTTCTGGAAGTATTATATGCTTCCGCTGCTCCGCTAAGCTTGAAATACCTGGTGGATGAAGCATTCACGCCCAAGGATATTCATGCCTTTGTGCTCATTCTGGTGATCCTTCTGGGAGGCGGATTGCTCAGCATTGGTGCCAGTATCGGGGGGGATTACTCCCTGGGCAAGCTTGGCGGGAAAGTCACTCTCCAGATGAGAATGGAATTGTTCAGCCATTTGCTCAGGCAATCGCAGTCGTTCTATGGACGGTACAGGACAGGGGATCTGGTCAGCCGCTTTATTGGTGATATGTCTTCAATTGAAAGAGTCATACGCGGATCATTTCCGCTTTTTCTGCGGGAAAGCAGCAGCGTCATACTCGGACTGATCCTGTTATTCTCTCTGGAATGGAAGCTTACGCTGGCTATGCTTGCCGGCTCTGTGCTGATGTTCATTGGCCCGCGGTTGATTCAAGGCCGTGCGGAAGAGGCGAATGCTGCCTATAAGGAAGCGCAGGAACGCTTTTCCAACATGATCGATGAGACTGTCAAAGGGCAGCGTACGATCAAAAGCCTGCATCTACAGGGCAGAATAGGGGAGACAGCGGGCCGGCATATCCAGGAGCTGTTCGCTTCCGGGATTAGATTACATAGAGTCAATTCCTTAATGGAACGGCTGCCGGTGACGGCACTCCTGGTCTTGAACGGAATTATGATCGGTTTCGGCGGGTATATGATTTTTCACGATAAGATGACGGTTGGCGGCTTTATGGCTTTCTTCACGTTGTTTATGAGCGTTGGACAGGCGGCCACGAATCTCTCTTTTCTGATTCCGAGTCTGATAGAATCCAGCGTCAGCTTCCGCCGGGTCGGCGAGGTTCTGGAGCAGCAGCCGGAGGTGCAGGAAGCAGCACAGCCGCAGAGGCTCCATGCCCCGATCCCCTCCGTCCAGATGGACAAGGTCACCTTCGGATATACGGCGGAGACCGTTCAGCTGCGTGAGGTCAGCCTGCAGATTCAGGCAGGGAGTTATGTTGCATTTGTAGGCCCGAGCGGCTCCGGCAAAAGTACTGCCCTTCAGCTCCTGGCCCGTTATTATGATCCGCAGCAAGGCACCGTGCGGATTGACGGTCAGGATTTGCGCGGGGTTAGCGAAGTTTCGTTAAGAAAAGTGGCCACACTCGTGACCCAGGATACCTTTCTGTTCGAGGCCACGCTCCGTGAGAATCTGATGCTGGGTAACACAGGATTGTCAGAGGATGAGATGCTTCAGGCGGCCCGTGAGGCACGGATTCATGAGGTGGTCTCCGGCTGGCCGGATGGCTACGACACCTGGGTCCGCAGTGAAGGGGGACCGCTCTCCGGCGGGGAGCGGCAGCGGATTGCATTGGCCAGAGCCCTGCTCAGACGTCCCGGCCTACTGCTGCTGGATGAAGTAACTTCTGCACTGGATGCCGCCACTGAAGCGGATATTAACCGGCTGCTAACGAATATTAGGGGCCGGACTACCGTGGTTTCGGTTACACACAGGCTGGCATCGGTTATGCACGCAGATCTGATTTATGTCTTCAACGAAGGAAGTATTGCCGAATCCGGCACGCATAACCAGCTGCTGGCGAAGGAAGGTCTCTATAACAGCCTTTGGCAGAAGCAGCATGGGTTTCATTTGTCTTCTGATGGCTTGCATGCTTCGGTAGACATCAGCCGTTTGTCCCAGCTGCCTTTCTTTGAAGGCATCGAACGTCCATTATTGGAAGAAATATCGGGATTGTTCTCCACGGAGGTCTGCAGCGAGGGGGAAAGCCTGGTTCGTGAAGGAGAGACAGGCAACAAATTCTATATCATCGTTCGCGGCAAGTTTGAGGTGCTGAAACATTGTCCCGGACAAGAAGCGGTGCGTGTCGCCGTATTGCAGGATGGGGATCACTTTGGTGAAATGGGGCTGCTGCGGAACATCCCGCGTACAGCTACTGTACGGGCTTTGAGCAATTCCACCTTACTTTCACTGGAACGGGAGGCATTTGAGCGGATGCTAAGCCGCTATCAGCAGATGCTGCAGTCACTGGAAGATATGTTGCGGCAGCGTATGTAGCCATCTACGGTATCGATAATTATCCATGCCGAGAACCCGCTGCGGATTGCTTCTGGAGAGCGCGCATAAATCCCTATTTATGGACGCAAAAGTACATAAAAATAAGCTGTCCCCCTCCGGTAGTAGAGGGGGACAGCTGCAGGTTCACGGGGTGGAGCAGCGCTTTGCCCGCTGACCTTATATGTTAACTCTCGTAGTTGAACTGCCATTCAATGCCGAATTTATCGCGCAGACTGCCATAACATTTGCTCCAGAAGGTCTCTTGAAGCTCCATACCGACCTTCCCGCCTTCTTTCAGCTTGTGGAAGACACTCTTAATGGATTCCAGATCCTTGCTGACGAGGGACAAGCTGATGTTGTTCCCTTCAGTAAAAGCCATTCCGGGAAAGACATCGGAGAACATCACAGTGCTGCCCTCAATACTCAGACGCGTGTGCATAATTAAGTCCTTGGCGGCTTCAGGGAGCGTAAACTCCGGATTTGGCGGATTTTCCCCAAAGGTCATGAATTGCGGCGGATCTGTTTCAAAGACCTCGGCATAATACGTCACAGCTTCCCGGCAGTTTCCATTAAAATTAATATAGACATCGATGGCCAAGCTTACTCACTCCTTTTTGGGATCATAATTAGGCTTTGCGGTTCCGAAAATCAATCATTCCTATCATTTGCGTGTTCCTGTTTAAATATACCATAATGCAGATATGCCGGTGTACTAAGAAATAGCCGAATGGAGGAATGGCATGACGACGAATAGAATAATTGGAGAACGGCGGCTGAACAATCAATATATAGAAGGAACTTTGCCGGGTAAGCCGCACGAAGTTGTTGAGGCAATGGGTGCCCTTCAAGCTCAGGATTATATGCAGGCCGTCTGGGCCATCGGATCGCGGATGTCTTCTGCGGGACTGGCGGATATTGAAGCGGCTATCACTGCGCGTACCCTAGTGCTGACTTGGGTCCAGAGGGGAACGATACATTTTGTGCCTGCCGGGGACGTAAAATGGATGCTTCAGCTTGTAGCACCGCGGCTGTTGGCCCAGGCGAAACCAAGGCTTGCGCAGCTTGAGCTGGATGACAAGACGCTGGAACACTGCAGAAAGATCATCTATAACGCTTTGAAGGAGCGGGGCCTAGTGGAACGTGGTGTTCTGTTTCAGCTGCTGGAGGAGGCTGGGATCGCTACAGCCCACCAGCGAGGCTATCACATTCTGTGGCACAGCGCCTCCCAAGGTTTGATCTGCTTTGGACCGAAACAGGGTAAGCAGCAGACCTTTGTACTTTTGGACGAGTGGGTGCCTCATACCCGGGAGCTTTCATTCGAGGAATCCTGTGCGGAGCTGGCCCGGCGGTATTTCATTTCTCATGGCCCGGCAACGGTTCAGGATTTTGCCTGGTGGACGGGCATGACGGTGGCGGATGCCAGGCGCGGACTGGATAGTATCAAAAGCGAATTAGGCTGTGAAACGATCGACGGTACCGAATATTGGATGTCCTTGTCCCCGATCAAGCAGACAGCTGCTTTCGAGACATCCGGAGTACATTTGCTGGCGGGATTTGATGAGTTCATTCTGGGCTATAAAGACCGCAGCGCCGTGCTTGAACCGGAGGCGGCCCGCCTGATTGTACCCGGTAATAATGGAGTCTTCCTGCCGACGATAGTGACTGACGGCCAAGTTACAGGGACTTGGAAACGTACCCTGAAACCCAAAGGGATCGAAATCATCATCAACCCGTTCACTCCGCTTGGCGAGAAAGAAGTGCAGGTACGGCAGGCTGCTGATCGATACGCTGCTTTTATCGGGCTGCCGATATTGAAATATATTGTGAGTCCGTGTTGAAATTTTATGAACCAATTGTGTCCGTACCTGTGAGGGCATCTCTAAATGTGTGTGTAATCACAACTTGCGATTAGGGGTTCTGTTAGGCTGAAGATATCGATTGATATCTTAGGGCGATATGGAGGATAACCTTATGTTTTGTTACCAATGTGAACAGACCCCGGATGGCGGATGTACCGTCGTAGGCGTATGCGGCAAGAATGAGACGATAGCAAGCTTGCAGGATACGATGATTTTTGCGTTAAAAGGGATTGCAGCCTATGCTACACATGCCCGGCAGCTGGGATACAGTGATCCAGAGGTTGACCGGATTACCCACGAAGCTTTGTATATGACCCTGACTAATTCTAACTTTAATACGCAAGAGCATATTGACATGGCCATGAAGGTCGGCAACGCAGCCGTACGGATTATGGATGTGCTGGACCGTGCGCATACGGACCGTTTTGGCATTCCGCAGCCGATCACTGTCAGCCAGAATAAGATTGAAGGTAAATGTATCGTAGTCACCGGGCACAATCTGTATGCCCTGGAAGAGCTGCTGCAGCAGACAGAGGGGAAAGGTATCAACATCTACACCCACTCCGAAATGCTGCCGGCCCATGGTTATCCTGCATTGAAGAAATACGCTCATCTGAAAGGGAATATCGGCAAGGCCTGGTACGACCAGCGCAGATTGTTCGAGAAATTTCCTGGGGCGATTCTGGCCACAACAAACTGTGTAATGCCGATTAAAGGAACGTATGCAGACCGCTTTTTCTCCTATGAAGTTGCCGGGCTGGAAGGTGTCGAGAAGATTACGAATGACGACTTCACCCCACTGATCGAACGGGCTTTATCGCTGCCTGCGGCAGACATTGATTCCGAACAGGTGCTTACGACCGGTTATCACCACGAGACTGTCATCGGACTGGCTCCCGAGATTATCCAGGCTGTCAAAGACGGGCATATCCGCCGTTTCTTCGTGATTGCAGGCTGTGACGCTCCGGGTCCGGGCGGCAACTATTACCGCGAGCTGGCGACTTCCTTGCCCAACGATACGGTCATCTTGACCACTTCCTGCGGTAAGTTCCGCTTCAATGATGTAGATTATGGCACCGTTGGCGACACCGGAATTCCCCGGTATATTGACCTTGGACAATGCAATAATTCCGGTTCTACCGTGAAGATTGCAATGGCTCTGGCTGAGGCTTTTGGATGTACCGTGAATGAGCTGCCTGTCAGCATCGTATTGTCATGGTTTGAGCAAAAAGCAGTGGCCATCCTGCTCGGATTGTTCAGCCTTGGCATTCAGGACATCCGTATTGGACCGAAACCTCCCGAATTCATCTCGCAAGGCGTGCTGGATGTACTGGTGGAGATGTTCGGACTCAAGCTGATTACCAATGCCGAAGAAGATATGAACGCAATGTTGGCATTGTCTTAATCGGATACCGGTAAGTATAGAGTTCTGCTGCTTTGTTTTTCGGTGTGTGCAGCAAGCGAATAACAACAGGGATGTCCCTCAGTCGTTTCCATGGCTTTGGGACATCCTTTTTTTGGTTGGAAGACGGAATCAAATTTGCGATAATGGACAGGAGAGTGGTATAAAGCTATGAACCTTTGAAAGGAGTGTAAGGATGAAGCATGCTGTAGCAATATGGACAGGGGATTGTGAGAGCGCAGAAGCGCTGGATGAGTATACCAATGGCACCTACGATGAAGAAGGTGAATATGTGCGTTCCGATTTCATGAAGGACACAGGGATCGAGTGGCTGGACATGGATTTTATGGAAATTCATTATATTCAAGATGAGCAGGGACTAAAGGAGCTGCTGGAGTATCTCCGGCATGACTATTCTCAGGACGAAGCCTTCCGAAACCAGCTGCCGCCGGAAATGGACCAAGCTCTGGCTGCAGGCAATGCCGTGATTTTGCTGTATGGTAATGATTCGCTTTACGGTCCCGTTAATGAGTTTTTGCTCCGCAGCACGGATGCTGACTTTTCCGGGGAAGCTGCGGCGTTCACCATTCAGACCCTCGTGCGTTATGAGACTCCCGAGAAATAGGGAAAAGGAGAAGCCTATGGATAACAACAAAACTAATGTTGAATCGATTGATGAATATATCGCCGCTTTTTCTCCCGAGGTTCAACAGATCCTGCAAGAGATAAGACAAGGAATCAGAGATTCCGCCCCGGAGGCACGGGAAAAAATCAGTTACCAGATGCCGACGTTTGAACAGCACGGGAATCTGGTTCATTTTGCCGCCTATAGCAATCACATCGGATTCTATCCGGCTCCCAGCGGTATTGAAGCTTTTAAAGAGGAACTAGCTGGTTATAAAAGCTCAAAAGGGGCCATCCAATTTCCGCTTGCGCAACCTGTGCCTTTGGAATTAATCAGCCGCATCGTTAAATTCCGTGTGGCAGAGAACGCTGAAAAAGCTGCACTTAAAAAAGAAGCAAAAAAGAAGCGGAAATAGTTAAAAAATAAACTAAACATTGTGAATTATATCACATTAAATCTTAAATTTTTGAACTATTATAAAGCCATAAAGCATAGGGGGAATTATTGATGAAATTTGCAAAACATTTGCTTGTGGCAGGAATTGCAGTAGCGGTATTATCGGGGTGTGGCGGGAATGATAAAGCGAACACTGCCAATCAGGCAGCCAGTCCGGCTCCTGCAGCAGAACAGGTGGATGCCGTGACTACAGCGTCTATCGTTAACCAAGGTGATGCCTTCAAACAAGCGGTAAGCGAAAGCGGCACCTGGATCATTGCTACTCTTAACGATGTAACCTTGGAGGAAGAAGTGACAGTTGCCGGTGAATTCCATGATAAAGGGGCAGCGGACCGCGATGTTTACCGCAAGATTGCCTTATATGCCCAGGATGCAGATCATAAGATCACGGCAAGCTACACATTGACTGTACCTAAGTTGACCGTACAAAGCGAGAATTTGCGAGTTCAAGGCGGAACCATCAAAGGTGATGTTTACGTAGAAGCCAAAGGCTTTAATCTGCATGAGTCGGCAACCATTGACGGCAACCTGTACTTTGCCAGCGAAGATGTGAAAGCAACTGCTGTAATTGATGGTAAAGTGACTGGCGCTACCGAAGTTAAATAAGATTGTCTCTTCTCATTTAAGAGAACAAGGAGGTCTCCAAGCCATTGTAAATGGTGGGGGCCTCCTTTTTTTGTCCACATGAAAGGCAAGGGGAGTGACCTTTAATTTCGTGGGAGTTTGCTGCCATACTGCACCCTCAACCGCTGCAGCTTGTCCAGGTTACCCAGACTGTCCTCTTTGCGGGAGAGGCCCACCCCAAGAATCAAATTCTCAATAATATACGTAGGGCCCGCCATGGAGTGGAATTCCCAAACCTCGCCCCGCCCGGCGTAGAGAACAACTTCTGCCTCCTGAGCCCGGGGGTATACCAGCCTGTCCGTAATCAGGATCACCGGATACCCCGCTTCACGCGCATAGTCAAGGATAACCTCTGTCTCCGGCAGCAGATGAACAAATCCGAAGATCAGTACCGCATCCTTGCCCCCCGCATGCAGCAGTGACTCCAACAGCTCATGCCCGCTTGGGGCCATGATCTTCAGATTAAGCCCAAAGCGGGCCATGCGGTAGCGCATAAATTCAGCCAAGCCGGCACAAGGCCCGGGACTGTATACATAAACAGTATTGGCCTCCGACAGAATGTTCACGGCTCGCTGCAACTGATCGTCTCTTAAGTAGCGGCGTGTTTCCTGCAGATGATGCGTGCAAATATCAAGCAAGGTTTGTGGCAGTGAATTATCGTCGGTTCGTTCGATCGCGTCACGCATTTTCACAGAAGGTGTTGACTCCAAACGGAAGCGCAGGCGGTTTTTGAAATCCTTGGCATGCCTGTATTGCATACCCACGCCAACTTGTCCAAGAAATCCGGTTTCTCTCTCGATTATTTCCGGGAAATGGTGACCGAAGCCAAAGCGAACGGGTTGCAGGCGCTGGCCCTGACAGAACATTTTAATACAGCTAATTTTTGCGGGATGTATGATACGCTGGACAACACCTATCCTTACAACGGCCATTATTATGACGCGGAGGGTTTGATGGTATTTCCGGGGATGGAGGTGGATATCGCCGAGACCGGCCATATTCTGTTAATCGGGCAAAAAGAGCATATTCTGGCTGTCCGCTCGCGCCTGGAGGACCATACCCAAGACGGTGAATTTATCTCCTTCCGGAATCTGCTGGACCTGGCCGATGCCTTTGGCCTATGGAAGATTGGTGCCCATCCGTTCCGGGTATCTACCCCTCTGCATCATCTGGACCCAATATTGCTGCGTCGCCTGGACGCGCTGGATCTCAACGCCAAGGATATTTACAGCCAGGGCGAATCTGTTTACCGGCAGCTTATCATGCCCTTTGCCGAGAACCTTGGGCTTCCTGTTATCGGCGGAAGTGACAGCCATCAATGTCTGCAGTATGGCAGTGTCGTCAACCGTCTGCGCACAGCCTGTGTAACCGTGGAGGAGCTGAAGTCGGTTATCCGCGAAGGCGAGTATGAAATTGTGGTTTCTCCTTGTCTTCCCGAGAAGGTAAAGGGGGCCGTCATGATGAAAAAGCTGCTTAAGCAGATGCTGGGCGAAGCCCCATCCAGAGATGAAGTGCATAATTAGCAATAGTCTTATATATTTTTCTTTTATAGAAGTCCCTGCAGAGTGATTCTGCAGGGGCTTCTTCTGTAACTAACACGTTTAGTCTTTTGACCGGGTAATCAGTGATTGACATCCTAAGTGTTTGAACTATAATATTAGTAGACCGACGGTCAGTCTATAAATGTGGAGGCAGTTACGATGAGAGTATCCAAAGAACCCGAAGAACGCCGAAATGAAATTTTAGATACGGCAGAATTGCTTTTTTTCAGTAAAGGTTATACCAAAACAACCATAAACGATATGCTGCAGGCCATCGGAATTGCCAAAGGCACCTTCTATTATTATTTCAAATCCAAGGAGGAGGTAATGGATGCCGTTGTGCAACGGATTATCGAGGCTGGTGTCGCCGCTGCCAAGCAGATTGCCATGGACCCGAAGCTTACTGTGCATGAGAAGCTGCTGCGGATCGTGATGGCGCAAAAGCCGGATGCTGCTGGCAGAAAAAGTCACCTGATCGAGCAGTTCCACGAGGCCGACAATGCCCAGCTGCACCAGAAAAGTTTGACGGAGACCATTTTGCAGCTGACTCCTGTATTGACCGGCGTAATTAAACAGGGAGTTGAGGAGCAGCTCTTCCATACCCCATATCCGCAGGAATCGATTGAGTTTCTGTTGATTTCCTCCCAGTTCTTGTTTGATGAGGGGTTGTTTCATTGGACACCCGAGGAAATGATGCAGAAGATCCAGGCCTTCATCTACATTATGGAGACTACGCTGGGGGCCAAGAAGGGCAGCTTCTCTTATGTCACCCAAATGTTTGCACAGCTGCCCCAGGATGAAGGAGGCGAGAGGAGAGATTGAGCCATAAATCCTTTGGGAAATTCCTGGTGTTGTGGACAGGGGAGTGGATATCCAGCATAGGCAGCGGCCTGACGGCTTTTGCGCTTGGCATCTATGTCTATCAAATGACACAGACGGCGGCCAGTGTTGCACTGGTAACCTTATGTGCATTTCTCCCTTCTATACTGCTTAGTCCTCTGGGCGGCGTATTGGCAGACCGCTTTGACCGGCGGCTGCTGATGATGATCGGCGACCTGTTCTCGGCTTGTGGTCTTGTGTTTATCCTGATGGCTGTGCTGACGGGTGAGCCTGCCCTGTGGCAGATCTGTCTGGGGGTTATGTTCAGCTCGGTATTTGTCTCACTGCTCGAACCTGCTTATAAGGCTACGATAACGGATTTATTGACAGAAGAGCAGTTCGCCAAGGCCAGTGGCCTGGTTCAGCTGGCCTCCTCCTCCAAATACCTTCTCTCCCCGGTCATCGCCGGCATCCTGCTGGGATTTATGGACATCCAGAGTATTCTGATCATTGATATTTCTACTTTTTTTGTTACATTGCTTACCGTGTTTGCTGTCAAAAGGAAGATGCAGATTATACATAAAGCAAAGGCTCGGCAATCATTGATTCATGACTTGAAGGAAGGCTGGGAGGCTCTGGTCTCGGCGAAAGGGGTTCTGCACCTCACTCTCATTCTGTCCGTGGTTACCTTTTATATGGGCTTTCTCCAGACCTTGTTTACACCGATGCTGCTTCCCTTGACAGATTCCCGGACGCTGGGGACGATCATGTCCATAAGCGCTGCAGGGATGCTCATCGGGAGTTTGGTTATCGGTATTTTCAGCATCGGCGGCAAATTTACCAGCGTATTGGCTATCAGCCTGGGTTTTGCCGGCATCTGCTTTTCTCTGACCGGTTTGAGCACCAATATTTACTTCATCACCTTGGCAGGCTTTTGCTTTTTTGCGGCTCTCCCCTTTATAAATACCACCGCTGACGTTATGATCCGCAAGAATATTGCCAATGAGACCCAAGGCAGGGTGTGGGGCATGATTGGCATCTTATCACAGCTTGGTTATGTGGCTGCGTACGCGCTCTCCGGTATTTTGGCGGATCAAGTCTTTAACCCGCTGCTGCGGGAGGGCGGACTATTGGCTGCTACAGTAGGGAGAGTGGTTGGGATTGGCGAGGGCCGGGGAATTGGTTTATTATTTATCGTCTCCGGCTTGCTGATTGGCATGCTTGCCATCGTCATTCCCCGCATCAGATCCATCCGGGTTCTGGAATAACGGCAGTTTCTAAGTTAAGAACGGGAGGAGAGGCAAATTCATGCTGCTGCAAATTGTAAAACGCGATTTTCAAAGAAATAAGATCATCACTCTGGTGCTGTTTGTATTTATATTGCTGTCAGCCCTGCTTATGGCCGCAGCTTCCCACATGATTATGGAGCTGTCCGGCTCCTTGAATCATCTGCTGGCCCAATCCAAAGCCCCCCATTACGTGCAGATGCATGCCGGACCGCTTGACAGGGACACTGTTCAGCGCTTTGTATCGGAGCAACCACTGATAGCGGACCAGCAGACGGTGGAAATGCTCGGGATTGACGGCTCACATATATTCCTTGGTCCGAGCGGACAATCGGAAGAGAACAGCGTAATGGACATCGGCTTTGTAAGACAGAACCCTTCTTTTGATTTGCTCCTGAATCTCGATAATCAGGTCATCCAGGTAGCTGCGGGAGAAATTGCGGTTCCTATCTATTACATGCAGCAGCACAATCTGAAGATTGGTGATCCCGTCCGTATTGCAAGCGGGACCTTTGAGCAGGAATTTACCATTGCCCATTTTGTGCGTGATGTGCAAATGAATCCGTCCATTGTCAGCTCCAAACGTTTTGTGGTGAACGATGCTGATTTCAGAAGACTTCAGGGAAACCTCGGCGAGATCGAATATCTGCTTGAATTTCAGCTTACCGATCTGAGCAAGCTTAGTGAATTCAGCAATGCCTATCAAGCTTCGGACATGCCGAATAAAGGGCCCGCGATTGATTATTCTTTATTCAAGACACTAAATGCCCTGACCGACGGAATTATCGCAATCGTCATTATACTGGTAAGCTTTCTGCTGATGCTGATTGCCGTGTTATGTCTGCGATTTACGATGATTGCCACTATGGAGGAGGATTACAGAGAGATTGGTGTCATGAAAGCGATCGGCATCCCGCAGCAGGAGATCAAACGGATTTATTTGGCCAAATACACCGTTATAGCAGCACTGTCATCGCTTGGCGGCTATTTCATCTCACTTGCTGTGATGCGGTTATTTACAGCCAACATCAGTCTGTATCTGGGAGCTGCTCCGAACAGCTGGCTTAAGCATACTGTACCCGTTCTGGCGGTGTGTCTGATCTTTGGAATGGTTATACTGTTCTGCCGGATGATTCTGAGAAGGTTGAGCCGTATATCGGCAGTGGAAGCTCTGCGTTCAGGAACAGTTCATGAGAAGCGTTCAGGTGCCCGCTGGTTAAAGCTCGACAAGCGCAAATATATGAAGGTAAATACCTTTCTTGGACTAAAGGATCTGATGGCACGGATTTCCACGTTCACACTGCTGTTGTTCGTCTATGTCATTTGTGTATTTATCATCATTGTGCCGGTAAATTTGTTGAATACGCTGCAGTCTCCCGGTTTCGTTGCGTACATGGGGGTAGGCCAAAGTGATATTCGTATTGATTTACAGCAGTCGAAGGATACTGAGCAACGGTTTGAACGTTTGACTGCTGCCATTGACAATGACCCGGAGATCAAGCGGTATTCACCGCTGATTACTTCACGTTTTAAGGTGCTCGGCGGCGATGGTGTGTGGGAGAATCTTAACGTGGAGAGTGGGGATTTCTCGATCTTTCCATTGTCCTATATAAGCGGAGCGGCTCCTGGCAATAACAATGAACTCGCGCTTTCAGATCTGAATGCAAGCGAACTGGATAAAAAGGTCGGGGACACGCTGGTCCTCCTGGTGGGTGGAGCCGAAAAGGAAATGAAGGTCAGCGGGATCTATCAGGATATCACCAACGGAGGCAGGACAGCCAAGGCGCAGCTGCCCCATGATCCTAACAGTGTGCTCTGGTATGTCGTGGCGCTGGATGTGTTGCCCGGGGTTTCGGTTCAGGCGAAAATGGACCAGTATGCCGAAGCCTTTTACCCGGCTAAAATTACTCATCTGCAAAGCTATCTCTCCCAGACTCTGGGCAATACCATTAGCCAGCTCAAGCTGGTTACCCTGCTGGCGGCAGGGATTGGCTTATCGATTTCTATCTTGATAACCTCTTTGTTCCTGAAAATGCAGCTGGCCAAGGATTCCCCGCAAATGGCTATTATGCGCAGTCTGGGCTTCACACGGCAGGATATCCGCATGCAGTATTTGGTAAGATTGCTGCTGATCTCAGTGACAGGCATTCTCTTTGGAATCTTGGCCTCAGGCACAATCGGGCAAAGTCTGGTCGGGCTGCTGGGTTCGTTTATGGGGGCTTCCAGAATTCAGCTGGTGGTCAATCCGGCAGCGGCCTATCTGCTTCTTCCGGCAGTTTTGCTGCTGGTGGTGACGGTTACCACTTTGGTGAGCAGCCGGTCGAGGGGAACATCCAGTATAACGAAACAAATTGTTGCATAGGGGGAGAGATCATGTTTATCTTGGAGACGAAGGGCTTAAGCAAGGATTATGTGACAGGCCAGAATCTTCGGCAGCCGGTGCTGAAAGAAATAGACCTGCAGATCTGGCCGGGGGAATTCGTTGCCCTGATGGGTCCATCGGGTTCTGGCAAATCCACACTGCTCTATACGGTCAGCGGGATGGACGAAATGACAGCGGGGAGCGTTGTTTTTAATGGACAGGAGCTTGCAGGTCTTTCCGAGAATGAATTAGCGGGACTACGTCTGAACAAGATGGGATTTATTTTTCAGCAAATGCATTTGCTCAAGAATCTGAACATCCGGGATAACATCATTTTGTCCGCTTACCAGGCAAACAACAGCAGCCGCAGCGCCATTAATCATAGAGCAGCTGAGTTAATGAGGAAATCCGGTATTTCCGCCCTGGCCGAGCGTGACATTACACAGGTGTCGGGTGGCCAGCTGCAGCGTGCAGCCATCTGCCGGGCTTTGATCAATGAACCGGATATCCTGTTCGGGGATGAGCCGACCGGTGCGCTGAACTCAAAGTCAGCCGGCGAAATCATGGATATCCTGGCGGAGATCAACCTTTCAGGCACCACTATTCTAATGGCCACCCACGATACGAAGGTTGCGGCGAAGGCCGAACGTGTCTTATATATGCTCGACGGCAGTATAGCAGGTGAGCATCGGCTGGGTAAATATAACAGCACTGAAGATGACTCTAAAGAGCGGGAGGAAAAGCTTGCTGCATGGCTGTTCAAGATGGGATTTTAGCAAAGGGAGGCAATATAGCTTAAGATTTTTGTAAGATACAGATAAGAAAAAAGAAAACTTCACTGGATACAATGGGAATAGAAAGACAATTACCGTTGTAGAGAAAGGTGAATGTTATGGGCTTCAAAATACGCAAAAGTACGATCCAGTCTGTCTGGATGCTGTGGGAAAAAGCATTTGCCCTGTTGTCCCACTTTCGTGGATCGCACACGGCGCGATTTGGCATATGTACGGTGATGCTAAAAAAACACCGGGGAGAGGCCATAATCTGTGAGGATGCGACAGTTATCCATAAAGGGGAATGGGTGGGGGAGATTCACCTGGACAATGGGACCATCCTCAAGCTGATTCAATCCGAAGGTGCGGACCGGGCTGCACTCCAGACAGCCCGGCTGCTGCGGCAATCGATGAAGCAAATTAATGTTGCTTTTGAATCGCAAGCCGAATTCAGGGACGTCAAGGCTTTGATGGGGATTACACTGCTCCACCGGGGGTTGATACACGGACTGGGATTTGAACAACGGCAGATGAAGCCCGGTCTGTTTGAACATATCACAACCCTTTATCTTCGTTTGCTGCTGTCCGCCATGCATCCGGACGGAAGAGAACGGATCGGCCGGAGGACTGACAAGCTGGTGCCGATGCTGCTGATCCACTCGCGGACTTCACTGAGGAACCGCTTCGCTCCCGCAGCGAATCTGCCTTGTTAAGGGGTGGCGGAGGAATATGATACTTGCTTATTTGGCAGGGGCGGGGTTAGGCCTCGCCACTTTGTATATGTTTATCCCAAGTATACTGACAAGAATGATCGGCTGGGGGGTTCTTCGCAAGGGACACACGAAGCACCGGGCAGCGTTCACTTTTGATGATGGGCCACATCCGCAATATACACCCAGGCTGCTGGATCTTTTGAAGCAGCATCAAGTGAAAGCTACCTTTTTTGTACTTGGCTCCCAAGCAGAGCAGTACCCGGAGTTAATCCGCAGGATGCACCGGGAAGGGCATCAGATCGGCATTCATAACTATGAGCATATCTCCAACTGGCTGATGCTGCCAGGGACCATTCGGCGTGAGCATTTGGAGCGTTCAGCGGATATTATTGAATCCATCATTGGAATACGCCCGAGCTACTACCGTCCGCCCTGGGGCTTAATCAATATCTTTGATTTCTTCCTCCGCAAGCCCTACCGGATCGCGTTATGGTCGTTAATCGCCGGAGACTGGAGCAGCAGGGTCTGCCGGACCAAACTGCGTTCAACACTCTTAAGCCAAATTACAGATGGCACTGTAGTTGTGCTTCATGACAGCGGTGAAGCGCCCGGTGCTGACCGGAATGCGCCCTATTTTATGCTGGAAGCGCTGGAGGAGGTGCTGGGTCAGCTGCAATCCAGGGACCTGCAATTCGTCCGGCTGGATGAACTGGCAGTCCACGGGTGATCAGTGAACCAGAAGACAAAACAGGGATTCACCCGTTAGGGGAGAATCCTTGTTTTGCTATTCACTTTACTGCATGTACCGCTACTTTCAGAGCCGAAGCAAAGATGATGAGCACGTTCCCGCCAATAAGGGGATCAATGAAGCTCGGATTAGAGAAGGAGTCTTTTCACTGCACTTTGTACATCAGGCTGCGAGTCCATCCGGCTTTTTTTCGATTTAACTGCATTAACTGCATCAGGAATAGCAGAAAGGGCTGGGAAACGCTTGATTACTGGATTTTCCCTGTACGAAATACATCAGAATGGATTTTTTAACGCTCCGGGAGCGATTGTGCTGCACTAAATACATTCGAGCGAGCGGTGTTTCAGCACAGACCGTTCCAAGCCCAAAATCCGCCGAAAGTTCGCTGGCCCATTTGACTGCGGTAAATCGGCACACAGCACCTTTGATCTGGTCATTTTGTGAGCGTAACCTTTTTTTCAAATTTGCCTGTAAAAATGTTATGTTGTAGTTAAATGTCCAATAGAGGAGGATGAACACTATGCAAAATATCATTCCTGCGTTTCGTATTACGAACTATTCCGTCAGCAAGGAGTTTTATGTACAAGGACTGGGTTTTAAGGTCGACTGGGAACATCAGTTTGAGCCGGATTTTCCGGTCTTTGCCCAATTGACAAGGGATGAAATGACCCTCTATTTAACGGAGCATACCGGGGATTGCCAGGTTGGGGGGCTCATTCACTTGTTCGTTCCCAATGTAGATGAATGGTACAGCGAGTTCATGAGCAATCCCTTAATTGGACCTATCGAGCCGCCTGATGAGCAAATTGAAGGCTTGCGGATGATGAACGTGACCGACCCGGATGGCAATCAGCTGCGTATTTGTACCCGCATATAGGTAGTTAAATCGGTTTTAGGAGGAGATGGGAAACATGGCTCAAGTCAAAATTTACGGGATAAGGGAACATTTGAAGCCTATCCAGCATAAGTTGTCCGATATTATTCATTCCTGCATAGTAGAGGCTTTCAAGTATCCTGCAGATAAGAAATTCCATCGGTTTTTCCCCATGGAGCAGGAGGATTTCTATTACGCTCCAGGGCGGACAGCGGCGTATACGATCCTGGAAATCAGCATTTTTGAAGGACGATCCACCGCTTCTAAGAAAGAATTGATCCGGCTGCTCTTTGAGCGTATCCGGGATGGAGTGGGAATCTCCCCGGAGGATCTGGAAATCACCATCTTTGAGACGCCCACAGCAAGCTGGGGGATCAGAGGTTTGCCCGGGGATGAGCTGCAATTGAATTATAATGTGAATATTTAGACTTGCTCGGGAGCTGCTCCCATACGCCTGAAATCGGAGGGAGTTACTCCGGTTTCTTTTTTGAATATGCGGTTAAAGGAACGATAGTTCGCAAAGCCGATGGCTTCGGCAATCTCAAAGGTCTTCTGATCCGTGGTCAACAGCAGCAGCTTCGCTTTTTCAATCCGCTGCCGGGTCAGATATTGAATAAAGCTCTCCCCGACTGTTCGCTTGAACATGCTGCTGAAATAAGGAACGCTGTAGTTAATAGAGGCCGCCAGCTCTTCCAGTTTATAAGGATAGTTCAGTTCCTCATGTATCCGCTGCACAATTTTTGTGATGGAAGCATCCAGCTTCGTTCCTTCCCCATGGAGCTGGCGAAGCTTGCGGAAGTAGGACAAGGCCGTATCATGTACGGCGTGGAAGGTCTGGCAGATCTCCAGCTTTTTGCGAAAAGACGCCTCCAGATCCGTTCCGCCATCTGTATCTGCGATGAAATGGCTAAGTTCCAGGAACACTCTCAGGTATAACGATTTGATCTGTTCCGGTTCCCAGCGCTGCTCGGCCGCTTGTTGATACAAGGAACTGCGTTCCCGATCCGGTAACGCTGAGCTGCCCATACCAGGCTCCAGGAAGGCAGCCTTGAGAACTTTGGCCCAGAAGCGGCTTAGATGCTCGGGAATACTGCTGAAACGGAGCAGTTTCTCCCAGTGCCGGTCCCTAAGGGTCTGATTGGAATGGTAGAAGAATGGATAGGAAGCGGTAGCCAGATGTTTGATCGCTTCGGTAGGGCTGTCCGTGCCTGGATGAAAGACGTACTCCAAAGCCAGGACTCCCATTTTGAGGTTGGCCGCAAAGCTCTGCACCAGCAGGTCAATCCGCCTGGAGTCCTCCTGCCGGGAGTCGTCCACATATACCGCGAAGAAACGGCCTTTGTCCAGTGTGATTACCTTATTCGCACCCTGGAGGTCGAGCAGCTCCTTCAGAACATTCACACCGGCAAACTGCCAAAGCTTCAGTTCCTCCAGCTGATCCATGGAGAACCGCAAGGAGCTGCGGTCCAGCTCCAGCAGCAGCGCTCTGAAGCGGCCGCTGCGCACGGGAATATGCGCTTCCTCCAGACTTAACAGCCATTTCGAGCCGGCAGCAGGGGAGCGCAGCATGTCCAGAAACAAACTCTGCTCAATTTCAATTTCGCTTGAGCGGACCTTCTGTTCCAGCAGCAGCTGCTTCTCCCTAGACTGGTCCAGGGAGACCACCTTATGGCTGAGCTCCTCCAGTGTTCTTGTCAGCAGCTCCGGGTCGGAAAGACAGTCATCCTTGATCAGATAGGAGGCGGCTTTCAGCTGGATGGCCTGCTGGGCATAATGAAAATCCTGGTGGCAAGTCAGAATAATAATCTGCGGCTGGGGCAGACCGCTGTGCTCAATCTGGCGCAACATCTCCAGGCCGTTCATTCCGGGCATGGTAATATCCGTCACAATCAGCTCGGGTTTGAACTTGAGAAACAGCTCCAGGCCCTCTTGTCCATCTTCCGCTTCCCCGCACAAGGTGAACAGATCGCCGCGTTGCCCGATCATCCCCCGAAATACAGTTCTGGCCGGGTATTCGTCCTCGACCAGTATGACTTTATAGTTATTCATAAGGCTCCTCCTTTACACGCACCGAGTCCATTTCAATGATAAAGCGGATGTTCATGCCCCCGCCGGGTTCACTGCTTAACATAAGCTGGGTGGTTTTACCGAACATAAGCCGCATCCGCATCCAGACATTTTGCATCCCGATATTTTCACTGATTTCCTCGCGCAGCAGGTGGATTCTCAGTTTCTCCAGCTCTGCTTGCTCCATCCCAATTCCGTTGTCCCTGATTTCCATCATCATTTTGTTCTGTTCCGGGTCTGTGTAGACCCGGATAGTGATGAGACCATCGGGCGTTTTGGCCGGAAGAATACCGTGGAACACGGCATTCTCAATTAGCGGCTGGAGACTAAGCTTGGGGATCTGCAGCCGCTGCAGCGGTTCTTCGGTCTCCACCTGCAGTGCGATCTGATATTTATACCGCATATTGAGCAGTCCAACATAGTCCTCCAGATAGTCGAGCTCCTGCTGGAGGGTAACCGTCTGTTCGTAATTCTCCATCGAATAACGCAGCAGAGATACAAGACGCCCCATCAGTGAATTGATCTGATCATAATCCTTCATCATGGCAAACATGCGAATGGTATTCAGCGTATTGTACATGAAGTGAGGGTTGATCTGCGATTGCAGCGCGCGGATTTCCAGTCTGCGCTTCAGATCCTCCGATTCATGCAGATCGGCCAGCAGATCCTGAATCCGCACAGCCATAGTATTCAGCATCCGGCCCAGATCGCCGATCTCATTATTGGCAAAATGGGTGACCCGGGCCTCAAAGCGGCCTTTTTTAATGGCATCAACCTGGCGTTTGACCGCCTGCAGCGGACGATACAGGCGGTACCCGAAGCCAACAACCGACACGCGCCCAGAAATACAAGCGAAGCCAGTGCATACATCATGGTCCGGCGGAGAATGACCGTACTTTGATTAAGTTCCTTGGAAGGAATCTCCGAGATCACAACCCACTGGTCAAAAGTCGTGTTCTGCTTGATGGAAATAATTGAAGCGTCCATACGGAATTGACCCGGCTGTCCAAGCTCTTTCCAATATTGCATAATATGACCGATGCGTTTGTTGTCTTCACTGCCTGTCAATTTGCTGGTAGTGGCAATAGTATGTCCGTCATCGGTCACCAAAGAGATCGACCCCTCGGAGCCGAGCTGGATATTCTGAATCTGGCGCAGATACTCTTCATTGTTCATGGAGATCAGCAGAATCCCTTTAAGCTCATCATATTGGAAAAACGGGATCCGGGAGATATAATAAGTCGACTCATCCAGAATATCCAGATCGGGCAAGGAATGTTTGTCCAGAAAAAGGCCCGGTTTACCTGAAGCTAAATAAAACTCGATCAGAGGTTTGCAAGGTGAACTGTCCAGGGTAGCCGGGGCGGCATCCGAGGACAGGACTTCTCCTGTAACGGCAGAATACACCTGCAGCCCCTCCACATTGCCGATGATCGCCGAAGCCGTGCTGAGTACGGAGATGAGATCCTTTTTGCGGACAACCTCTTCAAAGTAAAGTGCCGACGGAGAAACCAGCGCATTCTGAATGGAGGACATCCGCGAGTATTGTTCACTTAATTCCCGGAAACGCGACATCGTCAGCTCGATGCGGTCGGAGACCTGATTCACCAACTGGGCATTCAGCCGGTTCACCTGGGATTCGACCGTAGTACTGGATACGCTTACAGAAATAAAAGAGAGTACAATTAAAGGAATAATGGATATGGCGAGCATGACGAGAATCATCTTGGTGTAGAAGCTCCGGGTCAAAAAGTTAATAAATGGGGATAGCATAAGCAACACTTCCATTAGTAGATTTCTATATTTGATTATAGTATGACCCCTGTAGGAAGGATACAGAGATTTGCGTGAATCTGAAAAATGGTTACACTTTGGCTTGAAATCGGCATGTTCACAAATGTAAGCGTATCCTATAATCCGAAGTGTACACAGGAAACAACGCTGAACAACAAATGAAAAATGGGGGATACATGATGAAATCCAAACGCAAGCTGATGTCTGCAATAACTGCTGTGTTGTTGGCTACTGCACTCGCCGGCTGCTCCGGCGGCAATTCGGGAGTTGGGAATGAAGGAGGGGATGCCGCCGGCAAACCATCAGGCACGGATCAAGCGCCAGGCAAAGCAGAGGCTGCCCAGATTAAGGCGATGACCATTCTGTTCGGCAATCCGCCGGCCACGGACAACAACAAGGCGCTGGAGGATTTGGAGAAACGTGGAAACGTGGATCTGAATGTAACCTTTGTTCCTTCGGAAGCCTATGCGGATAAGCTGTCGGTTGCAGTCTCTGCCGGAGATTCATACGATTTGCTGCTGATGGACGGCGGGAAAGATGATAAATTCAGCAACCTGGTCCGCATGGGCGCTTTCTACGACCTGACCCCTTATCTCGAAAAAACCAAAAATATCAAAATGATCGAGGATGCAGTTTGGAATAACATTAAAATCGACGGAAAAGTGTACGGCATCCCGCGGCCACGGGGATTGTACGGGGGCGGCGAAGCCAGCATGCTGATCCGCAAAGACTGGCTGGATAAATATAATCTCGAAGTCCCGAAGACCTTGGATGAGTTGACCAAAGCTCTGACGGTTTTCAAGGAAAACGATCCGGCAGGTGGCGGCAAAACGATTCCGCTCACGGTGTTCGGTGTAGATGGAGCAGGGGGCCCAGGACCTTTTGCGGGAGTGCTCCCTATTCAGTTCTCCTTTGGGATTCCGAATACATGGAAGCTGGATAACGATACGCCGGTACGGGATTTTCAGACCCCGGAATATAAGACTTTCCTGGATTGGATGAAGGATTCCTGGAGCAAAGGTCTGATCGACAAGGATGCGCCTGTACTTAAGAATCAGCAGCAGGCCCGCAGTAAATTCCTGGCCGGGGTTGCCGGCGTATTCTCGGGCAATGCCAGTGATATTGGAGAAGGCAATCTGATCAAGCTGCGCCAGGCCGATCCGAATGCAGAAATCGCCATCATTGATCTGCTGGAAGGCCCGGCTGGTGACAAGGGGGTTGCTGTTATCGGCGGCTACTACGGCTTATGGGCGATTCCAAGTTCGGTGCCTGAGGAGAAGGTTCAGCAGATCGTGGATTTCCTCGATTTCACAGCGTCCGAGGAGAACGTAGCCTTCTCCAAAGCAGGTGTCATCGGTGTACATGCCAGTGAGTTCAAGGATGGAGTCGCTGTGCAGACAGAAGAGCAGCTTAAGCAATACGACCTGGATAAACCCAGCGCTTTTGTATTGGAGAACCGGGTAGACCCTTACGTCTATGCAACGTCCAAAGATCAGGAAATTCTGAAGAAGCAAAAGGAGTCTTTGGACACGATCAGCAAATTTGGAATTGAGAATCCGTTCCTTCCATTTAGTTCGGAAACGGCCAGCAAAAATCCGGACAGCTACAAAAAGATGAATGCCGTGATGACCAAATATGTGTTGGGTGAAGGAACCTGGGACAATGTGCAGGCTGAAATCGATGCCTGGAGCAACGGGACGGGAGCCACAATCACTCAAGAGCTGCTGGAGCAATATCAGGCCGAGCATAAATAGGATTCGTACCGGAACAGGATTGGATGCACCGGTTGTCCGGATGGGCAGCCGGAGGTTTCCATTATAGAAATAAGGGGAGGGAGGGCAAAACTATGCAAAAAACGCAACGTCTCAACCGGTTCAAGCAGTTGTGGCCCTTTTATGTATTGGCAGCGCCGGGTATTATCTACTTTCTTGTATTCCATTACGTGCCGATGTCGGGACTGGTACTGGCCTTCAAGGACTACAGCCCTTTCAAAGGGATTGTGGACAGCCCTTGGGTGGGTCTGACGAATTTCAGGGATTTTTTCAGCACCTCGGACTTTGTCATTTTGCTTAAAAACACGCTGATCATCAGCTTTCTCAACCTTGGGGTGTATTTTCCCTTTACGGTACTGCTCGCAATTATGCTTAATGAAATCCGCATGTTGACGTTCAAACGTTTCTCGCAAACCATCGTATATTTGCCCCATTTCTTGTCCTGGGTGGTTATCTATGGGATCACCATTTCCTTTTTCGGGCCTTCGGGTGTGATCAATCACTACCTGGAACAGTGGTTTGGCGGCGGGGCGAACTTTCTCGTCAGCAATGAATGGTTCAGGCCGCTGGTCATCCTGCAATCCATCTGGAAAGACGCAGGCTGGGGCACCATTATCTTTCTAGCCGCCTTGGCGGGAATCAACCCGGAACTGTACGAAGCCGCCAAAGTGGACGGTGCCAACCGTCTTCAAAATATATGGAATATTACCCTGCCCGGCATCAAAAGCACCATTGTAGTATTGCTTTTGCTCAGACTGGGCTCTTCGCTGGATTCAAATTTCATGCAGATTTTCCTGATGTCCAACGGACTGAATCTGGATGTGTCCAATGTATTCGACTTGTTTGTCTACCATATCGGTCTGGAGCAGTTCAACTACAGCTTCGCGATCACGGTCGGCATGTTCAAATCGATAGTCAGTCTGATTCTGGTAGTAAGCGCCAATTATGCGGCCCGGCTGCTGGGTGAAGAAGGCATATTCTAGAGGAGTGGAGACAGTATGAAAGCAAAAATAACCTGGTTCGACGGCTTGATTGCCGCGATAATCTGTTTAATCAGTCTTACGGTAATTGTACCTTTTCTATATATTATAGCGGTATCCTTCAGTCCTCCGGGTGATTCGATGGCCGGCAATCTCATTCTGTGGCCGAAGCACTGGACGCTGGATGCCTACAATTATTTGCTGAATGCCCAGACCTTCCTGACCTCGCTCAAAAATTCAGTTATCATCACCGTCCTGGGTACCTTGCTTAGCTTGGTTGTGTCCATCATGCTGGCCTACGCGTTGTCCAAAAAAGGGATTCCCGGCAGAAGAGCTGTTTTGCTGCTGATCTTTTTTACGATGATTTTTCACGGCGGGATGATTCCAAGCTATCTGGTGGTTAAAAATCTCGGTCTGATCGATACCTATGCGGCGATTATTCTCCCGGCAGCAACCAGTGCCTGGAACGTGATGGTCATCCGTTCCTTCTTCCAGAGCTTGCCGCCGAGCCTGGATGAAGCGGCCAGAATCGACGGTGCGGGTGAATTCCGTATTCTGTTCTCCGTCGTCATTCCGCTCTCGAAGCCGATTATCGCCACCTTCACCCTGTTTTTTATGGTTCAGTTCTGGAATGAGTTCTTCTCTGCCGTGATTTACCTGAACGATACGAACCGCTGGCCGATACAGCCGCTGCTGCGGCAGATGGTAGCGATCAGTGCTTCCAATATTTCCGCGGACGCTGCACTCGACGCGCAGCTGGCCGCCAATCTGGGTCCAAATGTGCAGAATGCGGCGATCCTGCTCGCGATGCTGCCGATTGTCATTGTGTACCCGTTTCTGCAGAAATATTTTGCCAAAGGCGCCATGCTGGGTTCGATCAAAGAATAAAGCGGCAGCCGCCGCTGAGGGATAAAGGTGATGACAATGAAACTTAAGGGATACAAAGAGTTAAGGAACGATCCTAAATATACCAAACCGCTGCCGACCGATGAGGTGTTTCTCCGCGAAGTGCTGGAGCTGGGACAACCCGGGCTTGAGCAGGTACGGCTGCTTCTGGACACCGGGGATGTGCAGGGGGCGCGGAACGTTTACTTGCAGCATATGGATTCGGCACAGGTGAAACGTTATTATTTCGATATCAATGATGTTCCCCGGCTGATGCAGGAGGCCCGCAGCCGGTATGCCTGGGATGCGGAAGCGCTGCAGGATATTGCGGAGGCTGACCGGATCACCCAAGGCGATTTACCGATTTTCAAAGACAAAAGGGTCTATCTCCCTGACGGGAAATACAACTGGAACAGCTGGCTGTACGACAGCTCGCAATATCAGCTGCATCTGACAAGGTTCACTTATGTGAAGCGGCTGTCGAGGGCCTACACCTTGACCGGGGATGAGAAATACGCCGCCTGTTTTAATCATATGATGGAGGATTTCATCCTGGATAATCCGGTGCCGGTGGACGGAACGTTCCGGGGGGAACACTGTACCTGGGACCCGTTATCAGTAGGGTACGCCTGTTCATGTTGCCGGAAGCCTTTATCACCTTCTACAGATCGGCAGCTTTCACTCCCGAAGTGAAGATGATGATGATCAAATCCTTCCAGGAGCATGGGGAATATGTGCGGCGTTATCATGCTCCGCATGGCAATCATGTGTGTATGCAAATGCGAGGCCTGATTCAGGTCGCCCTGTTGCTGCCGGAACTTAAAGCAGCAGAGGAATGGCTGGCTTACGCGCTCCGGGAAATGCCGGGGTATGTCCGGCAGAATGTCTATGCCGACGGTGTGCAGATTGAGGGCAGTCCCAACTATCATCATGTGGTGATGCGGGACCTGTTTGAACTGGTGCCGCTTCTGCAGCGGATGGGTATTGAAGCCCCGGAATACAGCGGGGTATTGGAGAAAATGTATGAAGTGCTGATGCACTCCCTGACTCCTGACGGGCTGCTGCCCAGATTTGGTGACTCCGATGTGCACCCGCAAATGGCGAATGAGCTGCGCAACACGATGAGTCTGGGCGCACTTCTCTACGGGCGGGGCGACTTTAAATATTTGGGCCATGCCCAGCTTCCGTTTGCTTTGCTCTGGCGGCTGGGTCCTGAAGCCGCCCGGCGTTATGATCAGCTGCAGGCAGAACCCCCGGCTGCAACATCCGCCAGCTTCCTGGCCGGTGGTTATCTGTTCTCCCGGCAGAGCTGGGAGCAGGATGCGATGTATGCAGCAATGCGTGCAGGTGTGGGCATCGGCGGGCACGCACACGCCGACAGTCTGAGTCTGATCCTGTTTGCGGGAGGGCGTGAGCTGCTGGTGGACACCGGCATGGGCTTGTTCGAATGGAACAAGGAACGCAAATATGCCGTATCCACGCGGGCGCATAATACCCTAGTCGTCGACGGGCAGGACCAGCATGTAAGGAGCCTGCATTGGAGCACAACGCCGACTGCGCCCACTAAAATATGGGATGTGCGGCACGAAGACACCTATGACTATTGGTTCGCCAGTCATTACGGCTATACCCGTTACGATGATCCGGTCATTCATTCCCGTAAGGTCATTGTCGTGAAGAACCGGTATTGGCTTATTGTAGATATTCTGGAGGCCAAGGAGCAGCATACCTATGAGCAATATTTTCATTTGCCGATTGGAGAAGCTGTTATGGCTGAAGGGGGACAGCGCGTTCATACCCATCATCCGGACAGCAATGTGCTGGTGATGTTCCCTGACCAGGATACAGATGACGATCAGATTGTATTGGAATCCGGGCTGGATTCCAGGCTGGGGAAATACCATGTGAACCCGGTGGTGAAACGTACGATGTTAAGAACCGGGAAGGCAGTGTGCGAGACCTTGATTGTTCCCTATGGAGCCAAGCGGCCGGAGATTCAGCTCCAGCGGCTACCGGTCCGCACCCAAAGCCGCGAACTTTCCGCTAATGAGGCGACCGCGCTGCGGATCTCCGGGGCAGGCTGGACGGATGAAATCTGTCTATTCCATAACAGTGTACCTGTGGATTCGTATCTGGACGCCACAGGCAATATCGTTACCGAGAATCTTTTGCCGGGGATAAACAGGCAGGAGGAGCTGGAGTTCGCAGGTTGCCGTTATCAAGACGATCTGATTATGAGGTTGAATAGGCAGATTTCGATTTGAAAAACCTGATTCTCATAAGAAAAATCTAAAAGTCCACCGCACTCCTCAATGGTTTTTCTAACACTTTTGAGGCCAATGCCATGGACGGCTTTCCCTGTTTTGGTAGAATTCAATTCCCCCAGACGATTGGTGCTTATCTTGTGCTGGTAGGGATTCTCTATCCGGATAAACAAGGCTTCATTCCAGTAGTGAGCCTTCACATTCACATAGGGCTTGTCGATTGCAGCATGAGAACATGCTTCTATGGCATTATCCAGCGTATTCCCCAGAATGATACTAATCCTGGAGGCGTTCAGTGAAAGATTAGGCGGAATATGGATATCGAGATGCCAAGCAATACCCAGCTTCTTAGCCGTAATGTATTTGTAATTGAGGATCGAGTCCAGAATAAGGCAGCCGCTGTTGCAGGATTCTGTATCCTGCCCCTCCATGGAACCAAGAAGCTGGTCCACTTCACTTAGTCCGGAATCCAGTTCTCCAGCATGCCATTTGGTACGAAGTCCCAGCAAAATATGCTTGAAGTCATGCCGAAACTTGAAAGCCTCTTCCTGGCGTTCACGGTTCAGCAGATACTGGTTGATGTAATAGGCATTTTGTTGTTCAAGCAGGTCATTCTTGTACTGAATGGCCTGCAAGGACATTACGCGATCACCTAAAAGTACGATTAAGAAGTTGACGGATAGCATTACACCTGAAATTACGGGAATAAAGGACAGGTTCTCGCGAAAGGTCAAATTTGCCGTCAGGTGAACCATTCCAAGCAGGGTCAGGAACGGGAGACAGAACAGTCCGATCCAATACCACATATTCAGACTGCCGTCACCAAAGGATTTGGTAATTCGCAAGGTCGCCTGTACCCATATAAACATCAGAAATTTCGATAGGAACAGATTGAGGATGTAACCGCCGGTTGAATACACCGGACCCAGGAGGACATCTGACAATAAAATAAGTGAGGTGAGAAATAAAGCGGCGCCTATACGCCACCGTACTGTACCTTGATAGAGAAAAGACAGCAGCACAATACAAGCCAGATTCAATCCTAGCAGCCATGCCCCTGGCAGCGGACTAAGGTGCAGCAGTAGAACGATGACATAATAAACAAGATATAATAAAAAAACAGCCGGTCCCGATTCCAGACGTTTGCCGAAGCAGCGGCTGTAAAAATAATGAATAATGTACGGAAGGACCGTAAGTGTAAGGGCATAAAAAAACTCCTCAAGAATGAGCGGATTCAAGCAAACTCCTCCTGAAATTAAAATACTTTTTGTGCAACGTTGCATTGTGCTTCTCGCTGACTGGCAATTCTTCACCGTTGCATAATATAACTTTCCTGGCTGAGATCTGTTTCACAAAACAGAAGTTTACGAGATAAGACTGGTGAATGCGAATAAACTGTTCCACAGGCAGCTTGTTTTCCTCCTCCGAGAGTGTGCTGTAATATTCGGTCGTTTCCTCTACAGTGTGCAGAATGATCTTCCTTCGGTCACTGGCCAAATACATAATATTGCGGGTGGGAATCAGAGCTTCGACGCCTTTTTTCTGAATGATCAGCTGCCTTGGCTTCTGGTGGGTACGCAGTCGTTGTATTCTATGTATGGCAGATTGCAGCTTCTGTTCAAAAGCTTCCTTCTGTATCGGCTTCTTAATGAAGCCGGATGGCCGGACCTCAAACAGCTGAACATGATATTGTTCATAGCAGGAAATATAGATTAGTTGAACAGGATCATTGTCGTAGTCCTCCCGCAGAACATGCCCTGCTTGAATCCCGTTCATGCCGCTCATTTCGATGTCCATAAATATCAGATCGAAAGGACATGAGGGCTGCACCGCTTTAGTAAAACTCTCTCCCGAATAGAAGATGGATATAATCAGCTTTTCTTGGTTATACAGGGGGCTGTTTAGGATCAGACTTTCTATGTATTCTGTGCTCTTTATATCATCATCACAAATCGCGATGCCAATCATCAGAAATTCTCCTTTCTCCTCTCCCTTAATCTTAACTCATCCAAACCCATCCCGAAGGGGTAAAAATTACAGGTAAGCACTTGTTTTTTACCATCTGTGTGTTCCTGCATTGTTGCCGTGTTATTTTGTACTCAGAAAAACAGGCTGAAGGAGGATGCACATGAAATCAATAATCTTTAAAGCGAGCGGAATATCCAAGCATTACGGCGGAGTCGCGGCTCTGGATGGTCTGAATATGCAGATTGAGCAAGGCGATATTTATGGTTTTGTCGGAGAGAATGGTGCCGGTAAAAGTACATTAATGAAAATCATCTGCGGACTTGTCTATCCGACCCAGGGTTCCCTGGAACTGCTGGGGACAACGGAGTTATCCAAGGCCAGGGCCCGCTTAGGGGTGTTAATTGAGCATCCGGCTCTTTATCCGCATATGAATGCGGAACAGAATCTGCAATTTTATTGCAAGCTGTACGGAATTACCGATACCGGGCGAATTGGAAACGTGCTCCGTCTGGTAGGACTGGCGCATGTAGGAACCAAAAACACCTCGGATTATTCTCTGGGGATGCGGCAGCGGCTCGGATTGGCTATCGCGCTGTTGAATAACCCGGTTTTTATGATCCTGGATGAGCCAACGAACGGTCTCGACCCTGCCGGTATTGTAGAGATGAGAAGGATATTAACCCGGCTTGTTGCTGAAGAAGGAGTGACCATCCTTATCTCCAGCCATATGTTAAGTGAACTGCAGCTGCTGGCCACCAAATTCGGGTTTATACATAAAGGCCGGCTGATTCATGAGGTCACAGCTCAAGAGCTGCTGCGCTCTGCGGAATCACAAATTTGCATCAAGACAAGCGAACCGGAAGCAGCGATAAAGGTGCTGGAACATGAACTGCATATCCATGATATTGCGGCAACAGAGAGAGGGGAGCTGATGATCTCCAAGGATCTAACGGATTTGGAGCAGCTCATGTCTATCTTCATCAAGCAGGGGATTCCTATTGAAGGAATCCAACTGTCGCTTACGAACCTCGAACATTATTATATGGATCTGATAGGGGAATGAGAAAATGAAGAATTTTCTGCAGGCAGAGGCCTATTATTTGCGGCAGGACACTTTGTTCCGGGGGATTTCCCTGTTGTTCGTTCTGGCAAGTACAGTATTGGCATTCTGGACGGGGAGCAAGTCCGGTTATGAAATGAATAACCCGGTGGAACCTTTAACCATTTTGACTCAGCTATCACTGTTGTTATATTTTATTATTCCGGTCTATGTTTGTTTTTTTACCACGGAAGGGTTTGAATTTGGTTCTGTCAAAGTGATTCTGGCAGGAGGCCAAAGCAGATTTACCTATGTCACCGGCAAATATCTTACTGTGCTCAAGCTGATTGTCTGGTGGATGCTTTTATTCTTTGGATTGTTCTACCTATTGTATTTGGCGGCAGCCCTGGTGACAGGTTCCGGTATTGGAGATCACCCTTGGGGTGCCGAGCTGCTGGTGACTCTTCGTGTTCTCGGATTGAATATCCTATATTTAGCTGCCTATGCCGCGTTAATCATGCTGATAAGTCTTTGGATACAAAGAACGGCATCTGCGGTAGTGGCGACCTTCCTTGTCGTATTTGGCGACTTTATGCTCAGCGGTTATTTCCGGGAGACTTCCTCCGCATGGCTGCGACTGATTTCGGACCATACCTTAACTACACAGATTATGAAGTTCTCTGGCATCTATGTTATCCATTCACAGCATATTGTGCTGTCCGGGGCCCAAAGCTTTGTTAAGGTACTGCTGATTCCGCTGATCGTCCTGATCATTTCCTTGGCAGCCATCTATATTTCATTTGGGAAAAAGGATATTCATACCTGAATTTATGGAAGGATATCTGTTATTCCCCGCGAATGTAAGTATAGTTAAATACGTTTCAGGAAGGAGTTACAGACTATCTCAAGAATTAAATTCATGATTAAATATTTCCTGAGCGAACCCTTATGGTTTAAGCTGCTGGTGGGTACCATGCTGCTCCTATCCATTCTGTTCAGCAGTTCACTCGTGCCGGATCATCCGTATTACGAAGGGGGCTCCAAGCTGGCGGCCGCAGTTTTTTTTACAGCTTATGGCATTAACATGCGCAGAAATCGCAAGATTTCCCTGATCTTTGCGGCATTGGCCGTTGTATCGCTGATTCTATCCTGGCGTAATTTTCAATAAACGGACGTTACTCAAAGACACTCATCCCTAATGACGTGTCTTTTTTGTCTGTAACATTAGGTCTTGATAACACGTCTATAAGCATTGAGGTGATGGATATGAAAAGAGCCGGAGATATGGTGAAATGGATAGGTCTGCTTCAGGGAGCGGCGGCTTTGGCGGGTTGCGGTGCGACAGGTAATGAGCAAGTGCAGCCCGGAACCCGGCCCGAGGTTCAAGCCGCGACGGCCGTCCCGGAACCGATTGCAGAGAAAACCGCAGAACCATGCGGGGCGGTCATTGAATGGGTTGATTTCCTGATGATCGATGATATTAAGTACTACCAAAATTATGATGGCACGAAGGAAGTGTCGGCGGAGCAGAAAGGGGACAAGGTAGGTGAAGTCTCTTATATGTTGAATGAGCATGCTTGTACGAATCATGTCACCCAAAATGGTGATGCCGCATTCCTGCCGATTGGCACTGAAATTTACGCACTAAAGGGCTATACTCCGGAGTTTCGCGTCGTAGCAGGCGGCAAGATCTATGAAGTGAAGGATAATCCGAAGGCCGCAACGATGGAAGAATTATTCGACATCAAAGGAAAAGTACAAAAGGTTAGCTTGGAAAGCGGGATGGATGGCAGTCTAATCGGCGACTTCAGTGAGGCTGCAAGCGAAGCATTCATTCGTGAGCTGCTGCCGCTCCCCTATTTCGGTTTTGATAAAGTCTATGAGCAAGCCAGGTTTGAGACGGGAGTTTTCCTGCGCGTAACCCTTCAGGATGGCACGTCTTTTCGTATGATCTATTATCCAAAGGCGAATGCATTTACAGCAGGAGCATTTGGTACAGAAACTTTGAAGGAATTAATCATGACCCAAAGAGCACAAATTAAAGCTGCTGCCGGATTATAAGATCCGGATATAAATAATGAAATAGGATTGTGATGAGGATATGGTTAAGTCAGTGGAATTTACCTCCTAAAACGCAGGAATGAACCATTTTAGGAGGTTATCAAATGATTTTTCATCCAATAAATATGGATAACTGGGCGAGAAAGCCCTATTATGAACATTATCTTAACCATACCAGATGCACCTACAGCATGACGGCAAACATTGACATTACCCGCTTGCTGGCTGAGTTGAAAAGTAAAGGGATGAAGCTCTACCCGGCTCTTATCCACATGATTACTGCAACGGTCAACGGCCAGATTGAGTTTCGGACCTGTCTTGATGCTCAGGGAAGGGTAGGGTACTGGGACAGCATGTCGCCTAGCTTTACTATTTTCCATGAGGAGGATAAGACCTTTACAGCCCTCTGGACGTTGTACAGTGAAGATTTTCACGATTTCTACAACCGTTATCTTGAGGACATGGACAAATACGGAAAGGTTCAACAATTTTCAGCGAAGACAAACGAGCCACCCAATACCATTCCCATATCCAGCATACCGTGGGTCAGCTTCTCGGGTTTTAACCTCAATGTCTTTAATGAAGGAACGTATTTACTGCCCATTTCTACAATAGGTAAATATTTTCGGCAAGACGGGAGAATACTGCTGCCTTTTGCGGGACAATTCCACCATGCGGTCTGTGACGGGTACCATGCCAGCCTCATGTTTAACGGGCTGCAAGCTCGGGCGGACAACTGTAAGGAATGGCTATCCTAAAGAGAATGAGAAATAAATGGAAAGCTCCTGTGACTTGTCACGGGAGCTTTTTATACCCCGCTACTGTTTCGAAATAGTTTAATATGGTATATATAGGAATGTAAGTTTCTATTTGAAATTGAAGGAGTGAATTTAAAGATGTTCCGAAGGTTGTTGTATGCAGGAGTTCTTATGCTGCTGGTGTTGACCGGCTGCTCAGCCAATGCGGAATCAACGGTTGATTCAGCGGCGGGGACACGTACTGCAGAGATATTAGCGCTGTCCCGTGCTGAACTCTCCAAGCAGGCGAGTTACTCGATCGAAAGCAAGAAAGAAGAGAAAACAACCTATGGAGCAGAAGAAGAGAGAAAGGAAAATGTGGTCTCTGTTGTTTTCAACGCTGACTATATCGTGAGTCCATTCACTGTGCATATGATAACGAAAAACAGTGAAGAGGATCGTGTAAAGGAACAATACATATCGGAAGAAGATTATCATGAACATGTAACAGATGGGGTATTCATTAAGATGGATGCCCAGAAACAACAAAAAGAGAAGCTGTCCGCGCAAAAATTTGTCAATCCGTATGACTGGATAGATCACTATCTTGTCGATCCCGGCAGTATGCAGCTTAGTGAACAAGGCGAGCAATATGTGCTCAGCATAGAGACTTCAACACAAAAGGCGAGTGAATCTACGCGTCAAGTGCTGGAGCAGGAAATGCTGGACATGATAAAACTGAGTTATATTCTGGATAAGGAGACTCTTTTGCCGCAAGAAGTGAAGGCTGAGTTCAACGCTTCCTCCAAATCGGAACTGTTACAGCTGGAATCCGTAAGTGAGTTCACAACAACGTTAAGCAACTATAACGGGGTTCAAGAGATTGTTATGCCGGAAGCGTTCAGTGAGCAGTAAGGACTAACTAGGAAAAATGAGCAGTTGTCTCTTTTTGATACTGGAAACTTTTCCAGCGCCCTCTTCACCCGGAGGGTGTTTTTTTGGCGTCCTTGTCACAAAATGGCATCCGGGAAGCGTTACATTGTATATTGTTGTAAAGAAAAGGAGAGAGGAACTAATGTATAGGATCAGCTTCAATACTATGAAAAAAATGATTGCGGTAACAGCAGTAACCGCCACACTGGGGATGGCAGTTGCCGGCGGCGGATTCGCTGCGCCGGTGAGCGCTGCCGCAGTCACTGACAACAAGGACGTTAAGGCTGGCAGCGTGTTTGCGATCAGCGACAACACCACTCTAAAAGCTGTTTTCCAGAAAGGGCTGGCTTCAGCCCCGAATCAGGCGGTGACGAATGATGGCGTGACCCTCACTTTAACCGACCTGATCTATGACGGAAATGAGCTTGTCGCAGGCATCAGGCAGGAAGGGGGCTCTGTGGACAAAAATGGCTCCTTTTTGGATAATTCCAAGAATGTGGATGTATCTGCCAATGGGAAAAAGATGTTTTACGATACTTCCGTAAGCACGGTGCCGGAAGATAACAACGCTGCCTTGATCCAATTGACCAAAGGAATCATCAAGCAGCAAATACCGGATGAATTCAAAATGACGCTGAAGGCTTACGCCAACGGGGTGAAAGAGCCGTTTATCTTCAACGTTCAAGTGAATAAGATCAAAAGCCTCTTAAGCCTGAAGCCGGGTACCTCCAAAAAGAACGGGAAATTCAGCTATACGGTGACTTCCTTCCAGATGACTCCGTTAACCATGTCGCTCCAGGTGAGCTTTAAGGGTGAAGTTCCGGCAGCAGCCAAGTCCAAGGCAAAGCCGGTCAGGATGTTATATGACCTCGTTGATGAGAAAGGGAATGTGTTCTCACCATGGAGCAAGGTGTTTGAGAAAGTCAAAACAAGCGGTACCGAGGAACAGAACTACAGCTCTTTTTCCACTGTCCCCAAGTCAATTACTGTAAAGCCTTTTACGTATTCAACAGATGCCAACGGGAAAATATTTCAGGACAGCCAGGGAAAGTGGGCCAAAACCTATTACAAGGACCTGGAAATGAAAATTGCGGTTAAATAACAAGTAAACATGGGGGCCCCTGACACCCGTCAATCTTGGGCACGAACTGTCGGACCCTTCTCTGATATTTTTGATAAGCTGAGTTCAGCGGAAAGGAGGGAAGAGCATGAACGTACTTGAGGATATGAACCATGCTTTAACCTACATTGAAGAGAATCTTACCGGTGAAATGGACTTCAAAGAAGCGGCAAAACGGGCCTTTTGTTCGGAATATCATTTTAAGCGGATGTTCTCATTTCTTGCGGGGGTGTCATTGTCCGAATACATCCGGCGCAGACGGCTGACGCTGGCAGCCTTTGATCTGCAGCAAAGCCAGTCCCGGATCATTGACATTGCGATCACCTATGGCTATAGTTCACCGGATGCCTTCACCAAGGCGTTCCAGCTCTTTCACGGCGTGACCCCTTCGGAAGCCAGAGTCAAGGGTCAACCGCTCAAATCCTTTCCCCGCATGACGTTTCAGTTGACGATCAGAGGAGGAAATGAAATGAACTACCGTATGGAAGAGAAAGAAGCGTTTCGGATCGTGGGGTTGTACAAAAGGGTGCCGATTCAGTTCAACGGCGTCAATCCGGAGATTGCCGCGATGTGGGCAAGTCTGAATGAGCAGTCCATCACCGAGCTTAAGAGCTTGTCCAATGTCATGCCGCTGGGTTTCCTGAGCGCATCCACGAATTTCTCCGAAGGCCGTATGGAGGAAAAAGGGGAGCTGGATCATTACATCGGTGTGGCTACCTCGCAGGAAGGCCCGAAGCATTTCTCACAGCTGGATGTTCCCGCCGCCACATGGGCCGTGTTCGAAGCGGTGGGACCTTTTCCCGGCACGCTTCAGGAAATTTGGGGACGTATCTATTCCGAATGGTTCCCTTCTTCCAATTATGAACAGATAGAAGGACCCGAAATCTTATGGAATGAGAGCAAAGAGCTCACTTCCCCCACGTTCAAAAGCGAGATCTGGATACCGGTTCGTCCAAAAGGATCAACAAATACGCCTGATTTACAGCCTTAACAGATGCTCAAAATACCCCGAAAATCTCCCGGCAGACACTGTCGCGGAGAGCTCCGGGGTATTTTTCATGTTACTAATACAGTGTGTGCGCATAGTCAAAAAAATCCTCAAGTTCACTAATCAGGATAATGACTCATCAGCCATATGCAAAGTTAATAAGGAATTCTGTGTTTTTATACATAATGAAGCAAAAGATGAGGGTATAAGGGCCTAAAAGTAACAAAAATGTAACTATAACAGTTTAATGGTTTCTAAAATGTAATTAATTACGGTGAATTTATGACTAAAACTTCAATATTTAAGCATGGTTTTTAAAAAGAAGTGGATGACATCCTGGCTTACTCCATAAAAATGATTCGTTCATCCTGCATTGAAACAGGGTCAAATGACGTGACTTTTGAGGTATCCGAGTGATTGCTATGAACAGAAGAGGTGCCACTTGATTCGCCTTGTTCCCCTGTGCTGCTTGTTTATTTTCTGAAAATGACCGCTTATTTCTGGTAGTTTCATATTTTATGCATAATGCTATAACTAAAGTCCTGGTTCTGGCAAATCTCTGTGGTGAAGTCCTCTTTCTCCCGATTTCAAGGTTCATTAGTTGCGATTAATAGGTAAATAAAGTTAATGGAGACAGGATGAAGATATATTTACCTTGTTTTAGAGGGTGTTTTCTGCCCTGCGGCACGTTAGCCTTGGGAAGGGCACCAGGAGTGGCCCGCTGAAGCCATACATACTCCAAACCTTGCAATTGCAATTGAAACTGGAGTACAGCTTCATACAGACAAAAACCGCAGGCTGTGAACTGCGAAGGAAGAGGAGAATGATTTTGGTGAAGATGAAGAAGAGGAAATGGGCATTTCGAGTCATGCAATCTACCCTTGCGGCAGCAATTATGCTGTCCCCGTTTCAGACGGCAAGCGCAGCTGAGGCCGGGAACGGGAATAAGCCATGGATGAACACCGCACTATCTGCGGAAGACCGCACCAAGCTGCTGCTGGAGGCCATGGATTTGCAGGACACCGTTGATTTTATTACGGGGAATGTAAACAACTATTATGGTTTCTATAATGCAGGCAATAAAGAGTTCGGTATACCGGCACTTACTATGGCGGATGGTCCTGCCGGGGTACGGATCGCCAATCCCGATATTCAGGACAAACAATCGACCGCAATGCCAGCTCCGATTGCACTGGCAGCATCATGGGATACGCAAGCAGCCAAAAAATACGGAGAGCTGCTGGGAGATGAAGCGTTCAACTCTACGCATAACGTACTACTCGGGCCTGGCCTGGATATTGCCCGTGTACCTTGGGGGTCCCGTAACTTTGAATCGCTGGGAGAAGATCCGCTGCTGCAATCCGAACTGGGAGCGGCTTACGTCAAAGGGATTCAGAGCTTTCCGGTGATTGCTACTGCCAAACACTATCTGATGAACAATCAGGAGACAGAGCGTTTCACTACGGATGTGAAAGTCAGTGAGCGGGCCATACAGGAAATCTATACCCGCCCGTTCGCCGCGGCCATTGAGGAATCGGACCTAGGTTCTGTAATGTGTTCGTTTAACTTCGTCAATGGCGTGCAAGCCTGTGACAATGCGGAGCTGCTGACAGATGTCCTGCGGAATAAGCTGAATTTCAACGGGTTCGTCATGTCCGATTACGGCGCCAATCAGTCAACAACCAAGTCGGCTTTGGCCGGTCTTGATCTGGAAACGCCTGGAGAGCCTTTCGGCAAATGGGGAGCGCAGTTGCTGACAGCCGTAAATAACGGTGAAATCACTGAAGCTAAGATTGACGAAATGGCCACGCGGATTCTGGTGCAAATGTTCAGAAAACAGCTGTTCGATAAGCCTGTTGAGAATAATCTGATTCCGGCACAGGCGCATGGCGAAATTGCCCGCGAGATTGCCGAAGAGTCTATGGTGCTGCTGAAAAATGACAATTCGACACTCCCGCTGGGTGCCGCGTCTCTGAAATCGGTGGCTGTCATCGGTCCTGATGCGGATAACGCCTCCGCTGCGGGCGGCGGAAGCTCGCTTGTAAATCCGACTTACACGGTCAGTCCGCTTGAGGGTATTAAATCCCGCGTGGGTGACGGAGTAACCGTTAACTACGCACCGGGTAGCGACCCGATTTCTGCCGGGGATATCGTAGCCGGACCCGATGCCGTACCTTCATCATTGCTCACACCTTCTGGAGATTCCAGTACCATCGGGGAAGGTTTGACCGGTGAATACTTCACTAATACGAAGCTGGAAGGCGAGCCGGCCGTGGTTCGTACAGACAAACAAGTTAATATGAATCTTGGTTTCTATAACTATGAAGGCTTTAATTCTCAATCTCCAAAGCTTGACTCATTGCCTACTAGTCTGAATGCAATGATGTCCGCACGCTGGACAGGAAATATTGTTGTACCGAAGACAGGTAAATATGAGTTCTCCCTGACCAGCCGCGGCTCCAGCCAGCTGTACCTGGATGATAAACTTCTGTTTGAGAACGAAGGGAAGACGATGGATACAACGTCGTTCACACTTTCGCTTACTGCCGGCGAGGCGCATAAGCTGAAGATTGAATATCGTACAGATTGGGAGAACATGACTGGCAACGACAACGGCGGCTTCGTGCGTTTCGGATGGACCCCGCCAACCGGTGTGGTGGACCCGCAGATTCAGAAGGCGGTAAAGACGGCGAAGGAAGCCGACACGGCAATTATCGTAACCCGTACGTATGACAGTGAAGGTTATTTTGACCGCTCTGACCTTGAGCTTCCGAACAATCAGGAGCAGCTGATCCGTGAAGTGTCGGCTGCCAACCCGAACACCATTGTTGTGCAAATGAGCGGCCGTGCTGTCGAAATGGATAACTGGCAGGATAAGGTGCCAGCCGTTGTGCAGGCATGGTATGCCGGTCAAGAGCAAGGGAATGCGGTAGCCAGCATCCTGTTCGGCGATGTGAATCCGTCAGGTAAGCTGCCGGTAACGTTCCCGGTGAATGAACAGACAACCCCAATTTCAACCGCAGCCCAGTTCCCGGGCGTAAATGGGGTGGGGGATTACACTGACGGTATCTTCGTTGGCTACCGTGGCTACGATAAAGAAAAACTGGATGTAACTTATCCATTCGGACATGGCTTATCTTATACGACTTTTGGATACAGCAACCTCAAAGCCAAAGCCAAAACCACGGGCAAAACCAAAGCCCAGACGCTGGAAGTATCACTCAATCTGCGTAACACCGGCAAGGTAGACGGTTCTGAAGTCGTTCAAGTGTACGCAGGCAAGCTGCCAACAGCAGTCGAGACGCCAGAGAAACAACTGGCCGGATTTGCCAAAGTGGACTTGAAAGCAGGCAAACAGCAGCGGGTAACCGTGGAACTGGATGCCAAAGCGTTCTCGTATTGGGATGAGAGTAAGCAGGAGTGGGTCATGCCAAGTGGCAGCGTGCCGATCTATGTGGGCAGCTCCTCGCAGGATATCCGTCTCAAAGGAAACATCCAAATTAAAGGGAACTGATGCATCAGGCTGTTCCCGAAATGAACTATTTTACGAATGAGACAGCCTTTTTCATTATTAAAAAACCGTAAAAAGACAGCAGAGCAGCGCTTCTCCCGTTATCCGGAGCAGCGCTGCTCTCTCGTTTTTGGTCATTTGCGGCTTGATTTAGCCGTTTATGGGCTAGCGAAAGCCATCCGACCTCGAGCCATTCATAACCGCTGTCTAATGTGCGTAACCTGTCTTCGGATTTCAACCACAGGTAGGGGTTGAATTGAAGAAATTTGAAGACGGGCAGCGGCCGAAAGTCCAAACATTCACCGTAGTGACGAAAGAAGCTTACGTAGTAAGATAAGTCTTTAGTTTGACTGCATTTTGTGCATCAGAACGCGGGCAAACCTGGCTTTTTTTCGATTTGACTGCATTTTGTACATCAGGAAAGGCAGGGCAGGCCTGTATTTCGATGTTTTTGATATTTTCGATGTACAAAATACATCAGAATGGATGTTCTAGCCCCTCCCGAAGCGATTTGGCTGCACTAAATGCACCAGAACGGGCAGCCGGTCAAACTGGTCGAGCGCTCCACAAGAACCATTGTTAAAAGGGATAGTCGGAACATTCCTTTACTAGTCGGAGGTTACAAATGCAAATGTCTATCCGACTCGAGGAGGTGTCTCTGGCAGCCAATTCTGGCTTCTGAGACAGCCCCTTTCTATTGAACGAACCGAAAGGCGGTACACCCTGTTGAAAACAATAACTAAACCTACACCTATACGGCTCCTGATTGCTTCAGGCACTATCGCGGCAGTGCTTATGCTTCTGTTGATGCTCCGGTACTCTGGTCAGATAGAACCTGCCCGCAAGGTGCAGCTGTGGCTGACTACCGCGGATCAGTCCAATCTGTTGACACCCAAGACGCCGCTTGCCTTCGCACCCTCCGAAGATACGCAGAAGCTGACTATAGACGTCAATTCTGAGCAGCGATACCAGACGATGGATGGTTTTGGTGCGGCGGCAACCGGTTCATCCGCTTACCTGATCAAGCAACAATTGTCCGCAGAGCAGCGGGAGCAGCTGATGAAAGAGTTATTTACCGATACTGGTATTTCCTTGAGTTTTGTACGGCATACCATCGGCGCATCAGATTATTCCGTGACGTCAGACGGTCAGCCCGCCAGCTATACGTATGATGATGTGGAGGAAGGGAAGGACTACGAGCTGGAGCACTTCTCGGTGGAAAAAGATGCCGATGTCATTTGGCTGCTGCGTGAGATTAAACGTAAGAACAGCCAAATGAAGCTGATGGGAACGCCCTGGTCAGCCCCGGCCTGGATGAAATACGCTGGGGAACGGACATTGAACGGGTGGTATCTCGATTATAACGATCCGGCGGTGTATGAAGCGTATGCCCGGTATTTTGTGAAATACATTCAGGCTTATGAAGCCAAAGGTCTGCCCATCTACGCGATGACCATTCAGAATGAGCCTGGCTTCACGACAGCGGATTATCCCAGCATGAGCATGGGGGCCGAGGAGTAGGCACGTTTTATACGGGATTATTTGGGCCCGGCCTTGGCGGCAGAAGGAATGGACACGAAGCTGATCGGCTTCGATCATAACTGGGACAAGGCCGCCGAATATGCCGGCACCTTGCAGGGAGACAGCGGAGCCGCCGACTATACGGATGGGACAGCCTATCATTGTTATGCGGGAACGCCGGATGCGATGAGTCAGGTGCATGAAGCTTTTCCGGATAAAAACATTTATTTCACCGAATGCAGCGGCGGCGAATGGAATAGTGACTTCGGCGAAAACTTCAGCTGGGATATGTCCAATCTGATCATCGGCTCACCGCGCAACTGGGCGAAAACCGTGCTGCTCTGGAATCTGGCGCTTGATCCGGACGGCGGTCCCGAGAATGGCGGCTGCCCGAACTGCCGCGGTGTGGTGACAATTGATCCACAGACGGGGGATGTCGCTAAAAATGTTGAATATTACGCGCTGGGACACGCCAGCAAGTTCGTTGATCCCGGCGCAGTCCGGATTGAATCTACGCAGTACAGCGGCCGGATCGAGACCGTGGCATACGAGAATCCGGACGCCTCCCTGGTGCTGATAGCCGCCAACACCAGTAATGAAGAGCAGGCTTTTACGGTCCGCTGGAAATGGAGAACGTTCGATTACACGTTGCCGCCCAAGTCGGCAGTGACCTATAAGTGGATAAGTGATGCGAACTAAGCTGCTTTACACTTAGGGCCTCTCAAGACTGGATTACTTGGACAGGCCGACAATCCAGTCTGCTAAGTCCTCTGTCTGCGCGAGCAGCGCGATCGGATCACGGTACCAGGAGTTTTCTTCTGTCCAGAGATAGACTTTCCCTTCCCGCACAGCCTTTAACGAACCCCAGATCGGATCGGCTTGCAGCTCCTCAAGAGTTCTGTTGGAGGTAAGCACGATATAATCTCCTGCATACTCCGGCAGCTTCTCCAGAGAGATCTCGGCGTAGATTTCCTGCATCAACCCGTCTGGAACAGAGGCGGGAGCTTTCTGACCGAGCACCTGATAGATGTTCCGGCCTCCCCGGCCCGATTTGTAGCCAAAGATGAATACTTGTCCGTCATACTCCTGGAAGACGGAGAAGGTGGCATCTTTGGGGACAACCTGTTCCACTCTGACCTTGGCTGCGGCAGCTTTGGCTTCATAGGTCTTCAGCCATTCAGCGGCTTCATCTTCTTTGCCGAGCAGTTCCCCGAAGTAGGTCAGCTCCTCATCCACACTGGTGAATGTCTTGGGCGGGATCGAGACGGTAGGCGCTATTTTACTGTATTTCTCGTACGCTTCAGGTTTGGTGTTATGCGTAATGATCAGATCCGGGCCCATAGACAGCACTTTCTCAAAAGAGTCGCCGATCGCCTCCACACCTGTCAACATACCGTCCAGGTAAGGACTTTTCAATAACATATCATTGGAGCCAAGGGGTGTAACTCCGAGTGCAAGCACATCGCCCAGATAGTCAACGGCCATAACCCGCTGCGGTGCCACAGGAATGGTTACATCGCCGAATGCTGTTGATACAGTTCGGGTACCGGTCTTTGCAGCAGCTTCGTCCGTGGTGGGGGAAGAGGCGGGCGCGGCTGCCGGCTCTGTAGTTGCAGCTGAAGCGTTATTGTTCGCCGTGGGCGGAGTAGTGTTTCCCGCTGCGCATGCACTGAGCATAATAGAGAAGCAGAGCCAAATCATAGATAACATCACCGTCTTGGAGCCTTTGTTCATGTTGAAATCCCCTTTTGCTATGTATTGATAATGATTTTCATTATCGTAATTACTATAGCTTTGCGGGAAGGGGGTTACAATGGAGTTTTTTAACGCTTTTTTTGCAGGATTCGAATGTTTGTCTTGGCGGCTGGGATGCCGGTTCCTGAATTGGCCCGGGGCCGTGCCTACGTATTTTTTGAACATGCGGTTAAAATAAAACCAATCCTGATACCCCACGCGGCGGGCGATTTCCTGAAGGGTGGCCTCGGAGGTCAGCAGCAGATGCTGAGCTTTCTCCATGCGCAGCTTGATGACATATTCGATCGGGCTAAGCCCGCTAAGTTCCTTGAACTTGCGGGACAGATGTTGCGGACTGTAGCGGAGCACCGCCGATAAGGCTTCCATGGACACCGGTTCCCGGTAATGCTCGGATAAAAAACGCATGACCTGCTCGGCCAAACTATGCTGGTTCCGCTCTGTTTTCCCTTGCCGCAACTGATGCAGCAGCTCATGGACGAATTGATAGAAGAGACCTCTAACCTGGAGTTTAGCGAGATTATCTGCCCCATTCCAGCCCTGGTTCATCGTTTGGGTGAATTCCAGCAGACGGATCGGCTCAATAGGGGAGAACCCGAATTTCTGCTCGAATGGATTGTCGCTCTCCAAGAGCTGGCGGAATTCATACAGGCAGTTCTGTGGCAAGGAGGCCTTGTAGAGGATGAGATCATATTCAACAACCGATTCGGCCTCCAGTTCCAGGCAGGCGCCTTTACAGCCATGAAGCACATGGAACCGGTCGGCATAATGAACTTCACCATCCAGCCGAATCCGTGCCCGGCCTGTGGTGATATATATAAATACGCTGGCTGGAAAGGTATAGGAAGGCAGGCGTTCGCCAGGCTCCAGTATATGATGCCTGACATCCAGCACTTTAACCACAGCCTGGTTCCAAATCTGGACATGATCGCTGATATTCATAGTTGCGGATCAGTTCCTCTCTGTACAATTATATTGAGAATTATTCTCAATATAATTGTACCCCATAAACCTCTTAAGATGAAGTCTTGCAATAGTTTAGGCTGATGACAACCAGGGAGCGATAAGCCACTATGGTCTTCTTAGGAAGGACTACTACTCAAGATAAGCCCCGAACAGCTGGCGGGCTTTGTCCCAATCGACGCCGAGATTTCCCTGCCAGCCTGCCCAAGGCATAGACATATCGGACCGGCCTTTGGTGTTGTTCAGTTCGAGCTCCCCGTTGAGGAGATCTTCGATGTTCGTCCAAGTATCAAAACTTAGCGGCAGAACCCGGTTCGGCAGAACACCGACCCTACCAAGCGATTGAAGAATCCCTCTGCGGATGCCTGCCGTACCTTTAACCAGCTTTTCCGATGTGAGCCGCTTCTCGTATTGTCCCGGGGTCTCAACATCCGCTGCCTGATCCAGGCTGTGCAGCAGTTGCTTGAAAATAGTGATATCCTCGGCAGTAGGTGTAAGGGGTTGCTGCTTCAGAATGTCAGCAAACTCTTTGAGATCTACATAGGCTCCCTCACTTGTCGTTCCATAGTAATTCCCCAGATGCACGGCATAACGTATATAGGACAAATTATCCCATTGATCCTTATGCAGTCCGCAATCTTTGCAGCAGATGAACCGTTCGGCCTGCTCATAGGCATGTTCCTTCGTATGGATCATCAAGTGATAACTCATGAGCGGGGATATCCCGCGGGGCTGGCTGCCACCGACCCCTGCAACAAAGGCGTCCGTGATCGAGGACCACGACAAATGCTCATTTTTTTGCAAAGCGAGCAGTTCACGGTTCACGCCATCGTGGGTGATATGCTCCAGCTCATTCGGCTCCCAGCCGCTGCTCTTCAGCAAGCCTTGCTCGGGAGGAGTCAGGGTGTCTACCCGGTACCGGCTAACTCCACGCTCACTGTCGTAGTCGTAGTTGGAATGCAAATAGAGTTTCTTTAGTACCTTCAGCAAACTTTTGTCCATAGTAGGCCCCTTTCATTCACACACAAAATAGGATGGTAAATTTAAGTATAAAGGGGAACAGGCGCTTAATGCAAAGCGGCATTCTTGTACATCTTTTGGGAAGGACATGCTAGAATTAGGCACAGGTATCAACTTTTGGATAGAGGAGCAGGAATAATATGAATCATCCATCCCCCTTATCGGCATTGGCCAGGGAGTTTGTTTTAAATAGCAGCAGAAGACCCGCGCTTACTGACAGAGAGCTTTTGCAAAAAGAGTTCAGACAGCATGCTGTCCCCCTTTTCCCGGGTTTGCTGGATTTTCAGGCGCAGTATGGCGGGGTATGTTATTCGTTTGGCATGAGGGATCAGCACTACTGTATCCTGGATGTTATGGGCAACGGTGAGGCTGGCGGAAAAGTCCCCAAGGTTCTGAACCATGAAGGGACACAACTGGTGGAATGTATCCATATGATTAGAGACAGCTGGAAGTTAAGTGGTTATATGGATGGCCAAGGCAGGCTATATACACTCATTTCAACAACGCTGAATCCGCTCGCGGAGAGCATCGAGCATTTTCTGGAGGATGAAGCTGTTAAATACAGTATGGTGTGCCGGCAGAGACAATGGGTGGTCAAAACCATCTATGAGTCCGAGGTTAAGGCCTGGCTGGCTGCGGCAGAGAAGGCACCGCTATTGCTGGCGGAGGCCAGCCGTGGACTCGTTAAATGGTGGAAGAATCACGATGGGAGATTATATGTACGGACTCAGCTTAATAGAGCGGGAGAGATCACCGCGACTGCCTATGCCGCTGATCTGGATGATTTGGCACAGGCGGGCTACGGTGGTGTGGCTTCACTTCAAGGGTTTCCTTTCCCCTGCTACTATAATCCAGATAGAGAAACGGTGGAATTAGAGAATCACAAAGAGTGTTATGTGTTTAATCACCGGAAATATCTGACGGCCGATTACTCAAGGATTACTGTGGGGAAGGTGAGAAATATGACGGAGCTGGTGTTGGTTGTAACCGGTCAACGGGATGTATCCGCCACGCATCCGGTTGGAGACTTCTTGGCACAAGCCCCGGAGCTTGAGATCCATGAAGCCGATTACGATGAGGCTCTCATTCAGTATACCGCAGCGAACGGAGATATGAAGATCCTGAAGCTGATTTCCTATTTAGCCGATCTGGCCCCCCGTTTAACCTCCAGAAGAACAGCGGCGGAACATCTGGTGGACCGGTGGTTATATCAGGAGTTTTTGCGCCGGATGTCCAATTTCGCAGAAGGACATCAGGCGAACGTGCACCCACTGTATTTTCATCCCTTTATGGCAGCGGGGTTGTCTGCGGAGTATGAAATCGAACCTGATTACACTGTCATCACAAGATTAAGAGAATCCTCTGCCCCTACGATTTGCATGCTGACGTTGTTCTATATGAAGTATGCGCAGCAAGGGAATAGAATCGCGGCTGAGGTATATCGCATTTATGAGCCGCTGCTTATGCTGTATAGTGTGGGCGGATTCATCCTCAAGGAACATGGTTTTATTGAGGTGGGCGGGGGAGCCTTTCATCAAGGCAGCTGGCAGAAATTAATCGGCCAAGAGCCGATCGACGTCTACAGCAAAACTGCGGAAGTTTGGAATCACCGCTTCCGGGAGTATGCGATCCAGCAGATAAATCGAATCTCGTGGAATAAGAAGGAGTTCACGGGAGGTTATGCTGATGCTGTACAAGCAGATCTTGACAAGCTCGGAGCAGCATTCAAGCGGATGGAACGCAATCTGGGCCTAAAGCTTGACGAGGATGCTCTCTACGAGGAGGAAGATCGGCCAACTGAAGCGGCGCTTCTCAAGTCCTGTCCCAAGCTGCAACTTGTGATAGGATCTGCCGCACCCCTGATCTGCGGGAACTATCTACGGTGGGCAACTTTGCTGGACCGGAAGCATCCGCTTGTGCTTGAGAATCCCTGCTTGTACGAACCGTTCCTTAAATTGCTGCAGGAAGTGGACCGCATGGAGTTATGGGTGAATCAGTCGCTGGATTTGATACAGCACCTGGAGAAAAGCCCACCAGAGCAATATGCCAAGTTATTGCGGAAGGCGTATCAGGTATAAAGGCGATGACTGTAGCGCTTATGAGTGGCCGTTTCATGATCCCCTTAAGCGCTGAGCATCGCTCAGGTGCAGGGGTCCATCCTATCCTCGGAATATTCAACTCCCTCGTTCTATGTTAAAATAATCTGGACTTTTCCGGGCAAAGGTTCCATACGAAAGGGGGAGAGAGTATCGTGCATTCGATTCTGATCATTGAAGATGATGAAGATGTGAATCTCCTGCTGGCAGAAGCTTTGTCTGACGCCGGGTATGCAGTGAAATCATCGTTTGGTGGTGTAGAGGAACTTCAGGTCATCAGGGATCACAGCGTTGATCTGGTCTTGCTTGACATCATGCTCCCCTTCAAGAACGGGGATGAACTTCTTCAGGAGCTGCGGGAATTCTCCGACATTCCGGTCATTGTCATTTCGGCCAAGGAGAAAGTCGGCACAAAGATTGATCTGCTTAAGCTGGGGGCGGATGACTATATCACCAAACCCTTTGATCTGGGGGAAGTGGTGGCCCGGGTTGAATCCAATTTGCGGCGTACCCATATACAGAAGCAGGCAAGCACACTGATGCGGTATCACGATTTGCTGCTGGATGTCAGCTCCAAACGGGTGAGTATAGACAACCATGAAATAGAGTTGACCGCCAAGGAATATATGATCTTGGAGCTGCTGCTGAAACACAGCGGCAAGGTCTTTACCAAAGCGAATCTGTATGAATCGGTCTGGCAGGATGAATATCTTGGAGACGACAATGCGGTCAAGACGCATATCAGCAATCTGCGCAACAAGCTGAAAAAAGCCAGTCCCCATAAGGAATATATCGAAACAGTATGGGGACTCGGCTACCGTTTATTCAAACGATAAAAGTTTGGCTTTTTTTTGCTGCCTTAACCTTTTCTAAACCTTTGGCACTTAGACTTCAATTAGAAAGGACAGGTGAGCAAAATGACACGTTATGTACTCAGAACAGACAGCCTGACAAAAAGCTACCGGAGCAGCCATGCGCTGCACGAAGTGTCCCTGACACTCGAAGCCGGTAAAATCTATGGTTTGATTGGACAAAACGGGGCGGGGAAAACGACATTTATGCGGCTGGTGGCGGGTCTTGGTTTTCCCACAAGCGGCAGTATCGAGCTTTTTGGAGCCAGGGGCGAGAAGGCTTTGCAGGTGGAACGGAAAAGATTGGGTTGTATGATTGAGCATCCGAGCCTGACTCCCGGCATGAGCGCAAGGGATAATCTCAGACTCCACCGGATTCTGCGGGGCATCCCGAATGAGGAAGTGGAAGAGGAACTGCTGGCTTTTGTCGGACTTTCGGATACCGGAAGCAAGAAAGCCAAAAACTTCTCCCTGGGCATGAAGCAGCGTTTGGGGATTGCGGTTGCACTGCTCGGGAATCCTGAAATGCTTATCCTGGACGAGCCAGTCAATGGCCTTGATCCGGTTGGCGTAGTAGAAATTCGGAAACTGCTCAAGAAATTGTGCGATGAACGCCAGATGACCATTCTGCTCTCCAGCCATAATCTGCCGGAGCTGTATCAGACCGCGTCGGATTATATCATCATCCATCAAGGCAAGGTGAAAGAGACGCTTACGCTGGCGCAGCTGGAAGAACGCTGTAAACGGCATATCCTCATCAGTAGCGGGCAGCCTGAACAATTGGCAAGTGTACTGGAGATGAAGCTGAATACAACCCATTACAAGGTGCTGCCTGATCATACTGTCAAGCTCTATGATTATCTGGACGACAATGAGAAGGTCTCCCGGGTTCTGTATGATAATGGGATTAGGGTTACCAACCTTTCCGTTGCCGGGGATACGCTGGAAGACTACTTCATGACTGTGGTTGGAGGTGCAAAGAGCCATGTATAATCTGCTACGGGCCGACCTGTTCAAATTGCGTAAATCGACAGCCATTAAAGTACTGGTCGGGATCACTGTCGCAAGCGCGTCCTTGATGGCGTGGATAGCCTATCTGATCGCCCAGGGTGAGATGGACGGCAGCATGAGCGGAATCGGGTTCCTCTTCTCTGATATGAACGTAATCAGCATTCTTGGCGCTGTGGTCGCAGGACTTTTGATATGCGGGGATTTCGAGAATAAAACCATTCACGATGCTATTGCCACCGGACGCAGCAGGGGGGCAGTCATTCTCAGCAAAGCAGCCGTAACTTGCATTGCCCTGGTTGTGCTATTGCTTCCCTATGCCGTCATTACCGGGATTGCGTTAAGCACAGATTCCAAGTTCGGAATGGGCTCCGTCTCCTTAGGGTTTCTGCATGTGCTGACTGCAGAAGCAGGAACAGGTTTGTCTATACCGGAGACAGCCAGACTGCTAGCTGTAATGCTGACCTTGATGGTCGTATACGCAGCACAACTCAGCATTACGGTTCCTCTTGCCCTTGTGCTGAAGAAACCGGTTCTTGTGGTTGCTTTTTATTATGGATTCAGCATTGTTTGCGGGCAGCTAGCGGCTCTGGGGGAGCGCTCACATGTGTTGGAAAATATCATGGCCGGCACTCCATTCGGTGCCAACTACACGCTGCTAACCTTGGATACGGGAATGGGTGAGCTTTTTCAGGCCCTTTCGGTTAGTCTGATATTTATCGTTGTCATGCTGGCTCTCGCGTACAGTGCTTTTAGAAGAGCGGAAATCAAATAGGTGAAAGGCTGGTGAAGGTGCTTTGTTAATCACGGTGAGTATTTTGACTGTTATAGTGCTTGTGCTCGCCGGGTACATCATCTTTCTCCAGGTGCAATTCCGCAGCATCAACCGGCAGATTGAGAAACGTTTGAAGAATAAAACAAGGCAGCCGCTTACCCTTGAATTAATCAACCGGGATCTGAATCGATTGACGGCCAATATCAACAGATGCCTGAAGGCGGAGGAGAATCTCCGGCTTGACGGTATACGGGAGGAACAACGGTTCAAGGAACTGATTGCGAATCTCTCGCATGATCTGCGGACTCCGCTTACGGCGATTAAAGGATACCAGCAGCTGATCGCGGGCAAGGAATTGTCAGACGATCAGCGGCACAAGCTGGGGATTGCCCAAAAGCATGCCAATGAACTGGGCGCATTGATTGAACACTTTTTTGAGTATTCCTATTATATTAACTTAGAGCCGCAGCCCCGGCTGGAGCGGATTAATCTGACGAATCTGGTCACGGAATGTCTTGCGGCGTCCATCGAAGTTTTTGAAGCAAAAGAGCTGATGGTACATATGGTGGAGCATGCGCCGGTGTTTGCCTGGGCCGATAAAGAAATGGCGACCCGCATGATTCAGAATTTAGTCCGGAATTGTGCCATGCATTCTGCCGGAGATGTTGAAGTACGGTTAGGTTCGGCGCAGCATGCGTTCATCCTGTTCAGGAATCGTGTGAAGAACGCTGCGGAGCTTGAGCCGGAGCGGCTGTTTGAACGTTTTTATACAGCGGATAGAGCAAAGGGCCGAAGCACAGGTCTGGGACTCGCCATCGTGAAGCTGCTGGCCGACCAGCTGGGCGGCGGCGCAAGCGCATCGCTGCAGGATGGGTTCCTGGAAATAAGCGTTCAATTACAGAGAGAACCAGAAAGAGAACAATCATTGAAGAAGATCGAATCAGTCGATCCGGAATGATGCAAAACTGTCGCAAGGACAGACACCTGCTCAGGCTCAGACCAGACATGGGACATTTGTTGGCGGTACCCCTATAAGAAGTTTCTGATCTGTTTGATTTAAGAGATACCGGTATCCAAGCAGAAGGCTTTCCTGCCAAGGTAACCCGTCATCATTTTCCCATTGTGGAAGATGAGAGCGGCCAAGAAGGTTCAGTTCAAGCAGCGATCCAGGCGGTATCAGCAGCAGTGAATAGCGGGAAGACTGTCTATTTCCATTGCGCTGGCGGACGGAATCGTACAGGAACGGTTGCCACTGGCGTACTGCTTGAATTAGGCCATGTTACAACTGTAGAAGAGGCTGAGGCCTTGGCCAAAGAAAAACGTCCAGATATCAACATCAAGCAGGATATGCGTGATGTACTGAAGGGCTTTTATCCATCCAAATAAAATTAAAACGCATATTCAAAAGGGCTATTTCCTAATGGAGGTAGTTTTTTTTGTTATTGAGTTGCAAAATACAACAGTTGTGTGTTACATTCTAATGGCGGAGGGATGATGATGAAAAGAAAAGGGATACATAAACCCACAATTGAGGATGCAATTGAAATCAGTGGAATCGAAACGCTCCATCCTGGAGGGTTTGATTTAACGAGGCGAACAGCAGAGGTTGCAGAGCTTAAGCCGGGAATGCGGGTGTTGGATGTCTCCAGCGGAAGAGGAACACAAGCGATATTCTATGCGGAGAACTACGGAGTACAAGTAACGGGTATAGATATCTCTGAAAAGATGATCCAATCAGCTACAGACTCAGCTCAAAGGTCAGGTAATACAAATCGTGTTTCATTTCGACTGGGAGACTCCCAGGCTTTACCTTTCAGCGATAACTCCTTTGATGCCGTAATTAACGAGTGCGCGGTCGGAATTCCCGATGACTCCCAGCAAGTGCTTAATGAAATGGTGCGCGTAGTAAAGCCGAGAGGTACAGTAGTGATCCATGAGTCCATCTGGAAGAAGCGGATATCGGACATGGAAAAGGAAGAACTGTCTGAAAGGTATGGAACGACTCCCTTGGAGCTTGAAGAATGGAATCATATGTTGCAGAAGGCAGGAGCCGTTAACATTACAGCGGAGCATGAAGAGTGGTCAAAGCCCGAAAGGTTCTGGAAGGTACGAAAAGACCGTGAAGTCATTCATTATTCAAAGCTGCTTACTTTTCCGGAAAGGGTAGTGACCCTAAAACGGATTTTGCAGAAGCATGGGATCAGTGGTGTAACCAAGGTCATGGAGAATGAGAAGATTTTCTTTAATGCCGTCTTGGATGGCAAAATAGGCTATGGCCTGTATAGAGGGGTTAAAGGTGATATCCATGGAAACCGTTGATCTACTACGAAATTTAATGAGAGCTTTTGATAAAAATATTGGAGCTTTGGAAAAAACTCAGCTTGCCTGCTGTGGTGCAACGATCGGACAATGTCATGCGGTAATGGAGATTGGGCTCGCCGGGCAAATCTCACTCATTGATCTGGCCAATGTACTTAATCTCGATAAAAGCACAATGAGTAGAACGGTCAACGCTCTTGTCGAGAATGAATGGATTGAACGGATTACAGATCCGGAAAACCGGCGTTATGTAAAGCTGATGCTTTCCCAAAAGGGGCAGGTACTCCATGAACAAATCAGCTCTGTTCTGAACGCTTATTTCAGAAATATTATGAAGGATATTCCAGAGAACAAAAGGGAGCAGGTTGCAGAGAGCTTGGAACTGTTAATCAATGCACTAAATAAGAATAACTGCTGTTAGACATTGATAACACTCGAAGAGGATAAGGTGGCGAATGATTACATGCAGAAAATTTTCGATACCCTGGTTATAGGAGGGGGTCAGGCTGGCCTTGCATCTGGATATCATTTGCAAAAGGCTGGGCTAGACTTTATGATCCTGGAAGCCAGTGATCAGCCCACGGGATCATGGCCACAATATTATGATAGTTTAAAGTTGTTTTCTCCCGCCCAGTATTCATCATTGCCAGGATACCCTTTCCCAAAAGGTCCAAACGAGTATCCGCTGCGAGATGAGGTCATCGCTTATTTACGTGAATATGCGGAGAAATTCCAGCTTCCGATAAAGGTAAAGCAAAAAGTAGAACGAATAGACGTCGAAAACGGCGGCTTTAATGTTATAACTCTAACAGGAGATAGATTTCGGACAAAAACACTCATTAGCGCATCGGGCTCGTTTCATCGTCCCCATCTTCCGAGTCTTCCAGGAGCGAATATATTCCAAGGCAGAATTCTTCATTCATCCGAATATAAACATCCGAAACCATTCCTGGAGAAGAGAGTTATCGTTGTCGGTCGAGGGAATTCAGGTGTGCAGATTGCAGTTGAGCTTGCCGATTATGCCAACGTATCGTTAGCTGTTCAACACCAGGTTCGATTTACGCCCCAGCGCATACTGGGACTTGATCTTCACTTCTGGTTGAAAATCACAGGTATTGACACGTTCCCTTTTTACCGAATTGGAAAACAACCGCCCAGTCCGATTTCTGTGTTCGACCTTGGCGGTTACCGTAAGAAAATGGACAACGGCAATCCGGATCAAAGAACCATGTTTTCCGGTTATTATCCAGAAGGTGTCGTTTGGGCGAATGGGGAACGGGAACCAGTTGATGTTGTGATATTCGCTACAGGATATCGTCCTAATGTCCCCTTTCTGAGTGGGACAGGTGCACTTGCATCAGATGGCAGACCACTGCATGTTGCCGGTGCCAGTACAGAAGTTCCTGGACTTTATTACGTTGGATTATCTAATCAGCGTTCCTTTGCGTCAGCAACGGTTCGCGGAGTCGGGCCAGATGCAAAATATGTCGTGCAGAAAATTAAGCGTTTTTTGAAAAGATGACGGATCCCCCTTTTACTAATATTGCTTTTTGCTAACTATGAACAAAAGTTCAAAGCACTGGCTGATCAAAAGGGTTAGCAATTTTATAGGATGTCCGTCGAACGGCTCCAATAAATGGTGCGTCATATTACTGATCTGATATAACTCCACCATACTGCCAGAAAGCAGCGGCAAGGTCTTTACCAAAGCAATAAAGTTCAAAATATCGTGTAACCAATCAAGAAGTATTTCAAACTAAGCCGCAAGGCCTGTTTTATCTCCTGATAAGGTGGTAATTACTAACCATTGATTTTATAATCGATCATTGTCACAATAAGATTACCACTATATATTACGAAAATGTTACCTTTATCTGACCCTTTTAAGGTCTTTTTTTATGTTTACAAGGATGTCTGGCTTGGTAAAGAGTGTCGGTAGGAGGGGCTGAAATGCCGCAAGGGAATATCCGCCCGGATCAGGAAGGGCAGAGCGCGAAGGAGATCAGCAGTACGGCAAGGGAATTGGCCGTGCGTCTAGTTGAGCTGTCCGGGGGACCGGACAATGTGTTGGAAGCCGCTCACTGCACGACACGGATCCGCCTTAGGCTGCAAAACACTGCTCAGGCAGATCAAACCGGTCTTTCCAGCATGGAGTGTGTTCAGAGTGTGTTTGTTCTAGCCGGGCACCTGCAAATTGTACTAGGACCGGCAATCGTCTTTAAGGTACACCGTCAGGTTGTCCGCATCCTTCAGGACAGCGGGCCGAATCAGAAACAGGAAGCGGAGAACCTTAACGGATCGTCCGAACCGGAAAAAGTGGGCAGCATCGACGGGCCCGGCCGTACCCTGTTCCCATCCCTGTCGGAGGTATGGAAACGAAGGACTCTGCAGAGCGGCGCTGCTTCGTCAGCACTGAAACAGGAAGGCCTGGAAAAACCGGGCGTACTCCGCCGCGTTATGGATGCGGTAATTTTCTTTTCCGATATCGTCGTGCCGATTATTCCGCTATTTGTCGCGGTCGGCCTGCTGCTTGGCCTGCTTGGAATGATGGAGGCCTTCGGCTGGGCGCCACGGGACAGCGTCTGGTTTCGGACTTTGTCAATGTTGACTGGCTCGGCCTTTCAGATTATGGCCGTGATGTTTGGTTACCATACGGCCAAGCGATTTGGGGGCACTCCTGTACTCGGCGCTGCGATCGGGATTGTAATGACCCGACCCGGATTTGTAGGAAGAACAGGCTCCGGCGGAGGCGTCTTAAGCTCGGCAGATTTAGCGCCGCAGTTCGGATATCAAGGAACTGTAATTCCGATTATTCTTGCGGTTGTGCTGATGACTTTTATCGAAAAGGGATTACGCCGGATCATTCCGGCGTCAGCTGCTATAATGCTGATTCCCTTTCTAAGCTTTGCCGTTGGAGGCAGCCTAGCCGTTATTGTTATAGGCCCCCTCGCGGCGGAGCTGGGCGGCTCTCTTAGCAGTGTGCTGGAACAGGTGTTCAATTACGGGAGTACGGTGTTCGGGCTGCTGCTTGGGGGAGTCTACAGCTTCATCGTGGTGACCGGGCTGCATCATGGAATTCAGGCCGTTGAAATTGGACTGATTTCCAATCCGGACATCGGCGTCAATTTTCTGCTTCCCATCTGGTCGATGGCGAATATTGCGCAGGGCGGGGCCGGACTTGCGGTGTATGCCCGAACCCGGGATGACGCCTTGAGAAAAGTAGCGTTGCCGGCCTCGATCACCGCCTTTCTCGGCATCACGGAACCGATCGCTTTTGGCGTCAACCTGAAGCTGGGCTATCCCTTTTTGGGAGCTGCGGCGGGCGGCGCCGTAGGAGGGGCTTATGTTGCTTTCCATCACGTGGTGGCCAATTCGTTCGGTTTGACGGGAATTCCGATGATTGCCTTTATCGTCCTGCCTGGACAGGTTAATCTAATCCATTATTTGATCGGATTTCTGCTTGCGGCGGGTACCGCCTTTGCAGTTACTTGGATACTTGGAGTTGACAAACCGTTTCAGAAGAAGCACTGATCGAAAATACTTTTGTAAATGCATAGGAGAATATCATGAAAATCAAAAAAATTCTGAACAATAACGCGGTTGTGGTACACGACCTTGAAGAAGAGAAGATTGTCATGGGTTCCGGTATTGCCTTTCAGAAAAGGAAAAATGATATTATTGATCCGTCCCTTATTGAGAAAGTGTTCATTATGGACGATCCGGATCAGTATGGCCACCTGGAGGAAATGCTGCGGACACTGCCCGAAGAGGAGATTGCGGTGTCCGAGCAAATTATTTCATTTGCCGAACGCGAATTGGAAGTAACGTTTAATGAACATGTTCATATCGCGTTGACGGATCACCTCTCATTCGCCTTGGAGCGGATCAACAAAGGAATGGTGATTCAGAATACGCTGCTGAATGAAATTCGCATTTTGTATCCGCGAGAGTTCCAGATCGGACTTCATGCGAAAAGGATTATTCTCGAGAAACTGCAGATCGAAATTCCCGAGGATGAGGTAGGATACATCGCTATGCATATCCACACGGCCTGGAATAATGCTGGAACTTACGGGACGGATATAGATATGACTGCAATGATCCGGGATATTACCGATGGAGTGGGGCAAACCGCCGGGGTTGTATTGGACCGGGGCTCTGCCAGCTATGAGCGTCTGGTGACCCAGCTCGAAAATATTCTGCAATCCGATGAAGCGGGGAAACTTCGCAACGAGTTGAACCCGGAAATTGTGTTGATCGCCAAAGAGCGCTACGCCCTGGCCTACTCGCAAGCCAGAGAGATCGGCGATCAGGTGGAAGAGGACTACGGATATACGTTCACTGACAGCCAGCTGGTAAATATCGCAATGGAGATCAACCGGATAAACACACGGTTAAAGGATTTTACTTTATTGTAATTAATAGTTTATTATAGGTATTTAGTCCCTTGATATGTTTAAAAATAACTGGTATTAATGAGGATTTACAGGGAATACATATCCTTCTATAGGCTTAAATAAAATGAGAGTTTTGGTCTATAGTCATCCTCTGTTAAAAAATTATAGAATAGCCCTGACAACAAAATTATGTTGGGATTGTTACTGTTAAGCAGGCAAGACCTAAAAATCCATTGGGGATAGCACCATTATTCCCATAGGAATTTTTAGGTCTTTTTTCTGTTTAAGAGGAGACAAAATAAGAAGTGGAAAAGGAGCTAGGATTATGAATATCAAGAAGTTTGTCAGACAAGCAACAGCAGTAACCTTTATGTCAACATTGCTGGTAGGAGGTGGAGCTCAAGCTTTTGGAGCAGAAAAAGACAGTAACGATTATAAAGAAAGTTATGACTTTACCCACATTACACGTGCCGACATGCTGAAATTACCTGAGCAGCAAAACAGCGAACAATTTAAGGTGCCACAATTCGATGCCTCGACAATAAAGAACATTCCTTCTGCCATAAAGTATGATGAGTGGGGCAACAAAATTGAAATGGATGTTTGGGATACCTGGCCGCTGCAAAATGCGGATGGGACAGTGGCAAACTATAACGGCTACCACATCGTTTTTGGTTTGGCGGGAGACCCTAAAAGAGGATCGGACACTTTTTGCGGGCAGAGTATTTAAAGATACTGACAAATTAGGTCCAAACGATCCTATTCTAAACAATCAGGCGGAAGAATGGTCAGGTTCAGCAACTTTAACCTCTGATGGAGAAGTTCGCTTGTTCTATACAAACCGCCATCCTTGGATAGCGGAATCCGGATTTTTTGGTAAGCAAACCTTAACAACAGCTCAAATCAATGTGTCGGCGCCGGACGCCAATACGTTGAAAGTAGACGGCGTAGAAGATTTCAAATCAATCTTTGATGGAGACGGTAAATTCTATCAAACGGTTGAGCAAGCTTTCGGCGGAGGAGATTATTCCGATAATCATACTTTAAGAGATCCTCACTATGTGGAAGAAAATGGCCGTAAATACCTTGTATTTGAAGCGAATACCGGTTCAGATACGGGTTACCAGGGAGAGGAATCTTTCTTTAATAAAGCTTACTATGGTGGAAGCAATGTCTTCTTCGAAGCTGAGAAAAAGAAATTGCTGCAAAGCCCTGACAAGAAGTTCATGTCTATCGCGAACGGTGCATTAGGCATCATTGAGTTAAATGATGATTATACTTTGAAATCAGTAATGAAACCGCTGCTTGCATCCAATACAGTAACCGATGAAATTGAACGGGCTAATGTATTTGAATTGAATGGTAAATGGTATTTATTCACAAGTTCGAGAGGTTCTAAAATGTTCATCGATGGAATTGATAAAGAAGATATTTACATGTTGGGTTATGTGTCAGATTCATTAACCGGGCCTTACAAGCCATTAAACGGTACAGGACTGGTATTGCATCAGGATCTTAATCCTTACGATATTACCTGGAATTACGCTCACTTTGCGACTCCGCAAGTTGAAGGTAATTCTTATTTCTCCGACCATCATTCTACCTTTGCGCCAAGTTTCTTATTGAACATTAAAGGATCCAAAACTGCTGTGGTAAAAGATAGCATCCTTGAACAAGGGCAGTTAACGATTAACTAACAAAAAACCACCAATCAAAAAGAAAATGCCGATGTAAATTGGCATTTTCTTTTTTTAAAATGGGAAAGCACGTAGAAAGAAGTAGGGGTTAAAAAAAGCGAGGTATTCACTTGAACAAAAATAAGAAAGCTTTTAAACCATTAGGTGTATTCATTATTTGTTTCACAGGTGTCATAGGTTTGATAATCATTGGATTAGGGGTTCATCAAAAGCCATCCTATCGAGCCAACTATCATTTCACTACTCCCGACAAATGGAAAAATGACCCGCAGAGGCCCATTTATTTGGATGGAAAATATCATTATTATTATCTTTACAATCGTGACTATCCAAAAGGTAATGGTACAGAGTGGCGGCATGCGACATCAACGGATTTGGTGTATTGGAAAGATGAAGGAGTGGCGATTCCTAAATATACAAACTCAAATGGCGATCCATGGTCGGGATCCGTCGTTGTGGATGATGCAAATACAGCAGGTTTTGGACAAGGGGCTCTTGTGGCCATTGTGACACAGCCCTCTGCAGGTGGCGGGAAGCAGGAACAATACTTATGGTACAGTACGGACAAGGGAACAACGTTTAAATCTTATAGCAACCTGCCTATTCTGCCGAATCCGGGCCAAGCAGATTTTAGAGATCCAAAAATTATTCGGGATCATGAGGCTAATAAATGGGTGATGACCATGGCGGAAGGAACGAAAATAGGTTTTTATGAGTCTTTTGATCTAAAAGAATGGCACTATACAAGCGGCTTCTTTACAGAAGATATCGGACTTGTGGAGTGTCCTGATCTTTATAGAATGCGAGCGGATGACGGGGCCTATAAATGGGTTCTTGGCGCCAGTGCAAATGGAAAATCATTAGGCGAACCCAACACCTATGCCTACTGGACCGGTAACTTTGATGGAAAGGAATTTTTCCCGGATCACAATAAACCGCAATGGTTGGATTATGGATTTGATTGGTATGGCGGTGTAACGTTTGAAGAGGGTAGAGGCAGTGACACCACCAATCATCGTTATGCTTTGGCTTGGATGAACAATTGGGATTATCCCCATAATACGCCAACATTAAGAGAGGGGTTTAATGGTCAGGATTCGATGGTTCGTCAAATTAAACTGAAACAAGCAGGCGATCATACGTATCGTTTGGTCTCACAACCCATCGAAGCATTGAATCAATTGACAAATTCAACGGATTCCTTTAAAAAAATACAAGTTAATGGCTCCACAACACTTAATATAACAGGCGATACGTACCAGCTGGACACTGATATATCCTGGTCAGAGATCAAGAATGTAGGATTAAGACTTCGGGAATCAAAAGACCACAACCGCCATGTTGATGTCGGAGTTTTTATAGAAGGTCAGTACTCTTATGTCAATAGAGCTTCTACAGGACAGCCCGACAAGAGTGGGAAATATCTAGAAAGCAGGGCTCCATTCGATATAAGCAAGAAAAACGTTCATTTAAAGATATTCGTCGATAAAACTAGCATTGAAGTTTTTATGGATGATGGGTCAATTGTTTATTCCAATGTGATTTTTCCGGGATTAAAGGATAAAGGAATTACTCTTTTTTCAGAAGGTGGAACAGCGATCTTTAACAATGTAGTGATCAAGCATTTCTAGTACAGCATCGGATTGAAAATAAGGGATTCCTGAAGGCTGTTTGATATGGATTAGTGTTCGTCACCAGCCTTCGGATCTGTTCTAATGAGGATATATTCTATTTTAGAAATGAAAAGAAAGGATTAATTTCGGATTTAGGATGGTATCCATCTATGAGTTCAGAGGGGGCGTATACATTGTATTTAGTAAAAATAGGTGATGAAGAAACTGGAGCCGAATATTGGGCTAATCCTATTTTGAAATATGCCACGGCAGAACTGCTCCTTGTTTTCGTTAAGCTCCCTCGAAATAATTTAGTTTTCTCACGCAGGCTCATGAATTCGCAGGATTTCACCTTTAGTTAAGTGTGAG
>NZ_BMKR01000031.1 GCF_014644435.1 Paenibacillus albidus | reverse complement strand
CCCCATTTGACTCTATACGGAGAGCTTAAAGGTAAAATTATTCGCGGTCAAGGTACTAGTACAGCATCAGATTAAAAATAAGGGATTCCTGAAGGCTGTTTGATATGGATTAGCGTTCGTCACCAGCTTTCGATCTGTTCTAATGTATATCGTACATCAGAATGGTTTAAACGAGGCTCAAACATCCATCATGATGTATTTTGTACATTCAAAGGATAGCCATAAGGCACTTTTCGGCTAATGTTGCGGTTCCTGCTGCACCAAATACATTGAAATCCTAAAACGAGCCTACTTTTTCCTATCCTGATGTATAAAGTGCACTCTAGCGATCTCCGCCCTAGGCTTACAGCGTGCCGCCCGGGAGGTGGCTTTCGAATGCGCCATCTACTCCCACCTTTTAAAGACTGATGCTGTACTAGCTAATCCGTTCCTCATCCACCATCCACCATCCTCCACCTCCCGTTCCCCGTTCCAGCCGACGGCAAGCACAAATTTGGAGCCAACTCCATCTCATGATTTTGCGGGAGCTTCTTTTTCGCCGTCTCAAATAGGTGCTGGATAGTCCCACAAGCGCAACATCAGGGAGCGTTGAGCCGTCTGTATAAGAGAATAACCTCTTACAGAGTCTGGAAGGAGCGAATGACAGGAGAATGAACCCACGAAAAATCCAATATAAAGCTGTGCTGTGGAAAACCGTGCCTTTGCTGGTGCTTGGAGGTTTAATATTGACGGGATGTAATACGCAACCCTCGGCAACGCCTGATCCGGTGAATGCCGCTGCATCCGAATTCAGCGACCGGGAAATGACAGGTTATGTTCTCTCCCTGAACTCACAGCGGCGGGTGATCTCACTGAATATTTCCGATTGGATTAACCGTCATAATCAGACGGGGACAAGAGAGGATATGATGCATTCCGTAGAAGTGACCCTGGATCACGAGGTTTTGCTTGAAGATGAGGAGGGCCTTCCCATCCAGCCGGGAGATTTGCGAATCGGGGATAAGCTTAAGGTGTCGTCAGTGCCCCAGGTACAGAAGCAAAGCGGGGAACGGCTGGCGGTAACCGCTGATCGGCTCACACGCCTTCATATTTCCCGTACCGAGAAGCTGAAGTGGCTGCTCGCCAGGAGCAACGGCAGCATCCATACCGTCGTGTTGTACGACGAAGGAACGGTACCGCAGGTGGATGAGCTGGATTTCGGGCGCGAGGTCCCGGGCGCCTTTACGGGAGGAATCTCCTGGGTGGAGCACCGGCCCGGGGAGGCTGTGGACTATAAGCAGGGGCTGGGGATAAGCCAACTGCCCATGCTGCTGGTGTTCGACAGGGAAGGCCTGATTTATCAGACGGCATCCATTAAGGAGCTTCAGCAATGGTTCAATGACAGGGCTGCGGCTTCCAAACCAGCCAACTCTTCCTCATTGAAGTGAGTTCGTAGCTGAGGTAGGTTTACCAACACCCACAGGACTCATCCGTGTCCGTTTTTCAAATAAAATATAGCGATCTGCGTGCGGTCGCGCAGACCCAGCTTGCTTAGAATATCGGTAATGTAGTTTTTAATCGTGCCTTCGCTCAAGAACAGCTTCGCGGCAATTTCTTTGTTGGAATGCCCTTCTGCGATGGCGGCGACAACAGCCAGCTCCGCCTTGGTCAGCCCGTATCCCTCCAGCGGCTGTGATTCCGCCGTAGCGGAATGGGCGGCCGGCTGCAGGAAGGAAGCCAGCTTCCGCGCAATATCGGGATGAATCAGCATGTTGCCTTCATATACCGTTTTGATACCCTGAATAATCCGGTCCGGGGGAATATTCTTGAGCAGGTAGCCGCTGGCTCCATTGCGCAGCGCTTCAATAATATATTCGTCATCGTCGAAGGTGGTCAGCATCAGCACGGCTATTTGCGGGAAGACCTCCTTGATACGGGCCGTACCTTCCACTCCGCCGCAGCCCGGCATACGGATATCCATCAATACCACATCCGCTTCCAGCCCTTCCATAAGTTGCGCCAGAGCCTCGTTTCCGTCTCCCGCCGTACCTGTCACCGTCAGCTCCGGATCCATTCCAATCAGTACCTTCAAGCTCTCGCGGATAAAAGAGTCATCATCAACAATCAATACCTTCACCTAAGCCACTCCTTGGCTGCACAATAACAGCTTCCTTTTATGATAATGTCCTTGCCGCCGGCTGGTAAACGGGCAACTGCGTTACTACCATGAACTGCGGTTCCAGCCGCACCTCCAGCGTCCCGCCGATGATCCGGGTACGCTCTGTCATACCGGTGAGGCCCATCCCGCCGCTGGCTTGGAGCCTGGACCCTTCTTCCCCTTCAGGCTGACGGCCGTTGTTACTGACCTCCATCGTCACCTTGCCCTCTGTATACCTTACAAGAATTTGAACCTCTGAAGCCTGTCCATGACGCAAGGCATTTGTGATTGCTTCCCGGGCATTTTTATAGAGGACAACCAAAACGCTGGGATAGAGCGCAAAAGGCAGGCCTTCCACCTTATAGGAAGTCATAATTCCCGTATCCCGGCCCGTCTCCTCCAGCAGCCGGTCCAGGGCATAGGCGCCCTCCAGTTGCGGAGCATAGTTGATGCGCCTCACAGCCGCACGCATATCGTCCATACTGGCGGCAAGCTGGTCGCGAATCTGGCCCATCAGCTGCATGCCAGTTTCGGGAGCGGAGGGCAGCGTATGGATCGCAGCCTCCATCATCATTTTAATCCGGATCAGGCGATGGCCGATATCGTCATGGAGCTGGCGGGCAATACGTACACGCTCCTTGGATTCTGCGGCATTCTCAACCTGGGCCGTGAATTGCAGCAGCCGTACCCGGGTTTCTTCCAGTTCAAAATGTTTTTTGCGCAGCTCATCATATACCTCCAGCAATTGCTCCTGTCCGCGGCTGGCCTTGTGCAGCAGATGGACCAGGAACACCGCCAGCAGAAAGGTAAGATTCAGGGAAGCCCGCCCGAGCGGCTCCAGATGCTGAAGAGCCAGGTTCAAGGCCAGCAGATGGGCGCAGGTGTAGACGGCCGACAAGGCCTTTGGCCGAAGCAAAGCATAGAACAGCAGAGCGGAAATGGCCGGAAAAATCATCAGGAAGCCATACTGGTGGCACAGCCAGGCGGTGAACAGCACTTCAATGCCGCTCAGCAGCGGGTGCAGTGGACCGGGCAGCTGTCTATTCAACGTCGCCAGAAGCATCAGCAGAAGCCAGTGCAGCGTGTATAAGCCGAGGTTGTCATATGGATAAATATATATATTTACCGCCGCAGGGATAATAATTAATCCGTACCGCAGCAGGGTCAGCTCTCTGGTCATCTTCCCGCCCCCTCATCCCGTCAGCTTTCCAACGGAGGTGTCTGTTTAAAAATATAAGGGTTTATATGTTCTACGCCATAAATCAGTCTTATATTTCTATGAGAAACGGATACCCTCCTCTTCCAGAGGACGGCGAAGCCGTTTCTTCTTGTTATCTTAGCATAATCGTCTGGCGCAGCAGGAGATGACTTTAGTCACCTTCCATTAATGACCTTTAGGACCTTCATGTTTCCCTTGGCTGCGCTACAATGAGGACAAAGAAACGAAAGCAGACAGGAGCGTTGGTAAGATGGCACTTGTGGTATTAACCGATGTGGTGAAGCGGTATGACGGGAAATTAACGGTGGACCACGTGAATATGGGCATTCAGGAAGGCGAGATCTTTGGCCTGCTCGGCCCGAACGGGGCGGGTAAAAGCACAACAATCAGCATGATCTGCGGACTGCTCAAGATCGACGGCGGTGAAATTCTGATTGATGGCCTGTCCGTAGCGGCGAACCCTCTGGAGATCAAAAAAAGAATAGGGCTTGTGCCGCAGGACTTGGCTCTGTACGATACACTGACGGCGGAAGAGAATGTAACCTTCTTCGGGAAGCTGCAAGGTCTGCGGGGGGCGCTGCTTAAAGAGAGAGTGGCGGAAGCGCTGGGATTCACAGGCCTTGCCGACCGGGCCAAGCACAAGCCATCCACGTTCTCGGGCGGGATGAAGCGGCGGCTGAACATTGCCTGTGCGATTATGCACCGTCCGAAGCTGATTATTATGGATGAGCCGACGGTGGGGATTGATCCGCAGTCCCGCAATCATATACTCGAATCCGTCAAAGCGCTGAACAAGCTCGGTTCAACCGTCATCTATACCAGCCATTATATGGAGGAGGTTGCGGCAATCTGCGACCGGGTCGCCATTATGGATAAAGGTCATGTCATTGCCTGCGGCACGGAGAAGGAACTGCGGGAGCGGGTCGCCCAAGAGGAAAAAATAGTAGTCAAGGCCACCCGTGTTACAGAAGCGCTGCTGGAGGAACTGAGACAACATCCCCGGATTACCCGTGTAGAAATCACAGGGGATGAACTGGTTCTGTTTCTGCCTTCGTCGCAAGGAGGGCTGCAGGATATCCTCTTTATTTTTGCCAAGCATGATGGGGTTATCTCCTCGCTGCGCGTAGAAGAGCCGAATCTGGAAACGCTGTTCCTTAGCTTAACCGGACGGACACTGCGGGACTAGAGGGGGAGAAACCGGATGAAAACTATATTAACGATTATGGCTTACGAGCTGCGACGGCTGGTGCGTTCCCGCTCTAATCTGCTGAATATGTTCCTGCTGCCGCTGGTGCTGATCTTCCTGTTGGGCTCCTCGCTCTCCAGTGTGATGGGTGGCAAGGCACCATCATCCATTGAGCAGGTACGTGTCGCTATTGTGAATCCGACCAACAGCGGCGGCAGTGAAGCTTCGGGGATGCTTGCCGAGCTGTTGAAATTGCCGGAGCTGAAAGAGCAGCTGATTCCGCTGGAAACGGAGAGCCGCGAAGAGGCGGAGAGCGGGCTGCGGACCGGAAAATACGGGTATGCCGTTATTGTTCCGCCCGGGTTTGACGAGAAAGTACGAAGCGGCGGGCAAGCGCAGCTGGAGTTCATTCTCGGAAAGGACCGCACAGATAATCTTGTGGCCGGAACGGTATTTGATAATTTTCTGGACACCTTGAATTACACTCAATCGGCAATGCGGGTTCTGGGACCGGCAGTGCTGACTGCCGCCGCTGCCCCTGGGGTGGAGGGGGACTCCGTCCAACTGGGTGAACTGGGAAAAGGAGGACGCAGTTATACAGCTTCTCAATTTTATGCCGTGTCGATGACCGTGATGTTCCTGCTCTACTCCGGGCTGACAGTAACGATCTCCCTGTTCAATGAAAAAGAGAACCACACCCTTTTCCGGCTAAGCTCCATGCCGGTTAAGGCATCGCAGCTGTTCATCGGCAAAATGCTGGGGATAGCGGTCATCACCATCTTTCAGGGCACTACCTTGATTGTGTTGACGAATCTGTTGTTCGGAGTGGACTGGGGGAACCGTCCCCTGCTGCTGATTTTGTTCTGCCTGCTGATTATCATCGCTTCGCTGACATTATCAGTGGTGATTACTCTTTTCAGCAAGACAGGAGCCAGTGCCAGAAGTGTAATTACCGTAATTATTGTAGGGATGACGTTCATCAGCGGCGGGATGGCGCCACTTCCGGAAGCGTGGGTGAATTCGGCGGGAGTCTTCACCATTAATCATTGGGCTCTGCAGGCTATTCTGAAGATGATGCTGCATACGGAGCTGGCACAGATTCTGCCGAATCTGCTGGTGCTCTCCTTGATCTGCGTGGCTCTGTTCGCAGCAGCGATATTCTCTTACCGGAAGGTGGGTTACCATGGATAAAATATGGACAATTGCCTGGCATATGATGAAACGGACGATTGGCTCCCGCAAGGGAATCCTGATCTATATCCTATTTCCTTGTCTCGTCATTGCCGGAATTGTGGCCATCAGCGGGGGAGCCGGGGAAGAACCGACAGTTGTGCTTTACGGGAACGGTGATCAAGGGGCTGCAGGCAAACATTTGCTGGCCGAGCTGGAGCGTACGGGCGAATATAAGCTGATACAGACTGCCGGTGAGCAGGAATTAAAAGATGACATTACAGGGCAAAAAGGTCAGGCAGGTCTGTGGATTCCTACGGGCTACACCGCCGATATGCTCGCAGGTCAACGGCCCTTAATCCGTATGTATGAGCTAAAAACAAGCGAGGCTTCTGTCATGCTTAATATGAAGATGAAGGCTATCGCCGATAAAATGCAGGCTGCGGCTGCCGGGATTGCCGCGGTTCAGCCGGGGGGCGGCGATCAGGAGGCCCAGTTATCCCGGATTCTGCAGACGGTGGAGCAGCATACTGTGGGGAGTGTAAGGACGGACTATAACCTTTATCCCCGGGAAGGCTTGGGTGTAGTCACCGGGATGACGCTGATGTTCCTGATGGCACTGGTCACCAGCACAGTCTCGCTCATTCTGGACGACCGCAAGGGCCGGACCATGATGCGTATGTTCAGTGCTCCGGTACGCGCCTATGAGATTGCGATCGGTAATTTTCTTGGCAGCTTTATGGTTGGACTGATTCAGATCGTCGTTGTGCTGCTGCTGGGGCGTTTTGTCCTTCGGTATGATTACGAGCTGCCGCTTTATCTGTATTTCCTGGTGCTTGCGGCTTTTATGCTGGTGTCGATGGGAATCGCCAGCACAGTGGCTGGACTAATCCGCAATCCGAACAATGCCGGGATGCTCAACATGCTCATTCTGACTCCGACCTGTATGCTGGGCGGTTGTTTCTGGCCGATCTCCATCATGCCGGACTATATGCAGAAGGCCGCGAATTTTGTACCGCAGAAATGGGCGCTTGAAGCGGTAGATATTGCCGCCACCGGCGGGGGCTGGAATGAATTGTGGCTGCCCTTCGCCATCCTGGGCCTGATGGCCGCAGTGCTGCTTGCGATCGGTTCTGCGATCCTGCGTCCAAGCGAAGCGGGGATTAACGCGTAGTCAGGTTACATGATTTATGCTCAAGTTATGTAAAAGTGTTCCCCTGGAACGGATTCTGTTTCAGGAGAGCACTTTTTTTTGAAAACATGTTATACTTTAGAGTATGTGAAAACGGTATCAATAAACAGCCGATTAGGAGGATGGGAAGATGAAGGGCAGTAACAAACTGGCTTGGACCTGGCGGGTCAAGGCGGAATGTCTGGAAGAATACGTGGCTATGCACCTGGAGCCCTGGCCGGAGATTCTGGAGGAGCACACCAAAGCGGGCATCCGCAATTATTCAATTTTTCAGAACGGCAATCAATTTTTTTATTGCTTTGAATGTGATGACACCGAGGCGGCATTTGCCTATATCGCCAAGAGCGAAGCCTGCAACCGCTGGAATGCGATTACCTCGAAGATGGTTGAAGGGTCTTTCGATTTCAATGAAGAGACGCCGATGGAGCCGCTTCGCGAGGTATTTTACCTGAAGTAGCAGTTGCCCAAGCTGGAAGAATATGTGTACACCAGGAATCTGACACAACACTGGATTTATCCCAATAAAAACCCTTTTTATCAGAGGAAAGCTGATTAAAGGGTTTTTTATTGTATAATAATGTTATATTTAATGAAAATTCACATGAGGGAGGCGGACGTATGGACAATAACAATCTGAACAATCCGTTTGGACATTTGCCGGACCCTGACGCTGAAAAAGCCAAGTTCGATGTCAATCAGAACCAACTCCATACCCGGGGAGTTCCGGGTCTATGGAGTCAACTCCTGGACCTGCTCATTGTTCTTGGGGTTAGCGCTGTTATTATTGGTATTTTGTTATGGATATTTTAAGGCTCAATCTAAAAATAAGCTGTTTACAGACTAAACGGACCGGAGAAACGTTATTTCGCGAAATAAGGTCATTTTTCTGGTCAAACGGACTCAGGGGCCGCTAAATGATCCATTGACCCTTGTTTTGGGCTAGAGATCATACAATAAGAGCACCTGTGTCCGTATAAAAGGACAACACCCTTCGTTGCCTCAAATAAGATCCCCTGAGTCCGCTTCCTTGCGCAGCCGATCCCGGTGACGAGTTGTTGCCGGGACCAAGTCAACCGCTGATTATGGAGTTGAGCCTATTCTAATTTGCGTCTATTCCACTCCAAAAAGCAAGGACTGTCCCAAACAGCCATTTTATGGCTTATGGGGCAGCCCCTTTGGCCAACGCTGCTGTTATTCAGCAGTCCACAGCTTTACACGGTCCTGTACATATTTGGTGTAGCCTTGCTCCATTTTCTCCACGCCGGCTTTTTCCAGGTCAGCCATGTAGGCATCCCAGATCTTATCGAAATCGGCCGGTTTGGCCAGAATGGCTTCCGGGATGCGTTTCCACGTAATATCCCGCATCTTGTTGCCCAATATGGATACCTCATCTTCGCCCGGAATTGCAATGTTCCAGGCTGCGCCATAGGCTTTTTCCTTAAATTCCTCTTCTTTCGGGAATAAATCCTTCCAGGTCGTTGCTTTGTAAGCAGCCAAGGTTTCTTTTTCAACATCACTGTATCCAAGGATAAGCTGCTCCGGGAAATTCTTGGTGTAATAGTTGCCGGTAGAGTCTTTGGCGCCGTCACCGTAGTGAACCATCATATTCCAATAGAAGCCGATCCCGGTTTCTTTCGTGAATGCAGTGTTATCGTTGTTGATGCGCTCCTGAACCTCGGCAGGCACGACACGTTTGCCGTTCTCCATAACATAATGTTTGCCTTCGATTCCCCAGTTGTTAAGAATCTGCCCTTCGTCCGAGGCCAGGTAGTCCAGGAACTTGATGGTGCGGACCGGATCGGGATTGGTAGTAGAGATCGAGATGCCGTATCCGCCCATGAAGCCGGTTGGCCAGAAGCTGGTTTCTTTATATTCCTCTGTGAGGGTTACAGGATAATGGCCGTAGGTCTGATCGTATTTGCCTGCTGTCTTCAAGGCCTGCTGGGCATCATTATAATCCCAATCCTGGTCTATCAGCCCGAGTACACGTCCGGTAGCCACTTTGGCTTTATACTGATCGTATTTTTGCACAAAACTTTCCTTGTCGAGCAAGCCGATATCGTTCATATGGTTGAGCCAGCGGAAATATTCTTTTTCCTCGGGACGGCGGAAGTGATAAGTGGCTTCATGCGTCTCCTGATCAATGAAATATTCTCCGTCATCCGAACCGCCTGTAGTTGCTACAGCGGGATTGGTGACCGAAATGTACATGTGCCAGTCATCGGCATTCAGGGATACCCCGATGTTTTTGTTGCCGTTCTCATCAGTAGGGTGCTTCTCCAGGTAGGCCTTAATCACATTCTCATAATCCTGCACGGTGCGGATTTCCGGATACCCGGCTTCTTTGACCACCCGGTGCTGCAGCTCGAATCCGCCGCCCGCCACAAACTTCTTCTCGTCCACAGCAGCCCACGTCGGGATGGCGTAGATGGACTGGTCTTCGTTGGTATATTTGGCCCGGGCCAGATTGTCGCCCAGTACCCGTTTGATGTTAGGCGCATGTTTGTCGATCAGGTCGGTCAGATCAATCACCGCTCCGGCATCGACCAGCTTGCCGATATCCGCTTTGGCCGAGATGATGTCCGGATATTCGCCTCCGGCGGCAATCAGGGCGATTTTTTGCTGCGGGTCGCCGACGGCGAACTCGGCATCCAACGTGACTCCTGTTTTCTCCGTGATCACTTTGCTGATATCGTCCTTCATATTGTTCCAATTGGGATTCGGGTCTTCTGCGAAAAAGGTGAGCGTCAGCGGACTTAAATCCTCGGCTCCCGCCGTGCTTTCCGCCGTCGTGTTCCCGCCATTTGCAGCTTGGCCGCCTTCATTGCCGGCCGTGTTCGTAGTGTTGTTGGAGCCGCTGCAGCCTGCCAGCACACTGAGAGACAAGGTCAAGACCATCAGCATCACGTACGGTTTTGCTGTTTTTCTTGTCATGAATAGAAACCCTCCCTTTTTCTGATTAAGAATGTATTGTATACACAGGCCCCGCCTGCCGATACCGTAAACAGGACTAGCTTTTTACCGAACCCAGGGTCATACCTTTGATGAAATAACGCTGCAGGAACGGGTAAACGAGAAGAATAGGCACGGTGACTACGATGGTAATCGCCATTTTGACGGATTCGGGCGAGATTTGCGCCATGACCTGGGTCATATTGCGGCCGCGAAAGGTATCGGCGTTGGTCGTTGTGCTCTGGATAACCTTCATCAGCTCATATTGCAGGGTGGTCAGCGTATCCTTGGAACCGTTGTAGAGGTAGGTGTCGATCCAGGCATTCCACTGGCCTACGGCCAGGAATAAGGCGATGGTAGCCAGCGCCGGTTTGGTCAGCGGGAGAATAATCCGCCAATAAATCGTGAAATCGTTGGCCCCGTCCAGCTTGGCGGATTCCTGCAGGGCGTATGGCAGTCCGTCGATAAAGGAACGGATTACAAACACATTGAAAGCGCTCACCAGACTGGGCAGTACGTATACGCCGAAGGTCCCCATCATCTCCAAATTTTTGATTAAGATATAAAAGGGAATCAGCCCGCCCGAAACATACATCGTCAATGCGAGAAAGGTGGAGACGAACTTGCGGGCCTGAAAGTCCACCCGGCTCAGGGTGAAGGCCAGCATGGAAGCGCTGATGAGTCCAAGTATCGTCCCGGTAACCGTACGCAGAATGGATATTTTGAGCCCGGTCATCAGCCCGGAATAGGCGAAGATCGTCTCATAGTTCTTGAGTGTGAAGACCCGGGGGTAAATCGTAATGCCTCCCTTGATGCTGTCCGTGGAATCATTAAATGAGATCGCCAGCACATTCAGAAAAGGATACAGCGTGACAATCGTGACCATCGTTATCGCAACATAAACTACCAAATCAAAGATGCGGTCCGACCAGGGCGCAGCGGTCAGTTTTTTTCTTGACATAGTGACCCCCCTAAATGATGCTTTCCTTCGTTATTTTTTTGAAAATACCGTTGGCGACGAAGAGCAGAATCACACTCACCACGGAGTTGAAAATATTAATGGCAGTCCCGAAGGAGAAACGCCCCATCCCCAGCCCGTAATTCAGCGCATACAGATCCAGCGTCTGGGAGTAGTCGCGCACCAGGTTGTTGCCCAGCAGGAACTGCTTCTCGAATCCGATGCTGATTAAATGCCCGATCGACATGATCAGAAGGATGACAACCGTAGTCCGGATGCCAGGTAGTGTAATATTGCGCACCTGCTGGAGCCTGCTTGCTCCGTCCACCTTGGCCGCCTCATACAGCTCCGGGCCGATGCCCGAGATGGCCGCCAGATAGATAATTGTGTTCCATCCGGTTTCCTTCCAGACATCCGATGCTGTAACGATGCCCCAGAACAGATGGCCTTTGGCCATGAACTGGATCGGTTCACTGATAATGTGGAGGCTCAGCAGCAGATCATTCACCGCGCCGTTGTCCGTGGAGAGCATTTTGGTAATGATCCCTGCAGCTACCACCCAGGATACAAAGTGGGGCAGATAAGAGACCGTCTGCACGAAACGCTTCAATACCTGCAAGCGCAGCTCATTCAGCAGAACGGCGAAAATAATCGGGATGATAAACCCGGCCAGCAGGCCCATGATACTCATGGCCAGTGTGTTGCGCAGGGCATTGAAGAACTGCTCATCCTGGAACAGTTCCCGGAAGTACTGGAAGCCGACCCATTTTTGCTCGAAAAAGGACTTGCCCGGTTTGTACTTTTGGAAGGCCATGGTCCAGCCCCATAAAGGCAGATAGCTGAATACGAACGCCCAGAGCACAAAAGGAATTGCCATCATATAGAGGTATTTCTGCTGCAGAAAAGTTGGCCAAAAGCTGGATTTTGGTTTCTTGGGTCCAGGTTGAACCTTGGTGGTAATCGCTTTCATCTCTGTCCCTCCTTCTATATGGAACTATCATAAGCAATGGGGTATCCCGGAACCACCCGACAATTTCATCTAAAAAACAGGGGGGAATCAGCTTTTTTCGTAAGCGTTTTCAGAAAATCGAAATGGATCAGTTGGAGTGTTTACGATACACCGAGGGAGAAATGCCTTCGATCTTCTTGAATTTCTCACGGAAATAATCGACATCGCTGAACCCCACCTCGCTTGCAGCCTGATGGATTTTCCGTCCTTGATCCAGCAGCGTTTTGGCCTGCTCAATACGGACTTTATCCAGATAGCTGTTGAAGGAATACCCGGTGATATTCTTGAAAAGCTTGCCCAGATAAGCGCTGCTGTAATTGAATACATCCGCCAGGGTCTCCAGCTTCAGGTTCTGATCGTAATGGCGGTGAATGAGATCGAGCATTTTTTTCATCATAACGTCCATATCGTCACGTGTGATTCCATCCATAGAGTCCAGAAGCAGCCGGGTAATATAACGCTGCAGCTCAGGCAGAGAAGTGTAACGGTAGATTTGCTGGAGCTGCTCATCCATCCGGCTGCCAGAAAAGCCTGGTTCCTTGTAATGCTGCGAGAGTTTGTTCAAGAGAAAAGTCACCATCCGCACATAACGCGATTTCACAGCCATTTCCGATAGATCTGCGGCAACCATAATTCTCCCCGCTTCCTCTACCAGAGGAGAAAGGAGGTCGGCGCTGCCAATATCGATGGCAAAATACAGCCTGTCGATAACGGCCGCAAGGCCGCTCTCCACATCGGCTGGAGTTCCCGGGAACCTGTTCTTCAGCTGCAGGGAATCCGGACCAATGATCCCGGACTCATCGTAAAAAAAGTGATCCTTCATCCGGGCCAGCGCTGAGCTGTAGGAGGAAGGGAGCTCCTCCAGCTGCTCAACCCTATTCCCGGCGGCGATCAAACACTCCAGCCCGTGAGCGGCCACGGCAGCCCGGATATCCGCTGCCATCAGCTTGCGGACCAGCTCTTTCTGGAAGGAAGGCCGCAGCAGCACGCCGAGGTAGGAGTCCAAAGAGAACACCATTCCCCAGTTCTGTTCCTCGAAGCTTGTGGCAAGCCTGGTTTTTACGGCTGTCGAAGGGCCATTATCCGCATGGTCCTGCAGCAGCAGCCGGATCAGGATGATCTGATACGAATCCCAGAGCAGTCCGGATTCATGTACCGCTGCCGCCCAAGCAGGCGGCGACTGGGGGCTCGTCTCCAGCAGAATGGACTGCACCAGCATCTCGCGGCTCCATTCTTTGACGGCAGCGCTTTTTCTGTGGCCGGCTACCCGCTCCTTTAATTCAGTAGACAGTCTGGCCAGGTAAGCCTGCAGCTCATCTTCATCTACAGGCTTGAGCAGGTAGTTATCTATGCCGTAGGCTAAGGCACGTTTGGCATAATCGAAATCGGCATAGCCGCTCAGAATGATCATATGCATGTCCGGGTCGGCGGCCCGTAGTTCTTCGATCAGCTCCAGGCCGTCCTTACCGGGCATGCGGATATCGACAATCATCAGATCGGGGGTATGCAGCTCGTATTTGTGCTTGGCTTCTATAGCGTTGGCTGCTGTGTCCACCACCTGGTAGCCAAGGCTGTTCCAATCAATCAGGCCGGTAAGTCCTTCGCGGATCGAGAGCTCGTCATCAACAATCAACACGCTGTACATTGGCATCACTCCTTAAGGGAATAGCAAAGCTGAGCTGTGTTCCAAATCCAGGCTGACTTGCCAGGGTCAGTCCGCACGCCGGACCATAAGTTAATTGCAGCCGCAAATGAATATTGCGCAGCCCGATGCTGTGCGTCTCATAATCCTCTTTGTGGTCCAGCATCCGGTGGATCTCCTGCAAACGCGCCGGGGAGATCCCCGCGCCATTATCAGAAATCTGTACCTTAAGCTGCTGCTCTTCCAGCCATACCTCAACCCGGATCATGCCGCCTTCGATCCGGTTCTCCAAGCCATGGATGACGCAGTTCTCCACCAAGGGCTGGATAATCAAAGGCGGGATCTGTACCCGATTAGCCTTGGGGTCTACCTCCAGCTCATAGGCAAGCCTGTCATCATATCGGAATTTTTGGATCACCAGGTAGCAGTTGACCGTCTCCAGTTCGCTTTGCAGCGAGATTTTGCCGTTGCCGACCTCCAGATTTTTGCGCATCATTTTGCCCAGCAGCCGTACTACATGGGCTATATCTGCATGCCCCCTACGATGGACCTTCATGCGGATGGTCTCCAGGGCATTAAACAAGAAATGAGGATGGATCTGGCTGGCCATCATTTTGAACTTGATCTCGCTCTGCTTAAGTTCAATGGCATTTTTCTGCCGGTTCGTTTCCTGCACTTCGCTCATCAGATCATTAATGTTCCTTACCATGTGGTTGAACTGTCTGGCGAGCTGTCCGATTTCATCCTTGCCATCAATGACCAGGGTCACACCGAGATTCCCGGAGGCCACTTTGGAGAGATGTTTGCTTAAATGCAGCATCCGCCCGGCGAGCAGCTTGGAGAAATAATAGATCAGCAGAATCGCCAGGATCAAAGCCGACAGAATGACTGAAAAAGCGAGAGTAATAATCCGGTTCGGTTCCTGGACGATGCTGTCTACAGAAAAAATCGAGATAATCCGCAGGCTGTTCAGACTCGCCCCCGGATGCCAATCGTCGATCAGCATTTTGGAAGAATGGCCATCGATCGTCACATCGTAGGGACCTTGTCCGGCAGCGGCTCTTGAAGTATGAGGTTTGAAGTTAATGTCATCCAGTGTCTTGCCCAGCGTGTCCGCACGGTTGGAGGCAACGATATGATCATGCTCATCCACAATGATCGTTTCAAAAGCCTCCTGTTCGAGGATGGCATTCAGCCGGTCGGTATTTACATTGATAATGAGAATTCCGCTTGTACGCTCCTTTAGAAAATCCACTTTGCGGATCAGGCTGAGATAATATTTGCCGTCCCGGCTGTCCTTAATGTAGTTCCAGCAGATCAGGCCCTTATGGGCCAGAGCATTCTGGTACCAGCCGGCAGCTGTGACGCTTGCATCCGCCTGAAGGAACTCCCAGTTATCCAGAATCGTTGGATTGTTGATATAGATACGGACACTGGATACCTCTCTGTACAAACGTACGAATTCCCGGAAATCCGGGTAATCCCAGTAGGCCTGAACCACATCGTAGACCGACTCATAGCGGCGGTTGGCCGCTTCCTCCAGGCGGCTGTCATTGGAGAGGCGGTAAGAGATATCAATGGGGATGCTGAGCGTTTCCCCCGTGCGTTTCTTGACCCGGTCCACATTGGCCTTAATCTGCTCCAAGGCGTTGTCCAGCGCCATTCTCCGCAATTCACTTGTCAGGAATACACCAACGATTAATACGGGAATCAGAACGACACAGCCAAAAGACAGGAATAGCTTGGTTCGGAGCTTCAAATCATTCAGAAAGGTGATAATACGGTTGTACACAAACAGGACCACCTCCATAAAATGTGATGATAACGCTTACAGTAGAGTATATAGCTAAAGAAAGGTCCTATGAATGTGACCCATTTGGCATTCATTGTCCTGATTTATGCAAAAAAGAGCGATCAGACTCCTGACTATCTATAATAATTAGGGTTTAACACAATTTGCGGGGCCAGGACTATAAAGATAATAAGATGAGGTTACGCGGAAAAGGTGTATCCGGGATTCATTGGCTCTAAGGGGGCCATTGAGATGTCGAGCAAGCGGAAACGGATCCAGGTGCGCTTATTATCAAAGTAACCACGGTTTCGCCAGGCTTACGGACTCAGCTGCACCTATTGACGGAATTCCGCTCCATATATGCCGGTTAAACAAGCAATAAGAGCAATACGGTCCGTAAACCCGGCCGGACACGCCAAATAGAGATAATAAGGGCTGTAGGGTCCGCAGTGTTCTAGGGTAACGAATGGGGAGCAGAACAAAGGTATACAGGTAATAGAATATAAAAAAATGCAGCTGCCCGAAAGTGTCAACACTTTGCAAGGCAGCTGCTTTAACTTTATTATAGTAAGCTTTTCACCCGCAAGAACAATTCAGCACCGGCTTGCGCGCGGCCTGTGTCTCATCCAGACGGCTGATCTCCGTCGTGTGCGGGGCGTTAATGACAATCTCCGGCGTTTCCTGCGCTTCCTTGACGATTTGGATCATCGTCTCGATGAAGCCGTCGAGCGTTTCTTTGCTCTCGGTTTCCGTAGGTTCGATCATCATACACTCTTCCACGGTGAGCGGGAAGTACACTGTTGGCGGGTGGTAGCCGAAGTCGAGCAGGCGTTTGGCAACATCAAGTGTGCGGACACCATATTGCTTGAGATTGCGGCCGGACATAACGAATTCATGCTTGCAGACACCGGGATACGGAATCTCAAAATAAGGTGCCAGGCGGTGCATCATATAGTTGGCATTCAGCACGGCATTTTCGGACACTTCGCGCAGCCCGTCGGGACCGTAGGTGCGGATATAAGCATAAGCGCGAACGAGGATGCCAAAGTTGCCGTAATACGCTTTGACGCGTCCGATGGATTGCGGGCCGCCGAAATCAAGAGAGAAGCTTCCATCTTCATTCCGGGCAACCGTCGGCTGCGGCAGGAACGGAATCAGCTTGGCTTTGACACCAACTGGTCCTGCGCCTGGTCCGCCGCCGCCGTGTGGAGTGCTCATCGTCTTGTGCAGGTTCAAATGCACTACGTCAAAGCCCATATCACCGGGGCGGGTAATGCCCATAATCGCATTGGAGTTCGCTCCGTCATAGTAGAGTAGGCCGCCTGCTTCATGGACAATCGCCGCGATTTCGACGATTTGCGTCTCGAAGAGACCAAGGGTGCTCGGGTTGGTCAGCATGAGTGCAGCAGTATCGCTGCCAACGGCTGCCCGCAGGGCTTCCAGATCGACCATTCCTTTATCATTGGAAGGAATCGTAACCGTATCCAGTCCGGCTGCGGCGGCGCTGGCCGGGTTGGTGCCGTGCGAGGAATCCGGCACGATAACCTTGGTGCGGGTCTCACCGCGGCTTTCGTGGTAGGCGCGGATCATCATCAGACCGGTCCATTCGCCATGCGCACCGGCTGCGGGCTGCAAAGAAACGGCGTCCATGCCGGTGAGGGCGGCGAGATCATTTTGCAAAGTATACATCAGTTCAAGCGCACCCTGCATACTCTCTTCCGGCTGGTACGGATGGATCTTGGCCAGGCCGGGGAAGCGGGCGACATCTTCGTTGATCTTCGGATTATATTTCATTGTACAAGAGCCGAGCGGATAGAAGCCGTTATCGACCCCGAAGTTCCGGCGGGACAGGGAGGTATAGTGGCGGATGACATCGACTTCGGATACTTCCGGCAGCACCACAGGTTCACTGCGCAGCAGGCCTTGCGGGATCAGCGCTTCGATGCTCTCGTTCTGCGGCACATCGCACTGAGGCAGGGAATAGGCCGAACGGCCGGGACGGCTTAATTCAAAAATCAGACTTTGTTCCGGTTTCATAAACAGCCCTCCAGTGCGCTAGCGAATTGGTCAATTTCTTCTTTGCTTCTTTTCTCGGTCACAGCAACCAGAATATGTCCGGCCAGCTCGGGGTAATCGCGGCCCAGATCATAGCCGCCCAGATAACCTTCCTGCGCCAGCTTGGAGTTCACAGTCTTCACGCTGGTTCCCTCCGGAAGCTTCAAGACAAATTCATTAAAGAAAGGGGCGGAGAAGGTGCACTCCGCACCGCTTATTTCGGCCAGCTTGCCGGAGGCGTAATGGCTTTTGCGGATATTCAGCTCACCGACCTCGCGCATGCCTTCTTTGCCCATTACGGACAGATAGACCGAAGCGCACAGGGCAAGCAGCGCCTGGTTGGAGCAAATGTTCGATGTGGCTTTCTCACGGCGGATGTGCTGCTCACGGGCTTGCAGCGTCAGCACGAAGCCGCGTTTGCCGTTACGGTCAACGGTCTGGCCGACGATCCGGCCCGGCATGCGGCGCATCAGCGGCTCGGCGACGGCGAAGAATCCGCAGGTTGGGCCGCCGAGCGATGCCGGAATCCCCAGCGGCTGGGCATCGCCCACGACGATATCCGCGCCTAGCCTGCCCGGTGTTTCAAGAACCCCGAGGGCAATCGGGTTGGCGCTGACCACCATCAGCCCTTTGACCCCATGGATTAATGGCTCAATGGCACGGAGGTCCTCGATAGCGCCAAAGAAGTTCGGCGACTGCACAAGTACGGCGGCAGTATCGCCATCAATGGCAGCGCCAAGCTTCGTGAGGTCGGTTACACCATCTGTATAGTCAATCTCCACGACTTCAAGGCCCCAGGCTTCTGCCGAGGTGCGTAGCACCTGGCGGGCTTCGGGATGAACGGTACGGGAGACCATCAGCTTTTTGCGTTTGGTGGCCCCGGCGGCAAGTACAGCAGCTTCGGCAAAAGCGGTAGCCCCGTCATACATGCTGGCATTGGCGACTTTCATGCCGGTCAGTTCGCAGATGTAAGACTGGAATTCGAAGATCGCCTGCAGCTCCCCTTGGCTGATCTCCGGCTGGTATGGGGTATAAGCGGTATAGAATTCCGAACGGGAGATCACATGGTTGATCACAACCGGGATGTGATGGTCGTACAGTCCGGCACCAAGGAAGCTGGCATGGGTGTCGAAGTTGGCATTCTGGTCGGCCAGGCCCTTCATATGGCGCAGCAGCGCATATTCGTCAAGAGGTTCAGACATCGGCATCGTCCCTTGGTAGCGGACAGCTTGCGGGATGTCGGCGAACAGCTCATCAATGGACTGAATCCCGACAGTCTCCATCATCTCTTGGCGGTCCTGCTCAGTCATCGGCAGATAACGGTGCTTCATTTATGGATTCACTCCTTGGGTTCTTTTGGAATTTAAGAATCTATAAGCTGGATATGACTTAGCTTCACGAATTTCCTGAACAACCACCCTAACTGGTTTGCCGCTGGGATCGTGGGTGACTACATCAGTAAGCGGACAGAGATTCCGCTATTGGCGATTTTTTACTCCATTTGTCTCTTGAGCGGACTCAGATTCCGTTATTTACTCATACGGGAGCAGTTTTGATACTTCTGCCGCATTTAGAGGAATCTCAGTCCTCGAGAGGGTTAAACCCGCAGTCTGGAGCGAAATAACGTATTCACAGTCCACATGCGGTGGGTGGGCATGCCGCAACGATCCATCAGCTTGTACGTCGGATATCGGCTCGGGAGGGTGGGGCACAGGAATCGTCAGGCCGTTGATGCGAACGTCCCAAAGCCCCCTTTGCTTCTAATCCGCTGACTAGGCTTGATCCTCTACTGAGATGAGTTCCTCTTGTAAAATGGAGCTTTGACCACAACGGCTTTCAGCTGCTTGCCGCGGATTTCCACATAGACCTCAGTGCCAAGCTCAGTGTAGGCGGTATCCAGCAGAGCGAGTCCGAGATTGCGTTTCAGAGTAGGGGATTGTGTACCGGTGGTGATCTCACCGATCTGAACCCCGTCTGCGAACACCGGATAATGGGAGCGCGGAATGCCCCGGTCGATCATTTCCAGGCCAACAAGCTTGCGGGGAAGACCAGCTTCCTTTTGCTGCACAAGAGCATCGCGTCCGATAAAATCCTCTTTGCCAAGCTTCACAAAGAACTGTAATCCCGCTTCCAGCGGCGTAATATCAGCGGATAATTCCTGGCCGTACAGCGGCAGTTTCGCCTCGAACCGCAGCGTATCGCGCGCACCCAGACCGGCAGGGGTTAATCCGTGCGGCGCACCGGCGGCCAGCAGCCCCTTCCATAACGTCTCAGCTATGGCGGGCGGCGCATAGATTTCGAAACCGTCCTCGCCGGTATAACCGGAACGGGAGAGCAGTACTTCTACACCGCAGACCGTTGCATGTTCCAGAAAAGTGAAGGGTTTAAGCTGCTGAAGAGGAGCGTCGGTCACGGTGCCGAGAATGGTCTCGGCCAGCGGGCCTTGCAGGGCAAGCAGCAATGTCTCGTCCGAGACATTTGTGAGGGTAACACCACTGAATTCTTCGGTCAGATGTTCCTCCAGCCAAACGAAATCCTTGTCGATGTTGGAAGCATTGACCACGAGCATATAACGGGCTTCACCCAGACGATAGATGAGCAAATCATCCACAACGCCGCCGTTTGGATAGCAGAGCAGCGTATACTGCGCCCCGCCATCGGTGAGACGGGTGACATCGTTTGTTGTCATTTGCTGCAAAAAGGCTTCGGCATTTTTCCCGGTCACCATGAATTCACCCATATGCGACACATCAAACAGCCCGGCCTCCCGGCGCACAGCTTCATGCTCCTTGACGATTCCCGTAAACTGCACCGGCAGCTCCCAGCCGCCAAAGTCAATGCATCTGGACTCTGCATAAGCGGAGTAAAGATCGTAAAAAGGCGTTCTTTTCAAAGCATCCATGTCGTCACTCCCTTGTCTGATTACATACCAAAAAGGACAGGCGGAAGCCATCTATGCACTAAAGCATAAATAGACTTACCGCTCTGTCCTTTGTACCTGAGAGTTACCCTGCCGCAAGGAAATGAAGTCCCCGGACAAGTTTCCCCGTTGGTGATCTAGACGCTGGAATAAGCGCCAGATAGCTCTCCAGAGATGCGTCCGGCAAAGGTCCTTTTGCCTGAGAGATTCACCCGTCCCGGGTTTACTCCTTCGGCGCCGTCTTCTGTAGAGACAGTCTCTCCCTATGCCATCATTCGCGAACCGTATTGTTTTCTACTGACTCCATTAAACCGGGTATACGACCCTACTGTCAACAAAAAAACGTCAAAAAGATGACAAATTTAAAATTCCTGTCAGTAATATTGACACGATGCGGGCCGATAACTTAGGCTATAACTAATTTTACAACTCCAAATGTGGAAAAGAGGCGGCTGAAGAATGAGCGAAGTATTGGACAATCTGTTATACAGCGAAGAGCATGAGTGGGCGTTGCAAGGCGAAGGCCGGACCGTTCGTGTGGGCATTACCGATCATGCGCAGCATTTGCTTGGAGACATCGTATTTGTGGAGTTTCCGGAAGTCGGAGCGGTGATTTCGGCCGGGGACAGTGTAGGCAGCATTGAGTCGGTCAAAACGGTATCCGAGCTCTATTCACCGGTATCGGGCACTGTGACCAAGATCAATGACAAGCTGGATGGCAGCCCTGAGCTGCTCAATGACGAGCCTTATGGCGGCGGCTGGATTTTTGAGCTGGAGATTGAAGGCGAATATGCGGCTGCGGTAAGAGGCCTGCTGAACGCTGCTGCGTATAAGGAATTAATTGGCGAATAAGCCCCGGATTTGCTGTTAAAACAGCACTAAAAAGACAGACACCGCACATGTGATGTTAATTATGTGTGAGCTCTGTCTTTTTGTGTTTTGTGATTATTGTCCCGATAGTGGAGGATATAAAGATGCAATGTATTTAGTGCAGCAAAATCACTACCGGAAGCACTCGAAAGTGTGTTCTGATGTATTTCGTACATCGAAAAATGAGAAAAATGAGAATAACCGTCCATTATTGCTTTTCCTAATGTACAAAATGCAGTCAAAACGAAAATGCGCCGGTTTTGTCCGCAAACTGCTGCAAAAAATGCAGCCAAAAGCTTAAAATTTCCTTGCCCATCCCGTTACTCCCAATTTGTCACTCCACTTAATCTTTTTCCTGAAGCTGCCGCAATACGATAATCTCTACCCGCCGGTTTTTTTGGCGTCCTGCTTCAGTGGAATTGTCAGCCGAAGGGCGGGTGTCGGCATAACCGGCATATTGAAAATTGTCCGGATTCAGCTTTTCCTGCTCCAGAAAAAACCGCAATACAGACAATGCCCGGGCGCCGGACAGGTCCCAGTTGTCGTTGTACATGGAAGCCGCCGAGACCGGGATATTATCCGTGTGGCCCTCTATGCTGATTGTCGCCCCAATGCCGCGGAACAGGCCGGACAGCTGCCGGAGCGCCGGGTAGGAGGGGGCTTTCAGATCGGCTTTGCCTACATCGAATAGAAAACGGTCACTCAGCGTTATCGCGATCCCCTGCGGCTTGTCAGCCACGTAGATTTGGTCGCCCAGGTTGTTATTCTCTACATATTGGGTGATTACCCCCATTAAATCAGCCAGCTTGGCCTCCTGCTCGCGGAAGGCAAGCTCCCGCTCCGAAGGCACTGGACTTGTTCCGGCGTCAGAGCTGCCATTCGAGCTGGAGTTTGTCCCGTTGCCGTTGGCGGAATCGCTGGCGGTGCCCTCCGTGTTGCCGGGAGTCTGTTCCTTATCCGGTCCGCCGCCGTCTATCCCCTGATCGCCGTCCAGAAGGCCAGTCCCGCCATCCAGCACAGGTGAACCTCCTGTCATGAAGGTTTTAGAGAGGGAGCCGGTTACAATGTTGTATTTCTCCGTGTCGAGACTGCTCATGGCATACAGCACCACAAAAAAAATCAGCAGCAGTGTGATCAGATCCGCGTACGTAATCATCCAGCGGTCCCGGCTCTCGGGGGCATCTCCACGGCGCTTCCGCCGGTCTCTCTGCCTCATATCAAACCTCTGGCAGCCGGACGTTCGTCCTCGTCCGTAAGGAAAGAGTTCAGCTTCTTGCGTACCAGCTGCGGATGATCCCCGTTCTGCAAGGAAAGAATGCCCACCATCAGCATCTCCATACTGTGGAGCTGGCTTTGGCTGCGGGATTTAATCTTGGAGGCAATGGGTAAAAAGATTAAATTAGCGGAGGCTACACCGTACAATGTTGCTGTAAAAGCTACCGCAATGGAAGCTCCCAAATTCGAGGGATCGGTCAGACTGCCGAGTACACTAATAAGTCCCATTACTGTACCAATGATCCCCATGGTGGGTGCATACCCTCCGGCTGCTTCAAAGATTTTGGCATAGCTGTCATGCTTGAGTTCTTTCGCATCCATTTCCAGCTCCAGGATTTGCCGGACCTGATCCGGGTCGGTACCGTCAATAATGAGCATGAGGCCCTCCCGTGTGTAAGGGTCCGGGTGCTCCTCGGCTCTCTTCTCCAGGGTTAGCACACCTTCGCGGCGGGTAATGGAGGCCATGGAAATGAGCTCCTCGGCTTTTTCTTGGATGTTGTCCGTATTTCGTCCAAAAGCCATGTGCAAGGCGGAAGGGATGGAGCGCAGCCTGGAGGCCGGAAAGCTGATCATCACGGCAGCGATGGTGCCTCCAAAAACGATCAAAGCGGCATTCAGCTGCAGCAGCCCGGAGATATTTCCGCCTTCCCAGAGAAAGCCGCCGATTAAGGCGGCCAGTCCGGCCAATAGGCCGATTATAGCTGTAATATCCATGAGTTAAGCTCCTTAAAAATTCTATATTTATGGTTTGCATAGACCCTAACAACACTGTATAATGAACGGGAACAGGTATTCTTATATTCCATTTTTTTCTGACTCGTATGGCGGGAGAACAATTAGACTACAATTATAATATATTCATATATTTTAGACGATAGAGGGGAGACGGGCAAATGAGTGATCTTGTCATCAGCAAGAAGACCTTTGAATTGCAGTCCGAATATACACCCCAGGGCGATCAGCCTCATGCCATTGAAGAATTATTAGAAGGCATCCGGCAGGGCAAGAAGGAGCAGACGCTGCTGGGAGCAACGGGAACAGGCAAGACTTTTACCATCGCACAGGTGATTTCCAAGCTGAACCGGCCAACGCTGGTTATTGCGCATAATAAGACGTTAGCGGCACAGCTGGCCAGTGAATTCAAGGAGTTTTTTCCGAATAACTCGGTAGACTACTTTGTCAGTTACTATGACTACTACCAGCCGGAAGCCTACATTCCGTCCTCGGACACCTACATTGAGAAGGACTCCAGCATCAATGAGGAGATTGACAAGCTGCGCCACTCCGCGACCAGCTCACTATTCGAGAGACGCGACGTTATCATAGTAGCGAGTGTATCCTGTATCTATGGTCTCGGTTCTCCACAGGAGTACGGGAGCCTACTGCTGTCGCTACGCGTAGGCATGGAGAAACCCCGGAATCAGATTTTGAGCCGGCTCGTGGATATCCAGTACCAGCGTAATGACATTAACTTCGTGCGCGGTACTTTTCGTGTGCGCGGAGATGTGATTGAGATTTTCCCGGCCTCCCAAGGGGAGCACGCCATCCGGGTAGAGTTGTTCGGCGATGAGGTTGAACGCATTACCGAAATTGATGTGCTAACCGGTGAATTGATCGGTGAACGGGATCATATCGCTATTTTTCCGGCTTCCCACTTTGTTACTCAAGAGGAGACCATGAGGGTAGCTCTGGTCAACATTGAACGGGAATTGGAGGAACGATTGACGGTGCTGCGTGACGCAGGCAAGCTCTTGGAAGCCCAGCGTCTGGAACAGCGGACACGTTATGATATAGAAATGATGAAAGAGGTCGGCTTCTGTTCAGGGATCGAGAACTACTCGGGACCGCTGACCTTCCGGGAGCCGGGTGCGACACCTTATACCCTGATGGATTATTTCCCTGATGATATGCTGATTGTTATCGATGAGTCGCATGTAACCTTGCCGCAGATCCGGGCGATGTACAATGGTGACCGGGCGCGCAAGACGGTGCTCGTTGAGCATGGCTTCCGTCTGCCTTCCGCTCTGGATAACCGTCCTCTCAAATTTGAGGAGTTTGAAGAGAAGGTTAAGCAGATTGTCTATGTTTCTGCAACCCCGGGCCCTTATGAGCTGGAACGTTGTGAAACGATGGTACAGCAGATTATCCGTCCTACCGGTTTGCTTGACCCGATTATAGAGGTCCGTCCTACAGAGGGGCAAATCGATGATCTGATTAATGAAATCCGTGACCGGGTAGAGCGGGATGAGCGGGTGCTGGTAACAACATTAACGAAGAAGATGTCTGAGGACCTGACAGATTATTTCAAGGAGATTGGCATTAAGGTGCGCTATATGCACTCCGATATCAAGACACTGGAGCGGATGGCGATTCTGCGCGATCTGCGACTCGGTACGTTCCATGTGCTTGTGGGAATCAACTTGCTAAGAGAAGGTCTGGACTTGCCGGAAGTATCGCTGGTTGCCATTCTGGATGCCGACAAGGAGGGTTTCCTCCGCTCAGAGCGTTCGCTGATCCAGACGATTGGCCGCGCTGCGCGTAACTCCGAAGGCCGGGTTATTATGTACGGTGACCGAATCACCGACTCGATGGAGAAGGCGATTGGCGAGACCCAGCGCCGGCGTACGATTCAAATCGCCCACAACGAGCAGCACGGCATCACACCTACGACAATCAACAAGAAAGTGCGCGATATCATCGAAGCCACGAAGGTGGCGGAATCCAAAGCCGATTACCTCAGCGATGTTGGCGGCAAGATGAGCAAGAAAGAGCGTCAGAGCCTGATGCAGCGTCTGGAGGCCGAGATGAAGGATGCCGCCAAGAACCTGCAATTCGAGCGAGCGGCCGAGCTACGCGACGCCTTGCTCGAGCTCAGAGCAGAGTAATTACGAAATAGAACGGTGCTTTCCGGGCCGTTCTTTTTGAATAAATTAGTGTCAGCCGAATTCGCTGGCATAACCGCCTTATAGCACTTAAGCACACCTGCACAGGTGTAGCAGACGATTCCCGCAGGGAGAGTGCCTTGCCGCACTTGGCGATTCCCGAAGGGAGAGCTGCCTTGCCGTACTTGGCGATTCCCGAAGGGAGAGCTGCCTTACCGCGCTTAGCGATTCCTGCAGGGAGAGCTGCCTTACAAGAGCGCCCATAGTTGAAGCGGTCCCGATAGGGACAAGCGGTCCACGTTCCAAATTGACAAAGTATATCCCCACCATCCTCCTCCGCCAACATTGCGGGTGTCCAGAGGGCGCAGCCCTTGGGGCCCTCCCACTGGGAGGGTTTGGGAGGGGAAGATAACGAAGGAGATGTTATACCGTTGGCGAACGATAATATTGTAATTAAAGGCGCGAGAGCACATAATCTCAAGAACATCGATGTGACGATTCCGCGCGACCGCTTCGTCGTGCTGACGGGACTGAGCGGCTCAGGGAAGTCGTCGCTCGCGTTCGATACCATATACGCAGAAGGACAGCGGCGTTATGTCGAATCGCTGTCGGCTTATGCACGTCAGTTCCTGGGCCAAATGGAGAAGCCGGATGTGGACTCGATTGACGGCTTGTCCCCGGCAATATCCATCGACCAGAAGACAACAAGCCGCAATCCACGCTCCACGGTAGGTACGGTCACGGAGATCTATGACTATTTGCGGCTGCTGTTTGCCCGGATCGGCCATCCTCATTGCCCGGATCATGGCATTGAAATCACCTCACAGACGGTGGAGCAGATGGTGGACCGGATCATGCAATATCCCGAGAAGACCCGTTTGCAGATTCTGGCACCTGTAATCTCCGGACGAAAAGGCGAACACAAGGGGCTGTTTAGCGATATTTCCAAGCAGGGTTTTGTGCGCGTCCGGGTCAACGGCGAATTACGTGATTTGTCGGAAGAGATTGAGCTGGAGAAGAATAAGAAACACACCATTGAAGTGGTTGTGGACCGGATTGTGATTAAGGAAGATGCTGAGAGCCGGCTGGCGGACTCCATCGAAACCGCGCTGAAGCTGTCGGGAGGACAGATTCTGGTCGATATTATCGGACAGGAGGAATTGCTGTTCAGCTCCAACTTCGCATGCCCGGTATGCGGATTCAGTATTGAAGAGCTGGCGCCGCGTATGTTCTCCTTCAACAGCCCGTTCGGAGCTTGCACCGAATGTGACGGACTGGGCGTCAAAATGGTGGTCGATCCCGAACTGCTGATTCCCGATATGGAAAAAACAATCGAAGACGGAGCTTTTTTGGCCTGGACAGGCAGTACCTCGAATTATTATCCGCAATTCCTGAAATCGGTCTGCGAGCATTTCAAGATCCCGCAGAATGTTCCTGTAAGCAGTCTGACACCGGAGCAGATGAACAAGCTGCTGAATGGAACGGGCAGCGAGAAGGTTCACTTCCATTATGAGAATGACTTTGGCCAGAAGAGGGACGCCATGGTTGCTTTTGAAGGAATTATTCCCAATCTAGAACGGCGCTACCGGGAGACTGCTTCGGACGGCATTCGTGAATTTATTGAAGGGTTCATGAGTGCAAAGCCATGCCATGTGTGCAAAGGCAAACGTCTCAAAAAAGAAATCCTGGCGGTGACGATCAACCAGAACAATATTTCTGATGTGACCGATCTTTCAATTGGAGACTGCCAGAAGCTTTTTGAGAACATTGAACTTAGTGAGAAGGAAACGGCGATTGCCCATCTCATACTCAAAGAAATCTGCAGCCGCCTTGGCTTCCTGGTAAATGTAGGTTTGAACTACCTGACGCTTAGCCGTGCTGCCGGCTCCTTGTCCGGCGGGGAAGCCCAGCGTATCCGGCTGGCAACCCAAATCGGATCAAGCCTGATGGGGGTACTCTATATCCTGGATGAACCGAGTATTGGTCTGCATCAACGGGATAACGACCGCCTGATCTCCACACTGGCTCATATGCGCGATTTGGGCAATACGCTGATCGTGGTGGAGCATGATGAGGATACGATGATGGCAGCCGATTATATTATTGATATCGGTCCGGGAGCCGGGATTCATGGCGGACAGGTCATCGCACAAGGGACTCCTGATGAAATTATGAAGGACCCGAATTCCCTGACCGGCGAATACTTAAGCGGCCGCAAGTTTATTCCGGTAACCTCCAAGCGCCGGTCTACAGATGACCGCTGGCTGGAGGTGCGCGGTGCCAAAGAGAATAATCTCAAGAACGTGAATGTCAAAATTCCGCTCGGGGTTTTCACGGCTGTAACCGGGGTTTCAGGTTCCGGCAAGTCCTCGCTAGTTAACGAAATTCTTTACAAAAGCCTGGCCCGGAAACTGAATAAGGCAGTGAAGGTACGTCCGGGTCTGCATAAGGAGATCCGAGGACTGGAGCATCTGGATAAGGTTATTGATATCGACCAGTCGCCGATCGGGCGTACACCGCGCTCCAATCCGGCCACCTACACCGGTGTGTTCGACGATATACGCGATTTGTTCTCCAAGACCAACGAAGCCAAGGTTCGCGGCTATCAGAAGGGGCGCTTCAGCTTTAACGTCAAAGGCGGCCGTTGCGAAGCCTGCCGCGGAGACGGAATTATCAAGATCGAGATGCACTTCCTGCCGGATGTATACGTGCCGTGTGAAGTATGCAAAGGTAAACGGTATAACCGGGAGACGTTAGAGGTTAAATATAAGGGCAAAAACATCTCCGATGTGCTGGAAATGACGGTGGAAGACGCCACTGAATTCTTTGTCAATCTCCCTCGCATCCACCGTAAAATGCAGACATTGATGGATGTGGGCCTTGGCTATATCAAGATTGGCCAGCCCGGAACAACTTTGTCGGGTGGTGAAGCGCAGCGGGTGAAGCTCGCCTCTGAGCTGTACCGCCGCAGTACGGGCAAGACCTTGTACATTCTGGATGAGCCGACTACGGGGCTGCATGTCGATGATATCGGCCGTCTGCTGGAAGTACTGCACCGTCTGGTGGATTCGGGAGAATCCGTGCTCGTCATTGAGCACAATCTGGATGTGATCAAAACAGCCGATTATATCATCGATATGGGACCGGAAGGCGGCAGCGGCGGCGGAACCGTTCTGGCGATAGGGACACCGGAGAAGATTATCCAGGTGGAAGAGTCATACACAGGCAGATATTTGAAACCTGTGCTGATCCGTGATACAAAGCGGACTGAAGAACAGCAGTTGCAGACCTCCGACGTTCTATAAAGCCTGACCCCATCTCCCTCTACAAGAACTGCGTCAAGAGAACGCAGTTCTTTTTTGGAGAGAGTTCACGGCAGGTTGGCATATGTATAGCATGTCCGAAATAAGATTCAAAGAGGCATGATATTGTTGATAGATTAACAAGAGCTCCGAAGTTGTCCCTCCTGCCCTTTGATAACCGCATAATGAGTGTGCGATCTATGACTAATGTCATCAATGTTGGCGATATGAGATGCTAAAAATAAATTTTTTGCGACAAATACATAATTTTTCTAAGATAAGTCTTGCGTCACTGAAATGGTAGCGATAACATAGAAGGTAATATGGGGATAAAGGAGCTTGCTTGACAACACTTTTGAGGAGGTAATGCCATGCTGCTTGCAGAAGCTGCCGCAACACAACCGTCTAATTTTAATACCTTCGATGTTTTTATGATTTTGTTTACTATTCTGATTTTCATTGGAGTCGTCCGGCTGCTGAAAGCTCCCCAGAAGAATAAGTTTGCGATTGGATTTGGAGTCGTCAGTTTATTGGTTTTTATAGTCTCTGACTACGCCATGGTTATGCATTGGTTAAGCTGAAGCACTACCGCTGTTTAAAGACAAGGCAGAGATGAATAGTTGTTGAACGCCAAAAGACACCTTTAATGCCGTGAACGGTAATGAAGGGGTCTTTTTACATAAATACGATAAGTTCGCCTGTACAGGCTGCTATATGGGACAAGAGAGGGTCCGGTGAAGTTTGATGAGAAGAGTTAAGAATGTAGGGATCAAGAGAGTGGCAAGCTTGCTGTTATGCGGTTTGTTATTGTCCGGTTTGGGGGGGCAGCTGGGATCCGCAGCGGGTATGGCTTCTGCACAGGCTCCTGAGCCGCAGATTATTAAGGAGGTCAGTCCGTCTGTAGTAGGGATTATCGGCAAATCCTCCGGTCAGGGCAACGGTGGCCCGGATGACCGCTACAATCTGGCACACGGATCGGGAATTATCGTCCGCAGCGATGGTTGGATTGTGACGAACGCTCATGTCATCAAGGATTTGGAGAATGTGGTTGTGGTAACCTCGGACACCAGGAAATACAGCATCACGGATACGTATCTGGACGAGTTCAGCGATGTGGCGCTGATCAAGATCAATGCCAAATCACTGAAGCCTGCCAAGTTCGCCCAGTCCGCTAAAGCGGTGGTGGGAGAGAAGGTCATCGCGATCGGAACACCGGTCTCCTTTTCGCTGCGGAACTCGGCAACTGTAGGTGTGATTAGCGGTCTCGGACGGGGAGGTATGGATGCTGCCTACCGGTTAATCCAGAGTGATACAGCTATCAATCCGGGCAACAGCGGCGGTCCGCTGCTCAATATGAAGGGTGAAGTATTGGGGATGAACAGCCTGAAATACTCGGCAGTAGAAATCGAGAATATGGGCTTTGCAATCCCGGCGGAGACGGTGCAGTACATTATGAAACAGCTGTTTAAGTATGGGGAGGTCAAACGTCCGAGCCTGGGCCTGGAACTTACGGAGAGCTGGTCTGCGATTGTGGGTCTGCCTACGGAAGATCCGCTGACAGTGAAGAAGGTTGTCTCTGCGGAAGCGCGCAAGGCGGGGATTAACGAAGGGGATGTGCTGTACAGCATTGACGGTCATCCTGCAGCGTCCCTGGTTGATATTAACGAGTTGTTCAAAAGCTATACACCGGGCACTACAGTCCGCCTGCTGATGCAAAGCGACGGTGATATCGTAGCCCGCCAGCTGGTGCTTGGAAAGGGCGATCCGCTGCTCGGCGGGGAAGAGCTGACGGCGAATGAAATGGGCCAAACGGGGAAATAACCGGGAGAATACACAGGGGGAACAAAGAATGGGGAAGACAAGAATAATTCGCGGTCTGCATACATTGCTGGCTCTAATGCTAATATTATCGATACTTCCAGCCACCAGAGTGCAAGCGTCAGAGAACATGGAGCTGCAGCTCGGTCTGAAGGTGGGCAGTACCCGAGCGCTGATTAATGGGGCAGAGATTCAAATTGATAAGCCTTTTGTGGAAAACGGGGCGGTAATGGTACCGCTTGGCGTATTCAAAAAGACATTTGGCAGCACTGTATCGCTGGAAAAAGACAAGGTTGTCAAAGTTATGTATGGTTCGCATACCGGTGCGATGACGATCGGCAGTATGACGGCCTGGAAGGATGGGATCAAGGTCCAGCTGCAAGCCCCGCCCCGTATGGTTTCGGGTGTGCTGATGGTACCGCTGCGTTTTGTGGCCGGTGTGCTTGGAGCAAGGGTTTCGCCAGGAGATAGCGGTGGATTGCTGGTGTCTTTAACGCCGCCTCGGACAGTGGACCAGACTGCCGGGGAGCCGGGAATCGAAGGGGATGCAGGAAAGACCAGAATTGGGAACAGTTATTATAAATGGAGTATGAACTACCCTACCGAATTTATTGTCGGCAACAGCGGCGGGGATGAAAGTATAGCCACATTCATGAGTGTGGACGGCCTATATTACCTGGAGGTACGTGCAGTGCAGCAGGAAATACCGCTGGGTGCGGATGAGCTGCTGGAGCAGCTGATCGGTGAAGCGGAAGAAGGCGGAGAGATGGTAATGGACCGGGAGGTCTATCCACAGGCAGCAGTTCCCTATGCACGGATTGTCAGCCAGGAATCAAGCGGTACATTCTGGGAGAGCAGAAAATATTACGCGGACGATCGGGTGTATGAGGTCTATTTGACGGATGATACAGCCACCAATTATAAAGATCTAGGCCAATACACCAAGCTGCTCGACTCGTTTAAGCCCTCTTTTGACAATAAGGATAACAAGCTCCGTGATCTGTCCACCGTCAAAAATGGGCTGAAGACAGCAGCCGACAATGATTATGGAGTTTCGCTGCAGGTTCCGGCAGGCTGGAGTACAGATGCCAAACATCTGTATTATGAAGGCGGGGAGGAAGGATACCTGGGCATCAAGGTTACCTCGGCTCCTGCCGGATCCACGCTGGACAGCTGGACCCAGGAGCTGAACAGCAAGGCCAGGGACAGCTATGTGCCGGACGCGTTGCTGATAAAAGGAAGCAAGCCGGTGCAGATTTCGGGTGAGCCTGGACAAGTTAACGAAGTGCACAAGAACACAGGAAAAGGTTGGCTAGCCGAATATCAGGCGCTGCTGCTCAAGGACGGATACCGTTATTATGTGGAATATGTGACGCCTGCCGGTCAGGAGGATTCATCCCGGTTAGCTGATATCCTGTCCTCGATAACGATTGATTTCGACTGGGTCCAGGAGAATTTCGGGAAGCTGGAAACGGATGATTATGCGGCACTTAGCCGTAGCACGGTAACCAAGAATTCGCGAACCTTTGGTTTTGCTGTGGATATTCCGCGGCTGTGGACTCCTTATCAGGATGTGTTTGAGACCCAGAACGTGGAGTATCGCTTCACGGGTGGATGGTTTCAAATCTTCTCGATTGAGGGTGGGTCAGTGGAGAATAGCGTGAATTCGCTTAAATCGTTCTACCAGAACAAAAATAACGATCCCAATGGGCCTAAGATTGTGAGTGAGGAAGCAACGACTTTTGCCGGCCAACCGGCTACCATGCTAACGGTTCATCAGAGTAAAAAAGGCGTTGCACAGCAGGTGAAGCAGATTGTGGTAGGCAAGGATGAGATGACCTACACTATCACCGTCACCTTGAACGATGTCAATGCTACGATCCGGCAGCAGGAAGCAATCGACCAAACCCTGCAGTCCTTCCGCTTTACAGGAGAGTAAACTGCTTCAAGAGCAGTCTTGCCCAGTAAACGTCCCCATTGCGATGGTGGACGTTTTTTTTGTATCTCCGGTGAATTGCTTTTATTCCTATACGTGGGAACAGAGCGGAGGGTCGAAGGGATACGCCATTAAATTGTGTATTTAAATATTGGCAAACACATGGCGAACCGGTGTGATATTTGATACAATTAATAGGTTAAGCAACTAGAAATGACCCGCCAGCTGGCGGTTTGGGAGGATATAAATGAAAGAGCAAGAAATACGCAGAGAAGATGTAGAGCTGCTGGCTCCTGCGGGTGACTGGGACTGCATGCGTGCAGCGGTGGCGAACGGGGCGGATGCGGTCTTTTTTGGCGTAGAGAAGTTCAATGCACGGGCAAGAGCAAATAACTTCCGCATGGACGAGCTGCCGGAGATTATGGCGTTTCTGCACAGCTATGGTGTGAAGGGGTTCCTGACCTTTAATATACTGGTGTTTGAGAATGAGCTGCCGGATGCCAAAGGACTAATTGATGCATGCGTGGATGCAGGTGTCGATGCGGTTATTGTGCAGGATCTGGGGCTGGTCAAAATGATCCGTGAAATCTCGCCGGATTTCCCGATCCACGGTTCAACCCAAATGACGATCACCTCGCCGGAGGCCGTTGAGTTTACGAAGCCGTTCGGACTGGAACGTGTCGTACTCGGCCGCGAGAACAACCTGAAGCAAATCCGCACGATTGGCGAGCAAGCCCGCCTGCCGATGGAGGTGTTTGTCCATGGTGCGCTGTGCGTATCCTATTCAGGACAATGCCTGACCTCGGAGATGTGGGGCGGACGCTCCGCGAACCGCGGCGAATGTGCGCAAGCCTGCCGCTTGCCGTACGACCTCATGGTGGATGGCGAAATCAAGCCGATGGGCGATGTAACGTATCTGTTGTCCCCTAAGGATCTGGCGGCGATTGATCTGATGCCGGAGCTGATTGAAGCGGGTGTGACTTCGTTCAAAATTGAAGGCCGTCTCAAAAGCCCGGAATATGTGGCGAACGTGGTTGGCAAGTACCGGAAGGCAATTGACCGGTATTTTGACGGGGAGTGGTCCGCACCATCTACGGAAGAAATGCGTGAGCTGCAGCAGAGCTTCTCGCGCGGCTTCACGCACGGCTTCCTGGACGGTACGAACAATAAGAAATTAGTGGACGGGACGTTCCCGAAAAGCCGCGGTGTCTACCTCGGCACAGTCGAACAGATCCTGCGTGATGGCGTAGTCTGCCGCATTCATGCACCGCTGAAGCGTGGTGACGGGATTGTGTTCGACGCCGGCGACCCGACGAAAAAGGAAGAAGGCGGGCGCGTCTACGATCTGCGCCGCAAAGGCATCAAGCTCGAAGGTGAAGCCGGCGAAGGCTGGATTATCGACATCGTGCCCGGGCGGAGCGATGTGGACTTGCGCCGCCTGCATGTCGGCGACCGCATCTGGAAGACCAACGATCCGGCGCTGGACAAAGCGCTGCGCCAGACGTACGAGACCGAGAAGCCGTACCGGGTCTTCCCGGTTCAGGTCAAGGTAGAGGGCCGCGTCGGTGAACCACTCGCGACCTGGTGGACGGACACGCAGAAGGGCGTGACCGTCCAGGTGGATTCGGAGCTGCTGCTGGAAACCGCGCAGAAGCGTCCGATGGATACCGCGCTGCTGGAGGAACAATTCGGCCGCCTGGGCGGGACCGTATTCCAGCTGGACGCGCTCGAGTCGCATCTGGAAGGCGACGTGATCGTGCCTATGCGCGAGCTGAACAGCATCCGCCGCCGCGCGGTGGAGCTGCTTGCGGGCGAGCGCCCGAAACCGCCCGTCTATGTGAAACGGGCGGTAGAGATCTACGGCGACGCTGCCCTAAGGGGCGACGCCAGCCAAGGCGGCGGTGAAGCGGAGCTCACCGCGCTGTGCCGCAGCCTGCCGCAGGTGCAGGCTGCGCTGGATGCCGGCGTGAAGAACATTTACGCCGACTTCGAGTTCATCAAGCAGTTCCCGGCAGCGGTGGACGCTGTACGGGCTGCGGGAGCTTTCATTGCGCTGGCTACGCCGCGCATCCATATGCCTGGCGAGAATGGCTATCACGCCAACATTCTCCGCCTGCAGCCGGATGCGGTGCTGGTGCGCAATACCGGCGCACTGTATTATTATCTGCGCCGCCGCATGGAGTTCCCGGATGCGGTGCATCCGCGTCTGATTGGTGATTTCTCGCTGAATATCGCCAACCACAAGGCCGTGGACCTGTTCCTGGAAGCGGGCTGCGATACCGTAACGCCATCGTATGACCTGAACATTCAGCAAATGGTCGATTTGCTGGGTCACAGCGATACATCGCGGATGGAGATTGTCATCCACCAGCATTTGCCGATGTTCCACACCGAGCACTGCGTATACTGCACCTTCATGAGTGAAGGCACAGACTTTACGAACTGTGGCCGTCCGTGTGAAGATCACCGTGCTTCGCTGCAGGACCGGATCGGCATGGCTCACCCGGTTCGTGTAGACGAAGGCTGCCGCAACACCGTCTATAACGCTGTAGAGCAGTCCGGTGCGGAGTATCTGAACCATTTCCGCGAGCTGGGCGTATCCTCTTACCGCGTCGAGTTTCTGGAAGAGACGCCGGATCAGGTAGCAGAGGTTATCAGTCTGTACAGCCGTGCGCTGCGTGGCGAGATTTCCGGTACACAGGTATGGAAGAGCCTCAAGGCGACCAACCAGCTCGGAGTGACACGCGGGCAATTGGTGAATGCGAAATAACGGAAAACCAACTTGATATAGAAAAAGCCCGGGAGAAGCCGGGGCAATCCAACTGGATTGCTCCCGGATGTTCTCCCGGGCCTTTTTGGTGTTCCGCTGCCCGCATCAATTTGATTCTCAACAGATGTTTTTGCATTGTTTGGATTCCAAGAAAATAAAATGGCAGCGGTAAGCCAAGAGCAAATATGCCTATAACTAGCTTTTTCATAGGTATCACCTACCCGCAAGTCGCGTAGATATCCAGCTTCACTTGGGGGTCGTCCGACTGTCTGGCTAGCTCCGACAAATAAGGCAGTGTGCGGCATAGGTGCTGCTGTAGATTGTGTCCTGATGATAGAGCTGTTCCCAGTACAGCTCATCTAACATGAATATCCCCCTCCTCAGGTTCGCGTTCTATAGTCATGTTATATCAGCGATCCGATGGCAACGTCAATGTCCAGGGGTTCAGCCGTAGACTCGAAACGCTGTCTGACCCGGCCTTCGCGGTCAATGAGGAATTTGGAGAAATTCCACTTAATTCCGTCACCTAAGTAGATCTTCGGATGTTTATCCCTCGTAAAATTTTCCATCCATAGGCCATCTTTGCTCTCTGTATCAAAACCAAGAAAGGGAGCTTGCTGTATAAGATATTGGAATAAAGGATGCATTTCAGCACCCCTCACCTCTGTCTTCTCAAACAGGGGAAAGGTTAGGTTAAGGTGGTTTTTGTAGACGTTTTGAATTTCAGTGTTACTTCCTGGTTCCTTGGCGTTAAATTGATTACACGGAAAAGCCAGAATTTCAACTCCCTGTGCCCTGCGCTTATCATAAACCTTTTGCAAATCCGCCAGTTGCCGGGAGAAGCTGCACTGGCTCGCAGTATTTACGATAAGCAGTATTTTTCCACGATAATCTCCCAGCTTCAATCGATGCCCATCGACTAACGTAACCTCAAAATCATAAAAATCCATATCCATCCCCCATCCGTATATGATTTGTATAGAATAACCCTTTTGCATCTATTGGTCTAATATATCAATGTGATTAAGTTTATAGGATAGAGCAATAAGTCTGGCGCAGGCGGGCGTTGAAATCTTTCTTTCAGTTTTGACGTCAGGAAGGAAGGAAGGAAGGAAGGAAGGAAGGAAAACCCTCATCCTGCAGCGAATGGATCCAAAACAGACGGGTAGCTCCCGTCTCTTTTTTCTGCATTAGTAGCTTCCTGGACCCATAACCTATGTATAATAAACCACTCTGCCAAAAAGCGGATGTAACTGCTATAATTGAGAGTAAGAGTATATACAATAAAGGAGTTTATGTGATGAAGATTCGTAAGGCCATTATTCCCGCAGCCGGAATGGGAACCCGCTTTTTGCCTGCCACCAAAGCCATGCCCAAGGAAATGCTGCCCATTGTCGATAAGCCGACTATTCAATATATTGTTGAAGAAGCCGTGGCTTCTGGAATAGAAGATATTATTATTGTGACAGGGAAAGGCAAACGCGCTATTGAAGACCATTTTGACAATTCATTCGAGTTGGAATTCAATTTGGCTGAGAAGCAGAAATGGCAGTTGCTGGAGTCGGTCCGTAAATCCTCAGAGATGGCCGATATCCACTATATCCGTCAAAAAGAGCCGAAGGGCCTCGGACATGCAATCTGGTGCGCCCGTAAATTCATTGGCAACGAGCCCTTTGCCGTCCTGCTAGGCGATGATATTGTCCAAGCAGATAAACCATGCCTGAAGCAGATGATCGAAGTCTATGAAGAATACAAATCCTCCATTGTCGGTGTCCAGCAGGTGCCCTGGGAAGAAGTTCACCGCTATGGGATTGTAGATGGAGTTCCGCTTGCAGAACGCGTTCATAAAGCCAACCGGCTGGTAGAGAAACCAACTCGTGAGGAGGCTCCTTCCAATCTGGCGATCCTTGGACGCTACATTCTGACCCCGCGTATCTTTGACATGCTTGGAGAACAGCAGGTCGGCGTAGGCGGTGAAATCCAGTTAACCGATGCCATAGCGCGTCTAAGCGAAGTAGAACGGATTGTCGCTTATGATTTTGAAGGCAAACGTCATGATGTCGGTGAGAAAATGGGCTTTATTCAAACTACCATTCATTATGCACTCCAGCATGAAGAGCTCAAGGAAGGCCTGCTTCAATATTTGAAGGATGTAATCGACAGTGAAATGGTTAATGCGGTGAAGTGAACTAATTCTTGTACTTACCAATCTCGAACTTAATTAAAACGGCTGCGCCGTCCCTAAGGGATAGCGCAGCCGTTTGTCATTTAACAAAAACATTTATTGTTGGAATTGTGTGGATGCCAAAGCGTTGATTTGTTCAGCCTCTGCCGGATCCACTGCAATCAGTGCGTTATACACTGTTTGGTCCTCTTCCCCTGCCTTAATTAAGGCTGCCAGGTAGTAGCGGGCAATCTCGCGGTTGACAACATCGTTGTAGTCTGCCGTCAAGGCTTGCTTTAATGTCGTCGCCGCCGGTTTATTTTGACCGGACATCAATTGCATTTTACCCACGTTTAGAACGGTGGAAGGAGTGGCGTTAATCGTCTGGCCTTGATCTGCAACCACCTGATTATACGCGGTCAGCCCGGTTGTGAAATGTAAGGCTTTGCCGTCCTGGTTGCCTTGGGAGTATGCAGCTTGTCCCAGCTCAAAAGAACGGCTGATCAGCGCAGCGTACCATTCGGTACTCCAAGGTGTGCCACTGTTCACTAAGTCAGGATAGTCGGTTCCAAGGCCCAGATTCAGGGTTGCGGCGGCTTCATCCTTTTGACCGGACATGTACTGAATTTTTCCGGCACTTAGCGCAATGGTAGGTGTTACCGAGAACGCACGCCCTTGCAATTGTTCCGGAGGAAGTGTCTTAATGTGCTCTATCCCTGCGATCACGCCGTTATAGGCTGCGAGCCCTTTGGAGAAGTAGTCCTTCTCCTTGGCATCGTCCTTCTGGACATGAGCCTCCTGCCCCAAAGCGGCAGCGCGGGTGATCAGCCCGTCGTACCATTTAATATCCCAGACAAATTTATCTGCATTGTCGACGAAGACTGCCAAGGCAGCAGGTTTGTCACCTTTCAGATCATAGTAATTGACCAGTTGGGTCAGCAGATTCTTGTTGTAAGGCTCGTCTTTCAAGGCACGGGTCAACAGACTGTAGGATTCAGCCAGGAATTTCTCATCCTGAGTCTGATTGAACACCTGATAATTCAAAGAAGTCACGTACAAGACGGATTCAGGATGGCTTGGACGGTCCTTCAATGCAGCGGCAAAAGGAGCCTTGATCTCCTCATAGGATGTACTGACAGGAACCAGACTTTTTCCTTTTAGAGCCTCACTGCTGGAGCCGATGTAGCTGATCGACAGGAACAGCATGAACAGGGTGCTTACAGTAAGGACACCATAATACCCCAGACGGATCCCTGTCTTGTTCCAACTGCGACGCAGCGGTTTGCTCTCCATTACAGCTGCCATCCCGGCCAGACCGAGGAAGACTAGAATTCCCATAAACGCGTAACTCATATTAAAGTCCAAAAGACTGTGAACGAGAATAGAAAGGGCAATGATGAGGTAGAAGAAACCATTCTCAAATTCGTTTTTATCCCGCTTAAGATAACCGCGGGTATATTTATAGAAAATGTACAGAATGAAACCCATGAATAAGACAAACCCTACGATCCCGACCTCAATCATGTATTGCAGGAAGAAGTTATGCACTTGAAGGACCGTATATGGATTGTTCTCATATTTCTCAAACAGCGATGCCCAACCTCCGCCGCCTGTACCCAGAATCGGATAGTCTTTGACGACTTTTATAGCATCCTTGTAAAAAGTAATCCGTTCCAATACACTGTGCTGCCTAAAGTTAATGTTCTCCAGACGGGTTCCGATATTCGCAGGCAGAATATTTTTGGCGCTTGTCCCAATGAACAGGAAAGCCACAATGGCCACCATTACCACAGAACCGAGTGGAATCCACAGGCCGGTCAGCTTGCGTGCACCCCAAGCGCCAGTTTTTTGCTCCAGCCAAGGGGCAGCATAGCGCTGAATGATCCAGCCCAGAACGGCTACAACGGCCGAGGCACCCAGCAGGTAAGCCCAGCCTTTCAAGGCTGCCAAAGAGGTGAACGCCGTGTTCAGCTCGGTTCCAAGCGTGGTAATAGGATTAGCAATTACCAGTGAGGCGATACCGGCAATCCCCAGGTGCACAATCCAGAGAATCTGCTGTGCAGGTTTTAAGAAGAGCAACAGCAGAATGAAGACTACAGGCAGCAAGACGAGGCCGCCGCGTGAGAGGGTCAGCAATATCGACACAATGATAGGTACAAGCATGAACCCATGCGTCAAGGTACCATACCATTTACGAGAGCGAATCAAAGCAAACACAGCAACAAACAGAAAGGCCATCCCGAACGCTGCATATGTATTTGCATACTGGAAAATGGAAGTGAGGCGCAGACCGTTGGAGTCGGTCATTACCGCATCCAGATACTTATCATTCCGAACTGTGTTAGAGAACCAGCCTACCAGGCTGGCGGCGAATTTGCTTCCTCCAAGCCAGTTCAGCAGCCCAAACCATATGATAAAATAGGAGATGGCGAGCACTGCATTTTGAATGACAACATTTAGTTGCTTTTGCTTCAAGAGATAAAAGGCTATAATGAAAACTGCGGCATACATACTCTGAATAAACAGCATATTCATCGCCATATAATGCGAGACTGCGACAAACAGTGACAAGGCGTAAGTCAGTGGCAATAACAGCGTAGCCGCAGCTACCAGATCCTGTTGCTCGTCCAACTTGAACTTCTTGTAATACAAGACCACCCAGGCCAGCAGCATCAGGCCGCTTAGCAAAGCCGAGATATACAGCGGCTTCTCGAAGTCCATCTGTTGTCCATTAAACAATCCCACTTGAAATGGGGTCCAACACAAAAATAAAATAAAAGCAGCACAGAGCGCCCACACCGAGCCTGATATCTTTTCAACATTTCTCGACTGAGCGGCATTTTTACCGTATACTGGTTTCGACACGTTATAATCTCCTTTTCCTGTAGGTACGAGGATATTTTAGCATATGAGGTACAAAGGAGCTAGTTCTCACAAAAACTAAAGTGAATATTTAGTACAATTTAAAAGGCGGTAATTTTATTGCACGTTCAAGTTTTATTATCAACTTTCAATGGAGAACTATATATTGCTGAACAAATCGAGAGCATTATAAGTCAGACTTATAATGATATAAGCATATTGATAAGAGATGATGGTTCACAAGATAACACGTTAGAGATACTTCAATATTATACTCTGAAATATCCTGGACGGATTAAATTGATAAAAGGGTACAACATTGGTGCTGTTGAAAGCTTTCAAGTCCTTTTGAAAGAAGCAGATGGCTCTCCTTCTTATTACTCGTATTGTGACCAAGATGATGTTTGGTTGCCACATAGAGTAGAGACGGCCGTTAATGCCCTAAATAAGTTAGACAATAATAAACCATTGATGCATTTCACTTTAACATACTTGACGGATTCCAAACTGGGAAGAATTAAAGCATGGCCGAAGTCCCCTACAAAGAATCTGTCTTTTTACAATGCATTGATTGAGAATATCGCCGTAGGGACTACTATTACTATAAACAAAGCTGCAAGAGATAGAATAACAAGAAGGAACCCTGATACAAGTAACATTATTATGCATGACTGGTGGTCCTACTTATGTATATCCGCACTGGGAGAAGTTGTTTTTGATTCAGTACCGTCAGTATTATATAGACAGCATGATAAAAACTTAATTGGAGGAAATAAATCATTAAAGGATTTTATACTTCGGAAAGTACGTAGTTATTCATCAAATAAAGGGAAGAGAATGTTATATAAGCAAGCATTAGAGTTTTGGAAGTGTTATGAGGATGATATGAATGGTGCTCAAAGAGAGCAATTAGAACTATTTTTGAAGCCTAGAAATAACATGTATGAGCGCGTGCTATATCTAAAAAAAACACAGTTATACAGACAAAGCTTAGAAGGAGATTTTCTGTTTAAATTCTTGATTTTAATAGGGTATATTTAGATTGAAATTATAAAAATTCAATTGTGGCTGGATATGTCTAATAAGGTGATGGGGGATTATAGTGTTTAAAAGTACCAGTTTTCTCTTTTATAAAAAATATGGCTTTCTTCTTGCACAGCTAGTAGAAAGAGATTTTAAGACTAAGTACAGAAGATCCGTTCTTGGGGTTCTTTGGAGTTTATTAAACCCCCTGCTGATAATGACAGTACAGTATATGGTTTTTTCAACATTATTTCGATTTGACATACCTTATTATGCAGTTTATCTACTTAGCGGTATAGTGATATTCAATTTTATGTCTGAAGCAACATCACAAGCAATGACATGTATTATACAAAATGCTTCTTTAATTAATAAAGTATATATGCCCAAGTACATATATCCTTTTTCGCGTGTCTTGTCATGTGGTGTGAATTTTTTATTTTCATTGATGGCATTATACATCGTGGTTATTATCTCGGGGATGAAGATAACTTATCATCACTTGGCGTTACTTTATGGAATTGGATGTGTGTTTATTTTTATTTGTGGCCTATCTTTACTTCTCAGTTCTTTAATGGTCTTCTTTCGTGACACACAGTTTTTATATAGCATAGTACTAACAATTTGGACTTATGTTACACCTATATTCTATCCAGAAAATATTCTGCCGCCACAAATGAAATTGGTTTTGGAACTTAACCCGATGTATCATTTTATAAGATTTATTCGTGTGATTATATTAAATAATGGTTTTCCTGATGCATTAGCTTGGATTTATTGTGCGGTGTTCGCAATAATATCCTTAATAGTCGGGTCATTGGTATTTAAGAAAACTCAAAATCAATTTATTCTTTATTTATAAGAGAGAGGGTTTCACTTGATTAAAGTAGAGAATGTATCTATGAAATTCCGTATGGCTAATGACCGTATATCAAGCCTCAAAGAATTTATGGTGAAAAAAATCGCGGGCAAGCTTGAATACAAGGAGTTTATTGCCTTGAAGGACGTTTCTTTTTCAATTGAAAAGGGTGATGTTGTTGGTGTTATTGGTAAGAATGGCGCTGGGAAAAGTACCCTTCTTAAAATTATTTCCGGGATACTGTCTCCTTCAATAGGCAAACTTGAAGTCTCAGGGAATATTGCACCAATGTTAGAACTAGGAGCGGGATTTGACGTCGATTTAACTGCAAGAGAGAATATATTTCTAAATGGTGCGGTACTGGGTTATTCCAAAAAGTATCTGAGTGAACGATATAATGATATTGTTGATTTTTCGGAATTGCATAATTTTATGGATACACCGATTCGGAATTTTTCCTCTGGTATGATTATGAGGTTGGCATTTTCCATAGCGACTCTAGTTAATCCCGATATATTAATAGTTGACGAGATTTTATCTGTAGGAGATACACAGTTTCAGAAAAAGAGTGCTAAAAGAATGCGCGAACTGATGAGCGGAGGAACTACTGTACTACTGGTATCCCATAGCATTGAGCAAATACGATCAATGTGTAATAAAGTCGTATGGTTGGATCATGGAACCGTGCGGATGTATGGTAATGCACAAGAAGTATGCAGCGAATATATGGAATCCTCAAAACAAGAGTATTTACTGAAGGAACAGAAGGATCAATTAGTACTGGATACTAATAAGTCGAATGAATGGAAAAAACAGTTATATACTCCAACACATATTGAGAAAGTAGGGGACGAATACTTTATTGTAGATTGCTGGCATCAACGTGTTATTTACAATAATAATCTATCAGATCCAATAAAAGGATGGAAGACACTTTCAGATACTCTTGGTAATCCACATTCTATTTCTAGTGATGGAAATGTCTTTTTGGTAGATGATACGAATGGGAATGAGATTCGAGTATTCGTTAAAAATGGTGATACATTTAGACAAACACAAATAATAGACCGTGTAGGTGAAAGTCCTAACAGAATATTATATGATGCACAAAGTCAGATGTTTTTTGGTATCTCGGCTATGTCACAACATGTATTTGTATTGAGTAATAATGGGGAAGAAGTCGTAATTGATAAAGTAATAAGATTAGGGTACCTGCAGGAGAACTCTTACATCAGAAGTATTCGAATCATAGATGGAAAACTCTTTTTTGTGTCAGGGCCGGGTAAAATTATAGTTGCTGATTATTTAAGTTCGCCGTTTAATAAAATTTGTGAATACAAGGTACCCTTTGAATTAAGAGGGATGAACGATATCATTAAAATCGGTTCTTATTTTTATATAAGCGTGTATCAAAACGGTGCTGGTGAAGTTGCTCCAATGTTAATTAGAACGAAAAATTTGGAAAGCTTAGAAACTTCTGAATTTGAAGAACTAAAAGAAGCGTTGGATTTAAAAGGTGTACCGTATAGTTTTTCATTCTTTGACGGTAGAGTGTTTCTAACCGAAATTGATACTTACTCAAGGATTATCTCTTTTATGATCGTTAATGACAACATCACAGATATTAAAGTTCACTTTGATATGGGTACACCCAGTGAATCGTCTCTAAGAAAACGCAAGGGAGAATAATGCTTTGAAAGAAAAAATTAGAATGGAGAGGCTTTAATGGCTAAATTCAATTTGGAATTCTATAATAATGAATCGAATTATTCAGATGGTGTGACCATAGAAGATGCAATACTGGAAATTGTAATGAATAATAAACAGTATGATTTAGAGGAACATAACAATATTGGGTGGCCGGCTTTTTACCATCTCTCTCATCTAAGAGAAAATATTTTGAACTGGTTTCCCTTTAAAAAACAGTGCAGAATTCTGGAAATTGGTTCAGGTTGCGGGGCGATAACTAGATTATTATGCGATAAGGCTAAATATGTTGCGTCTGTAGAATTAACATATAAGCGTGCGAATATAAATTTTGAACGTCATAAAGAAATTGAAAATTTAGAAATATTTGTAGGTAATTTTGAAAATATGGAATTCAAAGAGGAATTTGACTACATTGTTGTAAATGGTGTTTTAGAATATGCAGGCGGATTTATAAATAGTGACAAACCCTATGAAGATTTTATAAGACGTATGTCAAATTATATGAAAAATGATGGAGAAGTATTAATAGCAATTGAAAATAGACTTGGTTTAAAATATTTCTCTGGAGCAAAAGAAGATCACCTTGGAGATTTGTTTGTTGGACTGAATGGTTATGTTAATGAAAAAAAGGTTAAAACTTTCTCTAAAAGCGAGATAAGCCTTTTATTAAATGACAGTGGTTTAATAGCGAAAAAGTTTTACTACCCTTATCCAGACTACAAATTTCCTGAGATTATTTATTCGGATGAAGGTTTTGAAAAGGTACCCTTGTCATATGATGTTAACAGTTATGATACTGATCGTTATATGTTTTTTGATGAAGTGCAAATGCAGAATCTCTTAGTTAAAGAGGAAGTAGAAAATGTGTTTGCCAATTCGTTCCTGATTGTTGCTGGTAAAAATAATGATCAAAGCGGTAATGTTGAAAATGGCGACACCGCCAGAGATATATTATATGTGAAAATTAACGCTAATAGAGATGACTCTTACAAAATATGTACAATGATTATCAATGAAAAAGACAAGCTTATTGTCTTAAAGCGCCCGCTTACTAATCAAGCTAAAGAACATTTGAAGCATATGTATCAAGTGTTCGAACATTCTAAAAGCAATAAAGAACCCATTTCGTTACTACCTGCTCACATGGAGGGAAATGATTTAGCCTTTGACTTCCTTGACCTTCCAACGGTTGAAACTTTGCTTCTAGAAAAGGTTGAGAATAAAGATTCTCAAGGTTACTTGTCGTTATTAAATAAATTTAAAACTATTATATCACCAGAACCTCTTCGGGTTAATTCCTACTCTGATAAGTTTCACCGAATATTTGGTTCGGAAGTATTTAACGGGCAGTTGGAGTTCACCTCGTTCAGCAACGTAGATACTTTGTTTGATAATATGTTCTACACCAATGAACAATGGATTGTCTTTGATTATGAATGGAATCTGGATTGCGATTTGCCTGTGGAGTTCATTTTATGGCGATCTATCAAAGAGTTCTATGCAAAACATAGACATGTTGGTTTTTTTGTTTTGGAAAAAAATATTTATAAAACATTTGGAATTAGTACTGAAATGATAAATGTGTTTTATAAATGGGAAGGTTTTTTTTCGGCTACACATGTGAAAATGTTTAATAAGGAAATGTATCAGAAGAATACGATCAGCTTGCTTGATCCAGAACAGATATTTATAACAGGGAATTTCATGGCTAATGTATACATTGATACAGGTGAAGGATTTAATGACCGTGAGAAGGTCCAACACTACTATGATAGTGATTTAATGGAAGTTATATTGGAATTTGACATTAGCGAATACAAAAACGTTAAAGGTATTCGGTTTGATCCCATTGAAGGTCATGCTTGTAAATGTTCCATAATATTATCTGAAATTGATGGGACTCCTGTGATTCTAAAACCATTCAATTCTTTTTCTCTAGACTCTGAGATGGATTTTTTCCTGACAACTGATCCTATTTATCTAACTGGGGATATACAGGCAAATGGAATGAAATTGGAGTTAAGGTTTAAAATTCAAGCCCTCGATGAAAACCAGGTGTATGAAGAAATTAAAGAGAAAATAAACATTCAAATAGATGAATCACAAGAACATTTTCAACTTTATGCTGATAAATTAAGGGAAATAGAAAAATTGAAAATTGAAAATGATAGACTTAATAATGAATTAAAAAAAGAGAAAAATCATGGCGAGAGTCTTTTGGCAGAACGTAATGATTTATTGGGATTAAGAGATGAACTAACATGGGTAAATGAGCAATTGGATATCAAAATAAATGCGCTGAATCTTCAAACTAATAGACTGGCGCATGACAATTCATTAGTCTCTAAAGAATACAATTTACTAATTAACTCGAGAATTTGGAAAGCAACTAAACCTTTAAGAATCACATTAGATCACTCGAAAAATTCAAAAAAACAAATTGTTAATTTGATTAGAGAGTGCTACAAGCTCATGAAGAAGACAAATCAAAACATGAAAACAATAGGATTAACAAAGACCGTAAAGAAAATATACGATAAAGGCCCAGAGTCAATAGCAAATGTTAAAGATTCGGGGAAGATTGCGGAAATCGTTCAACACAACGATATCTGGCAAGTAATTGACCAATGGATAGAGGATACCCCACATACATTTATTGATATTTTCCATGTTCCGATGGGATGGAATACACCCTTATTTCAAAGGTTCCAGCACCTGTCTCTTCAAGCAGGGAATGTTGGGGGGATTTCCTTTTATGGAGCGCATCCATTAGTAGATAAAGAAATAGAAATTTGTGAGTTTGTTACCCCGACGTTATGTGTAATAAATTTGGATAACTATGAAATCAAGAAAAAATTGTTTGAAATTTTAGATCGTAAGAGTGGTCTTAAAATTATTCGTTTACAGTCTATAGATCTTGCTACTACGATTGAAGAGTTGGAATTATTTATTAATAAAGGCTACCATATTGTTTACGAATATATAGATGAGATAACGCCTCAGATAACGGGGAATATCCCTAAATTCGTGTTCGAACGTCACGACTATATATTAAAGAATCTCACTATTTCTATAGTGGCTACAGCAGATAAGCTGTTTGATCAAATAAAGCCATTTCGTAATCAGAATATGGAGTTAATAACCAATGGCGTCGATTACGATCACTGGAATTTGGACAGGGTTACGACAGAGCCACCAGAAGACATTAGAGAAATAGTGTCAATGGAAAAGATTATAATTGGTTATCATGGAGCATTGGCTCAGTGGATTGATTTTGAAATGCTGAAAAAATTAGCTGAGAACGAAAATTATATATTATTACTAATAGGGTATGAACATGATGGTTCACTAAGAGAAAGTGGACTATTAGAATGCGATAATGTTCATTATATTGGATCTAAGCCATATGCACAGCTTAGTCAATATGCTGTCTTCTATGACATTGCAATTTTACCGTTTTTACTAAATGATATAACTAAATCTGTTTCACCTGTGAAAATATTTGAGTATATGGCTTTGAATAAACCTATTGTAACGTATGCACTTCCCGAATGCCTGAAATACAAATCTTGTTTGATTGCACACAGTCCGGATCAGTTCATAGAATTTGTTGACCAAGCTATTAGTTTGCGTACGGATGAAAATTATTGCTCACTGTTGACCAAAGAAGCTTTGGAAAATACATGGACATCCATAACTCAGCGTACAGTTGATTTGGTTAGAAGTAACCATGTAGAGTCTGTCTCAGTTAATTTCTTAGAACGTACATCAAGTGTTGAACTTGAGATCCTTTCCCCAATAGCTCCGCAAAAAAGGAAGTTTTATCGGATTCTAAAGAGTGCCTTTTGGAAACTCCCAATAATGACTCCTAGAGTTAAGGAAAGATTTCTGTATAATACCAAAAAGACTCTCATGCCAGGCCTTCTTTCATATTCCCCAGCAGATCAGGAATTTAATGATAGTCCATCACTGATTAATGAAACACAAGGGCCTGAATTAAACAAAATTGATTATATTGAGCAAATACTGAAAATCCCAGACCAAGATACTTCAACTTATGTACCAATTACTGATTTACCATTTAGACGCCAGGGTGTAGATAGTAAAATAGTGGCTTATTATCTAACTCAATTCCATCCCGACAAACATAATGAAGAATGGTGGGGAAAAGGAGTAACGGAATGGAATAATGTAGCACGTGCAGTACCTCAATTTGTAGGTCATTATCAACCTCGCTTACCTGGTGAGCTTGGATTTTATGATTTAAGGATTAGGGAGAATATGCTTCGTCAAATTGAATTAGCGAAAATGCATGGGGTCTACGGATTTTCCTTTTATTACTATTGGTTCGATGGTGAGCGCCTTCTTGAAAAGCCGATCGAAATGTTCCTTGAGGATAAAAGTCTGGATTTCCCATTCTCTCTTTGCTGGGCAAATGAAAATTGGACAAAACGTTTCGATGGGACAAATTCTGATATTTTAATGGAGCAGCCAAAAAGTGTGGAGAGTTATAAGAATGTGATTCACGATATGGTTAGATTTTTGAAGGATGAACGATATATCACTGTGCAAGATAAAAAGATGATAACCATTTACAGGCCAGCACTGATGCCAGAGCCTACTACCGTACTTCAATATTGGCGTGAATACTGCCTTGAGCAGGGGATTGGTGAATTATACATTATAGCTGTAAAGGAAAATATGGTCGAATTAGATCTGCTTGGGATAGGTTATGATGCTATTTCAGAATTCCATCCAGGAACTGTGTATACAAATTGTAAGAATATTACACAGGATATAGATTATATCCGTGGTGATTTTTCCGGAGAGGTTTTCGATTATAAGGATTTAGTAGAGAACCAAAAGTACTTTAAGTATAATTTACCAAAGCTTTATCGTGCAGTGATGCCAATGTGGGACAACACAGCTCGTAGAAATAATAAAGGGATGATATTTCAAGGAGCAACACCTGGATTGTACAAGCAATGGTTGAAAGATGTGATTCTAGAAGGTAAAAACAGGTCCGATTTAGACGACCAAATAGTATTTATTAATGCATGGAACGAATGGGGAGAAGGAGCCTATTTGGAACCTGATAAAAAGTACGGCTACGCTTATTTGCAGGCTACAAAAGAGGCAGTAGAAGAATCTAGAACGAAAAAAACCGATTTATATTAAATAGGGTACAGGGGAAAATGGATTGATGGATTAGTTATAATTGTCTGATTTTCGATTCAAGCTTCCCCTGTATTCTGCATGTAATTATAGGGAGTGATGGGGTTGTTGGCAGAAGCACTTCAACGAAATAAATATTATTGGTTGTCAATTTCAATAACAATAGCTTTAGCCTATGGATTTACATTAACAAACCCATCTATGGGAGTAGATGATGAGAGTTTCGATCGTTACATAAATGGCGGAGCGTTGTTGGCACAAGGAAGATGGGGAGGGCATCTCACCCAGTATGTTTTTAATACTTTTGACTATATACCTTTTTGGCGTGATTTTATTGGGGTATTGCTGATTGCGACAGGAATTACATTATGGGGGTATATTCTACAAAAGTTTTCAGATAAATACTTCAACGACAAATCTATAATTGTATTCTCTTGTGTGAGTATATCTTGCCCATTGATCGCAGAAAATTTTATTTTTATGATGACTACTATTGAGATGGGGATAGTTCTTTGCTTAATTCCAATAGCACTCAATTATTTTTTTGAACAAGTCGTTAATAAGAAATCCTTTGTACATTTGTTGTTTGCGGTAATTTTGTTCACCTTTGCGCTCTCCTATTCAGAGTTAGCAGTTGTTTATTTTGTTTTTGGGATATTCACTGTATGCTTTTTATTAGTTTATTTTTCGTCAAATAAAAATGAGTTTACTCTTCCAAAAGTTTTGTTTATTTTAATAAAAGGATTAGTATTAACTGCCGTTGTTTTGTTATTTAACTCAGTTATTACATCGGGACTGCAAAGCCTATTTTCTGTTAGTCCGTCTGGCTATACTTCGAACTATATTCAATACGATTTTAGTAGTGTTGGTAATTTATTCAGTTCTCTTTTTGAATTTATAAAGGTCTTTTTTGGATTCAGTTTTATAGGGAAGAGTATGGGCATCTATGTAGCGTTTGCTTCAGCATTTCTATTACTGATATATAGCGTTATGGGTGCTGTTAATAACAAAAAAATAACTTATTTGTTATTAGGCCTGGGGATTATACTGTCTGCTTTTTCGATGTACTTTATCACGGGAAATATAAATCTAGTGAATCGAATTTTTATTACTTATAGTGTATTCACAGGTTTTGTTATTGCATTGATTTATATGTATTTTCAGAATAAAAAAGTCTTAAAGATAAACCTTCATATAATAGTGTCCATTTTGGTTGTATTAACTGTATTATATCAGACCAAATATATAAATCAGGTCTTTGATACAGATTACAAAAGGTATCAGCTGGACTTGGCCAAAATGAATTCAATTGCAGAGGAAATAAAAGAATACAATGGGGACAATTCGCAAAAAGAAATCGTTTTTGTTGGTTTGCCTGAAAATTATAATTTGAAACTGGGTGATACTGAAGGATACTCCATTTTTCAATGGGACAGATTTAACGGCATTCAAAGTGAATTGAGGAAATCAGGGAGAATATTCCGTTTTATGAACTTGCATGGTTATAATTTTAAGGAACTTACAAATATGGACGAGCAAGAGATTATTAAGAATGCTAGTGGAATGCAACAATATCCGAGAAAAGGGTATGTTAAAGATTTTGGAGATTACTTAATTGTCAAAATTGGACCGTCTACTTATGAAACAAGTGATTTTACCGCTAAGGAATTTAATGAAATGTATAGCAAGGATTCAAGTGAAGTGAAGTATACTAAAGATTGGTTCTCTTATGAAAATAATATTCTTAGTCTAGGAGGATGGGGTGGAATCCAAGGTGCAAAATCTTCAAATACTGTTATTCAAGCTGCCCTTATAAATGACCAAAGACAATATTATTTAAAAACGGGTATTGAGCGAAGAGAATCTACCAAAGCAGATGATTATAATGGTTTAAATACGGGATATCATATATATTCATTCGATACTAGTACGCTTATATCTGGGACTTATAAAGTTGTTTTGATCTTTAGTGATAATGATGCGAAGAGACTAGTGCACATTGAGGAAACGATTCATATTCCATAGAAGAATTGTCTTAGTAGGATGTGTTGAATTGTTTGTATCCACATAATAAGGAAAAGGATTGAATTCTATGGACTTGTCTATTATTATCCCAGTTTACAATAGTTACGAAGGTCTTCAGGAATTGTACGCAAGACTAACAAAGGTTTTGAACTCATCTAATATCTCATATGAAATAATTCTAGTTGATGATTGTAGTAGTGATAGAAGCTATGAGAAAATGGAAGAATTAAATTCTAAAGATAAAAGAGTGAAAATTATTCAATTAATGAGGAATTTTGGACAGCATAATGCGATAATATGTGGATTTAATTTTTCGAATGGGGATTTTATTATTACTATGGATGATGATCTGCAGAATCCTCCTGAAGAAATACCGAATTTACTTAATGAAATAAAAAAGGGATATGACTGTGTAGTTGGAAACCCGGTAATAAAGAAACATGCGAGATATCGCAATTTTGGGAGTTATATTATTGGTAAGAGTTATGAAAAGATATTTTCAAAACCAGCACATATTAAAATGTCCAGTTTTCGTATCTTATCTAGGGCACTGGTTAATTCGGTGATTGCTTATAATACAGAAAATCCTATGATTGACGCTCTAATATTGAAGAATACAAACAATATATCCAATATAGAAGTACAGCATGATTTTCGGAAATATGGCGAATCTAATTATTCATTGAAAAAAAGCTATAAATTAGCTATGGATATGCTAGTCAATTATTCAACCCTCCCATTACAGTTTATCAGTTGGATTGGTTTTCTTTTTTCGGGAATTGGTGCTTTAATAGTGATTTATGTACTCGTGGGGAAATTATCCGGTTGGATTAGCGCTGTTGGATGGTCAAGTATTATTGCATTAATATGTATATTTTCTGGTTTGATCCTTATATCATTTGGTATTGTTGGTGAATACCTGATTAGAATAATTGGTCAAGTTTCTTATTCTCAGCAGTATGCGGTAAGGCGCTCTTCATTCCAAGAAAATGACTTATCAATGAAAGAGTAAGAAGGGATTTAATCAACTGCTCGTATTACTCTATAGGAGGAAGTGAGTTAATGATTACTAAATTGGAATGGGACTCGAATTTCTTTGGATATAATATAGCTTCTTTAAGTGAGATAGATGCAAAATCACTTGATTTACTAGATAGTTATATTCAAAAAAACAAAATTGATTTTGTTCAAACATTGTGCAAAATCGATGATGTTTCCGTCATTAATTCTCTCGAAGAGTGGGGGTTCCACTTTGCTGATATTAAAATAACCTGCAAAATGAATATTGAAAAGCTAACACTTAATTCAGAGGCGAATTTAGATTTTGCTACAAATGGGGATGAAAGCAGTATATATTCTCTTGCTTCAAGGTCTTTTATATATAGTCGATATTATGGGCATGATTCAATTTTTAAAGAAAGTAAAGTTAATGAAATGTTTGGTATTTGGGCGATCAAATCTATAAATGGTGAATTTGATGATTTTTGTATAAAAGTAACGGATAGAAATGATACGATTGGCTTTATTACTGCTAAAATAAAAACATGTAAAGTAGCTGCTATTGGTATTTTAGCAGTAGATGAGAAATATCGTAGCAAAGGAGTTGGAGCAATTTTATTGCAATCATTATTTGGTTATTTAAAGCATAAGGACGTTCTAGAAGTTGAAGTCTCAACACAAGGCAGAAATATAATAGCTCAGAATTTTTATGCTAAACATGGATTTAAAGTTAAATATATGGAAAGTTGGTATTATTACAACGTTAATACAAATAAATAAAAGTGAGGATTAATATGGGTTATTTATACATCTTAGGGACTATACTCTTCACTGTTTATGGTCAACTAGCCATGAAGTGGAGGATAACGAAATTCGGTAGTCTTCCAGATCCTATTTATGACAAGCTGCTTTTTTTACTAAAACTAATATTTGATCCGATTATCTTCTCCTCGTTGATTTCTGCATTTGTTGCTTCTCTGTTTTGGATGGCAGCGATGACTAAATTTAATATTAGTTATGCGTACCCCTTTATGAGTCTGTCGTATGTTTTGGTCTTTATTTTTTCAATTTTTCTATTTAAAGAACCTGTTACTGCATATAAGATTGTTGGTCTTGGATTTGTAGTGGTAGGAATACTAATATCAAGTAGGTCGATAACATGATACTATTTAACAAGCCCGCGTTGACAGGGAAAGAAGAACAATATATTAAAGAGGCTTTACAGAGCGGACATCTGTCAGGAGATGGTCATTTCACACATAGATGCCATATTTGGTTTGAAGAACACTTTGATGCAAAGAAAGCGTTATTAACTACTTCTTGTACCCATGCTTTGGAAATGGCAGCCATACTAGCTGATATCCAAGAAGGTGATGAGGTAATTATGCCTTCTTACACATTTGTTTCCACGGCAAATCCTTTTGTTATTAGAGGAGCCAAAATAATATTTGTAGATATTCGTCCAGATACTATGAATATCAATGAAGCCTTGATAGAGGACGCGATAACCCCTAAAACAAAAGCAATAGTACCGGTCCATTATGCGGGGGTATCTTGTGAAATGGATACTATAATGGAATTAGCAAATAGATACAATTTAATTGTCATTGAAGATGCGGCACAAGGTGTAATGAGTACTTACAAAAATAAGTATTTAGGAACAATTGGCCACTTAGGTTGTTATAGTTTTCATGAAACTAAAAACTACAACTGCGGTGAGGGGGGCGCCCTCATTATAAATGATGATAAGTTTATTGAACGTGCTGAAATAATACGTGAAAAGGGTACTAATCGTTCAAGATTTTTTAGAGGGCAAGTCGACAAATATTCTTGGGTTGATATTGGTTCGTCTTACCTTCCGAGTGAACTAAATGCGGCCTTTTTATCAGCACAGTTGGAAAATGCGGATATAATAAATTCTTATCGTTTGGATTGCTGGAATACCTACTATAAAGGTTTGAAACATCTTGAAGAAGTAGGTCATATACAACTTCCAACCGTACCGGAAAATGTTGTTCACAATGCTCATATGTTTTATATCAAAACTGCGGATTTAGAGCAAAGAACTCGGTTGATTTCATTTTTAAAAAGTAAAGGTGTTCATACCGTTTTCCATTATATTCCCCTGCATTCTTCTTCTGCAGGAAATGAATTTGGGGAAATGAGCGGTGAAGATAAATATACTACGCTAGAAAGTGAACGTTTGCTAAGACTACCTCTATATTTCAATCTGCCATTAGAAGAAATTAAAGTAGTGATTGAAGAAATAGGCAGATTTTATATAGCGGAATCATAAATTGTAATATTTAAGTCGGCGAACTCGTCAATAGGCTTAATAGTTGTTAACATACAACTTTTTTAAGGGAGAAACACGTTGGGTTCTAATGCACTAAAAGCCCTAGGATTACTGATTCTGCCGAAATAACATGGCAGTAATAATAAGCAGATGAAAGTGCATATTGTTAAACAGTAAGGAATGGAAAACGAAATCCATCTCAGGGCATAGCGAAAAAATAGGATAAACTTCAATATGTACCCCTCTAGGCAGTTCTTGGTAATATTGCTTATGCAAGGATTCAGTCATACACGGAGGTCAAACCATGAAAGTTCTAGTCACAGGCGCGGCCGGACAACTAGGCCAAGATGTTGTACTGTTGCTGCAAAAACATGGCCATGAAGTACTCGGCTGCGATCGCCGGGAGATGGATATCACCAATCTGGAGCAATGCACCCAGGTTGTTGGCGAATTCGCGCCGGATACGGTTGTTCACTGCGCAGCTCATACGGCTGTAGATGCAGCGGAGAGTGATGTGGATACGGCGTATCTCATCAACGCGGTCGGCAGCCGCAACGTGGCGTTGGCTGCAGAGAAAGCCGGGGCTAAGTTGGTGTACATCAGTACGGATTATGTTTTTGATGGTATGGGAACCCAGCCTTACCACGAGTATGACAACACAGACCCGCAGAGTATCTACGGCAAGTCGAAGCGAGCAGGTGAAGTGCTTGTCCAGTCGCTTTCTTCCAAATTCTTTATCGTGCGGACTTCTTGGGTATATGGCAAATATGGCAATAACTTTGTCAAAACGATGCTGAAGCTAGGCCAGGAAAAGCCATTGCTCCAGGTTGTGGACGATCAGAAAGGTTCACCGACATATACTGTGGATCTGGCCCGCTTTCTGCTGGAACTGATCCAAACCGAAAAATACGGAGTGTATCACGCTTCAAACAGCAATTCGTGCACTTGGTTTGAATTTACCCAAGCCATTTTTGCTGAGGCAGAGGATATCTTGGGGCTGAAGTTCACAGCAACTCTTGAGCCTTGCGCGACCGAGCAGTTTCCGCGTCCGGCACCACGTCCACGGAATTCGGTCATGGAGCATTTGGCCATCCGGACGAATGGATTTGCGGATATCCGCGATTGGCGCGAAGGTCTGCGGGATTTCCTGCTGGAGCTTAAGGAATAAAGCACATAAGATTAGTTTACTACTCCCCCATCGGTATATCGGTGCGGGAGTTTTTGCTTTGTTTTCGCTATAATGAATATAACTATGAATTTGAGGATGGCGAGGATGAGTATCAAGGATCCAACAGCAAGCGTTCAGATCGTTACCTACAACAGCGCGGAGGACATTATCGAGTGTCTCGAAGCTGTCCTAGCGCAGGATTATCCGCTGAAGCACATTGTAGTGGTGGACAATGCCTCCGGGGATGGGTGTGCTGACCGGGTAGAGGCTTTTTATAGCGAACAAGGAGCAGCAGATGAATCCTCAGGTTATGGGGCTCAGATTATTTCGGAGCAAGGTTCCAAGCAATTTCATTCAGCAGGCGGAACCAATCTTCTGCTAATCCGCAACCCCCACAACACCGGCTTCGCCCCTGCTCACAATCAGGCCATTGCGGCCACGGATACCGAATACGTGCTTGTGCTTAACCCGGACCTTACTTTGGCGCCGGATTACGTCTCCAGGCTTGTTGCGCAGATGGAGGCTAATCCGCAAATCGGCAGCGCGACGGGCAAACTTCTGTTTAAGGCCGATCATCAGGTAGTGGACAGCACCGGGCTGCGGATGAACCGGGCCCGCCGTGCCTTTGACCGTGGGGCTGAAGAACCGTCCAGCAATTGGACGGAGTCGGGGCCGGTGTTTGGCGTATCGGGTGCAGCTGCGATGTATTCGCGGCGGATGATAAAGGATATCAGCGTTGAGGGCGAGTTTTTTGACGCGGATTTTTTTGCGTATAAGGAAGATGTGGACGTAGCTTGGCGTGCGCAGCTGCTGGGATGGCAGGGGTATTATGAGGCAAAGGCTGTAGGTTATCATGAACGGGGCTGGAAGACGTCCGGCCGCAGCAGCAAAGGGATCTTCATCAGACGGATCTCTTATATCAACCGCTACAAGATGCTCTACAAAAATGAGCCGCTGCGGACGTTATTCCTCACCTGGCTTGTGGCGCTTCCTTACGAGATTGCCGCGTTTGGTTATATGCTCCTGAAGGAGCCGGGGTTAATCATGGCCTGGAAGTCTTTTTTTGCCCAGCTGCCGGCTCTTAAGAAGAAACGTAGAGTTATTCAGAGACGGATAAAAGGTAGAGTAAGAGGATAGAAAGAGTTGAGAATGAGTATAGAATAGGGATGTAATTGTAGAATTATAGAGCAACTGGTCTATTTATACAGCGGGATCTTTGCCTATGTCCGCAACTTTCCAGATTTTTTATGCTATAATGTTGTCGAGAGATTACTATTTTTGTCAGGAGCGTTACACAGTGAATGTAGATGTGAGCATTCTTATCCTTAATTACAACACCTGCGACCTGACGATGGATTGTCTGAGGTCGGTCTATGATTCTGAAACGAACTATTCCTATGAAATTATTCTAATAGATAACCACTCCCATGATGATTCGGTAGAGACGATCAGCAGGGAGTTTCCGGGCGTGCTGTTGATTGCCAATGAAGAAAATGTCGGTTTTGCAAAAGGCAACAATCAGGGTATGGAGGTTGCCTCCGGCCGGTATGTGCTGCTGCTTAATTCCGATACGGTGGTGCGTAAGGATACGCTGGAGACGATGATTGCTTTTATGGACGGACGGCCCGATCTCGGAGCTTCCGGCTGCAAAGTTATCCTTCCGGATGGCTCGCTGGATAAAGCCTGCAAACGGGGCTTCCCGACGCCCGCGGCTTCGTTCTATTATGCTTTTGGGTTCAGCAAGCTGTTCCCGGATCGTCCAAGGTTCAACGGCTATCAGCTGGGTTATTTAGATCCTGATCAGGATTATCCGGTAGATTGCCTGGTCGGCGCGTTTATGCTGATCCGGCGGGAAACGATTGAACAGGTCGGCGGACTGGATGAGGAATTTTTTATGTATGGTGAGGATTTGGACTGGTGCTACCGGATTAAGGAAGCCGGCTGGGGGATTCATTATTATCCGCAGACTTCCATTGTTCACCTCAAAGGCGGCAGTGCAAGGCGCAGGCCGTTCAAGATCGTGTATGAATTCCACCGGGCCATGATTTTATTTCACCGCAAGCATTATAGCAGGCAGTACAACAGTATGATAAATGGAGCGGTCTATGCTGGAGTCGGCGTGAAGTTTCTGCTGTCGCTTGTGCGCAATGCCTTGACTGTTCCGAGACCGGTGCCGCTTCCGGCGCAGAGTCTTTCTGCAGCTGTGAATACGGACACCCGCAATGAATCGAAACCCGAGGTGAGATTATGATTCGCCGTAATCAACAATTTTTAACGCAGATGTATATGGTTGCTGATTTTGTAGTGATCCAGTTGTGTTTCCTGGCAGCCTGGTGGCTCAAATTCAGAAGCGGCTGGATGGATTATGAACCCTCGCTGACCATAGAATCCTATGCCTATTGGAGTATGATCTATGGCGGACTTGCGGTACTGATTGGGATTCTCGTGTCCCTGTACTTGCCGAAGCGGAAGAAGAGATTTGTTGACGAGTTTATGAAGATATTCCAGGTGCATAGTGTGGCAATTTTCATGTTGCTTGGCCTGATGTTTTTTGTAAAAGAAATCAATATCTCGCGTACTTATCTGGCGGTCTATATGAGCTTCAATCTGCTCTCCATCATGCTATACCGCTTTATCATGAAGAAAATGCTAAAGTCCCTTCGTCAAAAAGGCTACAACCGCCAGTTTGTACTCATCCTCGGAGCCGGTACGCTGGGCAAAAGATTCTACAACAATCTGGAGCAGTACCCGGAGCTTGGATATGAGGCCATTGGCTTTTTGGATGACTATCATACCTGGGATGGACTGGAGGAACAGCGCTACAAGCCGATTCTGGGAACAGTCGATCAGTTGTCCGGGATGCTCGAGATGTTGCCTGTAGATGAGGTGATCCTGGCGCTGCCGCTGGATGCCCACTCGAAGTATCCTTCCATTATTGCAGATTGTGAAAAGGCCGGGGTACGTACGCTGATTATTCCCGACTTCTTCGACTACTTGCCGGCGCGTCCGTATTTCGACAACTTTGCCGGGATGCCGATGATCAATGTGCGGGATATCCCGCTCGATATGGCGGGCAACAAAATGGCCAAGCGGATGTTCGATATTGTGTTCTCTCTCTTCGCCATTGTGATGATGATGCCCGTGATGCTGATCGTGGCGCTTGGGGTACGGCTGACTTCGCCGGGTCCTGTGATTTTTAAGCAGGAGAGGGTAGGCCTTAACCGCCGTAATTTCATGATGTACAAATTCCGTTCCATGAAGATCCGGGAAGAGAGCGGTGAAGATACAGGCTGGAGTACGCCTGAAGATCCGCGCAGAACACGGTTTGGTACCTTTATCCGCAAGACCAGTCTGGATGAGCTGCCGCAGTTTTTTAATGTGCTGTTTGGACATATGAGCGTAGTCGGCCCCCGTCCGGAACGTCCCTATTATGTGGAGCAGTTCAAAGGCGAGATTCCTAAGTATATGGTGAAGCATCATGTGCGTCCGGGGATCACCGGCTGGGCTCAGAGCAATGGGCTACGCGGAGATACCTCTATCGAAGAACGGATCAAACATGACATTTTTTATATTGAGAACTGGTCGCTGCTGTTTGATATCCGGATTATCTTCAAAACGATCCGAAACGGCTTCAAGAATGCGTATTAACGCCTGTCCGCAGAAATTCCCAGCTGAAGTTTATGTAGAGCCCCGTTTTGCCTATGGCAAAGCGGGGTATTGTTTTTCTATTCTACTCTTTAGCAAAGGATGCTGAGGCACATGAGGAACAGACACAAGATTACCGCATCTGTGATTATCATTATGGCCCTGGTCATGCTGCTGATAGTTTTCTTGGAAAAGGAAGAGGAACAGCCTGCGGCAGGTTTTGATTCTCACCGGGTCGTGGCGCATGCCATGGGCGGAATCAACGGACATCCATATACCAATGCCTATGAAGCATTCGTAGCCAACTATGAGCAGGGCACCCGTGTGTTCGAGACAGATTTGCTGCTGACCAAAGATGACAGGCTGGTTGCCCGCCATGAGTGGTCAGGGGAAATGAGCAAGGATCTAGGGCAGCAGGATGTGCTGCCGGCCAGGAAACAAGGAACCGTTCTAAAATATACCGAGTTTATGAACAGCCCTATTCTGGATCTGTATTCGCCTCTGGATGTGGAGAAAATTGTGGAGCTGCTGCAGCATTATCCCGATGCTTATATTATTACCGATACCAAGGAGACGGATCCGCAGCTTGTCGCGGAGCAATTCACTTTGCTGACGGAAGCGGCGGTGCGCCAGGACCCGGCGATACTGGAAAGAATAATTCCGCAGATTTATAACCAGGACATGCTGGTTGAACTTCAGAAGGTGCATCCTTTTACATCCGTCATTTATACTCTTTATGAGTCCAAGGATAGCGATGAGCAAGTGATTGAGTTTGTGAAAAAGACGGGGGTCGATATCACGATGCCGGTCGGGCGTGCCACCAAAGGTTTTGTACAGCGGCTGAAAGCAGCCGGCGCCCGCGTCTATGTGCATACCGTAAATGATGAAGACGAAATCCGCAAGCTGTCGACGCTGGGCGTGGACGGGTTTTATACGGATTTTGTACCGGAACAGGAACTGGACAACATCAGGGGATTGCGGTGAAAGCCCTTTATCCCTGTTGCTGCTAAGCGATCTCCAAAGCTTCCACAAAAAGGCGAAAAAATGTTCGCCTTTTTGTGCCGTTTAAATTGACACACCTCCTCTCGCTGACTTAGACTGGATTTATATCTTTTGCGGCGGCAGGAGGGTTTTTGGCTTGTCCATATTTGCCCATATGAATGATAAGGATGATTATAAGATGAGACCCGTGTTGCAAATGATGAAGCTCTGGCGGCATGTGTTCAAGCTGGACCCGGACCGTGAGCTTGGCAATGAAGATCTTGCGGCGATTTGCCGGTCAGGAACGGATGCCATTCTAATCGGCGGCTCTACCGGTGTAACCTATGAGAATACGGTGGAGCTGCTGGATAGAGTACAGCAGTATGATCTGCCATGTGCCCTGGAGGTATCGGATCTGGAAGCGGCTGTTCCCGGCTTTGATCTGTATCTGATTCCCATGGTGCTGAACACACCCGATCCGGCCTGGATCGTAGGCCACCACCGCCGCGCCATAGAACGTTACGGATTCCTGATACCGTGGGATCAGGTAGTCACTGAAGGGTATATTGTGCTGAATGATGACTCTGCGGTAGCCCGTCTTACAGGAGCAGAGACTGCTTTAAGCGGCGATGAGGCTGCGGCATACGCACAGGTTGCGGACAGGCTAATGTCGCTGCCGGTCGTATACCTGGAATACAGCGGCAGATTTGGCGATATGGAGACGGTGCAGACCGTGCGTGAGAGTCTGGAGCACAGTCAGCTTTTTTATGGAGGCGGCATTACTTGCGAGGCAGAAGCCCGGCAGGCAGCTGCGCTCTGTGATACCGTGGTGGTAGGCAATATTATTTACCGGGATGTGCAGCAGGCGCTGCTCACCGTTGAAGCTGTGCGCAAGACACGGCCGATAGAATTCTAAACCCAGATTAGAAAGGAGCATGTTATACATGCAACTTGTTAGTATACAAGAAGCCGTAAGCCGGCTGAATCCTCCGCAGCGTCAGGCTGTTGAAGCCACGGAGGGGCCACTGCTCATTATGGCGGGAGCGGGCAGCGGCAAGACCCGTGTGCTTACCCACCGGATCGCCTGGCTCATTGCGAACCGCAAAGCTCCGCCTTGGGCGATTCTCGCTATTACCTTCACCAACAAAGCCGCCAGGGAGATGCAGGAGCGTGTATCCAAGCTGGTCGGCTCTGAAGGAAGGGACATCTGGGTATCCACCTTTCACTCCATGTGTGTGCGTATTCTGCGCAAGGATATTGAACGGATTGGCTTCACCTCCAATTTTTCGATCCTCGATTCGACGGACCAGCTGTCCGTAATTCGTAATTGTATGAAGGAACTGAACATAGACACGAAGAAGTTTGAACCCAAGGCCATACAGGCCGTGATCAGTGCGTCGAAGAACGAGCTGATTACGCCTGCGCAGTATGAGCAAAAGGTCGGCGATTATTTCGAGGGGCTTATTGCCAAGGTATACGCGATGTACCAGAGACGGCTGCGGAGCAACAACTCACTGGATTTTGACGATCTGATTATGAAGACGATTGAATTATTCAAAGAGGTTCCAGAGGTACTGGACTTCTATCAGAAGAAGTTCAAATATATCCATGTGGATGAGTATCAGGATACGAACAGAGCGCAGTATATGCTGTGCCGCATGCTTGCTGACAGTCACCACCGGATCTGTGTCGTAGGGGACAGCGACCAGTCCATTTACCGCTGGCGTGGAGCGGATATTACGAACATTCTGAACTTCGAAGAGGATTATCCCGAAGCCAAGACGATTCTGCTGGAGCAGAATTACAGGTCCACCTCGAATATCCTGAACGCCGCCAATGGCGTTATTGCCCTGAACACCGGCCGCAAGCCGAAGAAGCTGTGGACGGACTCCGAAGAAGGACCCAAGATCAAGGTGTTCCGCGGAGACTCGGAGCATGATGAAGGGTATTTTGTCACCGGAGAGATCAGCAAAAACGTCAAGCAGGGCCAGAAATACCAGAACCACGCCATCCTCTACCGGACCAATGCGCAGTCCCGGGTTATCGAGGAAATTCTGATCAAATCGGATATTCCCTACCAAATCGTGGGCGGCATCAAGTTCTATGACCGTAAAGAGATCAAGGATTTGCTCGCTTATCTTCGTCTGCTGTCCAACCCGGATGATGATATCAGCCTGACCCGGATCATCAATGTTCCGAAACGGGGGCTTGGGGATACGACGGTTGGGAAACTGGCTGCGGCTGCCGGTGAACGCGGAGTCTCGATCTTCCGGGTGCTGGAAACGGTGGACGATCTCGGCTTTGCCGGACGTACGCGCAATATGCTGGTGGAATTCTACGATATGATCGAAGCGCTCCACCGCATGGTCGAGTTCCTGTCCGTGACCGAGCTGACGGAGAAGATTCTCGAATTGTCCCAATACCGTCTGGAGCTGCAGAATGAGAACACGCTGGAGTCCCGCTCACGGCTGGAGAATATCGACGAGTTTATCTCAGTGACTATGGAATTTGAGAAAAACAACGAGGACAAGTCTCTGGTCTCCTTCCTCACGGACCTTGCACTGATCGCAGACATCGACAGCGTGAATGACGATGAAGAAGACCGCAGTGATGCTGTGGTGCTGATGACGATGCACAGCGCCAAAGGTCTGGAGTTCCCGACCGTCTTTATTATCGGGTTGGAAGAAGGGGTATTCCCGCACAGCCGGGCCTTCCAGGACAACGATGAGCTGGAAGAAGAGCGCCGGCTAGCTTATGTAGGCATCACGCGCGCGGAGAAACAATTGTTTCTCTCCTGCGCGCGGATGCGGACGCTGTTCGGGCGGACGACGGCGAATCCGCCGTCGCGCTTCCTGGAGGAGATTCCGGAGGAACTCAAGGAAGATACGGGCTCGGCCTCGGACCGCTTCCGGCGCGGAGGCGCGGAGGTCGGCGGTGCCTATGGCGGCCGCGGCTTCAGCGGCGGCGGCCGGGGGAACTTCGGCGGCCGGTCCGGAGCCGCAACGGCAACGCCATCCGGCGGGGACACCGCCGGGCTTGGCGGAAGCACCGCGTCAGCGGCGGCCGGCAAAAGCCGCGTGACCGTGACTTCCGGGGGAGCGGTGCGCGCTCCCGGTGCGGGGGCTGCGGCGGCCGGAGGTTACACCGCCGGCGACAAAGTGTCCCACGGCAAATGGGGCATTGGCACCGTGGTGTCCGTCAAAGGGACCGGCAACGATACGGAGCTGCAGATTGCTTTTCCTGCACCGACCGGAGTGAAACGGCTGCTAGCCGGGTTTGCACCTATCACCAAGGTCGAATAAGCCGCCCTTTGGTATGACGTCACGAGGCTTTGCTGCTGCAACTGTAGCCGCCTGGACGCGGATTTATCCGCGCCTGATGCGATTGTGCAGCGTTCTTTTGGGCAATGAAGGAATATATATAAGTCTGCAGCGAAGCTTAGGAACCTAATTGACGGAGGGATGTACACAGATGGATGTGATGCAAACGATGGAAGAGCTTGTGGCCGAGCTGAATCAGCACAATTATCAATACTACACACTGGATGCACCCCAAATCAGCGACAAGGAATATGATGCCCTTTATGACAAGCTCGTCGCGTTAGAGGCGGAGAGCGGAATCGTGCTGCCGAATTCGCCTACCCAGCGTGTCGGTGGTGAACTGCTCAAGGGTTTTACACCACATCGCCACCTTTCACCGCTCTGGAGTCTGGACAAAGCGCAGAATATCGAACAGCTGCGCACCTGGAATGCACGTGTGCTTAAGCTAGTGGCCGATTACAACACCAAGAACCCGGAGCATCCCCTGCCAGTGCCTTGTTATGCCGTAGAATTGAAATTCGACGGCTTGACGCTTAATCTGACCTACCGTGACGGTGAGCTGGTGCAGGCGGCAACACGGGGGAATGGGGTAACGGGTGAAGGCATACTTGCCCAGGTCAAGACGATTAAGTCGGTGCCTTTAACGATTCCGTTCAAGGAAGGGGTTATTGAAGTACAGGGTGAAGGGATCATGAACCTTTCGGTCCTTGCCGATTACAACTCCCGTGCAGCGGAGCCGCTGAAGAATGCGCGCAACGGGGCTGCGGGGGCGCTGCGCAACCTGAACCCGAAGACGACAGCCAGCCGCAGGCTGAACGCATTTTTTTATAATGTAGGCTATGCCGAAGGGGTACAGTTTGCGGATCATCGGGAGATGATGGATTTCCTGCGCAAGAACCGTTTTAAAGTGAATCCTTATCTCACCTATTTCGAGACCTTTGATGATGTTACCGAGCAGCTGGCCGAGATCGAAGAGAGCCGGGCCGGACTGGATTACCTTATTGATGGTGCGGTGATCAAGGTTACCGATTTCCGGATTCGGGAAGCGCTGGGGTATACGGATAAATTCCCGCGCTGGGCAGTGGCTTATAAATTTGAGGCAGAGGAAACGACGACCATCCTGGAATCCGTCTCCTGGAACGTAGGCCGTACGGGGAAAGTAACGCCGTTGGCCCGGGTTGAAGCGGTAGAGCTGGCCGGAGTAACCGTGCAGAACTGTACGCTGAACAATGTCGGCGATATTGAACGCAAGAATCTGAAGCATGCACTGGGAACCCGGGTATTCATCCGCCGTTCCAACGATGTCATTCCGGAGATCCTGGGCAAGGTGACGGAAGAAAGCGACGGCGGGGAGATCATCTTCCCCGAGAGCTGTCCGGCTTGCGGATTCCCCCTTGAAATGCGCGGTGCGCATTTGTTCTGCAACAACAAGCTTAACTGCAGGCCGCAGATTATTAGCCGGATCACGCATTTTGCCTCACGGGATGCCATGGATATTGAGACCTTCAGCGACAAGACTGCCGGACAGCTGCATGATGAACTGAATGTCCATGAGCCTGCGGATTTGTACGAGTTGACTTTTGAGCAGCTGGTGAAGCTGGAGCGTTTCGGGGAACGCAAAGCCGAGAATCTGCTGAAGGCGCTGGAAGACAGTAAAGGGCGCGATCTCGCCTCCTTCCTGTACGCTTTGGGGATACCGAACACTGGCAAAGCCACAACCCGGATGCTCGCGGAGCATTACCATGATCTTCAGGCTGTAATGAAGGCCACTGCCGAGGAATTGACCGAGCTGCCGGATATCGGCGGGATTGTGGCGGAGAGCATCGTTGGCTTTTTTGCAGATCCATTTGTTGTGACGAGTATTCAGCGCATGCTGGAGCTGGGAGTAGAAGCGAAGGCTCCGGAAGCGCCGCGTGTGGTCAACACCGATTCTTTCTTCAGCGGCAAAACCGTCGTCTTAACCGGATCCTTGACCAAGCTGACCCGCGAAGAAGCGGCAGAACGTCTGGAGGCTCTGGGAGCTAAAGTTTCCGGGAGTGTATCTAAGAAAACGGACATTGTTATCGCCGGTGAAAAAGCAGGCAGCAAACTGGCCAAAGCCCAGCAGCTGGGTATTCAGGTCATTGATGATGAGGAAGAATTAATCAGGCTTCTGGAAAGTTAATCTTTGGCCGTTAGTAGCAATGCCTATAAGTCCTTTGGTTATTTCGCTTCACCGCGAAAAGCCAAGGGACTTTTTGTATTTTATATGAACAGTTGCTAATTTAATACTATAACAGGCTTGATTTAACAATTCCCTGACTTTTCCAAGATAGAATGGGGTTAGAACTCTATCATGAGGAAGGGGTATACGATATACGATGAACAGGCTTATGAAAAGCATGGTTATTGGCGGATTGACTGTAGCTGTAGTATCTGGCGCTACACTGGTTGGAGCATCGCAAGGTACAAGTACAGGAGGGGCTGCCAAAGCCCAATCCAAGAATCTGATTGTTCTGATTGGGGATGGCATGGGACCTGCCCAAATTTCCGCTGCCAGATATTATCAGCAGTATACCAAAGGGGCAAGCCACCTCAATCTTGATCCTTATTACGTAGGACAAGCGACTACATACGCCGACCGTGGGGAAGACGGAGATACAGTCGTATCGGGGATTGTAACCGACTCCGCTTCAGCCGGCACCGCATTTGCCACAGGGCACAAAACCTATAACGCGGGTATCAGTGTCTCCAACGAAGATGTATCCAAGCCTTTTGCCTCCGTTATAGAAGCTGCTGAGAGTAGCGGCAAAGCCACAGGGCTCGTGACAACAGCGCGTATTACCCATGCCACACCTGCTGTCTATGCTTCCCATGTCCGCAGCCGTGACAATGAATCGGCGATCGCCTCACAGTATCTGGAGAGCGGCGTTGATGTGCTGATGGGCGGAGGCAAGCAATTTTTTGTCACCAAAGACGAAAAAGGCAAACGTACCGACAAAAACATTCTGCCTGACTTTCAGGCCAAAGGATACAAGATTGTTGAGAATGCCGCAGGCTTAAACGCCCTTACCTCGAAAAATACCAAGGTGCTGGGCTTGTTCGGCAACTCCCATGTTGCTTATGTTCCGGACCGTACGGCTGAGACGCCAAGTCTGGCGGCGATGACTTCCAAGGCACTTAACATTTTGTCCGCCGATAAAGAAGGTTTCGTCATGATGATTGAGGGCGGGCGTATCGACCATGCCGGTCATGCCAACGATCTGCCAACCCTTGTGCAGGAGGCGCTGGACTTCGATGCCGCTTTCAAAACGGCGATTGAATTTGCCAAAAAGAACGGCAATACCTCCGTTGTGGTCACGGCCGACCACGAAACGGGCGGTCTTTCCTTATCCCGCGACAATATCTATGAGATTAATATAGATCTTTGGGATAAACAAAAGCATTCCTCCGAAACGCTGGCCGCTGCTCTTGAAGCGGCAAAAACGCCAGAGGAAATCCGCAGCATCGTAACCGGGAATACGTGGATCACCGACCTTACGGATGAAGAGATTCAACAAATTATGGCGGGAGACGGGTCCTCCTACAAACGTGAAGGGGCCTACAATGCGGTAATCTCCAAACGTCTGCTGGTGGGCTGGTCCGGTCATGGCCACTCCGCAGTCGATGTAGGAGTATGGGCTTATGGTCCGATAGCGGATCAAATTAAGGGACAGATCGACAATACGCAAATTGCCAAAGCCGGCGCGGCCATTCTGGGTGTTGATTTGAACAAGCGGTCCCAGGAGCTGCAATCCAAATATGTGTACCCTAAATTTAAAGTCAGCCGTGACAATGAAGTGCTTTATCCTGCGGAAGCTTTGATCAAAGCATTGGGCGGAACCTACAAAGGAGACAAAGCGACGGCAAAGCTGAGCCTGCAAAAGAATACGGTAGACATTAATCTTACGGACAAGACGGTCAAACTTAACGGCAAAGCTGCCACCTCTACAGTTGATGTTGACAATGGCGTGCTGTATCTTCCGCTGAGTACCTTCAGTCAATTGAAGGGGACTACCCTGAAATGGGATGCACTTTCCGAACGAATTGCATTGCGATAGGAGGGAAGTGTCTTGCTGCAAGTTCAAGCCTTGAAGAAGCAATTTCGTATGGATGGCAGAGAGGTGCCGATTCTGGATATACCTGAGTGGCGTATTGAAAAAGGGGAGAATGTGGCGATTACCGGACCCAGCGGTTCCGGTAAAAGCACTCTTCTTCATCTGATCAGCGGAATCCTGCGCGCGGACAGCGGCAGGATTTCTGTGAATGGACAGCCGCTGCATGAGCTGTCTGAGGCCGGACGCGATGCGTTCCGGGCCGCTACGATCGGTTATGTGCTCCAGGATTTCCACCTCATTCCCTCGCTGACGGCAAGACAAAATGTGGAGATGGCCATGACCTTCCGGAAACCTCCCAAGGAGAAAAAAGCGCTGATCGACTCTTGGCTCGAGCGGGTAGGGCTTCAGGACCGCGGGCAGTTTCTGCCCTCTCAGCTCTCCAGGGGCCAGCAGCAGCGGGTAGCAATTATACGGGCGCTTGTGAATGAGCCGCCGCTTCTGTTGGCGGATGAGCCGACTGGCAGTCTGGATTGGGAGACGGCAGACGGAATAGCTGAGCTGCTCTTGGAGCTGAGCGTTTCCCAGGGGCATACCTTGCTTGTGGTTACCCATGATCTCAACATGGCGAGCAGGTTTCCGAAATGTCTAAATATTCAAGACGTTAACCGGGTCCGGAGAGCATCGGCCGCCATGCAGACGACAGGCCGGACCACACGGGAAGAGGTACTGTTATGAGCCTCTTCCGGTTAACGATCCGCAACGTCATGCATCGGCGTTTCCTGTCACTCTTAACCGTCTGTGCGGTTGCGGTAACTGTTGCCTTTATCGTCCTGCTGACCCTGTCGAGGGAAAGTGTGGAGCAAGGTGCAAAAAAAGGGTACGGACCGTTTGATCTGGTGATCGGGGCAGCGGGAAGTGAAACCCAGCTGGTGCTGAACACCTTTTATCACATCGGAGCACCGACAGGGAACATACCTCTCTCTATTCTGGAGCAGGTACAGCAGGATGATGAGGTGGATCAGGCTTTTGCCATGACCACGGGCGATAATTATAACGGGTTCCCCATTGTCGGGATCGATCCCGGGTACTTTGTCACCCGTTATGGCGGCCGTAATCTGCAGGAAGGTTCACTGTACGAGCATACTGGTGAAACTATCATTGGTTCGTATGTGGCCAAATCCCTGGGGCTGCAAGTAGGGGATACGTTCTCAGGTGCGCACGGACTTGTGCAGGAGGCGGATCATGGAAGCCTGGAGACTGGGCATGCAGAAGAGGAAGAGCATGAAGGTGGCGAGGAGCATGCTCATGAAAGCTTTCATTATACCGTTGCGGGTATCCTCCCCCCACTCCAGACCTCCGATGACCGTGCCGTATTTACGACAGTCGATTATGCGTGGGCTGTGCATGGTCTTAGCCAGGAAAAGCGTGAAATTACAGCAGTGCTGGTCAAGCCCGTCAGTCTGCTCGGGGCTCATGATCTGAAGGAATTATTTGATGGAAGCAACGGGGTTCAGGCGGCATATACCAGCCAAGCGGTATCGGAGGTGCTGAATGCGGTGGATCAGGGGTCGCGGCTGCTGGGGATATTGACGGCATTGTGTGTCTTTTTGGCTGCCATAACGATTCTCTTGTCCCTGGTTGCTGCCGTTGGAGAACGTACCAAGGATGTGGGGCTGCTGCGTCTGCTCGGCAAATCCAGAGCTTATGTCTGGATGAGCTTGACCAGTGAAGGCCTGCTGGTGACGATGGTAGGCCTCGTGCTCGGCTTGCTTCTGGGCCATGCTGGAGCTTATTTGCTGCAAGACACCCTTTTTGCGCAAGCGGGCATTCAGATCAACCCCTATCACTGGACGGCAGAGCATTGGCTCATTGCAGCCGGTACGCTTTCTGTCGGTTTGCTGGCCTCCTTGGGTCCTGCTTTCCGAATGTACCGTCTTCATCCGTTGGCTTTGTTCAAATCCTAGGAGGTAAACTCAGTTGAATAGATTTCAAGGAAGGCTGATTTTGTTGACGGGCACCGTTTTAAGTATGCTTTTGCTTCAGGCGTGTGGCCAGGACAGGATGGCGGAAGGGCAAGGGGAATCCTTTGCTGCCGTCCGGGAGGAGAATGTAGAGGCAGTGGTGGAGGGGGCTGGTGCTGGGTCGCACAAGGTACAGACACCGGCTCCTGCGGTGCCCTCACAGACAGCTGCCGCTAACTCAGACGTTGTGTCAGCGGCTCCTAAAGCGGAGAAAGCAGCGGCATCACTGGTACCTGCACCACTGTCATCAGCAAAGGCAACATCATCTCCGCCGGCCACTCAGGAGCCTGTTCCTACTATGGTCGCCACAGTTCCTCCCAAAGAAACGCCTTCTATACCACCTGTAACCAAAAAGCAGCCTGTGCCGAAGGAGTCGGAAGCCCCGCCGTCCCCGGTCTCTGCCAGCGGGGCTAAGAGTGACACGGTTGAGAAGGAAACCCCACCGGCACCGACTGCAACTGTACAACCGGCCGCAAGCCCGTCCCAGGATGTGCAGAGTCAGAACGCACCTTCAGCTGATGGTCCTCCAGCGATTGAGTGGGGTGGATTTTTTGATGGGAGTGATCAGACCCGGCCCTCGGAGCAGTTCTGGGACCTTAGCGGAAGTGAAGTTACAATTAAAGGTTTTATGGGCGAAGTCCTTTCCTTTGAGAAAAACTGGTTTCTGCTGATCCCGGAGCCGGGTGCGGAATGCCCCTTTGATAATGGGGATGAGACGTATTGGAACAAGATTATGATCGTTTTTGTACCTGAAGGCAGCAAGCTCAGGCACACTTCCGATCCTCTGCAAATTACAGGGCGCCTGGACGTAGGCATCAAGATTGACGAGTCCGGTTACAAAACCATGTTCCGACTATATGATGCTTCGTTCACTCCATTGTAGAGCTAATACCAAAACCTCCGCCACCCACTCTGGGGTGACGGAGGTTTTGCTTCGTCTATACCCGCTTCGCACCGGGTATCCACGCATCAATGTCATAACCCCGCTGCTCCCAGTATCCGATATGCTCCTCTTCAATCAGTTCAATCCGGTTCAGCCATTTTACGGACTTGTAGGCATACATTTGGGGAGTGATAAGGCGGACCGGTCCGCCCAGCTGGTTCGGAATGGGCTTGCCGTCATGCATCACTGCGACCATAATATCCTCCATGCGGGCCTGCTCCAGGGTCAGGGAGTCCGTGTATACGCCATCGCCCGAATACAGCTTCACCATCACCGCCTTCGTTTGAACACCCGCCATATCCAGCAGCTTGGAGAGGGGGATGCCCTCCCAGGTGTTTTTATAGACCGACCAGCCCGTGACACAGTGGAAATCACTCACCTGAACCTCACGCTGCAGCTGCACGAACTGTTCCCAGTTCCAGCTTAATTTCTTGTCCACCAGACCATCGATTGTAAAGGACCAGTTCGTGTTATCAAAAGCCGGAATGTCTGTTACTGTATACACGCGAAAGTTCCCCTCTGCACCTCCTCCGACCGGCGGAACGGACTTTGCCGAGGGCACGGGTTCAGGAAGCAGACGGTTGGCATTATCGGCCAGATAATCTGCCGTACCCGGAAGCTGCAAGGATTTGCCGATCCACCGCACAAAGGTGGGTCCCAGAGTAACGGCCAGTCCTGCACCGACGGCAATCTTGATAAATCCGCGGCGCGAGTATACAGGCTGGGGTTCTGATGAGTCCGGATGGCTGCGCCCAACCTCGCCCGGGGCCTTTTCCCCAGCAGTGTTTGGTTCGGGGCGGATGGAACGTTTCTGCGGCTCTTTCAGCCATTTGGTCCGGGTAATGGAATGGTAGATGATTACGGGAAGGCCGACCCAGGTCAGAAGATCATGAATCAGGAGCGCCGCATTGGCGGCTTTCGGGCCGGCCAGCCTGAATTGCCAGAGTACAAGGCCGGATAGGATCCAACCAACCAGCAGCACTAATACAAAGACCACATTGGCCTTTTGGGAGGGTTTCCCCGCAAGCCGCTTCCAATGTTTGGCGGCAAGCAGCAAATAATAAACGACAGGAATAAGCAGGACAAGTCCGACGGCAATATGTGCCCACTTGAGCCATACCCGCCCTTCACCGAGCACCTCGCGCCAGAACCCGCCTACCAGCAATAAACCGCTTATGGACAGCAGTAACACCAGCCAGGCATTCCAGGCATGAATCGAGACCAGCTTTTTTCCATAACCTTTGCGAATTCCCGCCCAAGGTTTTTTCACCGGTGAATCCCTCCCTTTATTTCAGATCGGCATTTTCATTTAAGTTTTAACTAATTGTACCGCAAAGCTTCGCCATTGAATAATTTCCTTTCCAAAGAATTTCTTATAGACTAATGGAAAGAGAGGAAGAAAGGAAACGAAGCCTGTGAAACAAGAAACTATACTGCTGGTGGACGATGAACAAGAGATTGTAGACCTGCTGGATATTTATTTCAGCAACGAGGGGTACCGGCTGCTCAAGGCCGCTGATGGCATCGAAGCCCTCCATTGTCTGAACAGGGAAGAGGTGGATCTGATTATTCTCGACGTGATGATGCCAAAGATGGACGGGATTGCCGCCTGTATCAAGATCCGCGAGGAACGGAAGATGCCGATCATTATGCTGTCCGCCAAAAATTCCGATATGGACAAAATTGTCGGACTCAGCATCGGCGCTGATGATTATGTGGGGAAGCCGTTTAATCCGCTGGAACTGGTGGCCCGGGCCAAATCACAGCTGCGCCGGTATCATAAATTCAACCAAGAGGCTCCTGTGAGGGGGAATGACAACGAGCTGGTCTTTGAAGATTTGATCATTGATACGTTGAGGCATGAGGTGAGTGTGGATAACCGCAAGGTGAAGCTGACACCCAGAGAGTTTGCCATTCTGGAGCTGCTGGCCAGGCATCAAGGTCAGGTGCTCAGCATGGAGCAAATTTACCGGAATATTTGGAATGAGCCTTTTTTGGATGGGGGCAATACGGTGATGGTACATATCCGCAATATCCGCGAGAAAATCGAGGTGGACTCCAAGCGGCCCTGTTATGTGCAGACTGTGTGGGGAATTGGCTACAAGCTGGACGGTCCGTCCTAAAGTGTGAGGTGAACCTGTAATGAATACAAAATATATCAGTACCATCCGCTGGAAATTTATTTGGGCATTTCTGCTGAGCGTATTATCAGGGGCAGTGCTGCTTACGACAGGCTATCAGCTCGTCAACTCGATGGTCTATTTGAATCCGGCTCCGCCATCGGCCCCCTACTCTCTGATCCTGAAGTGGATCATCAACCATATTGGTTCCACCCCTTTGCTGACCGCAACCGGGATTATCAGCTTCCTGTTTTTCTTTTTTATGTATACCCGCAAAATAGTCTCGTATCTGGAGGAGATCACACGCGGAATTCAGCAGATTACAAGGCTTGGAGAGTCGCACCGGATTGAAGTCCGCACGGCGGATGAGCTGGGTGTACTGGCCGAGAATATCAATATCATGTCCGAGCGGCTCCAGCATTCCCTGCTGGAGGAACGAAAGGCCGTCCAGTCTAAAAATGAGCTGATTACCGGCGTGTCCCATGATTTACGAACTCCTCTGACCTCTGTTCTGGGGTATTTGGAATACATTGAGCAGGACCGCTGCCGGGAAGAAACAGAAATGCGCTATTACGTAAGTATTGCCTATCAGAAATCACTGGTGCTGCGCAAACTGATCGATGATTTATTCGAGTATACGCGGGTCAACAGCGGCGGGCTGCCGCTTGTTCTGGAACGTTTGGATATGAAGGCGTTTATGCGGCAGCTGGCAGAAGAATCGGTTCCGGCGTTGTCCAAGGCAGGGATGACTTACGAGCTTGAGGACCAGACAGAATCCCTGTGGATTGAGGCGGCTCCCTATGAACTGGTGCGTGCTTATGAGAATTTGATTGCCAATGCAATCCGGTACGGCCGGGAGGGCAAGAAGCTGGAAATGGGTCTGAGCCGTGAAGGAGATGAAGCGGTGGTGCGGATCAGTAATTTCGGGGAGATGATTGGAGAAAACGATCTGCCGCATATCTTCGAACGGTTTTACCGGGCAGAGCGCTCCAGATCGCAGCATACCGGGGGTTCGGGATTGGGACTGGCTATTGCCAAAGGAATCGTGGAACGCCATCAGGGTGTAATTGTAGCGCAAAGCGATCGGTATCGGACAGACTTCATCACCCGCTTTCCGTTATCTCCGGACGGGAAGTCTTAAGGGATTCTTAAGAACTTACAGGGGGGTTCTTAAGATTTGGAAGATATCCTTGTGTTATGGGGAGAGGCTCCCGTTGCATAAGGAGGGGATCGTTTTGAAAAAATTACATACGGTGCGTTTGAGCTATTTGTATATATTCGGAGGCAGCCTTCTGCTTAGCGGAGTGTTCCTTTTTGCCGTGCAGAGGATGTTCCATATCATATATTCCCGTTATACACCGGAATCAGAAGCGCTGTTTGTCCGGTGTACCCACTGGATTATCAATCATATTGGCAAGACGCCAATCGTCCTTTTCCTATTTATGGCGGGGAGTGCAGGACTCTTCTGGATGCGTTCGCAAAAAACCGCCGAAGATATGAAAGCACTCCTGCTTGCCGGTGAGGCGTTAGCGGTTAAAGGCTCTTTTGAGAAGCTTTCGGTAATCTCGGGTGGAGAACTGGGGCAGCTGGCCGGCCATTTGCGTACAGTCAACCGGAACAGGCAAGGGCAAACATGGAATACGAGGGCAGTTTCAGCCGGAGTGTTGGAGGCGCATCAGCTGGACAGCGAAGAAGTGATGACGCTTATTTTAAGGACAAAGGCACTGGTACGTCTGCTCGCTGAGGCAGAAGCGGCGGCTGAAGAGGAAACAGGGGGAGCTTCTCTACAGCTTGAGATGGCAACCCGTGAAGCCATGGGAATGGAGCGGTTCCTGGAGAACCTGAATGGCCGGTCATGAGCGGTGGTAAAAAACGATCCTGGCGTTGCCTCCTTCTGCGTATAGGATACGCCGGGTTTGATGTCGGGGTGCTTCTCGCGGTGTTGCTGCTGGCCTTTCTGCTCTATATTCATCTATACGGCGGGCTGATGCTGAGCCGCCATCCCGAGAAGCTGATTCTGCAGGAATCCAGCCAAATTACCGCATCGGATGGAACCGTGCTACGCAGGATTCCGCTGCCGGAATCGGGGTATAGAATTACTGCACAGCTGGATGAAATGCCGCAGCTGCTTATCGACACCTTTTTGGCCGTTGAAGACCGCCGCTTTTACAGCCATCAGGGTCTGGACTATCGGGGAATGGCCCGCGCATTTCTCAACAACACGGTCCGCATGAAGATTTCAGAGGGCGGGAGCAGCATCACCCAGCAGTTGGCCAGGGGGCTCTACTTGGACCGGGGGCAGAATCTGCTGCGCAAGCTTAATGAGGCTTCCATTGCTGTGGCTTTGGAGAAGAGGCTGTCCAAGAAAGAGATCTTGCAGCTGTATCTTAACCAGATTTATATGGGCCAAGGGCAATACGGGGTACAAACGGCAGCGGAGCGCTACTTCGGCGTATCCAATCTGAAAGATCTGGATATTTGGCAGATTGCCGCATTGGCGGCTACACCCAAAGGTCCCTCCCTTTATAATCCGGCAGAGCACAGCGAGCTCTCCACGAAGAGAAGGGAGCTTGTCTTGCGGATTATGCATCAGCAGGGCCTGATTACATATGAGCAGATGGCGGCCGCTATGAAACGGAGTTACCAGCCTCCGGCCGCTGTTAAAGCTGAGGTGGCAGGAGCCTCTTATATAGATGCCTCGCTGCAAGAGGCAGTGCGGATTACCGGGAAATCAAGAGAGGAGCTGCAGACAGGCGGTTACACCATTGTGACAGGCATGAATATCGGTGCACAGCGGGCCATGGAGCAGACTTTCTCACGTGCGGAGTTTTTCCCTCCGGACGGACAGGACCGGCAGGTGGAGGCGGCTATGGTGATGATTGACCACCGTACCGGTGAGGTTGCTGCTTTGATGGGCGGGCGTAATCCCAGCACGGGCAGTTTGAACCGGGCGGTGATCGATGCAAGACAGCCGGGGTCTGCTTTTAAACCGATTATTGTTTATGGGCCCGCGCTGGAAAGTGGACGTTATTCTCCCGACAGCCTCTTGCAAGACCGCAAAAATGCCTTTGGGACTTACAGTCCCGCGAATCTGAATGGAGTATACCGGGGGCAGGTGAGTATGAGGATGGCGCTTCAGCAATCCATTAATGCGCCGGCTGTATGGCTGCTGAAGCAGGTGGGGATCTCTTATGCCCGCGGTTTTGCTGCCAAGCTTGGTCTTGCGATGGCAAGTGCAGACAACCATCTGCCGATTGCCCTCGGTGGCTTGCATACTGGATTTTCGCCCTTGAAAATGGCCCAGGCCTATAGTGTTTTTGCCAACAGGGGAATCTTAAACGAGGCACATATGGTGCGCAGTATTAGTGATAACCAAGGCCGAGTCCTGTACACCCATGTCTCTTTGCCCCAACAGGTAATTTCATTGAATACAGCTGAGAGCTTAACGATGATGCTTCGGCAGGCTGTGAATGAAGGGACCGGCAAGCGGGCACGGTTGAATATCCCGGTAGCGGGGAAAACAGGAACAACCCAATTGGACCTGCCGGGTGTAAGCAGCAAGGCCAATCGGGACCTATGGTTTGCCGGCTTTGCCTCCCACTATACTGCAGCCGTATGGATCGGCTTTGACCGGACGGACAAAGACAACTATATGACTGCGGGGAACGGAGTGGCGGCCGCGTTGTTTGCACAAGTCATAGGCAAGGCTTTAGGAGGCGGCTAGGAATGGTAGGATGGCCTATTCCGAGGCCCATTGCTCGAGCTTTTCGTCACCGGGTAGCAGCAGAGCAAGCAAACCCAGCAAAGGCAGAAAGCCGCAGGCTATGAACACCGTGGTAATGCCCATAATATCGATAAGATTGCCAATCACCAGTGAGCCAATCCCGCCGAGCCCAAAGGCCAGCCCCGTAATCAGTCCTGAGACGGTTCCAATATTACCCGGGTAGAGCATTTGCGCGTAAATAACTGTCACTGAGAAGCTGGACAGGAGAATGAATCCGCCAATCAGCAACAGGATGGCTGCCCAGAATTGACTTACAAAAGGCAAGGCCAGTGCAAAGGGAACCGTCCCCACCATAGAGAGCAGAATGAGATTGCGCCGGCCGAAACGGTCTGCAAGCGGTCCGCCGAAGAATGTTCCCACGGCCCCGGCTGCGAGGTACATAAAGATGTAGACCTGGGCATCGTCCAGCTTCATGCTGTAATTCTCCATTAAGTAGAAGGAGTAATAGCTGCCGATCGAAGCGCCGTACCATGATCTTACAAAAACAAGAAACACAAGAATAATGGTGGCGGTCAGTATGCTTTTGCTGCGGGCAGGATCAAGCGAACGGGCTGCAGCTTTTTTGCGAAAGGTGTAACCGTCATTCAGCATCTGCTGATACCAGCGTGCTACATAGCTCTGGACAGCAATCCCGGCAGCGGCAAAAATCGTGAAGCCGAGGGCTCCAATCTGCCCGAAAGGGATGAAGATCCATTTGGTCAGCATGGGACCAAGCGCTTGTCCGGCATTTCCGCCCACCTGAAAAATAGATTGGGATAGTCCCTTGCGCAGTCCAGCCGCCATATGGGCCACTCTCATCCCTTCGGGATGGAAGGCGGCTGAGCCGAAGCCAACCAGTATAACCGAGAACAAGACCAGCACATAATTATTCGCATAGGCCAGCAGCAGAACACCCAAAAAAGTGCAGCACATGCCCAGCGGGAGCAGAATGGGACGGGGTTTACGGTCCGCTGCATACCCGATAATAGGCTGGATTACCGAGGATGTCATATTCAAGGCAAAGGAAATCCAGCCAATCTGTGCGAACGAGAGCAGCATATTCTCTTTTAGAATGGGGAAAATCGCCGGGATGACAGCTTGGATGGAATCATTGAACAAATGAACAAAACTGACTGCCAGCAGGATACGATAGATTGTTGCCTGTTGTAAATTACGATCTTCTGCACCTGTGCCTTTGGAAGGCAGTGCATGGGTTCTATTATTGGTCATGGGGCTCCTTTCCGCATGGGTAGTATTTAATGTAAACAATAAAAGGACGATAAATCTTATTGTAGACACATCCGGAGAATTATGGAACCGATTTGTGCGTTCAAAGCGGTAATTATATGTCAATTGTTGATTTAATAAAAAAAGGGTTGCAAAGTAAATCTGCGCATGATATATTATCTCTTGTGCTTACGAGGCATTGCGACAATGAAACAAACGCGATGAAGAAATAAGTTGACAAGAAGTAAAGAAACATGATATGATCTAATTCCTGTGCTAAAGACTGAATGTCGAAACGCCGGGAGCAAGTTCTTTGAAAACTGAACAAATGGAACGCGTTAATGATTACAAGATTCATTTATGAATCGTCAGTTTCAAAATGAGCAATCGCTCTTTTCAATACTAATTGGAGAGTTTGATCCTGGCTCAGG
>NZ_BMKR01000030.1 GCF_014644435.1 Paenibacillus albidus | reverse complement strand
AGACGGCAGCGGCGCCAAGTCGGGTAACCGGACGAGCATCGGTGTTGAGATATGCGAGTCCGGCGACTACACAAAGACGCTGGACAATGCAGCCGGGCTGGTTGCATCTATGCTCAAAGAGCGCGGATGGGGCATAGATCGGCTCCGGCGTCACTTTGACTGGAGCGGCAAGATTTGTCCAAGACTGATGTATGATGGCGGTAAATGGACAGGCTGGACGGCGTTTAAGGCGGCGGTGGTCGTAAAGTTAAAGGAGGGCGACAAGGTGTATAAGGATTTAAAGGTTAGTGTGTTGGTCAACGGCAAGAAGGTGGCAGACGGCGTACTGGATGCTGGTGTGACGTATACCCCGGCGCGGGCGGTGGCAGAGGCCCTGGGAGCTGTAGTCACGTATGATGCAGCGACAAAGACGGTCAATATCACAAAGTAAATTCCCAAACGCTTGGGATTTCTATTCCTATTTGCCCAAGCACGATTATAAATACCACATATTCTAAATTGTATTCAATTACAAAGGAGGAATAACGAATGAGTGGAGTTGTTGGGGGATATGGATGTGACCATGAAAAAAAATGTATTAGTCCTTTTACGTCGACAGGTGCAATCTTAGTACTTTATATCTTGTTAGTTATTATTTTGAAATCCTGCATATGGTAAGTCTTATTCAATTATAAGGTGATACTGTAATGGGTGAATGTACTGGGGGATATGGTGGATTTACTTCTACCGCTGCAATTCTGGTCCTGTTTATCTTGTTGGTAATCATATCTAATACTTTCTTTGTCTAAGCTTCAAACCGCTCTGTATGGCTGCACCCATAGTATATATCCGTCAGTAGATACTGGCGGATTTTATACGTACATAATCAAAAACGTATCCCGTCAACCTTACCTTCGGAAATACTCGGGAGCTAAAATGTGCTGCTGAGCATTCAGACAATCGGAGTTATCTTCGGGATGCATTTGGCCCCGGAAAAATATGATGAGGTTACAGCGGCGGTTAATGCGGTCCTGGGTATCTTAGTGGTGCTGGGGATCGTAAGCAACCCGGATGCAGGCAAGGGGTATACTGACAAGGAATAGATGGCACACTTACCCACTGGCTTCGGCTGGTGGGCTTTTTTGGTTTAGTTTAGAGGAATAAATTGGTTGTTTGTTGAAATTTAAAGAAGAAAATTGTGAAGGAGGTTATAATCTATTAATTACATATGGAGTGCCGCTATATCCTCAGCTACTACAGTTTTAGTATTACTCATTGGAACTATTGTGAATTATTACATTACAGAAAATCGATTAAAGGAAGAAAGAAAAGAAAAGAAAGAGAAATTAGAAGAGGATAGAAAACAGAGTCTTTTAAATATTCAACTAGGTATACGAGAAGAGGTTCATTCAAAAATTCAACCCGCTCTAGTTAAAGTTGAAAATTATCTAATGCAATTCTATGGACAGGGAAATGAGTTTATACAGGCAAAGAAATTGGAAGAATTCGAAATATCGATAGAAGTCAAAGAACTTAGGAGTCTAATTCAATCATATGAGATTTGGCTCCATGATGATTTGATCAAAGGTCTAAAAGAGTTTTTAGGAAGAATTAATGAGCTGTTTCTTTTAATTTCTGGATATAAAGAAACTGATCCTATGAATATTGAATGTAATAAAGATGTTGTGGATATGAGGATTCATGAATTATTTTGTATCATAGAAGAATTTAAAGCCCATATAAAATATCTGTCTGGTGGAAATGCTTTAGATAATTATCTTTATGAAGTTGTAGAAAAAGAACGATTTTCTAAAAAACAATAAAGATTTTCAATTAGATTCTTACATCCGTTGTGTTGAGTTTAAGGAGTGACAAATTTGAGTACTACATACAAAGTCCTCGAGAGCGATACAGACTTTCTGACGGCAACGCTGACCCAATCTAAGGTGTCGGTATGGTACCGTGAGGAACCGGACCCGGATGGCCACCTGATGGATTACGGCGGGATTGTAGAGGGATAAACACCAGATTCCATCAAGATAGCTGGTGCCCATTTTGTCCGAGAACGTTTTGAATTCAGAGCATACATAAAATAACCCGCCGGGCGTATGCCTGACGGGTTTGTTTTTATTATTCAGTATTCCCCTCAATCTTCAACCTGATTACCCTCGATACACTCTCAACCTCATTTATCGGCACCCATACAGGCCCTTCCTCCGTATTGACTTTTATTCTTTCTGGATCATTTGAAAGATCTGCAACTCCCTTGATTCGCTCGCCATTATGCGATAAAAAGACCACGATTTGTTCTCCCTTTGAAACGGCAGCGCGAAGTTCTCTTCTTATTTCCTTATCTATCATAGGTACACCTCAAATTTTTAAGTATGTCATAACCTTTGCCTATCCACATTTTACCTTTATAACTCTCAATTGTATTGTAAAAATTTGTCGAATAACAGACTGTTTGTTCGCCCTTTATTAGTGTAGGCTTGATGCATACATATTAAAGGAGATGGATTTTTTGAAAAAGAAAATAGCAGGATTTTTGGTCTTATGTACGTTTTTGTTTGTGTTTATACCAGGAGCTACAAAAGCAGCAGAACAACCTGTGGGATTATTGGATGGAGTAACGATGTTAACTGGTTCTAGCATTTCTAATATACTTGGAAACACCACGAAAGTGACCGATAATGACAATACAACTGTGTTTGACATGGTCACTCAAAGATCAGACTCAAGTGTTGTAGACGTACTTGCATACGTATTTCAAAATGCTCAAACGGTAAACAGTTATAAAGTTCATGTAACTAATTATGATGCGGGGCCAGTATATATTAAATTTTATAACAGTGCCGGTTCATTGATTTCTCAAATTAATTTGAGCCCTAATGTAGGTGATGATCAAATTCATTACCTAACTAGTCCAATTGAAGGCGTTAAAAAATTTGAGTTATTCCAGCAGGGGAGTACTACATATCATGTTGCTGAGGTGAATTTATACAGTGCGATTCCAGAGCCATCACCGACCGTAACACCGGATATTACACCAACAATAGAGCCAACAGTAACTGCAACGGTAGAACCTACTGCTACACCAGAACCAACCATTGAGCCAACTCCAACAGTGACACCTACGCCTGAGCAACCAACAGGTGACAGAGCAATCCTTGTAGTAACTATGAATACCGGCCTTGAAAAAGAGTTTGACCTGAGTATGGATGAAGTGAATGCTTTTATCTCCTGGTACGAGAGCAAACAGTCGGGTTCTGGAACTGCCTCATACGCAATCAATAAACATGAGAATAATAAAGGACCATTCACCAATCGTAAAGATTATGTGATATTCGATAAAATCCTGACTTTTAGCGTAGATCAATACTAACTATAAGCATAAATGAAAGTATAGCAAAACAACCCCGTCAACCTTAAGTGGTCGGCGGGGTTGTTTTGCCTTTATTATCCGATTTGCGTTCCGTTGGGTAGATCGAAATCCGGCTTCAACAGCACGACATCTCCCTGTTCGGGCAGTCCGCCCAGAACCAAAACTTCCGAATTGAATCCCGCTATGCGGCGCGGCGGAAAATTGACGACTCCTACGATTTGTTTTCCGACGATATTTTCAGCAGCATATCTCTTGGTGATTTGCGCACTGGAAGTTTTAACGCCGATTTCCGGTCCAAAGTCGATCTCCAGTTTAATAGCTGGGATTTTAGCTTTTGAAAAAAATTCGGCCTTGATGATTGTGCCCACACGAAGATCCAATTTTAAAAAGTCCTCAAATGTTGTCATAGTGATATCCTCCTCTGTATAATTCCCTGTTTTTCGGCGCCAATTAATGCAAAGACCGCTTCTCCGCTGAATATTGCAAGGATTGCCGCCAAAAGTACATCAGCATACCCAGCAACGTTATCAATCCGCCTACAAATTGAAAGACGGAGATGGTTTCTCTCAAGAAGATATAAGCCAGCATGATAGCCAAAACGGGTTCTCCAATAATGCCTACAGACACCGTTGTAGCTCCTATCGACTTAAGCAGCCTATTGAAAATATACTGACCGAATATCGTGGGAACAATCGCAAGCAGTAGGAAATACGTCCAGTCCGAAGAATCGTAATTGGTTAAGGAAAAGCCGTTCAGCATGCTGGTGACGAGAAGAACACTTCCTCCGAGAAAGAATACCAAGACACTATAGAAATTCGCATCAATTTTTTGGCTCAACTTTTGTCCGACTAGCATATAAGCTGAAACCAGTATAGTTCCAATTAAAGACAACCCGTCCCCAATCAGCGCTTCTTTTGAAACCCCGATATCTCCCCAGGCGATAATGACTGAGCCTAGAAGCGCGGTCAATAAGCAAAGCACGCTCAACATGCCGGCTCTTTCCCTGAATATAAAATATGAACCAATCATGACAAACAGCGGTTGCAACGCCAGGATCACCATGGAACTTGCCACCGAAGTATACACAAGCGATTCCATCCAAAATAAGAAATACAGTCCTAGCAGAAGGCCGGCCAGAAAAATGTTGCCCCATTCCTTTGCATTCAATCTTAAGGAGCGGATCTTTTTCCAAGGCATGAAAGGAAGCATGATGATAGCTGAAATATAGAGCCTGTACATACCAGCTATGGCTGTTGGCGTATCCGAAGATTTGATCATGATCGAAGAAATGGAAACCGACAAAATGGCGATAAAAAGCAGTACGTAAGGATGAAGTAGTAATGACGAGTTGTGTTTTTTCACATAGAAGCCTCCAAGAGGTCTTATCCAAACGTCTGTGCACAGGATTTAGTGATAAGCCATATTATATTTGATATAATAATATCATCATTATCTGCTTTTTTGTGTAAATATATCACTAGATAATATCGGTATATCGCCGTAGAAAGAAGGTTTCTGAATGTCAAAGCCGCTACATGAGAAAATCGCGTATCCCGATCGTTTGTTTCCTTACATTATGTACACACATACGCTTTATACGAGCATTCCTGAAGGTCGAGGATTTAACGACCTGCACTGGCATGAAGAACTTCAAATCACGTTGGTAACGAAAGGTATATTGGTGATTCAAGTAAACGGAATCGATTATGAGTTAAATACTGGCCAGGCGATCCTAATCAACAAGGGGATTCTTCATGTCACGACACAGCTGAGTCATAACGGTGAATATGTAAGTTTTAACTTTCCCGAAAAGCTGATCGGCTTCCACTCGGAAAGTACTATGGAGGAGAACTATGTGCTTCCATACACCCGCTCATCTCTCGTTTCAACCGTTATTGCAGGAAAAGCGAATTGGGAAAAGCAAGTATTGGACATGCTTTGGGACATGAGGAGTGTATTTAATATGAAAAAGAGATGGGGATGGGAATACGAAATTTCGATTAAAACTGTACAGCTCTGGTTCATCTTAATATCCAACCTTGCTCTCCCGAAAGAGGAAGCGCCCAAACACGCAAAGCGGCAGCAGGAAAGATTGCAACTCATGCTCAGTTTTATCCATAAGAACTACTCGATTCCTATAACGCTAAGTGAGATTGCTGATAGCGCGCATCTGAGCATTTCAGAATGTACGCGAAGTTTTAAGAAGACGGTTCGTATGACGCCGTATGAATATCTTATTAAATACCGGATCAGAAGAAGCTGCGAACTACTGGTATCCACGGATGATACAATAACCGAGATTGCCCGCAAAGTGGGCTTCAATCATGTAAATCACTTCATCCAGTCCTTTAAAAAAGACCAAGGAAAAACACCTAAAGGCTTTAGGGAATTCAGAAGCGGCATGGAGAAATAATGTACAATGGGACAATAGACTGATCATTCCTGTATCCAATTATAGCGCTTGGCTACGTTGGATAGAGGAGGTAAGTGTTGGATAGCTCTATTTGGTTACAGTGTATTCACTTACTTCAAAAGTGAGGATCTTATCAAAGACAACATAATCTTTGCGCTTCTTAAAGGGACCTTTGTTGTTAGAGTGCTTATCAATTCCATAAAGCCCAGGACCTCTTCCTGCATCACGGGAATCGTACCAATTGGTGTAGGACTTGGTGTGATTGTAGGCGTTGGTTCTGGTGAACTCGTTGAGACAGGAGTTGCTGTTGGTGTAGGCGTTGGATCTGGTGTTGGTGTTGCAGCGGAAGCTGGAAGTGCTGCGGTTGACGGGGAGGGTTCCGAAGATTTAATATAAGATTGTATTATAATAGAAGGAACTGAAGTTGCCTGGCCGATCAGGAGCCAAATAAATGAATGTAAAATCACGTAAAAATCACATTCTATCTTTCAGTAGGTTAAACTGCATTTCATTAATTGTTTCGTTCACATCAAGAATCCTTAAAAATAAGCGATTTATTAAACCATGTTAAACTCAGTTTAACTGATTGAAGGATGGGCGGCATGATGTAACAAGGCTGATTAAGCCTTATGCATCAAAGGTTTCCGTTAGCGGAAATACCTTTGGCCATGGATTGAACTAAAATAGGCTTCTCACGAGTTCTGAATTGAACTTAGTGAGAAGCCTATTTGTTTTGGCGTAGACTGCATTTTGTGCAGCAGATTGCAGATAAACTGGCCGGATTTTGCTTTTGACTGCATTTTCTGCATCAGAAACACTAGTAAGACCTTGTTTTCTAATTTTCCAATGTACGAAATACATTAGAATTGACTTTTAAGCTCTCCCGGAGTGATTATACTGCATGAAATACACCAGAAGCACCGTGTCCTCCTGTTCCAGATCATATTGGGTTTTGTATAGCCCGCCTGTATCAAGTTCGCTTGATATAAAAGGTATAAACACACGGAGGAAATTACAATACTAAGGATTAAATCGTATTGGATTTCTTTTATATAGCATGTCCAATCTTAAGCTATTAATGATTATTCCGAAATGAATTTATGATGTTATAATAACCCTATCCTCTTTCTGAAAGGGAAGAAAAAAACGTGGGAAATAACAAAAAACAGTTACTCCGGCCTGTTGTACCCCTAAACGGCTCAAAATGAGTGGAGGACTCCGGGCCGGGAACGCTGTACCGGTACCTCGCGAAACGGGGCGGCCCATTCCGGTCCAGAATGACATGATCAGGCTGCAAGGCGGGACATTTCTGATGGGAACAGATGATACAGAGGGGTTTCCTATGGACGGTGAAGGACCTGTAAGGGAAGTCACGGTTTCTGGGTTTTCAATGGAACGGTATGCGGTGACCAATCAACAGTTTGCTGAATTTTCCGATTCTACAGGTTATCGTACGGATGCGGAAAAATTCGGAAACTCGTTTGTATTCCACTTGTTCCTGAAGCAGGAGGAACTCTCCAATACGGCAAATATAGTGGTGGAGGTTCCCTGGTGGCGAGCAGTAGAGGGAGCGGATTGGCGGCATCCCGAAGGGCCGGACTCCAACCTTCAGGGAAGGATGGATCACCCGGTTGTTCATGTCTCATGGAATGATGCGGAGGCTTACTGCCGGTGGGCCGGCAAACGCCTTCCTACAGAAGCGGAATGGGAATACGCGGCGCGTGGAGGATTAGTGCAGAACAAATATCCGTGGGGAAATGCATTAACGCCTGAAGGGAAGCATATGTGCAATATCTGGCAGGGGAAATTCCCTGTTCAAAATGACGCTCTGGATGGATACACAGGCACCGCGCCGGTCGGCGTCTTCGAGCCGAATGGCTTTGGACTGTATAACATGTCCGGGAATGTATGGGAGTGGTGTGCAGATTGGTTCGATATGCGTTATCACCGGACTTCGGATTGCATCAATCCGAAAGGCTCCCGGCAAGGGGACCAGAAATCGATGCGGGGCGGCTCCTATCTATGTCATAGATCTTATTGCAATCGATACCGAGTGGCGGCACGTAGTAAAAATACACCGGACAGCTCGGCAGGCAATGTAGGTTTTCGTTGTGCGGCAGATATAGAGTAGCTCCAGGGAAACATAAAAGAAACCCAAACTCCTGTGCAAGGAGTTTGGGTTTCTTAGTGCGTGGCTTTAGCCTTCCCATTCATGAAGCAGCAGAATGGCCGCACCGGTAGCGACGGCCTCATCTTTGAGCATTCCTTGGGAGAAGACCGGGCTGTACTCGGGGTAGTGATATGTGTTTTTTTTGGCGATCTCAAGTGCAGTATTGTATACAAGCGGGTGGGCATTCACAAGAGCGCCTCCCAGAATAACGTACTCCGGATGCAGTGCATTGATCAAGTTGGCCAATCCGATTCCGAGATAAGCGGCAGTTTCTGTAAACTGCTCTTCAACCAGTGGATCTCCCTCAGACAAAGCATCGATCAAAGCAGCAAAACTTACATCTTCCGGGGGGAGACCGCTAAGCAGACTGCTGCGTCCCATCTTAAGCTGGGTTCGAATCCGGTCCTCCAGTGCCAGGATCGAGACATAAGCTTCCAGTGCCCCGTAGTTGCCCTGATTGCGGAGCCTTAGTCCGTTGGTCTGAATAATCATCTGCCCGACAGCCCCTTCGGTATCGACAGCCCCCCGTAATACCTGTCCTTCCGAAATCATGGCTGAACGGATATTTATGCCTGCATGGATGTATAACACATGCTGAATGCTCTCATCCTTCAGCGCCCAATGTTCCCCAATTAAAGCCGTGTTAGCTCCATTGTCCAATTTGGCCGGGATCTGCAGCCGGTCTTCAATCATCGCGCAAATGGGAACGTTCCTCCAGGAATCCGAAGGGAAAAACTCGGGTTTTAAGATCACGCCATTTTTCTGGTCAAGCGGGCCCACAGCTCCAATGCCCATACCAAGCACATCTTGGACAGAGAGTTTGTGGGTAAGGAGAAAAGCTTTGGCTTCTTTCGTTACATGGTCAACAAAACGTTCAGGTGTCATGCCTTTATCCATCTTTAAGCGGACAACAGACAAAGCATTTAAATGCATATCATATAACCCCAGCGTGGAGTAGATCCTCGATATTTCAAGTCCGAAAACATAACGGTAGGAAGGATTAGTCTGAAATAAAGTAGGCTTTCGCCCGCCAGTGGAGTTTCCCAGCCCGGATGCCAAAATGGTTCCCTGCGCAAGCATTTCTTCGAGCAGTCGGGTCATGCTGCTGCTGGTCAAAGAAAAGTCTTTGAGCAAATCGGCTTTGGACACGGTCCCAAGATAGGAGATTCTATTATAAAGCTGCTTTTTTATCGAAGGGTTAGAGCGGGTTATCATAAGTTTTATCTCTCCATTTCCAAGCTGGTAGGTCGGGATAAATCCAGTATAACGGGATCCTGGTTACTTTTCCAGTAAATATGATAGGAATAATCAAGATAATATCAAAAAGATATTTTTTAACCTGTAAAAGGCTGTTTTGGAGGGGGAATTGGATTATGTTTATTTGATTTCATGAAAGTATCCTGAACTTAAAATCAAAATGAATAAATGTGCTATAATAGGATTATCCAAATATTCAATGTGAGATGTGAGATGTGAGATGTAAGATGAAAAGGGTGGCAGGGATGAATACTAAATTAAAAGAACAAATCAAGATGCTCCCGCAAATTTTCGGGGTTTTCTTTCGGATCGGCCCTTCTACTTTCGGGGGCGGATATGCCATGATTGCAACGATTGAGCAGGAAATTGTGCATAGAAAAGGCTGGATGGAGGAATCGGAAATGGGCGATATGGTGTCTATTTCCGGGTCAGCTCCAGGCGGTGTTGCTGTAAATTCCGCTGCGTTTATCGGATACCGTTTGGGAGGAGTGCCCGGAGCAGTGGCTGCTGTCACCGGCATCACCTTGCCAACCTTCGTAATCGTTTTTGTTCTGAGTCTATTTTACGCTCTTTTTAAAGATAATGATAAGGTGGAAGCTGCACTGAAAGGCATACATGCTGCTGTAGTCGCTCTTATTATTATGGCCGCATTCAAAATGGGTAAATCCTCCATACTTGATGTCCCGACCCTCTTCATTTTGGCAACTGCGCTGTCCCTGCTTTTGTTTACCGGAATTCCTCCTTTTTATCTTATTCTTGGTGGGCCGCTTGTCGGCATAGCGGTTGTGATCATGAAACGAATGATGGGATTGTCCATCCGGACCGAAGCACCATCTGCTGCTTCCAAGCAGGAATTAAACTTTCCTGAATACTACATCTAAGGGGATCTGGGTATGCTTTGGCATTTATTCTTTGTATTTTTAAAGGTCGGCTGTATCTCCTTCGGTGGGGGATATGCGGTAATGACGTTAATTCAGCGGGAAGTAGCCAGCAAGGGCTGGGTAGACAGCGGGCAATTTGAGGAGATTGTAGCTTTGGCAGGGATGGCTCCGGGTTCTATTGCCACGAATACAGCTACCTTAATCGGATACACGACTTCGGGTATTGCCGGGGCGGTCGCATCGACGACCGGCATCATTTTGCCCTCGCTGATTATCGTCATTGTGATAGCCGCTTTTTTTCTCAAGCTTCAAGGGAATGCCTGGGTCAAATCATCTTTTTATGGTTTGCGGCCGGTTATCACCGGATTGATTATTTATGCAGCCTATCATTTTGGACTGGGTGGCCGGACAGAGGCGTTACTGAGCTGGACTATGCTTGGAACCGTAGTAATTTGTGTGGGCTGCCTCATCGCTGTGACTCATTTCAAAATTCATCCGTTTACCGTTATCTTATTGTCGGCCATCGCCGGAATTATTATTTTTTAGCAGGTGCCGTCACGTATATTTGACAAGCAAAAATGGGTGAAGGGATAGCGATTGAGCCGTCTGAAGGGAAGGTGTATTCTCCATTTGATGGAGTGGGAAGGGTTCTTGTCCCTGGTGGAGACGGGAGCACAGGTGAAGGCCGGTCAGTTGCTGTTGGAATTCGATATGGAGTTTATAGAGGCAGCGGATGATTACGAGCTTCTTTGGGGCGCTTGAGCAAGATATTTACAATGTGTATATGGTAGGATTGTTTATGAAGCTGATCAATTCAAAGAAAGAAGGTGCACGATGACCTATTCTCAGCGTTCGACCCATCCCGCAGCCTCCTCGGACATCATGTATCTGGAGTACCAGATCGGCAAGGTCAAGGATGATATAGAAGAGATCCGGATTGTTCAAGAGGATTATGAGGCAAAGCTGAATTTTCTGAGAACTGCGCCAGGCTATGATCCGGCGGCAGGCTCCCCGGCAGAACAAGACCTGCAGGCCAAGCTTGCGGCGCAGAGAGAAATATTGGATAATGTCATTCAACAGCGCGTGGAGCTGGAAGCCGAACTCGCCAAATATGAGGATTAATTCCTTTATTTAAGGGGGAGCCGTATGCTGGACAAGATCAATAATCAACAACTTGCCACCTTCGCGGGAGGCTGCTTCTGGTGTATGGTCAAGCCGTTTGATGAACTGCCGGGCATCGTGTCCCTGGTTTCCGGCTATACGGGCGGACATACCTTGAATCCCACATATGACGAGGTGGGGACGGAAACTACCGGGCATCGTGAAGCGGTGCAGATTACGTTCGAGCCGGAGGTGTTTCCGTATGAGCGCCTACTCGAAATTTATTGGCAGCTGATTGATCCTACGGATGCAGGCGGACAATTTATGGACCGCGGACATTCCTATAGGTCGGCAATTTTTGTGCATAATGAGGAGCAGCGGCAGCAGGCGGAGGCTTCCAGGCAGGCCCTTCAGGCCAGCCGGAGGTTCAAAAAGCCGATTGTGACAGAGATTTTGCCGGCCAGTCCGTTTTATCCCGCCGAGGATGAACACCAGCAGTATTATAAGACACATGTAGCAAACTATAAGGCTTATATGAAAGGTTCGGGACGCGAGGACTTCACGGGGCAATATTGGAACAATCCTGAAGATAAGAAACGGCTGCGGGAACGCCTGACGGAGCTGCAATATGAGGTCACTCAGAATAAGGCTGCGGAACAGGCGTATCAGAATGAATATTGGGATATGAACCAGGAGGGATTGTACGTCGATATTGTGAGCGGCGACCCCCTGTTCTGCTCAAAGGACAAATTCGACTCCGGCACCGGATGGCCCGGATTCAGCAAGCCGCTGGATGAAGGGCTGATCCGCAAGGAAGCGGATTACAGCAGTGATCAGGTGCGGACAGCGGTCCGGGGCAGGCTGAGCCATGCCTATCTGGGGCATGTATTGTATGACGGCCCGGAGCCCACGAAGCTGCATTACCGAATCAACTCGGCCGCTCTGCGGTTTATTCCGAAGGAAGAACTGGAGTCTAACGGCCTGGGACGGTTTGTGCAGTTATTTAAAGCAGATAGGCTGAGATGAATATAACTAATGGCAAGCCGCCGGTCCCGGGGGCTTGTTTTTTTGAGTTTTTGAACAAAGATAATCTATATAGAATGGGCCGGAAGTCCAAACATTCACCGTAGTCTCGATCCACTCCCCAAATAGAAAAATTTCAAGTTCAGTATATATAGTTTTAAAATATATTCTCAAAGTCTTATTTTACCGCTATGATGAGATTATCTACATAAATGATAGACAGCAAAAGCAAAAAAAGGAGGATGCCGGTGGACAAGAATAAAAAAATATCCCGCCGTGAATTTCTGGCCAAAGCAGGAGCGGGAGCAGCCCTGATGGCGATGTCCGGGGCCGGACTTAACTGGCTGGCAGGAACCAAGACGGCCTATGCATCAGATATCTATCAACCCATTGTGGGTGAAATCAGTATGTTCGCAGGGAATTTTGCCCCGCAGGGATGGGCGATATGCGACGGCAGCGTGCTGCATATTTCTCAAAATGAAGTGCTCTTTCAACTCATTGGCACGACCTATGGCGGTGATGGACAGGTGACCTTTCAGTTGCCGGATCTGAGGGGGAGAGCTGCGATGCACGTCAGTCCGCAAACGCCGCTGGGTTCTTCCGGAGGTGTGGAGTCAGTCACTCTGAAGTCATCCGAGATGCCGGCACATACTCACGATGTCTACGGGCATGCTTCATGGGGCAATAAGAACAGTCCTGAAGGTGCCGTATGGGCCAAATCTTCGGCCTCCAATTATATGGAGGGCGGAACGGCAGGGAATATGGGTAGAAGTGAGGTCAAGATGGCGGGCGAAGGTTTGCCCCATGACAATATGATGCCTTATCTGCCAATTAACTTTGTGATTGCCCTGGAAGGAATGTACCCTTCCGTAATGAATGCAGACTCTTATTTAGGCGAGATTCGTTTAGTGGCCTTTAATATGATCCCTAACGGCTGGTATGCCTGCAATGGAGCCATTCTGTCCATCCAAAATAATACAGCACTGTTCAGTATTCTGGGGACAATGTACGGTGGGAACGGGAGCACAACGTTTGCGCTTCCGGATCTTCAAGCCCGGGTACCCGTACATTATAACTCCAACTATCCATTGGGATACAAGGGGGGAGAGAGAAACCATACCTTAACTGTCCAGGAGCTTCCGGCACATAACCACAGCATCAGCGCAACAACGACGGCTGTGGACACGGCAAGTCCGGTGGATGCCGGGTTTGGAGCAACTCCTGTCTCGGCCTATCATCATACTCCGGATGTCAAAATGGGAGATGCGCTGCTGCCATCCGGCTCATCCCAGCCCCATGAGAATATGCAGCCCTATCTGACACTTAATTATTTGATTTGCGGGGCGGGGATTTTCCCTTCAAGAAGCTAGACAAACTGAACAGTTGAAAGGGGAGAACAGACATGGGTTATCTTGGAGAAATCCGGATTTTTGCCGGTAACTTTGCACCAAAGGGCTGGGCTTTCTGTGATGGACAATTGATGCCAATAATGCAGAATACAGCGTTGTTTTCTTTGCTGGGAACTAATTATGGCGGGGATGGTAAAACGACATTCGCCTTGCCGAACCTGGTTGGCCGGGTTCCTATCCAAGCGGGCATGGGGAATGGATTGACGGATCGGACGCTTGGAGTCTCCGGCGGCAGCGCTGCTGTGGAATTGAATAGCGGCCAGCTTCCCGTCCATAATCATACTCCAGTATATAAAGAAGGGGGGATGCGGAAAGATCATCCTGCCGGAGCAGTGTGGGCCAAGCCTGGAGGGCGTGTGCCCGCTGCAAGCTATTCGTCTTACGGACCCAATCGCACGGCAACTATGGAACAGGGAGCTGTAAGACCCGCAGGCGGCAGCCAGCCGCATAATAACATGCAGCCTTTTCTTGCCCTTAATTTTATTATTTGCACTTCCGGTGACTTTCCGCCTAGATCTTAAATGAAAATAGAATGAGGAGGTGATCTATTGAAAGCAGGCAGGATTCTGCACCGGTTGGTTCCTTACATCGGGCGGAAATTTACGTATGGCACTGCCGCATTGGTTCTTGTTATGTGTCTGTTTATGGTAACGGCGCTTGCGGCTGCCGCAGCGGAAACCATTTCGGTAAATACGATGGCAGATACGGAAGATGTGCTTCCCGGTGATGGCATTTGCGCGGATTCTTCCGGTAACTGCTCATTGCGGGCGGCGATCCAGACGGCCGATGCAGGCAGTACGGATTATGAAATCAAGGTGCCCGCTGGAACCTATACCCTTACCTCCGGTGATCCGCTCGAGCTGAGAAATCATATGGTCCTGACCGGAGATGGGGGCAGCGACGGAAGCGCAGCGGAGTTGACGGTAATTCAGGCGGCTGCCGCTCCGGGCAATGCCAATTTTCGCGTGTTCAATCTGAATCCCGATGCGGAGGAAGCAGGTTATGACATCACTTTGCAGAATATGACCGTTCGCGGCGGTGGAGTGAATGCTTCCGGTGATTTTGGCGGTGCCGGAATTTTGGGGTATACGGGCCAGAGGACGATTACACTGCAAAATCTGATCATTAAGGACAATGCAGTGGGGGACGGTCTCTATGGGGGAGGTCTTAATATTGCCGGCCCGCCGACAGGTGCTTTGGTTCTGCGCGATACGGTGATTGAGAATAACACTGCCGGGAGCGCTTCGGGCAGTTATACTGCGAGAGCAGGTGGAGCCTATCTCGAAGGCGATTTGAAGATTTCGATTTCAAATACGAAGTTTATAGGTAATACGGTTTACGGTTCAGGAGGAGGAATGCAGGCCTACCCGCAAACGGCAGCACCTGGCACCGTTACGGTTACTGGCTCTCTTTTTACAGGCAATCAGGCGTTCGGATCTGTTCAAAAAGAGGATTCTGAAGGCCGGGGTGGCGGAGTTTTTATGCAAAGAGCGGCTTTGATCCAGTCCACGGTATTTGAGAAGAACTATGCGGACGGGGATGGTGGCGGACTGGCTGGAGATGTGTATTCCGGTTTGTTGACATTGTCCGAAGTAACGATTACCGGGAATGGTGCTTACGGAAGAGGCGGCGGGATTTATATGAATGATACCGCTAAACTGTCCCTTAGCCAGTCCACTGTTCAAGACAACGTCAATTCGAATGATCAAAGTCCAAGTGACATTGAGGTAAGCTCGGATGTTGCAGATGTTGTGGTTCAGCTGGGCAGCAGTCTGCCTTCATTAATAGTAGCTGGACAAAATGGCCTCAGTTACGATATGAGCGTACGCAATACAGGGAAGACAGCCACGGCCAAGGATCTCAAGGTTCAATTTACGCTGGATTCCAAAATGACCCCAGTATCCCTGAGCGGCACGGACTGGAGCTGTGATGTATCTGAACTTACATGTACAACTACGAAGAGAATTGCGGACAAAGGAACCTCTTCAGCGATTCAATTGGTTGTTGATGCAGAAGCAGACGCTGGAAATGAGGCTTCTGTAAAAGCAGAAGTGGTGATGGAAGAAGAAGCGAATACGCTTAACAACTCAAGAACGGACTTGATTCCGGTAGTGTCTCCGGTGACATCAACATTAAAGGCAGAGGATGCCCGGCTGGTGGCTGATGGAAGCAATACCACTACAGTTCAGCTTCAGTTGAACAATGCGGCAGGAACTGCTGTAAACGATGATGGCAACGCTGTTCTGCCTGTGCTGACAATTACGGGTGGAGGTACACTTGGTCCGGTAGCCAAGCTGGGCGGAGGAGCTTATCAGGCGACCTTAACCGCGCCGACGACGATTGGAACCTCTACCATCGAGGCCAGCTTAAACGGAGTTCAACTCCAGGAGCAAGCCAAAGTTGAATTTGTTGCGGCAGGAGCCGACGCTTCCAAGTCGAGTGTGGCGGTGGATCAGGTTACACTGACAGCGGACGGCGTGAGCACCGCTGAAGTTACAGTGACCGTGCGCGATGCGCAAGGGAACCCGCTGTTAGTCGGCGGCGACACCGTGGTGATAGCGGTAAGCGGCGGTGGCATCGTGGGAACCGTCGCCGATCATGGCAACGGGACCTACGGCGCGACGTTGACCGCGCCGACAAGCACGGGCACAGCAACGATCACCGCGAAGGTGAACGGAGCAGTTGTGCCGGGCACGGCCACGGTAAGTTATGTGGCCGGAACTGCAGACGCCGCCAAGTCGAGCGTGGCGGTGGATCAGGCTACGCTGACAGCGGACGGTGTGAGCACCGCTGAAGTTACAGTGACCGTGCGCGACGCGCAGGGGAACCCGCTGTTAGTCGGCGGCGACACCGTGGTGATAGCGGTAAGCGGCGGCGGCAGCGTGGGAACCGTCGCGGATCATGGCGACGGGACCTATGGCGCGACGTTGACCGCGCCGACCGCAGTGGGCACGGCGACGATCACCGCGAAGGTGAACGGAGCAGCTGTGCCGGGTACGACCACGGTAAGTTATGTGGCTGGAACCGCAGACGCCGCCAAGTCGGGTGTGGCGGTGGATCGGGCTTCGCTGCCAGCGGATGGCGTGAGCACCGCTGAAGTAACAGTGACCGTGCGCGATGCGCAAGGGAACGCGCTGTTAGCCGGCGGCGATACTGTTACGGTCGCGGTGAGCGGCGGCGGCAGTCTGGGAGCCGTCGCGGATCATGGCGACGGGACCTATGGCGCGACGTTGACCGCGCCGACAAGTATGGGCACAGCAACGATCACCGCGAAGGTGAACGGAGCAGCTGTGCCGGGTACGGCCACGGTAAGTTATGTGGCCGGAACCGCAGACGCCGCCAAGTCGAGCGTGGCGGTGGATCGGGCCTCGCTGACAGCGGATGGCGTGAGCACCGCTGAAGTGACAGTGACCGTGCGCGACGCGCAGGGGAACCCGCTGTTAGTAGGCGGCGATACCGTGGTGGTAGCGGTGAGCGGCGGCGGCAGGGTGGGAACCGTCGCTGATCATGGCGACGGGACCTATGGCGCGACGTTGACCGCGCCGACCGCAGTGGGCACGGCGACGATCACCGCGAAGGTGAACGGAGCAGCTGTGCCGGGCACGGCCACGGTAAGCTACGTGGCCGGAACCGCAGACCCCGCCAAGTCGAGCGTGGCGGTGGATCAGGCTACGCTGACAGCGGATGGCATGAGCACCGCTGAAGTAACAGTGACCGTGCGCGATGCGCAGGGGAACCCGCTCTTAAGCGGCGGCGATACCGTGGCGATAGCGGTAAGCGGCGGCGGCAGCGTGGGAACCGTCACGGATCATGGCGACGGGACCTATGGCGCGATGTTGACCGCGCCGGCCGCAGTGGGCACGGCGACGATCACCGCGAAGGTGAACGGAGCACCTGTGCCGGGCACGGCCACAGTGAACTTCGTGGCCGGGGCGGCCGACGCGTCGACTTCGACGCTAACGGTGGACCGGACCGAACTTCCGGCAGACGGAAGCAGCACCGCTCAGGTGACCGTTACGTTAAAGGACAGCAACGGCAATGTGCTTGCCGGGGGCGGTCAAGCGGTAAGTCTGAAAGTAAACGGCGTTGGGACGCTCAGCGCCGTAACTGACCTGGGTGATGGGACATACCGGGCAGTACTGACTGCACCGGTGGTGGCAGGCTCTGCCCAAATATCGGCGGAAGTTGGCAGCATGCGCCTGGCGGCAGAAGCCAGTGTGAACTTTATCGCTGATCAGAATGCCAATGCCCGTGCGCTTTTTGTCAATGGAGCACCACTGAAGGATTTTGATCCGCAGATCTACAAATATGTGTATAACGTACCTTATTCTACTGATCAGGCCACAGTAACCGTGCAGACTTACAGTCCGTATGCGGCAGTAACGGTTACGGGCGCAACGTATCTGGAAATAGGTCCAAATGATCTACAGGTTATAGTAACGGCACAAGACCGGGCGGTAAGCAAAACCTACCATCTGACCATTGTACGTGCAGTGCAGGATCTTTCATCGGATGCGCGGGCAGTAAGCCTTGTTGTGAACGGTTCAGCTCTTCCGGATTTCGATCCGGACGTAAGGGATTATACACTGAATGTTGCCCATGAAACGACATCCGCTCTGGTAGAGGTCCAGACAGCTGAGCCGGATGCGAGTGTCATAGTGTCCGGCGGGGAGAAACTTCTCGTCGGCAGCAATACGCTTAAGATTATCATTACGGCACCGGATGGGGTTACTACCCGGACCTATACGCTTCATATTGTGCGTAAGGCCAAGGAAGCAGAAGCTTCGGCCAATGCTGACCTCGCAGCGCTGGCTGTGGACGGTGTACCTTTGGCCGGGTTCCAGCCGGATACCACTTATTACAAGTTAAGTGTTCCCTATGAAATAACCAGCGTTACTGTCACAGCCGAGGTGTATGAGGCCGGGGCTACGGCCGACATCTGGGGTGGGGACATACTGACTGTCGGCAGCAATCTGGCAGCTGTCACCGTTACGGCACCGGATGGAGTCACTACCAAGCGGTATGAGCTGGAGATTTACCGGGCGGAGCCGCCTGTTGTGGAGCCGTCTCCAGGGTATAATCCCCCAGTGGAAGCAGCACCGCGCTCCAGCAATTCCTTCCTGACAGGTCTGACGCTGTCGGCGGGGATGCTGAAACCGGGATTCTCTCCAGGGACCACCGCTTATGAGGTTACGGTTGGCCCTGAGGTCAGTGCTCTTCAGATTACGGCGCAAGCCGAGGATTCGAAAGCAAAGCTTAAGATCATGTATCTGGCGGCTGGTCAGGCTACAGAAGGGATACTTTCCTCTGCAGAGAACAGTCTGAGCGGGAACATCCCGCTCGTTGCAGGCGAGAACAGCATTAAGGTGTTGGTTATAGCAGAAGACGGTTCCTGGAGAACTTACAGCCTTCGGGTATTCCAGGAGCAAGTATCCGGCCAGTCACCGGGCCCGGAAGCTCCTTCCGGTTGTATCCTTGAGGGCATAACCTTCAATGATATTTCCGGCCACTGGGCGGAAGAGGAGATCAGACAAGCCGGATGCCGCGGCCTTGTGCAGGGTTACCCGGATGGCGGAGTGCATCCGGACACGCCGGTTACCCGGGCAGAATTCATCATGCTGCTGGCATCGGCCCTAAACTGGAATGCCGACATCACCTCAACAAATGCTCTCTCTGCCTTCAAGGACCAGGAGAGTATACGGCCTTGGGCGCAGGCTGCCATATCCCAGGCTGTGGAGCAGGGAATTGCCACAGGCCATGAGGATGGGAGTTTCCGTCCGGGTAGCTCAATCAGCCGTGCTGAAATGGCAGTCCTGATGATGCGGGCACTGGGGGTTAAGCCTGAAGCGGGAGCCACGACTTCCTTTGCGGACGATGGCGGAATTCCGGCATGGGCCAAGGCTTATGTGGCTGAAGCTGCCGGGAAGGGCTTGATTAACGGGCGCTCAGGCAACCGTTTTGATCCTTCGAGTCAGGCTAGCCGCGCCGAAGCGATTGTACTGCTGCTGCGTCTAAGCAATCTGTTGGCTGATGAAAGTTAAGCTAAACCTGTAGCAATCAGCAAAAAGCAGGCCAAGGGTGTTAAACCCCGGCCTGCTTTTTTATTAGCAGGTGTTAAATGACGGCTCTGCGATGGCGACGAGTAGGACCTACTGTATTTAGTGCAGCAGAATAGCTCTGGGAGGACCCAAAAGTCCATTCTGATGTATTTCATACAGCAGAAATTTAGAAAACAGGCATTTTTAAGCCGTTTTTGCTATTTCCAATGTATAAAATGCAGCCAAATCGAAAATTAGCTAGCTTTACTCTCAGCCTGATGTATAAAGTACATTGAAACGAATCCAACCACTCGTAGATTCAATAAAAAAGCCTCGCAGAAGTCTCCATTCCCTCAAACACAGGCTTGAAGAAGTTCCTCTCATAGCTGATAATAAATTGATGCTCATTGGCATAATCTAGGGCAGCCTGGCATTTCGGATTTCCGGGGATTTCGTTGCGGTAGGTCTCGTAGGCAGCCAGAGTGGGGAAAGAGAAGGTAGCATAAGCGATATTGCTGGGTCCTTCGTGGGGCAGCAGATATCCGTGGTGAAGCCCGCCCAGCTCATGGACGAGATCAATCCACAGTTTGCCGTAATGCTCGAAATGCGCCATTTTGGCCGGATCAATCACATATTTGAGGAAACAGGTTACCATGGTGAAGCCTCCTGACAACAATTTTTTCTTAATTATAGCTTAATTTAGCTGAAAAGAGGTGTATTTATGGATATCCGGCTATTAACCGCCGAAGATGCAGAGAGGTACCGGGCCATCCGCCTGCAGTCTCTTCTGGAGCATCCCGAAGCTTTTCTCAGCACCTATGCTGTTGAAAAAGAGCTGCCCCTGGAAACCACGCGCCAACGGCTCAGACCCTCCGGGGATCAGTTCACCCTCGGGGGCTTCACGGAGCAAGGAGAGCTGACTGGAGTGGTCACTTTTATGCGTGAGTGCAGGGACAAAATCCGCCATAAAGGAAATGTGTTTGCCCTATATGTTCGTCCCGAAGTGCGGCAGCAGCGATTGGGGTATGCTCTAATGACGGAACTGATTGCCAAAGCCGAGCAAATCGAGGGGCTGGAAGTTCTTCTGCTGGCGGTAATCTCGGAGAATCTGGCGGCGAGGCGCTTATACGAAGCACTGGGGTTCACCTGCTATGGCACAGAGCTTAATGCTTTGAAGGTGGGAACACGTTATTGGAGCGAAGACTTGTTCAGCCTGCCGCTGGACCTTAGGATAGAGAGAAAATCATCATAGAGACATAATTAGGGCTGATGGAAGCATAAGCTTGGTCTATCAGTTCTGTCCCAAAAGGAGTGGAAGACTTGGAAACAGCGCTTCTTGGCAGCTTTTTATCGGCAATGGCAACCGTACTCGGAGTTATTCCCATTCTGTTCGTGAAGAAATTATCCGAGAAGTGGAAGGATGTGCTGGTCGCCTTCACCGCCGGCATTATGGTGTCCGCCTCAACCTTCGGCTTAATGCCGCAAGCCATCAAAGAATCGGGAATCCTTGCCCTGTCCCTGGGGCTGATTACCGGAGTGCTGCTGCTCGATTTAATCGAGAACAATATCCCGCATATTGATGTGGAGAATAAACCCGGCTACACCAACATGGATTCGAAGGCGCTCCTTGTCCTGATTGCGTTGTTTATCCATAATATCCCTGAAGGGCTCAGTACAGGCTTCAGTTATGCCAGCGAGCAGGTCAGTTTAGGTCCTACCGTGGCCATAGCCATCGGGGCGCAAAATATGCCGGAGGGTTTGATTCTGGCTGTCTTTCTGATGAACTCCCAAGCTACCAAGCTGAAGGCGGTAATTATGGCCGCCCTTACCGGCCTGATGGAGATGGTGTCGGCAATTGTCGGTTATTTTACAGCCAGCTCGCTGCAAAATGTAGTCGGCTATGGTTTAGCCTTCGCCGCCGGTGCAATGCTGTTCATCGTCTACAAGGAGCTGATCCCCGAAAGCCACGGCCACGGGTATGAGAGGTCGTCGACCTACTCCTTTATTTTTGGATTGTTAATTATGGTGTATATTACTCAGATATTCGGCTAAAAGATGGCTAACGTGAACGTGGGGGGTTATCGCTGGGGTTTTCCGGCTTTCCGATACCCCTGAGCATAGCTTTTCATAAAAAAAGACGGCACATACGTACCCTGGCAGCCCTTAAGCTGATTTTGGTACATGTGCCGTCTTTTTTTGCTGACTCCTGGTGTTGTGAACTATCCCCGTAAAATGTTCTCGATTTGCTCCAGCTCTTCCGCGCTAAGCTCCGGCGCGTTCAGGGAGGCGACAGCATCCTCGATCTGGCTGACTTTGCTGGCGCCAATCAGAGCGGAGGTAACCTTGCCTCCGCGCAGCACCCAGGACAAGGCGAGCTGGGACATCTTCTGTCCGCGTGCGGCGGCAAGCTCATTCAGCTTGCTGACTTTGGCGATAACCTCTTCCGTGATCTCCTTCTCGGACAGGAATACACTTGGCCCGGCAGCGCGGGAGTCGGCTGTAATGCCGTTAAGGTAACGGTCGGTCAGGATACCTTTCTGCAGCGGCGAGAAAGCAATCGTGCCGATGCCTTCTTCCGCAAGCACATCCTGCAGTCCATCCTCGATCCAGCGGGACATCATAGAGTAGTTCGGCTGATGGATGAGGCATGGCGTGCCCAGGCGGCGCAGAATCTGTGCGGCTTCACGCGCTTCTTCCGCCTTATAGTTCGAGATGCCGACATAAAGGGCCTTGCCTTGGCGCACCAGCAGATCCAGCGCAGCCATGGTTTCTTCCAGCGGGGTGTTCGGGTCCGGACGGTGATGATAAAAAATATCGACATAGTCGAGTCCCAGACGTTTCAGGCTCTGGTCAAGGCTGGAGACGAGATATTTTTTGGAGCCCCATTCCCCGTAAGGTCCCGGCCACATATAATACCCGGCTTTACTGGAGATGATAAGTTCATCCCGGTAAGGGGATAAGTCTTTTTTCAGGATTTGTCCGAAATTCTCTTCTGCTGAACCCGCAGGCGGCCCGTAGTTGTTGGCGAGGTCAAAATGGGTGATCCCCAGATCAAAAGCTCGCCTTACCATGCTGCGGCCGTTCTCAAAAACATCATTGCCTCCGAAATTATGCCACAGACCCAGCGAAATCGCCGGAAGCAGCAGGCCGCTTGAGCCGGTGCGGTTATATGTCATATTGTCATATCTGGTTGAGCTGGCATCATACATGATTCATTTCCTCCTATAACAGGTAGTGTGCTGCGGCAAGAACATTGTATACGCTCTTATTGTAGCGGAAATGTTGGGGCAAGCGTATGTCAGCAAGGAAGATATTTATAGCACAATGTCACTATCGTTATGCCGGAGGCGGTATTCCTTGGGTGAGCAGCCTTTGACCTTTTTGAACATCCGCGAAAAGAGCAGCGGGTCCTGATAGCCGACGGAGCGTGAAATGTCGCCAATGGTGCAGGTGCTTTCGGTCAATAGCTCACAGGCTTTGGCCATACGGAAAGTCAGCAAATATTGCTGCGGCGGCAGGCCGATGGTCCGCTTGAACAGTGTGGACAAATATTTGCGGTCCAGCTTCAGGGAAGAGGCCATACTCTCGACCGTCACATTCTCGCAATAATGCGCATGAATGAAATGCAGGCATTGCTCCACGTAGATGCTTTTTGCCCGCGGCAGCGGAAGAATATCCGGGGCTGCCGGAGCCAGCTTCAGCAATAGGGCAAGGAACTCATACATAATGGCTTTAAGCGGAAGATCCAGACCATCCTTTGAATCTGCTGCTTCTGTAAGAAGTCTGTAGAGCTCCGGCATGAGCTGTTTGTCCATCGGAAAAACGGGCAACTCCGGCGATAAAGAGGTTTTGCCCAGCAGACAGGGAACCTCTTCTCCGGTAAAAGCTATCCAGGAATAGGTCCAGGGATCGGAGGAGTCGGCCGCATAATAAGTCACGATATGAGGGTAGGTCAAAAAGGCTTGTCCCGCCTGCAGGATGTGTGTCTGTTCCCCTACGGTTACAATCCCCGTCCCTTCATGGATAAAATGTATTTTGTAGATGTCGCGGACCCCGGGGCCTACAGTGTGGCCGGGGGCACATTGCTCCCGCCCCCAGTAATGCAGATGCAGATCGGGATTGCCCCGGAACGGACGCTCGGAATTGTAATGAAAGATTGCCATGGCTGCGTTTAGCCTCTTTTCCTGATTCAAAGATTGCCTGCGGCCTTTACATTATACAATAGATTTCCGGTGAGGGATAAAGCGAACCGTGAATGAGACATCGGGGATAAGGTGAACCTAGAGAGTGCGTACAACACCCGGACTTCCGTTTAAGTTGTATTTCCCTAATGATTTCCTGTTTCATATTTTTATATCTGGATCACTCCTGAAATTTGCAGAAAATGAGTTTATCCGCAATCCGTTTGGTTAATTAAGCAATGAAGCAGAGGCAACACTTAACCAACAACAAAACAACTAGCAGGAGGGAATCGTTATGAATAAGAAAATTGTAGGTGTGTTTTATACCGAGCATGAGGCTTCTTCGGCCATTGAGGATTTAAAACGGCATGGTTTTCAAACAGAGGATATCTCCGTCATTGCTAGAAACAAACGCGATGTTACAGCGATTAGTGAAGAGACGGGAACCAAAGCCCCTGAAGGACTGGCTTCCGGCGCGGCGACCGGGGGTCTGCTCGGGGGTGTGACAGGACTGCTTGCCGGAATCGGCGCCTTGGCCATTCCCGGAATCGGCCCCATTATTGCAGCGGGTCCTATTGCGGCTACGTTGGCCGGTGCTGCGGTAGGAGCCGGTACAGGCGGACTGGTTGGCGGATTGATTGGCCTCGGTATTCCGGAGGATGAAGCAGAAAGTTATGACCGCCATGTAGATGAAGGACGGATTCTGGTCATGGTCGATGCCGACAACACAAACGCCAGTGATGTCTACTCTGTATTCCGCAATCATAATTCTGCCAATGCCGATCGGTATATGGAGGAGGACACCCTGGCGGACGGTTCAGTGGATGCCGCCCGGAACTCCGTATCGGATACGGTAGATGCCGCATTCAACGGTTCGGGTCTGGAAGGGCGCAAGGATACCGGACTGGATACGATGAATTCAGCCGGCGGCCGGAGTGGAACGTCACCGCTGAATGATGTGAACAGACCGGGAATGACGGGATCGGTTCATTCCGGTATGCCGGATGACGGGCTGGATGAGGAACGTAAGCTGCGTCTGCGTGAGGAACAGCTGAATGTTTCCAAAAACAAAGTCCAGACAGGTGAGGTATCGGTCCGCAAGGAAGTGATTGAGGAGCAGAAAACAATCAACGTTCCTGTCTCCCATGAAGAAATTGTGATTGAGCGTCATGCTGTAAATAATGATTCCACGGCAGAGCCTGTCGGAGCGGAGGAAACGATCCGTATTCCGGTAAGCGAAGAGCAGGTGGAAGTTAATAAAAATACGGTGGTTACCGGCGAAGTCGATGTTCATAAACGCGAGGTCCAAGGCACGGAACAAGTTCAGGATACTGTGAAGCGTGAGGAAGCCAGGATTGACAAGACCGGCAGTGTGAAGCTCAGTGACGACGAGCTTAGACGAAGCCGGGAAGAAAGCTCCACGTTCAACAGACGTTAAGTAAAACGGGCAGCAAGGTCTGGCTGCGTTCAACTTTACGGTCCACGAAGTACGCAGCGTAAACAAAAAGGGTTTTCCAGCTGTCCAGAAGGCAGCGGGAAAACCCTTTTTGGCATCTATCTTATACTCTGCTGTGGCGGGGAAAGGGTTACCGCCTGCGTTACATCGAGGCAGCGCTTGCCTGGCCCGTCATCCGCTCCGGTATTTCTTTTCCGGGCAGGAAATGAATGCTGCGGATATAGCGGATTGTACGGCTTTGGGCGCGCATGATGACCGAATGAGTCTCGGCGCGTTCCTTGCCGATGAAACGGACACCGTTCAGGAATTCACCGGAGGTGACACCTGTGGCGGCAAAGATGACGTCGCCTGTGCCTACCATGTCCTCCATATAGAGCACACGTGTAGGGTCGGCGATGCCCATGCGGAGACAACGCTGCATCTCATAGGGCCCGTCCGGCAGCAGGCGTCCCTGCATTTCTCCGCCCAGGCATTTCATGGCGGCAGCGGCGAGTACACCTTCCGGCGCTCCGCCGGAGCCCATGTACAGATCCACATCGCTGTCCGGCAGTGCCGCAGCGATGGCTCCGGCCACATCACCGTGGCTGAGCAGCTTGATCCGTACGCCAGCTTCGCGCAGGCTGCCGATCAACTTCTCATGGCGTTTGCGGTCCAGCACCATGACGGTCAGCTCGGAGAGTGATTTGCCGCTGAACCGGCTCGCCTTCTGGAGAGTAAGCTCCACAGGATCTTCAATACTCAGCTTTCCTGCTAGCTCGGGGCCGCAGGCCAGCTTCTCCATATAAATATCGGGAGCATGTAGCAAGCTGCCCTTGTCGGCAATGGCAATCACGGACTGGGCGTTGTGCAGCCCGCAGGCCACCACCTCGGTGCCTTCCAGCGGGTCAACGGCTACATCGACCGAAGGGCCGTTCCGGTTCCCGACTTTTTCCCCGATATAAAGCATAGGAGCTTCATCCATTTCCCCTTCGCCAATGACCACGGTGCCGTCGATGGAGACGGAATCGAACATGGAACGGATGGCGGTGGTTGCCGCATCGTCGGCTGCATTTTTATCCCCGCGTCCAATCCAGCGGGCTGAAGACAAAGCGCCCAGTTCAGTTACCCGTACAATCTCAAGTGCCAATTCGCGTTCCATAATGTTTCCCTCCAGTGCGATTTTTGTATAATAGCCGTTCCTTCTGTACTATCCCGGGGGCCCCGCAAAGTAATCGGGCTAAGCATCGTAAGCATTAGCTTCACTTTGTGGGGTTTCTTTAGATGTAGCCCATAATAATTCCGGCAGTTTCTTCAATGGCTTTGTCGGTGATATCGATCACCGGGCAGCCCAGCTTGGCGAAAAGCGCTGTGGCATATTCCATTTCCTCGGTAATGCGGGCCAGGCTTGCATATTGGGAGCCGACGGGCAGGCCGAGCACCTTGAGCCGCTCGGAGCGGATCTTCAGCATATGCTCGGGGTCCATACTGAGCCCGATCAGCCGATTGGGCGGCAGACTGAGCAGCTGCTGCGGCGGTCCGATCTCCGGCACAATCGGATAATTGACCACTTTCTTGCCCCTGTGGGCCAGGAAGATGCTGAGCGGTGTCTTTGAGGTGCGCGACATGCCGAGCAGCACAATATCGGCTTTCAGCATGGCGCCGAGATCGCGGCCGTCATCACAGGCGACGGTGAATTCAATCGCCTCGATCCGGCGGAAATAATTCTCGTCGAGCTGATGGAGCAGTCCGGGCCGCTGCTGGGGCGAGTCATCGAAGGTGTCGATGAAGGCTTGCATCATCGGGCCCATGATGTCTACGATGCGCAGATCAAGCCGAACCGCTTCTTCGCGGATCATCTCCCGAAGCTCCGGCTGTACCAGCGTATAAGCGACAAATCCTTGATGCTGGGCCGCTTCTTCCATCAGCTTGCGCAGCTCCTCTTCATGCCTTACGTTGCCATATCTTCTCAGGGTGACCCGCTGATTCTGGAATTGGTGCAGGACCGCCTGTACTACAGCCTCGGCTGTGTCCCCTATTGAATCCGAGCAGATCGTTACGAAATGTGACGGTTCCTCCATGCGCTTTAGATTCCTCCCGTTATCCTTTGGCTTCAAGTTCGAGGAGAAGTTTTATGATGGAAGTTTTCGTCAGGCGCCCTATCACGTCCAGCTTCCCTCCGGCGTTCTCGCCGCTGCAGGGAACAACCACCGGCAAACTGTCTACCTCGTGAAAAATCATTTGGTGTGCGGCATCAAGCACCGCGTCATCCGGAGAAATCGTCACTACCTTGGGCTGGCGCGTCATAACCATGCTGACAGGCATGGAGACTGCACCGGGATTGCCGAGTGTTACTTTCAGGAAATCCTTGCGGGAAGCGACCCCGGCGAGCTTGCCGTCCCCGTCGCAGATAATCAGCGTGCCGACATCCTGCAGGAACAACATCACAACGGCATCCTGAATGGTTGTCGTCTCACGGACAATAATCGGCACGCTCTGGATGTCCTTGACCTTCGTCTCCTGGAGCAGATAGCTGCTGCCGAGACCGGACGAGGATTTTTTGCCGGGAAAATAACCTACCTTGGGTTTGGCGTCAATATATTCGAGCATGACCAGCACAGACAGGTCGGAGCGGATCGTTGGCCGGGTAAGATGCAGGCTTTCTGCGATCTGTTCGCCGGTAATCGGTGCTCTTTTCTTCACAATATCAATAATTTGCAATTGACGGGATGTCAGTTCGATCACAAGTTCCCTCCACTTTCCGGATACATGCGGCATTCCTGTTCTGAAAAGGAGCGCCGGATTGTCGTTCCCCCTTTCATTAATGCGTCATATTAGAAGTTTATATCCCTTTTCTTGGTTATATAATACGCAATAATGGTCATTAATGCAACATATAGTACGTCATATATCGGATTTTTTAGCAAAAGAGGCGTTAATCTTCGGTTTGGGCAGCATTTTTCTTAAAGCGCTCGCGTTCACCAGCACCGTCCCGGCGATAATCGTGACAATACCCAGGATCGTGATTACATTAACGGTTTCATTGTAAAAAAGTACGCCGACACCCACCGCTATCGGAGGGGAAACGTAAAGCCAGGTGGAAGGAAAGACCGGATTCGTTTTGCTGACTAGCCAATAGAACAGACTGTGTCCAACCATGGAGCCGACCACGGTCAGGTAGAGCAGGGAGCCGGCGGTGGGCAGCGACAGCAGGAATTCCGGATGGACCCGTTCGGTTGCGAGTGACAGAATGAACAAAAGCGCTCCGCCATACATCATTTGGGCCGCATTCAGGGCGATGGGCGAGACCTCGGACATGTTTGTGGATACTTTTTTGGAATAGATTGCCCCTATGGCATAGCCGAATTCCCCGATCAGAATAACAATGCAGCCGACGATCCACAGCGGTGAGACATCTACCGCGAGGTTGGGCAGCACCAGCAGCATAACACCGATGAAGCCGATGATGCAGCCATAGAGCGAGTGGGCTGGAGCTTTTTGACGGAGAAGGGCCGTTTGCAGCAGCAGAATCATAATCGGGCCGGTCGCCGACAGGATGGCGGCAAGTCCTGAGGAGACATATTGTTCGGCCCAATAAAGGGCGGCAAAGGTGGCGAAGGTTAAGGTCGCTCCGGTGAAGAGCATCTCTTTGCGCAGTAGCAGGGAGAAGCGGACTTTGCGTTTATAGACCATCCATAGAAACAGTACCGCTCCCGCCACAAAAAAACGCAGTCCGGCCGAGAAGAACGGAGGCGCCCCGGCATCCACGCCGATTTTGATCGCCAGAAAGGTAGTGCCAAAGACCAGACAGACAAGAGTGTACGCCAAAAGAATCATGTTATTCATATCCCCTTTAGAAGTTGTTCGTTAATCATATAGGCAAGGGGACAGAACAGATGGTAAGAAACAGAACAGATTTCAGCTGGAATCGTGTACAATACAATAATATGATTACTTCTGAAAAGGAGCTGAAGGTAAGGATGGAAAATACAACGGGGACAGAAACGAGCTACCCCTTATTCTTGCAGATTTATGAATTCATCCGGAACCGCATGGAGCGGGGGGAGTGGAAGGCGCATGATAAGCTGCCGTCTATCCGGGGACTGGCGGAAGAGCTCAAGGTGCACCGGCTGACGGTATTTAAGGCCTATCGGCAGCTGGCGGAGGATGGCAAGGTGTATGTCAAAGATAAATCCGGATATTATGTATCGCAAGGCGGCTCCCCGTCTCTTGTTGCAATGGATGGGGCAGACTTGACGATGGCGGCCGCCTTGAACTCCAACCGCCTGTCCGACATTCAGCGGCTGCCGGCGCAATATCAATTTTCGCAGGCGCTGATTGATCCGGGGCTGCTGCCGAACCTGTTCCTGTCCGAGTATGTCAAAAAAGTGTTCGATCTCTACCCAAAGGTGATGGGCACGTATTCCAGTGTGCAGGGAGATGAGGAGCTGCGCGAGACGCTCAGCTTGCATTTCCGGGAGCATCACCGGCTGCAGCTGTCCCGGGAGGAGCTGCTGATTACTTCCGGAGCGCAGCAGGCCATTAACCTGGTCGCGGACATCCTGCTTGGGCCTATGGACAGCATACTGGTGGAACGGCCTACGTACAGTCTGGCTATGGATATCTTTCGGCGGAAGGGGGCCCGGCTTGTTCCGGTGACCATTACACCGGAGGGCTACGACCTTGCGGAGGTGGAGGATTTGATGGCCCGGCATAAGCCGCGTTTGTTCTATATGAACCCTACTCATCACAACCCAACCGGGTATACGGTGCCCGCCTGGCAGCGCAAGCTGCTGGTGGAGCTGGCCGAGCGCTACCATTGTCTGCTGGTCGAGGATGATCCTTTCCGTGATATTTATTTTGCTGAACCGCCGCCGTTGCCTTTTTTTGCCTACGATACGGAGGGCTGGGTGATTTATATCAGCAGCTTCAGCAAGTATGTGGCACCTGGCCTCAGGATTTGTGCCGTGGCTTGCCGCTACCCGCTGATGGAGCGCCTGATTACGGCCAAAGCGTTGGCGGACAACGGGACATCACTGCTGAACCAGAAGATCTTCCTCCATTATTACACTTCACCCCGGCTCCAGCAGCACCTTGGCAAGCTGCGGATTGCACTTCAGGTCCATAAGGAGATTATGGAGGAGGAGCTGGCGGGGACAGGCTGGGAATGGACCGCTCCGCAGGGCGGGCTTAATCTGTGGGTGAAGCTGCCGGAGCAGCTTAAGGTGGAGGCTCTTTTTAGAGCAAGCCTCCGGGAATCGATTGTGTTTGTTCCGGGCGAGATTTGTGATGCGCTGGGGGAGATGAAGTCCTGGGTCCGCCTCAGCTACTCGTTCGTTAATGAAATCACGCTGCGTGAAGGGATGCGGCGTTTGACGGCACTCGCGAACCAGATCGAGTGAACATGCTCCCCGGTGGTTAACTTGGAATAATGATGTCCGGAACCTTGTAACTATCCTGCCATCCGGGTCGTCTGTAAGGAAAAGGAGGAGGGTGATGGCTATAAAAAACCTGTTTCGGAGTCCGCTTTTGATAATAATGAGTGTGCTGCTGATGGCAACGGCGCTGCTGACAGTGCGTCCGGAGGTCACATATGCATGTTCCTGTGTGGTGCCGGGAGCACCGCTTGAAGAGCTGGAGCGAAGCGCTGCTGTCTTTAGCGGAGAAGTGGTGTCCGTGGAAGCTAAACCGTCTGTTGTGCAATCCAGCGGTGACCCGGTCACCGTTACGTTTAACGTCCAGACCATCTGGAAGGGGGAGGTCGGGAGCACGGTTACAGTGACTACTGCGATGTCCTCGGCCAGCTGTGGCTTCGAATTTACGGAAGGGGAGAGTTATCTCGTCTACAGCCATAAAGGAGAGGGGAGTGATGGATTAAAGGTGAGTCTGTGCAGCCGGACCACACTGTTGTCCGGGGCTGCCGAGGATAAAGAGGCGCTTGGGCCGGGAATCTCTCCGGGGTCGCGGGCTACGCCTGCGGGTACAGACAATACCGGGATTAGCAAAGGCACTGCTGACGACAAAGGGACACCGATTCTCCTGTATGCAGGTTTGAGTCTGGCTGCAGTCCTGCTGATCGCTGTCATTCTGAGGGTCGTACGCCAAACAAACGGACGCGGGAAGAAGTAACGGGCGGCTTAAGCGGTTTGGTCACAACATAACCTCTCCCTATATCACGAAAAAGAGGCTGTCTCATTCGTAGAAATATCTACTCATGGGACAGCCTTGTATTTATCAAAGGTGATTAACCCTCACTTATACCCACCCGAACAACTGGGCAAGCTGGGCGACAGCAAACGTAACACCGATGGCGATGCCAAGCGGAATAACAGCGGAGAGCACGGACCATTTCAGGCTTTTGGTCTCCTTGTAAATATTCACGAGCGTGGTGCCGCATGGATAGTGCAGCAGCGAGAACAGCATCATATTGAGCGCGGTCAGCCACGTCCAGCCATGGCTCAGGAAGACCTCCTTGATGCTGCCCAGACTGTCGATGTCAACCATGGCACCCGAAGACATATAGCCCATCAGCAGGATCGGCAGCACGATTTCGTTCGCAGGCAGCCCTAGGATAAACGCCATGATAATAAAGCCATCCATGCCCAGCAGGTGGGCGAACGGATCGAAAAAAGCAGCCATATGATTCAGAACGCTTTCGCCGCCAATGAACACATTGCCCAGAATCCAGGTGATAATTCCGGCAGGGGCAGCAACGATGATAGCCCGGGTAAGCACATTAAGCGATTTGTCTTTGGACGAGATGAGAATCGTCTTCCAGATTTGCGGACGGCGGTAGGGCGGGAGCTCCAGCGTATAGTGCGTAGGAACACCGCGCAGCGCGGTCTTGGATAGGACCCAGGATACTGACAGGGTCACGATGATGCCGATCAGCACCATTCCCATCAGTACGGCAGCCGTGGTAAGTGTACGGAATGCGCCGGTCGCAGCGCCGCCGGCCATGAACAGCGAGGCCAGCAGAATCAGTGTTGGCCAGCGTCCGTTGCACGGCACAAAGTTATTGGTAAGAATCGCCAGCATCCGTTCCCGGGGGGATTCAATAATTCGGGTGGAGAGAATGGCGGCGGCATTGCAGCCGAAGCCCATGGACATCGTCAGGGCCTGCTTGCCGTGCCCGCCCGATTTCTTGAACAACCGGTCCATATTAAAAGCGACCCGCGGCAGATAACCGAAATTCTCCAGCAGCGCAAATACGGGGAAGAAGATCATCATTGGCGGCAGCATGACGCTGATCACCCAGGAGGTCCCCCGGTATAAGCCAAGCACCAGAACCCCATGCAGCCAGTCGGGGGCATGCAGGGCCGTGAAGCCGGCCGTCAGGTAGCCTTCGATGAAGCCAAATAAGGAAGCCAGCCAGCTCGAAGGATAGTTTGCCCCGGCGATGGTGATCCAGAAGACTACACCAAGGATCGCCAGCATGATCGGGAAACCCCAGATTCGGGAGGTGGCAATATTATCGAGTTTATAAGTGCTGTTCAGTTTCTTCCGGTCCTGGTAGCTGACGGCTTCGGCGCAGATCTCTGCGGATACACCGTAAATCCCGCTGACAATCTCGTCGCGGATAGTGCCGCCATCTGCAAGCTTTTGGGCTGCCGACAGCAGGGATTGAAGTGCATCAGGCCCCTTAGTGGCAGGCAGTGACTCCATGGCGGACCGCCTCCTTTGGATCTGGGATGGTTTGGCTGTTCATTCTATTCTGAAGCGAAGCCATCAGGCTCTCATCACCGTCCAGCAGCCGCAGGGCAATCCAGCGTGCAGGATAGCTTCTTCCTACAGTCTGTTCGACCATGGGCAGGAGCTGGGCAATTCCCCGCTCAATCTCCTCATTGTAGGCAATATGCAGCGGTTCTGCCGTATAGGTACCGCTTGCAACACGTTCGATCTGGTCCAGCAGGGCTTCTATACCGATTTTGTTCCGGGCTGATATGGCGACGACTGGAACACCAAGTCTTGCCGATATGGCCTCTAGGTTAATTTCGATGCCAAGCTTGTGTGCTTCATCGATCAGGTTGATGCACACCACGGCCCGTCCGGTAATTTCCAGCACCTGCAAGGCAAGATTGAGGTTGCGCTCCAGCGACGTTGCGTCAAGAACCACGAGTGTCACATCGGGCTGTTCAAAAATAATATAATCGCGGGCCGCCTCTTCATCGGCGGAGTTGGAGTACAGCGAATACGTGCCGGGCAGATCAATGGCGCGGTACAAACGGTTGTTATGGGTGAACTCGCCTTCCGCAGTAATGACCGTCTTGCCGGCCCAGTTTCCTGTATGCTGGCGCATGCCGGTCAGCAGGTTGAAAAGTGTGCTTTTGCCCGTGTTGGGGTTGCCTGCAAAAGCTACAGTATAAGGGGTCATATCTGCGCACCTCCAATCCTTTCTCCGAAAATCAACGAGCTTTCTTCCCTGCGCAAGGCAATCGTGGTATTGCTGATCCGAAAAGCGGTGGGGTCTCCAAGCGGACTGCGCCGGAGCACTTCAACCACATTGCCGGCCACAAAGCCGAGATCGAGCAGCCTTCTCCTCAGAACACCCTGCACTTCAATGCTGCGGATGCGTAAGCGGCTGCCATTCTCCGCTTCTGACAATGGAATAAGTATCGGCTTAGTCATCAGGCTCCCCCTTTTCATCTATGCGTTCATACGTTTTATATGATAAATCAAGCCCTCTGTTGTAGTTAGCCACAATAGTAGTATACGTATATAACTTTGTCCTTGCAACAAAAAAGTTTCCGCAGGGCAAAACAAAAACGGACATACCAAAAGCCCTTTGGGGAACCGGGTAATCCGATTCCCCAAAGGGGTACTGTTCCAGTTTAGTATCAGCTGTGCAACCGGAATTGGAGTTATCCTGCTAGCTCAAAAGCTGCCGAAATCCAGAGTGCGCCCGGTCTCCACCAAGGTTTTAATGTTGCTCATTATTTGTGGCCAGGCGTTGTCGCTGGGACCATAAGAGGGGTCGTCAGGGTGCCATTCATCATGGAGCAGCGTGAGCTTCGTGCAGCCTCCGACTGGCTCCAGCAGCCAGGAGATGCGGGACTCGTGGTTTTCTCCGCCTTTAAGGTATGAAGGGCCTACCTTATGTGTAAACCGCAGCGCCTTTTGCGGAGTAAGCTCCAGTAAGGTGCCGAAGACATGGAGCGTTTCCGGGCCTTCGGCACCGGGGCCGACATATTCGAACCGCTCACCGATCTGGAAGCTGGAGCGGATGACGCTCCCATAATAGATCTGCTTCACCATCTCCGGAGAGATGAGGCTCTCCCATACTTGTTCCGGTGTTCCGCCAACGTAGAAATCATATTTAAGCTCTTTCATCCATATTTGCCTCCTAAAAGTTGTCCTTAATGTCCAGGTCCCGGGCATAGTTCTACTATACAAAAAGATCACTGACAGTTGCGGTCAGTGATCTGCGGAATATTCATAAGGTGTAATGCTGCGCCACTTTCAGCGCAACGGCAGACATACGCTGCTTCAGGACAGCAGGCTCCGGAATATGCAGCGCTGTTCCATAAGGAAGCAGGAAATAGGGAACATAAGTTAGCAAGGATTCCTCATCCAGCAGGAACCGTGCCCTCCCTGGTCCACGCTCCGCCAGGGTATGCCCGAACAGCCAATGGCTGCATAGTTCATTCAAGACCCCCTCTGAAGCCTCAATGACAACGGGGATCAGGGGGGTTGCAGGGTCCTGGCCGGGAAGCAGGCTGCGCAGCAGGAATTCGCGGGCCGAGAATCCGGCAGGGCGCTCGAAGCTTGTCCCGGTACGGCATAATCCGCTGATCCGGTCCACCCGGAAGCTGCGGATTTCCCCGCGCAGGCGGCAATAAGCGACAAGATACCACTGGCCTTTCCACAGGACCAGCCCGTAAGGATCAACATCGCGCGGGGAAGGGGCTGTATGATTGCCTTTGCTGTATTCCATCTGCAGGGTGAAGCCGCCCGCCGCCCCTGCTTCCAGTTCGCGAAGGTTATCCTCCTGGGCTGCATTCGGCGTATGGAGCATTTCAATCCCTTGTTCATGGCGTTCCATCTGCAGCACTTGCCCGGGATTGCTGTACCGCTTTAATTTGGCAATGGCCCGGTCCAAAGCGGCAACATAAGGATAGCCGGTACCCCGGGCAAAGGTGGAGGCTTGCACAAGGGCCTGCTGTTCACCGGCATCGAAGAACAGGGGCGTTTCCTTGAAATGCTCGGGCAGGCTGTAGCCACCGCCATAACCGGCATCGGCCATGACCGGAACCCCGCTGGCACACAGCGCATCCACATAACGGTATACCGAGCGGACGCTGATCTCCAGTTCATCCGCAAGTTCTCCGGCGGTTCTTCTCCGCTGCTTAAGCATCCAGAGAATGGACAGCATATGATCGGCTTTGGACAATGAGATTCAAACCTCCTGCACGATCAACTCTTTTATACTTCAGTTGGACCGCTTTTTTCAAATTTCTTGACGTTATTCACCAGATGGGTCAGCAGGTTCAATTCTTCCCGCTTCACCTCCACAGCCCGGTTTATCTGTCTCAGCTCATCTTTAGCTTTACGGGAAGCAAGCTCGGCCTTTTGCACCTGTTTTTCATACTCCATCCTCTGTCTCAAGGGGATCAGAATACAATCATACACCTGTTCTCCATTCCGTTCTCTGACACCCAGGTTCACAAGCATGGGCACCTCATCGCCGTTGCTGGTTTTGAACAGCAAATTCATCTCTTCCACTTTCCCGTGGAGCTTAATCAGGGGTTCAAAGTAAATTTGAAAAATAATCCGGCTGGCACGGGTTAAGATCGACTCGAACGGCATTCCCGGAAGCTGGTTGACTTCATAATCGAGCAAATAACATAACGTTAAGTTTACGTCTATGATAACGCGGCTATGCGATAAAGAAAGGTAACCACATGGGGCTTCATCTATTCGTTTATCCATACTTCTACTGGACTTCCGTGACTGGGTGGGTGTGAGACAAATGTTCGGTGATCAACAGAATGGTCTCCTCCGGATGACTGACATGGGGACAATGGCCTGTCGCATCCATCAGCTGAAGCCTGCTGCCGGGAATCTTATGATGGACATAAGCTCCCACCTCAAGCGGTGCGATCATGTCTTCAGCGCATAAAAGAATAAGCGAAGGAACCGTGACCTTTGGCAGCACATCTCTGTAATCAGACAGAAAGGTTGCTTTGGCGAACCGCCGGGCAATTTTGGGGTCCGTAGCACAGAAGTTTTCTTCCAGCTCGCGGGCCAATCCGGGCCGCTCAGGATTGCCCATGACCACGGGGGCGAGATAATTGGCCCATCCCTGATAGTTGAGATCCATTAATTCAAACAAGGCCGCCATATCTTCCTGTTCGAAACCGCCTATATAATCAGGGAGATCATTAATGTAGCAAGGGGAAGGTCCGATGAGAATAAGCTGGTCGAAATGAACGGCGTTGCGGATGGAAGCAAGGATACCGATCATAGCCCCTACGGAATGACCGACAAAGATGGCATCTTGTATGTCGAGGGCTTCGCATATATCCAGCACATCCTGTGCGTAGCCGTGAAGATCACTGTAACGATCAGGGTCGTAAGCCCGGAGATCGGACTTGCCTGAACCGACGAAATCAAATAAAACAACCTTATAGTTATCTTCAAAGGCCGGGGACACATAACGCCACATGTTCTGGTCACAGCCGAATCCATGGGCAAAAATAATATGCTGTGTTCCTTTACCTGTTACCTTCACATGATTGCGAGTGAGGATCTGTTCCTTATTCACTAAAAAACTCCTCTGTAAGGTTATTTTATAGCATACTATAAGTTTTTTGTAGATGGATTGCTTGGAGTTTAGTATAGCATACTCGTATTCAAAGTTTTAAATTTAAAGCAAAGAAGACATTCGCAGCCGCAGATTTCCCTGCGAATACGAACGCCTCTTTCCTCTTCATAAAAGGCATGGATTACACCATCATTTTTTTGAGACTCCAAATATAACGCGATTTAACAATCAGGAAGAATACGCTTTGCAGAACCAAGTAGGCGGCGAATGTGACCAGCACGGAGCTGCCTACACCTGTATTCACCAGAGACGACATGACCGGGCGGACCACTACATAACTCTGAAGGGCCGAGACAAAGACTGGGATATAGAACAGGACGGCGATCTGTTTCGTTGCTGTAGCTGACATTTCCCGTGTGCTGAGCCCGATTTTGGATAAAGCGCGATACATCCGGATGTCCGCAGTCAGCTCGCTGTGAAGCTTGAAGTACAGAAAGCTTGCCGAGGACACGGAGAAGATCAAAGCCACAAAAATACTGACGAAGCTGATCATGGCTGTACTTTGTTTAAGAAGCATATACGTATTGGCCCGTGTGGTGAGGAAAAACGGCGTCTCGCTTTTTTTGCTCATCTCCGCATTCCATTTTCCGAGATTAGCCCCGGCAATGGCTTCCGGACTGTCAGCTTTGGGCAGTGCGCCCGTATCCCAGGCGGGCACTTTGTACGCATATTCGATCATCGGTGAAGCATTGGCTTCGGATTCGGCAGCAAGTGCAGTCTGTACCGTGTCCATCCAAGGCTCCGGAACTACCAGAATCGGAGCGGAGCTCTGAAAGAAAGCAAAGGCATCGGTTTCCAGAGACTCCTTGACAGTAAGTGCCGCTGCGCTTTGCTCCTTCAGAGTGACCATGCCATTGACCACATAATCGGCAGCGACTTGCTCCTTGGAGTCAATGAAGATCGCTTCGGAGTCAATCAAGATCGCTTCGTTCCGGCCCAGCTTGTTGTCTTCTTTCAGACCCAGGGAGGAAGCGAGCTTGTTGAATTGCTGCAGGCCCATAAGACGCAGGGTATGCTCCTTGCCATCGCCGGTCACGGCGGAGCTGTACAGGGTATCGATGCGGATTTCAGTATATTCGACACCGGCCTGCTCCAGCTCCTGATGAATCCTGTTGAGTTCTGTCTTCGAGTCAGGAGTCTGGTAATACGTCATGTTAACCGAAAAAGGGTTTTCGTGGTAGACGTCCCGCCCGGCCTGATTCAGAGACAATACCACCCCGGCCCCCATGCTGGCTAGTGCAGTCACGACCGTGATCATGAACAGAATCCGTGAGTTGTCGCGTAATTTGTAGCTCATCTCCGAAATCCAGAGCAGGCGGGTACCGCGCCAGGTGGATTTACGGCTGCGCTGCAGGAGACGGACGATGAACACCGACAGCTGGGAGTAGAAGAAATACGTGCCGGCTATCCCTGTTATGGCGGCTACTAGTAAAACCGTCGGCGAGCCTATCTCTATCTGCAGAGTAAAGAATCCGGTCGCCAGTAGTGCGGTGCCCAGCAAAGTCAGGAGAATAGAAGCTTTTGGCTGCTTTTTGGGTTTGGCATTGCCCTGCAGCAGCTCCAGCACCCTGTTCTTGCGGATGAACAGCAAGGTGAAGATCGAAATCACCAGGAAAAGGCTGATGAAGGAAATGGAAGTAATGAGTATGGCTTTAACCGGCCAATAAAAAGGCAGATCGTCAATACCGATGACCCGGGTGCTGAGCAGCAGGAACAGCTTGGACAGCAGCATGCCTCCGGCAAGTCCGGTTACGATAGCGAAGAAGCCAATCAGCATATTTTCCATAAAAATCAGCTTGTTGATCTGCCCGGGGCGTGCGCCCAGAATGGTCAGGAGCCCAAACTCCAGATTACGGGACTTCAGAAACGAGCTGATCGAATACAGCACAAAGAAGAAAGCGAATATATAAACGATGAAAGCCGCAATCTGCATGCTGGTGGCCGAGCTTGGCCCCATCTCACTGTTCGCCACTCCCGGATGATAGATAAAGACGGAATAGGCGAAAAAGATCATGACCATAAAGGAGCTGCTCAAAAAATAGGCGATATACGCCCGCGCGTTCCGGCGCACATTGTTAAACGCGAATTGAGGAAAGTTCATGGCTATTCCCTCCCCAGAACGATAGTGTATCGATAATCTTCTGGAAGAATGCCTGGCGGTTATCGCCACGGTGGATCTCGGCGGCCAGTTTGCCATCCTTGATGAAGACGATCCGGTTGCAGTAGCTTGCCGCCAGCGGATCATGGGTTACCAGCATAAGCGTAGCACCTGCCTGGCGGTTGATCTCTTCCAGGGATTCCATTACGATCCGCGAGGAATTCGAATCAAGCGCGCCGGTTGGCTCGTCGGCCAGAATCATGGCGGGCGAGGTGATAATCGCCCGGGCGATGGCTGTCCGCTGCCGTTGACCGCCCGAAATTTCATAGGTGCGTTTGTTCAGGATGTCCGTAATGCCCAGCTGTCCGGCCACGCTCTCCAGCAGGGTTTCCATCTCGCTGAGCTTGCGGTTGTCGAGCGTCAAAGGCAGGACAATATTCTCGGCTACGGTTAAAGTCTCCAGCAGATTAAAGTCTTGAAAGACAAAACCTAGCTGTTTGCGGCGGAACAGGGCGAGTTCTTTCTTATTCATTAGATAGGGGTTGCTGCCATTAATCAGAACTTCGCCCGATGAGGGCTGGTCAATGGTGGATACCATATTCAGCAGTGTGGTTTTGCCGCTGCCGGAGGGGCCCATAATGCCTACAAATTCACCGCTTTCAATGCTGAGATGGATATCGGTAAGGGCCTGCGTATGCACTTTGCCCGCATAGACTTTATTCAGTGCTTTGACTTCCAATACGTTCATTCGGTTCAATCCTTTCCTGTGGGAAACTGGAGTCACCCTTTCGTTCCTGGGTGTTGTAATCCTGTTTCCAATGTACAGGATGGAGAGGGGGCTGCGCTATGTATTTACCTTAAAGTTACCTTACAGTGTGTTTAAGATTACGTTCGCTTTTGCGGAGAGGAGCGCTTGTTGGTGCGGCGCAGCAGGATGGAGAACGCTAGCAGCAGCGGAACAGCCACCTGGAACAAGGGGTCAATTTTGAGACTCGGCCCAAGCCCAATGGCGATATGCTCCGTATAATTACGCGCCAGAAAAGAAGTTCCATAGATGACGGCACCTACGGGAAATACCCACCATTGCTCCCGCTTGCCGGTCAGCACACTTATTCCTTTAACCGCACAAAGAAAAAAGAGCATCATCTTGATCAGCAGCCCGATGAAGAGCTGAATAGTGACGAGAATGTCGAGCCGTTCAATGAATTTCAGATTGGACAAGGTCCGTACCACCTTAAGCAGGGGCAGCTGGCTGATCCCGGCTATCGTTGGGCCAAGCACAGCCATATTAACAATGTTCATGAAGATTAAAAAGAGACTGATGAGCGCATAAGCAACCAGCGATTGCTTGTAGGGCACCCCGGGTTTGTCCCATAAGCTCCACAGCATCAGGAATACAATCATTTGGCCGAAGGGAAACGATAAAATATCCGGCAGGGCCGTTTGTACCAGCATTCCGGGACTGCTTTCAAAGACGGGCAACAGCCTGCCAAGATCAATAGCCCCCATAATGCCCAGCAGGAGCACAATCACACCATAAAAGAACAGCACTAAGGGCAGCAGGATTTCGGGCAGCCGGAAGATAACCTCCGTGCCCTTCCAGATGGCATACAAGGCAATCAGCACAAACAGCAGCATGGTAAGGGAGACCGGAGTCCTCGGGAGCAGAGTCATTGCAGTTAATTCGCCGAGGTCACGCACATTACGCATCGACTGATAGGCGAAATACAGGCAATAGATACCGCCTAGAAGGGACCCGGAGAAACGCCCGAAATGGGCAGTGAGCATATTCATCAGATTTTGCCCGGAAGAATGCTTTTGAATCCAGAGCAGCAATAGCAGCAGCAGGAAACCGGCTGCTGCGCCGATGCTCATGGCCAGCCATGAATCCTGCTTGACTGTGCCGCCAATCAGGAACAACGGGGTGCTGCCAATCTCAAACAGCATAGTCATAAATATGACCTGCAAAGTAGATATCCGTTCCTTTTTTTGCATGGATTTCATCCTCCCAACCACTGGACAATAGCTCTTCCTGCATCCTCGAAAAGGAAGCGGTAGAGTGTAGAAACACTAAGATGCGGGGTGTTCGTTATACCGCACAGGTGCACGTAGGCACACCAGGCCAGGATAAGGCCATACCACAGCCGATGTTGCTTTCGTTTGTTTCCCCGCAGCATTTTGATGCCTATATAGAACGCGAGGGCATATAGTGCCAGAATGACAGCGAATTTCATGGGTATTCTCCTTTAGTCCTGCTGAATGGACTTGAAGGATTTGCTGCTAAGCCCTGTTCGTTCTATATCCATATGAACATGCGGCCGGATCTCAATATTCTGGAAGACCGTATCCCAGTTTTTGTCCTGCCGGATGCTCCTCCATCTTTTTTTGTCGCTTCTGTGAATCCTGACGGCAAACCCTGTAACATCGGCATTCAGCTTCTTCACCGACTTCCACGACTGCTCGACAACCTCCAGAATGTTGTTCTCTATGGATGTTTCCATCTCCGCGAGGGCAGCCTGGTTATTCAGATCCACTTTGCTTCCAATCTCGTGGATTACGCCGCTCCCCTTAATATGGATGTCCATGATGAAGTGGTCCCTGGCCCATCTCGGCTGAACGATAGTGGTTGATTTCTGGATCATATAACTGCTGTCAAGCTGCTCGCTGATTTGGGGCCGGGAGGCGAACGGGATCATGGCAGACTTTATAGTATTGGTTAAAAAAGACAAGCCAAAGGCCTCCTTCTGCGATAACCAGCCCACCATCTTATCGCCCTTCAGCACGCCAAGCCGGCCGAGAGCCAGCCTTGAAGGCAGGTTCGTCTGTCCGGTCTCGCTGGTTTCATCCATAATTTTGGAATCGGTCAGCATTAGTTCGGGAACGGCTGCGCATCCGGATTCCGAGGCCAGGTTCATGGCCAGCTCAAACATCCGGATACCGGGATAATAGGAGAGCAGCTTGGATTCCTGTTCTATCATGAGCTGGATGCCGGCTCCCTGATTTTTGGTAAGCTGCATCAGCTGATCAAGAACGTCCCCGGCATCGCCTGAATGGATAAAGACGTAGACGGTCTCCCGGGCATCCTGCTTCCGCAGAAAAATATCAAGGAGCGGGTTGATTCCCCTTTTTGCGAGCCGGTCTCCAATCACGGTAACCCTCGAATGAGAGGGGAACATTTCCCGGATGCTGGTCAGGTTTGATTTCTGAATGGCTTCCATAATTGTTTTTCCTTTAACCGTAAAGGTGATGAACGGAGGTGAGCTTGTGCTGCCGCCTCCGCTGCCGCCCATGCTGCTGGATCCTGAAGAGGGATTGATGATCTGATAGGTAGCCTTCCATTGATTGTCTTCCCAATCGTAGGCCGAGCCTGAGGTGATTCCCAGCTCACTGAGCTCGCGGGCATCCCAGCAGCCGGATAAGAGGCTTGTACATAACGGAAGGCATAACACACTGCAGAGCAGTTTTGTATTCAACAGCTTTCGCAGGTTCATGTCTCACACTCCTTTCTCTTGTGCCTGCTCCGGCGGAGCTTGACCACCAGCAGAACAGCCAGCGGGAGAATCGCATTGAACAGTATAAAGACCAGAAACCGCCCTTCCTTGTTATAAAGGTTAAGCTCAGCCTGGTCTTTCCAGGTATAAAGGCATTCCATGACAATAACCAGCCCCAGCGCAGCAATGAAAGGCCTGCTGCTGCTGACACGGAAAGTCTGCTTAAAGCACTCTACGGTAGCGAACAGGAAAATGGCGAACTTCAGATAGATGGCCATCACCCAATAGGAGATAAATAAAACGTCGAGATTCTCGATAAACCGCCCAATCTGAATAATGCTGGCCGCTGAGAATCCCGGATATGTTGTAAGCTTGATATACTGCGGTCCCAGCACCATCAGGATTGTAATGATGGAGAACAGCATCATTAAAGAGACGAATAAGAGACCCAGATACCCGATCAGGCGCGCTTTCTGCGGGGACCGCAAATAAGGGGCCAGGAAAAGCAGTACAGCCACCTCCGACATCCATGTGGAAGGGGTCAGGCTGGCCAGCAGTAACGAAGCAGCGGAATGATCGAACAGCGGAAGTAGACGGTGGATATTCATCTCCCCCCATAGCCCGCTTAGATAGAGCGGCACGAAGAACAGAAACAGGAGAATCACCAGGCTGTTCACTCTGGCCATGACCTCGATTCCCTTTCGTACCATATATATGGAAATCAGCAGAATCAAGGTGGCAATGACAGCGACCGGCGTTTTAAGCAGCACATTGTCCTTCACGAAATTGACGAATTCACGCAGAATAGTGGAGGAGGTATCCAAATAAAACAACAACAGCAGCAGGCCGAGCAGGACCGAGATGACGGGCGAGCTTTTTTCCCTGATCCAGTCCAGGAAGGGAGCCCCGTTGCTGAACCGGATTACACTGCCAATCACGAAAGCTATGCCTAATCCCGCCAGAGTAGGGGGAATAATCGCAATAACTGAATCCTGCTCCACATACTCCCCGATGATCTGCGGGAGAATGACGATGGCTGTAGGCAGCACAGTGGTCACTACCAGCATGGCTGCCTGTGTGGTTCCGATCTTTCCATTCATGGTGTATTCTCCCCCTCCGGTTTTTGCAGCTTTTTCGCCGGCTCGGGTTTTTGATGCTTGCCTTGTCTCCGGGTCTCCTTGCCCAAATTGGTCTTTGGGCGGATGGTCATATCCCATAACGGCACGCGGATAAAAATATCCTTGAGATACCGCGGAGTCATCGGCGCCACAGGCGACAGATAAGGTACACCAAACGAACGCAGGCCAGCCATATGAATCAGCAGCACCATCAGGAAGGACATAATGCCGAATAATCCCAGAGTAGCGGCGATCAGCATCATGATAAAACGGATGAGGCGAATGGAGTTGGCGATGGCCAGTGATGGAATCACGAAATTGGAGATCGCGGTGAAAGATACCACGATGACCATGGCAGCGGATACGAGACCAGCCTGTACGGCAGACTGGCCCAGAACCAGCGCCCCGACAATGGAGATCGCCGGACCAATAGTGCGCGGCATGCGAACTCCGGCCTCCCGTAGTACATCAAAGGTCAGCTCCATCAGCAGCGCTTCAGCCAATGCGGGAAAGGGCACGCCTTCACGCTGTGCGGCCAGACTGACCAGCAGAGTGGTGGGCAGCATTTCCTGGTGGAACGTAGTGACAGCAATATACAAGGCTGGAAGCAGCATGGACACAAAAAAAGCGGAATAGCGGATCAAACGTAAAAATGAGGAAATATCATAACGCTGATAGTAATCCTCGCTGGACTGGAAAAAGTTAAAAAAGGTCGAGGGAGCGAGTAAGGCAAAAGGGGTGCCGTCAATGATGATCCCAACCTGCCCTTCAAGAATGCCGCCGGCCAACGCATCGGGCCGTTCGGTATTTTGAATGGTGGGAAAAGGGGTCAGCCCGCCGTCCTGAATGAACTCCTCGATATAGTTGCTCTCCAGAATACTGTCCGTTTGGATGGCGTTCAGCCTGCGGCGGATCTCTTTCAGTACCTCTGCACTCGCAATTCCCTCCAAATAGACCAGGGCAACGCCGGTCTGCGTCCGTTCTCCGATTTTATACTCTTCAATCCGCAGGTCGCTGGTCTTCAATCTGCGCCGCAGCATGGCAGTGCCGGTGCGCAGGTTTTCAGTGAAACCTTCCTTGGGACCGCGAATAACCCCTTGGGAGGTGGGCTCATTAATACTTCTCTTCTCCCAGCCCGCGGTGTCGGCAGCCAGTGCTGTTGTCATCCCGTTGAACAGGATCAGTGTGTATCCGTCAAACAACATGCCGAGCAAGCTCTCCAGGGTTTTGCCTTCTTTGACACTCCCTATCGGTAGCATTTGATCCTTGACCAGGTTATAGGCATCCGTGGCCGTGATATCCGGGATCTTCGGAACTACAGTCTCCATTAGCGGCTGTAACACGGTCTGGTTGACCATTTCGCTATTCACCAGCCCGTCAATATAGATAAAAGCAAGAGGCGATGAGCTGAGTGATTCATTGGTGAAATGGCGAAAGACCACATCGGAGCTTTCACCGATTCGTTTGCTGATTTCCTGCACATTGGCTTCGAGGGAAACGCTGAGCGGCTGCGGGGCAGGTACGGAATGGGTGGGAGCGTCCTGTCCAGGGCCTTGGGCAGATGATTTTTTATTCATGTAGGCACCTCCTCATTGCTGCAATATGGCAGTTGTGGAGGTATTATCCCCTGGCTTGCTATTCCTTATTCTTCCGTTCACATTAGAGCGAATAAAATTTTTAACGACAAAAAGAGGGCACCGGGCCATAGATATGGCTCACGGCACCCTCCAGGGGTTATTAATTCTGCTGACTGTTGCTGGAAAAGGTAAGGTGCACGGATGTCCCTTCTCCCGCCCGGGACTGCAGCTCCACCTTGTGTCCGAGCCGGGAACAAATCTCACGCACAAGGTACAGACCCATACCGGTTGATTCGTGATACTGGCGTCCGCGCTCACCGGTGAAATAGGGATTGAAGACCCGCCTTAAATCCTCGGAAGAAATGCCTATGCCCTGATCAGTGATGCTCAGAATCGTATCGCTACCCAGCTTCTGCGCCGTGATAGTAACCGACTTGCCGGTGCCGGAGGTATAGTTCACGGCATTGGTCAGAATTTGGGTCAGCATGAACATCAGCCACTTGGCATCACTGTACACAACCCATCCTGCATCGACCTGAATGTCCGCAAGAATTCCCCGGCGGATGAAAAGCCTGCGGTTCTCGGAGACCGCTTCACTGACCGCCTGGCGCAGTGAAAGCAACTGGACCTGGAAGTCGTTCTCGAACCGGTCCAGTCTGGAAGTATAGATGACCATTTCCAGCCCTTTCCGCAGCCGCTCCAGCTCCTCCTGAATGCTTCCGGCCACTTCATCGTCGAGTTCCTGCAGCGTTAGCTGAATTACGGACAGCGGAGTCTTCATCTGGTGAACCCAGCGGTTAATGAATACAATATGCTGATCCATCGTATGAACATGTGTGTTCAGCTGCTCCCGGTGCTGGCGGTCAATGAGCTCCAGAAACTCATGCACCGCTTCGGGAAGCGGCGCGTTCCCGAGAGAATAGAGATATTCCCCGTTTCCTGAAGGGGGATGGCTCAGTGCTGTATATAATTTGCGGTGCTCTACATACCGGTATCCCAAATAAAGGATAAGAACTACGCTGCTTATGGATATCCCGTACAACACAATCGAGAACGGCCTGGATTCGCCGGAGAGCCAATACAGCACCGGGATCAGCAGCATCTGCACCAAGTAAAGGAGCAGCAGCGGAAGCTGTTCCTTCAGGAACAACTTCATAGCAGGTCACCGGAAATGCTGAACCGGTAGCCGGCGCCTCTTACCGTCTCTATCTTGTCACCGTGTCCCAGATCCTTGAGCTTCTTGCGGACCCGGGTGATGTAGACGTTCAAGGTGTTGTCATCAATGAAATGCTGGTCCTCCCACATCAGATCCAGCAGGCGCTCGCGTGAAACGACACGCCCTTCCTTCAGCAGCAGGGCCTCCAGCAGGATGGTTTCCTTTTGGGTAAGCTCTGTTGTCTGCCCTTCATATTGAATGACGTACCGTTCCGGATAAAGAGTCAGGCCGCCGGCATGCAGCTTGCGCTCTTCCTGGGTTTGGGCGTAAGAGCCGTAAGCCCTGCGCAGATGGCTGCGGATTTTGGCCAGCACCACCTCGTAGTGAAAAGGCTTGGTGATATAATCGTCTCCGCCGTTCTCCAGCGCCATTACCTGGTCCATTCCGCTGTCTCTGGCCGAAATAAACAGGATGGGGCACAGCGAAGTCTTGCGAATCTGGCGGCACCAATAAAAGCCGTCGTACCTGGGGAGATTTACATCCAGCAGCACCAGATCCGCTGAGCTTTCTTCAAACGTTTCCAGGACAGTGTTGAAATCCTCCACAATGAGGGTCCGGAAATCATATTTGGAGAGGTATGCGCTGAGCAGGCCGGCCAGCTTGGCGTCATCCTCGATAATCAGAATTGTCTCCATGTCACCACTCCTTTACCTGTTATACAGTAACACGGCCAGGGAAAATCATGCAAAACGAAAAAATCAAAAACGGGGTGAAAAAACGCCGGAAACCTCTGGATGAGCAAGACACATCCAAGGGTTTCCGGCGATTTGCATGCAGGGGAGCATTATTGCGTCTTGACTACAATCGCATTGCTGATCAGGCGTCCCGGAGCGGTCAGATATTTGCCGTTGTAATAAAGGCCGCTGGATGCGCCGCCATCCAGGTTCATGGCCTGGTATGCGCCGGCCTGCTTCATGATTCCCGCCAGCTGCGGAATTGTGGCTCCGCCCGAGGTCAGCAGAATCAGCTTGTGGTCGCGCGTCAGACCAAGTGCGCTCCGGGAACCTCCGCCGGTGAGGATTTTGGGGTCCTTGAAGCCCTCAGCCGTTACGTTCAGCGAGACTTTGCCGTTCACGAGGAGACGGGGACCAGCCTGCAGTCCGCTTTCAATGGCGCCTGCATTGAAATGCTTGGTAAAGTCAAGGCCGGGAATAATATCCGCCAGATTATTGCGGTCGAGGGTTAAGATTGCCCGGCGGTCGCCAGAGCTGTTCTTGAGCATTTTGCCGCCGCTGACAATATAACCGTAAGGGGCTTTGTAGCTTCCTTTGGTATAGGCATCAAAAAATGTTCCATTAATAGCAGCCACTGCGCCGCTGCGTTTGGCCAGGCTGTTCAGCGCCTCTACTTTGCCGACCGTGTTGCCGGCCAGAATGACATCGAGATTAACCTTCGGATGCAGCAGGGATACGGTAACAGTCTGTACCCGGAAGGATTTGCCGCCTACCTTATAAGTTTGGTTCGCACTGACTACAGCGGGTGAAGTAGGCTGAATCAAGGTCCCGTTAAGTACAGGCAAGGTCGCTGCAGCCTCTCCATCAGCAAGCGTCAGGGAAGAGGACTCCTTGTTCCAGGTAAGCTTAACCCCAAGAGATTGGCTGATTAATGAGAGCGGTACATATGTGGTTCCATTATCCCTGAAAGCAGGATGGGATAAGGTTACTTTTTTGCCGTTGACGGAAGCGGTGGTTTGGCCCAGTGTGAGCGAGATGGACACATCTGCCTTTTCAAGCTGGATGCGTTTTTCGGCAGGGAACCATTCTGACCGGATACCGGCAAAATCGGTCAGAAAACGCAGCGGTATGTAAGAGTGATTATTTTTGTCCACGTAGACGGCATTTTTGGGGGCTGCTGCGCCGGCGGCGGACTGTCCGGTGGAAACACCGGCGACAAGAAGGATGAAGGCGAGAACAAGCTGGACTGGCATTTTTTTCATGGTACAAATAATCTCCTTTGGCTCTAGTGGCTTGGGTTTGGCGTATCTTCGCAAGACGCCCGGCCGTATTTGTGTAACACGGCTCTGTACTATTATCGGCATTTACTGCAAAAAAATGAAAACAGGCTGAAAGAACTGGGGGCCCGGAACGGACGAATTCCAGCGCCGTTTCGGTTTGTCCAAATGGGGAATACATATGCATGAAAGGCAGCGTTGGTTTATAATCTAAGCATCCTCACTCTGCAGGGGTGACTCAGCTTTGCTATAGGGAAATTCACCTCTTAAAATCGTAAAGAGGGCCCTTTTAGTCATTTTAGAGGGAATGGCGCCCGTTAATATCGCCCAAATCATTCTCTATCAGGCCTTATCATGAAATTAGCGGGTACCATTCCCTATCACAGCGCGTCAACTACTAAGATTACAAAGGCGGTTAGCTTAATGACAACCATAGGCTTGATTCGGCACGGCAGCACGTACTGGAACAAGGAAGGACGGGCTCAAGGGCATACGGACAATACTTTGGATGAAGAGGGCTTGCAGCAGGCTGCGGCGATTGCGGAGCGCCTCAGCGGGGAAGCCTGGGACTTTATTTATTCAAGCGATCTGAAGCGGGCAAGACAGACAGCGGAGATCATTGCGTCGAGGCTGGGTCTGGACATCGCCGGTCTGCTGCCGGGTATCCGGGAGATGAACGCCGGTCAGATTGAGGGGACGACGGAGAAGGAACGCCTGGCGCGCTGGGGCAGTGCCTGGAAGAGCCTGGATCTTGGGCTGGAAGCGCCGGAAGCCGCCCAGCTCAGAGGCAGCCGCACAATTGGAGAGATTGCCATGAAACATCCCGGACAACGGATATTGATCGTCAGCCACGGCGCGATTCTGCACAACAGTCTGAGAGGGCTTGTACCGGGCATGGATCTGAGCGAACTGCTTAAGAACACTTCCATTACCCGGATCACTCAAACGGACGGAGTCTGGAGTTGTGGACTGTATAACTGTGTGGAGCATCTGCATCTGTAAGTTAGTTTTCTCCCGTCGGCCTGTTCTCCGCAATGAACCTGAACCCAAAAGTAGCGAGTCCCTCAATAACTGGAGACTCGCTACTTTTACGCTTTCAGATGAGACTGGCACTTGGCCAGGAGCTTTTCACTGCATTTAGTGCAGCAGATGGCGAGTAAATAGGGCTTATTTTCAATCTGACTGCATTTGATGCATTAGGAACAGCCAAAAGGTTGGAAGACACCTATCTTTTTAAATATCCAATGTACGAAATACATCAGAAGGCACTTTCAAACGCTCCAGGAGCGATTTGGCTGCACCAAATACATTAAAAGCGAATTTGATCCCTTTAGAGCAGGGTTCTGATCTTGTCCAGGTCGCTGCTGCATAAAATGTCCAGGTGGGCGCTAATTTTCTCCGGGCTCCAGTCCCACCATTTCAGCTCCAGCAAAAGGTTGATCAGCTCGTCATCGAAACGTTGCTTCAGGAGCCTGGCCGGATTGCCGCCGGCGATGTGATAAGGCGGAATATCCTTGGTTACTGTGGCATTTGCGGCAATAATAGCTCCGTCTCCGATCGTAACTCCGGGCAGGATCGTAACATTTTGTCCAATCCAGACATCGTTGCCTATTACCGTATCCCCTTTGTAGGGAAGATCCGATAATTGTGGTGTTGCTTTCTCCCAGCCATGTCCCATAATATTAAAAGGATAGGTGGTTACCGAGCCCATCCGGTGGTTGGCGCCATTCATGATGAATTCTACACCTGAAGCGATGGCGCAGAACTTGCCAATAATCAGCCGGTCGCCGATAAAATCATAGTGATGAGTAACCCGTTCTTCAAAAGGCGCTCCGTTCGTATCATCATAGTAAGAATACTCTCCTGCGATAATCCGGGGATTGGTCACGATATTTTTGATGTAACGAATTTGTTTAAGCTCGGGATTGGGATGAATATCATGGGGGTTTGGACCTCTATCCAACATGGTGAAAGACCTCCTTTGAAATAAAAAATCACTTGCTGCGTTCAGAAAATGTCCAACCGAGTGAATGTACACTTAAACTGCCGGGCTAATGCTTTTATTATACGACAACAACAAAGGAAGTGCAGTTAATGGAAGAAGTACAAAATTACCTACTGGCCATGTCCTCCATACTGATCGCTGGAATTGCAGTCTACTCGGTACTCTTGATCCTGGGGATTCCCAGTTTAACGCAAAGAACCAAAGCGCTGCGAACCGGCGTAGTGGTTATTATTATAGGTGTTGGGCTCTGGACGATGCATGCCCTGGGCTCGTTGTCCTTGCAGGGGAAACCAGATTTCCGGGAGGGGGTTCTGTTTCCCTATGCGGTCTACGGCATAACCATTGCCGTGCTGCTGTTTCTGTTCTCGCGGCTGCGGCTGCTGCTGGGGGAGAGGGACCAACTGAAAGAACTGGCCTACAAAGACGCCTTAACCGGCCTGCTGAATAAAAACGGCATGGACCACTTCTGGGATCACTGCAAGGAAAACGAACAGCTGGCCGTTTTGTTTCTCGATCTGAACCGCTTTAAATCCATTAATGATACGCTTGGGCATCATGTAGGCGATCTGCTGCTGGAAGCGGTAGGGGGCAAGCTGAGCCAGTTCTCCAGCAAAGGGAAACGTCATATTTTTCGGGTAGGCGGGGACGAGTTTGTCATTGTCGCCAAGCGGTGCAGCCAGAAGGAAGCTGAACAGCTGGCTGTGAAGATTCTGGAGACAACGACCTGCAAATACAAGCTGGAGCAGCATCATCTGTTCGTGTCAGCCAGTATCGGGATTACATTAAGCCACGGCAAAACCGAACGCGGCCGGCTGCTCAAAGAGGCCGACACCGCGATGTACAACGCCAAACAGCTTGGCACCGGACGGTATTCCGTCTACAAGCCGGATACGGCAAACGCAGATTATGCCAAATGGTATGGCAATTTCAAGGCCAAGTGAGTGCCGGCCATGCACACCAAACAAAAGGGCTGCTCCAGCCGCCATGTACTTAGGTACATAGCTCACGGGGCAGCCCTTAAATGTTAAGCTCCCGCGCCTGGAGCTTGTGGTAAATTCACGCTTTTCCTGCGCTCTTTCATCAGGAGCAGGCAGAGCAGCGCGACCGCCATACTGGCCGCTGCACAGTAGAAGAGAACGGCATAGCCGAATAGATCAATCAGCAGCCCCAGGATGGGAGGGGAGCTGATCGCCGCCAGGGAGGACACCAGATAATACATGCCCGTCCGTGTGCCGATGCTCTCCTCAGTCCCTGTAGCGACTACGTAGGGATAGGAATTGATATTGATGCAGGCCCAGAACATGCCGCCGAGCAGCAATAGGCCCCGCAGTACCGGCAGATCGCGTGCAAAGCCAACCAGCGCAAAGACCAGCATCAGCCCGCAGACCCCGATGATGATGAGCTTTTTCTTCCCGAACCGCCCGCCCAGCCAGCCGCTAGGGATGGCGAACAGTACGAAAGCGAGCGAGAAGAACGTGAGGGAGAAGGAGGCTGCCTTTTCACTTAAGCCCAGATGATTTTTGCCATAAAGGGTAAAAAGGGTCTCTACCCCCTGATAGGCTACGAACCAGAAAAATATGGCCGCCAGCAGAAATACCGTTGTGCGGTCCAATTGTTTTTTGAATGAGATCCGGGAGGATTTCCCGGGAACGGCGACGACGCCGTGGGCTGGATCGACAGCGGCTGCTGTTGCCGGGGTTAATGTGTTGTCCCCATGGATGCCGTCCCGGTCCTCCTTGATATAACGAGATACGATAAAAAGGCATAACAGCGTGATCATTCCGGCTGCGATAAACGGCAGCGCAGGGTTTGAGGCATACAGAATGGAGCCTGCACCAAAGGCCAGAATCGACCCGAAGCCGCCCATGAAGTTAATCAGTCCGTTGGCCTTCGTCCGCTGTGCATCCGGGGTAATATCGGGCATCAGCGCAACGGTCGGCGAACGGTATAAGCTCATGGCCAGATTCATCAGCATCATGAACAGCAGCAGCGTGAACAGTCCCGTATGATACGGAATCAGCAGGGTCAGCACTGCGGCGGCAGGCATGCCGATCATTAGATAAGGCATTCTGCGCCCATACCGGGTAACGGTACGGTCGCTGCGGTTGCCGATCCACGGCTGAAGGAACAAGGCGAAGTAATTATCAAGGGTCATCAAGAAACTGATCAGGGCTACACTGTGTACATACTTTTCCAGGAAAAAAGGAACAAACGCGTTATATAAGCTCCACGTAATGCTGATGCTGAAAAAGCCGAAACCGAGCAGCCAGATCTTTTTCACGCATTCACGCTCCCTTGTCAGCCAGCAGTCCGGCGAGCAGGTCCGGATGATCGGTAATAATTCCCGACACGCCCGCTTCGATCAGGAATTTCATCCGGTCGGGGTCGTTGACGGTAAAAGGATGGTAGACAATGCCTAGCTCTGCTGCCGCTGCGACGAATTCGGGAAGGACCGCTTGATGATTGGCATGCAGCGCATCGGCTGAAAGCGTAGCGGCGTAATCCCATGGGCGGTAAAGCCCCTCCATATACAAAATACCGGTGCGGATCTCCGGCGCCAGCGATTTGCAGTAGGCCAGCGAATAATGATTAAAGCTCGACAGCACAACCCGGTCGCTCATACCAAAAGCTCTCACAGCAGCAATGACCTTCTCCTCCATCCCCGGATACAGGAATGTGCCATTCTTGAGCTCGATATTCAGAATAGTGTCCTCCGCCTGCAGCAGCTCCAGCAGATCCTCAAGCACAGGGACAGGCTCGTTCTTGAACTGCTCGCTGAACCAGGAGCCGGCATCGGCCTCCAGCACTTCGCGCAGGGTCTTGTCCTTGATATACCCGGTGCTGTTCGTCGTACGGTCCAACGTCTCATCATGAATGAGGACAAGTGCACCATCCCGGGTCATTTGAACATCTGTTTCAATACCGGTTGCACCCAGTACCAGCGCTTTGCGGAAGGCCGCCATCGTGTTCTCCGGACAGGCCGCCGATGCGCCGCGGTGGGCAAAATTTATTAGACTGCTCATGAATTGAATTCCCTCCAACTTATCTTTTTTAAGGATGCCCAGGCAGGTTTGGGCTCTCCCTTCTTATTCCACGCCGGTCCCAAAAACCCTGTCCGAAATCTCCGGCAGGGTCTTTTTTCTTGAAATTTAACACAGCCCTGACATTCTGCAGCGGGCAGCACGGTTTATTCCGTGAGCAATTGCAGCACCGCAGCCACACATTCTTCCGTGGTCTGCTCTGCCGTACGCAGAGTGAGCTCGGGTTGTGCCGGAATCTCATAAGGGTCGGAGATTCCGGTAAAAGCGGGGATTTCACCGGAACGCGCTTTAGCGTAGAGTCCTTTGACATCACGCTGCTCACAGATCTCAAGCGGACAGTCTACGAACACCTCCATGTACCGGGGAAGTGTCCGGCGGGCGTATTCCCGCATTTCCCGGTAAGGACTGATGACGGAGACGATGGGGATCACGTCATTGCGGCTAAGCAGTCCGGCGATGTATACAGCCCGGCGGATATTCTCCATCCGGTCCTCCCGGCTGAAGCCGAGGCCTTTGCAGATGCTGCTGCGCAGCTCGTCGCCGTCGAGCCATTCGACGGCCCGTCCCTGCTCCCGGAGCTTCTCTGTGAGCAGGGAAGCGATCGTGCTCTTGCCGGCCCCGGAGAGGCCGGTCAGCCACAGGACGGGTGCTTGTTTGCTCCGGCGGCTCATGGGCTTGGCACTCCATAAGGAATCCGCTCCAGCAGGCCCGAGCCGTAGACCTTATGCAGCTCCAGTCCAGGCATGTGAATATAGCCGATATAACAATCGCACAGGTTCATGCGGCAGGCCCGCTTGGCCGAAAGGCCTTCCAGACCGTCACGGTACAGGTTGCCGATGACGCTTCTGTCCTTGTAGCAGCGTTTGACGCGTCCGGCACCCTGAACATAAAATACACTGCTGCCCGCCTGGCAGGCTTGGCCAAGGCTTTCATAATCTCTGGCATTTAGGCCGAAATGCGGATCGATCCCGCTGAGGAAAACGAGATCCTCGGCGGTATAATAGTCCGGCCTGTCCTTGTAGGCATTTACCCACAGATAGATATCCTCCGGCAGAACTGCCCGCAGCGAGGAGAGCGCTGCAAAAGCGGTACGGATGCCCACGCTGCCCACACTGAACGGAACTCCATGGCGGTGCAAGGTCAGGCATTGCGCCAAAAATGTCTCTTCCCGCACCTGACCCGGGTGGTAAGTGGCCCAGAAGGCGGTTTTTTCTTTCTGAAGCTCTGAAATAAAGCTTAAATCTGCTGACAGATTGGTCTGAATAGCGACCTTGTCGACATGGTCCATGGCGCTTAAGTCGGCCAGCGCTTTTTTGTACCAGCGGTGAATGAGACCTTCTCCATACGGATTAAAAAAGATCGACAGCCGGTGGCCCGCAGCGCCTTGTTCCCCCGCCCATTGCACGAACCTCTCCACGCCCTCGCGGTCTTTGGCGAGTGTGGCGGCGCTGTCCCTTGTTTTGCCGAAAGGACAATAGGGGCAGTCATAATTGCAGGATGTAAGGGAACCCCGGTAATACAGCACGGCCTTCATGGCAGGACGAACCTTTCCATGCGGCCGCGAATCTCACCGGAGATGAACCAGTCACCGATCGAGTCGGAGTAGCCCAGCCCTTCCGGAGTCAGTCTCAGCACGCCATCCGTTTCCCGGGCAAGACCCGAAGCTGGCAGCAGGGCGAGCTCTGGGAAATCCTGCCAGACCGTTGTTCCGAAACGTCCGCTATAGTCGGTAAGCGCCAGACCTTCACTGTGCAGGATGGCTTTGAGAATAAAACGCCGTTTCTGCTCCCCGAGGCTCAGCATAATGCCATAATCGGCAGTATCATAATGTTCGGCTGCCACATAGTCGGCGATGATGCTTTCCGTGGCTTTGCGGCTGACTCCGTAGCGTGAGGCATAATGAACATTCCGGGTATAGGAACGTGCGCCGCAACCCAGCCCAACCATGCCTTCTTCCTGGCAGCTGTAATCGAGGATCGGCTTGTCCGTTCCGGCCGCCTCCTTGGCGAACCGGCGCATCGAATACTGGCGGTAGCCGTGCTGCTCAAGCAGCTCGCAGGCCGCGTTGTAGCACTCGATACGGATATCTTCCTGCAGGCGGATCGTATCCGGCTTGACGATGGTATGCTCCCGTGTATACAGCGGATAAATGAAGATTTCTTCAGGCGCATAAGCCAGCGCCCGGTTCAGCGAATACACCCAGGATTCCACGGTTTGTCCAGGCAGGCCATAGATTAAGTCCAGATTCAGAACCGGAAAATCGTACCGGCCAAGCAGCTCAAGCGCCCGGTAGACCTCGTCCGGCTGCTGCGGACGGTAGATCGCCGCCGATTCGGCAGCCACAAAGCTCTGGATGCCCATGCTTACCCGGTCTACCGCCGCATCCTTCAGAATATCCAGCTTCTCCACAGAGATCGTCTCGGGCGAAGTCTCCACCGAGATGGAGGTTGTGCCGGTGTCCAGCCCCATGATGTCCACAGCGATGCTGAACAGGCGGCGAAGCTGATCCGCTGCAAGCAGCGTGGGCGTACCGCCGCCGATGGCGAAGCGGGCAAAAGGTTTATGCCCGGTGAACGCCGACCATTCCCGTGCCTGGCGCTCCAGCGCGTCCACGTAGCGGGTGTGCACATCGGCGCGTTTGTCCGGCAGCGTGAACAGGTTGCAGAATCCGCAGCGCGCGCCGCAAAACGGGATATGCATATAAAGGAAAAAAGACTCCGCCGGCTCGCTTTGCCACAATTCGGCAAGCGGCAGCGGCGGCTGAAGGTCGCCGTAGGCGGTTTTATGCGGATAGGAGTACAGATAAGAGCGGTAAGGTGAAGCGGTAATGTCCGCTTTCCATTGCCGGACTTTCTCCCCGGAGAGGGACAATAGATCTTCCCTATGGAGGAGCGGAGGATGTAGCGGTGACGTCATAACAGTACTCTCTCCTTTCGGAATAACTTCAAGCTAAAATGGCCTGTTGAGGCTCCCATTACAGGATGAACTCACGGTACGGGACGTTCCAGACCGTCTCATGGGCTAGCCGGTGTCCCTGATAGCCGTCTTCGCCATAGGCTGTGCCGTGGTCGGAAAAGGCCAGGCAGAAGACCGGATTACCGCGTGCGCGCAGCGCTTCGAACAGCCGGCCCAGCTCGCCGTCCACATAACGGAGCGCCGCCCGCTGGCTGTCGACGGAATCCTTCCGGGCCCCCGGCAGAAAGTAATAATTCGGTCCATGAATGGCCGAAACATTCAGGAACAGGAACAGCCGCTGCGTAAGCGGTGTTCCCGCGAGCAGCTTGAGGGCATGGTTCACCTGATGCTCCGTGGAGCGCGGGTTGGTGACGCCGAAGGTCATCCGCCAATAGCTCTGCTGGAAGTAGCCGGGCAGCACGCGGGCGAGCGGATTTTTTTTGGTGAAAAAAATCACGCCGCCGATGCATACCGTCCGGTAGCCCTCGGCCGCCAGGCCGGAGACGATATCCGGCGTGTCGAACAGCCAGGTATGAGGGTGGGTCTTCAGGCCGGTATTCCGGGAATGGAACATGCGGATATGCTCCGACTTATCCGTTGTTGCCGGCGTTGGCAGAAAGCCGCCGAAAAAAGCATGATGCGCGGCATAGGTGAAGCTGCCGGGTGTATGCCTTTTCTCCCAGGGGCCGGTTCCGCACAGGTTCGGGCAGTTGGCCTCCTCCAGGACCGCAGCGTCATAACGCAGGGTATCCAGTGTAATCATTACAATGTCGTGGGTGCCGACAATGGTGTTCATGTCTGTCATGGTGATCCATCCTTTAATGGTCCGGCGAGCACCTTCATCTCCCATTCATAGGTGCCGTACCCCCGGTAGTCAACCTCGTACAGCAAATCGCCGAACGGGTTCACGTCGGCGACATAGGGCTGCTGCGAGTTCTTCGATACGAGCACGTCGATACCTGCTATGGCGGAGAGGGGAAAAGCAGCCAGTGCCGCCTCAGCGGTGCGTCTGATGCGCGACCGGGTTTCTTCGCCCAGCCCGGCCTCCGCAAGGGACATCCGCTTGCTGCGCAGATGCAGGTTTGTGATTGGCGTGCGGCTGACGCGGGCGACGGCATGGCAGGCTTCCCCGTTGACCACCAGCTGGCGGACATCGAAGGACCTGCCGTCCGGTCCGGTTTTGGGGATCCACTGCTCGGCATAAGCGCCGTGGCGGCACAGCCAGTCGATGATGCCGGAGATGGAGGCGGTGTCGGTGTAGCGCCGCAGCTTGCCGGAATTGTAGTAGAGCGGGGGCCGGGTAATATAGTCCTCAACTCCGACCGTGGTGATGGCGATTTCGGCCCCGGTAGTTGGGTTGATCTGATAGGCAATCACACCCGACGCGGCTGAGCCGCAGGCCAGTTTGATGAAGATGCGGTGCATCCGCTGCATGCTCATGGCTTCGCGGAGCGACGCATAATCTGCAGGCCCATGCCCACCCTCCAAGGGCCGGGGAATCGGCACTCCGCTGCCAGCCAGGATCTGCTGGGCCCGCCGTTTGTCGGTCATCGCGGCAATCTCCGCCGGGTCATTGATCCATAGGGCCTGCGGGAACATGTCGGCAGCTTCCCGCTGGAGCCGGGCCAGCATCCGGCAGTAGCCGCGGAACCACTGGGACGGGTGGTGCAGCACACCGGGTTGCGGCTTCAGCCGCCCGGCAGCTGCCAGGCCCAGTGGCCGGGGGTCGGGTCTGGCGCCGAAAGGATGCAGGCCATCGTCAACATCCCCAGCCTCCGAAGAGCCGAGCGCGATCAGAGCCTGCTCGGTCTCGAAGCTGCCGCCCGGAGAGTCCAGCCGCAGCAGCGGCGGAGCGGTGCCTGCCGCGGCCCAAGGCAGCTCCCGCTGCTGCGCGGCGAGCAGTTCCTCCAGCGTGCGGCCTTCCAGCAGCCCGGCATACGGAACAATAAGGGCAGGCGGCTGGCCCAGCCGCTGCCGCGCCTGCTGTATGCCGCCTGTCCGCTTGTCGCCGGGGTTGCCGAAGACAATCAGCGGGCGCAAGGGAGCGTTACTCCGTAATGGACGGATAACGCCAGTCCTCGTCGTCATCGGTTTCCTGCTTGTCGCTGACATCTACGGGCAGTCCGCTGCTCTGCAAGCGGGCGACCATCTCAGCGGACATATAATGATGACTCAGATTCAGCGCCTTAAGTTTTTTGATCCGCTCACTGGCCAGCAGCGCTTCCGCACCCTTGTCACTGAGGGTTCCGAGGGATAGATCCAGCGTGTCAAGCTGGTCCAGAATAGGTGCATCCGCTACAGCTGCGGCAATCTCATCTTCGATTTCGCTATTTTTTAATCCTAAATAGGTAAGTTTCGGGAACTTTCCGGGTTCGGTCAGAGGGAGAATGTCCTGAAGGCTGCCATCAAAGCCATAATTATCGACACCGAGATACAGCTCCAGCTTGCGCAGATTTGGCAGTTCGCCGGCGGCGATCTCTGCCAGTACACTTTTGCCCAGACCGCCGGTGATAATAATCAGTTCTTCCAGCTTGTCGTGCTTCAGTTCGCTGAGGCTGAGATCATTGCCGCCTTGTATCGTAAGCGACTGGAGTTCCGGGTATGCGGCCAGAAGCGGCGACAGATCACTTTGGGTAATCCATGAAATCTCGCATTCCTCGTAGTCCATTTCGCCGATGAAAAGCTTGCGCAGAGCCGGAAAACTGGTGCTGTGCTTGACCAGGGCTGCTACCACTTCCTCCGCGCTGTTCTCGTAAGCCTGTCCCCAATCGCCGATAATCAGGCTGCTGAGTGCCGCACTTTCAGGGCTGCTGCTTAATTTCTCGATCTCGGAGCCTATCCTCTGCCCTGCTTCAAATTCGTCATATCCAATGCTAAGTTTCACTTCCGTCACAATAGATCCCTCCCGGAAAAAATTGACTTCAAAACTACCCTATCATTTGGAGTTAGGGGAGTCAAATTAGGTGCCGGATCATTGTATTCAGAGGAAGGATTACGCTAGACTGAGAGGGTCGGGCCTATGAATTTGCGGGGCCGCCCATTTTAGAGAGAAAGAAGAGATTCCCGTGAAATATTGCCACGAATGTGGAACAGAGCTGCTGCTTAAGGATTGTAACGGGGAAGGAGAGGTCCCTTTTTGCAAGGCGTGCGGAAGCTTTAGATTTCCCGTCTTCAGCACGGCTGTAAGCACAGCCGTATTAAACAAAGAGATGAATAAGATTCTCTTAATTAAGCAGTATAACCGGCCTGATTATATTCTGCTGGCAGGTTATGTGAATAAAGGAGAGGATGCCGAAAGCACGGTTGTGCGCGAAGTAAAGGAAGAGGTGGGGCTCGACATCATTTCCTACCAATATATGCGCAGCCTATATTTTGAACCGTCGAACACGCTGATGCTGAATTTTATAAGTGTTGCGGATTCGGAAGATTTAAGCAGAATGGACAGGACAGAGGTGGATGATGCAGCGTGGTTTACTTTTGAAGAGGCGGCCCGGAATATTAAAAAGAACAGCTTAGCCGAAACCTTCCTCTTAGCGATCATTAAGAGTCTGGATGCCGGGAAGGTCACCCTTCAGCCGGCAGCTGTGAAAGGAGACTAAGCCGATGAAGATTTATCAGTTCACCCAAGAGGCGGGCAAAGCAATCGAAGCCTTCGGCAGCCGGGAGCTCCATATGTCGAGAATACTCTCGGAGGCATCTACTCCACACATAGGCTGTATGTATTTGGGAGAGAACGGACGGGTTGGGTGGCATCAGGCGGGAGTCCCGCAGCTATTCCTGGTGGTCAGCGGAGGAGGCTGGGTTAGGGGTGGCGATGGGCCCGAAGTATCCATCCGAGCAGGATATGCTGCATATTGGGAACAGGGAGAGTGGCATGAGACGCGGACGGATAACGGATTGACGGCGATTGTGATAGAGAGCGAGAGTCTGAACATTGCCATGATCCCCATACAAGAATAACTTTAAGCATTAATAAAAAGAGCAGCGTGAATTTCGTTATAGACTGCGCCACCTGCTGTGATCTATCCTGTTCCTGTGCAATGCGCTCAGCGCAACTGATGAAGGGGGATAATTGATATGATCGTGGATACATTGAACCATCTGCTGGAGAATGAGGCCGCTTTTGGAGATAAGCTGAAGAGAGGGCTGCAATTCCTGAGAGATACCGATTTTACGGGTTTGGCTGCCGGACGCCATTCCGTGAACGAAGAGCTGTTCTATTTTGTGAATGAATATGAGACAAAAGCTGCCGGGGAGTGCTTCTGGGAAGCGCATCGGGTCAACCTGGATGTTCATTACATTCTGGAAGGCACGGAGAGGATTGGGTATTCCGCCATCGAACGGCTTCAAGTCACCGAGGAATATAATGCGGAGAAGGATGCGGTTTTTCTGAGCGGGGAGCTACTATCGGCAGTTGTGGCCGGGCCGGGCGATGTGGTCATCTGCTACCCGCAGGACGGGCATATGACCGGGATTGAAGCGGGGATGAAGGAAGCTGTCCGCAAGATTGTGTTGAAAATTAAATTGTAGGAGACAAGGGGGGCCGCAGAGGCTCCTCTTTTTTTGGGAATAGGCTTGCCAATAGAATAGATAGCCGCTGGAGGTATTTATGCGTCCCTGTCAAGCAGGGACCTGTTGGTCATGGACTCACTGGCCCCTATATTGTCTAAAAGATATTCTTCTGAGGTTTGGCGGACTGAGAAGCCGTTATTTGCTTACTTTCCAGGCATTTTTCTTACGCTTATGGCAAATAGGGTCCTCTGAGTCCGTCCGGGATGGGAAAGAGCCTGTTTTTGCAAAATAGCGGATTCTGAGTCCGTCTGAGTCCGATGGTATTATAATGGCGGCCGAGACCTGGCTTCGGAGGTGCAGGACCCGCGTTATGCGGAGCTATACGGGTCCGCGCAGCCCTGTCATGGGGATCTGGCCTATCCGCTGCCCGTCTTGCCCCCAAACGAGGAATTTCTCGATGACTGGCTCGCCAGGACCTGTGATCTGATTGACGCTACGCCTGCTGGGTTCGGAAGGAAGGTATTCAGTGGAGCCGGACGGTGAGGGCCTGCTGGTCCGGTTCTCTGAAGCAGTGAAGGAATAAGGCATACTGGTGCTGCGAATCGAATATGCACCGGCTGATCCATATATGCGGTTCCTTCATCTAATAACTTCTTCACGCTGCCCGCAGGCTGAAATCCATAGGCGCCATAAAGAGCCGAAGCGAAACCGATGCCGCCCAATTACGAACAGCAGGGAGCCGTGGTCGTGGAACAGCACGGTGGCTGTTTCGGTGGGTAACAGGACATCGGCATAAAGACGCTGCCACATGGCGGCGTTTTTGCTTGCGAAAGTCTGCAGCCACCCGGCGGCTTCGCGCTCTTTGCCAACCAGCGACCCAGGGTATGCATACGCTCTTCAAGGGGGCAAAGAAATTGAAGGTAAGTGTTGGCGCAACCGCGGAAATCTTCCTGTAGAGCACCTCGTCCGCATTGGCCAGAATAATCAGATCCGGGCAAGCGGCTTATAGATTTTGTGCAAAGAGTGAAACATGCATTTAATTTCTTATTAACATCTTGATAATATCAAAAATACATGTTAATATATTGTTAATAACAAATTGTTAATAACAGGAGGTTTTGATCATGTTCGGATGGAAATTCGTGAAATTCCAACCCAGTGATTATGTGCTGAAGGTCAAGAACGGTAAGGTGGTCCGTGAGGGTGTGGGCCTTTCCTTTTACTATTATGCGCCTACTACTTCGGTGGTGGTTGTACCCGTCTCCTCGATTGATGTCCCCTTCATGTTCGAAGAGATTACGAACGACTATCAGACCGTAACGGTGCAGGGGCAGCTGACTTACCGGATCGTGGATTACCGCAAGACCACCCAGATCCTCAATTACACGTATAACCTGAAGAAAAACACCTATCTCTCGGATGATCCCGGCAAGCTGGCCCAGCGGGTGATCAATATTGCCAAAGTGCTGACCAAAAAGCAGCTGGAGCAGCTGCCCCTGCGTGAGGCGATTCAGTCGAGCGAACGGCTGGCCAAAAGTATCACGGCCGAAATTGCCCGCAACGAGGAGATTGAGAAGCTTGGCATTGAGCTTATGGGCTTGTCGATCCTGGCCATTGTGCCGAATAAGGAAACCCTACGCGCACTGGAAGCCCAGGCCCGGGAAGAGATTCTGCGTAGCGCCGACAATGCGCTGTATGAACGCCGGAATGCCTCGATCCAGCAGGAGAGGCGCGTCAAGGAGAATGAGCTGAACACCGAAATTGCTGTAGAGACCAAAAAGAAGCAAATTCGGGAAACGCAGCTGGATGCGGAACGATCGGTGAAGCAGAAACAGAATGAAATGAAGGAAGAGCAGCTGAGCTTCGATACCGCGCTTGAGGAGAAGAAGCAGGAGCTGATTGAACTTACCGTGACGAATAAAAGAGCGGAAGCGGATGCGAAGGCCTATGAGCTGTCGGCGGTCATGAACGCGCTGCAGGGTGTGTCGCCAAATGTGCTTCAAGCATTGACGAATGTAGGGATGAAGCCGGATAAACTGATTGCGATCGCCTTCCAGGAGCTTGCCGAAAATGCAGAGAAGATTGGCCAGCTGAATATTACCCCGGATCTGCTGCAAGGCATAATGTCGGGTTCGGCCGGGAACGGTTCGGGGGCGGCGAGAGGAGCAGGAGGAAGATGAGTACACGGGGATCGGAGAATAAACTCATTCTGATTAAACGCAAGACCCGGCTGGAAGAAATTGTGGTCCGTTATAATACGACCCAGCAGGCCCAGTTCTATATTGAGCGGTTAGGCGCGGACTTCAGCGATTATATTGCCGAGGACCGCAACTACAGGAATGCTGTGGAGACGGCAGTAATGGAGCTGGGTTCCCTTGGCCGTGTACAGCTGCTGGAGCGTGAGCATGTGCCAAACTTTATCTTTGGCGATGAGGATACTGTGGTGGTGCTGGGCCAGGATGGCCTGGTCGCCAATACGCTGAAATATCTGCACCGTCAGCCCCTGATCGGAGTCAACCCCGATCCGCAGCGCTGGGATGGCGTACTGCTGCCTTTCACCGTCAAGGATTTGCGGCTGGTAGTGCCGGACGTATTTCACCGCAGCCGCCCCATCAAGGAAGTGACCTTGGCCAAGGCAGAGCTGAATGACGGACAGAGCTTATACGGAGTCAACGACCTGTTCATTGGCCGCAAGACCCATGTCTCTGCGCGTTATCAGCTGCGCTTGAGCGGAATCGTGGAGCAGCAGTCTTCGAGCGGAATAATTGTCTCCACCGGCATGGGCTCGACCGGCTGGCTGAAGAGTGTGCTGGCCGGTGCCGCCGGTGTAGTCCGGGGGGCAGCCCAGCTGTATGAAGGCGCTGAGATGGACATTGCTTATCATGCAGAGACGCAGGGAACAAATCCAGCCGGGCAACGCCAGGCCTGGGATGATCCAAATCTGTATTTTACGGTGAGGGAGCCGTTTCCGAGCAAGACGACTTCTGCGAATCTGGTCTTTGGAGCGATTCGTGGAGACAGTCCGCTGCAGATCACTTCGCAGATGCCGGAGAACGGTGTGATTTTTAGCGATGGGGTGGAGAGTGACTTCCTTGAATTCAACTCGGGGGTGGAAGCAACAATTAGCCTGGCGGAGAAAAGAGGACAGCTTGTGGTGTAGGCAAATAACTTATGACACCCTAAGTATGGCAAAAGGCGAGCGGGAGAACCCGTTCGCCTTTATGGACGCCGCAGCCCTAACTTATTGGAAGGGGCGGAATTGATTCATGCCTGAACCCGGCTGTTGATTCATGGATCCGGAGTTGTCGGAAGTCCCCATAACTGAGTGCATTTGCGGACGCATTGGGGAATGCATCATCGGAGTATGCATGGTGGAATGCATCGAAGGCTGGAAAGGCTGCGGGTTAAAAGAGGGGATGAACCCGCTTTGTTGAGTGCTTTGCTCCAGCTGTCTGCAAATTTGCGAGATCTGCTGCATTTGCTGCATGGCAGTTTGATGTCCATGCAGGGCATTCTGGATTATTTGGGCAGCCTTGCGCTCACGCCCGGCAATTTCCTCTAATTGTACGGCATTTTGTTGCTCCTGCTGGAGCAGTTGCTGATACATTTGGCTTGCTTGCTGGGTTTGAGTCATCAGTTGCTGAATAATTTGCTCGCATTGCTGAATCTGGCTCGACAAATTTGGATTCAAGTGGTTGTCCTCCTTGGAGTGTTTAGGATATCAAGCGAGGTTATTATCTGTGTGCATCGGCAGACTTATGCAACAAATTAGAGGAAGGTTACGATTCTGCAATCTCTGAGTCAACGGCGGACGGACGAGGTGATAAGAAAAGGTACAGGCTGAGGTGCAACTTCCCAGGGCCTGGAAGCGTCAGTGATACATAGATTAGAGGAGCAAGAACTTTGGGGAGGAATCATCATGATTAACTATGCAGTGAACGACGATTTTAAGAAGGAGGCGCCACGGCTGCTTAAGCTGATGCTGGTGTTTGTATTTCTGCTGACTGTGTGTTTGAGTGGGACAGCCGGGACGGCAGAAGCTGCGAGCTCGGACCTGATTATCGTGAATAAGAAGACCAATAAGCTGGCCTTTTTCAGCGATGGTAAGCTGGTGAAGACCTTCCCGGTAGCGACCGGCAAGTCGAAAGAGCTGACTCCGGAAGGCAGCTTCCCGGTTGTGGTTAAAGTCAAAAACCGCCCGTATTACAAAGAGAATATTCCCGGCGGTGATCCGGCCAATCCGCTTGGCGACCGCTGGCTGGGGCTGGAAGTGAACGGCACGAAGGGAACGACCTACGCCATTCACGGCAATAATAATGAATCTTCCATCGGTAAATATGTAAGTGCAGGGTGTATCCGCATGCATAATGACGATATTCATTGGCTGTATCCGAAGGTAGCCAGAAATACGAAGGTGGTTATTACCACCTCCAGTCTGGGTATGGAGACCTTGGCAACCAATAATGGCTATAAGCTGGGAAGCAAAAGTTTTGCCGGAAGCATTATGCTTAATGGCGTGTCCACCAAGCTGAAGGACCCTTTTATGCTGAAGAATTCCAGAGTATATGTTCCGCTTCGGGAATCCGTGGCTGTACTTGGCGGGACCTTGCAGCGTGATGCGGCATCCGGAGCCTTGATCATCACTGCCTTTGGACGGACGGTGAAGCATGTACCCTTGACGGGAAAGGCAACGGTCAACGGAAAAACAGTCACCATGATCCCAAGCCTTGATGAGAATAACCGTCTGATGCTGCCGCTCGGCAGCCTGCCCGCTCTGCTGGGGCTGGACGTGGAGTGGAAAGCAGGGAGCAAGACAGCCGTGATTAAGAAATAAATGAAACAAATGCAAGAAGACTTGCATTTGCTGGAAAACATCCCGTATAATGAACACATTCAAATACGGACAATACGGAGGACTTCCCGACTGATGAATAACTAACACGTTTCCTAGCTCAACCATCCAACTTGTGAAAGTGTATATACACAAGCTGTGGAGCGCCTTTATTGGGCGGTTATGGTCAGGGATACGTGTGTCTGTCGGGGAGTCTGCGATTGCTTATTCATTTGAATTCAGGTCCACTTGTACAGGGTTATTCTGTGTTTGCAGATGCCTTGTTTGCATGGACTATTCAAAGCATCGCTCCCCTTCCATACGATATTCGACCGCAGGCCGCTGGCTGCGGTTTTTTTATTGTGCTCATTCGAAGGGGAGGAATCCATATGACCATTATTAAAGTGAAAAACGTACGGAAAGAATGGGAGGGCGTTACTCTGTTCGCGGACGTCACCTTTGAGATTGCGGAAGGCGAGCGTGTGCTGTTGTTCGGGCGTAATGGCATCGGCAAAACTACGCTGCTCCAGGGATTGCTGGGGCGTCTGGAATTTGAGGAAGGCAGCGTCTACCGCTCGCTGCCGCCGGAGGAATGGGGGATGCTGGATCAGCAGCTGGAGATCGGGCCGGATGTAACGGCCTTGGCGTATGTTCTCTCCGGTTCCCATGAGCTCTGGGCGATCAAAACCCGACTCGAATGTCTAAGCCTCAGGCTGCAGGCCGCTGGCGGAAAGGACATAGCGGCGCTGGCCGCGTATGGCGAGGCTTACGAACATTATCTGCAGCTGGACGGCTACGGCTGGGAAGCCAAGGCGGAGAAAAGCCTTGCGCAGCTGAAGCTTGCGCCATCCGTGTGGCATACGCCATACCATTCCTTGAGCGGCGGACAGAAGACACGCGTGCAGCTCGCGGGCTTGCTTGCCCGGGAACCGCGCTTATTGATACTGGATGAACCAACAAATCATCTGGACGGGGAAACCATGGAATGGCTGGAGCAGTGGTTGTGCGGCTATCCGGGAACTGTGCTGTACGTCTCGCATGACCGCATGTTTATTGACCGGACGGCAACCGCGATTCTGGAGCTTGGTGCGGACGGCTGCCGCCGGTATGCGGGCGGTTATACGCAATACCGGGAGCAAAAAGCGGTGGAAGCCCGCACCCTGCAGACACAGGCCAGGAAACAGGCCTTGGAAGAGGAGAAGCTGCTGGCGAGCATCCGGCGTTATGCGGAATGGTTTCAGCAAGCGCATAGGGCTGCAGGGCAAAATGATTTTTTGCGGTCCAAATCGAAAAAAAATGTCTCCCGGCTGCATGCCAAGGAAGCGGCGCTGGAACGACTGAACAAGAACCGGGTGGAGTTGCCCAGGGATACACCGAAGCTGCGCATGCATTTGGAGAGTGGGGATTTTGAAGCAGACACCCTGCTCACTCTGGATCAGATCGGCTTTGCTTATACGCAGGGGGTTCCTGTGCTGGAGGGCTTTAATCTGTCACTCCGCCGGGGTGAGCGGCTGGCCCTCCTTGGGCCAAACGGGGTTGGCAAATCTACCTTGCTGAAGCTGATGGCCGGGATGCAGAAGCCGGACCAGGGGGAGATCCGCCTTCATCCCCGGACGAAGATTGGTTATTTTGCGCAGGAGCTTGACACGCTGGAGGAGTCCTCCACTATTCTGGACAGTCTGTTGGAGCTTCCGGGGATGACTCAAGCGGAGGCGCGGACAATTCTCGGGTGCTTTTTATTCCGGCGGGATGACGTATTTAAGAAGATTGGGGATTTGAGTATGGGCGAGAAATGCCGCGTTGCTTTTGTCAGACTGTATTTTGGCAAATCCAACCTGCTGGTACTCGACGAACCGACCAATTATCTCGATATCGATACCCGGGAACGGGTGGAGGAGGCACTTCAGGCGTATCCAGGCGGATTAATCGTTGTTTCCCATGACCGCTACTTGCATACCCGGGTCGCGAACCGGCTGGTAATACTTAGACCCGAAGGTGAGCCGCAGTTTTTCCCTGGGAGCTATGAGGAATATATGTCCAAGGACCGGAGCCGGACGCTGACGGGTACCGAGCAATCCCGTGAGGATGAGCGGGGTTTGCTGGAATTGCGGCGGATACAGCTGATTCAAAGCAAGGCTCCAGAGACGGAAGAGGCACGTAAAATGTTGATGGCCGAGATCGCAGCGGTACAGCAGCGGATACGGGAGATTGGGGAAATGGTGGAGGGGAAAGGGTGATTTATGGCGATTTCTTTTTGTGATTTTAGAAGAACGATTGTGGATAAGCGATAGCGTTCGCGTCCATCCTACTCCAAAAACAAGGGGTGTCCAAAGCAGCCATTTTAAAGCTTTGGGACACCCCTTTACGTTTTGATCATGGGCAGCTTGTTTCAACAGGCGAAGGGGAAAGGAGGCCATCAACCCACAGCAAGCACTGCCTCCATAAAGGCCTTCAACGCGGAGTCTTTGCTCTGTTCCATCCATTGCTCCAGCCGGTCCTCTTGCCCCTCCGCGTACCATTGCAGCTTCTCCTGAAGCTGCTGCTCGAACAGCTGCGGCTGCCGGGCCTTTGCTGAGATCAGCTTTCCGATCATCAGCGGCCAGCGGTTGCCGCTGCCGCCAAAGCTGTGATCGGGGTAACGCCCGGCAAGCTCCAGTACTGCGTGAAGCGGAGCGCCTGCGTACAGCTCAGCCGCCAAAAAGCTGCCGATGAACCGGTGGCTGTCGTCTTGCTCCAGCGCAATGGCGAACTGCTGTCTGGCTTCCTCCAGCTTCCCTTGCTGCATTAGCGCAGTGGCGTGAACCGAACGTACATATTCATTGGGATCTTGCCCGCTTAATTGGAGATATTGTGCATAATACTTGTTGTATGACACCCAGTCTTTTTGTTTATAGAAGAAATGGGACAAGGTGAAGGCATAATCCTCGTTCGGCTGAAGCAACATCAGTTGTTGGAGCAGAGGCAGGGTCTCCGCTTCTTCCTGTTTATCCTCATTGATCGAGGCCCGTGCATCCTTCATCCGGTATAACATATGCATGGCATGAATATCCTGCGGATTGATGTCATAGTCCTGGCGGTAAGCCTCCAGGGCCTGATCCAGTTTATGATCCAGCAGCAGCCGGTCCGCGGCGGTAAGTGTCCGTTTCTGAAGGGTGAAGAAAGGCAGATTGCCCATAGTATCCTCATCCAGTCTGTAACCGTTGCTGCGGGTTAACAGATTTCCCTCTGCATCATAAGCGTCCACACTCCAGGATAAGTGGCCCGGGCTCATAAATCCCAGGACAGAGGCTGGTTCGAGCGATTGCCAGTCAGCTTTGCTGCCGTAGGAAATACCTGTACTTTTATAGTACAGCTCGTCAACCGGAATCGATATTTGGTTACCCTCTATATGTTCCCGGATCACGCTGCCGTTTGACCCTCCGTCCTTCGGCCAGATATGCCCGGTGAGGCTGTAATAAGCGGCTCCTTTTACGGCTTCCCACTCAAAATCCACCTTCTGTCCGCTAAGGGCCACCTGATTAACCGGTGATTTCAGCTCCAGCAATGGCTGCAGGACAAGCTCCTTGTTCACTTGCTCACCCGGCTTGATCTCCAGCCAGTCATCCGGCTGTGTAGGCCAGATATAGCCGTCCACCTGCTCGAAGCTCAGTCCAAGATGAAGCTGGTAGAACCCCGGAATGACCCCGTGAAATTCAAAATGGCCCTGCTCATCCGTAACGATCCGGTACGGTTCGGCATCGGTCACGCTATGGTTGACCTCGCTTTCTGTCCGCAAGAATACACCTGCACGCGGAATAGGGGTGCCATCACTGCGTCTCAGTGTTCCCGATACGGCAGCAGGCTGGGTCTTCTCCATATCCATTGCCGATCTCAGCGCTGTCTGCAATGATTTCAGCAGCATTTCCGTGGTCGATCCGCTGCTATCTGCTGCTTCAGTTCCGTTATAGATTGAGCTATCCATAGTTTTCCAATACTCTTGGTAACTTGTGAGCCCGCCACTCACAACATCCAGGGCTTCCTTGGCTTTGCCCTGTGCAAAGAGGATACGGCCCAAGAGGGCATCATACCGTCCCCCTTGCTCCGCATCCATAAGTGAACGGGAGGTGTCGGCTTGATTCAGAGTAGAAGCTGCTAAGCCAATATCCCCCTGGTCCAGTGCCCGCTCTGCCCGGTAGAGAGTAAGTTCACGGGAGATGGGAGCGGAAGGGGCGACCCGTTCCCCGGCGGAGGCCAGGGCCTCTGCAATGGATCCGCTTTGCCCCGCAGCAGCATACTCTGTAGCCAATTGTTTCAAGGCCCGCACCATACGTGCATCTGCCGGACCTTTGCGGATATACTCTTCCAGCAGTGTTATCCGGTCCTCAGGAAGCAGGGGAGAAACATCCGCTTCCTGGCGGGAACCCGTCTGGCTCATAGACGCTCCGATATACACATCGAACCGGGACGGAAAGTCATTATGGGCAGTATCCAAGACCTTTTCCTGAATCAGCTCCATGCGTCTGCTGCCGGTGGCAGCGTTGATCTGCTGCAGCAGTTGTTCACGGGCAGACCCTTCAGAAGAAAGGGCAGCACGGTTCTCCTGATCAGCCCGGGAGGGATTAAATGTAAGAAGAAAAGTGATCAGCAGAGTGGCTGGCAGCAGAAGCAGCAGGACAAGATGTTTGACTTTTAATCTAATCTTCATGCCGTTTCACCGCCTGCTCATAGATATCTTTCCAATAGGTGTTGCCGCCTGCTTCGATCAGCACCCGGTGTGCAGGAGGCTGCGGTCCCGGATGATTCGGCTGTCCGGTCTGCAAAGGGCGAATCACCAGCACGGTCACAAGAATAACCACACTTAACGCCCCCAGTGGCCCTGGCGAAATCTCGATCTCCCGGTTCCAGAGCGCCGACAGGCGGGCTCCGAAGGCCCGTGGGTGCGTCTGCCGGATCACCTGCTCCTGCGCGGAGAAGCGGATCGGCTCAAGCTCTTCGTCCATTCGCTGTTTGATCTGCTCACGTTCCGTCTTCATCGCAAGGGTTCCTCCTTCGCCAAAGCTTTTTTTAACAGCTGCCGTCCGCGTGACAGCCGTGACTTGATGGTATTCTCTGCCGTATCCAGCTGGGCTGAAATTTCCCGGATACTCATGTCATGAAAATAATAAAGGACGACACATTCCCTGTAGATATAATCCAGACTCCGCACGGCTTCGGTTAACTGACCATGCTGCCACTTTTTTATAAAAAGCTCCTCCGCAGCCTCGGCAGTGACGGGATCATTGCTTACCGGGTCAACATGCTGCGCAGCCGGGAAGATGTTCCGCCAGCTCCAGGTCCGCTGCCGCATCCGGCAGCGGTTAATGACAATTCGGATCAGCCAAGGTTTCAGGTGTTCCGGGTCCTGCAGCTGTCCGATTTTGGCATAAGCCTGAATAAAAGTGTCTTGCACAGCCTCTTCTGCGGTCTGCCGGTCCTTGAGCAGCAGGCAGGCTGTCCGCAGCAGCATATCCCCGTATTCATCCATCAGTTGGCGGAGAGCGGACTCATCTTTAGCCAGTAATCTCTCTATGATTTTCAGCTGCGGCTCCCCTCCCTCTATGTATAAGATGCGTGCTGCAGAGTTTTGGTTGCACGGATAGAGACGATAGAACTTTAAATTTAAGATAGAACGACTGTGGCAGGCCTGTTATTTGGTGCAGGCTCACTGTTTCATGAATCTGCTCTGGAGCATCACCTGCCCCTGCTGCTATAATGAGGCATGTAACACCGTGCGAAAGAAGGCTATGCGATGTATATTGAGCTCAACGAAAATGAATTTAAAGTAACTGCCGAAGGCTTAACCATTGAACTGCTGCCCAAGGAATTTGCCCTTTTTGAGTTCTTATACCGCAACAAAGGGCAGACCTTCAGCCGGGAACAGCTGTTGGATAAGGTGTGGCCGCTGGAATACCCGGTGGAACGGACCGTGGACGACCATATTTATCGGCTGCGAAAGAAGCTGGTTTCTTTGGAAGGGCTGGTCCTAAAGACTGTTCGGGGATTCGGCTATAGCCTGCTGGTGCGGAATATGGATTCCGCAGTGGAAGTGAACCCAACCACGCGTGACCCCGAGCTGAATCAGCGGATAAGGGATGTGTTCGGCAAGTACCATACCTACGGCCAAGGTCGTTCGATGCTGGCCCTTGCCCGCCAGCAGGATGTACTCGGCTATGAGCTGGCCCCGTTTTATTCGATATATATCCATTTTGTGGAGGGGGATCTGGAATGGCTGCTGTATACCCAAGAGGTGCCTTTAGCGGAGCGAATGTATTACCTGGTATTGTGTCATGCCTTTTTGGGTGAACCTGAGAAAAGTCTGCGGTATTGCGAGCAGGTGCTGGATCAACAGCTGCTGCACCCCAATCAACATATGGAAATGAAGATCCTCAATATTCTGGATGTGTATGCGCTGGCAGGACAGGTGGACAAGGCGCTGGAACGCTTACAACTAACCTATACCATTATTGCTGAGCCCGATTATGAGAATTTTGTTCCTTCGGTAGCGATTACGGAGATGTTCCTGCACCTTGTAAAGGGAACGGAGGATTCTGAGATAGCTCTAATAGCGGAGAAGATTGAAGATGAATGTTTAACGACCAAGCCCTTTTTGCGTGAAATTGGCAGTTATAAAGTAGTAAAGGGCTTATGGGAATTACGGGGCGGGGAAGGGCGGGAAGCCGAGAAGCTGCTGGATGAAGGGCTGCATGTATTGGACCGGTCCGGATTTATCCCCCTGCGGATGTATTCGCTGCTGCGGATCCGTTATTTCTCGCATCTGTTTCCTAAGGACGGAGCTTTGCTGAAGAAATACAGAGTTCTTTATGAAAAAGAACAGGAAAGGTTTGGCTTCCGCAAGCTGATCGGACCGCTTGAAGCAATGATGAGGAAGACTTTGAACTCCCTCTGATGATCCTCTGACATTTCTCCGTTACAGTAATCTCATGTTTAAGCATGAGTTTATGATGATATGGGGGAAATGAGATGACGGCATCACAACAGCCACGCTCCAGCTTACTGCATAACAAAGTATACATGCGGGTTTATACTGCTTTTGCAGCGGCGACCTTTGGGGATTGGTTCGACGCACTGGCGATTCAGGTCCTGGTGGGATACCGCTGGCAGGCCAGTCCGCTGATGCTCGCCCTGATTCCAGTGGCGATCGCATTGCCCAATGTTCTGCTCGGATCTGTGGCGGGTACCCTGGCCGACCGTTTGAACAAACTTACGCTGATGCGCATGTGTGACCTGCTGGCTGCGGTTTTGACACTTCTGGTGCTGTTCGCACCGAATATGCTGTGGTTATTGCCACTACTTGCAGTGCGTTCGGCAATCTCTACCTTGAACGTGCCTGCCCAACAGTCATTGACACGAAACCTGGTGCGGGAAGACCAATTGCTTCAGGCTACATCTCTCAACGGTCTCGTGAATCAGGGTTCCAAAATTGCCGGTCCCCTTCTGGGAGGGGTAGCGTTGTCCATGCTGTCGCCGCAGTGGTGCATTCTGTTGTGTGCAATCTTCAGAGTATGTTCCTACTTACTGCTCCTTACTGTCAAAGATGCAGAGGCGGGTAACGTGCACCAACGCATGGATCAAGCGAGTGGTCCTGAGGCCCCATCACCCGGGAAAATTCCTTTCGGCACTCTCTGGAAAGAAGGCTGGAGCTTTATCCTGCACAGCAGGCTGCTGTTGGCCACAATGCTGTTCGGATTTATCGGCACCTTGGCGATCCAAATGATCGACTTCCAATTCACCAGTCTGTTCCGGGTGCTTGCGCCCAGTGAGGAATCCATGCTTGGCTGGATGGTGGCGGCGTGTGGTGCAGGGGCCATTCTCTCGATTATGGGGATGGGCCGGTTGAAGCAGGACGCAGGTTATGGCTGGAAGCTGGGAAGCGGATATATACTGCTGGGTCTCGCTATTGGAGGGCTTGGCCTGCTCCCTGCCGGAGTCTCAGTTGTTCCTGTACTGCTGTTGGGATTCTTGCTGGGGCTGGGCAACGGCATGCTCATTATCACGTTTAACTACTGTCTGCAAAAAGAAACTCCGCCCCACATGACAGGCCGCATCTTCGGCATTCAGAGCACACTTATGGGTGCGGTGATGATTATTGCCCCACTGCTTGGCGGACTGCTTGTGGAGGCAGCCGGTCCGGGCCGTGTGTTCGTAAATTTCGGGATGGTTATTGTACTGATTGGCTTATTGGGTATCGGTCTTGGGCGTGTGTTATGGCCAACGCGGCAGTACAGTCCGATGGACCCGGCAATTAGTAAGCAATCGGCCGTTGGCGAATAAGAGATTAAAGAATGCCAGGTAAACAACGGAGGAGGTGGACGATCATGCAGCTAACTCAGCTAACGGCTCTGGAGATTCCTTGTCTGCAAGGGGCTACAGAGATCATTGAAATTAAAAAAGGATACTCTACGGACCGTAAATTCAGAGTGCAGCTGGAGAACGGAAAAGTTCTGGTGAGAAGCTTTGACATGGCGCAGGTTGAAGTGAAGCGCCGGGAATTTGAAGTGTTGAAGGCCATGGAGCAATATAACGTCCTATGCAGCAGACCACTGGAGTTTGGGCAGATGATGGAGCTAGGATGGGGCTACATGGTGTTAAGCTACGTGGAGGGGGAAGATGGGGCCGACCAGCTTCCTCATTATCCGGTGGAGCAGCAGTATGCAATTGGATTTCAGGCTGGGCAAGAGCTCGATAAGATCCATCAATATCAAGCACCAGAGGGAACCGTGTCCTCTTGGTATGACCGTAAGCTGCCCAAGCATAAACGGTATGTAGAACAATATAACCGTCTGGGGATTAGGTTCAAGGGGGATGCCCAGGTGCTCTCTTTTATTGAAGAGCATCTGGAGCTGATGCGGGACCGGCCCAATCTGTTCCAGCACGATGATTATCATGTGGGGAATCTGATTGTCAGCGGGGGCAAACTCGCGGGAGTGATTGATTTTAACCGCTATGATTGGGGAGATCCTGTGCATGAGTTTCTGAAGGTGGGGATGTTCAGCACAGAGACAAGCATTCCGTTCTGCATCGGCCAGATTCGCGGCTATCATCAGAATCAGGACCCGGATGAGTCCTTTTGGAAGCTGTATTCTCTCTACATGGCGATGTGTCTGATCTCCTCGGTAGTCTGGATACAGAAAGTGAAGCCGGAAGAGACAGATCTGATGCTGGCTACCATCCACCGGGTGCTGGAGGATCATGACGGGTTCGAGCGTTTGATGCCGAAGTGGTATGCGGCGGGGGATATAGGATTGTAAAAAATACTGCCCGTTGTTAGGGGTCCGGCAGATCAAAGGGTTGGTTAATAAGTCCTCTTACCCGAGGGCTTTTTTATCGTTTAGGAAATGATGCAATGCGAAAAATATGGATATCCTGGAAGCTTCAGATGATATAGCGGTGCAGGAGGATTGGGCTCCATCAGCGGAGTGAAGCGGACAGAGAAGATCCTATTTTGCGGAAAAGTCTGCTTTCCTGGCGAATTCGGACTCAGGAGCCGTTATATCGTTCGTTTGAGCCTAGAATGAGGGGAGATGGGACAATTAGCGGAATCTCTGTCCGTTTATCCTGCTGAATAGACGAATCCTCTCCAATTAACGGATTTCCTGTCCGCATCAGCCGAAGATCGTGAAGGGACCTCATCGTGTCCGCAGAGGGACCCACGCCAAATCGCACAGTCAACCATTGTCTTAACCACGCTATATGGGCGAGAGTTGCGCACGTTGTACAACAATGTGGTTCTAAGCAAGCCAAATGACGATAATCTTGCCTATTATACAATAATCCGGGCCTCGTTAAGCTCCGAGTTGTTATTCACCCGCCAGGGGTGATTTTGTCCCTAGTTTTGTATGATTAGAGGAAACTGAAGAGGGTCGGAGAAAGTGTAGTGTTAGGTAATGTAGACAAGGCAATAAGGGAGGACAAAGATGAAAACTTATATTTATATGGTAAGGCATGGCGATTCTCCAAAAGCGGCAGGAACGGAGCGGACGCGTGGGCTTTCGGTTCAAGGAGAGGCGGATGCCCGGACAGTGGCCGCATTATTACGCAAGGAAGGCCTGAATGCCTTCTATTCCAGTCCCTACACTCGTGCAGTGGAGACGATAGCCGGGCTGGCGCAGGAATTGGAGCAGGAAATACATAGCGTAGAAGATCTCAGGGAGATTCTTTTCTCACCCGAATATCACAACTGGACAGATCAAGAGCTGCATACCATACTCAGGCAGATGTTTGCAGACCCGGATTTTACCTCACCCGGAGGAGAGTCCAGTCGGGAGTGCCAGGAACGGGCCATACGTGTGATACATGAAATTTTGAAGACTCATAAAGGACAATGCATTGCTATCGGCACCCATGGCATGGTTATGTGTTTGATGATGAATTATTTTGACCCGTCGTATGGGTTGGACTTCCTGTGGAATACATCCAAACCGGATATATACCGGATGGAGTTTCAGGGGATGGAGCTTAAGGGAGTGGAGAGGCTTTGGGGGACGGAGTGAGTTGTCCAGGCGAAATCACTAAAGATAAATGATCAAAAGAAATACGTAACATTTTCCTGATATATCCTGTCTTTCTATAAAGGAGATAATCGGAAAATGAGAGGAAACAGGAGAGCTATTATTATAATAACAATAAGCACGGCATTTATTTTGATTGGAATCATGGGTGTGGTTGCGGTAAGAAGCTCAGATTTATTCAGTCTTATCAACCACTTCCGCAGCTTCACGGTAACCGTAGATAACCGCTCCGATTATGATCTGGGGTCGGTGGAGACGGGGGTCATTAGGGGGTTTTCCAATGGACAGATTATAGCCAGTGGCTCGAAGGATAAGCTGGGTAAAGAGATCAAAAGCGGCCAAAAAATAACGATCAAACCCGATCTCCATCTCTCGGGTGAAGGCGGGATTTACCTGGAGTATACCGATTCCAGAGAGGGCAGCTCCGCTCAGAGAGTGGCGGTATGTTCTTATACAGAGTTTTTGTCGGGATCATCCAAGGTGACCATTAACAATGATGAAGTAACAGTTAAAGAGGACTGCAGCTAACAGAGGGAAACATGTCTTAATATGACCATCGCATGTTATGAACATGGTGATAGGGATTCAATTCAGCAGATTCACGATTTTGCATCGCAGGTGTTCAAGAAAAAAGCAATAAAGAGGGGGATTATCCTGTTCCCATCCTGAATTAAGTAAAGCATGTATTTTTATAATGGAAGCTAGCTTTGAGAACATACTATAAAGGTGAAAGAGGTCCATTTATGTTTGATTATATAAGCGTCCATTCCAATGATTACACAAAAAAAATAAAATCGATGGTTTTGGAGCAATACTTAACTCGTAATGTGGGATTCACAAAAATTAGTCACCTCACGTTTTGTAAAGAAATCAATGGGAAGCTTGTAAGATTAACAGGTATCCCTGCAAACCCAGATGGGAGTTACGCATTTAACACACTTAATGGTATTGAAGAAGTGAATTTAATTGAAATCGATGTGCCCAGATACATTGATGACACTATAGAACTAGCGATTTCTGGAATTGCAAGCTCGATTGCTAAAGAGTTTTCATGGATAATAGACGACGATCATGGATTGAACTAACGGGAAACGCTAGTTTAATACAGCGGGCAGATTAAAACCTCTCCTTAGAAGCAAACTAGATTTAATAGCTTCTAAAGGGAGGTTTTGTTATGAACTTAAATGAGTTGTGGAGTTTGTATGAGGCTGACAAACGCATTCAAGGGTTCAGTCCAAAAACATTAAAAGAATACGCCTTACAGCACAAGATGTTAGTGATGGAGCTAGGCAATCTCGATGTCACAGAGGTAACGTTAACCATACTGAAGGAGTACTTGGCAAAGCAAGCAGTTCGTTTGAAGCCAAACAGCCTTGGTCATCGAATTCGTTTTGTTCGTTCTCTTTTCCGGTATGCTTATGAAGAGACGTATCTGACTTCAAATCCTTCTCTAAAATTAAGAGAACCCAAATTAGATAAGCGCATTCCTAAGTTTTTGATTGAGGAAGACGTCATACACTTGAAAATCTCATGTCAGTCACTCAGGGAAAGAGCACTGCTTGAGTTTCTCTACAGCACCGGCTGCCGGGTTGGGGAGGTAGAAAAAATCAACATCGAAGACCTAAACTGGGAGAACTGCTCAGCAATCATAAATGGCAAGGGATCGAAGCAAAGAGAAGTTTACTTTACGACAGAGTGCAAAGTATGGTTAAAGAAGTACCTGGCCAGCCGTGAGGATTCCTGCAAAGCCTTATTTGTTACCGATACGCATCCAACAAAACGAATGGCTATACCTACGATTAGGTGGGCAATAAAACGGCTTGCAGATCGGGGAGAACTTGAAGTGAATGTGTACCCGCATCGCTTTCGACATACTTATGCATGCCAACTCCTTGATAATGGTGCTCCATTAGATTTCATTCAAGGAATGCTCGGTCATGAGAAGGCATCGACCACTCAAGTCTACGCACAACTCCGCGGCGAACGTCGGAGAGAACTTTATCGACGATACTTTTAGTTTGTAATGGCGACGGATCAGCTTTAGAATTCGTCGCTATTCAACTAAATGCCAGGTTAGTTGCAACGACGATGTTATACTTGGATTAGTAATTAAGTTCACCATAGCTGCAGCCGTGCTTCCAGTATCTTAGTCATCTGTTCGACCATCTCTTCTGGCGTATACGGCATGGATTCGACGATCCACCATTCAATCAACCCCGTAACGGAAATAGATAAGAATTGCGCCATCACATCTCGATGGATACCCGTTTCCAGATTCATGTAGTTCACCACCACGGTGATATTTCCCTTAATGAACTGTGTCATACGATGTCTGAAAGTTGGACTGCCTTTGTTGGTCATCAACACGCGGTAGATCGATGCATGCTCTTTCAGATACGTGAACGCACGAATCAGCAGCTCCCGGGATAGTTCAGTGGCTACTCTTTCCTCCTGTAAACAGCTGTCAACAAGCATCATCAGATACGTCTCCACGCTCTGTTCCAGCAGGTCATATTTGTCTGTGAAATGCAAATAGACTGTTCCGCGGTTGACATTGGCCCGATCCGCAATCCCTTGAATGGTGATCTTCTCAAAATCCTGCTCCTCCAACAACCCGATGAACGCTTGCATAATCATTTGTCTTGATCGCTCGATGCGTCGATCCATGTTTTTCCCCTCTTTCTTGAACATATCCAGCTTTCGTTGTTCATTTCTCAACAAAAGCAGTTACGATTAGCCATTGCGCTTGCTTTAGTTCCAATGATACCTTGATTGTAGTACACAGGTGTTATATATTCAACATCTGTTAATTGCATGGGGAGGGGACTATATTGAACATACTTGTGTACGGAGCAGGTGTGCAGGGAAGCTATTTAGCGCACGTCCTAGTACGGGGCGGTCATGATGTGACCGTGTTGGCAAGAGGAAAGCGAGCGGAGGAACTGGAAGAGAAGGGAGTGGTCATCCGGCATTACTTTCAGCGCAAGACAACCTTCGATCCGGTTCGTGTGATTCGTACACTTGAGCCTGGTGACTTGTATGACTTGATCTTCGTCATGATGAAATATTCGGACTTTGGGGCTGTGCTGCCGATCCTCGCGAACAACGATAGCCGCAATATTATACTGGTTGGCAACAATATGGATACTTATGCTATGCAGGACTATTTGAAGGCTGGGCGGTCACCCAAGCAGGTCGCATTTGGATTCCAGACTACCGCTGGTATTCGTGCCGATGGGCAAGTCATTTGCATCCGTGGCGGCCATGGGCAGATGATCATCGGGGGATTGAACAGCCCCATTCCGTTCCGCTCCCTGCTGGAGCAGGTATTCAAGCGAACCAAGTACAAGCTCAACTATCATGATCAGATCGATGACTGGCTAAAAAATCACATGGTGTTAGTCGTGCCAATGAACATGGTCATTCTGTTCCATGGCTTCCAAATGAAACAGGTTGTTCGTGACGACAAGAGATTGCGTCAGTTGGTGGCGGCGATGGGGGAGGGCTTTCACGTACTGGATTCATTGGGTTACCCGCTGACCCCGGTGGGTCAAGCATCTTGGATTATCCGGTATCCACGCTTAGTTCGCTGGGCCCTAAAGCTTTTCTTCTTGCTCCCGATTAGTCGGTTGATTGATGGGACGGATGTGGAGCTTAATGCGTTGAATTACACATTCGCCGAGTTGAGGACCAGGTCGGATGTGCCTACGCCGAACTGGGATGCTTTGGAGGCGGAGCGGATTATCCAATCGTAGTTGCTGCGATTTGCTGCCCCCGCTATTGGAGTAGGAATCGAATAGATACAAGAAGTAAATTAGAAAAAATTCGTGAGGCTCAAAGAAAAGAACTAAGTATGCCGATTCGAAGTCAGCCCCTAAAAACACGATTGAACTAACGAGAAACGATAGCTCAACAACCAGATCTATAGCGTAAAGATAGAAGGCTGCCGGTAGATCGGTAGCCTTTTAAGCTATTGGGCAGGTTAGTTGAACCAGAATATGAATTGGTGTCGAGGGACAAGAACTTGTACCGATTACCGTAAAGGTCAAGAACATAGTCCGATTGCCGATTAGATGTTTGTCTAACGATTATCAACTAAATTGCCCTTGAAACAAGCTTTAGATAAAATCACTGATCGCATAAATTGATGGTACAAAAACAGATGTGACAGTGCCGCTCAAGGAAGTTGAAAAGATAGGGCAGACGAGTCACGTTGAATGTTGCGTTAGGATGGATAGGCTGAAAGATTGATCAATAAGGATGCATGCGATTCGCAAAGCTAATAATTTATTGTTATCCTTGATAAGATAAAAAGATGTTTAATAAATTAAAATAGATGAGGGTACATGTTATGCCAAAAAACGATAATATGCTAGCAATTCTATGGATGCTGAATTCGGGCATAAAAATGACTGCAAAACAAATATCCGAAAAGTTAGAAATAAATATAAGGACAGTTTATCGGTATATTGATGCACTATGTGCCAGTGGAGTGCCTATAATATCCGACACAGGTCATAATGGCGGGTATAGCTTGCTGAATAATTTTATCAAAGCACCCCTGCTATTTGATATTGAAGAAAAAAAGGCGCTTCTTCAAGCTGCTGTTTTTGCAAAAGAAGCTGGATACCCTTTGAGTGAGGCATTAGGCAATGCGACATCAAAATTGAAAATGTATTCGAATCAGGAGCAGGAAAGTATACTTAGTCGTCATTTAGCCGGATTTGATGTTATAAACCGCATGGGAGACCCTTCCGTTCAGCCGGCATTGGTGGAATTGGAGCAGGCTGTAGCAAACGAATTCTCTGTAGAAATTGATTATCGAACAAGCCATGAAGAACAACCCGAGAATAGGGTGATAGACCCTTATGGAATGGTTTACTGGAACAATAAATGGTATACTATTGCATTTTGCCACCTAAGGAATGAGATCCGCAGCTTTCGGGTAGAACGGATTCTACAGATCAAGCGTACTCAAATAAGATTTAAGCGTTCCAAAGCTTTTTCAGCCCGTGAATTTTTTATGCAAAATTTGTTACCTGATTTAGTGGGCAAGGATGGGTTAATTCCTTTAATTATCGGAGGCAGGTCAGAGTCATTAGATGACTTATGTCTGCATTGGTTTTTGGGACATCATCTGAAAGAGCGGACAACAAATCAAGCAATCTTTTTACTTGAGGAAAAATCAATTCATACATATATCCCATATTTTCTCCTATCCTACGGAAAATCCATTCATGTAATCGAACCACAGAGTTTGAAGGACAAACTTGTTGATGTTGTGTCGGAGTTAATGGAGTATTATCAAATTCAATAACTTCACTGACAGTAGATGTCAGTGAAGTTATTTTATAATGATGACAATCATTGATTACCGAGATGGTTGGTATCATTTGATAAATTGTAAGATAAGGAGAATTTTCAAATGAATGATATGTTATACCTTTATGCGTTTTACACAATGGCAGACTGGGGGAATACTTAACTGCCGAATTGAACTCGGGATGATATTATAGGGCCAGCCTCATCAAAAACAGTTACCCTGAGAATTGAAAAGACGGTCTGACATCAAACTGAATGATTGCAGCAATCCAATGAAGGTATAAGCATAAAATTGATATGTATAATCATTTAAAGGAGGAGTAAAAATGACTGAAAACATAAAATATACGGCAGTATCAGGTAAATATACAAAGAATGGTACACCCAATGGTGTTACATCTATTACCCCATTTATAACAGTGAAGGATCCTTCTGAAGCAATAGAGTTCTATAAAATTGTTTTCAATGCAAGGGTGAAGGATATTACCGAACATCCTGATGGAAATGGCAATAAAATGATTGTTCATGCGGAATTAGATTTTGGAAATGGTTTTTTGCAACTGGGGGCAGCTAATCCGGCATATCAATTGGCCTTGCCGCCAGATGAAGACAATGCATGTTATTCTTTAGGAATTTACGTAAATAATGTTGATCAGGTAATTGAAAACGCGGTATCAAGAGGAGCAAAAGTAAGGGAACCGGTTATAAACTTTGTTTCAGGTGATCGATTCGGAAGTATTTTGGATCCTTTTGGAGTAAGATGGTCTATTATGACTCGGATTGAAGATTTGTCAGAAGAAGAAAGTAGTCGGAGGGTCGCTGAATGGGCCAAAAGCTTTAGCGTAGAATAAATGCAAAAATCATTTTAACAAAAAGTGTTAATAAGACAATATAATGAAATGATGTACAAAGTCTAAAAAATGAGCTGAATATTGGAGTTTGAAATAATCCCCTCTAAGGTAGAAGCATTCAAATATACCTTCGGAGGGGGGGGAAGTCCTCTAATAATTTGTTTATCATCAATAAGCTTAGAAGAAAGAAATTAATGTGATTGGTAAATATGCTTGATCTAAAATCTTGCTTCATTACTTGAATAGACATCAAAACTTGAAGGATGCGTTGACTCGTTACATTTACGATCATTTCTCTTATGAAAATAAAAGTTAATTGTTAAACTCCCTCAATATAATTTAGTTTTCTCACTCAGGCTCATGAATTCGCAGGATTTCAC
>NZ_BMKR01000029.1 GCF_014644435.1 Paenibacillus albidus | reverse complement strand
CTCAGAAGTTTTAGCAAGTATCCCCGGGAATCCAAGTTGCAATGTATCCCGCATGGCTTGTTTTACGGAATTATGATCCCGTTGAGTTTTTGTTTGTAACGAACTAGATACATTTTGAATGGGCTCTGCTTTAACAATTGAGGTTGACGATGTGTATAGCAGGGAACTTCCAGTTATTAGAAGGGCCAGACTTGCAAATGTAATTTGACTACGTATTTTCATAAGGCATTTCTCCTCTATTAATATAGTATAGGTGGCCGCAAGGCCCGGTTCTTTTTATTAATTACAATGTTTTCTTTGTCTGACTAATTGCGTGTATGTATTTAATTGTAAGTTTCCATAACACTCTCCCCAACAAAAACATCAACACACCAGTCACAATAGAAATGGGCAAGAACTGTACTGGGCGCTCTGCTGTAAATCCTCCCATTTCGATTGTTATTCCGGCAATATCATATCCCATAAGATACCCGGCAAATTTAATAATTCCGCCTATTGGAGAAATCACTCCACCAATCATTAAAGCAATGGAAAGAGTACTGATAAAAGGCAAAAGAATCATACCGCTGACGCCTGCAAAACTTCTACAAAATGCAAATACAGCGCCGAATTTACGCCAACTAAATGAATTGTTTTTTGAAATGGACTCACCCAAGTATGCTTTTGCTAATTCTTTTGGGTTTCCTAACCGTTCGATGATTTGCTCAGAAGATAATCCGTTATTTTGCAATTCTAGCATTACACTTTTGATTTCTTTTACAATGTCAAGACGCTCAGAAGAGGACATAGATTTCAAATACTTTTCAATTTTTACAAGATAGTCATTCATAATTTTATCCATGATTTAAGGCTCCTTTAATTTCTGATATAGCTGTTAATAAATTATCCCACTCTAAGGACATAGCGTTTAAGTAGTCGTTTCCTTTTTCTGTAATGGTATAATATTTTCTCGGTGGTAAGCCCTCTGTACTTTCTTGCCAAGATGAAGAAATATATTCTCCTTTCAATAATCTTCTAAGCAGAGGATAAATTGTATTTTCTTTTGCAGCAACAATAGGATACTCCTCTAACACACTTATGATTTCATACCCATAATATGGTCGTTGCTTTATTAGCAATAGAATACAAAACTCGAGTGATCCTCGCTTAATTTGTGATTTCCAATCTTCGACATCCATGTATTGTACCTCCTGACACATACATCGTACAACACAGTACCCCTAATAGCAATAGTACATCAGAAATTTTATTCAACATAAGCAAACTCATATGACTCTTTAGTTCAGACCTTTAAGAACATTAATAACCATACTAAGCAAGATGGAAGAATTTACATCTGGTTCTTGCGTAGTAATATCATATGTGTTATATATGTAATATAACAAACAAATGAATGAGGAGGTTGCTTTGATATGGAACGGTTTCGACATTTCAAAATCGCGCATGGTTAATGATTGCCTGCGCAATGGCCGGCGCGGCTAATGCCCTATTCGCTCGAAGTACTTCCGAAGGCCGAGAATCCGGCGATGTCGCATCAGCAGGATGTGATCTTGCTAACGGCGGCTCAGGTTTACCAGAACGGCATCCTTGGCTTCTTGGCCGCATGGGGCGGGTTGGCGCTGGCGAGCCGCTTCGGATTGGATGCGCCGTTACTCCGTTATTGGATCTACGGCATCGGCCGACTTGCTTGTGCAGGGCATAATCGGCTCCCTCGCTTCCTGAAGACACGCAGCAACTGCCATAAGGAGAGATATCATGTTCATAGAGCTCGATCTGCAATCGGAAACCCCGATTTACGCACAACTGGTTGACCAAATCGTCGAAGGGATCGCCTCCGGTGCCTTGCAGCCTGGGGACCCGCTTCCGTCGATCCGGAGCTTGGCGGAGGACTTGGGGATTAATCTCCATACCGTCAACAAAGCCTACAATTTGCTTAAGCAGGAGGGCTTACTTCAAGTACACCGGAAAAAGGGCGTTATCGTTCAGCCTGACGGAATGCCCGGCCTGACTGAGGCGTTCGAGGAGCAGCTCCGGCGGCAGCTGCGGTCTCTAGCGGCGGCAGCTGCGGTACGAGGCATGACGGAAGAGGCATTCGCGCAGGAGAGCAGGTCGGTGTACCGAAATACCATTACAAATCGCGGAGGGGAACAGCGTTGACTGTACTAGAGACGATCATGATATCCAGCTTTTATTTGTTTATCGCATTGATAATCAACATACAGGCCTATCTTGGCTTGCGGACCCTGCTGTTCGGCATCACGCTGCCGGCGGAGGCTCTGCAGGATACGGCCGTCCGAGGCATTCGCCAGAATTTACGTTTTGCTCACCGGCGGTTTTGCGGTCGTCATCGGAGTAGCTTGCTTTTTAATTACGCGTAGTCAAACGACGAGTCGGAGTATTCTGTATTGGGCGGCAGCCATCTTGCTTTTAATAGTTGTGTCGGTATTCGCCATCCGGATCAGCCGGATGTCCGCGCAACACTTGAAGGCGGCCAGAGGCTGGCAGGTTGACGTGGAGACGAAGCGCGCAGCAAGCCTCGCGGCCGGCCGGACGCATAGTCCGGTCCTGGGCTCTTGGTGGTATGCGGCGCATATCGCCGTGATGGCGCTATGCATCTTCTTTGCCGTTGCGAGATGGAACGCAATTCCTCAGCAGATCGCGGTGCATATAGGGCCGGACGGCTTTCCGGATCATTACATTTACAAATCCGTAGGGACCGTATTCATGATGAACAGCGTGCAAGCGCTGATGATCCCGTTATTCGCCGGCTATAATCTGATGATCAGCCGTGCCAGGACATCGCTGGATCCTCAGGACCGGGAAGGTTCGTTACGGAAACAGTTGAAGCTCAAGAAAATCCATTCGATTACGGCTTGGGGCATTTCGCTGCTGGGGATTGCAAACTTAGGGTTGTTGCAAGCGGTAATCCTGTACGGCTGGAATCTCAATCTGCTCATCCGCTGCAACATCTCGTTCATGGCAGTGTTCTTCTTGACGCTGATCGGCGTCTTGCTTTACCTGCGGTTAAGAGGTCTTGATCAGCAAAGGGACATTCCGTCGCAGGAGGAGAGACACTGGAAGTGGCTCGGCAGTATTTACGCGAACCCCGAAGACCCGGCGTTGTTTGTTTTGGATAGATACGGATTCTTTTGGACGATCAATATGGCTAATCCGCTCGGTAAGTATATAGCCGCCGCGACGATAGCCGTTCCAGTAATCGCCATTCTCGTAGCTATTTTCAATTTTCGATAAATAAAGCAATCTCGGAAGGAGAGTTTAAATGATGAAAAGTCGATGGATAATGGGAGCTCTGCTAGCTTCGTGTCTGCTGCTAAGCTCATGGGACGACAATACAGCACTGGCACTGAATACATCTGAGGTGATCGAGTCAAGCGCTGTACCGTTAACCGTGCTAACGGCAGCAAAGGATATGCCTTCGAACAAGACTGTGAATACCTACGAAGTAACCAGGAAAGCTGCAAAGGAGAAGGCCGATCTCCTCACGAAAACTTACGGTACGAACAGCGTGCAATACGCCATTATCGATCATAGCAACATCGTCGTATCCGGCCAATCCGGCAAGAATGATGAGCAGGGACAGAAGCCGCTCACGAAAGACACGATGTACGGGATCGCCTCGACGAGTAAAATGTTTACCACGGTTGCCGTCATGCAGTTGGTCGACCAAGAGAAAATCGGTCTCGATACGCCGGTCGTCCAGTATATCCCCGACTTTACGATGAAGGATGAACGTTACAAGCAGATTACGCCGCGCATGCTGCTGAATCATTCTTCCGGTCTGAACGGATCGTCGCTGACGAACGCCGTTTTATTCGAAGATAACGATACTTACGCCCATGACACACTGCTGAGGCAATTGGCCGGTCAGACCTTGAAGGCGGACCCGGGTGCATATTCGGTTTACTGCAATGACGGATTTACGCTGGCCGAGATACTGGTCGAACGAGTCAGCGGCATGGACTTTACCTCTTATATCCATCGATATATTACGGAACCTCTGGGTATGACCAATACGAAGACGCCGCTCGATTCTCCGAACATAGCGAAGATGGCGGGACTCTATTATCCTACCTACGCAGGGCAACTCCCCAATGAGACAAGCAACGTGATCGGAGCAGGAGGCATTTATTCCACGGCGGAAGATTTGGCCCGATTCTCGCAAATTTTCACGGGGGAAGCGGAAGAAGTCTTGTCCGGTAAATCGGCTGCGGCCATGGAGCAAGATGAGTACAAGACGCCTTTGTGGCCTGACGATGAGGGCAGCTCATTTGATTACGGATACGGTCTCGGCTGGGACAACGTCAATCTGTATCCCTTCAGCGAATACGGGATGAAGGCGCTGACCAAAGGCGGGGACACTCTCTATCACTCGTCGCTCGTTGTGCTTCCCGAACAGGGCATGGCGGCAGCTGTTATCACTTCCGGGGGGAGCAGCACGATCGACCGGATGCTGGCGAACCAAATCCTGCTTCAGGCGCTGAAGGAGAAAGGGACAATTGCCGAATTCAAGCCTGAGAAGTCATACGGCGCGCCGGTAAAGGCTGACATGCCAGAGTCTGTGCTGCAGTATTCGGGAATCTATGGCGCGACCAGTACAACGATGAAAATCGATATTACCGAAGACGGCGTCATGACCATCACTTCGGAGCAGCTGCCCGATAATCCGGCCCAGATCTTCGAGTATTCGGCGGATGGCACGTTCCGGAGTGCGGATGGGAATACGTTGCTTAGCTTCGTGACGGAAGAGAACGGCCGCACCTACTTATGGATACGTCAATACGCTTCATTGCCGGGTCTTGGCCAAATGTCTACATCAGTGTACAACGCCGAGAAGCTCCAGGCCCAAGATCTTCCGGCAGAGACTAAAGAAGCATGGATTAAGCGTGACGGCAAGAAGTATTATCTGCTGAATGAGAAGTATACGTCGTTCGTTTATTTGGTGGTGCCGCCCATCCAATTGAATGTGTCGAAACAATTGCCGGGGTACGCGTTGGATAAGCGAATAACAGGCCCGAATACGGCCATCTCCGAATTGCAAATTCCGGGAATGAGCGGGCGGGATCTCTCAGGCTATACATTCTTTACTCAGGACGGTGTTGAGTACCTGGATCTTGGTGGAAGCATCTTAGTGAACGAGGACGCTGTGAAGCCTATCTATATCGCTAAGAAGTCAATTGTTACGATTCCGCCCGGCGGATACGCCCGATGGTATACGATAAGCGACAAAGATGTGGGCAAGACCGTTAAGGTGAGCATGTCCTCGAACGCCTCCTTCGCCGTTTATAATGCGAAGGGAACATGCATCTACTTCAGTGTCATTGGAGGCAAGGATAAGATCGAACTGCCCGCGGGAGGATCGATTGTTTTCGCCGGAGATGCCGGCACGAAGTTCGAGATTTCCGCACAGTAACGTCGCAATAGGCATTTCATAACTGGCCAATATACAGTAAGAAAAGTTGGATGAATTTCAGCTGAAAACATCCATAAAAAGTGCCTTGATTCATTCCAATGGGTGAACATTCAACTACGGGTACGATAGCACAATAAACCGCCTTTTACTAAGGCGGTTTTCTTATGGTCAAGTATCAACGCTAGTTGAATCAATAGTCTAGAAGCTCCAATACATTGAAAGCATATACTCTGCAGCTAAGGATGCTGGTTACATATCTCGGGGATATAGATACTTCTGAGGTAATTCTCAATCTGCTAAAGGAATATCTAGCTAAGAAGTCAGAATATGGGGAGTTTTGAAATGACTATTAAAAAACCTGTACGTGGTATATTTTTTGACCTTGGTTGGACGATTTTTCGCCCTGCAACAGGTGATTGGAGACTAACCGTAAAAGCTTTAGAATATATAGATCCACAAATTCTATGGTCAATACCACAAGATAAACTTAATACAGCAATTTCAAAAGCAAACGAATACGTAAAAAATGAAATTTACAAAACTGAAGAGGAGGAGCTTGAAAGGTATACAAATTATTATAGAACAATTGCTGAAATGTTACTTGAGTTAATATTACAAAAGAACAATCTGAAATTATTGCATATGATAGAGTGTATAACGATTCTAATTACGTCTTTTTTGATAATACAAAAAAGACAATTGAAGGTCTTAAAGAAAAGTATAAGATTGGAGTTATTTCAGATACTGACCCATCAATCAAAAGGGTTCTTAAAAATGCAGGTATATATGATTATTTTGATAATATGGCACTTAGTTATGAGCTTGGAGAAAATAAACCAAGTCCCGGCATGTTTAGACACGCACTTGAGGCTATGAATTTGCCAGCAATAGAAACAGTATTTATCGATGATTATGAAAAAAAAACTTAGATGGTGCATCAACTTTGGGTATACAATCAATATTAACCCTTTCAAGACCAAACTCTCAAGAAAGCACAAAATATCTAAGCATTAAAAAGCTATCCGATTTATTGTTATATTTATAAATTTATCGCAATATGAGAATAAATCCATTGATCTTACGTAATTCCGCTAACGAGGAAGTATACCACATAATTCCAAGACCAGGAAAAAAACTGAAAATAGAAATTCATAATGGAGCGATCTTAATGTTGATCCAATCATTTGATGACGAAACACTTGAGCGAACCTTGTCCATATTTGTCGATGATATCCGAGTCATTCTTAAAAAGTTGCGAAGCATTTACCTTTACGGTTCGGCCATCCACAATGATTTATCCCCGGGATACGGGGATTTGGATTTTCTCGTCGTAATTGGAGAGGACCTTAGCCAAAATGAAATCGAATGTCTAAACAAACTAAGATCCAATTATAGATCATCCCTTCTTAGAAGATCCGTCGATAGTCAGATCCCCAATCTCTACACCGATATGCTCGAGGGTGCCTTTCTTACGATTAATATGCTGAGTGGGGAAAAGGGCAGTGGCTTGTGGTGGGGAACAAAGCGCGAATCCATCTGGACGGAAAATCAATTAGACCTGTTCACCCAGTACACGATCAAGGAGCAGAGTATCTTGTTGTATGGTGAGTCCCATCTAGACAATATTCCATCGTACTCGAGGGAAGAGTTGATTAGCTTTTTTAAGGAATATGCTAAGTGCATGCGGAAGTTTGGCAAGGGGAATAGCCTGCATTCCGTTGACTGGCTCCTGTTAGCTACCAAATTTATAGCATGGTGGAAGGAAGGTGTCATCCTGTCTAAAAGCCAAGCAGCAGATTGGGGGCTTTTACATCTTAGTGGCGGATGGAAAGAGAATTTGAAGAGATGCAAGAAGCTAAGGAAGGATCCATCTATGGTAACACGTCTAGAGTATTCCGAATGGCTGCGTAATTTGGAGCCAGCCATTATTGAAGCATCACATGATCTCGACAGAGCTCTTGAAACAACTATTCACTAAAGTAGGCGTCTGTATGAGGCTGATTAGAATGCGGGCACGCTGGTACGATCCAGGCATGGCACGTTTCATTGGCGAAATACGTTTAAAGGTGAACTGAGCGATCTGCTGAATTTAAATTTGTACTCTTATGTGAGCAACAATCCGTTGAAGTATGTGGACCCCAGTGGGCATCGAAAAACGCACAAACCTTGTGGGTTTCCCACGGGGTTTCTTTATATTGAAACATAAAGGCGTACTGGTAAGCGACTGGCTATAAGGATATAGTTAACCCTGCATTAGATGTAACTAAGCAATCAATGATACTGCACAGTATATCCAGAAAAGATCTTGCAAAATATCTCTGGAATATTGAGCCTTTGATGCATACATTAAAAAGCATGACTAGTATTAAGCTCGAAAAGGGTTTTTCCTCAGACAAAAAGAGAGATGAGTTTTTTGAATTAAAACAATACCAAATATATAATTACGTAAAATAATAATTTGACGAATAAATAGTAATGAGATATATTGGATTCACGGAGGTTCATACATATATGGATAAACAGATGAAAATGCACTACATGCAACGAATTGATGAGAAACTGTCTGATTTGCCTTGGTATGTTACAGAATATATTGATAGCAAAAAACGCAAGTTATCTCCAACGACACTTCTTAATTATTGCCATGATTACATTATCTTTTTTGATTGGCTTATCGCTGAGAATATAACTTCATCAATCCGGAAAGAAATACACTTAGAAACACTGGAGCGATTAACCATTCGTGAAGTGGAGAACTTTTTGTCATTTCTGGATTATCAGCTTGGGAACAAAAAGCTTACGATTAATCGTAAATTATCCTCGCTAAAATCTTTGTTTGATTACCTTCAGAACAAGGCTGAGACCAGTGACCTGAAGCCTTATATTCAACGAAATGTAATGGCCAAAATGGATTTGAATGCCGTAAAAGAAAGCCAAGAAACCATTGCAAACCGTATTGAAGGAAAGATCCTTAGAGAAGATGACTTTGAATTGTTCAGACAATTTGTAGCCTATGATTTTGGAGAAAAGCATAAAGACAATAAACGGATCTTTACGTTTCATCAATTTAACCGTGAACGTGACACTGCGATTGTTTCGTTGATATTGGGTTCTGGGCTTAGATTATCCGAGGTTGCAGGCATTAATATGGATGACCTAGATATGAATAAAGCTATAGTCCGAGTGATACGCAAAGGTGATAAAGAACAATACGTTTACTTTAGCAAACAAGCTTTAATGGATTTAGAAAGTTATCTGCAGATCAGAGAATCTAGATATTTACCAGAAAAAAATGAAAGCTATTTATTCATTGCAGCTCCTGTAGGCCGTAAAGGAAAAAGCCGGCGTTTGACTGGGCGCTCAATTGAAAAGCTGATTGAAAAATATGCGACTGGGTTTGGAAAACCATCTTTAACAGTACATTCGCTTAGACACTCCTTTGCAACTCGATATCATCTCGAAAATAACGATGTACCCAGATTAAAGAATCAATTAGGGCATTCATCTATTCAAACAACAATGATTTATACTCACTTAACAGACGAAGAGATGCGTAATGCTGTAAATAACATGGATCGATAAACCCACGTTGCAACGGGTTTATTCTTATACATACTCACAAAACCCGTATTTTGTACATATGTCTACTTCAATGTCTCCATACGCTAAAATCCATTTCCATACATACCGACAAACTTGTCCATGTGTGTATGACCTCGGCATTCGTATTTGTCATCCGACATTTGTATATATTGTTACACATTATACGCCCCTGTTTTCCTGGATAAAAATAATAAGTTGTCTGAAATAAAAAACCACCCGATTTTAGTATGCAAGGTGGCTAGTTTAAACAATTTTTAATCTGATTTGATATTCTTACGTAAGTCGGACTATCATATCAAGTGTTTAGTGCTTGAACAGTCTGATTCAATCAGAAAAGCCATGATTATTTTAAATATTTCCCTGTGAAAGAATGTTTCGCTTAAATGAATTGTATAGGTTTCGCCTCAAATATAATTTGGCCACCCCTGCTGCCGCCATCAGGCCCATGTCGATAATCCAATCTGCCACAGCGGTTATACGTCATCGTCGCATAGCGCTCGCTTGACGCCACGTAGTTGATCATCGAAAAGTCCCCCTGTGAATCATTGCTTCAAAGGTATAACCATGTTCCACGTATCGGAAGCGTCCTTAAAACCATCACTGCCGTCCGAGACGGCCGCGAACAAATGAGTCGGCTTGCCGTTCTGGAACAACAGGAACGGCCGCTCCAGATTGCCCATCGTCTGCACCGTGCCGTCATCCCAACGCACCGTCCGGGAATAGCCTTGCGGCTGCCCATGCAAGTTCCATTTCAGCCCGTCCGGCGACTCGGCGTAGATGCCGCCGTATTTTTCTCCGCATAGATGCCCTTCCATATCTTTGGCGATCAAATTGTATCCTTCGTTTGTTTGCCAGATGAAAGGGTCTTCGATATGGAACGACTCTGGAGGAAACACCGGCTCGTCACTCAGCACCCGGTATAGCCCCTCGTAGTGATCCGCATACGCAACGCCAATCGTCATGCCGCCATGCAGGTTGCCTTCGTAGTGACGTGCCTTGTAGATCAGCAGCACGGAACTGTCCTCCCTGACACACGGAGCCGGATTGGAGGTCAGAAAGCTATCGAATCGGCCGGGACGTGTTGGCAATATCGGTTCGTCCGCTCTGCGCCACGGGCCCAAAACGCTGTCCGCTATAGCCAGACCTACCCGTTTGTTCGCCCGCGCCACGATGCATTGAGGATCGGTTAACCCGAAATTCCCGGGCGGCTCTGGATCGCTTTGCGGATGGGTCGAACCCGTATAATAAAGCAAATATTTGTTGTTGTGCTTGACGATATGGGGGTTGTGCGTGCAGCGTCCGTCCCAATATTCCGCTCCCCTCGCCGGAAGCGCCACCTCGCAGAATCGGTACGGTCCCTCGGGGGTATCCGAGTCTGCCCTGACAATCTCTGAAGCCGTCATCCAGCCGGGATGCATCGGCAGTGTCTTCGGCCAGCGCGAGGCAAACATATGGAATTTGCCGTCCTCGCCCTGCACGACGGAACCGCACCATACCCAATAACCTTCCATACGGAAGCCGCCGCCACGCGGAGCCGGCAACATTGTGCTAGTATGCATGTACAGTCACCTCGTTTTTTCCCGCTGCTCTATAATTGCTGTGAAACATGGTCTCCCATCCTTCCAAATGAAGTGAATAACAGGACTGCTCCATACATCAATGGATCGACATAGTCATGCCGGCGAACCAACCGCCGGCATGCTTGCACATATATCGATCCTAAGGCGTATTCAGCCCCACATCGTCGGCCGCTAGCGGTCGATTCAGTAGAGGCGCGCCGGAATATTCGTCCGCCCCCACATCTGCTGTCGCCCGCATTTGACCGTCCATATCCGCCAGCACGAACGCGTATGTCCCCACAGCTGCATCAATTGCCGGGCTGCTCGCGGACAGTTTCTGAATGCCGTTCACCGCAGTCAGCAGCGGATTGATATTTCGGATCTGCTCCAAGCTGCGCGATATGTTGCTAATAGTGCTGCCAAACCCGATGTTGCCTTGGAACAGCGTATTCGTTGTCGCCGCCTCGTAATAAAGCGTGCCGGTGCTGTTGTATACGATATTGTTCGCCACGACGGAATCCTGCGGAGCATACGCTTTGCCCGAGCCGATGACGATACCGGTTTTACTGTTTACAATCGTATTGTTGACGATAAGCGCCCGGTAAACTTTCCATTGTTTGCGCAATTCTTCGACCGTCGGACTTGGAGGGGAGCCTCCAGTACCGCCGTCGAAGTCGCCGTTAGGCAAGTAGATTGCTTCGCCAGTCAAATTCTCAAAGTAGTTGTTATAAATCTTATGGTCATTGCCGAACATCCGGATGCCTTCCTGATCCGACTCCACGCCGTCCCCGAGGAAGAAGTTTCCATATACGCTGTTGTTATGGCCATGCCGCAGCGTCAGGCTGCCCTTGGACGTGCGGAATGTATTGAAGCGCACCGAATTGCTGCTGCTCTTGACCGATACGATTTCCGGCTCTCCATCGCAATTCTGAAATACATTGTATTGTATCGTATTATAGCCGTGGGAGAGCGTAAGACCCGACAAGCCGAGACGAATTGTCTCTTTGCCGTTAGCTACCCATGGGCCTACATCATGGAAATAGTTGTATTCGATAATATCGTATTGCGAAATTTGCCCTGAGCCATCCTGTCCTTCGTAAGCGATCAGCGGTTCGGTGTCGCTCTTCGGTCCGAAGTCGTTCCGGTCAATGCGGTTATGATGGCTGTTCGTGCCCCGCACTTGCAGCCACATCAGGCCGCTCCCCGAGCTTGGAAGCGCAAACGTATTACGGGTCAGTCGCGCATGGTGCGAGCCTTCCAACACCACTGCGCCATTGCTTGTGTTCGTAAACTTTAATCCGTCCAGCACCACATGCGAGGAGTTCTCGACGCGGAAGCCTGACGCTCCCGAGATGATAGCCTGACCGCGGTTTTTCGCTTTAATGACGATTGGCGCGTTGGCAGTGCCGTTTTTGTTCTGAACAGCAAACGGGCTTGTACGCGAATACGTGCCGTTTGCCAACACAATCGTTTTACCCGCCGTAGCGGTTGCAAGCTCGGCAGCCAACTGCGTGGAAGTGCTAACTTCGACAACCGTCCCTTCGCTACCGCTGCCGCTTGAATCGCTACCATAAATTTCGACCTCGGCAAAGCTGTTCCAGGCGTTCACCGAGTTGCCGTGGCCAACAATACGAACGTAGCGGACGGGGGCAACATCGGCAAAATCAAACGTCTGCAAGCTGTTGCTCAGACTGCTGACCGCTCCCGAAAGCACTGTACTGAAGTTGTAGCCATCATATGAAGTCTGGATATCAAAAGCGAAAGTTCGCTCCGCCCCGTTTGTGAAGGCGATCTTCACGTATTCCACCCGCTTGCTCGATCCAAGGTCGTATTGGACCCACTCCCCCTCGCTACTCGCTGACCAGCGCGTGTTAAGATCGCCGTCGATTGTATACGCGACGATATTGCCGTCATCTCCGCTGGCCATAAGTTGTGGCACGGTAATCGCCAACTTGCTTGCGCCTGGCGGAGATCCGCTAGCGGTGCCGTAGAGTTCAACTTCAGAATAGCTATTCCACAGGTTGGAGGAATTGCCGTGCCCAACGATCCTCACATAGCGGGTAGAATTGACATCCGGAAAATCGAACGTTTGCAGACCTTCCACAAGGCTGCTCACAACTCCGCTGCTGACGGTCGTAAAGGTGGAACCGTCCGTAGACGTCAAAATATCAAAAGTAGAAGTGCGGCTTGACCCATTCAGAAATGCAATTTTGATGAAAGACACTTTGCGATTTACGCCCAAATCGTACTGGATCCATTGCACGTCGCCATTCGCCGACCAACGTGTTAAGAAATCGCCGTCCACCGTGTTGGCTGGAACGTTGCCGTCATCTCCGCTCGCCGTCACGTCGGAGCTGCCAATTGTGAACTTCGTATCAGCCGCCCTCGCCGTTCCTGGCATTAACGCAACCAGCATACAGATCAGAATAATGCACGTCATACTTTTGGTTCCCATAATTCATTTTCATCCTTTCCATTATGAAATGATGGTTATTGAATCATTCCCTTCGTTCCGTCCGGCACCTCCTCTCAAGAATACGGAAGCCGGGAGGAGCTTCCTGTCCCCCCGGCTTCGTGATTACGGCCTTTGATCCCGCTTAAAAAACATGCTGGTTCCAGCCTTTGCTCTTCGCCAAAGCTTCAATATAATAGTAATCGCCGTAAATCAGCGATACGTTGATGTTGGTATTGACTGGCTTATGACCGGTTGCGCCGAGCAGGATGCCTTCATACTCCGGCTTGTAGAGCGAACTGTAGTTGTTCGACAGCGAGCGAAGAATGCGCGTGGCCGCGCGCTGATATAAAGCGGCTTCCTCAGGAGCCACCTGCGACGCGATATCGATCAAGCCAGATGCTGCGCAGCTCGCCGCCGAGGTGTCGCGCGGCTCGTCCGTCAAGTCGGTCGCCGCACGGAAGTCCCAATGCGGCACATCGTCTTCCGCCAACGCGCTGATGAAATAATGCGCCACCCCCTTCGCCGCATTCAAGTAACGCGCTTCTCCCGTATAGCGGTAAGCGCAGCTCATCCCGTAGAGCGCCCAAGCTTGGCCCCGCGACCAGGACGATTGCGGCGCGAAGCCCTGTCCGCCGTCATAACGCTCCACTTCGCCCGTCTCCGGATCGAAGATAACGATATGATGCACCGAGCCGTCGCCTCGGATGAATGAGCGAAGCACCATATCTGCATGGGCGACCGCAATATGCTTGAAGCGCGGATCATCGCTTTCTTCACTCGCCCAGAACAGAAGCGGCAAATTCATCATCGAATCGATGATCGACCAACCCGTCTGGTTGCGGGGCCAGGCTCGAATGAACTGTCCTGCCGGGTTGTACCTGCCCGCCAGATAGTTGGCGGCGAACAGCCCGCGCCGCCGAGCGTCCGGGTCGCCGGTCAGCTTGTAGCGGATAACCGATGTCGGCAGGAACTGAAAGCCGACATCGTGGTGGAAATGGTTGTCCCGCAAGTAACATTGCTCCATGCGTTCGTCCCAAGGCTCCGCCTCCTCCCGATAACGTTGCTCGCCGGTCATATCGTACAGAATCCACAGAATGCCCGGCCAGAAGCCCGAAATCCACTGATCCACTTTGATCTGGTCATATTTGCCCGCCGCCGAAACATGCGGCGCTTCTGTCCAGCCCGCTTCGATCATATGATCAACTTTAATCTTCACTTTATCCCACCAAGCCGTCAGCTCGGATGGTTTCAGTTTCACATTTTCATTGCTCATCTCTGAATTCCACCCCTTCTCCTAACCTTTAATGGCACCGATCAAGGCGCCTTTTACGAAATATTTTTGCAATAGCGGATAGACCAGAAAAATCGGAAGGGTCGCCACCATAATCGTGGCGTATTTCAATGTCTCGCCCAATATGATGATCTCATCCTGGGAGGCTCCTTCCGCCATGGAGTTTGCCTCGCCAATAATCAAAATTTCTCGCAGGATCAACTGCAACGGATACAGCGACCGATCCTGAAGGAAGATCATGGCGTTAAACCAGGAGTTCCAGTGGCTTACTCCGTAATACAGGCCTACCACTGCAAGCACGGGCTTGCATAGCGGCAGGAAGATGCGGAACAGAATGCCAAAGTCGTTGGCGCCGTCGATCTTGGCCGACTCTTCCAGCGCATCCGGCACTGCCTCGAACGATGTTCGCATGATAATGAGGTTAAATGCGCTTATTGCGGTAGGCAGGATCAGCGCCCACAGCGTGTCCGTAATGCCCAGCCCTCTGACCAGCAAGTAGAACGGAATTAATCCACCGTTGAAAAACATGGTAAACACGATAAACAACGTAAGCTGCTTGCGATATTGCAACGTTTTTCTGGACAAGGCGTATGCGGCAAAGGAAGTAAGCAGCAAATTGAGAGCCACGCCTACAATGACAATAAATAACGTGTTGCGGTAGCCGAGCAGGATCATCGGGTTGCTGAATACCGCCCCATATGTTTCAAGCGAGAAGCCCAGCGGCTTCCAAAGAATGCCCTTATGCGCCATCATCAGCGCTGGTTCGCTGAATGAAGCAAATGCCACGTATAGAATTGGGTACATTGTTGCAATCATGAGCGCGGTCAAAAACAGCGTATTGCAAACCCGGAATATATGTTCACCCAAGCTTACTCGCATTCGAACCCTCCTCCTCTACCACAAACCCGTATTGTTCAACTTCCGGCTTATCCAGTTGGAGCCGACAACAAGCGCGAAGTTAATCACGGAGTTGAACAATCCGACAGCGGAGCTGAAACTGAATTGAAAATCTTGAAGCCCGATCCGGTACACATAAGAGGAAATGACATCCGCTGTCACATAAGTGGTCGGGTTGTACAATAGAATAACTTTCTCGAAGCCAACGCTCATAATTCGGCCAATGTCCAGGATGAGCAATATAACGAAAACGGGGAGCAGACCGGGTAGAGTAACATGAAGCATCTGCTTCCAGCGTCCACCCCCGTCGATCTTGCAAGCTTCATATTGCTCGAGATCGATCGCAGACAGCGCGGCCAAATAAATAATTGTACCCCAGCCTATATGCTGCCATATATTCGACGAAACGAAGATTGTCCGGAAAAAAGACGGCTCCAGCAGCATCGTAACCCGCTCACCGCCGAAAAATGCGATAATATCGTTGATGACGCCGTCACTGCTCGTAAAATCCTTGATCATACCACAAATAATGACAAGCGAAATAAAATGCGGCAAATAAGTAATCGTCTGAACCGAACGCTTGAACAGCGCATTTTTCACCTCATTAAGCAACAAGGCGAGAATAAGCGGAGCGGGAAAACCGAAAATGAGATCGTACAAGCTAATCATCAGAGTGTTTTTAAACACCCGCCAAAAATACATCCCGCCAAAAAAGTCTTTGAAATGCTCCAGTCCTACCCACGCGCTGCCCCCAATTCCAAGCCGGGGGTTAAAATCCTTGAATGCAATAATCGAACCGTACATCGGGAAATAATGAAAAATAATGAAATATAACAAAACAGGAGTAAGCATCATGTACAAATATTTGTTCTTAACCATGTCTTTCGCGATATTAAGCGGCAGACGACCGGCATGCGTGACTTTGCTGCGTCCCAGCTTCAACTGAGCCATATCCTTCTCCTCCTATCCACATCCAGCATCATCGGCAGGGGATGGCTGCACCATTCCCTTGCCCCCACGGCAGCCTGCAGCCAGCCGTGGGACGATACATGGAGTTATCTGTTGTTGTAGCGATCCAAGGCGCCTTGATAGATGTCGATTACATCGCGAATCCCCATATCTTCCAGCTGCTTCACAAAGCTGTCGAACTTGTCGAGCGGCTCGTTGCCCATTACAAATTTGATGAACATTTCTTCCAGATACGTGTTGATTGCCGTCATCGTCTGCGCTACCTTCTTGCTCTCATCTACAGTAGGCGTAATGAACGCGGGCAAAATATGTTTCGCCGCATCGGTCTCCGACCAAATCTGGACCGCCTCGTCCTGTTGTGGGAACGTGTTGGTCGTTTTTTGCTCATGCATCGGAAATGGACCGTTCGGAACCGTATACTGAGCCAACATCTGCTGTGAAGTGTACTTATCGTTTTTTACGATCATATCGGTAAATTTCGGAACGCCGTTGTCCATCGTGTAGCTTTCGCCTTCAACGCCGAAGTTGTACATCATGGTTCCTTGCTCGCTAAATGCGAAGTCCAGCCATTTTACGATCGTTTCCAGGTCTTTCGCCGATGTCGTCACGGCCGCGCTTGCTTTCGGGTTATATTTGAAATCGCGCTGTCCTGTGAACGGTTTTTCGCCTGCTTTCAATACCGGATAAGGAGCCGCTACGAGATCAAAAGCCGGATTTTGGGCTTTGCCGGACTCCAGCCATTTGCCCATGCCGCCGCCCAGCAGGAAAATAGTCGCGCCGGACTCGCCGTTCAGAAGCCGCTTATCCAGCGTGTCGCGCTCGACGATCGGGAAGTCTTTATCAATCAGCCCTTCGGAATACCACTGGCGGAACAACGTCATAACATCCTTGTATTGCGGATCTAACGGGCCGTATTTCACTTTGCCTTGGTCGTCAATATAGAAGCCGTGCGACGTTTTGTATGCGCCGAAGAACGCGTCCTGCAAATTCATTTTGTTCGCATATAGCGCCGTCAGCGGTGCTACGGCGCCTTTTTTCTCTTTGAACGCCGTCAGAACCTTATGCCAATCGTCTATCGTTACAGGCAATTGCAGCCCTAGCTCATCCAACCAATCTTTGCGCAGCATAGGTCCGCGGAAGACTAATCCTTCCGCGTTGCGCACCATCGGGAAGACGTAATATTGTCCACTATCTGTTTTTACCATTTTATCAAGCTCCGGATTAGCTTCCAGCATCTTCTTCAGGTTAGGCGCATATTGGTCGATCAAATCGTTTAGCGGTACGATAACCCCGTCTGAAATCGCCTTCTCCGGTCCACCCGGATAAATACTCCAGTCGTACTCCAGCACATCCGGCAGCTTGCTGGAAGCCAGCAACAAATTAAACTGCTCTTCAGCTTGACCGTCGGTCGGGTGGATGTAGTTCACTTTCACACCGGTAGCTTCTGCAATCGCCTTCCCGATCGGTGCTTCCGCCAGATTCGTTGTAAATGTAATCAGGTTTCCGTTGATTGGAGCCCAGTACGAGAAAGTATCTTTCGTATCCAGCGGATACACCGGCTTATCCGATCCCTCGTTGCCTTTGCTTACGCCTTCGCCGCTCTTATTGCTGACGGCGCTTTGAGTCGGCTCTGTCTTATCCTTGTTCCCGGAGCCTCCATTACTGGAGCATGCTGTTAACAACAATGAAAGTACCAATACGATCCCCAGTGTGAGCTGCAGCCTTTTACAAGTCTTGCCGTTGCGATTTTTCGCCATTGAGCCCCTCCGTTCTTTTCGTCTCGATTGAGTTGGTTTGAATACGCTTTCAACATAACGTAAATCCGGTGCCGCAAGCCATCGTTAAAACCTAAAATATACTGCAATTTCTCAAAAATGAGGGTAACAAAAGCGCATGTTTGCCACTTTTTCTTGAAAAGAAAAGCCCGAGAGCTACTTGACTTCCCTGTAGCGCCCGGGCGTTATCCCTTCAAATTTTTTGAATATGCGGTGGAAGGTATTCACATCGTTGTAACCAACCTTCAGCGATATTTCGCTGACCGTATATTTCCCGCCGCTAAGCAGCAATTTGGCCTGCACCAGTCGCGTCTTGTTAATATAATCGAGCAGAGATTCGCCGGCAATATCCTTGAACAGTTTGGAAACATACGACGGCGTCATGGAGAAGGCCTCCCCGATCATCGAAATGTTTAGGTTCTCGTCCTGATAATACTCGTTGACATATTTCATGACTTTATCGATTAGCGGATTGCTGCAGTATTCGCGGTTATTATTAACGTAGCCGCACAGAAGCTCTAGCATATCGTAAAGCTGGCTGCGCATCTCCCCTACCGTCTGGCATTGCATCAGGCGTTCGATGGCGCGCACTCCGTCAGGCATATCCGGCTTGCCCGCGATGCGGATTTCACCGATTACTTTTTGCAGCGTAGCCATTAAATCGAACATGAGACATTTGGCTGTATGAAAAGGAAACGGCTCCGTCGTCACATTTTTCTGAATGATCTCCCCGACGAACGCTTTCGCCTTATCAAGCTGCCCTTCGCGAACCATAACGATCAATTGCTGCTCGGCCTTGAGCGGATAAAAATAACCACCTGGAGCAGCCCCTGGGTTGTCGTTGCCGCCCAGGTCCCCATAATGAATAATGCCCCCGCTGCCTGCAATGATACGGTATTCCATCGCCTCGATCGCTTCCTGGAACGCCTGGAAGATGCCATATTCGCCCTCCTGTTGCGCGCTGATGGCAGCGGTCAACTGGACATGGGCATGATTGGAGATGAACGACATCGTTTCTTCCGCGATGTGCCTCAGCTCCCCCCGCTGCTCCGCCGGCGATGCAAGCTGATGGTTGACGATGCAGGCGAGCAACTCCTGGTCCAGCTCTACCGCATAGGCGTTTACTGACTTTCGCGCGACCTCCTCGACCACGTTGGCGATCAGGAAGTGCAGCAACCGCTTGTTATGGACCTGATCCTCATCCTTCCGATGGAACTTGCCGAAATGCTCGATGCGCAGCAAAATAACAGAAAATCCGCCCAGCGGGAAACGCAGATCATAGGCTGAGAACGATTCGTGCAACGGGATATGGCTGTCGAGTTGCCCCTTCAGCAGCCGCTGCAAAAAGTGCGATCTGAGTGTATTGTTATGCTGATTCAGCTTGTAATGAAGCTCCTCCTTCTCATGGAAGGTGCTGCTCAGCGCCTGCTCCAGAAAGGAGTATTCATTGGAGCCGCGATCAAAGGTAAAACCCGCCTTGAACGACAAGCTCTGGATCAGCGCATGGATCGGCAGGTAGTTCCGCTTGAGGAGCCAATACGTCACGCCACCGCCAACAATAAGGCAAAGCAAGATGCTGGCGATCGTCAATTGCTCTACCACGTTCATCTTCTGGTGATATACGTTCGCCGGTAGCGTCATCACATATTTCCATCCCGTAATGGACGAGGTTGTGTAGGATGCAACAAGCCGGCGGCCGGCAGTCTCGATCTCAAGTTGTCCCGATTCTTCCGGCATATCGCCGTATAGTAGAGCAGGTTCCGACAGCGACTCGCCCGTAGACGCAATGAACCGGTTATCTTCATCCAGAATAAAGATCGTACCTTTCTCAGGCGCCGAAGCTTGCTCCAGCAGCTTGCTGCGGTCAATCATGAACAGCAAGACAGCTCCAGGTTGATTCATGATTGTTGAGTTCACATTTTGGGCATACATGACCGTAGGCCGCCACTCATTCTCTTCAGACACAACAACGGAGTGGTAGCCTTTAATGTACCATTGGTCAAAATATTCTCGAAACGACTGGAACGGCATATGCTCTTCAAGGCGAATATGGTCGTATAACGCTTCGATGTTCATACGGTTGTTGCGGGCGATGACCGTATCGCTATTTTTGTAGTAAATATAAATGCCTTCAAGAAAATCGTTAGCGATTTCGTATACGCGCAAATCATTAGCGATTTGGTATATATCGTAGTGGTCCGAATCAGACAGATTGGTATCGGCCGAAATAAATGCTGCGATTCGCCTGTTGAGGCTCACCTCGAGGCTTAGACTCTCGATTCCTTTGAACTGGCTATCTATGGCTTGCTCCATCTGAAGAAGAATAGATTGGTTGGCACGGTTAATTTCAGCCTTTACAACGTTCAGCGTCGCGCCGTATATAACGCCGCTGATCAGAATGGGCACGAGCAGCACCGAGACGTAGGAAAGCATCCAGGTCAGGAATACGCTGCGATTTTTATGCCGGAGCTGCTTCAGATAGATTGTCCACCGGTTTCGAGTTTGGGCCATAGGTTCTCCTCCATGTTAGCTTTAGTCGGAGTCGGGACCGACGTCAATTCTTGTCAGAATAGCCGGACAACGAATATCCGCGACATCCGCTTTATAATTGTTAATACAAACCGCCGGAGACGGCCGGTATTCATAGATGGCCGGCTGCTCCTTGCCGCATATTCGATTGTAAGCGATTACGCATTGCTCCGGCGCATAAGGAATCCGCTTGCCGAGCGTAATGCCGTGACGACAATTGACAATCGTATTATTCACTACACTGGCGCGATAGACGCGCCAATGTTTCCTCAGTTCCTCCTGCGTCGGCGCCTCGGGATAGCCGTCCGGTCCGCCATCGTAGTTGCCTCCGTCAATGAGCAGCGCATCCAACGTCAAGTTTTCCATATAATTATCAAAAATGTAATGGTCGTTGCCGTAAATGCGAAATCCGCCCATTTCTTCCTTCACGCCATCGCCGATAAATACATTATTATGAAAGCGATTTCCATGTCCGTGACGCGCTGTCACTTGGCCGGCGGAGTTAAGGAATGTGTTGTACCGAACTGTATTATAGCAGCTTTTTACCGAAATAATCTCGGGCTCTCCGTCGCAATTTTCAAACAGGTTGTGTTGAATTGTAATATAGCCGTTCGAGAGAGAGATGCCGGACAGGCCGAGCCGGATCGCTTCAAGCCCATTGACGACACGCGGGCCTATATGATGAAAATAATTATATTCAATGACATCATGCTGTGAGATTTGTTCACCGTCGCCATCAAAAATAACGAGCGGTCCGAGGTCGGCCTTTGGCCCGAACTCGTTGCGTTCGATCCGGTTCCAGCCGCTGCCGCTTCCCATCACAGACAGCAGGCTATACTCCGTCCCAACCTGTCGCGGCTCAAATCTATTCCGCGCAATCCTCACATGCCGCGAACCGTCCAGAATGATAGATTCGCGCTGCTCGACCTGGAAATGCAGCCCCCACACCTCTACATAAGCAGAGTTCAAGATCCGTATACTTGATTCTCCAGCTATCGTCGCTTTTCCTTTATTTATAGCGCGAATGCTTAATATTGCGGTGTCCGATCCCACTTTGCCTTCAATAATATAGTCTTCATTCCGGTCGTAAACGCCGTCTGCCAACAAGATCGAAGAACCAGGTTCTGCGCGGCCAATGGCTGCCGCCAACTCGTCGCTACTCGATACCCAATAAATAGTAGTCATTTTCCCACCTGCTTCCTATAGAATAGGCGGATATGATCCGCAGCCTCTGCAGGATCATATCCGCAACTTCACAACCTCTATTATGAAAGATACGTTTCCCATGCCATAGTGTAAAAAAATGAAGCAATCATAAAAATGTAAACTGAGGCGCAAAATGAGCAGGAATTATCGCCTTGCAAGCTGTAAATCGCAACCTGCCGGTGTACAATAAATGAGAAAGGACGTATCCCGACATCAAATCGTGGATACGTCCCTATTGTTGTTGCCTGCTCTCCCGCCTGCTTACCCGAAAAAGAAGTACGCAACCTTCATCTCTTCTTCTTTCAACAGCAACTTTTGTGCCGCTTCGAGCAAAGGCGTGCGGTCATAGACAAGACTTTTCATCGCTATTTTGCCATCGGTAATCGTGAAATAGTGCGCTTCTTTCGACGGATCGTCGCGACGGCGGTAGGACACGCTTCCCGGATTCAGCCACAAACTGTCGTCACTCAAATAATGAATGCATCTGCGATGTGTATGTCCGAAAATAATGCGGCGATCTTCTTCGGCCCCAATTGTCCTGCCGTTGCGTTCCGCCCAGAAAGCATCGTACTTGGGCAAGCTATCAATCGTCAAATAGTTTTCGTACAGATGCTGCATTGTATAGCTATAGCCATCCATCTCGAATGTGCGGTAGACCGGTATGCTTTCGAGGAAGGAAATTTCCGCTTCGCCGAGCAGCCTTGCATTGTAATGCGCCCACTTGATCTCATCCTCCGCCACATCGTGACCGCTATTGCCGTTTCGGTACAGGTCGATAATAATGTCGTCATGGTTGCCGCGAACACAATTCGCATCGTTCTTATGCACCCATTCGATAACTTCCCGCGGGAAAGGCCCGTAGTCTACAAGATCTCCCGCGCAATAAATCACGTCACAGTCGGATTCTGCCTTGCGGATCGATTCCAGCGTTTTGACGTTGCTGTGAATATCCGAAATAATTAAAGCTTTCATAATCGATTCAACTCCCTAAGATTCATGAAATGGTCCCGCACCACCCGCACCTCAATGATTCCCGCGGCAGACGCCAAGGATACAGCCTGCCTTTCCCAGTCGGGGGTGTCTGCGCTGTCCGCAAACCACTGCGGCGCAGCGATGCCGTCTACAACATTGGCCGGGACATAATTGGTGAATTCCCTGTTCAATTGGTTCACCCCCGGCAAATGCGGAATGCTGTCTCCCGAAGACAGCAGCAAACACTCCGACATTTCGAATTTAAGTGTTCTCCCATTTGTCGAGCGGCACTCTCCCTCCTTTATATAAAAAGATGGAACCTTGATAAATCGTCAAAAGCTAAAATCGCCCTCAAATATTCCAACTTCTTATATACAATTTTTGGAATGGACATCAAATCTTAAAAAAGTCACTCATATGATCGGTATGTTTGGAATGTTCTCAAAACAAAAGCATCAACAACATGATCTTTTTCATTAGGAGAAATAAACAAAACGACATCCGACCTTAGATGTTAGCAAGATTTCATCCGAAAGTGAAACAAGCTGATGCGATGAGGGGCCGGCTACAGCGTGGAATTTCGTGCTCGTTGATGCTGTACTAGCATCATGTGTTAGAGTACCTTTTTAGATACACGCCTAAACGGCAGAGAGGGTACAACGTCCTTCTCCTCAACTCGGGAAAAAGAACTGATTCTTAACACAAAAAAACCGCTTTTTAGCACTTTGGTGGCATATGTTCTTGTCCTGCGACAAGTTAGGTGCTCGAAGTGAACTATATTGGATTCATTAACCAAAATTCTGTAATTTATTTAAAATGACCGGTAGCGTAACCTGAAGTGAAAAGGTATCTTTTCGTTGCGATACGGTCAACGTCCCGTTGTGCTGCTGAATTATTTTCTGACAACTAACGAGCCCAATTTTGTTACTATCTTCCGTTTTGCCCACACGTAAAATCTTATTCTCTAACCCAAGATAGACCCATTGTTGCTTCAAGGAAATCTGGATATGAACGGGATGCGCCGGATCAGCGTACTTTCGAATATTTGAAAATATGTTATCGAACACACGACGTATGGCGACCAGATTGATTTCCAGCAAAAATTTCTCATGATTTGCATCTGCCTGAACCTGAACATCTAAATTGTCCAAAACCACCAGTTGCTCATCAATGAGTTGATCGATAAGCGCGCTGCCCTCATAAATTTCAAATTCCACATCCTCTTCTTCAGCGGCAGAGGATACCGTAAAATATTCGAATAGTTTGTCCGACAGCGCTTTGATTTGATAGGCCTTCTCCCGGCTATTATGAATATACTGCAGCAGATCCTCATGCGTCTTATACTTGTTAAGCTCTATGATGTCCATATAGCCCAATAGAATCGTAAGTGGAGTGCGCAAATCGTGGGAAATTGCCGTGATCAATTCGCGATTGGCCATCCTCACCCTCTCCTCGCTGCCGAGTCGCTCAACAAATGATTTCCTCATCTCATCAATACTCTGGGCCAAAGATGATAGTTCATCCTTTCCCGATATCGTAATTGAATAATCCAAATTTCCACCTTCAAGTATTTTGATCTCTTGTTCAAGCACGCCAATATAAGATGTTTTCTTATTAATTATTAGTAGAAAGGAAACAATAAATATAACGGCTGCTATGAAAACACCAATAATCAGAATGAGATTGTAGTATTGATACTCATAAAAGCCTACCAAGTAGATCTGGGCATCCTGATCCGCAAAATTGATGGTGGTGATGGGTATTTTCGAAGGCACGAATTGAGTTAAAAGCTCTTCATTAATAGCAGGATCAATCTCTGTGTTTGAGGAAAAAATCAATTTGTCTTTTGCAAAAATATACAGATTCAAGTATCGCTCATGACTTATCCATGCAGACAATTGCTCGTGATCACGGGTGGACACGTTCTGGCTATTCACGAACCCTTCGAATCGTTTAAGCGCATCTTGCTGCCTATTTTCCACAAAAGCGGATTTGCTTAAATAACTATCTAGTATAGTCTCGCCAACCACTTGTAAAATGACGAAAACACTTATAGAAATGACCAAAGAAATTACAACTGCCAGAACCAGTTTAATCTTCAGCTTTTTTCCCATTAGTAATCTATTCAATTTTGTACCCCTTCCCCCAAACGGTCTTCACATATTTAGGGTTCTGTGGATCATCTTCCAGTTTGCTTCTCAAATTACGAATATGAACCATGACCGTGTTATTACAGGTATAAAAGTAGGGTTGCCCCCAAACACTCTCATATATGTTTTCAGCCGAAAACACCTTACGTCGTTTCTTAGCCAACAGCAGCAAGATCTGGTATTCAATTTCAGTTAAAGCGATTTCCTTCGCCCCAACAAACACGGTTTTTGCATCCTGGTGAACCGTAAGATCCTTAACGATAATTTGGTCCGTTTCTTCCGTCTTCTCCTTGCCCCGATAAACATAATACCTCCGCAGTAAAGCCTTCACTCTCGAAACGAGCTCTGTATAGGAAAAAGGCTTGGACAAAAAGTCATCACTGCCTGAGGAGAAGGCCAATTGTTTGTCAGAATCCTGCGATTTCGCGGTAAGGAACAGGATCGGTGCGCTTGTTTTTTCACGAATCTCCAAACACGCCTTCAGTCCTGATTTATTGGGCATCATCATATCCAAAATAATGAGATCCGTCTCTTCATTCACTTTATCAATCGCATCTTGACCATCTATTGCTTCAATCACTTCATAATTCTCGCTCTCTAACAAAATTCTTACAATTTCACGAATTTCACTGTTATCGTCAGCAATTAAGATTTGCTTGTTCATCTGATCCCTCCGTCTAACGTCAGTATAATATGCGCTATTAGCAACTACCAGCAAATACAGTCGACTTAAGAATTCTTCAGAAGTTATGTAGGTAACTCTTAATGAATCCATTTTATACTACAAATATGTAGAGGTCATTACACAAAGGAGTCGTCAGCTATGCCACAACCTTCGAAAAAAGCAGTGATAAACATACTATTAGGTCTGACAATCATATTGTCCATTGGTTTACTAGTCTATTATTCTCCTACCCTTATTAAAATTATGTCGTCCATGGACAATTTCAGAGCGTATATTCATTCAACAGGTCATTGGGGTCCGGTCATGTTTATTTTATTCCAGATTCTTCAGATCGTAGTTGCACCTATTCCAGGAGAAGTGGTACAGATTGCAGGCGGTTATACCTACGGGGTTACACTTGGGTCCTTGTATACTACAATAGGCTTGATATTAGGCTCAGCGTTTGCTTTTTATTTCACTCGTTTTATCGGCCGCGCTTATATTTCACAGCTAATGCAAAAGAAAAAGTATAAATGGATGTCGTTTATTCATGATGAGAAGAAGTTCTCTGCCTTTTTATTTATCTTTTTCGTGATTCCCGGCTTGCCGAAAGACCTGCTCGTATTTGTTGCCGCTCTTACATCCATGAGTTCGTTAAGATTCTTCACGATACTTATAGTTGGTCGTCTGCCGTGGATCATCGCATCTGCCGCTTTGGGGTCCACGATTCATATGCAGCAATACAGCATAGCGATTATCATATCCGTTATCGCTGTTATTGGTTTCGTGCTCGGATATATCTATAAAGATAAAATGATGAATTGGTTCTCCAATGTGGAGAAAACGAAAGGGACAAGTCCTTCTGCCAAACCCAAGGTAAACCCCAGCTTTAGCAAAAAGTAGAGTTTGGGTAACAAAAAAAGGAGAATATTACTCATGCAAACACTTGAAACGAACCGATTGATATTAAGAAATTTTGTCACAACTGACGCACCAGAATTATTCGAGTACACCGCCAATCCGAGAGTGAACTGCTTTCTGGATCATAAAGTCTCGACATTGGAGGACGCTGTAAAAGAGATTGAGAAACGCAGCACTGGAGACGAGTATATCGCGGTCTGTCTGAAAGAGAGCAACGAGCTTATTGGAGAGCTGTTCAATATGAAGGAAGAACCGGATACCTATAGTATCGGGTGGAATTTTAATGCCAGATATGAAGGGAAAGGCTACGCAAGTGAGAGCGCGAACGCCTTCGTGGAGTATCTCTATATGCAACAAGAAGCCCGAAGACTGTACGCCTATGTCGAGGATGATAACTTCCGGTCACAGAAGCTGTGTGAGAAATTAGGCATGCGCCAGGAAGGCCTATTCAAAGAGTTTATTTCCTTTACCAAACATGAAGACGGAACTCCTAAATACGAAAATACGTTTCAATATGCATTACTGAAAAAAGAATGGCTCGCGCAACGGGGAGATCAGAAATGATCATTTGATCACATTGAACAACAACTTGGGACCATTCCATAAAACGGCGACCTATCCTCTGATTGAACTCCGGGAAAAGGTCGCCGAATTTTATATCTAGGCTTCATTTCCTACTAGGGTTATCGTTCGCTCTTCCTAGACCTAATATTCTCCATTATCCAAAACGCAACTTATCAGCATAGAAAGAGTATTCATCTGGATCGGACTCAGAACCCTGCGACAGATAAAGTTGATCATTCACATATCTAGGGTAAACATGGAGATGATAATGCCACACGTCTTGATTGCCAGCAGGCTCATTATGTTGCCGCCATAACATTCATATGCATTTTCTTATGTGAAAAATGATGCTTTCATCTATATAATTCCAGACATCCCATATATTTTCCGGTCAGCTATTAGACGCAGGCATCTTCTGTTCGTTGCGTTATTCTGCCCGTTCGCTTAATGAATTAACGAGGAAAAGAATCGATTAGTTATATGTCTAATCGGTAATCGGACCATGTTCTTGTCCTCTTACACCAAATTTCAGTTCAGGTTACCCCATTTGCATCTTATATTCTCCGCCTCTTGAACCATTCGTTCGATTAAGCCAGAGACGGTTGGAACATCTTTAATCAAACCAGCGACTTGTCCTGCCCATCCGAATCCTTCTTCCATGGAGCCATCATATATCAGGCGTTTATTGGCTTTCCCGCTGATTTCGTTTTTAATCGCTTCATGCCCTGGCGTGGCATGCTCGCTTTTCAAAATCTTCTCAGTCAAAGGGCTCCAGAGCGCTCTGGCAGGCTGGCCTATGGAACGTTTGAGTACAACGGTATCTGTGGATCTCGCCTTGAGCAGCGCATTCTTATAGACGATCGAAGCGTTCCTGCACTCCTGGGTCGCGATAAACCGCGTTCCCATCTCGATTCCTTCAGCACCAAGAGCGTGGGTAGCCATCCAGCCGCGACCGTCCCCAATTCCTCCCGAAGCGATGACAGGTATTCGAACCGCATCGACTACTTCTGGAACAAGCACGATAGTTCCTACCTCGTCACGGCCTACGTGGCCCCCTCCCTCATGTCCGACAACAATGACCGCAGAAGCACCGAGTTGCTCTGCTTTTTGCGCTTGTGCCCGGGACGAGACCAGCACCAGGGTATGAATCGGCGTAGAACTCAGCATCTCCAATATAGGTGCTGGATTACCACCTGTAATCGTAACGGCAGGTATTTCCTCTTCCATGGCGGCCTGAACCATCTGTATGTGGTCATTGCGATGCATGCCAATGGAAAAGTTAACACCAAAAGGTTTATCGGTTAACGCTCGCGCACGCCTCAATTCCCTCCTCAAAGCTTGTGCATCCGGAAGGCTCATCGCTGTAATTTGGCCGAAACCGCCGGCATTAGAAACCGCAGCAGCAAGTTCGGCGTAAGCCAGATAAGCTAGTCCGCCTTGAAGGATTGGATATTGGATTTTGAGCATCTCAGTTATTCTGGTACTCCAATTCATAGGTAATCCTCCGATAAGGTGATCAAGTTCGATAACTACGCTATAGGTAAAGGATCAGTAGAATAAATGCAAGAATTAATCCGCCAGCTACATAATCAATCCGCGAAAATCTCAGCACCCTATATGAAGTGCGGCCCTTTCCGTTCCCGTAAGCCCTTGCATCAATCGTCATAGCCAGTTGCTCCGCCCGCTGAATTGTCGTTATGAGTAGCGGAACAACTAACAACAAATAAGCAAATACCTGTCTATGACCTTTAGCAGACTTGATGTCATACCCTCTGGCCTTTTGTGCCAGAATAATGCGATCCAGCTCCTGGGTAATCGTTGGGATGAAGCGGATTGCAATCATAAGCATCAGTGCAAGAGCTTCTACCGGAACCCCCCAATTAGATAGCGGCTTAAACAGTTGTTCCAGACCTTTTGCAAGATCCAGCGGTTTTGTTGTCAATGTTAGGACCGAAGCAAGCGAAACAAGCAATAGAATACGCCAGACAACGAAGACTCCGCTCTCTATCCCTTCTTGGGTTACTAAGAGATGATATACAAATGTAAAGGTTAAAATGAGAAGAATCGGCTTTATTCCTCTAAAAAACTTACGAACTGGAACTCTGGACAACAGCAATTGTCCTCCCACCAGGACAGTCGCCGCAACATATCCGCCAAATGTTTTGAGTATAAGACAGCAAAGCGTGAAGGCAAGAACGCTTAACAGTTTGGTTCGGGGGTCAAGCCGGTGGACAATCGAGCCTGAATTTATATACTGACCCCATATGATATTATCCGTCATTTTGGAGACCTCTTGACTGCCAGACCGACCTCACCAGTTGCATAATATCTTCTTCCCTGCAGCTGGCAGGCTCAAGAATCCGTCCGGAAATCGCCTCAATCAATCTTAAGAGCTGTATAGGCTCCGGCAAAGGCAGTCCGGCTTGCTCCATGAACGCTATATGCTTCAGAAACAGTTCGTTCACATCCAAATGTACCAATAAACGCCCCTTTTTAAAGATCATAACCTCGTCCGAATATTCGGCAACATCCTCTAACTGATGAGAGATGAAAAGCACTGTCCGGTTCTTCTCCCCCTGCCATGCTTTGAGCTGCTTCAGCAGCGCTGTCCTGCTTATGGGATCAAGCCCGGCAGTCGGCTCATCCAGAATAAGCAGCTCAGGTTCTGCAATCAGCACGGAAGCGATAGCGATCAGACGCTTAAGTCCCCCGCTAAGCTGGAACGGGTTCTCCTGGAGAAGATCTCCGGAGAGTCCCATCTGTCCCATAACCATCATGATGGCTTCCTCCAGCCTTTCTGGTGACTCTCCCTTCACTTTGGGAGCAAAGGTCAGTTCTTTATAAACCGTCGTTTCAAAAATCTGGTGCTCCGGAAACTGAAACACATAACCGATTTGCGGAACGACCTTCATATTTCCTTTACTGTCCCTCGGCAGAGGTTGCTGATTATGCGTATATTCGCCTTTAAAGAAAGGAATCAACCCTTTAATCACTTTAGCGAAGGTGGACTTTCCGGCTCCGGCTTGGCCAATGATCGAAATCCATTTCCCCTCCTTAAGGGTACAGCTTACCGATTGCAGAATTTCTTCGCCGTTTATCCTTACACTTACGTCATTTAACTCATAGACCATAAGCTGGTGATCGTCTCCTTCCAGTCCGCGCACAAAGGGGCGTTTAACCCAAGCGCTTGATGCAGTCTTACCGCAAAAGGAAGAGCAAGCTGATGTTCGGCAATGGATACGTTGCTGAACAAGGCGGACGGCGTTCCGTCGAAAGCCATTTCTCCATTGCTTAGAAGCAGAACGCGATCGGATGACAAAATCTCTTCCATATGGTGTGTGATATGAATGATAGTCATGCCTTGCCGGTGTAGGGCATGCATCACATCAAGGATGTCTCTTCTCCCCTGCGGATCGAGCATGGAGGTCGCTTCATCCACTATCAGAATAGAAGGGTCCATCGCCACAACGGCCGCAAACGCGACCCGCTGTTTCTGACCACCTGACAATTGATGCGGCATCGCTTCCACATAATCTTCCATATGAACGGCTTTAAGAGCCTCATTCACCCGATGGGCCATTTCATCTCTGGGTACACGCAAATTCTCCAACCCGAAGACGACTTCATCCAGAACAGATGTCGTGATGAATTGATCATCAGGATTTTGAAAAACCAATCCGACCAGCTCACGAATCCTCCCGAGATCTTCATGTTTCAGGGTATTCAAATGATCCAGCTTTACCTGTCCTTCTCTTGGCTGCAGCAGCCCGTTCATTAACTTGGCGAGCGTGGACTTTCCGCTTCCGTTCCCTCCAATGATGGAAATGAATTTTCCTTGGTGAATTTCGAAGCTTAGTTGACGGAGAACGGGATGCCCCCGCCGGTAATGATAATCGACTTGATCAAAAACAAGCATCTGCCTTATGCTCCTTCCGTTGCTTCCATTATTCAAAAAAATCTTCCAGCCCGGAAGTAACAGGAGCAGAGGGTTGTGGTTTCTGCCAGTGTGTAATCTGCTTTCCGTTAATGCCGAACACTTTACCCGTCAGCTCAGGGTCCTCTTGATTCAGAAGCACACGAACGAACCGGGCCACATCATCAGCTTCTCCCAAGTTCCATACCTCGGGGAGAGGCTCATTACGTTTTGCGTATTTTTCTTTCAGATGTTGAATAACCGGACGGGTCATGTCGGTTACGGCGGCGGGAGCAACGCCATTGACCCTAATCCGTTTGGGTTTCAGTTCATCGGCAAGCGTCCACAGCATCCCGAGAAGTCCGGCTTTGGCAGCGCTATAATTGACTTGCCCCACCGATCCGGCGAGCCCCGCGGTTGAGGTCATCAACACAATATCGCCTCCGTGCCGACTCAGATGAGATAAAGCCCGCTGGATGCAGTAGAAGGCCCCATTCAAATGAACATCCAAAACGGCCTGCCACTCCAGATCCGTCATGAACTCGCATTTACGGTCCTTAATGATGCCAGCGTTATGAATTAAAATCTCCAAGGACCCCATCTTGCCGATAACTTCGTCCATCATCGCCGTAACCGCAGCGGGATCGGCTACATTGGCACAGAATCCCTCCGCCGAGCCGCCTGTCCGGCGAATGTCCTCTACCACTTGTCTAACATTCTCGCCGCGCAAACCATTAACGGCTACCTGATAACCGCAGCGCCCCAGCTCTATAGCAATACTGCGCCCAATCCCCCTGCTTGCCCCGGTAATCAATACCGTCTTCATGTATCAGCGATCCCCTCTACAACGTTAAAAGAACCTTTAGCGATGATTTCTCCGTGATCCGACATTACCGTTACCTGGATTTGGTTATGATTCCAAGCGTTATACCGAAAGCATACGGCCATGCCTTGTACGCACGGTTTTTCAAACCTCATATTCATGGATTGAATCCAATGAGAACGATGTTCTTTCATATATAGAGACTGCGCCAGCCCCATTATGTACATTCCATGTGCTATGGGGGCTTCAAAACCCGCTTTTCTTGCAGCTGCGGCTTCCAGATGAATGGCTGCCTCATCCTTGGTGACAGAGGCATAATGCCGGATGTCCGCCTCAGAGATCTCGATTATCATTTCATTTCACCTATCCCGATCAAGACGGTTTCTGCTACAGCTATGGGGTTACCCTGGTGATAACAGACAAGGGAATGGGTATATAAATTCAGCACACCCTGCCTGCCGTTTTTTTGCTCCACCTTAACCAAGGAAAGCTCGCAAGCCAGGTTCATGCCGGCCATTAGAGGCGCATGATAATAAAACTGCTGCGCTCCGTGAATCATTGTCGCCTCCTTATGAAGCCAAGGGGCATCTTCTATTTTCCAGAAGGTTACCGGCATGGTTGAAGGAGCAATGGCTGCTCCCCCTATTCTCTGTAAGGGTGAATTTATGCTGTTTGCATACTGCACAATACTGTCCGTCGTGAGCTGAACCTGAAACCGGATCATATTCATAAGGCCGCCTCTACCAGAACGGCCAGCCCCATTCCGCCGCCGATGCCAAGCGTTGCCAGCCCTCTTTGGTAGGGGTTTTGCAGCATTTCCGAATATAGGCGCGTCATAAGGATCGCACCGGATGCTCCATAGGGATGGCCCAGAGCCAATGCCCCACCGCCAGGATTGACCTTATCCAGTGGAAGATGAAGCTCACGCAGCGAGGCCAATACCTGGGAGGCAAAAGCCTCATTAAATTCAACGATATCCAAATCGTCTATATTCAGCCGCTGACGGCTAAGCAGTTTTCGAACCGCCGGGACCGGCCCGATTCCCAGATAACGGGGTTCAACTCCGGCAGCTTGCGAGTCAACAAAACGGAGGATGGGGGTTAGGTTAAGCAGTTCGCACTTTTCACGCGACATCATGAGCACCAGAGCGGCGCCATCGTTAATGGGACAAGCATTACCGGCTGTAACGGTGCCATTATCCGAAAAAATAGGCGGCAGGCTGCGCAGCTTCTTCAAACTTGTATCCGGTCTCGGACATTCATCATCTGTGATCCGGAATCCGTTTACTTGAAGCGGTGCAAGTTCCGTTGCATATCTGCCTGTACGTTGAGCGCGGACCGCCTTTTGATGGCTCTCAAGCGCATACAGATCTTGCGCCTCCCGAGAAATACCGTATTTGCGCGCCACATTCTCTGCAGCAAGCCCCATGTCCGGATCTCCGAAAGCAATGGGTGTGAACGGTGCGCGTGTATATATCGTTGGCGTGCCCATCAGCGTGTCGGGTCTGAACATTTTCCAAGGAGCCCGGCTTGCGCTTTCGACTCCGCCTGCCAGGAATATCTCTCCGGCTCCGCTCTGGATGAAGCGGGCCGCCATGATGATGGCTTCAAGTCCTGAACCACATTGACGGTCGATCGTGACTCCCGGAACCGTAACAGGCAGTCCTGCTTCAAGCACAGACTTACGGGCAATATTCCCGCCCGGACCCACTACGTTGCCGATGATGACATCATCGATCCATTCCGGAGGCAACTGTGCTTCTGTAACCAGGAGACGAATCAGCGGCGCGAGCAGCTTCTCCGGTTCGAGCGTACTTAACTGTCCGCCGATTTTGCCGACAGGTGTACGCCTGGCCATGACCAGAACAGCCTCTTTCATATCATCTCTTCTCTCACATCGTGTTTCATTAATTGGCGCGCTATTTTCCCGGAGCTTGTATAAATGAATCGTTCTACAGCAATAAGCTGCTTAGGCATCTTGTAGCTTGCAAGATAGGGGCGGCAGTAATTCCTGACTTCATCCAGACTGAGTCGCTGTTCTCCGTTCCATTGAATCAGCGCCGTTACTTGCTCCCCCCACCGATCATCCGGTTTGCCGAATACCATGACTCCCCGAATAGCCGGAATGCGGAGCAGTACAGCCTCCACTTCTTCGGGGAACACCTTGAGTCCCCCGCTTTTGATCATGTTGCTGGCGCGGCCAGCCAAGTGTAAATGCATGTCTTGATCAAGGAGCGTGTAATCCCCAGTACGCAGCCAGCCATCGCGAATAACGCTTTCCGTCTCTTCAGTCAGCTGGTGATACCCGGCGAACATCATTTCGCTTCGGATGTACAGCTCACCGACCGTACCCGGAGGAACCTCACGGAACTGCTCGTCGCGGATGGAAATGTGCACGCCGTCGAACGGTTTGCCCAAGGAATCCGGCTGCTCCTCCCCGGTTACCTCAAGATAGCTGATGTAGCTGGCCTCCGATGATCCGTAAGACTCATAGAGCTTCGTGTCCTTGAACAACTCGCGGCACCTTTGTTTCGAGGACTCGGGCCACTTGCCGCCAGAGCTGATCACCGCCTGCATGGATATCTGAGCGGTGCTTGAAGCCGCCAGATGAAGCAAAGTGTCGATCATCGCGGGCACAACGAACAGGATCATATCCGGTTCGCGGGAGCAGAGGTTCAGTATGCTCTCAGCATTGAATTCCTGAAGCAGATGAAAAGTCGCCGTACTATACAGGGATTGCATCATGGCGAACAGCGACAGGGAATGCACGAATGGTCCAGGCGCAAGTACATGCTTTATATGGTTCAGCCTGAACGCCTTCTCCGTCGCCTCGCAGCTTCTTAACCACGACAGATGAGTCCTCATGTACCCCTTAGGGAAGCCGGTTGTGCCTGACGTATACCCGATGAACAGCAGTTCGGGGTTCTCCTCTGCCATGGCATCCGGCTCGAAGCCAGCCAGCCAAGAGCAATAGCTGCCGGCTTGCTGATCCTCGCCGAAGTATAGCTGCGGAATTTCTTGATAACGTTCTGCGAGATCAGCCGCAAAACGCCCTTCACAAGCGATCAGCCCGGGCTCGCACTGCCGGATCACCTTATCCATTTCACCCAGAGGCCATTTGGGGTCCAGCAGCACGGGAACGCATCCCGCGTAGATGGTGCCGAGAACAAACTCGGCGAATTCCATGCGGTTTTCGGACAGGACAGCGATGTTTCGTTTCGTATGTCCGCCTTGTCGCAATCCATTAGAAACCTGCTGAACCAACCTCATGAGCTGAGCGTATGTGCGTTCTTCCCGGCCGTCCGAGATCGCGATACGGTGAGGGTCTGCCTGTCCGCGTTCTAAAATGTGCTGTACCAGGTTCATGGGTATCCTCACCCCTGGACTTTTTCTTCAATAGGACTGATTGCTTTAAGCTGCATCGTTATGACGGCTGCAATAACGGCTTTGATGATGTCTCCCGGAAGAAAGGCCAGCGCACCGGCAAGTCCGGCCCAGACCGACGTATTCGTAATCAGTGCCATGATGGGAGCGCCAATCAGATTCACCAGCATTACGCCAAAGATCAGATTGCCGGCTAACAGCTTCCAAGTTTGGAGCTTCGGCCAGATTTTTTCGGAATACCAGCCGATGAGGCCGGCGGCGATCGGCCAGCTGAATATGTATCCTGCAGACGGTCCAACGAGCACCGCCAGTCCGCCTCTTCCGCCGGTCAGCACCGGCAGGCCAATCGCTATGAGAATGATGAAAATAACTAGACTGAGGGCGCCCATCCGTCTACCCAGAAAACATCCGGCGAGCATGACGCCTAGCGTCTGGGCAGTGATCGGAACGGGGATAAAACCGAGGGGCAAGGGCGGAATCAAGCCGAGCACCGCGATGAGAGCTGAGAATAATGCGGCATAAACAAGTTCTTTTGTTTTCAAAAGAATGACCTCCATGGGATAAGATAAATGTAGTGCTCTGGTTAAAGAATACGGCCAGTAAGCTGAATTATAATGGAGGCAGCTTATATTGTAAACCAAAATAATATTAATGGTTTACAATAAAGATGAGATTGCACACTTGAGTTTTCCTATTGTTATATAAGCATGTTAATATATTCAAAGAGGTTTAATCGGAAAGTTATACTTTTGGAGGGTTATGTCCATGACAGTTAAAGAACATATTCTAGCCTTACTCGATGGCAACAAAGGTGAATATATTTCCGGTGAAGAAATAGCCGGACAATTATCCGTGACACGCAGCGCTGTCTGGAAAGCCATAAAATCGCTGCAGACAGACGGTTATTCCATACAAGCTGTAACCAATAAAGGATATTCCTTGTCACCTCATACGGATATCTTGTCTGCCAGTGCAATTTCAAAGTACCTGGATACACAGGGTCAAAAGCTGCGTGTTGAAGTCTTTAAGACAATATCTTCAACCAACGAAGCCGTAAAAATCCTGGCCTCAAATGGAGAGGCTGAAGGCAAAGTGATCCTTTCGGAAGAGCAGACAGCCGGCCGAGGAAGAAAAGGCCGAAGATTCTTTTCTCCGCCAGGAACGGGTATCTATATGAGTATCCTGCTGCGTCCAAAGCTATCAGCAGCAGAATCCACTCTTCTGACGACTTCCGCCGCAGTCGCTGTTGCCCTTGCCATCGAGAGTGTATCCGGTAAAGACACGCAGATTAAGTGGGTCAATGACGTATTCATGGAAGGCAAAAAGGTGTGCGGAATCCTTACCGAAGCTTCCATGTCACTGGAAAACGACTGGCTTGATTATGCCGTTCTGGGCATTGGTATCAATGTAGCACTACCGACAGGCGGCTTTCCTAACGATCTTACCGAGATTGCAACATCTGTATTTTCCGAAAGCAATCATTATGGTGATCTCCGCAGCCGACTCGTGGCCGAAGTGCTAAACCATTTTATGGGATTTTATGAGCATTTAATGGACAGACTGTTTCTTTCCGACTATAGAAAACGAATCATTTCACTTGGTAGACCCGTAATGGTGATGAAGGATAATAAACAGCGTGAGGCAACAGCCATTGATATTGATAACGATTGTCATCTGAAAGTCAGATATGAGAATGGTGACGAGGAATATCTTTCAAGCGGAGAAGTCAGCATTAAAATTTAGCTGGTGACTCTTTTTTAATAGGGATTGCCCCGTTCCATTTAAACTACGCAATAGAAGCAAAAGGCTGCCGAGTCAGCTGGCAGCCTTGCATGAGATTTGATTGTTGAACATCTGTTTGGGGTCATTAAGACACCTTCTTAGTGGCTAATGGACTGGATGCTTACCACTGTACACCTTCCTGTAGGGGCAAAGTCAACGCACAGCATGCGACATGTAATGTTCATACAACTGTTCAAAAGTATCGTAACGCTCGACCTTCAGGCCCACCCTGCCGTACTCTAGCAGATATTCATCCATAGCGAGCAGAAACTGCTCTTTAAATAGCTCAAGTCTCTCTGTATCAAAATATTGCATTAGATCGAATATTTTGGTCCCCCGCGTTTTTGTCATTTCATCAAGGAAATTTTGTGCTCCCATAGCTGCATGATAGGCATAAGATTTATCGTTTAAATTCACACTTGCTATTATCTTATTGCGGTAATTGCTCCACAACTCCTCATAGGTTCCACTAAGACTATCATTGGTCGGCTGCGGTTGTTCTATAAATTCCTTCACCATGTTATCGTAAAGATCAACTATGCTTTTCAGAAAATCATATGCAGCACTGTGAATTTCTGCAATGGTTCCCGCTTCGATTGACGCCATATATCGTCTTCAAAGTGATCTGGTTTATACCGGTATGCACTTGTTTCCTCTAAATATCTCTTAATGCCCCACTATCATCTCATTAATCGCTACATCGGATGGTTGTTCAATTGCAAATCCCCATTCTTTAATTTTTTTCTCATAAATAGATGATAGCGGCATTACTCCTGCATTATTGACCATTACATCAATTTCCCCAAACTCTTTAAGAGCATAATTAGCTAACTCTTCCATTTGTTCATGTGAGGCAACATCCGTCACTTTATAAATTTGAATCTCTTCTTGCAGCTTTTGTAAACGATCTTCACGACGAGCGGCTAGTACCAGCTTCGCACTTTTAGATGCAAGTTCTTTTGCAGTAGCTTCTCCAACCCCACTAGAAGCACCTGTGATAATTACAACCTTATCTTTAATATTTGACATCCTCCGCTTAATTAAAACGTGACAAAAAACAGTAAAATTTTTCTATTACGATGTTATTCTTCGATCTTAAACCATGGACCTAAAGCTTGAATTACATTCCACAGTTTTTCTGGAAGCTCAAGCTCGCTTACTTTTGAAGTCTTAAGTGCTGTCTCAATTTCAGCTTCTTTTCCATTCTGAATCTTCTCTACCCAGTCTGGATTCATGATTAACGTATGACCAACCGCTGCTAGGGATAGACCCTTATCTAATGCTGTTGCAACGTCATCCGGAGTGACCATAGAACCAGCAGCCATTACAGGTATTCTGCCGTTTGCATGTTCAACAATTAATTCAAGATATGTTTTTTCATCTTGACTATCGACTGGCTTTGACGAAAGGGCATTAACCAATGAAGCATGCACATAATCAACACCCTCTTCAATCAGGCAATCAATCAATGCATAGGTATCCTTCATTCTTAGACCGCCTTCTTCTGGTTCGTCAGGAGAAATCCTGTAGCCAAAAATAAACGGTTTTGTAGCATGTTTTTTAATCACATTGTTCATTTCCTGAACGACCGCCAATGGGAAACGCAAGCGATTTTCTAGAGAGCCTCCCCATTGATCCTCACGTCTGTTGAAGAAAGGAGAAAAGAAGTTTTGAAGTAAAAATCCATGCGCGCCATGAATTTCAACGCCATCAAACCCTGCTTCAATGGCGCGTCTTGTTGTTTCTCCAAACGCATGAATTACTTCCAGAATTTCATCATGTGAAAGTGCTCTCGGCAAAATAGAGGGAGCAAATGCCGTAGCTTCAGTCTCTACAGCGCTGGAACTCACTACATCCCCGTTAGTTAATGCTGGCAGTGCTTTGTTCCCTGCGTGGAAAACTTGCAGAACCGCTGGAGCTCCACCACTTTTCGCTGCATCCGCCAATTTACGTAAACTCGGAATAAACGTATCGTCGTACGCTGCAAATTCATGCGTAAACCCTATTCCATTAGGTTGAACATGCGTACATCCCGTGATAACCAGGCCTACACCGTTTACTCTTTTTTGATAATATTTCACTTCTTCATCTGAAATCGTGTAATCGTCATTACTAGACCAAGTAGTCATAGGAGACATCACAACCCGATTTCTAAGGGTGATTCCATTTGTGAGTGTAAAGGATTCAAGTAGTTTGTTATATTTTGCGTTCATTGATTAACCTCTTTCATTTTTTAGTTTGATTTATTATTCGTTGTTCTTAAGTTTTTATGCCGATTAGCATCTGCTAGGGAAGTCTTATAGGACATTCTTATCATCTCAAAGAATCATTAGTATCGTTCACTTTAGGTCTTCATCTATAAAATCTATGAAAAAGAGCACGGCCAGCTGCTTATAATCCCAGAAGGAATAAGAATAGTATAAAACCAGATATTGGCCGATTTCTCTCTTGAAAAAGACGTATATGCCATAACCAGCGATCATTACGGCAACTACTCGAAGGCCAAACACCATTACTTTACTTGCCTTCGCATTTTTCCTCATCCTCCGTGCTGCTCCCATAATCATTCCCCAGTGGAGTCCAAGATGAATGGACATCAGGATAAATCCCCAGTAGGCTGACAAATGATGCAGTTTCCGGCCAAAATCAATATTTTTGAATTCAATAAAGGAAAAAACGGTTTGTGATATTATAAGTCCACTCACCATCAGGCCCAGCATAGAAGCAGGAGCAAAAGAATGACTGCAGTACGGATGACACGAACTGCTGAATATTTTCCTTTATAAATTGCCTTATACCAATTCATATTCAGTACATTATGAATGATAAAGAGAGTGAACAGCGATATGCCAGTCCACTCATGCGCGGTGTTTCCAGTCAAGTGATACGCCATCATGATTATAAACAACACAGTCATGATGGTATCGATAGATAATCGAACGATCGTTTTTTGTTTTATCGAATCCCCCCCCCTTTTATTAATATCTTCAATCCACAATCCCGATTTGTTTCAACCATTTGTCCACATCATCTTGGGCATCTTCCGCACGCACTCCCTGAACGACAAGGCCATCCAGATAGTCCGCCTTCTGCTCCTCCAGCGCTAAGTCTGTCGTTTCCTCATAATCACAAGGGTAAGGTTCCACTGTTACGATCTGGAACACATCGCTGTCGACGACACCCTGCACCATGTCAACGACACTTCCGTATTTCCGAGTAACCCCTCATCTCCAGTTCTCAAGCTCGCAGAAGCGACAGCATCTACGTCTTCGCTGAAGGAAGAGGTTCCCACACGGGAGAAATACGCTATGAGAGTTTTACCATTACCGCCTCCACAAGCGACCAGAGAGAAAAACATCAGCATAGAGAATATGGGTGTAAATACTTTTTTTCAACGTATCTCCTCCATTTCAGTTTTTAGATATGTTGATTTCACAACACCTTCTAACCGCTCCATTCCTTCTACCAAAAATGCTCTAGGGCAAGCAATATTCATTCGAATAAATCCTTCTCCTGTTTCGCCATAGGCAGAACCATCATTGATTCTTAAGCGACCATCTTCAAATATCTTATTACAAAGCTCTTTAGAACCTATCCCCAGACTGCTGCAATCCATCCAAACGAGATAAGTAGCTTCAGGGATCACGACCTTCAGTTCGGGAATCCGCTCGTTAATGAAGGAAATTAAGTAATCCCGGTTCCCTTGAAGATAATCCAATAATTGATCCAGCCACTCTTCTCCTTCGTTGTAGGCGGCAATCAGGGCTTCAATTCCAAAGGCATTAGGTTCAATCGCTTCATTGATATTGAGTGAACGGTTTACCTTTTTTCTGTATTCCTCATTTGCAACGATGATATTTGATGTTTTGAGCCCGGCAAGATTAAAGGTTTTACTAGGAGCTGTGCATGTGATGGAATTCATTAAACACAATTCACTCACCGATGCAAAAGGAATATGTTTGCTCCCCCTATATATCAAATCCCTATGAATTTCATCAACCACAACAAGGACATTATATTTTAAGCATATCTCTCCTAAGCGTTGCAGCTCATTTCTGCTCCACACTCTTCCAACAGGGTTGTGAGGATTACAAAAAATGAATACCTTCACTTTTTCATCTGAAGCTTTTTGTTCAAAATCTTCAAAATCAATTTCATAAGATTCACCATTGTACTTCAGTTCATTTCGTACGATCTCGCATCGATTATTCGTAATGGAGCTATTAAAGTAATTGTAGACAGGAGATTGAATTAACACTTTGTCTCCAGGTTCTGTAAAAGCCTGAACTACAGCCGAAAGAGATGGTATAACACCCGTGCTGATTTCAATCCATTCTTTTTTTATTTTGAAATGATGCCTTTTGGCCCACCAGCTTACCTCTGCTTCATAATAGGCATCCGGGATACTGGCATATCCGAAAATCCCATGCTGTACTCTCTTCTCAAGTGCTTGAATAATCGGATCAGCTGTTCGAAAATCCATATCAGCTACCCACATTGGCAAGATATCTTCTTGAGAAGAGTCCCATTTCACACTATTGGTATTTCTTCTGTTAATGATCAGGTCAAAATTATATCTCAATCTATGACCCCCTCAGCTTCTTCAATGGTGCCTTTGGTAATAAATTGTGTATTGGAAAAATTCAGTTCAGGATCGTCCAAAATGAGCTCTTTAATACCTTCCGCTCTGATGACCCCACTGATCGGATTTTTAACACTAGCGACTGTATTCAAAATGGTGGCGTGCACGGTCGAATACTCGAAAGACAAATCAGTATCAATCATTTCGCAATTCTCAAGGATGAGGTTTTTGGCATAACACAAGGGCTGTGTTCCAATAATTTTACAGTTGACCAGTCTTAAATTTTTTGAGTACCATCCTAGATATTCCCCCTCTAAAACTGAATCATAGACCGTAATATCCTCTGTATTCCAAAAGGCATCTTTCGATGTGATAACACAGTTACGTACGATACCTTTTTTAACATGCTGAAAGGAGTAGTCCCCGTCTAATTTGAAATGATCAAGTTCAATATTGGAGCCATGCAAAAGTAGATAATTTCCTTTAAAATCAGAATCCGAGATCTTAACATTCTCACAGTCCCACAAGGTTTCATTTGTATCCATGATGGTCTTGTGAATGGTGATATTTTGAGCATCTCTAAACATCTTAGGTGTTTCAACTTTACAATTAATCATGCGAACATGGTTTGTGTACCAAATCGCGGCACGACTACCAGCTGAAAAATAACAATCTTGAATGTCTATATCTTTGTTATGCCAAAAAGGATATTTACCAGCAAAACTGCAATCTGACACTTTTAAATTTCGACTCTCCTTGACGGCAGATTCCCCTGCTAAAAATTCACTATACTGGATTTGCATGTTAGCAATCTTATATAAGGGGCGCTCACCTTCAAATATTCCTTTTTCAATCAAATTCATCATGTATAATCCTCTTTTCATTTAAATATAATCGAACGTTCGTTTATTAAATTTAAAAGTAAGCAATCTCACAATTCTTCAGTACTTCCCGTCCAATAATAAACGGTTATTCGATTAATATCAAGACACTTAAAATCAGAGGAAGTTGCTTCTTAATCACTCTTTTTGAATATTGCTCTTCCTCTGAAAGTCTAAATGAATAATTGCATTCGACTATCTTGATAGCACCGAGCTTAGGTAAATACTCCTTCATCGCCACAACATTATTCAGATATTGGTTCGTAATGGCTTCCAGCAAAACGAGCTTATTCTGCCGGGCCAATTCTTTCAGCTCCATAAATTCATGTTTATTGGAAGTGAACGGCTTTTCGCAAATGACATGCTTGCCGCTTTGCAAGGCTTCTTTGGCATAGGAATAATGCAGGTGATTCGGCAAACCTATATAGACTGTCTCTACGTCTGTATCCTGGACCCTCTCCGCAGGCGACCAATGAGAAAACCATGATCAACAAGTAAATACAACAACTTAGCATAGATAGCCTTATAAAACGAATGTTCGTTTATTACAATGGATAAATAATATCTCCTCTCTGGAGACAAACGTTTGTTTATGAATAGGGATAGAGGGGTTTTATTTATCCAACTATATGGAATATTGCACCCTCTCCAAGTCTCAAAATCAAGCTTTTACAGCATCCCAGCTCATTTGAATGATCTCGTTAAAGTTTTCCTGTTTTGAATCTGTTTGTCCACTAAAATATTCTTTTGCATATGCCATGGCCGGGTAAACCATGAACATATGGAGCAGGTTCGTATCCACTTTTTTGAAAATATTTTGACTCTTGCCTTTCTCAAATAGGCTAAAAATCGGCTCAAACAATTCAATTCCTTCTTTTTGAGATAACTTATGAAGGAGAGGTGAGTTTGAGAATTGCTCAATAAATAAAAATTCATCTTTATGGGTCAAAACAAAGTTTATATATTGTCTCAGTGCATGTTCGAAAGCTGATTGGTACGAGATAGAATCATCGTAATTATAAAACACTGCTAAACTCATCTTCTTTTTGATACTTAAATATAATTTATTCAGCATATCCTCCTTATTTTCAAAGTAAACGTAAATCGTTGAAGCAGATACTCCGGCTTTTTTAGCGATCTTGGACATTGAAGTTTCCGATAAACCATGTTCAGTTATCAACTGGATCGCTGCATTAAAAATGCTTTCACTCTTATTTTCATCTTTATGTCTCATTGCTCTATAATAATCGACTGTTCGATTAAAGTCAATTGTCTGCTTTATCAATGGACCGAGTTTCCTCAATGATTTCTCCTCATTTTTCTGGCTCAACCTCAAAATCAGTGCTTGACTATCAACCCAAAAGAGGGGTTCGCCGCCCCTCTTTGCTATTTCCGCCAATACATCTCCGATTTAATTATCCTTCCGTACTAACAGTGAACAGCACTCCACATGTGTAGCCTGCGGTGCCCAGTTAGTCTGGCGGAAGACGCGCCACCGATGACAGTGTTGACCATGCCCTTCGACTGTCCCCTTGCGACCATAGCCCCCGTCCTGTTCCCAGCGTTCCTCAACATTCACCCTCCTCTGTGCTGGACACTTCACTACTATTAAAGGAATGTCCTGCTCAGCACTCCTACCTGTTGCTATTGGGTTTAGTCCCAACGCTGATGCTGCTGCTGGCTGGGAACTCGGCGAGTGAGGGTCGGCCGTAGGTGCGACCGGCGGTCCGACGTTTGAATTAGAACATAACATTGACAGTATATTTAGATGATTATCAAATCGACAATAGTACCATGATCTTGTTCATTTTCGGCAATGGGACCAAGTTCTTGTCCCATGAAAAGGACAAGAACTTGGTCCCTTAAAACAGAAAACCCATGCCGGGCGCGGGTTCTAATGGGACTATGTTCTTGTCTTCTGACACTTCCCTTACACCGAGTGTTTGTAATTATCCATTTTTTTGAATCATTCGTGCATAAACCATAGGCATCTCTGATGTGACATTAGCAATCAATTGATGTATTTGACCCATATTCAAGCCGGCTCTCATTAACTGGCTCGGGACAAGAACTTGTACCGATAAAATAAAAAAACCGCTAAAATAGCGACTTCAATGGGACCATGTTCTTGTCCCTCGACAATTGCTCCGCATGCAGGATTCCTTCATTAATGCTGCCGATTAGTGTAGTGACTTCTTCGCTGAATCAGCTGCTTGCTCCGCGAGTGCTCCTACTTCTCTGGTTACGACAGCAAAGTCTTTGCCGTGCTAGCCTGCCCATGCAGCCTCAATGGAAGCATTCAAAGCCAATAATAAAGCTGTGGCTAACGTTATCGGCGATATGGCCGATTTGTGGTCATAAACCTGTTAAGTAGACAGAACAAAAAAGACACATTTCAAGTTATTGTCGCCAAATCGAATCTAGCACCATCCTGCTAATATCTGATGCGTAGAACCTGTAAAAGACCTTAGCTCGCCGTTGTTTATGCGGGCGCCAAGGTCTTTTACATTTTTTTATTCCTTAGGCATTTCGTTAAAGAAAGCCACATCATCGACTGCCAGCCTCACCGTCGGATGACCGGGCTTCGCCGCCTTGCCGATGGCGATCAGCATAATCGGAACGTAGCGTTCTGATATGCGGAAAGCTTCCATGATCTTTTGTTTGTCGTAGCCGCCCATCGATACCGTGTCGTAGCCTTTAGCTCGGGCGACAAGCATGAGTTGCATCGATACTAGCCCGCCGTCGGTATAAACTTTTTCGTGGATGGCCTCGGGCGGCATACTCGAATACATTCCGGTATAGCGTTCCACGAACGATTTAGCCGTTTCTTCAGGCATGTAACCCGCTTCGACAGCCATTCCGTAAATTTTCTCGGCCAATGTATAACACTCCAAATCTCCGAGTACCGCAATGACAGCCGAAGCCTCGACCACTTGCTGTTGATTGAATGCGATCGGATGCAGCTTCTGCTTCAGCTCCGGCGAGTCGATAACGAGAAAACGCCACGGCTGCAGGTTAGCGGCTGAAGGAGCCAGCGTGGCTTGCCGCAATATGTCGGTCAATTCCTCCCGCGAAATCTTGATCTCGGGATCATAGCTACGAACCGACCGGCGTTCTCCAATAACATCAAAAAAAAGTTGGTGCTCCATCGTTAGTGATGGCTGTGAAACCGGCATGGTTCTCTCCTCCTTTTGGAAAAGCAGCATTCTGCTTTTTGTTTCAATACAACATTAGTAGTTTGAACAACACTTGTTGTATTTATATGTTATAATACCAACCGAATGGTACGCAATCATCAATAACCATAAACCGTTGGATAGACAACATCATTTCTATAATGTCGTTTTATTAGGGGAGATCTTAACGATGACAATTAAAAAGAATGAAGCTGATCCTCGTGTGATACGTACACGGCGACTCCTTCAAGACGCTTTTGCTTCATTAATTCAAGAAAAAGACTTTGAATCGATAGCCGTTAGGGATATTGCAGAGCGGGCTACTGTTAACAGAGCGACTTTTTATGCGCACTTTGTAGATAAATTCGAAATTCTTGAGGCCAAACTAATGGAATCATTTATGACAATCATAAATCGTAGAATAAATGGTCACGAAGAATTAAATGAAGAAACAATTCAGAGTATTTTTCTGGGTGTGTGCGATTTTCACAAGGGTCTAAGCACTATGTGTAAAAGAAGGTATACATCGCTTGGATCTGTATTCGAAATTCAAATAAAGGAAAAAATTCAAACGATACTTCTTTCCTTTATAGACAAAGACAAGATGCTATCGAGTCCAAACGCGCACTTCTTAATAAATACAGCTTCTATCATGTTAAGTTGGGGGATGTATGGTGCTGCTTACGTCTGGAACAACGAGGGGCATCCATTAAGTGCGGAATCATTCGTTAAACAGACTATGCCCTTAATGATGAACGGAGCCAAAGAACTACTGGGATAGGTCCTGTCGCTATTGCTCTATCCTGCCCGTTCAGATGAAACCAAGCCTGTTGTGCCTGAAGAAAGCATACGTTGGATTGTATAGTGGCCCATCTTGGAAGAAGGTTTCACTAATACCTTAAAGGTCGGCTATTTGGCGCTTACTTTTGTTTCAATCTGACATTTACATTCTTGTTCATGCGGTCCCAATTCGCTTCTAGATCGAACGTTTCGACAATGGCGCGCAGCGGCATGTAGATCGCACCATTTCTGATGACAGCGTTGATTAAGCAGGATTTCCATCGGCAGCCAAAGAACTTGTAGTGGTAAAACAAAGAAGCCGCTATAATAGCGACTTTAATGGGACCATATTCTTGCCCAACAATACTTAAAATGCTGCCGTCTGCCTACTTGTCTGCCCTTAGTTTACTTTATAATGAATTAGTTTTGTGATAACTTTTAAAAAAAGTAATTTTAGAGTGAGACTTCGTTTGATTTTTCTTTCCATAATATTGTAAGACCTAAGCCAATTATCAAAACTATTCCTGCAAAAAGATAAGGATAATGAATGTTAAAATCAAACAGAATACCACCCAATGCTGGACCAAAAAAATTCCCTAAGCTAGTGTAAGTGGAGTTCATGCCTGCCACGAAACCCTGCTGATTACCAGCAGTTTTAGATAAAAAAGTAGTTAGGGCGGGGCGTAACAAATCAAACGCCAAAAAAATAAAACAAGTTACAATTAAAACTGCTATAAAGCCAGTAATAACTGTAGATACAAAAGCTAAAACCGAAGCGATGATTAAGCAAAGCTGAATCATCCTTTTCTCCCCTAATTTATCTATTAATTTCCCGAACAATAAAATTTGAATGATTACAGCTACAATTGAACTAATGGTAACAATGCTTGCGATATCCTTGGGTGTGAAGCCAAATTTTTCATCTGAAAACAAGCTGAATACCGTTTCATAGGCAGATAATCCAAAAGCAAGTACAAAAACCATAATAAACGCAATTAAATAGATTGGTTGAATTGATTTTTTTAAGTCTTTAAAGAAGTTAGTTGTATTAGATGAAAGTTGTTCTCGCTCTTCATGCGATAATGACTCTTTCAATATAAGTGAGGAGGAAATAGCGGCTAAGAATGATATAATAGCAGCGAAGAAAAACGGCATCCGAATTCCATAGTCGGCAATAAACCCTCCAATCCCAGGCCCGATAATAAAGCCGGTGCTAATAGCAGCTGAGACATATCCCATCGCCTTTGGCCTATCCTCTTTAGTAGTAATATCAGCCACGTACGCTGTTACAGCAGGCATAATAAAAGCAGCGCTTATTCCGCCCAATATCCTCGATAAATAAAGTATTGAAACATGAGTTCCTAAACCAAAAATCAACTCTGATAAACTGAAGACAAGTAACCCGAGAATAATCATTTTTTTTCTTCCAAAACGATCAACCCATCTACCAGCAAAAGGCGAAATAATTAACTGGGAAACGGCATAAACTGCAACTAGATAGCCCATGGTGCTACCAGATAATTCCATGACATCTTTAAAAGATGGCATAACCGGAACAATTAAACCAATGCCAAGAAATGCTGTGAAAACGTTACTCAGAAGTATGAATATTACCATTTTTTGATCTTTAATTGGTTTTTTCATCTGTTGATCGAATCTCCTTCTTTCAGTACAATAAAATGACGATTTAAGAAAGTGTCAACTGCTATCGCGTTCCTAATATTAGCTACTTTCACTTTGTTATCATCTTTTCTTTTAATATATAGTCTATCAGTTTTAGCCTCTTTTTACATACATTAAATCAAGTGTTTCGGTCATTTTAAATGATTTTTGAAAGTATATTCTAGATGTGTATAATAAATTAGATATTAACTGAATTATTAAGGGTAAATTTCATATACATTTTTTGGATGAAGAAACGACATATAAGTTTTAGGCCCTCCTGTTACAAAAACTTCTGTTTTGCCCGTTACTACATTTTCGGTAATATAGCCGATCATATTAAATAGAGGGGTTACGCTCCCCCTTTTTTTGTTTACACCATTTCGTTCAGCAATCGATACAAGTTCTTGTACCGACAAAACAAAAAGCCGCTTATTTAGCGACTTTGAATGGAACTATGTTCTTGTCCTCAACAGATGTCACGTATAATGTTTGTCTAATAAGTCGTACATCTGCCTGATTTTCATATCGGGCTGGTAAGTTACAATGAATCTGCCCCGATAATACGTTCTGTTCACTCAAGCCGTTTTTGGGTTCTGTCTCCTCCAGCCTTTGGAGCCATAAAACGGAATAAATAGGATTGTTATACGCAAATAGCAATTGGTCTGCTACCTGGTTATACCACTTCTTCCCATGAGACAAATCGACAAAACCTATTGGCAGCATGCGACGAATACTCACCTGAAATCCCGCCTGCATAAAAGTTTGGGATATAGTATCAAGTGTATGATTCTGCATAGGAATAACCGTGTTGCCATTAATGCGCTCTCGTATTGCCGGCAAACTGGGATTGCTCGTGTAATCTGCAAAGGTTGCATAATAGACACCACCAGGTTTGAGGCTGGATTTGATCTTTAGCGCATGTTCATCCAGATTCGGAATCAAATACAAAACGGCCAGGCTAAATGCATCCAAACCGATGTTTGAACTGTTCAGGCTGCCCGGTAGCATAAAATCCGAGCGGCAGTTCTCCCTTGCGCTGGTTCGCAATCTCAATAGATTTGCGTGCCAAATCTGATTTTGCACGAAGACATGCTATATGACGTGTGGTGGCATCACCCTGGAGAAGGGGATCAGGGTATGGAGGATGATCATGTTCCACACTGGAAGAGAGTACTGAGCTTCATACCGGAAGAGAATCTGGAGGGAAGCAGCGTTCTTGACTTTGGGTGTAACCAGGGTGGATTCTTAAGACTTCTATATGAACTTCGTCCTTTCAGGGAAGGCATTGGAACAGACACCTTCACTTGAAATGGCATGGGCAAGAGTCTATTGAGTTTTGGTTGAGCCACTCTGTCTGGATAAAGCGATACACCCCACAACAATGATGATGCCACCGATCAGTGTCAGCATATCTGGAATCTCCCGCCAAAACATGAAACCAAATAATCCATTCAGTACAAGATCTAAATAACTGACAACCTGAACTACGATGGCACTCTCATGCGTAAATGCCCGGGTCAGAAGCACTTGTCCGAGTAGCGAAACTACACCAATGGCTAGTAGGTACACCAATTGCATGAGATCAGGAATGACAAATTGTTGCCACATAAAAGGCATCGACACCAGTGCAGATGTTGCCACAAAATAAAATACAATTTCATAGGACGGATGCGCTTTACTTAAATATCGAATGGGAATCCCCGCTGCTGCCGAAAAGACAGCAGCGGGGATTCCTACCAATGCATAGACTGAATAGCTTGTATACTCATGAGGCTTAATGAGGAATATTGCACCCAGAAAAATAAAGGGAAGTATTCTTAGGGTTCTGCGGGAAAGCCTTCTTTTAGGAAAATAACGGACAGCACAATTACAAATACAGGAGACATCTGTCCGAGTATACTCGCATCTGTCAATGGAATCTTGGATAAGGTGAAGAAATAGGCCAGCATATACAATCCGCCCAGCACGCCTCTTAATGCCAGCATGGGAATTCCTTTTCTGGAAAAAGAAATCTGTCTTGAACGCATCAACACAAGGATCAGAATGGTTCCGGTCAGCCCCCGGAAGAATGCAATCTCGGCTGGTGGGATCGTCCCACTAACCGCTTTTACAAGAACGTTCATCACGCTGAATACCAATGATGAGAACAGAGCTAACCAAACACCGTTTTTCATGAGAACCTCTTTCATCACAGCATATATAAACACAACTATTGCTCCAGAACATATGCAGCTGACAACAGGCACTGTGTATATTCATGTCGTTCAGGGTCACTGATTAACTCACTAGCAAACTGATCTACGATGACTCCATCCTTCATGACGGTTATTCGATTGCTCATCTGATGAACGAAGCAATATCATGGGAAATGAACAAAAATGACATCTCCAGATCGGTCTGCAGTTGTTTTAACAGTTGGAGAATATGGGCTTGTACTGTTACGTCTAAGCTGGAAGTGGGTTCATCACAGATGAGCAGCCGTGGCTGAAGACTAATGCCTCTTGCAATCGCAATCCGCTGACGTTGTCCCCCACTCAGTTCATTGGGGTAACGATCCAGATGTTCCGGGCCGAGATCCACCATATCCAGCAGCCCTGCTGCGGTTTCACGTCTGGCATGCCTTATATCTACAAGAAAGACGGGTTTAACTTCCGGGAAATTGTCCAACGGTTCCAGCACAGAACGCCAGACAGGCAATCGATATTCAGTGAGGCATTACTGTCCTGAAATACAACCTGAATGTGCTGCCTCATACTTCTGAGCAAGCTCTTTTTTGCCTGTACAAGTGAAGTCCCTTGCATCCGTATATCGCCATGATCCGGCTTTTCCAGCACCAGCAGCAGACGAGCAAGTGAGCTTTTGTCACTTCCGCTCTCGCCAACGAGGCCCAGGTATTCTCCCTTCTGTATGGTGAAGGAGACATGTCGGACTGCATGAACAACACCCTTGCCATGTCGGTATGTTTTGACCAGATTTTCAGCGACCAGTAAAGGTTCCACAATCTGATACCCCCAAATTTTCGTTTCTTGTAGACCCACACTCTGCTTGCGAAGGATTCGGGAACAAGCTTTCAGCAAAGCTTGGGTATACGGATGATGGGTAATCCAAGCCATTTGTACGAGTCGGCCAGGCCTTCTGCTACTCGTTGCGCTTGAAATGCTGCGCAGCAAGCAGTTGGATGCCTTAGTTTGTCTCTTTCGAACCAACGAATGGGACGTCATCGAATCCTATGCCAAATACGGTCCTATTGTAACTTGGCAGCGGCTTGTAAGCGATATGATTCCCTCCGTCTTCATGGACCAATATCAGGGTTATATGCTGGGGCTTGAGTACCTCTATACCAAAGGATATCGCAGGATCGCGAACGTATTTTCTTCAAAGGGATTAGACACACCTGAACGGATTAGAGCCTTTAACGATTTTGCGTTCAAGTATCAGTTGAAAGCTGATGAAATTCCGGATTTTCACGATAAACTTACCATTTTTGATGGAGAAGAGATTGCGAGATGGTGGATGAAACAGACGAACAGACCAGATGCCATCGCTTGTTCAAACGACAATGTGGCAGCTGGACTCCTTACCGAACTTCGGCGTGCGGGTTTCTCCGCTCCGGATGACATCGGCATATTGGGATTCGACAACACCGATCTGGCTCATCTTCTTGATCTGACAACTATCCACTATCCTGCAAACAAACAGGCAGAAAACGCCGTTTATATCATTCTGGATATGCTGGGTCAGCATGTATCGGAAGTTCATGTATTGGAATTTGAACTGATCGAACGAAAATCTACTAAGTCCTCATGATTTTAATCACCATCGACACTTTTCGGGAAGTCGCAATTTCTCCAAAGTTCAGCTCTAGAATGCTGGAGAAGTACAACAATTTTACTGCCAAACGCGACTGGTTTTTAATGTTTTTTTATTGCCGTCACATATGTTGAAGTCCCCAATCTCGCATTTGTAATAACATGGGGGTGAGACTTTTCCCTTTATCCGTCAACGAGTATTCTACACGGGGTGGCACTTCAGCAAAAGTAACTCGATTGACCACACCATCCTCTTCCAATTCACGCAACTGACGCGTCAATGTACGATGTGTTACTGAAGAAAGCTTTTTCTGTAGTTGATTAAACCGGATCATGTCATTATTAATAAGATGATATAAAATCAAAATTTTCCATTTTCCGCCAATGATATTGGCTGTAAATTCGACTGGACATGGGCTACAATTTCCCAATGGTTTTGTCTCCATAAGTTTTCCTCCAATAGTATCACGAGAGATACCAGATATCCTTAATGTGCGTACTTACATAAAGTTTGTTGGTTGTTTATTATAAATATAACATTTAGTTCGATACTGAACCAATGAAATATACTTTAAGGAGTTGTTGGATATATGGAATCCATTTTGGTTTATGGAGCATCAGGGGTACAAGGTGGAGCAGTAGCAAGATTGTTAGCTTCTAAAGGGGTAACTGTTCGTTCAATTACACGTCAGGAGAAAAACGCAGCAGTTCTGAAAGAACAAGGCATCGATGCTTATGTTGGCGACTTGTCTATATTAGAGACCTTGAAAGAAGTTAACACTGGTGTTGATAAAATTTTCTTGAATATGCCAATTGAATATGACACAGCGTTGATCAAACTACACATCACCCATGCTGTTGAAGCCGCAAAGCAAGCAAACGTGAAATTGATCGTCGTAAATTCGAATGGCTTCTTGCCAGAACAGCCTACCGATACCAAAACATTGGATGTAAAGCGCGAAATGATCGAATATGTACAACAAAGCGGCATTCCGACCATCTTGGTAAAACCAACACTTTACATGGAGAACTTCTTGATTCCAGGGCTTATCAACAATGGGATGCTGTTCTACCCTGTGCCAGCGGATAAATCTATTCCTTGGATCAACTCCGATGACGCGGCGCTATATCATTATTATGCATTAAGTCATCCTGAGCTGGCAGGTCAAACGATACTGGCTCCAGGGCCGGAAGCACTGACTGGTGCAGAACTGGGGGATCGCTTTACACAAGCGCTGGGACAAGATGTCACATTCCAGTCTCTGAACTACGATGACTTCGAAGCATCTCTCACGCCGCTGATGGGAGAAAAACAAGCATCTGGTGTTGCGGGCTTCTACCGTTGGATTGGAACCAATATCGATTCCCTGAACTATTATGACATTAAGGATCGCGTGATTGTCCCTGATCTCCAACTGACCACGCTGAAAGATTGGTTGCAACAACCACACGTTAATAAAATGCTTCGTTCTTAAGAAGGGCTGGTCGGTGAATTCGAATAAATTGAAGAAACTAACATTATCAGTCTAGAATTTTTTTTGTTACATTCAAAGGGACCATTGTAAAATTAAAGGCAACCCTAACTGGTTGCCTTTTTCATAAATTATTATGTTAATGACTCTAAATTGGAAACAGCTATAAGTGACGACTGCGGGCTGTCCAATGAAGTAGATGTTCCAGCGACTCCAGATAACTGACTTCTTTCAGCCATTTGTTAATGTCCGATGCGAAGAGAGCCCGGAACCCTCAAATCTCCTTCCAGGCCACATAATAAAATTCGACAGCCCCGATCTTCAAAAGTTCCTCATTTTTATTGCGGCGAGAATTCACTTAATTCAACTTACTTATATGGATATTAATGGCATAAGTGGTAATTTGTTTGTTTTCTTTCCATTTCCCTTTTTGAGCAACCTTGGTTCGGTCATTACTTTAATAATCGGTGTACGGTACACATTCTTGGCCTAATTCGGCAATCGGAACAAATTCTTGTCATTAGCTTTTGACAACAATCTGTTCCGTAAAAAAAATCCCGCAATTTATGGGGGTTCTATGCGGAACACATTCTTGTCCTCCGACACTTTATGTAAATTGACACAAAAATGCATACCTTTTTGACACGAAGTCCCTACTTTACGATCTTTAGGCATAAATGCTTAGTAGTATTTATAATTTCAGACTATTTTACTTTAACAAGTCTTTTTAATGCCCCATTAAATAACGACACAAAAATTATTATTGCGGACGACAAGAACTTGGGCCGATTACCGCTCCCCAATATCGCTGCGTAATTACAATTATTTCAGCAACTTGTATCGGTACAATTCTAATGACACAAAAGTTCCAACATTACATCTTTTTCTTGATCAGGAAAAACACCGGCAGCCGTGTGGACTGAAAATTAATGTACAGACTGCCGGTGTTTTTAAACTAACGTTATCTGTTAGCGCAACCAACACACAAAAAACGGATTCATTCTGATGGTCTATACTGCAGTCACGATTGGTAGAATATTGTTTTTCCAAAAACAATATAGGCAAAGAAAGGTTTAACCTCTGCTGATTTGCTTAATTCCTTGCTCAATTCGGTTAATTAAATCCGCTTCGGTTGCAGAGATTGCCCATGCAATATATCCGTCCGGTCGAATCAATGCAGTGTGCACATCTTCCCAGCCTTTGGCTTGTTCAGCCAAAGTTACACTTGCGAATTTGAAATGTTGGTGCTGCAGATTACTAACGATGACTTCTGTAATTTTATCCGAAGCTAGATTCAATAATATATATTTACCTTCACGGAATAGCTCATAACTGCTGAAGACATCGCCATTCTGTGAAAGCAATTTAATCTCTGCAAGTCGGCTGCCATTTAGAAGATGTGACGATACATTTTCTTGTACGTTGTATTGAACATCCACGGCCGCAATTTGACTGGCTAAGCGATAGTTTGCATCCGGGCTTTGCAACAAATCCGAAATCATTCTGCGGAGGTGAATCGTTGTAGGCGAAAAATCGGTGCCGAACAATAGGGTTTGTACTCTTGTATTCCGAAGTAATGCCGTATTAACAGGGAACCGTTCTGAATGGTAACTGTCCAGCAACCCCTCGGGAGCCCACCCTCTCACTTCGGCTGCTAGTTTCCATCCAAGATTCATGGCTTCTTGCAAGCCCACATTCATTCCTTGTCCGCCGGCTGGGAAATGAATATGAGCAGCGTCCCCCGCAAGGAACAGTCTTCCTTCCCTATAGCGCTCGGCTTGACGGGTTGCATTGCCGAAACGAGTCATCCAGTAGGGATCAGAAATCCCGTAGTCATCCCCTAACATACGGATCATTCCCGAGCGCAGTTCTTCCAAAGTGACTGGCTGGTCCTTCGGTATTAATTTTCTTTTCGGATCGATAAAGACGACACGGTGCAACTCCTTCGAGACGGGGACAATCATAATCATTCCTTTTTCATTAAAGCTGGAAACGACGCTCGTTTTCGGTGGATTTTTAAATACGACATCTCCTTGAACCGCAGTAAGTGTTGCATCCGTGCCATTGAACGCAATGTTGGCCTGCTTACGTACAAGACTACCTGCTCCATCGGCGCCAATCGCATAAGCTGCCGTTAATGTAATTTGTCCGATAGCTCCGGAAGCAATAACCTCGACAGAATCAGAGCTCTTAGTCACCGATAATACTTCCATTCCGCGGCGAATTTCGGCGCCAAGTTCCTTCGCTCTCTGTTCCAGTACCTTTTCCGTTTCCGACTGGGCGATAAACAAGGAATAATTAGAGGAAGAGTCGATGACTGTAAAGTCCAACCGAGTTTCTAAACCTGCAAAATGACCTGTAGGGAGCGGTTTGCCAATCTTCAACAATTCCGATTTCAATCCCCGTAAGTCCAAAATCTCTAATGTACGGGGATGGATGCTAAGCGCTCGCGAGTAAGGGGTAGTGGCTTCTAACTTTTCCAATACGCACACCTTAACATCAGCCAATGCGAGTTCCCCAGCTAACATCATTCCGACCGGTCCTCCACCGATTACAATAACGTCATAATTCATTCTTATTTGCTCCCCCTTTAGTTAGAAATGGATACGATAGCATCGACTTCAACTAACCATTCCTCAAAGCCAAGCGCCTGAACGCCTATAAAGGTACTTGCAGTAAGCGGCCACTGGTCGCCGAATACTTCAAAGCCGGCTTTAAAGATCGAATCAACCAACTCGGGCCTATGGTTAACGACATGAATTTTCATTTGAACAATATTCTCTGGCCCAGTTGCAATAGCTTCCAATGCGAGCTTTAAGTTAAAAAACACTTGTTTTGCCTGCACCCCGTAGTTCCCTTCTCCCATAAGCTCCCCCTTTTCATTTAACGCGACTTGCCCGGAAATAAAGGCTAAAGTTGAAACGGGAGCAACGACGATTTGTGAAATCAAACTCGTTACTGTACTCGTTAGAGTATCGGGATTTATTTTCTTCATATGAAATCCTCCAATTTGATTTTTCACAAAACAAAATTCCTTTGTAGAAGATAGAACGAGTGAATGTCTCCATTTTCGGATGTGCCTAATAGACCGATTTTATCCGGTCCTGGGTCCGATCCATAACATTCTTGTTTATCATTCATTCACCCTGAGATCGATCGAGCACGTTAGAGCGCATGTCTCGAAGAACCCAGGTTAAGGAATCATCGGGGATCAGATACCCCCCCACTCCGTCTGTAAACAAGATGTCATAGATACGACGACAAGCAGCATTCAATGCCTCATCGCTAGTATCTTCCTCTATGGGCGATGGAAGGAGGATCGTAATGGTATCCGGTTCTTGGGGGATGATTTCAACTTGAAACTCCCCTTCAGGTACCGTGCCTGATCCAAAATACTCATTCAACCCTGCTTTTGGATCCATAATTAAACGTTGGCGGGCAGCTTGATTTCGTTGAAGCAATCGGTAATGACCGGTGAAAATATCATGTTGATCCATTAGGGGCATTCCTCCTGTAGCTTTGTCGCATCGCCAAGAGTTGCACTTTCAGCTTCTGAGGCATGATCCAGACAAACAACTCGGCGCTCTGCCACAGATCCATTTGATTAATGACGATATCGGGCTTGTCCGGCTCCTCTGAATAAGGCGGAATAACGTAGTAAAGGGTATCTCTCCTTTGCCGCCGAATATCAAGCTTATCACCTTCGGGCACTTCTACCCCTATTTGCGCAAGCGCTTGGTGCGGGTTCGTTTCAATCAATTCTGCAAAAGAAGGGTCTCTCCAAGAGAGTTCGGTAATTTTCCGTTCGAGACTGTTATTCATGGTATTAATTAGTCCTCTCCGACAATTGTTGTTAGCTATTTTGAATAGCTTCGTAACCGATAACGTTTGGCTTCGATTCGCCGATCACTTTTACGGGCTCATGAACATTTTTATTGAAAGTTAAGCTTAAGAAGCCGGGAGTGGAGTAATGCCCCGCATGATCGATCAGGAATTTGCCGGGAATGATTTGTTTGAGGTCGATGTCCGCATACACAATACCTTCCTCGTCATGCTCTAGCGTATTGCTGATAACATGACCGTTCGGCGCGATGATCTTCGCGAAGCCATATCCAATCTTCATATAATTTCTTTGGTACTCGGTTTCTCCGAGCATATCTCTCATTTCTTCTGTCCAAATCTGGGAAGCCAACAGACAGAAGGTTTGATTGGATATCGCGTAGTACTTCGTTGCGATTTCGCATACCTCGATGCTGAACAAATGGCCGTCATACGGCAAACCCGTTGGCCAGGAGGCGACATGCACCTGTTCATTCATGGAAGCCATTGCCGAGATGTTCAGAGGGATGAGGTGTTCCCAACATTGCAACCCGCCGAGATTGCCGTACTCCGTCTCGAACACGGGCATCATGCTTCCATCACCGTCGCCCCAGATCATCTTCTCCGCATTCGTTGCTTTTAATTTACGGTGTTTGCCGATCAAGTCGCCATTAGGATTAAACCATAGTTGCGTCAGATATAAGGATCCGCAGTCTTTTTCGGTAACTGAAACACAGAAATAAACTTTGTTGCGTTTGGCGGCTTCGGATAATTTCCGAATAGATTTGCTCGGGATTTCAACAGAGTTTTCGTACAACCTAATGTAGTGCTTCATTCCATAGTCTGCATTGCCAAGCCATATCCACCAAGGGTATCCCGGCACGAACGCTTCCGGAAAAGCAATGACCTTAGCTCCGTTAGCTGCTGCCTCATCCACGAGCCTGCATGTTTTGTCAATCGTAGCATCCAGATCCAAATAGACGGCGGCAGCTTGAACGGCAGCAGCTTTGAAGGTTTGATTCATGTTTGAACAACTCCTTATTCATTTGTTTTAAAACGTTCACTATTAGTGTACATCATACACTAATAGTGATTTGAGCCCAGTATAATTTAACTTTGTTTCACATGCAAGGAAAAGTTACAAAAAAAGACACTGCGGTCGATTTGACCGCAGTGTCTTTTGCCCCTATGTCAGTTGATTAGTTATTTGATTAGCTTTCTCCTTGAGCTTGAGTACATCTATTGAGGATGTACTAGTATCGATGTCGCCTGTAAATCCGATGAGACAAAGTGCGGCAACCATGTTTCCCGTATAGTCAAAAATCGGACTTGCTACCGACATGCTCCCAGGTATTCCGGCAAACAGCGTATTGCGAAAGGAAACTCGTTCCTCTCGAATCGTCTGTAATTCCTGCTTCACCAGCAGCTCGTCAAGTTGATAGTTGTCGATCTCCCGTTGTATTAATGACTGAACCTGCGAGGACGGAAGAAAAGCAGCAAAACACTTGCCAAGGGCCGTCATCAACAATGGAAAGCGATATCCAGCTTGGATTTCGACCTGTATCGGTTTATCGCTTCGTTCGTATTCAGCAATTATCGGCCCTCCCTCGCTCCAAATCGCAAGCGCTACGGAGTGATTGATCTGTTTGCTAAATTCGCGGATATGAGGTTTGGCGATCTTGGCAACATCGAATTGTTGGAGCGCGACCAATCCTAACTCGATTAGCGCTGGCCCCATAGCGTAAGACGAGTCTTTTTTATTCTGAATAAGAGCGCCAACTCTTGTAAAACTAACCAAGTATTTATGAATTTTATTCTTCGGCATTTCCATTCTTTTGGACAATTCCGATACGGACAGAGGAGCGCTCGCCTCTTTAAAACAATTCAGTATGGAAAAAGCGATCTCTAGAGATTGGATCCCCTGAGACGAGGAACTTAATCGAGTTGGAGCTTCTAACTCTTTCATGTATTCACCCTCACTAAAAGTAGTGTTCTGACCATTCATTTGTTGGTGTTGTCTAAATAGTAATGGATTTGATATCTCTTCGCAAGGAAGGGACAGAGACGTTTATCTAGGAAACTTGCGGTATGTCCACCCTTTTCGGTTTTGTGAATTAAGTTGACATCGGCGCTGAAAATAGTTGCAAAAATGATAAATGACTATATAATGATGTTAAAAACATTCACATATAGTGTATGAATACACTAATGGTGAACAAAAGTGGGAGGGCGAACGTACCGTGTTTAACGATACAGAGATTTTAAAGAATCCATCGATTGTACTCATTCATGGTTCTTGGTTAGGAGGATGGAGTTGGAGAAAGGTCACCAAACAATTAAGCGCTCAAGGGTATCGTGCTCTTTCTCCGACTTTAACAGGACTTGGCGAACGTAATCATCTGCTGACTGGAGACATTAATTTATCCGTCCATATCGAGGATATTGTAAATCTCATCTTATTCGAAAACATTACGAATGTTGTGCTGGTCGGTCACAGTTATGGAGCTATGGTTGCTGCAGGAGCCGCAGATCGTTTGTTCGGTCGAGTACGTTGTGATATCGTTATCTTAGACGGCTTTGTAACCGAACCCGGCGAGTCTGTTGTAGATCATTATCCGGATGTGTACTCTCTCATGCGGAATTTCTTGTCATCGAACCCCTCCTTGGTTGAGCCGCCGCCTGTAGAGACATTTGGATTAAACGATACCGAAATTTCTGCAGCCATTACTCCCTTCCTAACCAAAATGCCTCTTGCAACGCATATAGAGAAACTCAACTTCTCTTTAGAAAAACAAGCACAAATGTCCCGTTCCTACATTTGTTGCAAGGAATTTTCTATGTTTCATCAAACGGCTTCCGAGGCAGCCAAACAGGGGTGGCATTCCTTTGAAATTAATGCCGGCCATCTGGCTCCAATTACTCATCCGAAACTAATTGCCGAATTAATCGTTGCAGCAATCGAATCGAATCACATATAGTCCGTTTAGCTTTACATCTGGCGCTATCAAAATGGACAGCGTCGTCAGTGGAGGACCACGGTACACAATGTATGCCCTTAATCGGGTAACGATGTAAGTTCTTGTCCTGGACTTTGGACAAGAACTTACAAACTCTTCTTTATCACCATAGTTAACCCACATATCGAATATAGTCTCAATTACTTCGCCGGCAGCTAAGATCAATATCTTATGAGGTCGCTCACAATAATTTTTAATGTCAAGATTTGTTTCTACTAGCACCCGATGATCATACTGAAGATCATTATATAATCGTATCTCGCGTTTAAGTCGTTTACTAAATACTATAAACCTATTCATGCCCATCTCATTTTTTATTTCATGAATTGGTTTGTACAAATTATTCACATCCTCACTTTTTGCTGAAAAAAGGCGTGTATAATTAAATTCAATTTTATATAGTTATATCCTTTTTAGAATTTTCATTTTTTTGAATTTGAAAATACTGTTATATATCAGAGTATACGAAAATAAATAATTGTAAGATAATGGAAAATAGGCAGCAATGGTCAAAAATATCCATTGCTGCCGTCGTTTTTCAACCTCTCAAGCAGAGGCTGCGTTTCCTAATAAGTGATAAAATATATTTTGTTCAAAGCATTTTATAAACTATATAGTATACGTCTTTAAGAAATACAGAATATTGCCCCTTTTAGATTGTACTTTCCAGACTCCAGTTCTTGAACTATTCGGCCTATAGTTGGCTATTATATTAAATTCCCCAATAGTTAATTATAAAAGTGCATTTTATTCAATAGGATAAATTAATATCTGATTCATAGTTAAACACCCCTTCAAATATAAAAAACTAAAAAGGACCTGCTTAAGCAGATCCTATATGCATCTTCGTAATTGGAGTTTATATCCATGTTACTGATTCCTACTACAGATGTAAAGGAACAATTTCATAAAAGAAAACAGTTGAAAGACATGATATTTAACATAGTTTGAGCATGCTCACAGTCACATCGGAAAAGACTTAACTGTGTTACGTTATAGCTAAATTACTCCAGAGGCGTTTTTATAATGTCTACAACTTGTGAAAGAGGTGCGTAATTGAAACTTCCAACAATCCAATTCGGACATATTAAATCCAGAGTTCCTGTTATTCAAGGTGGAATGGGCGTAGGCATATCCTTAAGTGGACTAGCCGCTGCTGTAGCCAATGCAGGCGGGATCGGCACCATATCTGGTACAGGGATCACTACTGAAGAACTGAGAATGCATATTCGCAAAACAAGAGAACTCTCTAAAGGGATTGGCTATATCGGTGTGAATGTACTATTCGCAGTGAAGGACTTTGCCGAAAAAATGAAGGTTGCTTTGGAAGAAAAGGTTGACTTTATTATTTCCGGAGCCGGAATTTCTAGAGATATTTATGCTTGGGGTAAAGAATATGGTACTCCTGTGGTAACTATTGTTTCATCCGCCAAATTAGCCAGAATTTCCGAAAGACTTGGTGCCTCCGCAGTCGTTGTGGAAGGGTTCGAAGCCGGGGGCCATTTAGGTACAGACAGATCCATGTTTGATATCCTTCCTGAAGTCTTAGAGGCCGTTTCGATTCCGGTTATTGCTGCGGGTGGGATTCTGACAGGGGATGATATCGCAAAAGCCCTTCGGATTGGTGCATCTGGTGTTCAAATGGGTACCCGTTTTGTGGCTAGCCATGAGTGTGATGCTCCCTTAGCCTTCAAGCAAAAGTATGTAGATGCTCAGCAAGGAGATACTGTCCTCATCAAGTCTACAGTGGGCCTAGAAGGTAGAGCGATTCGGAATGAATTTACGGACCGGATCAGTGACGATGCCAAATTAAAGATAGTCAAATGCTATGATTGTCTAAAGGTTTGTTCACATCGCTTCTGTACAATGGAATCCCTGCTTACTTCCCTTAGAGGAGATGTTAAGAACGGTTTGGTTTTTGCTGGGTCCAGAGTTCATGAGATTAAAGAGATTTTGTCCGTACAGCAGATTATCGACAATTTAATGAATGAGTATCAAGGGGCATTGAACCCGACAACTTAAGGTTGTTATAAGATATAAAAGCACGATTAACCACTTAAACTTGGAATTTCCGAGCGTAAGTGGTTTTTTATTTCGTTAGATACTCAAATCTAGTTATATATTTAATAAGCTTTAGTGTTGTATTACTTTTAGAGAAACTATTCAATTTCAACCGAATGAGCTTTTCGAATGAAAAACACATTCCCTCCAAATAGAGGGTGTTAATCTTCCCTTGAGTTTACACACCGTTTACGGCTGCTACATGTCACCTACTTCCACTAATGGGAACGCAAAATGTTAAAGGTCAACAGGGGCTCATAACGGACGAAGAAGCGGTTCCGGCACAAAGGCAGGTTCCGCTTCTTCCTAGATGTACTTCTTTATGAGTTAAGGAGTTCGACGTATACGAGCAAGCGCTTCAGGACCGAAGTCGCATCCGCGCGGGACGCCTTGGAAAGCGGTTGGAATACACCTTCCGCGGTCACATCGATACCGTTGGTTCCCATGCCGTCAAGTACGATGTTCTGAAGCTTCACGCCTCCGACAGCGAAATTGCCGCCCACAATTAAGCCCGCATACGTGTTGTCCAACGCCACGTTATCCGAATCTGGATGTCGCCGTTCAAGTCTTTATCACTGGCGAATACCCAGAGTGCGCCAAGATTGACACTGTAGCCGTTATCCGTTATCATAGCTGCCGGTTTGGATAAGCGTGTTGGCAATGGGTATCTCGTCATTCCTCTCCTGTCTTCAATACCTCATCCAAGCAGTTCGTCAAGACCACCAACGACTGCGTTGGCCTCTGTCAACTGGGAGGCGTTTCCGATCCCTACCACGCGTATGCCTGCTGCTCGCGCGGCTTGTACACCGGCTACAGCGTCCTCGAACACGACGCAATCTTCAGGCAAGAGTCTAAGCTCGCGGCATGCAAGCAGAAATACTTCCGGGTCCGGCTTCGCCTTGATAGTCTTCGTTCCATCAATGACTGCGTCAAACAACGACGTTACACTCAGCTTTTCGAGGATAAACGCTGCGTTCTTACTGGCGGAACCCAGTGCGATCTTGACACCGGCATCGCGCAGGCACAAGATGTATTCCCTTGCACCCGGCAGCAGCTCTGATTCATCCATCCCAGTGATATACTCCACGTATTTGGCGTTCTTCAAGTCGGCCATTGCCTTCTTCTCCGCTTCGCTCACAGTCACCTTTCCGATCTCCAGCAAGATCTCCAGCGAACGGTCGCGGCTGACTCCTTTCAGCCGCTCGTTGTCCTCTTCGGTAAAGTCAAAGCCATGTTGCCGGGCGAGCCAGCGCCACGCCAGATAGTGATACTTGGCCGTGTCGACGATGACGCCATCCAGGTCAAAAATAGCTCCTTTGAATCCTGCCTCCAGCAAAGATTGAATTTTCATGGGGTTCCCTCCTCTCCTTTTAACCTACCCGGTCCGCCGGAATCGGCGCCACGACGCCATCCGCGTCAATCCGGCAAGCGCGTCCGTACAGAAGCAGTTCGACCGGTTCCCCGCTTAATGAGCGAACTGTTACTTCTTCCCGGGTCACCCGCACGTGGACGACTGTTCCTCGGTAAGTAATTTGGAAGCTGTAGCCGTCCCAACGCACCGGGATCGACGGTTCAAACTGCAACTGCTCCCCATCGGAGCGCATGCCGCCGAAGCCGTACACGATATTCATCCAAGCAGCAGCAATAGACGTCGTATGAAGCCCTTCCCGAGTGTTCCGGTTGTAGTTGTCCAAGTCCAGCCGCGTGGCGAACTCGAAGAATCGGTATGCCTCATCGTGCCGTCCAAGCTCGGATGCAAAGATCGAATGGATTGACGGCGACAGAGAGGATTCATGAATACAGCGCGGCTCGTAGTAATCGTAGTTGGCTTGCTTCTGCGCATGTGTATATTCGGTAGTATAGAGAAACATGAACATGAGCACGTCAGGCTGTTTCACCATGTCGTAGCGATAGATGCGGTCGTACGACCAGTTATGGTACAGCGGAAAATCCTCGACCGGGATGGTGTCCACGTCGATGTTCGGCATGTCGAAAAAACCGTCGTGCTGCTCGAATACCTGAGAAGCCGTGTCATAAGGAATGTACATATTCTCCGCCAAGTGCGCCCACGTCCGGTATTCGTCTTCCGTCACGCCCAGCCGTTCCGTTAACGTGTGCAGCTTCATCGGTGCTTCCCTTTCCATCTCCTCCAAGACTGCAAGCGTATATTCGAACAGCTTCTTCGCCATAATGTTCAAGTAACAGTTGTTGTTGACCATCAGCTGGAACTCGTCCGGTCCCATGACGCCATAGTAGCCAAACTTGCCTGTTCTCGGCCCCCACTGCCCCCGGCTCTCGTAGAAGCGGCTCAGCTGCAGCAACATTTCTATGCCTTCGCCGTAAAGGAACGGCTTATCGCCGACAAGCTTGTCATAGTGCCAAATGGCGTAGCCGACCGCCGTACCCACCTGAAGTTGAAGATTGGCATGCTGCCACAGATCACAGCTTTCGGTGCCGTCAATTGTCGCGATCGGATAGAACGCCCCTTGGCAGTCGACTTCGCGGGCGCGTTCCAGTGCGTGTGACAGTGATTTATAGCGGAACTCGAGCAGGCTTCGGGCAGCCTTTGGATTGTTGAACAGGTAGAAGGGCAGACAGTACGTCTCCGTATCCCAGAATGCCAGTCCGCGATAAGCTTCCCCTGTCAAGCCTTTGGCACCAATGTTAAAGCCTGGATTGTCCCCCCGGTAAGTTTGGTATAGTTGAAATATACAGTACCGGATCCCCTGCTGGTTCTCTGGATCGCCCTGAATCTCAATATCGGATTGCTCCCATATGCGGGTCCAATATGCGGTTTGCTCTGTAAGGATGTCATCGTAGGTTGTACCCTCATAAAGCGATGCGACTTTATACCCGGTATCCCACAGCGTCTCAACCTCATCCACTTTGTTGCCCTTGTCCGCGTAGTTGATGACCAGTTTCGTGAAACCTGCTGAACCGCCGGCCCCGAGTCTCAATGCGAAATCGACGCCTGCCAGCTTCTCTTCCTCGAAGGGAATCGTATGTAACGTTTCGTCCGACCGTATCACGAACGTGGTAAACAATCTGTTACCTGTGGTGACCGTTTGTCCGACCATGCCCATCCAATCACCCTGCCGTCCCCGATGCATGACCTGCCAGAGGTTGCGGCCTTGGTCTTCGTGGACCGGGGAGAAATCAAGCCCCGTGCGTACGCTGATTTCTCCGTCGTAATCATTGGATTGGAACTCAATCCGCTGAATCCCCAGATGCGAGTTGGTCATACTGACGAGCCGCCGGAAACGGATGCTAATCGTCCCGCCGCCGGACAGATGCCAGTCAAAACGACGCTCATATTCGCCCGTCTTGAAATCGAGGCGCCGGGTGAAATTCGAGATCTGACTTTGCGCGAGGTCGAGCATTTCGCCATCGGCGCTGATTCGCGTGTACAGCCAGTCAACGGCGTTGACCATAAACCGCAGCTTGCTGATCGTCCCTTTGTAGTGGGCGTTCACTTTCATTTCCTCATACAATCCGTTGAAGTAACTGCCCAGCAAGCTATCCCCGCTATATCCTTCTTCCGGATAGCCGCGTACCCCCATATATTCGTTGCCGAGCGAGAAAATCGACTCCGATACCCGGTTGCGTGCCGCATCGAACTTTTCCTCGACGACGGCCCAAGGGTCGACTTGCAAATACTTATCTGCCACTTTCGCCACTGTAAGTTTCCTCCCTTTCTATCGTTTACAGCTCTCCATACCCAGAATAGCGCACACCGCGATGTCACGGAATATCTGAAACCACGCATTTTGTAGTCATATCTACTAAGGCTGAAACAAAGCCCCGGATGCGCACGTTCGGGCGCATGTTCCCGTAGTCTTATGCATACGCCACATTCAGCTCTCCACCCGGCGCGCACGAAAAATCGGTGCCGTCCACGCGGAACTTTGCTGTGGATCGGTTGCCTTCCCCGGCCTTCACGCGTACCGTGGAATGATTTACCTCGATTCGGTACGAATCCCCGGACAGGCGCAGTGAGTAACGCAACACGCTCCAGCGAGCAGGCAAAGCCGGCTGGATCCGCATGATGCCGTCAGCCGCGCGCAAACCCCCAAAGCCTTGCACGGCCGCCATCCACGCACCACCGTTCGCCGCGGGGTGCGTGCCGCCGATATAAAGCGTGCCAACATACTGTTTGGACTCACCAGTCAAGTCGATCGTAGCCGTCCGCATGAAATAAGGGTACGCCCACTCCTGGTTTCCGATGGACGCCGCAACGAGCGCATACACACATGGACTCAAGCTCGATCCATGCTCTGTCCGCGGCTCGTAATATGCCCAATTCGCCTGCTTAATGTCTTCAGCATACTGGTCCCCGAACTGATGTAAGAGGAGTACGACGTCCGCTTGCTTCAGAATCTGCGTTGTCGTCGCCAACCCGTTGCCGCCACCGAGGTACTCGTGCTTGTTCAACATACGTGATTTCAGTTCCCCCAGCGGTACGTCCTCCAAGTTATAATAGCCGTCGAACTGTTCAATGAGGGCCGTACCCGGATCAGGATACGGAACATACAGCTTCTCCGCTACTTGTTCCAACCGTGAAAGCTCTTCGGCAAGCCCTAGCTTATCGATCAACGTCTGCCGGGCTTCCGCATCAACGCGGCCGATCTCCCGTAAAGCCTTAAGCGAGAGCTCAATTGTCCGCTTAGCCATCGCGTTCGTAAAAGCATTGTTATGCACCCGCTCATGGTACTCGTCTGGCCCCGTGACGTCCAACAACTCGTAGCGGTCACGCCCCTCCCGGTACAGCGCATATGATGCGTAGTAACGCGCGCATTCAAGCATCGCCTCTGCTCCGCCTTCAAGCAGGAAATTCGTGTCGCCGGTGAATGCGTAATACTGCCATATACCGAACGCTACGTCTGCGCTGATATGGATCTGCTTGTCTCTGAAATATGTCCGCATCGGCCGGTTCGTGAAGACGTCCGTTACGTTGAACAACGTGCACGCGTCGTCGCCCGTATCCTGGCTCTCCCAGGCGTAAAACGCGCCTTGATAGCCGTATTCAGCAGCTTTCCGGCGTGCGCCTTCCAGCGTCATGACTCGGTATTTCATAACACGGCGCGCGACTTCCGGCAGCACGTGCAGGTAGAACGGCAGCATGAACATTTCCGTGTCCCAGAACACCGCGCCCTTGTAGGTTTGTCCCGATAATCCACGGGCGGGAATTGACAAGAGGTCTGAATCGTACGGCGCGATGATCAGCAGTTGATAGATGCTATAGCGAAGTGCCAGCTGCGCTTCGTCGTCCCCCTCGATCTCGACGTCGGCCGATTCCCAGAGCCGGTTCCACACTTCCCGGTGTGTGCGCAATTGTGTCTTCCAACCCTCCGCCGACGCCTGCATGCACAGCGCTACAGCCGCCGGACCCGGATCAGCCTGATTGTGCGTATCGTGGCAGACGGCTACACATTTCACAAATCTGTACGTCTCTCCAGCCTTGCAAGCCACATCGAACAGCCGTTCTGCCATACGATCCGACGCAATGATTGTCTTACCGTCCCGCGGTTCCCCATCCCATACGACAGACGCTGCAACGCTGACCCGCACACCGAGCTCGCCCGTAACGGCATGAACCGCCGTGACGCCCGTCGCTTCCTCACACGCGACAGCTTTGCACAAGTGCGGTCCGTTGATATCCCACACATCACCGTCGATTCCGGTGTCCACCGTTGCGATGCCGTCCGCCGATGTCGTAAACGCATACGAAACGAAGGCCAACCGTCTGTCAGCCATACTGTCCAAGTCATCTTCGATTACCTCCTTGAAATCATGGAAAGGGAATGCCCTCAAGCGGCGAAATATCGTCTATGGAATCACTCTGCATTTCGAACCTAATTACTGTATTTTCATTGTAGAAAAGGAGTGAGGGGTCTGAACATATACGTATCTATTCGGATCATAGGCGTTTCTACTTTTTTAGTTCACTGGGGCTGACACTATAGTGTTTTTTGAAAATTTTACTGGCTACTCTTTCACCGAGCCAATCATTACCCCTTGATTGAAGTATTTTTGCACAAACGGATATACACACATAATTGGAACGGTCGCAACGATGATTACGGAATATCTCATCATGTTGGCGAGACGCAGAGCGATTTGCGCTGCCTCACCTGTCCCCATACCGGACTGCATCTGATTGGTAATCAGAATGTTGCGGAGAATCAACTGCAGTGGATGTAGATCCGGATTCTTCAAATAGATCAAGGCATTAAAATAAGAATTCCAATGCCCGACAGCGATCCATAACCCGAGCACCGCAATAATCGCTTTGGACAGCGGAAGCACCACCTGTGCAAAATACCGCAGGTTCCCGCAGCCGTCGATCTGCGCCGCCTCCCACAAATCCCCGGGGATACTGGTCTGGAAAAAGGTCCTTGCCACAATAATGTTGTACACTCCCACCGAGAAAGGCAGCACCATAACCAGGAACGTATCGTACATATGAAGATCACGGATGGTCAGAAAGGTAGGAATCAAGCCGCCGTTAAAAAACATCGTAAAGATGAAGAACAGCGACAGAAATTTGCGTCCTGCGAGATCTTTCCTGGATAATGCATACGCTGCCGATATATTTACTGCAAGACCGATGATTGTACCGACCACCGTATAAAGAATCGTATTCCGGTAACCAATCCAGATATTTTGATGCTTTAATAGCTCTTTGTAGCCGTCCAGCGTGAACCCCTTAGGGAACAGCCACACCTGACCGCCGGCCACGGCTGAAGGATCACTGAAGGAAGCGATAACAATAAAATATAGCGGATACATCAGGATGACCAGAAAGACCACCGCAATTGCGTACATGACATATTCCATAACCGTATCTGAGGAACGGTTGTTTTTAATTTTCCCCGCGTTCTCTTTAACTGCAGGCGTAAGTATTCCCATGCCAGTTCTCCCCTTTTACCACAAGCTGTTTTCGCTCATTTTTTTGGAAATCTGATTTACGATGATCAGCAAAATAAAGTTAATAACCGTATTGAACAGGTTGATTGCTGACGAGAAGCTGTACTGGCTGCTGAGCAGCCCAATTTTGTAGACGTAGGTAGACAGGATTTCGCTTGAAGTGGAGTTCAAATCGTTCTGCATGAGATACACCTTTTCAAAGCCTACACCAAGCAGTCCCCCGACACGCAGAATGAGCAGCGTAACCGCCGTCGGCATCAGCATCGGAATATCGATATAGCGAATTTTGTGCCAGCGGCTTGCACCGTCGACAGTAGCGGCCTCGTACAGACTGGGATCCACCGCAGAAAGGGCGGCGATAAAAATAATGCTGTCCCAGCCGACATGCTGCCACACATCCGACCAGACATACACGCTGCTGAACAGCCCGGCGGAGCCCATCAGATCGGGAGCTTCTTTGCCGAACAGGCTGTACAGATTGCCTACAAGACCGGTGCTTGGCGACAGCAGAATCATCATCAGTCCGACCATAACCACCGTGGAAATGAAATGCGGCATATACGATACGGTCTGGAAAAAACGTCTGAACCGGTTCGGTCGCATCTGATTGACCATCAGCGCAAGCATGACCGGAATCGGGAATGTGACCAGGCTGTATAAGCTGATAATCAGCGTGTTTTTGATCGTGTTCGAGAACTGGTAGGAATTAAAAAACTTCTCAAAATATTTGAACCCCGCCCACGGACTGTCAGCGATGCCCAAAGCCGGGCTGTAATCTTTGAAGGCAATCAGTATCCCGTACATCGGTTTGTAGGCGAATAATAGGGTAAGCACTACAGCGGGAAGCAGCAGCAGATACAGCCCCCAGTTTCGTTTCATTTGTCCGAACATCCTCCCCGGACTTGTCCCAGCGGATCTCATGAAATCTCCTCCAATAATTGTTGTGAGCCTATACGAAGCATAAGTCTGTCTGTGTATTTGTCTTCAGTATACCGTTCACCTTCTGCGCCTGTCGGACCTTATGTAAACGTTAAACGGACTTTTAATGCCGCCGTCTGAAGGCTAAAGGATACAGCATCTGCACTGAGAGCAAAGCTATATATTATATGGACTTTCATTGCTGTTATCCGGACTTTTGGTTATGAAATCTACTCTTTACAGGCACAAAAATACCGTCCTCAGATAACATCTTCCCGGACAGCATACTAATTTCCCTATTCGAGAGTCCCGATAATAAGCGGTCCCTCAAAAAATAGATGAAGCTTAAGTTGCTCCATCTATTTTTGGCTATTATACAACCGTGCTGAGGTACGAAAACGGGGATAACTCCGATGGCTCCAAGTCCTCTTTGCCGGTGGACAGTACAGTCGCACCGTCAGCCCGCCGTCCACACAGCAGACGGGAGACCGTCTCCAGCTTCTCCAGCTCTCCGTCTCCTGTACCGATCAGAAGATCGAAGCCCAGCAGGCTTTCGCCTGTTACCACTCCGCGGACCAGTTCCATCATGAATAGGCTGCCGAACCATTTCTCGGCCGGCTGCAGCAGCAGGATGCAGATACTTCTTGCTCTGCTCAGGACAAGGTTATGGGCAATAATATTAGGGTATATCCCAGTTTCTCCATGATTACAATTTTTCTTTATTCCACATTCATATAACGTTCGTAAGCATCCGTGCGGATTTTGATCAGCTTTTCAAGACCCATGTCGTTCAATTGCTTCACATAAGCATCCCATTGTTCATCAATATTTCCTTTGGAAATAAACTGGGCCCGCATAGTATTCACGTAACCTTCGATGTCCGTGGTCAGCGTAGGTAACTCCTCGAATTCTTCCGCAGTGTACATTACGTTAGGGAACGGTGTAGTAACGAATTCACTGCCCAGCTTATCCAGTTGCAGCTTCAGCCCGTCTCCGCTCTTCCCGCTTAAGACAATTTTCTCCTCAAAAGATGGGCTTACGTATTTCGGCCCGAAATCTCGCAGCGATTGATCCCAATACCAGGCATCCGCGCTCGTTCCGGCTGGCGGGTCCATCAGGCTGTACGTGCCGTCATCATTCTTCTGGATAACGGTTCCGATAGCGCCCCAGAAGTTCTGGATGCTAGCTTCATTCGTATAGAACTCGTCAGCCCAGCGCGCGGCAACCTCCGGATATTTAGTAGAAGTAGTAATCAGCAGTTCGTTGCGGCTCAGGTTCATCCCGATCGGATTGCCAACGGTATAACGGTTGCCATCAGGTCCGGCAATCGGCGGAATGGTCACATACTGATCGCTCCATTTGCCGAATACAGCATCTGGAGTCCATTGGTACGAGAAGCCTACGATTGGAGCATCCGGATTCTGGAACTTGGCGGATCTCATTGTATTGTCCTGTGTGAACAACTCTTTATCTAGCAGACCTTCAGTGTACAATTTATTCTCCCATTTCAGACCTTCTTTGTACTCTTCCGAAATTGGATAGTATACCGCTTGACCGTCCTTCACCAGCATGAAGTTATTATTGAGATCAGCGATCCCGAACGGGCTGATAGTATCATTGTTGATCTCGATATAAGGAATTTCATCGGGCTTGCCGTTTCCGTTCGGGTCCTGCTCCTTGAATGCCTTCAGTACGTTATACAGGTCGTCGGTTGTCTCCGGAACCTGCAGGTCCAAGTTGTCGAGCCAGGTTTTGTTGATTACAGGCTGACGAGAGCTTTTTGGACGGGATGGAAGTCTTGTCGGCAAAGAGTAGATTTTCCCGTCGGGGAAGGTACTGATTTTTTTCAAATCAGGCGTTTCTTCCATCGCTGCCTTCAGATTCGGCATGTATTGATCGATATAATCATCCAGCGGGCGGAAATAGGTGAGATTGTTGACGATATCCGAATCCGAGAAGGACTGACTGCCCAGCACTACATCCGGAAGTGTACCGCTTGCCAGCATAATCGATTTCTGTTCTGCCCAGTCATTGGAGGACATCACTTCCCACTCGATTTTGACATTCGTGTTCTTCTCCAGATCCTTCAGCCACTGGTTCTGGGTGAAAGTATCACCCATACTGCCCCATCGGACAGTCAGAACCTTCAGTGTTATCGGCTCAGTAACAATCGGGAGGCCTTCCTTATTGAAGTTGCTCGTATCGCTTGCTGCTGAAGTATTCTCATTGTTGCCGCTGCAGCCTACGAGTCCGGCTGCCATCACGGCAGCCAGAAGGCCGGTGACCAGTTTTTTGGACGATAATTTATTGCTCTGTTTGACCATTGTGTTAAATCCCCCGTTTCTTAAATATGCCCTTCATTACATGTCTAATCATAACCGCCCCTGTATTTGCATTCCGGACACTTTGGGTCGTTATTCGGACCTCTGCCACTACCTCTACCAAACTTCCGCCGGGATTTCTTCCTAACAGAGATTAAAATAACAGTTTCCAGACTTTTGTTAACGCTTTCCGGACTTAACGGCGAAATGCCTTCCTGTTCATATGTTTTTTTGCGTAAAGGTTTTATAATATTGATGTTATCTATTAAAACGCATTCATAGCCATGATTGCCCGGAAAGGACCTGGAATAACAGACGTGACACAAAAAAAAGCAGGACAAAAACCGCTTCCGATCCGCCATTATGTGAAGGTCATGCTTATGATTGCGGTTACGGTGCTTATTGTAGATCTGGTGATTAGCATTACTTCTATTATTATCGTCAAGCAGCAGTCCACCCGCTATCTGAAGGATACCGCGGCTCTGTACATCAACCGGATCAATCATGATTTCGATTACATGAATCACTATATGGGCTGGACACTGGCGAATGACGAAACGCTGAACATGATGAACGCCTACAATTTCAACAGCATCGAATTTCTCGAGTCAAACGAAAGTCTGCGCAGCAAGTTCACTGAGCTGCAGAAGAATTACGGGCAGGAATTCAACTTTTTCTATTATTTAAAGAACCACTCCTACTTCCTGAACTGTGCGCCGCTCAGTGTGACCTATACGGACTACATGGAGCTGAAAAAAAAGATTATGTCCTTTATCGACGACACGGAGGTGTACGAGAAGTTCTACTCTAAGTGGACGCCTGTCCTCGTTAACGGTAAATACTATGTGATCAACATTGTCCCATACTACAACCGTTATCTAATCGGAATGATCTCTGCCGACAACCTGATCCGCCCGCTGCGTGAGATTAATCTCGGGGCCAACGGCTATGCTTCGCTCGTGAATGATCAGGGAACCGTTCTCACCAGTCCTGTTTCTAATAACGGCAGGCCTGTGTCGAGAGACGAGGGTTCCTCCCTATTGATGCAGCAGCGCACCACAATCAGTAGCGAGTTCTTGGGCACCACATTCAGCGCCAGGATGGTTATTCAATTCGGAGCCTTTGAAAAGATTATGATTGCCCAGCTCCTAATTGTCCTGCTTTTCTTCATTGTTACGTCTTCGCTGTTCGTCATTATGGTGTTCTTTAATAAAAGAGTGCTTGGGCAGATTCAGAGCTTCGCCGAAAATCTGGCACGTATTAATGAAGAAAGCCAGCCTGCTGATTACAAGAGCAGCAAAATCATTGAGCTGGAGCAGGCCAACTCCCAGTTCAAGGAACTCGTCGAGCAGGTCAAAATCTTCAAGATCGCCATGTATGAGCAGGAGCTGGAGAAGCAGCGAATTCAGCTTGACTATATGAAGCAGCAGATCAAGCCGCATTTTTTCCTCAACTGCCTGACCAGCATATACAGCATGGCTCAGATTCAATCGTATCAAGAGATCGAGGATATGGCGATGACAACCTCCAAGTATTTCCGTTATCTGTTCCAGAATGGTGAAAACTTTGTCCCGTTGGAACATGAAATTGAGCATGTCCAGATGTATTTGGAGATTCAGAAGCAGCGTTACCAGGACGCCTTCAGCTACTATGTGGAGCTTCCCGAGAAAGCAAAGAACGTGAAAATCCCGCCTCTCGTGCTGCAGACCTTCATTGAGAACTCTATTAAATATGCCATCTCACGGGAAAATGAAGTGCAGATCCGGATCACCGTGAAACGGTGCCTTCTGGCGGATGATATCAAAGCGACGCAGATCCAGCTCTCTGACACCGGACCGGGCTTTCCGCCAGAGGTGCTGGAGAAGCTTGAGGCCGGACTGCCGCTGGACCAGACCAAAGGCACGCAGATCGGCATAATGAACACGCTTAAACGGCTGGAGTATCTGTACTACAATCTGGCCAGTATTAATTTCGCGAACTTGCCCGGCGGCGGCGCAAGTGTCACTCTTCTGCTGCCGGATCTTCCAGAACAAACTTTAGAAGGAGAGAGTGGCCAATGAATATTTTGCTTGTAGATGATGACTACTACGTAATTGCGGCTTTGCAGAAAAAAATTGACTGGAATCTGTTGGGCATCGAAACGGTATACACAGCCAATAATGTGGCCCAGGCACGGGACATTCTAGAGAAGCATCCGGTACAAATCCTGATTTCCGACATTGAGATGCCGCAGGGCAGCGGCCTGGAGCTCCTGGCTTGGATCAGAGAACGGAATCTCAGTATTCAGGCGATCCTCCTGACCAACTACGCCGATTTCAATTATGCGCAGAAAGCAATCGAGCTGCAAAGCTTTGAATATTTTCTCAAGCCGATTGAGTTTGACAAGCTGATACTGATTATTCAAAAAGCGATTGTCCGCGCCAAGGAGCAACAGAACAATGAGCAGGCCATTCTTGGAGGTTACTTCTGGCAGAAGAACCAGTCCAAAAATTTGGAGCACTTCTGGCGCAGGCTGGTCAGCGGAAGTACCTCCTTCCCGCTTAAACAAGCGGATATCATCCATGCGATCAAAGAACAGAACCTGTCTTATCAGTTGAATGATCTCATCCAGCCTATTCTTTTCAATGTATTTCCGCATAATGGTAGCATGGGCAAGGATGAGAAGGACCTGTTTGATTTTGCGCTGCTAAATGTGCTCTATGAGCTGCTGCAAAACCCCGGTTACATGATCGAAAGTATTCTGGAAGTTAAAGATTACAACTGGATCGCCATCCTTAAGTGGAAGCATCATCCGGAGGATACCGCAGCGCTGCAGGCCATTGGGGCTTCTTTTATTCAGAAAGCTGTTCCCTATCTGAAATGCGACGCCTGCTGCAATATCGGTCTGTTCGGAGAGCTGAACCAGATTGGCAACACCTTGAAACAGTTGCTGAACATGGACGAAGAACTGACGAAATGCCGGAACCATTCCTATCTGGTGGAGAACTACCATCGTCAACCGAAATCATCCTATACCCCGCCGGATCTGGCCCAGCTGGAAGAGTTGCTCAATCAGAACAGACTGGCTTCTTTTCTGGAAGAGGTCATCCATTATTTAAGAGCCATGCTGAGCCACAAGTCGATCGACACCTCCGTGCTTGACCTGTATCGGCAGGATATCGTACAGCTGCTGTATTCTTATCTAAAGCAGAAGGGCATTCAGGCCCATAAATTGTATGCCGGCAAGGACAATGGCAAGCTGCCGCGCCACTTCCTGCATTCTATTGAAGATATGGAGGATTATCTGAAGGATCTGGTCAACACCGCCATGGAGTACCGCGACTTCGCTGCACAGCCCAAATCCATTGCCGACGAGATTAAGCAATATATTCATGAGCACTACGGAGATGATCTGACCCGAAATGTTCTGGCGGAGATTGTCTACCTTAACCCGGATTACCTGGCCAGACTGTTCAAGCGGGAAACCGGCATCTCCCTCGGCAGCTACATCACACAAGTCCGCATCGCCGCCGCCAAGCATCTGCTAGAGACAACTAATCTGTCTGTCTACACCATAGCCAGCAAAACCGGATATACGAACTATTCCTATTTCTCCAAGCTGTTTAAGCAGGAGGTCGGGCTATCGCCGAAAGAGCATAAGAAGTTTTTGACTCAAGGTCAATGAACGTAGAAATCCCACAGACTAGTACTCCAGCGACTTTTTTTTCTTTTATGTGCTTTAGAAGCTAATAAACCGTTTGACGTGATTCCATATCTCTTCCAAAATGTAAAACAAAAGCCGCTAGTTTAGCGGCTTGGTCGGGTCCTATGTTCTTGTCTAACACCAGTAGAATTTAAGTAGTGATTGCCAGCAATTTCAGATGCTGCTGTAACAGCAAAATCCCGTTCTGGCGCTATTCGTCCAAAACGGGATGCTCAGGGTACAATATAATTTAATTAATTCGCGTTTTCCTTGGTCAGCAACTTCAATTCAGCCGGAGTGGAGTAGTTCTCCATCACTTTCAATCCTTTGGAACGATCAAAATGACGCGAGCGTATTAACTGGAATTCCCACACTATTTGCGGATTGAACCGCCGTGGAGATCTCCGCAGAGTCTGCAGGATTAATTGCCCTTTTAAGTAATGAGTAGATACATGCCTAAAAGGAGGTGGAACCAAGTTCTTCGCTTTTTCGACAAACACTAATGATGGAAGAGGATAAAGAAGTGAACGGAGTTTTATCCCAGTCTGAATATTGGCTTTCTATACTAAAGCCGTGGTTAGTTAACAAACGTTTAAGCGTATCATTATCAGTAAAACGACATGCAATTCGTGAAGTTGTTTTCTTGGATCCCCAATCACGGAAAGTGACCCAATGCATTATATGGTTTCTTGAATCATAGGATTGTATTCCAGATACCTTGACTTTAATTCCAGCCCTATCGATAAATTCTCCCCAAATTGTTTCCTCTTGGTTTGATAAATCGGTCCCCATGGGATTACGTGTTTCAAAAACAAACACCCCATTGGGCTCTAAGTGCTTGTAGACTGTTCCGAGTAAGGCTATTTGATCTTCATCACTCAAAAATGCCTGAAATGCATTTCCTGTCAAATAAATCATGGAAAAACGCTTTTCAGAATCGAATGTACGAGCATCAGCTTCAATAAAATCCACAGGCAGACCTTGGGCTTTAAATCGCGCATATGCAAGCATCGCTGAAGAAATATCAACCCCTGTTATATTAATCCCCAATTTTGATAAATATATTGTTGTTAATCCTGTACCACATGCTAGTTCTAAAACTTCCCCCGGGTTCAATCTAGCAACTTCAAGATAGAAATTGTATTTTTTTGTCTCGCCGCCAAATTCAAGATCATAATTCATTGGATCTTGATACTCTTCAAGATTGTTGTGATCTATCAACACTTATCATCCCTTCACTGTGATATGAGTTTCTTTAACAGTATCGCATAAGGACTCAGCATCAGGTTATTTGTTGCTAAATCATCCGCTCTCTTCAAGTTTCGTGATGGTTTTATTATAAGTCAAATAGATGCAACTTCTTCAACTTTCTTAAATAGCTGAGTAACTTTTTTCTAAAAGGCAAACTTTTTCAGTGGCTCCACAGTAAGTTGGCTCCTTTATAGATAGTTTATCAATATTTTCTTCTTCGTCCCCGCTTTTAGAGTAATCAGGCCCCTAAAGCATGTTTCAAACTAACATCCTGACCTTTAGCTTAATGAGAGAGAGCAGTGAAATATAGTAAAATACTTATCTAATCTTTTCATGTTAAAAATAATAAGTTGCTGATTTACCCTTATTCCAAAAGGCTGCCGAGTCAATTGTCAAACTTGCATGAGATTTGATTGTTGAACATTTGTTTGGTCATTAAGACACATTTGAGTGTTTTGCCCGTGTATAGCTCCTTTATTCAGATGCAAGTTCCCCCACAAAGCAAGTTCTCTCGCTGTACTGGCGTTTCTTCCCCTTCTATTCTCCACTCCGTTTGAGTAAATCCTAAAAGTTTAAACACTCGTTCGCTAATGATTTCAGTGACAGTTTTTCCTGCAGCTTTCTTAATAATCTCAACTTAAAAGGGATAAACTTGTTGTCAATCCATTTTAGCCAACCTCATAAGGGTTTAACTTCACACAGCTGAGCGTACCAGCATCCTTCGGCCTGTGCGTCACTACCCTTTCCAGGCAGCTTCTTAGCAAATCAATAATGTCCTTCTCTTAGGTTTTGAAAGATCCTAAGAATAACCGAACAAAAATATACTCTTTCGTATTCAAACAAAAAACGAAAGAGTACATTTGTCTAAAGATCCATTCAAGGGCAACGTTTCAGATCATCGCTATTTTGTATTTTCAACCATAATACTCAACACATGTTTGAATGTCTCAAGATCGTCCTTGGAAATACCTGCGATTGTATCGTTTTTGAACTTTTCGGCAATTGGCATTAAGTCGAGACATACCTTTACACCCTTATCAGATAATTCTAACTGCTTGACCCGTTTATCTGAATTAGTAGCGGAGCGATATATAAGCCCATCGTATTCCAGTTTTTGAAGCAAACGGACCACACTCGGTTCTTTAATCGACATTTCTTCTGCTAGTTCTCGCTGGGTAATGGATTCTTGAATATAGATGTAATACATAGCGATCCATTGGCTCCTGGTGATGTGGTAGGGACGAAACTCTTTCTCCAATGCTTCTGCAAAGATTTTCCCACTACGGTTTGTGACAAAAGCAAGGCAATCCTCTAAATTAAACAATAGACACACCAACCAATCCCAACAGTTTTATCTCCGTGTATTTCTCCTCTATTCGTAATATGATAGCAAACATTTCACTTTTTGTGAAATGGTATGGCTACATCACCGTGTTTCATGCTTGATGTAGCGCCCCAATGCTAAAGCCGAATGCAGCTTCATGAATCACTTCTCCCGTAGTCGGGTGAGCAAAAACGGTGTGCATGATTTGTTTCTCCGTCAGCCCATTGGCAATCGCAAGCGTTAAGCTACTGATCAGGGATGACGCATCGGGACCAATAATCGCCCCTCCAACTATTCTTTGTGAGCGATTATCCTTAATCAATTTAATAAAACCTTCCGGTTCATTCATTGTTAACGCCTTACCATTGCTGGCAAAGGAAACCTTGCTCACGCTGTAATCCATCCCCTGCTGCTTACATTCATCCTCTAATAGACCTACACTAGCTATTTCAGGTGAAGTGAAAATCACGTTCGGGATTGCCGTATAGTGCATGCCTCCCGATTCGCCTAATATCCCATCGATAGCTGTAGTACCTTGATGTGAAGCAACATGGGCAAGCTGCATAATATTTGTAACATCGCCTATCGCATAGATATGATCGACGTTTGTACGCATGTGTTCGTTCACGGTAATGCCTCGTCCACGTTCATTGAGCTGAATTCCGGCTCGTTCAACCTCCAAGCCATCCAAGTTAGGCTCACGTCCAATAGCCACCAACACTTTCTCACTAACGAGCAGGTGCTCGCCTTGGGAATCCTCATAAGTTACAATCGCTTGTCCTTCGTCAGCACGCTGGACTTTGACTACCTTCGAGTTTGTATGGATATGAATCCCTGCTTGCTCCGCCGAATGTTTAATTTCTTCAGAAATGTCGCTGTCGACCATGGTCAACAGTCGGCTCATAAATTCGACTACATGCACTTCAACACCCAAATAACGATAGATGAAGGCAAGCTCCATGCCAATGACACCCCCGCCGATAATCGTGATGCTCTTCGGCAGCTCGGTGCATGCAAGCGCATCAGTGCTGTTCATCACAAAAGGAAGATCGATGCCAGGAATATTGACCTTGGAAATTTTGGAACCTGTAGCTACGATGATGTCGTTCGCTGAAATATGGTAGTGGTTCTGCCCTTTTACACTCACTTCATGTGCGGATAAGAAAGAAGCTTGCCCGCGGATAACTTCTATATTATTCTTCTCCATCAAGTAGTCAATCCCGGAAATTAACTTTTCCTTGATTTCATCTTTACGACGAATAATCTGCTTCATATCGACCTGAAGGTCTGTTCCTGTGTGGATACCAAATAAAGACGATTGTTTGACATAGTGACAAACTTCAGAAGATTTAACCAGTGATTTGGTTGGAATACAACCTACATTTAAACATGTACCGCCCAATTCTTCCTTTTCAACTAATGTAACTTTAATCCCCTTCTTGGCGGCATAAATGGCGGCCACATACCCACCTGGTCCTGCTCCAATAATCAATAGTTCAACTTTCTTAGCCATGGCTGGCTGATCCATGCCAGCAGGCTGCGCTTCAGATAATGCAGCGGTGTCTTCTTCTGCGGTTTCCAATGTAAACAAAACTTGGTTGGAGGAAATTTCTCCACCTTCTTCAAAAAGAATGTGGCTGATGGTCCCCTCTGCGGTCGCTGTAATTTCTCGATTGCCTTTTCCCGTCTCAACCTCGACGAGTAGGTCTCCGATAGAAACCTTCTCCCCTAGCTGTACATTGATTGTTCCTGCTTTTCCTTTTTTTCCCCCAGCAATCATTGACATTTTAATTTCCATGATGTTTATGCTCCTTCACAACTAAAAAGCGTAAAGCCGCGCCGCTTTTAGCGAATAGTTTAGTGTCTGACTACACCTGATTGTACCAATTTAACCCCGTTCGCCAAGCAGTCTCCAACAGGACAGGTCTTCTCAATGAATGCCGCAAAAGCTTCTGCTTTTTCCTGGCTTTCGGTCGTTTTGAAGTGCATTACAAAACGAATTTCCTGGAAACCGCTTCTCACATCTGCCAGCCCCATGAACCCATCCGGGTCTAAATCCCCTTCAAGCTCAACGTACAACTCTTCATACGAAAAGCCATACCCATCCGCAAAAGCAGCAGCAACGATGGACTGACATGCTCCCAGCGCACACAGTAGTGCTTCGACTGGATTCATTCCTTTATCTGTTCCACCAAAGTCTTCAGGTTCATCCATCAAGATTTTAAAACCTCTGGATTGAGCCTCAACCTGCAAACCTCCTGGCAATTTTGTAGCAGTAGCTTTAAATGTAGTTAACATAATATAGCCTCCATTTTTGTTTTGTGAAAAAAATAACTTACCCTCGTGAAAATAGTAACAATCTTTTTGTCTAAAGTCAATAGTTAGCTAAGTAAGTATTTTAAAAAAGCCCATTATGGAATTACATGAACTCTCTTCCATAGTAATTCTTTTCAAACCGCTTAAAATGAAGGTCATTTCGGGAGCGAGACCAGCACGCTTCTATGTAGTTCTAGGGTCCTAATATTCTAAAAAAAGTAGACATTATGCAATGTGTTTCTCGCATAATGTCTACGGTTCTAGCAAAACAATCAAGTATGGTTTTAATTGTTAAGTGTATACGTCGAATGCACTTTAACGTTTCTTTCAATGGTGTTTCTCACAGGTGATATTTCTATGGCTTTTGCAATCAACTTTTCAACCTGCGCTTCATCTGCGTCACTGTCCACATTGAAACGAACGTTTATTTCATCAAACCCGGAATTCCCTTCTCTTAAGCCAAAGAAAACGTTCAGATCTATTTCGCCAGTAACATCAACTTCCAACGAATTCACTTTAATACCCATACCACTTGCTGTTGCAATGAATCCAACACCTACACAAGCGCCAAGTGCACTTAACAAAAGCTCAACCGGATTAGGCCCTTTTCCAGTTCCGGATAGCCACTCTGGTTCATCAATGGGTACCGGCTTATAGTCCCCAACCTCGGCCTCCGAGTAAAACCCATCTTTCCATTTTACTGTGGAAGTGAAACTTGTAATCGCCTCATCAGGGTTTTTCTTATATTTTTCTGCTAAGCTTCCGAGCATATTCACATCTATACCGTTCATTTTACCCATGTATAGGACTCCTCTATTTTATATTATTCATAGACCAATCTTAATTGAATCCTCGCGTGTCCTTATGACTTTTTAGGCGGGATCGCACACCCTTCATCAGTACATAGTCCTTCACTAGATGTTTCATCAGAAAGAATTTCAAACTTAGCCACCGGATGCTCTTCTTCCCAGACTTTCTCCAACACTTGAGAAAAAGACCCTATCGGCTGTGCCCCTGAAACTGCATATTTTTGGTTGAATATAAAGAACGGTACCCCGCTAATCCCAACTCGACGAGCTTCATCTTGATCATTTCGTACTTGATCTACATAGAGATCCTTATTTTTCAATACGCCAAGGGCGTCTTTTCTGTTTAACCCAACCGCTTCTGCAATGTCGGCCAGTGTATCATGATCTCCTACATCCTTTGATTCCGTGAAATGAGCAATAAGTAATTTTTCATTCAACGTTTTTTCTTTGCCATTCGTTTTTGCCCATTTTAATAAACGATGAGCATCCAGTGTATTTGTAGGTTTAAGAGTATCTAAATGAAAGGATAATCCCACGTTCTTGGCTTGTTGAGTTAAGTGGCTAAGAAATTCTGTCGCTTGATCTCTTCCACCAAACTTAGAGGTTAATTTTTCTACAAAACTTGTCCCATCATACGAAGAAGCTCCCGGATCAAGCTCAAAGCTTTTGTATTCAATACTTATTTCATCTTTATACGGTAGTTCTTCTAAGGCTCGCTCCAGATTTTGTTTTCCAATATAACAGAAAGGACATGCGATGTCAGACCAGATTTCAATTTTCATGTGTCTACCCCTTTTCAGTTTTGGTTATTCGTCAAATGCAACCAGTGCATTTACTCCATGAGCAAGCGCGGAACCAGCTTTCAAAGCAGTAGCTACCATAATCGACTCTGCCAGTTCTTCTTTGGTAGCTGCGGCTTTTTTGGCTGCTTTCGTATGAATATCAATGCAATACGGACACCCAGTCGTATGGGCAACCGCAACCGCAATCAATTCTTTTTCCTTGCTACTGAGTATGCCGGCTTTCAACGCCTTCTGATCAAAAGAACCAAAGGCTTTAAACGCATCACCGCTTAATTGGGTAAACTCTCCCAGTCGATTGATATAAGATGCACGGAATAACTCGTCGTCTTCGGTTCCATCATACGCATTTAAAGCATTAACGCCATGAGCCATTGCCGAACCAGCTTTGAGGGCGGTAGCAACCATAATCGATTCTGCCATTTCCTCTTTCGAAACACCATGTTTCTTAGCTTGTTTCACATGAGCCTCAATACAATAAGGGCATCCCGTGGTGTGGGCTATAGCAATTGCAATCAGTTCCTTGAATTTCGCTGTAAGCTTACCTTCGGCCAATGCTAGCTTTTCAAAGGATACGAACGCCTTAAATATTTCTGGAGAAAGTGAGTTGAATTCTCCAATACGTTTAAAATTCGATTTTTTAAATAAACTGTCCTGATGATTCATAGATAGCCCCTCTATTCATTAGAAATTTTTGTGTACGCTTTTTCATAGATACCTAAACGCCGTTTAATACAATGTGTTCAATGCCTCACGCGTAAACGGAAGCAATTCTTCTGTTCGTCCATCGCGGATTTTGTTTACCCAATCAGGGTCAGCCAATAATGCACGTCCGACTGCGATGAAATCGAATTCTTCACGTTCTAATCTCTCGATTAAATCACCCATCTTGTTGGCTTTGCCATTAGCCTCTTCCCCGGTAGCAAAGAAATCAACGAAATCAGCGCCCTCAAGTCCGACAGACCCAACTGTAATTGTTGGTTTCCCTGTCAGTTTTTTTATCCATCCTGAAAGATTCAACTCAGATCCTTCAAACGCTGGTTCCCAAAAGCGACGAATAGAGGCATGAAAGATGTCAGCGCCTGCATCAACTAATGGCGTTAAGAAACGTTTTAGTTGTTCTGGAGTTTCAACTAATTTTGCTGTATAGGCATCATATTTCCACTGTGAGATTCGTAGCACAATTGGAAATTCTGGTCCAACAGCACGTCGGCAAGCTGCGATGACCTCACTAGCAAAGCGCGTGCGATCGACTAAGTCGCCACCGTATTCATCGGTACGCGTGTTTGTTTTTTTCCAGAAGAATTGATCAATTAAAAATCCGTGTGCCGCCATAATCTCGATACCATCAAAACCAACTTTTTTAGCATTGGCTGCTGCCTGCTCGAAGGCTTCAACCAATTCTGTAATTTCTTGTTTAGAGTAATCATTGACGTTACCGCGTGCACCCATGTGCCATATTTGTGAGAAAATTTTACCACCGACCTCGTGGACACCATCTACCACTCTTGACCATCCGTTTAGCGCATCTTCCCCATATATGTGTGGTACGTTCTCTTGATCAGATACAACATCACGATGATTGATGAATGTACCCTCTGTTACAATAAGTCCTACACCATTTTCAGCTCTACGACGATAATACGCAGCGACATCCTCCCCCGGCACTCCATTTGGAGAAAAGTTGCGTGTCATTGGTGCCATCATAATACGATTAGATAGTTTCAAATTCCCTATTTCGAATGGTTTGAAAAGAGCTTCAACTGACTGAAAATTATTCATAAAAACCTCCAAGTTTTATCACTGAATATGCTACAATATCTAATGTTTATAAAATGAACTGAAATTACTTGAAATCGAATCCCTGCTGCTCCAACATTTTTCTCACTTCAGGAAAATAAATGTGGTTATAGAAGGAGGATACTTCTTGACTCCAACCTCTTGTTTCTTTTCCATTTGTACGTTTATCCATGTAGCTAGAGATCGTTTGATCATACTCCTTAATAAGGCCTTCTAAGTTGGTGTCGTACCGTTCTTTATGCCAAATTGCTTTTTGTGGTAACCGTGGCTTCTTCGCAGAGAGATCAGCAGGATGTCCAACAACAAGACCACTTACTGGAAATACATATTCAGGAATATCCAGTAATTCAATTAATTCAATCGGCTGGTTTCTAACTCCTCCAATCGGTACAATACCTAGATCTAATGATTCAGCTACAGCTATCGCATTGCCCATTGCCAGTCCAACTTCAGTCGCTCCTACTAAGATCGATTCCACACTTTCGGTAATAACCAATTGTTCCTCGTTCAATTCTGCTGCAATTTTCGCTCTAAAAAAATCAGCACAAAACAATAAGAACACTGGAGCTTGTGCTACCCATGGCTGGTTTCCAGTCAATTCAGCGATTTTTTCTTTGGTTTGTCGATCCTCAATACTTATCACAGACACTTGCTGCCCATTAATAGAGGAAGGAGCTGCTTGCACAGAATTCATGATAAGTGTCAGTTCTTCTTCGCTGACCTTTTGATCCGTGTAACTACGGATAGATCGGTGATTCATTAAAGTTTCATACAGGTTATTCTTATTCATAGTGTTGAACATCACCTTCCTTTGGTTAATCCAATTTTCGATCTTATGAACGTTTGTTATATACCTCAACAGCACTTTGCAGAAAATGTTCAATCTCTTCGCGTGATTTACGGAGCTTGTTGACATATCGAGTAAGCTCTTTACCGTCGGCATAGGCTACAAAGCTTGGAATACCCATGATATTTTGTTCTTCACTCACAGTGCCAACATTATCTACATCCACCTCAATGAGATCCAGATCATTCATAAATTTTTCTTCAACTTCAGGCATGAATGGATCAATGAATTTGCAGTCGGGACACCAGTCTGCTTTAAAAACAGCAACTGTAATTTTTGGTGAACGGATAGCTGTATCAAATTCAGATTTAGAAGTAACTTTTTTCATTTTAGTATCTCCTTTTAGTAAATAAGTTAGTTTTTTACCATTCCATTTGAACCCTCGTACCTACGGGCATTTTTTCAGCTTGTTTTTTGATCAGACATTATAATATGAACCATTCCCATTTTTTCAATACTTGTGATTGTCCCTAAAACCCTTAATTATTTTCCAAAGAATCAATAAACTTTTCGCTATCCATGGCCGCCATGGCTCCAGTTCCTGCAGCAGTAATAGCTTGACGATAGCGAGTATCCTGTACATCTCCAGAAGCAAACACACCTGGAATATTTGTCATTGATGTTCCGGGTACTGTGACAATATAGCCATTCTCATCCGTTTCAATTTGACCTTTTAAAAAGTCAGTATTTGGATGGTGGCCGATGGCTACAAATACACCACCTGCATCCAGGATTTCCTCTTCGCCTGAAACATTGTTCCGGACTTTCAATCCTGTCACTCCACGCTCTCCCGCAATAACTTCAAGAGGGGTCTTGCTTAATGCCCAATCAATTTTAGGATTTGAACGAGCCCGATCTTGCATAATTTTTGAGGCTCTCAGTTCTTCTCGACGATGTACCACGGTAACTTTGGAAGCAAATCGTGTTAGAAAGCTAGCCTCTTCCAATGCAGTATCGCCTCCACCCACTACAATGAGTTCCTTATTTCGAAAGAAAAAACCATCACAAGTGGCACAAGTACTAACTCCCCGGCCTACATTTTCTGTTTCGCCTGGTATTCCTAAATATTTCGCACTGGCACCAGTTGAAATGATCAGAGTTTCAGTAATGATTTCTCCTTTGCCATCCACTTCCAGTCTAAATGGTCGTTTTTCCAAATCTACTGTCTTTACCCAACCGTTAACAAATGTAGCCCCAAAGCGTTCCGCTTGTTTACGCATATTATCCATTAATTCGGGGCCCATGATACCTTCTGGAAATCCAGGATAATTCTCAATTTCAGTTGTTGTTGTAAGCTGTCCTCCTGGTTCAAGTCCTTCAATGACGAGCGGATTCATATTTGCACGGGCCAGGTAGATCGCTGCGGTCAATCCTGCTGGACCAGTTCCGACAATTACAGATTTATACATATTCTATCCCTCCAATTTATTAGTTTTTACAATTGCTTATGAACAATGTTATTTAGTATTCAATTGATTAATTGAATTATAGCATTAGAAACTCTGTTCGTCAACACTTGGTGAGAAAATGACTATAAATGAGACACGCATTGCAGAAAATTATATTCGGGGGCGGATGTTTGACTAATCTTTGCATAATGAAAAAAGCCGACAGAGCGCAATTGCAGTGTCAACTTTTTTTGTGAGAGTTTATGTTTCATAGTATTCCCTATAAATTTCATCTGGTTATATCCTTTTGACTTGACTCCACTCGGGAGGTTCATGTTAAAATTTTAATATTCAATTGAATGACCATAAGAGTAAAATCAACTTTTGAATATCTATATTATTAAATTGCCTCGTTAGAAACTGTGTTTTATACGCTTCAGTCTGCATGAATTGAAGTTGGGGATTTCCGTTTTTATAATACAAAAAGAATAGAGGTTGACAATAATGGAGGAAGAACTAAACTCTGCAAAAATTTTTAAAGAAGATCTATATAAACAATTGGCCAGAATCGGGAAATGTTTGTCCAGTGATAAGCGCCTTGAGATCTTGAATGTACTATCCAATGGTTCTAGAACCGTAGAAAAAATAGCTACCTGCACAGACATGAATATTGCGAATGTATCCCGCCATCTTCAAGTTCTGCTCGATGCAAAATTGGTTAAATTCTCGAAAAAAGGAACATACGTGATCTATTCTTTGGCCGATCCTGAAATCATCGAATTCCTTTCCGCTTTATGGCGAATCAGTGAAAAACAACTTCCTGATATCAATAGGATGAAAGATGATTTTCTAAACAATCTTGATAACGTTCAAACGCTTACGATGGATGAGGTTAGAGAAAAGATTAATAATGATTCAATAATTTTGGTGGATTTACGTCCTAAAGAAGAGTATGAAATGGATCATATTGCAGGAGCAATTTCGATACCAATGGAGGAGTTAGAGGTATTCATAAGAGAGATACCGAAAAATACAGAAATCATCGCATATTGCAGAGGTCCACTGTGTGTCTACTCAGCTCTGGCCACACAAAAATTACAATCTGAAGGGTTCACAGCTTTTCGAATGGAAGAGGGCTTGAGTGAGTGGCAAGAACATTTTCAGATACATTAAGCTGACTTCTTAGAACAGACGATGAACAATTAATTTCTCTTATTCATGACTAAAGGACTTCAAGACCAATATTAATTGGCTCTGAAGTCCTTTTTAGTGAAGACAAATTTTAAAGCAAATTGGCACCTTTTAGAATATTATCTTCTTTTCGATGAAACTGCGGTAAATACTGTTTATGAGCCTCAAGTAATTCATCCAACAAAGCTTTGGCCGAGTCACCGCTTTGAACCAGTGGATTGGACGTAAATGCTTGCAGCGCCGTTGCATAGTTTCCCGTAACTGCCGCTTCAATCGTTAATTCCTCCATGGACTTCATTAACTGTAATAATCCTCGTTGTGCAGGTGGAAAAGAACCGAAGTGAATAGGCTCAGCACCATGGGAGGTGATCACACTGGTGATTTCAATTGCACTTTCAACTGGCAGATCATTGATCGCTCCATTATTGCGTGTACTTACAACCATCTGGGTTCCTTTGTTGTTATAAATGGAGTTAATGATCTCACAGGCAGCATCACTATAGTAGGCGCCGCCTCGTTTCTCAAGTTCTTCTGGCTTATGATCCAAATTTGGATCTTTGTAAAGTTCGAACAGACTCTCCTCTAATCGTTTTACCACTTGTCCACGAGTCCCTTCTCCCTTCGCTTCTTCAAGTTCCTCTTGGAGCATCGCATCTGTCATGTAATAGTACCGGTGATATGGGCATGGTAGCATGTCTAATTGGACAAGTTGTTCGTGTAGGAATCGCATGTTTTTAATATTTTCAACGATTCTCTCTGATTTCGCATCAGGACCATACAATTTATCGATCGCTTGACGGGTAAGATCTTGGCCGTTGTGTCCATAAATCTTATGCCAGTGCAGATGATTAATCCCCGCGAATTTAAAAAATAAAGTATCTTCATTCTCTTCGAGCACTGCAGATTCATTTTTGACAGCCACAATGGGGACATTACACAATCCAATGACTTTCTCCCACATTCCATAACGAAGAACTGCTTCAGTGACCATCCCTGCAGGATTCGTGAAGTTAATCAGCCATGCATTTGGACAAAGCACTTTCATATCCTCAACGATCTCTAGAATAACTGGAATGGTCCGAAATGCTTTTAGCATACCCCCTGCCCCATTCGTTTCCTGTCCAATTAATCCGTATTTATTGGGTATCGTCTCATCTTTGATCCTTGCATCCATGTGTCCTACTCGCAGTTGAGTCGTTACAAAATCTGCACCCTTCAAAGCTTTCTGTCGATCAAGTGTCAAATGAATTTCACAATCAATCCCTGCAGCCTTTACCATACGTTGAGCCATAGCCCCGACAATCTCAAGTTTTTCTCTGCCTGCTTCAATGTCGACTAGCCATAACTCTTTGACTGGAAGTTCATGATATCGTTTGATAAATCCTTCCACCAATTCCGGTGTGTAGCTTGAACCTCCACCAATAGTTACAATTTTCAGACCTTTTTTCATTCTGATTCCTCCTAAAATGAATTTAAAACTATATGTGCACTGTAATTTATGTAATGCATTACATGTCAAGCATAAAAAATCTGCGCTCGGAATAACTGCCTTTTCTGCTTTGTGGGTGCTTAGAATACATGATATGCTTTCTCATAAGAGGTGGTTAGAAGTGGCGAATATTCAAGAGATTGCTCGCTTAGCGGGAGTATCCACAGCAACTGTATCACGAGTAATTAATAAACACGGCTATGTCAGTGATTTAACCAGACAAAAAGTTTTAGGAATTATCGAGGAACTTGATTATGTCCCCAATGCAAATGCGATCTCTCTAAAAAAAGGTGAAACTCGTCAGATTGGAATAATAACGATCTCCTTTAGTCCCATTATTATTAATTTTGTTCGTGCATTCACTCTTTTTGCTGAGAAAAACGGATTTATCATCACTCTTTTTATTACGAATGGAGAACCTGAAAAGGAGCTTATCGCCCTGGAAATGCTAAAACGGAAGCAATTAGATGCTATCGTGTGTTTGATACGGTCCAATGAATGGGATGTCATCGAATCCTATGCCCGGTATGGCCCCATTGTGATATGGCAACGTCTTCAAAACAAAAATCTTCCATCTGTCTTTATGGAACAATTCCATGCCTATTGGACAGGTCTTGAATATCTTCATTCCAAAGGTTACCGAAAAATACTCAGCATATATCCAATGTCCAAAGGACTGAATACAAAGGAACGCATTCGTGCCCATTCAGAATTTGTTAAAAAACACAATCTTATGGCGTATTCTTTTCCTCATTTCGAAGACAAAACTTTAGTGCGTGATGGGGAGAAGCTTGCTAAATGGTGGGTATCGCAGGAAGTCCGGCCTGATGCTATTTTTTGTGCCAATGATGAAGTGGCAGCTGGTCTTATGACAGCCCTTCGTCGATTGGGATTTTCCATTCCAGGTGATTTGGGGATTATGGGCTTCGATAATACGGAGGTGGCTCACTTGCTCGATATAACAACGATTGACTATCCTATCGATCAGCAAGCTGAGAATGCATTTATAATTTTGCATAACAAGTTGAATAACATCAAAAACAAGCTAAACACTTTAACATACAGGTTAGTTGAGCGAAGATCGACATAACGCAGTATCTTATACACGTATTTAGTAATTCCTACAGTACAATAAAAAGGGGCTGTCCCAAAAGCCATGGAATGGCTGCTTGGGACAGCCCTTGTCTTTGAGTAAA
>NZ_BMKR01000028.1 GCF_014644435.1 Paenibacillus albidus | reverse complement strand
AAAACACCTACAGAAATAGGCCAACCAGAAGTTTTCCGGTTGACCTAATAATACGAAAAAAGAAACCGACTCTTTTGGGAAAATGGAGTTATCACACAACCATTCAAAGGAGAGGCTTCTTTGTACATTCAATATACCATGGACCACTTTTCTAGCGATTCTCCAGTAACGGGAAAATTGCTGCTTTACTCATTTTTTGTAGTTTTAAGAATGAAGAGAACTGTCACCAGTCATAGAAAATCTACTTTTGAGACAGCCCCTGTAAGCCTATGGCGGAGATCGCTAGAGTGCACTTTATACATCAGGATGGGAAAAAGGAGGCTTGTTTTAGGATTTCAGTGTATTTGGTGCAGCAGGAACCGCAGCATTCGCCGAAAAGTAGCCTTATGGCTATCCTCTGAATGTACAAAATACATCATTATGGATGTTTGAGCCTCTTTTAAACCATTCTGAGGTACTAAATACATTAGAACAGATCGAAGACTGGTGACGAACGCTAATCCATATCATACAGCCTTCAGGAATCCCTTATATTTAATCTGATACTGTACTAACTCCTCAATTGAGAATAATTCTCATTATATCTCAAAACGAAGTCATTTTACACCGTCAGGTTTCACAATTTTGATCTCTTCAAGTTGATTATCCTTTTTGCTCTTGGAAGACGCTGAGTGGCGCGCTTTTGTTCATGGTTTACAGGAACCCCTTCAAACGTAATGATTAATAGTAATAATTACGATTAATATACTATATATTATCGTTTGATTCCCGCAATATCAACGCTATTCACAGTGGGCGGGGGACATTCATAATTGAGGAGGATACAGATTGCAAGTCCTGCCGAGCTGAATCATATGCCGCTGGAACTGAGCGTCAAATGGTACAGGCTATCCATAGAGCGGATGAATCCGCCTTCCTGGATAGCCTGTATACTGCCATTTCTTCTCTTAGAGAAAGGCCCTATTTCGAATGCAAAATGTCAATAATTACTTTAGTTATAGAATCCGCCGGTCCATATTTAAATTTGATCTATTTGCTTATTCCATACTCGGCAATCTTCCGGTACATGGTCGATTTTCCGATCCCCAGCATTTTGGCTGCACTCACAACATTGCCGCCGCATGTTTTAAGCGCACTGCAAATGCTTTCTATCTGAATCTGCTCCATTTTTTTGCCGTATGCCTCCGTTGCACGCTTCTGCGGTACCGCCACACTACCGCTGTTGCTGTATATCACAGGCGTTGTCCTTGCCGGAGGCAAATTCAGATGGGTAATGTCAGCAGAGCTGCATACATAATAAGCCCGTTGCACGGCATTTTGCAGCTCACGCGCATTTCCCTGCCACTCATAGCTCTGCAAGGCTTCCAGAAAGGAAGGGCTGAACCGCTTGACCGGGCCGGGATTGTCACGGTTGCACTTCTGCAGGAACAGTCTCGCCAGCGGGGCAATATCTTCCCTTCGCTCCCTAAGCGGCAACAGCTTGATATTGATCACATTCAAGCGGTAATACAAATCGCTGCGATAGGATTTCAGGCTTACTTCCTCCACCAGATCGCGGTTAGTAGCTGCAATGACTCTTACATCCATCGTCCGCTCATGCTTGCCTCCGATTCTGCGGACTTTATGATTATCCAGAACACGGAGCAGCTTCGCCTGAATCTCCAGCGGCAGCTCCCCGATTTCATCCAGAAAAATCGTCCCCCCGTTCGCCAGCTCGAACTTCCCCGGATTGCCTTCCCGAAGCGCCCCAGTAAAGGAACCCTTCTCATATCCGAACAGCTCGCTCTCCACCAGATCTTTGGGCAGCGCCGCGCAGTTAATCGCAATAAAGGGTCCTCCGGCCCGCAGGCTGGCATTATGGATGGATTGGGCAAACAACTCCTTGCCTGTTCCGCTCTCCCCTTCGATCAGCACCGTACAGTTTGTCTTCGCAATACGCTGGGCAAAAGCTATCTGTCCCTGCATATAAGGATTGTCCGTGATAACTTCCCTGAACCGGTAATTCGCCTTGAAACCGGCTAATTGATTGACCTCCTTGCGCACCTGCCCGGCTTCCCGGATCGTAAGCGAAGCGCCGAGAATCTTGTCGTCGAAGGTGAACGGATAGATGTTCACCATGCAATCAATCTTGTTGCTGCCGACGGTGAGGGTACAATCGGCGTAGCTTAAAAACCGCTCGCCGGCGAATACACTGTCCAAATCGACTTCTTCCAGCAGCTCCTTGATATTCAAGGCTTCCATTTGCTCCGGGCTGAGCATGAAGATCGAGGCCAGTCTTTCATTATAATGCCGCACGCGGTATTCGGTATCAATAACAAGCAGCCCATCCTGCATCGACTGGAATACGGCATGCATCATTTGGCTCGTCTCTAGCATATGGAGCTGCTTCTCGATACTGCTGACCGCCGATACTACAACACCGAACGTATGGGCATGTACATCCTCGGCCTTGCCCGACAGATCAAGGCAGCCAATCACGTGGCCCCGGCTGTCATGAATCGGTGCAGCCGAACAGGTCCAGGCATGATGCGACGTGCAGTAATGCTCGCCGCCCAGCACCTGAATAGCATCATTAATAGCCAGCGCGGTACCCACCGCATTGGTGCCTACGCTGAGCTCATCCCACTTGGCCCCCTCCACGAAGTTCACCTTGACACACTCCGGTTCGAGCTCCTTATTGAGCATCGTGTGCAGGAGAACACCGTCCTGATCGGTCAGGACAATTGCATAGACTGTATCCTTGATAATCTGATAGATGCTGTTCATCACCGGCTTGGCGACGGAAAGGAGCTGCTTCTTCTCCTGTAACCGGGTAGCCAACTCCTCTTCCGACACCTGCATCCCTTTGCCGCACATCGGATCGACTCCGGCTTGGCGGCATCTTCTCCATGAAGCGGCTATTTCCGGCTTCGTCCCGGCGGCACACTCACCGCTGGATATGAAATGTTCCCAGTTCCCAAGCGATTGCGCATAGCTGATTCGCATGTCTACTGCTCCTTTCCCTCGCCCGCAGCATCTAAATCGGATATTCACGTCTGCCCGGGGCGGAGGCAATCCGCATGGATTCTCTGTACTTGGCAACTGTCCGGCGGGATATGACTATCCCCTGCTCAAGCAGAAGTTCAGCGATTCGGCGGTCGCTGTAGGCTGCCCGCTTATCTTCTCCCTCTATAAGGTCACGGATGATTCGCTTCAGGGCATCCGGCGTCCAATCGCTATCTTCACCTGCAATTCCGGAAGGAAAAAAATACTTCAGCTCAAAGGTTCCCCATACGCATTGCACATATTTGCCCCGAACCGCCCGGCTTACCGTAGACTCATGAAGATCCAGCTCTTCAGCGATTCTGCCGAGCGTCAAGGGTACCAGATAATCTTTCCCTCTTTCGAAAAAAGGCCGCTGCAGCTTCAGAATGGCACCAGCCACGCTGCACAAAGTTGCCTTGCGGTCTTCGAGGCATTTCATGATCCAGCTTGCTTGTTCGTTCTTCTCCTGCAGGTAGCGGCGTGTGTCCTCGTCTCCGCTCAGGCTGCACAGGCGCTGATAGCTTTCGGCAAGCGCAACCTGCGGGCTGGACAAGGGATGGGCTGCGGCTTCGTAGCCCCCGTTCTTCCGCATAATGTACACATCAGGTACAATGTAAACCGTGGATTCCCCATGATCAAAGGTATTTCCGGGGCGGGGATTTAAGGATTTAATTATAGGGTATGATTCTTGAATACTCTTTAGGGAGGTCTTCAATTCTTTGGCGACGCGGACCAGCTGATTGCTGCCCAATTGTTCAAGATGGCGTTCAATCAGCATCCGCAATAAAGGTGTCATTCTGCCGGAATGCTCCAGCTGGAGCACCAGACATTCCTGCAAATTCCTGGCTCCGACCCCGCAAGGCTCCAGAGACTGAACATATCTTAGTCCGGCTTCGATATCCTGACAGCCGACTCCCAGTTCAACTGCAATCTCCTCCACCCGTTCCGCAAAATACCCGGTATCATCCAGGCAGCCGATCAGATAGGCCACAATGACCCGTTCCTTCTTGGGCAGTTCCAGCAGACTTAGTTGCGACAGCAGATGCTCCTGCAGATTATGCCGGGGACGCGCGGCATATTGCAGCAAATGCTGACTGCCCTTTCCGCTCTTGACCCTGCCGCCGCCTATTGAATATTGAACCTCAATCAGCGGGTTTTCCTCAGCCAGCCGCTCCACATATTGGCCCAGCTCCTGGGAGTCCATTTGCAGCACCTCAACAGATTGCAGCAGCCCGGGAGACAAACCCATTCGCTGCTTGGTATCCAAAGCAAGCCTCATATGCCCACTCCTTTTTTTGTATACGCTTACATCTCTCTCTATTATAAAACCCCATAACATTCAATAAAGACAAATAAGATGAACTTAGTATGACAATCCGCAGGGAATTAAGGGATCGGCATACTCTGTTCATCGTATTTGAATTTGCCCTGGAGATTTGAAGGCTATTCGTTAAACATGAAGATGAATGGCACGGTTATGAACGGCGTGTGCGGCTTCGTGCAACGCTTCTGCAACCGTGGGATGGGCATGAATGGTAGTCACAAGCTCATCCAGTGTGGCTTCAAGGCGAATCGCCAGCGCCCCTTCCACAATGATGTCCGTTGCCCGCGGTCCGGCAATGTGCAGCCCCAGAATTTCATCGTTGCCGGCGTCAACGACGTACTTCACCAGCCCGCTGCTCTCGCCCATAATCATGGACTTGGCATTGGCTTGAAGCGGAAATACTCCGGTCTTCACCTGGAATCCCTGCTGTTTGGCCTCCTCCTCCGTAAGCCCCACGGATGCCAGTTCAGGCCGTGTGTAGACACAGGAAGGCACCGTTCTGAAATCAATGGGTGAGGGTTCACCCATGATCGCTTCTGCAGCAATAACCCCTTCAGCGGAGGCTACGTGCGCCAGCATGATTCCTCCGTTGCAATCCCCGATAGCGTAGATGCCCGGTATGCAGGTTTCCATATTCCGGTTGACCTCAATTGCCCCCCGTTTGATCTCCACACCGATGTTCTCCAGCCCCAGACCCGCAGTCACCGGCCTCCGGCCGATGGACAGCAGCACTTTATCCGCTTCTATAACATGATTGCCGTTTCCGGAGGAGGTGACTACCCGCAGTCCTGCCTCCGTCTGTTCGATTCTCTCCACTTTGGTCTCTGTGTGGACCTCAATGCCGGAACCTGCAAATTCCTTCCGCAGGCATTGCACAATATCACGGTCCATAACTGCAATTAGTTCAGGCAGCATCTCGACAATCGTAACCTTGCAGCCCAGGCTGCTGTACACACTGGCAAACTCACAGCCGATCACCCCTCCGCCAATAATGCAAAGGCTCTCCGGTACCGCAGGAAGCGAGAGTGCTTGATCGCTTGTAACAACCCCTTCCAGCTCTATGCCGGGAATAGGCACGATCGATGGCTCTGAACCGGTAGCAATAATCGCCCGGTCGAATCCAAGTATGCGGACACTGCCATCTGCTGCGGTTACTTCCAGCTCACGGCCACTGATAAATTTGCCGGAGCCGCTTAGCTTGGCAATCTTGTTTTTTTTGAGCAGCGCCTCGATGCCGCCAGTGTTCATTCTGATGATCTTATCTTTGCGTTTCTGCAGCTGGCCCCAGTTCACTGAAACCTCCGCCGTCTCAATGCCAAGCTCCTTGCCCTCCCGCTTCAGATGTGTGTACAGCTCCGTGGTATGAAGCAGTACCTTGGTTGGTATACAGCCGACATTAAGACAGGTCCCGCCCAAAGCCTTCTTCTCCACAAGTGTAACTTCCGCTCCCAATTGCGCAGCCCGTATGGCAGCCACATAACCGCCCGGGCCGCCTCCAAGCACAACGATCCTCATGGTTTCTCCCCCTAAAAGTTTTGTGAGTATACGCTCCTTTGATTAACTTCACACAAAACTCGCTCCGGAAGCATACGCCTAAGTTTTGTAAGCATACGCTCCATTGATTAACTTCATACAAACTCGCTCCGGAAGCATACGTCTAAGTTTGGCTAGCATAGGCCTTCTCACAGCAGCAGCAGCGCCGGATTCTCTACATAGGCCTTGATTTTTTGCATAAATTGCGCCGCAACCGCCCCATCCACAGCTCTATGGTCAGCAGTCAGGCTAATGTTCATCAAGGGTCTGATGATAATCTCTCCATTAATCGCGACCGGAGTATCCACGATGGCATTGACACCCAGAATAGCAACCTCCGGTTGATTGATAATCGGTGAGAAGGACTCCATGCCGTACATCCCCAGATTAGTTATAGTAAAGGTTCCTCCCGTCAAGTCATCGGAGGTCAAAGTGTTGCTTCTCGCTCCTGCCGCCAGCCGCTTCACATCCTGCGATATTTCAGCCAACCCTTTTTGGTAGGCGTTCTTGACCACAGGGACAACAAGTCCCTCCTCCAGCCCCACGGCTACACCGATGTTGACATAATTCCGCATAACAAGCTCGGTTCCTTCAATAGAACAGTTCAGGAGCGGAAACTCCAGCAGAGATCTGGCAACAATACTGACCAGCAGATCTGTATACGTAACCTTTAGTGTATCCTTCAACTGCTGTCTCAGCGCACCCAAGGCGGTTGTATCCAGCTTCATATTGTAGGTCACGGCCGGAGAAACCGCCTGGCTTTCCAGCATCCGTTTGGCGATGATTTTGCGCATGCTGTTCATCGGCACGCGTTTGACCTCCTGCACGGCAGCCTGCACCGCAGTCTGACTGGAGGCTGCTGCGATGGAGCGGATGTCCTCCTTCATAATTCTTCCTTCTTTATGGAGCCCGGAAGGATCAATACCAAGGGCCGCTGCTTCCTTGGCCGCTGCGGGGGATATTTTCACTTTGGGAGCAGCTCCGCTGCCGCCTTCTATCGCATACTTGCGCACATCTCCTTCGGTAATTCGACCCTGCGGCCCGGTCCCTTTCACCTGCTGCAGGTCAACGGACAACCCTGCAGCAGTCTTCTTGGCGTACGGCGAAGCCTTGATTCTGCCACTGGCAGCATGAACAGACGCTTCACCGGCAGTGGCAGCGGCCGCCCCGGCATCAGCCGGAGTTCCGACCTGCTCAGCCACCGGCATCACGCCGCCGCCAAGCAGAGCGGAAATGTCCTCATTGGCATCGCCGATGACGGCTACCGGCTGGAAGATGTCCACAGTGCCTTCCTCTACAATGATTTTCCGCAGCACACCGCCAAGCTTTGCTTCAACTTCATTGGAAATTTTGTCCGTTTCCACATCAAACAGAATGTCTCCTTGGGCTACGGTGTCCCCTTCGGCTTTTCGCCAATTGGAGATCGTACCTTCGGTCATGGTAAGCCCTAATTTGGGCATAACGATAAGTTCAGCCATTGTGCACCTCCGCTAGTTTGCATATTGACGTTTCCTGAGCCTCATCAGAACATGCTCTTAATGCCCTGAATAATATCTTCTGTATTTGGCAGCACATAGGCTTCCAGCGCCGGAGAATAAGGGACGGGGGTATTCAGTGCGCCGATTCGGACAACAGGAGCATCCAATTCGTCAAAACACAGCTCCGAGATCATGGCGGACAGTTCGCCCCCGAACCCGCCCCGCTTCACTTCTTCAGTGACAACAAGCGCCCGGTGCGTTTTGGCAACTGATGCGAATATCGCCTCTTTGTCCAGCGGATACAGCGAACGCAGATCAATAACCTCTGCTTCAATGCCCTCCTCAGCCAGTGCTTTCGCGGCGCTAAGCGCATCCTCTACTTGCTTGCCGTACGTTATAATGGACACGTCGCTTCCTTCCCTCTTGACGCTGGCTACGCCAAAAGGAATAGCGGCAACCGTATCGTCCACCTGAAATTTTTTCGAATACAGAACCTTGCTCTCGATATACACCACCGGATTGTCATCTTCAATCGCGGTCAGCATCAGCCCCCAGGCATCCTGGGCGTTGGAAGGATAGACCACCTTGAGCCCCGGAACATGTGTAACCCAGGCCTCCAGCGACCCGGAATGCTGTGCTCCCGCACTGATTCCACCGCCTGCCGGCAGCCGCAGTACGAGCGGCACGGAGATTTTGCCGCCGAACATATATCTCATCTTCGCAGCCTGATTTACCAGTCCGTCCATGCCAAAAGTCAGAAAGTCAATGAACATCAGCTCGGCCACGGGTCTCAGCCCTGTTGCGGCCGCTCCGACGGAAGCCCCCACAATAATTCCTTCGGAAATCGGAGTATCACGGACCCGCTCTTCGCCAAATTGCTCCCAAAGCCCCTTCGTTACCCCAAAGGTTCCGCCGTATGGCCCGACATCCTCCCCAAGCAATACCACATTTGGGTCCTCCAGCATTTTGCTGCGCAAGCCTTCACGGATTCCTTCACCATAGGTCATTTTTCTCATCTGCTGCGCGCCTCCTCAATGATATCGGAATAAATACCTTGAACCGAAGATTCCAGGGCCGGATAATCGCTGGCAAAAGCGAAATCAAGCGCCTCCTGAATCTCCCCGTCCACCTCAGCCTCAATCTGCTTCAACTCTTCCGCCGTCATCAGCTTGTTCTCCGTAAGGTACTTCTCAAATCTGGGAATCGGGTCCTTTTGCAGCCAGGCCTCCACTTCTTCCTTCGGTCTGTAAGCTCCGGGATCACCTTCAAAGTGGCCATGCTGTCTGTATGTTTTGAATTCCAGCAAGGTAGGGCCTTCACCATTTCTCGCCCGCTGTACCGCCTCTTGCACATGTTCGTACACCGTAACCACATCGTTGCCGTCAGCCGTAAGGGAAGGCATGCAATAGCCCTCGGCACGTTTGGCAATGTCCTTAATGGTCTGATGTCTGGCCTGGCTGACCGATATCCCATACAGATTGTTCTCGCATACAAAAATAACCGGCAGCTTCCATAGGCTCGCCAGATTCATCGCTTCATGAAACGTACTCTGATTCGTGGAAGCATCACCGAAAAAACACACACTGACCTGGTCGCTCCCTCTGTATTGCGCGCTCCACGCTGCCCCGGTGGCAATCAGATGGCCCGCGCCAACAATTCCGTTGGCTCCGAGTATGCCAAGCTCCGCGTCTGCGATATGCATCGAGCCGCCTTTGCCTTTGCAATAGCCGGTTTCCTTGCCGAACAATTCTGCCATCATATATTTCAGATTCCCGCCTTTGGCCACGATATGTCCATGCCCCCGGTGGGTGCTCGTAATATAATCGTCATCCCGCAGATTGGCGCATGCCCCAACAGCGATGGCTTCTTCCCCGATGTACAGATGGACAAAGCCCGGTATTTTACCTTCCGCAAAAAAGGTGGATGCAGTCTTTTCAAATTTCCTGATACTCTGCATCTTCCGGTACATCCCGCTAAGCAATTCTTTTGAAATACGCAAGTGAATCCCTCCTCTTGATTTGGCCCTCACCTCTATAACAAGCAAATTCCGTGCCAACTTTGCTGAATTCTCTATTTTTATTTTTTTCATGCCGGTTTCCTGGAATTACAGCCGTCAGATGGACTATCCGGCCGACTGAGCGGCAGCTGCAAAAAAACACCCTTTCCCAAAGAGGGAAAGAGTGTGCGACGATTTTCCCATTATGGGAAGTTTCCCGGAACGGGAATCCTTATAATTCCTCCTATAATCCAAAACTTCTCCACAGCAAAGGAAAAGATCCCATGCCACATCCTTCTATTACGATAAGCAAGGCCTAAGTGGAATTATCCTTAATCCCCGGTCGATCCGGACACAGGAGACCTTATTTCCCGGAATCCTCCTGTTCAGCCATTGTATCCGGACAGAGAATACGTTATTGCGCCCATTCTCCCTAATAAACCACGTTCGATCCCAAATAACGTCTCCTGAGTCCGCGTTCCCCACAAAATAGAGGTTTTGAGCAATATAACGGCTCTGTAGTCCGCATCAGCAAAAGAACAAGCAGGATCGCAGCGGGCAGATGGCCCGAGAGCTATTATGTAGGTTGTTCAGAGAGCTATTCTTAAGCAGCAGTTGAGCACAGCACAAAGCAGCGATTCTCTAGGACAGAGAATCGCTGCTTTTGCAGAATCATTCACTAAGGACCCGGTTGTTCATCGCCCGTCTGAACCAGCTCCGGCTCTGGCTCCCGGATCAGAAGGTCCGGTAGAACTGCTTCGCGCTGTCCTTCTCGGGGATCGGCAGCCGCAGGGTTACAGGCAGCATCTCGGGGAAGGCCTTGTGAGGCTCACGCTGATACCAGTAAGCTACGGAAGAATAGTCATTGGACTGGGAATTCCCGTGGCCATGCTCAATGCTGAAGCGCAGCGACTCTCTGAAGATAACAGGGTCCACAATATGGAACCGGTACTGTGTTATTTTGCCTGAGTAGTCATTGAACAGAATGGTATTGCTCTCTCTCCAGGCATCCCCGTTGCCACGGATCGGTGCATACAGCGATATTCCGTGATAAGGGCTGTCATATTTGCCGGAAGGATATCCCCAGGCGGCGCAGAAGTAATCCTCCGTTCCCGTACCATGCAGGCGGGGCGGCCACGGCTCGCCATCGATGAAGAACATGTCGTCCCCTTCACCCGGCCAGCTGAAACCCGGCATTGGATTTAGATGGTCAATGCTGAGGTTGCAGCCCACATAGTGGCCTTCCCCTACCGCATCCATAAGCACATAGTTGTCCTCACCGGTCAGATTCTTAAGCTCATACACCTTCTGATCGGCATAATTGGCCTTGTCCTGATTGTCATGCTCCAACTTCAATGCCGAAAGGTCGACCGTTCCTTGCGTAGGATTCTCCCGGCGCCAGGAAGCGTGAAAGTAGAAGCTGTCCTCCGCAATTTGCTTTTCCACATAATCCACATAGAAGTACAGCACTATGTCGTCTTCACATTCATTGATGATCTCAATTCTGGCGCTATTGCGGAAAGGCATTTCAAAAAAACAGTTCATCGCCGCTTTGTCCTCAATCACACCCTTGGTTGTAATCATATTAAGCGGCATGGAGACATAATGGCTGGCGACCCCATGCCCGACACCGAAGAAATCCCCTACCGGAGACTCCACACTGGGCTTATCCTCCCCGTCCCAGTACATGCGGATCAGCACTTTGCGGAATGCATATTTATTTTGGGCCGCTATGGTCATCCAGATATGCTGTATGATGCCGGAACCCTCAATTTCAGCAATAGCTGCAGTTTGGCCTGCTTCTATAACGATGAAATCCCGGTTGCCTCCCGTTTGATCCCAACTGGACTGTCTGCGGGACAGCCCCTCCTTGCGCAAATACAATGAATTCATCATGGTTCTCCACTCCTTCTACGGAATCAGGCTTTGATGCCTGTGAGCGTAATACCCTCTATAAAGTATCTTTGTCCGATAAAAAAGACGATAATGGCCGGGGCCAGCACGACTGTCGCCGCCGCCATCATCAGATGCCACTCCGCCGCATACATGCCTTTAAACTGCTGCAGCCCCAGCGCCAGCGTATATTTGCTTTCACTGTTCAGATAAACGAGCGGCCCGAGGAAATCATTCCACGAAGCCAGGAAGCTGAATAAACCTACTACAACCAGTGCGGGCCGGGTGAGCGGAATAATAATGGAGATAAAAATCCGCCAATGGCTGGCACCGTCCACATAAGCCGCCTCATCCAGATCACGGGGAATACTCAGATAAAACTGCCGCAGCAGGAAGATATTAAACGCGCCGCCACCGAACCAGGCCGGTGCAATCAGCGGAATAAACGAATTGGTCAGCCCCAGCTTGCTCCAGCCGATAAAGGTCGGGATCAGCGTGACCGCATACGGAAGCATCATGCTGGACAATAGCAGGCCGAAAACAAGGTCCCGCCCTCTCCAGGACATACGGGCAAAGCTGTAGGCGCTGATAGAGCAGGTTATGATGACACCCAGCATGGTAAAGACCACAATAATGGAGGTGTTGATAAAATAACGGCCGAATGGCAGGATCGTTAGTGCTTCCTTGAAATTGCCGAACCGGAACGGATCGGGTATCCAAATCGGCGGCAGCTCAAAAATCTGTCCCATATCCATCAAGGAACTGCGGACAAGCCAGATCAAAGGCAGAAGACTGAAGAGACCGCCGGCCGCGAGCACCAGATACACCAAGCCATTTTCAACCCGTGCCCTCGTCTTCATCTCGCCCCATCTCCTTCGTAGTACACCCATTTTTTCGAAGACTTGAATACCACAAATGTCAGCAGCATGATGATCACGAACAGCACCCAGGCAATGGCGCTGGCGCTGCCCATCCGCGAGAATTGAAAGGCTTCCCGGTACAGGTAAAAGACATAGAACAAGCTCGCATTATTCGGTCCGCCGCTCGTCATTACATAGGCCTGCGAGAATACCTGAAAGCCGTTGATTATCCCCATGATCAGGTTGAAAAAGATGGTCGGCGTCATCATCGGGATGGTAATATTCCACAGCTTATCCAGCTTCGAGCCGCCGTCAATCTCCAGGGCCTCATACAGTGACCGGGGAATATCCTGCAGTCCTGCCAGGAAAATAATCATCGTCCCTCCCGTCGTCCACAGATTCATCAGCGCAAGCGAGGGAACCACGGATTTCTCTCCAAAAATCCACTGGCTGCCCGGAAGCCCGAGCGAGCGCAGCAGCTCATTGGCAAGTCCCAGATCCGGATTGAGCAGCCATAGCCAGATGAACGAGATGGCAATGATCGGCACGATGGAAGGCAGATAGAAGACCGTACGAAAGATGGCCTTACCTTTAATGTCGCGGTTCAACAGAATGGCCAGCAAAAAAGAATAGATGATGCCGGTAGGCACACTGAGCGCCACGAAGTACAGGGTGACACCAAGCGATTTATAGAAATATTGATCCTCCCCGCTGAACATCCGCTTATAGTTGCCCAGTCCGATAAAATCTGGTGAATTGGAGCCGGAATAATCCGTGAAACTCATATATAGGCTGTAAAGCATGGGACCAAGCGTAAAGATCAGAAGTCCGAGAATAGCCGGCAGGGCAAACAGAATGCCATAAAGCTCATTTTTATAAAAACCGCGCTTCTTCTTTACACTGATTCCGCTGCGGGAAGAGATTGGTTTCATACCTTTGCTTCCTCTCTTCGGACAGGCGCCGGCAGGGGCTCCACCCCTTCTGCAAGCAGAGCCGCCTTCCGGCAGAGTCCGTTATTTCAGATACGTCCCCTGAACAAGCGCTTTTACTTTGGCTTCTACTTCCTTCATCGCAGCTTCAGCCGTTTTAGTTCCCAGCCAGACCTGATCAAGGCCTGCCGTTACCGCGGCATCGATCTCCACGAAATTCTTCACGTTATTCTCAGGAGAAGGCTCCGCATGCTCATAGGTTGAACGCATTACCGCATCCTGAAAACCTGCCGGTCTGCCCGGAAGCTCTTCGTTCGCCCAGCTGTCGATCAGCTTGGGATCCTCATACCATTCCTTCAGCTGCGGCATCCAGAGTCCTTGGTGCAGCTCCAGTACATTTTGCGGATCGGTCAGGAATTTGGAGAATTCCCATGCTTCCTTGGGATGCTTCGAGCTCTTGAAAATAATCAGTGAGCCACCGAGAAAGAAGGATTTGTAGTCTTTCAGAACAGGCAATACCCCTACACCCCAATTGATGTTGGCTTTGCTTAAATCAAGATGATTCCAGCTGCCGTCGATCACCATGGCCACCTTTCTAGACTGCAGCGCAGTGGCCGGAGCAGGAATACTGCTGGCCTGCACTGGAGAAGGCGACACATGATGCACATTAATCAGATCGGCAATTCTCTGAAGAGCTTCCGTGGATTCCGGCTTCGCGAGTCCGAATTCCTTGCCGTCCTCCGTCAAATAATCCCCGCCGTTGGACATCACAAGCGGCATGTACGAGGACCAGCTAAGACTGAACTTTACCCCATATTGCTTAATATTTTTGGGGTCAAAGCCGGGATCGTCAGGATGTTTGCCGCTGCGGTCCAAGGTAAGCTTCTTAGCCGTCTCCACGAACTCATCCCAATTCCAGGCCTCCTCTGCCTTGGTAGGCGGAAGCTCTACGTCGGCTTCTTTGAAGAGATCAGCATTGTACATCAGGGATGGGACAACGGAAGCCTGGTAAGGGCCAGCGCTTTTATCCGTATCCCAGTTCCACCAGGCATACTGGAGGTAATCTTCTTTCTTGATGCTCGGATCTTCCTTTATTAAATCGAAGAAGTTATAAATCAGTCCTTCTTCACCCATTTTCAGCTTCCATGCCGCGGAATAACTCAGATCCGGCGCTTCATTGCCGGCAATCATCGCATTCAGCTTCTGCAAAAAGTCGGTCCCCGGGATATGAATGGATTCAATGGTGACATTCTGGTTTTTGGCCTCAAATGCCTTGATGGCATCCTCCACCGCCTTTTTCTCCTGCGGGCTGCCCCAGAAGGTGAACTTAAGCTTCACCTTCTCACCGGAATTCACATCCGCTCCTTCATTAGGAGCATCGCTCTCTCCGGCTGTATTGCCGGTATTGTTCGTTCCCGCATTGGTGTTGCCTGATCCGCAAGCGGTTACAAATAACACTGTAATCATTAGGAAGACTAACATCAGCTTCGCCCTGCCGGTGTGCTTTTTCATTGTGTATCCCCCTTGATCCGGATGTAAGCGCTGCAGTCGCCTATGTCTATCATAGATGGACCAGCCGCAAAATCCTATTGTACGATCTTTCGTTTACTGTACGATTTTACGGTCAATTCGTTTTCCTGTGGAGGAATATTAGCTTCTGAATCGCGAACACCCCCGCTAGCCGCCGGCCGGGGGGTGTTCGATCTACTGATGCCTGGCGTTGCATTTGTCAAACTGCAGATTTCATCTTGCTATAGATCACAGTTAGTCCAGCATCAGCCTTTAAAAGGTGGGAATAGATGGCACTCGAAAGTTGCCTCCCGGGAGGCACGCTGTAAACCTAGGGCGGAGATCGCTACAGTGCATTTTATACATCAGGATGGGAAAAAGCAGGCTCGTTTTACGATTTCAGTGTATTTGGTGCAGCAGGAACCGCAGTATTCGCCGAAAAATGCCATATTGCTATTATTTGAATGTACAAAATACATCAGTATGGAGGTTTGAGCCTCGTTTAAACCATTCTGAGGTACTATATACATGAGAACTGATCAAAAGCTGGTGACGAACGCTAATCCATATCAAACAGCCTTCAGAAATCCCTTATTTTTAATCTGATGTTGGACTATATAAGTTGAACAAAAGAAATGTACAAGCAGCTTAAGCGTAACTGCGGTGAATGTTTGGACTTCCGGCCGCTGTTGTCCCCCGATTTCTTCAATCTAACCGCTTTTAGCGGTTGAAATCTGGTGACAAAGGCGGTCGCTACCGCTCCTACAGTTCCAAACTTCCCCTCCGTTCCTTCTGCCCTTTTTTATTCTTTTTTGTTCAACTTATAAAGTAATTCACTTATGAAAAGACTGCCGAAAATTTGTCCTCAAGAACAACCAAATAATCAACGAACGCCTGAAAATAATCTTTCCCTTCCGTTGCCCGTTTAAAAACCCGGTCTCCCGCTTGAATACCCTGGTAAAATAACCCGCATCCCGGAACCCGACACTTAGGGCGATGCCCGATATCTTCTGTTCTCCGTCTTGCAGCAGCTCCTTGGCCTTATCCATACGCAAGCGTAATAAATATTCAGTGAATGTCATAGTTGTATGCTGTTTAAAAAAGCTGCTGAAGTATGTTGGGCTGAAGAAAAATTGCTTGGCGACAAACTCCAGCGACAAATCTTCCATATAATGCTCCTCCAGGTATGTCCTGCACAAGTTAATAATCCGTCCGCTTTTGTTATCTTTGCGCTGCTCTATACTCTCAATAATCCGGTGCAGATAATGAACCGCACGCGTCCTCACCTCTTCCAGACTCTCACATGCGGGGATTTGAAATTCCATCTCCGAAATGAAATTGCTCGCTTCCTCATGTCGAAGGATGGCCTCGCTGCCCTTGACTTCATTTACCAGAGCGTACAATACACAGTCCTTTAAATGGGCAGGAGCAGGATAATCCCCTTCGGTAAGTTTCTGGATCAGCACATCCAGATTCCGGGCAGCCTTGTCCCGGTCCAGCCTCGCCAGGGCTTCAGCTATCCCAGTCCCGGCAGACACCATGCGGAGGCTTGGCTTTTCAGGGTTGTAAGCGATTTCATCATAAAAAACAAGCCTTCCGGCTCCCTCATAAAACACATACTCCAGCGCTTTCCGCGCCTCTTCAAAGGATTGTGGGGCTTCGTTGTACAAATCAGCCACCCAGTTGCCGACACCCAGGGTCAAGGTTAGTCCAAATTCTGCCCGGACCTGATGGATAAACTGCTCAAACTGCTCCCTGTCCCGTGTCATCATCCACTCCAACGATTCGGCAGTTGACACCAGGGTCCCGATAACAGGATCCTCTCCTTCCAAATTAAAAGAAAGCAATGGTCCTGGCATTTGGTGAATTTCCCGCATCCAGCTTTTGAAGCTGACCTTCAGTTCCTCAAAATCCTGAGGCGTGTAAATCTCAGCGATTTCTCTTTTGTGAAAGGTGGCCAGCATGACGAACCCGCCGCTTAAAAAGGGAAACAGATTACGGATTTCCAAAAGCTCCTCTTCGCTTGAAGAGCCGCGCAGCCAGCGGCTGAGCAAATGCTGCTCATAGACGGGAACAGCCGAGTTAAGCTTCCGGCGGAGATTCGCCCCATCCTGAAAGCTCAGTCTATCCTTCTCAAGCGCCACATCCAGCTTATCCAAGATCTCCGAGAGACTTTTGGCTTCCAGCGGCTTCAAAAGGTAATCGAAAGCTCCAAGCTTCAGTGCCTGCCTGGCATAATCAAAATTTCCATATACACTGAGAATCACGATTTTAACCGGCTTCTTCCGGGCCGCCATATGCTCGATTAAAGTCAATCCGTCCATATTGGGCATCCGGATATCCGTGAGAATGATATCAATCCGGTTATCCTCGATAATGCTTAATGCCTCCAGACCATCCTTAACCATAAATATCCGATATTCCGGTCTAAGCTTCTTAATCATATCCGCGATCCCGCGGCGGTGCCGGGGTTCATCATCGGCAACAAGTACGTTATACATCTGTCTTCCTCTCCTTTCGCAGAGCCAAGAACTGTTGTGTAGGGCAGAAAAGAAGCAGCCGGCCCGAATGGGCCTCGTTTCACTAAGATAGTAAGGCAGCCGCTTATCCATGTCAATCTGCAGATTTATCAAAATAAGGGTATCCCCATGCCTGCGGCAGCCGGGATACCCCTGTGTGGTGAGTGTAATAATCAGCGGGCCTGAATCAAATCCTGTTCCTGCGCCCCGGTAATGACGGTGACAATGCTCTTTCGCAATGCATCTGCATTTGGTGCCTGATACGGATCGGCATTGAATAGAATAGCATCCGCAATATACCCTTTTGCAATCTGTCCCAATTCGTGGCCGCTTCCCAGAATCTCAGCAGCGCTTCTCGTAGCAGCCAACCACGCTTCGGCCCGGGTCAAGCCATAATCAATTAACGAGTCCAGCTCTTGAAGGTTGTACCCATGAAGTGCAGGTGTGGCATAATCCGTACCCAATCCAATGCGAACCCCCGCTCTCTGGGCATAGCCGATGGCTTTAGAATGGGCTTCGGCAGCGCGGGCGGCCCGGTCACAAATAAGCTGGTTCAGAGCCAGAACGCCTTTCGGATCTGCGGCAATGCGATAAATTGATGTTGTAGGCACGAAAGCTATTCCGGACTCGGCCAGTCTGCCCGCCTGATCCCCGGTCAGGAACATGCCGTGCTCCACCGATTCCACACCGGCATGGATGGACCAGTCTATTGTCACTCCACCCCAAGTATGCACCAGGACTTTTTTATGATGGGCATGCGCATGGCGGACAATGAAAGAGAACTCTTCCCTAGAAAAAATCGGCTCCAGCACTTGTTCAGCAGGTGCTCCAAGGCCTCCTGTTGCCATGATCTTGATCCAGCCTGCCCCAGTAGCAAAAATTTCTGCCATCCGCGCTTCCAAATGCTTAAGACCGCGGGCATCGGCTGCTCCAAGCATATCGCTGCAGGTTTGTACCCTTAAAGGCTGCCCAGAGTGCTGCACAAGATGCTGCACTCTGCTTGGCAGAATCCCGCCTGCGTCGCGCGCCGTTGTTACACCGGTCCGAAGCGTTGCTTCAAAGGCTTGCGCCTGCATGGCTTCGAGTTCATGGCTGTCGCGTTTCAATTGATCCGCATGGTCGAAGTCTGTCCAGGCCAGATGCGTATGCAGATCAATAACCCCCGGACTTATCCATAAATCTTTACCTGGATCAGCCTGTTGATCATTAGGTTGCTCTGTTTCAGCAATAGATGCAAACCGGCCATCCTTAATCGAAAGATCAAAACGTTTCCCTTCGGTACCCGCTATAAAAATATGCTTGAAGAGTAGTGCCTCAGGATGTTTATTGATCATGGGGAGCCCCCCAAACCAGCCGGATAGCCTTGAGCGCATGAGCAGCATCCTGATTCAACAATTGGGCAAGCGTCGTAATCGCTTCTTCCACACTTTGCCGGCAGGCGTTCGCTCCAAAATGGTTGATCCGCAGAAGGTGGCCGAATAGTTCCCCGTCTCCGGGAGCCACGATCCCGACAGGCTGGTCAATACGCAGGTTCTGTTCGGAAATCCGAACCGTCGTAGTCAGCGTGGAATAATGTTTGCTATTCTTCTGCCAAGGCTCAAGACCCAGGGCCTTGATGCCGGCAACGGCAGAAGCCGCAGCCGATTCATGGCGCTTGATCACCTGTTCCAATCCTTCTTCCTCAATGTCGGTCAAGGCCGCGATCAGGGCTCTGGCCTCCAGCGCCGGAATGTTGGGAGGAACCCGGACCGGCCTTGTCCCCTGCTGAGGGGGTTTCAGATCCAGCAAAGACAGAATGGAATTCCGCGGCGCATTTACATTGGACTCCATGAATTCCCAGCCGCGCGGGGAAATACTCACGGCACTGACGCCGTTAGGTCCAGCCAGGGCTTTTTGCGCGCCCACAGCTACCAAATCTACTCCCCATTCATCAACCGGCAGGGCCTCTCCTCCAACCGCCGAAACGGAGTCCATGACCGTAATGAGATTAAAGCCGCGTGCAATCTTTAATATTTCTTTGGCCGGATTGGAGCCGCCTGTAACCACCTCAGCCTGAACAAAGGAAAGGGCGACCGGGTTAAAGCGTTCCACGGCAGCTGCAACCTCCTCCGCAGGAACCACTTCATCAAAGGGCACCTTAACTTCAACAACCGTCGCGCCGCCGCGTTCAAGCCATTTTCCGAACAAACTTCCATACGGGCCTGTCACTACATTTAAAAATGTGCGGCCCGGCGCAGAGATCCCGGCTGCCATCGCCTCAATGCCCAGGATTGCCTCACCCGGGATAATGACCGGAGGATGCCCAGTAGACAAAAGTTCGGAGAGCAAACGTGTAAGCGTGTCGAACTCAGACAGTGACAATGGTACAAATCCTTTATGTTCTCGGATCATAAAAACCTCCTGATGTATTCGATTTGGGCATTTTCGGAACGGCTGACAACAGCTCGCGGCTGTATGCCGTTTCAGGACGGGCAAAAAATTGATCCTTGGGATTGATTTCAACCAGGTTTCCCTGCCGCATGACCGCTACCGTATCGCTGATCGCATGGATTACCCCCAGATCATGGGAGATGAACAGCATGGTGAGATTAAGCTCTGCCTTGAGCGTATTAAAAAGCTCAAGCACACTCAGCTGTACGGAAACATCCAAAGCGCTTGTCGGTTCATCCGCAATCAGAAGGCTTGGCTCCACGCTTAATGCGCGTGCGATCGCTATCCGTTGGCGCTGACCGCCGGAGAATTCGTGAGGATATTTGTCCAAAGCTTTTCCTTCCAGGTGAACGCGGGCCAAAAGCTCTTTACATCTCTTTTCGATCTCCGTGCGGCCCACAATGTTATGAAACAAAAGCGCTTCCGAAAGAATCTGCCGGATGGAATGTTTGGGATTCAGCGAGGCATCCGGATTTTGGAAGATCATCTGTATCCTTTTGCGCTGTTCACGGCTTCTCTTCTTTGTTAATTCTTGTGAGTCCAGCAGAATCTGCCCCTCAGCAGGAACAATCAACCCGGCAATGACCCGCGCCAGCGTAGACTTGCCTGAGCCGGACTCTCCGACAAGGCCGAGGGTGGTATGTTTCGGCAGATTCAGCTGGATGCCATTCAGCGCAGTAAATCCGCCATAATGAACCGTTACATTTTTTATTTGCAAGGCTAACTCCATAGTTGTCCGCTCCCTTCAAGCTCCGGCAAAGGAAGCACCGAGTTAATCAGCATCTGCGTATAAGGATTTTGCGGGTTTTGCAAAACATTGAGGGTATTGCCATGCTCGACAATCTGCCCCTTTTTCATCACAGCCAGCTTGGAGCACATGGCGGCGGCAACCGCCAGATTATGCGTAACAAACACCATGGCAAAGCCCAGTTCCTGCTGCAGGCGGGCGATCGTTTCAATAATTTGCCGTTGAACGGTAACATCGAGCGCCGTTGTCGGCTCATCACAGAGAAGAATGCCCGGCTTGCACGCGAGGGCTATGGCGATGACTATCCTTTGACACTGACCGCCCGATAGCTGGCTTGGATACCGGTCCGTTCTCTTTAAGGAATCGGGGAGACCGAGCATTTCAAGCAATTCCAGCGCCACCACGCGTGATGCCTTACGGCTTACTTTTTGTCTGAAATAAACGACTTCTGCAAGCTGCTTGACTACCGGACAGAGCGGGTCCAGCGCACCCCTGGGGTCTTGAAACACCATCGCGCTGCTCACCTCACTCTTAATGACTCCGCCTGTCTGCCTAACACCATGCGGAAGCAACCCCAGTATCGCACGCAGCGTAAGCGATTTGCCGGAACCCGATTCGCCTACCAGTCCCAGACTCTCCCCTTTGTTCAGCGAAAAGCCAACATTGTCGACTAAGGTTTCATTTGACTTTGTTGCCAGCGATAGAGCTTCTATTTCCAAGATCGGGCTTGTAGACATTATTTTTTCCTCCATATATCTGCCAAACCGTCACCGACCAGAGACAAAGCAATGCCTGTATACACCACGGCAAATCCCGGAACTGCCGAGAGCCACCATGCAGTGGTTATGAAGGATTGTCCATCCGAAATCATGGTCCCCCAGTCCGGGGTGGGCGGTGCAATGCCGATGCCGAGATAACCGAGTGTAACAATGGCCACAAGCAATCCGACCATATCCGTCATAAGGACTACAACCGCTTGCGGTAATACATTCGGCAGGAGATGACGTAGGATAATTCTGACTCCGGGCAGCCCTAACGTCTGAGCGGACGCTACCCATTCTTGCTCGCGGAAGGAGGCGCTGAGACCTCTGACCACCCGGGCAAATACAATCCAGCCCACAAGCATAAAAGTGATATAAATCCCCCGCTCCCCTGCTCCGCTGGCAAAGGCCACGATAATTACGATCAGGTAAAAAGGAAAAGCAATAAATGTGTCTGTGAGCAAAGTAATGACCGTATCGACCCATTTCCCGTAATACCCCGCAAGCATGCCCAGAAATACACCGGTGCAAAAGGGCACAACTTCCGCCAGTACCATGATACTCAGATCGGTCCGCGCAGCATAGATCAGTCTAGTGAACAGATCGCGCCCCAATTGATCCGTCCCCAGCCAATGTTCAGCAGACGGGGGCTGCAAAAAAGCGCTCAAATTTTGCTCGGATGGGTGATAAGGACTAATATACGGAATGAATACTGCCAAGACAATAAGTACCACAAACATAAGGCTTCCCACTAAAAGGGACGGGGTATTCCATATTCGATGGATGATGCTTGGCTGCCTGCCGTCCTGATGCAATTGAGGTTCTGTTCTTATACGTTTCATTGTTTTCCTTTCGTTCTGGGATCCAGCCACCAGGAAATCATTTCAATCAGGAGGCTGATGATCACAACAGATATCGCACAATATAGCGCTATTCCTTGAATGACCGGGAAATCCCGATTCGAAATTGCAGTAAACAGCAAGCTGCCAATTCCCTTGATGCCAAACACCTGTTCAACGACCAGTGTACCGCCGATAAGATAAGAAATATTTACGCCCAGCAGCATAAGAGTCGGAAGAGCAGAGTTACGCAGCACATGCTTGAACAGAATAACCCTGCTTGGTAATCCCGCAGCTCTCAGCGTGACTACAAAATCGGATTCCAAGATTTCAAGCATCTGCGCTCTTAACGAACGGACCAGCGTAGGAATCTGCGAAAAGGCGACGGTAATCGCCGGAAGCGTAAGACTGTATAAGGTTCCAATCCACCCTTCGCTTACTCCCCCAACGGGAAACCAATGAAGCCGGACACTGAACAGCAGGATCAAAAGCATGCCAACCCAAAAGATTGGCATACCCAGAGTTATAGTCGGAAATATCCGGATCAAATGATCCAGCAGCTTATCCTTGTGCGTGGCTGCAAGCGTAGCGAGCAGAAGGGCAATAATAATCGCCATCATACAGGCCATCACAATAAGCAGCAAAGTAACGGGAGCCCGTTCGGCAATCAGCTCTCTTGTAGAGGTGCCTGCAATAATAGAATTGCCGGTATCTCCCTGTGTGAACAGCGTCTTTACAAACCGGACAAATTGTTCCCATAAAGGGAGATCCAGCCCGAGAGTATGATGCATACTCTTGATGGCCTCAGGCGTGCTGTATTCTCCCAGAATCATTTTAGCCGGGTCCCCCGGCACAATTCTGATGATGAAAAAGACTGCTGTTACTACAAAAAGGATAACTGCCAGTGCTCTTAAAAGAGCTGTCACCAGCCAGCTGTAAGATGTATTCATTTACCGATACGAGCTTCATCAAAACGAATGCTGCCGTTAGGTAAAACTACGAGACCATCCACTGATGAACGGACACCTTTCAGAATATCCGGATAATACAGCGGAATGTACGGCACTTCGTCCGCAAGAGTCTGCAGCAGCTTCGAGTAGATTTCCTCACGTTCCTTGCCATCCGGCGTTTTTTGGCCTTCATATAGAAGCTTGGTGACTTCATCATTCGTGTAATGCGTCCAATACGATTTACTGAAGCCTTCCGGATCAGTTTGGAACGCAATAATCGAGTTCGCTTCGGGAGAATCGGCTTGACCGCTGTTGAGCATTACCGAGAAATCATAGGCAAAGAAACGTTCACGGAAAGTGGCCAGTTCAATCGATTCAATCTCGATATGGATCCCGATTTCTTTGCCCGCTGCCTGGATAATTTGCGCCTCTTGTGCTCTTGTACTGTTCCCTGATGCCACAAGCAATTTGGTAGTGAATCCATCCGGGAAGGCGGATTTGGCAAGCTCCTCCTTGGCCGCATTGATATCGAAGTTCAGCGCCTTGATCGTATCATTCGAATGATAAGGAATCGTTGTGGGCAGCAGTGAATTGGCAGTCTGGGCATAACCAAAGGTAAGCGCCTTGGTCAAGCCTTCACGATTAAGTGCCAGAGCCAAAGCACGACGGACATGCACATCCGAAAAATACTTATCCAGCGTATTGAAGAACAATTGCTCGGTCACCCAGCTGCCATTGGTTACTACTGTAGTGTCTGGACCTTTCTTTAGCTCTTCAGCATTTTGCAGTGCCAAAGATTCAATAGCATTAACTTCTCCCGCCTTCAGCTGGTTGATAGCCTGGGTGTCGTCTTCAATCAGCTTGTAAACAAGCTTATCAATATACGGCTTTCCTTCTTGCCAATAGTGAGGGTTCTTGGTAAAAGTCAGATCGCCTGCCGGGTCCGACTTCTCAACCACGAAAGGCCCTGTACCCACCGGGTTCTTGAAAAACGCTTCTTCCGCAACACCCCCAAAATGGTTAGGAAGAATACCGTTGGAAAAGTTGGACAGTTCGGAGATAAAGGGTGTATAAGGCTCTTTCAGTGTAATAACCAGCGTTTGGTTATCCTGGGCTTTAACGGTATCGACCTTTGCCGCTATAGCCAGCGGGCCGCCAACCTTCAAATGCCGCTCAAGCGAGAATACGGCATCCTCCGCAGTAACATCGGTGCCATTCGAAAACTTCAAACCGTCACGCAACACAAACGTATACGTCAAGCCGTCAGCACTGATGTTATGTGACTCCGCAAGCCAGTCCACAATCTCACCTTTACTATCAAAAGCAACCAAAGATTCAAATACCTTGTCAATGGCAAAGGCATTGTTCGATGTAATCTGATTATGCAAATCAAGCGAGGTTACGGAAGCAGGCCGTCCATAGACGAAGGTTCCTCCCGCCGCAGGCTTCTCCGTATTTGCGCTTGAATTGGTTCCCTGGTTCGCACTTTGCTCGGCACCTTCATTCGGATCAGGTTCATTCTTGGACCCAGAGCATCCAGCAACCACCACCAATAATAGAATTGCTAATGTTCCTACCCAAAATGACTTTCTTAAAGCTGCTTTAAACTGTGACATGACTGATCCTCCCCTTCCAATAAATCATATATGTTTAGTATGAATTGATTATGGATTAAAGCGCCCCCTCTGTCAAACAAAAAATCATGGCCGCGAGGGGAAAAAAGGAGCTGCCATTGTAGAAAACTACAAATGAGACAGCTCCTTATAATGTATATATTACTGTTTCTTTCTTGTCACACAAACTCCATGATAAGACCGGCAAATTCACGTCATACCGAAATCCCGGCTGGAATCATTTCACGCCGATAAGCAGACTTTTTCGGGCAACGCCGCTTTTGAATGCCGCATGGGCAACGGCTATCCGGATTTTTTCCACCACCCGCGCATCAAAAGCATCCGGAATGATATATTTCTCATGAAGATCAGCAGGATCAATAACCGAGGAAATCGCCTCTGCCGCCGCCAGCTTCATCTCATCATTGATATCAGTGGCCTCACAATCCAGCGCTCCCCTGAAAATGCCGGGGAAACACAACACATTGTTGATCTGGTTCGGGTAGTCGGAACGGCCTGTCGCCATTACTCTTACGTGTGGTGCAGCGATAGCGGGATCGATTTCCGGGGTCGGATTCGCCATAGCGAACACGATCGGATCTTTGGCCATATTCTGCACATCCTCCAGCTTCAGCACATTTGGTGCGGAAACCCCGATAAAAACATCCGCGCCTTTGATTACATCCGACAGCCCGCCGGTTTCCAGGTTGGGATTCGTAATTTGGGCGAAGTCGCTCCAATGTGTCCGGGTATAAGAGACCAGCCGGTTAATGGCACCCTCCCGGTCCACTCCGATCAGGTTCACGGCGCCCGCGTGCAGCAGCATTTTGGAGACGGAGATGCCTGCCGCACCGACGCCGTTCACTACGATTTTGACATCCTTGATATTTTTCCCGCATACCTTAAGTGCGTTCAGCAGCCCGGCAAGTACAACGATGGCCGTTCCGTGCTGGTCATCATGGAATACCGGAATGTCCAGCTCGGTTCTTAGTCTCGCTTCGATTTCAAAACACCGGGGAGAGGAAATATCTTCGAGATTAATGCCTCCGAATGTAGGAGCGAGCGCTTTCACAATGGCGATAATTTCTTCCGTATCCTTAGTGTCGAGGCAGATTGGCACGGCGTCTACATCCGCGAACTGCTTGAAAAGCGCCGCCTTGCCTTCCATGACCGGCATGGCCGCTCTCGGCCCTATGTCCCCCAGGCCCAGCACAGCGGTCCCATCGGATACCACAGCCACGGTATTTTTCTTCGTCGTCAATTCATAAGCCTGTGCCTGATCCTGCACAATTGCCTGACAGACCTTCGCCACACCCGGCGTGTATACTTTGGACAGGTCTTCTTTATTCCGGATTGGATTTTTCAGGGTTGTTTCGAGCTTTCCGCCTTTGTGCAGCAGCATGATTTCTTCCAATAGTTCCACAATATCTCCTCCGCTCAACTGGTTTACCGCTTTTTCAATCCATTTCTGATCCTCCGGGTGCTTCACGGAAATTACGACATCCGCGCCGGTCAGGTCCGCGCGCAGCTTCTTCAGCTCTGCATTTAGTACCGTGCCTTTATAGTTCTCGGCAATGCTCACCAGGTTCGCCAGATAATCGCTGTTGCTGCGGTACTGGACACGAAGCGTAAACACTTGCGGTTGATTCATCCTAATCGCCTCCTGCATATTTTTTTGCCTGTTCCCGCAATCAGCCGCCCCATACCGAGATGAGCAGCGTTGCTGCAACCACTGTGATCGCTCCTCCGATACGTGTAGAAATCTGAGCGAACGGCATCAGCTCCATGCGCCCGGATGCCGACAGAATGGCCACATCGCCCGTTCCGCCGAGACCGCCGCGGCAGCCGGTAACTATCGCTGCTTCCACGGGGTACATATTGACCCATTTACCGATAAAATAGCCGGTGAGAATCATCGCGGCGATAACGGTTGCGCAAACGATAATATAAGGAACTGAGATCAGGGCGGCCACATCCTCAAGCGGAATGTACAGCATACCAAGGCCTACCATGAGGGGCCAGGTTAATGTCCCGGACACAAATTTGTAGAGCTGGTAAGCGCCCTGCTCGATTTTGGCCGGCAGCAGCTTCAGTACTTTAAGCAGCGCTGCGGCAAAGATCATCAGGATAGGACCGGGGACGCCGATGAATGGCGACAGCAAATGCCCCGTAATAAATAGCCCGCAGGCAAACAGCAGTCCGGCGCCCATCAGCAGAAAGTCCGGTTTGGCACTGTCATAGGTGCTTCCGCCCAGCTTCTGGCCATTTTTTGATTTCACCAGCACGCCATTGCCGGTAATGAGCGGATTTTTATCGGCCATTCTCTTGAGCAGTCCCGCACCGATAATCGCGAACACATTGCCGATCACCGCCGCCGGTATCATTTGGGCTACATAGGAACCCGATTCACCGCCTAGAATCTGCGAGAAGGCGATGGACAGCGGGAGTATCCCTTCACCGACACCGCCGCCAATAATCGGCACGATAATGTAGAATAACGTGCGGTGTGCACTGTAGCCGAGCAGCATGCCGACCCCGAGACCCGCGGCTACCGCCACAATGGTTCCGGCCATCATCGGGATAAAGATGCGGATGAAGCCGCTGATTAATGTGGTGCGGTTCATCCCGGTAATACTTCCCGCTACCAGAATTGAAATATACAGATAGAGAAAGTTCGACGTCTTCATCAGCGTGTTGACCGATTCCGTAACCGAAGGATCAAGCACATTCCAGAACACCAGGAACGAGGGGATCATCAAGGAGAGGATTGCCGGGCCGCCGATATTCTTCAGAATTGGAAGCTTGAAACCAAGATCGCTTAGCAGCACACCCAGGATGATGATCACCGCAAATCCGCCGATCATATCGTTTGGCAGTTCGCCTAACACAGACGCCGCAAATATGATGAGGGCAAATATCACATACAGCGGCAGTGGAATAACACCTACCTTTAATTGGATGACCCGCTGTGCAAAGCCTTGTTTTTCTTGCTCAGAGCCACGCTGCTCATCCGGTACTGCAACTGGCGACTGAAATGCTTTTTGCATGTTATCCTTACCTCCCTTAGTTCTTTTACAAAATCATCATAGCTGCTTTGAAAGCGCTTTTGTTTTTGTGTAAATAATGAAGAGGTTTTGTAAATTATTAAAGTTAGCGCCAACATAAAATCACGGACCCTCTCCCTATCAAAAGAAAAAGCTCCCGCTGCGATTTTCGCAGCAAGAGCTTCCTGTTTCGTTATATGTATTGAGTAATCAGTGACCTGCCATTTGGAGCGATCCTGTATTTCTGCACCGGCCTGCCCACACTTCCGTAGACCCTATCCATTTCCAGCACTCCCAGCTCCATCAGCTCAACCAAATACTTGCCGACGGATACACGGGAAATCCCGGACAGAACCGAGATGTCCTCTGCGGAAAAAAGCTCGCAGGCGCAGGACTCCACCGCTCTCCAGACGTTCTGCAGTGTCTGACGCGTAAAGCCTTTAGGCAGCTCCTGCGAAACTTTCCGCTCATGTTTGAATCTGGAGAGCTTGTCCAGCTCCGATTGGTTCAGTTGGTTCCGGGAACGGAACAACCGGATCTGCTCCTTGTATCCATTCAGCGCGGCACGGAATCTGGAGAACTCAAACGGCTTAATCAGATAATCCACCGCCCCGTTTTGCAGAGACTCCTGGATGCTTTCCTTGTCGCTGGCCGCCGAAATGACGATGACATCCACCCTTAGGCCACTCTGGCGAATCTCGGACAGCAGCTCCAGCCCGTTGCTCTCCTTCATGTAAATATCCAAAAGGATCAGATCATAGACGTTCTTCGCCAGCAGGTTTAGCGCCTCGTCTGCAGAACTGGCCCAACCTTCGGCGCGGAAGCCTTCAACCTGCTGCAGGTAAAATTTATTCATCTCCGAAACCATCGGATCATCTTCAACAATAAGTACCTTTATCATGGTCATTTATCACTCTTCGCAATATAAGGTAACTGCACAGTAAACTCGGTTCCTTCACCCGCACGGCTCTCCCAGCGGATCGTTCCGCCCAGCTTGGCCAGGCTCCTGCCCACCAGATACAACCCGATGCCCCTGTCCTTGCCTTTGGTGGAATAGCCTTGTTCATACATACGATCTTCACACTCCTTAGAAATACCTGTTCCATTGTCGCCAACCTTGAGCGTAAGCTGACTTTCTGCATGCCGGAAACCGATCTGGATCATCTTGTCGCTGACACCATCCACCGCTTCCAGAGCATTATCCAGCAGATTGCCGACGATTGTAACCAATTCCCGCGATACTTCGTGATTTGCGGACTCGGGCAGAACGCCGTCCTCCAGGATAACCAGCCGCACCCCCGCCTCCCGGATCCGACTGAGCTTTCCCAGCAGAAATCCGACCATAATCGGGTCCTTCACCAGTTTGACCACAGCGTCCGCTTCCGTCTGAATATTAAGCACGGTGTCGGTAAGATATTCTTCCAGCCGGTCATAGCTGCGCATATTGGTCAGGCCCATAATCACGTGAAGCTTGTTCATAAATTCATGGGTCTGAGCCCGCAGCGCTTCAGCATATAGAGATATCCCCGAAAGCCTCTCCATCAGCAAGCTGATTTCGGTCTTGTCCCGAAAGGTGGCGATGGCTCCTTCGATGATTCCGTTAACCTTGACCGGAACCACATTTACCAGCAGCGTGATGCCGCTCTGTTCTACTTCCATATCCTGCAACGCCTTGCCATTTCCCAGTACTCTGTCCATCCGGAGCAGGGGCCAGAATTGCTCGATTTGCCTGTTAACCGGGTCCTGGTTCATACCGACGCTGCCCATCAGCCTTCGCGCCTCCGCATTGACTAATGTAATACGGGATTCTTTGTCTACCGCCAAAATCCCTTCTTTGGTGGATTGCAGCATGGCGTTTCGTTCCTCCAGCAGCTTTGCGATTTCCCCGGGCTCCATGCCGAATATCATCCGTTTTATTTTGCGTGCCAGCAGTACTGCTCCTGTGATGCCCATGAGTCCCCCAACCAGTATTCCCCAGTAGATAATCCACTGATTCTGCTTCACAGCGGACTGGACGCTGCCAAGCGAGATGCCCACAGCCACTGCACCAATCACTTTTCCCTCTGATCCAAATATAGGCGAAAACGCTCTCACTGAATAGCCCAGCGAACCCTCAGCAACGGATAACGTCTCCTTGCCGTGCAATGCATCTGTCTCATCCCCTCCCATAAAATGCTTGCCGATCAAGGCCGGATCGGGATGGGAACGGCGAATCCCCTGCATGTCCATAACGACAATAAACTCGACGTTATTGATGGTGCTGATTTCGGATGCGTAATCCTGAATGCCACCGGAATCGCCATTTCCGAGCAGGCCGTCAATGACAACTGGAGTACGCGAAAGGGTGCGGGCAATGGTTATAGCTTTGCTCTCCAGTGCTTCTTCGGCTTGTTCAGAGACCTTTATACCAAACATTATAAACACAATCAGCAGGACGAGGGTGACAACGAGGCAAATCATTACTGTGATGGTCGCTTGCAAACGTAATCTCATTTTTCCGATTTTCACACTAATCCACCTTCAAAAATTTTCCTCGATTATAACCCAAATTACCGGAAAGGGCGATGGCTATAATGTTAAGCTTTATGGACACTCGTTCGGAAGAGCCTTGACTATGCCGTCTGGTTCTGGTATCGCATACTCCAGAGCGGAGAGAACGGACTGATTGTGTAAAAGCGGTAGCGGTCGCCTTTATATCCGGATTTTTACCGCTAAGGCAAATAAATAAAATCTGGATATAACAGCGATTGGAACAACGGTCCGTTCGCGCACCGTCCTCACCAAACACTCATGTATATCCTACTCAAAAATAAGGACCAACCCAAACAGCCATTTCATGGCTTATGGGAAAAAACCGACCAGCGTTTGCTGATCGGTTCCACTTATTTTCGCCTCGGCCGCATGTCATACGTTGCCGTTCATTAATTACTTGGAAGCTTGGTATAGGCCCAAGAATTCTTTAACCTTGGCCGGATCGGCCTTCAGTTCATTCCCGGTATCGACCAGCGGGCTGACTGTGGAGACCGCTTTGAGCTTATTGTTTTTGTAGAAGGCCAGAATTTCATCCTGATTGATGGAGTAGAGTACAGCTTTGCGGAGATCCAGGTTTCCCGCTATATCGCGGTTCTTAGTGTTGAACAACAGGTAGCTCACAGCATTGCTCGGGATGCTCTTAAGCTGCAGCTTGCTGTCGCCTTCGACTACTTCATATTTGGTTTCCGGCACACCGTAATACACATAAATTTCACCGCTGCGCAGGGCAGACAATGTGCTGTCGGCGTCTGCAATAAAGCGTACATTTACCTGGTTGATATGGGCCTCGTTGTCTGTGCCTTTTTGATAACCCGGATTCTTCAGGAAAATCCCTTCATAGTCATTCTTGTAGGACAAAATGTAAGGGCCGCTGGCGTACAAAGTATTGTTGTATTTGTCGCCCTCCGTTACCGTGTTCTGGTCACCGTAAGGAATATCCTTGTTGACGTCGAATTTGGCCACATCATAGGTGTTGATGCTCTCCACTTGCTTCTTGGAGACAATGCCGGCAGATTGATGCGCCAGATAGTTCAGCACTTGCGGAAAGGGCTCAGTAGTCGTCAATTTTACGACCTGATATTTGCCTTGCTTGTTGTTCGCTTGTTTCTTGTCTGCTACGAGCTCGGAGATTGGCGCTTCAAGACCTTGTTCCAAGGCTTCCTTCACAGTCCCCTTTCCGCCTGCCTGCTGGATCGAACCCAGAGCGTTCAGGTCGGTGAACACCTCGGCAGTTTTGATATGCTCATGCAGGCTGTAGGTGCGGTGATCCGGCACGGAATCCTTGTTCTTGGCGCGCTCCAGAGAAAACACGACATCATCGCCGCCTACACGTTCCCCGGTATCTACTGCCTTTTTATTCTCGATTTTGGCAAAATTAATATCGTCCCGGAGAATGAAATAATAGTCTTGGTTGCCGTCAGCAATGCTGTAATTGCGGGACAGCGAAGCTTCGGAAGTGATTTTGTCATCATCGGTCAGGTTGACCAGTCGCACATACATATTCGTATTGAGCTGGTTGATTGAACCGTCATTGCCTTTAATCGGGTCCAGGGAGGTCAGGTTGGAAGCTGCCTGGGCCAGAATCAACGGCTGAGTGGCGCGTTTTGCGGTGTCATTGAAATCAATGTCTTCCCAGGCGAGTGCCCGCGATTTGGACAATCTTACAGAATCCGGCTTCAGAATTTCCTTGTTGACCGCTTGGCTCTTCAAGGAAATATACAGCGGGGCAATGCGGGCCTCATCGAATACCAGACGCTGCTCCAGCTCTTTATACGTTTGTGTATATTCTTCCGGTGTTTGTGTTGCCGCCTTATCAATCAGCGCATCAAGCTCAGGATCGGACTGGATACTATAGTCGCCTCCAGTCTTGAACAGCGATCTGACCGCGTAGTCGGGGTTGCCGGTAACTGTTGTCCAGCTGGACATGGACACATCATAGTTGCCTGCATCCTCCTGGGCTTTGAAGCTTGCGTAATCAGGCTGAATATTCAGCTTCACGTTGAAGCCGTTCTTAGTCAGCTGGTCTCTGACAATGTTCAGATCAGACTCATTATTGCTCATGCCAAGCACTTCAATCCCAACCGGCGCAGTAGTAGCAGTATTATCTCCAGCCGGAGCTTCGGAAGAAGCGGGTTCCGTGGTACTGCTGGCTGTATTGGATTTGGTTGCTACCGAGCATCCGCTAAGGATAAGCACCAGAGTCAGCAGCAAAGCCAATGTAGATCTTGTTTTCATTACAATTTCCTCCCCAGAATATAAATAGTATCTCTATGAAAAACGTCAGCAAGACGCATTTTCCGGTGAATCCGTTATTCCATCTTGGGGTCAAGCGCATCGCGCAGCCCATCACCCAGGAAGTTGAAAGATAAGACGAGTGCAATAATCGCCAGCCCCGGGAAAATCGCCAGATAGGAGTTCGTCTCCAGGTAGGTGCTGCCCAGCTTGAGAATATTGCCCCATTCCGGGATATGCGGTTCGATGCCCAGCCCCAGGAAGCTGAGACTGCTGGTAGAGATGACCGCACCGCCAATAGTTAAGGTGGACTTGACGATCATCGGAGCCAATGAATTCGGAACAATATGTTTGAATATAATGGCTGCATTGCTGGAGCCAAAGGCCCGCGCGGCATCAACGAACTCATACGTGGACACCTGCAGCACATTGGCCCGCATGGTCCGTGCGTAGGTCGGGATGGCCCCGACGCTGAGCGCGAGAATCAGATTGACCGTATTGGCACCAAAGGCGGCAATAATCGCAATGGCCAGCAGGATGCCTGGAATAGCATACAGAACATCGAGCGCACGCATGATGATGTTGTCGGTATAGCGGCCATAGTAGCCGGAAATGGCCCCGAGTGTACCCCCTAGAAGAAGCGGCAGAACGGTGGACATTACACCGACAATCAGGGAAATTCGGGCCCCGAAGATAATGCGCGTGAACAGACAACGTCCGAAATTATCGGTACCCAGCGGATAGGCCAGTGACGGCGGCTGCAAAATCAGTGAGTAGTTGTTATCCACGGCCATACCGTAATCAAAGGTGACGTAACTGCAGACAGAGACGGAGAACAGAAAAGCAATAAACAGCAGCCCCAGCATTGCCGTCGTGTTGCGGGTCAGCCGTTCCAGCACATCCTCCCAACCGGCTACCGCAGGATTGTCTCTGTTCCGGATACGGACCAGCAGAATGATGCCCAGCGCCAGCGCGAATAAATTACCGGTCAGCGAGGTCAGCAGCAGCGGATAGGCCACCCAGACCAGCCGGCGGGGAACTTGGCGCCGCCGCACGAATTTAGCTGTGAGCACGACCACGAGCAGATGAAAAGCGGCTACCGCCAGCAGGATAAACATTCCGGTCAGGAAGGTATCCGCTACGTAGGGCTTGTACAGGTTTATTGCAGAGACTGCAATAACAGCTATCTGTGTCAGCAGCGTATACACCGCAAGAGTATACTCCGGCGACTTGCGCTTCCGGATCAGCTGAAAAGCTGCCGTAACGAGGAAGACATTGCCTGTAACCAGGCTTAGGATCTGGATGTAGCCCAAGGCGCGGGTTACGCCATGAATTTCTCCCCGGACCATGATATCTCTGCGTATCAGCAGGGTGAGCAGTACTTGCAGTAATGTAAAGGCGCCATAAAGGCAGCAGGCCACCCATACATAAGGTTTAATGGCTTGCGTCTCCCAATCGTAGCTGCTCAGCAACAAGGCCAATGTTACGATGAGGGAACCGACCCAGGCAAAACCTGCCTGGCGGTACTCCTGGGAGGTTTTGAGCTTAAGCTGTGTTTCGCGCCTTGCGGCGCTTGCGTTGACCATGAATGTTCACCTGCTATCAGTATTGTTTCATTTTGGAACGGATACGCGGGTCCACAAAGGCGTACAGAATGTCGATAATCGCGTTGATCAAGGAAATGGTGATCGCCGTATAGACTACGCCGCCCATAATGGCCGGAATGTCGGGAATAAACTGCTTATCCACGATATAGCTGCCCAGCCCGCTGATGTTGAATACTTTTTCTGTAACGGCTGCCCCGCCCAGCATGCCTCCGAACTGGAGGCCAATGACGGTTACGATCGGGATGAGCGCATTGCGTACGGCGTGCTTCAGCAGCACCTTCCGTTTGCTGAGGCCTTTGGCAGTCGCCGTAATAATGTAATCTTCATGAATGACCTCAAGCGTGGAAGCCCGGGTCATTCGGGCAATGGCTGCAGTCAGGCCTGTCCCCAGCACCACCACCGGCATAATAAAGGTCATCCAGTTGCTAGGGCTAAAGGTAGCCGGAAGCCACTGCAGTTTAATGGAGAAACCCAGGATAAAGACCAGCCCCTGCCAGAAGCTCGGGATCGACAAACCGATCAGCGCAATGAGCATGAAGGTATAGTCGAACCAGGAGTTTGGTTTGGTGGCAGAGATAATTCCGATGGGAATGGCAATAACGATCGCCATCAGCAGCGACAGCAGCGTAAGTTCCAGCGTAACCGGAAATTTGCGGCCAATCGCCGTCACAATGTCTTCGTTCCCCGCAAAGGCTTTGCCCAGATCGAACATTGCAATACCTTTAACATTGTCCCATAGCTGCACAAGATACGGCTGATCCAGTCCGTATACCCGGTTGAATTCGATGATCTGCGCGTCGGTGGCCGTCTGGCCGAGAATATTGACCGCAGGATCAAACGGTGAAATATACAATATTGTAAATACAAGGACTGCAACGCCGAAAATAACGAATACCGTCATTACCAATCTTTCAAATATGTATTTGAGATAAGGGCTGCTATACAACAAAATTAATAGATATAATGGAAAGCCTGGAATAATAGATAACGGTAAAAACCACGGATGCCGCAGCAGCGCCTGAAAGGTACTGATAAACGTTGACCTGGCGAGTCCTTTCTCCCGCAGCCTGCTGTCCACACGTTCGGCAACAATATTCTCAAAGCGTTCTGCCGCCAGCTGCGCGGCTTGGCTGTCAAGCTCAGCAACACTTGCCTGCTGCCCGAAGAACCTGATCTTACTGTGCAATTGTTCAACGAACTCGGTCTTGAGCTGCTCCTGAAGTCCTGAAGCCAGCAGTTCCTGCCGCGTCTCCCGCTCAGTGGAAGCATAAATATCCCCGGCTTTATGAACACGGTGGACAAACAACGTGAACAGATTAACGGGTGCGCCCAGCACAAGGGCGAAATACCGGTATGAGGAGTTCTGCAGCAGTTTGCCGTAAGTGTCACCAATTGCCCCGGCGAAGTTCATCCCCCCACTTTTTGCCGCCTCCATATAATGTGTTCCTCCTTAATTTTTCATTTTACATTTTTTAAATTGAACTATTCCGATCGATAAGGTATATTTTATTAATAGATTTTAATAATGTCAAGAAATGATATCTTTAATAATGAAAACTGGCAGGTGTTACAATGGAACCGATTTTGGAAGTGAATAATTTACATGTCTCTTTCCAGAGCCATGATGAAGAGCGTCCTGCCGTACGCGGCGTAAGCTTTGAAGTTTATAAAGGGGAGACGCTGGGGATTGTCGGAGAGTCGGGCAGCGGCAAAAGTGTCACTGCCCGCTCCATTATGAGATTGCTGCCTTCTCCGCCCGCACATCTAAAAGAAGGAGAGATTATCTTTCTGGGGGATAACCTGGCTACCAAGTCGGAGAAGCAGATGGAGCACATCCGGGGACGGGAGATCGGGATGATCTTTCAGGATCCGATGAGTTCACTTAACCCGACGATCCGGATTGGAGAACAGATCAGTGAAAGTCTGGTTAAGCACCGGAAGCTGTCCCGGAAAGCAGCCAGGCAGGAAGCGCTGGAGATGCTGAAGCAAGTCGGCATCCGCGACAGTGAGATGCGGTATCAGCAGTATCCGCATGAATTCTCGGGCGGCATGCGGCAGCGGGTGATGATCGCGATAGCCCTGGTCTGCCAGCCGGCGCTGCTCATTGCCGACGAACCGACCACGGCGCTGGATGTGACCATTCAGGCCCAGATTCTCAATCTGATGAAGCATATGCAGGAGCGGCTCGGCACCTCCATTATTCTGATTACACATGATCTGGGCGTAGTCGCCGGGATGTGCGACCGTGTAGTGGTTATGAAGGACGGGGAAATTGTGGAGACGGGCACAACCGAGGACATTTTTGCCCGCCCGCAACATCCTTATACACAGCGGCTCTTGAACGCTTTGCCCCGTCTGGACGAAAAGAAGAAACCCAAGGCACCCGGGCTGATTATCCAGGGAGCCGGGGAAGTGAAACGTCCGCTGCTGGAGGTGAGATCGCTGAAGCAGCATTTTGACCTTGGTAAAGGCAGAGTACTGCGTGCAGTCAACGACATTAGCTTCCATATCCGCGAAGGGGAGACACTGGGCATGGTCGGTGAATCCGGCAGCGGCAAGTCTACAACCGGCCGTTCTATTCTGCGCCTGCATGAACCCACCGGCGGGGATGTGCTCTTCCAGGGCATGGCGGTTAACCGGCTGAATGCCCAGGAGATGAAGACAATGCGGCGCCATATGCAGATGATCTTCCAGGACCCGTACGCTTCGCTGAATCCGCGCTTTAAGGTGCTGGATATCATCGGGGAGGCACTGGATGTCCATAACTTGGCCGGCAGTAAGAGTGAACGGAAGAAACGTGTCGAGGAGTTGCTGGACTTGGTCGGGCTTGATCCGGCCTTTGCCATCCGCTATCCGCATGAATTCTCCGGCGGGCAGCGGCAGCGGATCGGCATCGCCCGCGCCCTCGCGGTCGAGCCCAAGTTCATCGTCTGCGATGAACCATTGTCTGCGCTGGATATGTCCATTCAGGCGCAGGTCGTCAAGCTGCTGGAAGAACTGCAGCAGCGCCTCGGCCTGACGTATCTGTTCATTGCCCATGACTTGTCCATGGTCAAGCATATCAGCGACCGGGTGGCAGTGATGTATATGGGCCGGATCGTCGAGCTGGCCGAAAGCGAAGAGCTGTACACCAACCCGCAGCATGATTATACGAAGTCGCTGCTGGCGGCCATCCCGGTGCCCGATCCGAAGATTGAAGCCATTAAGAAAAGAGTGCTGCTGGAGGAACAAAGCGGCGGCGACAAATATAATTTGGAGCAATCAAGCCTGGTAGAGATCTCCGCAGGGCACTGGGTCGCTATGCCGACAGGCTGAAGGTCGGAACAAACTCCTTAGACCTGCGCCGCCAAGCGCATAACCACCAAAAAACCTCCTTACAGGTATCTGATTTAGTCAGAGCCTGCAAGAGAGGTTTTTTGGTATCAGTAAAATAAGTTTAGAACCAAGCTTCAAACAGGCTGTTAACCGGTTTATAGATCAGCATAACGAGAAGTAGCGGGCTGGGAACATTGATTTTGTACAAGGAGCAAACGACCGCACCCATACCGGCGGCCCAGAACATGAACCAGACCAGGAGCTCGCGGCGCCTCCTTCTTCGTCTTAGCAACGGCAAATCGATGACCACGCAAACCGCAGCAATAACCAGAAAAAAAATTAACATGCTCTCTCACTCCTTGATATCATCAATAAACGATTTATCAGTAATGCCAATCCTATTAATCGTCACACTCACTTGATAATGGATGGGCAGCGACTTCAGATAATCGTCCCCTTGGGTTTGCTGTAGTCTGGCCCAAGCTTTCGGACTGGTATGGTATATCGACTCCCCAAACCCAAAGATATCCGCATTAAACTTCTTGTTTACTTGCTCGACGGCCGTTTTCATCCGCAAAGTAATCCGTTCTTCCGATTTTCTCTCCAGCTGTTTGATTACGCGTTCTGCTTCCAGATTATCTTTGCTGTGCACATCTTCAATGTTGCATACCGCCTTTACATGAATGTAAATATGCGGTTCACCGTCAATGAACTTAATTTTACGTTTAGTAGTAGTGTGGAGCGCTTCAATGATAATCGGCTTGCCATCATCGCCATCTATAGGGCCTGAGCTTTTGACAACGTTATTGGTCAGATAATTGTAGCCAATCGTCTCCTTATCACCTAACCAGCCGATCATCTTATCTTGCTTGAATACAGCTACGTTATGAAAAAGCGTACTGGCTTTAGGAGTGCTATCTTCCACATTGCTCTTCTTATCGCCCTCCCCGGCACTGCCGGTCACCACAACTCCGGTCAACACCGGATTCTTCCCCTCACTAATCAGGTCTTCAATGAATCTGTTTAAAGGAACAGCGACCGTTTTGGACGTATTCTTGTAGGATTTGTCCAGGGAATTAAACAACTTATTGGCCGGTACTTTGTCTAGTGGAGTAAAAACCTTCAGGGCCTTTTCTGCGGTCGTATCTTTGGCGACCATGACATAGAAATCATTACGCGGCTCCCGGCTCCGCGTCAGCACATCCAATACCTCGCCAACTCCCGCCCGGGCAAGTTCTTCACCAATCACCAGAACACGGATATGCCCAAAATAGCCGTTTCTAGAACTGATCAGGCTGTACTGGCGTTCGGCTTCGTATATCGTAGGCACAGTGAAGGCTGTAACCACTATCGGTACACCTCCACCCGTTCCTCCCACGGTAGGAGCGGTGAGCGAGGAAGGAATCACCACCTGCAGCGTAACTCTGTACCCGGACTCTGCCTTATCCAGCCCCATCCCCAGCACAAAGGCCAATTCATTTAACTCCCGCCTTTCCCAGCATCCGCTGAGCAGCATAGGTACGATAAAAGCAAGCAGCAGCCGGATGAAGATCTTCCTATTTCTCGCGATCATATGCCGATCCCTCACGTTTGGATGTGTCTTGACGCTTCAGGTCTTGAATCTTATTGTTTGACGGCCTAGTTTTTAACAGCGGCCAAGGAAAACGGAAAATAGAATCCTTCAGATCGCTTGAACGATATGGAGCGATCGGACTCATATAAGGCATGCCGAACGAACGCAAGCTTGCCAAATGCAATATAATCAAAAAAACTCCAAACAGTATTCCGTATAATCCCATAAAACCAGCCAGCCCGATTAGTGCAAAACGAATAATTCTCGCAGCAACCGCCATTCCTGACTCCGGTATGACGAAACTGGAAATCGCAGTAATGGATACGATGATGACCATCGCCGAAGAGATAAGACCCGCCGAAACGGCCGCCTGTCCAATCACCAGCGTGCCCACAATAGATATGGCCTGTCCTACATTCTTGGGTATTCTCACACCGGCTTCCCGTAAAATTTCATACGTCAATTCCATCAGCAGCGCCTCCACAAAAGCCGGAAAAGGTACACTCTCCCTCTGTGCCGCAAGACTGATCACAAGACTGGTAGGAATCATCTCCTGGTGATACGTGGTCACGGCCACATAAAAAGAAGGAGCAAATAGTGTAATGAAGAAGGAAAGAAAACGGATAAACCGCAGCAACGTAGAAATATCGGACCGTTGATAATAATCTTCCGACGATTGAAAAAAGGAGACAAAAAAGGTAGGGACCAGCAGAACAAATGGCGTTCCGTCTACAAGAATCGCCACTTTCCCCTCCAGGATTCCCGCCGCAATGGTATCCGGCCGGTCGCTGTTGTAAATGGTCGGGAAAGGTGTAGCCGCTTTATCCTGAATAAATTCCTCGATATAGCCGCTCTCCAGGATACTATCCGTATCTATTTTGCCCAGCCGGCTCTTCACCTCCTGCACCAGGTCAGGACTTGCGATATGAGTCAGGTACATAATAGATACGCTAGTCTGAGTTACCTTCCCGATTTGAAAAGTTTCCAGCCATAGCTGGCTGTCTTTGATTTTCCTGCGGATCAGTGCCGTGTTCGTCCGCATATTCTCCGTGAACCCTTCCATCGGCCCCCGTACAACCGATTGTGAGTTTGGTTCACTCACATTACGGTCCTCCCACCCGGGCAGTCCGATTCGCAGGGCATCCGCGGTTCCATCCACCAGAACCATCACATTTCCGGACATCAGCTGATGAACAAATTGCTTAAAGTCATGGGTGACCGACAGATCTCCCGCAATTAATATGCGCTTTCGCAGAAGCTCAAGCTTTTGGAACGGATCAAGATCCTTAAACTGGTCTTGGATCGCTCCTTCCTGAAGTGAATATAGTATGGAGTTATGCAGCACCTGTGTATCCACAAGACCGTCAATGTAGACCAGAGCAATATGGGTAGACGAATCCAGTTGCAGTTCTTTTGTGACCAGATCGGTGCTTTTTCCCAGCAGTTGATTCAACTGGATCTGATTCTCCTCCAGACGCTGTGACAATGTGCCCATAACGGTATCCTTCATAGTGAACCTCCACTTTCCATGAACAAGATGTACATAGTATGAAGGAATATTTGATAATTATGCCTATGAATGACCTATTTTCATTCTCGATACATAATTCTGGAAGTGGAATTACATGCTAGGGAAGAAGATATTGCTGACTAGCAGTTTGAAGCAGAGCGGAGGGAACGCATGAGTCTTGAAAATGACCGGCTTAGTACATCTCAAATGATCACACTCGGACTTTTCGCTCTGATTGGGGATATGGCACTTATCTATCCTTCGGTGATGACGGCGGGAGCCCACGAGGATGCTTGGATTGCTGCCTTGATTAGTCTCCCCCTGGGTCTCGCAGTCGTAAAGTTGATGATATCCACAGCAAATATAGATTCAACTAAAACGATTATCGAACTTTCCTTGCAAATTTTAGGTAAATGGGTAGGCGGGGCTGTCGGGCTGAGTTATTTATTCTTTTTCCTGATCGCAGCTTCTACTTATGTCAGGGAAATCGAAGATTTCATGGGCACACAGATTTATGAGGGTACACCCAGCGGGGTCATCGGCTTCATGGCGGTTGTTCTACTGGTCTACGGCATGCGGCTGGGTCTTGAAACCCTAGGTAGAGCAGCCCAGATCTTTTTTCCTTTCTTTGCTGTGTTCCTGATCTGTCTGATCGTGCTGCTGTTTCCCGATGTCCGGATGGAACGGATCTATCCTATGCTGAATACGCCGTTTCCTGACATGCTGCATACTATTATGTACGGTGTGTTTTATCCGTTTGGAGAATTATGTGTGTTCTTTATGGTGTATCCCTATGCCCAAAAACAAAGCAACACGAACCGTGATATCTTCATTTTTCTGTTGATAGGAGCCATTGCTCTTAACCTCATTTTGTTTCTTTCTCTAACGGTACTTGGGGTTTATTTTTCCGAGCATAATTTCTATGCAGCCTATATTCTTGCCCAAAGAATCAATATCGCTAATTTTCTGCAGCGGATTGAAGCGTTAATGGCCACCGCATGGATCATCAGCACTTATTTCAAAACAGCGCTTTACTTCTACTCATTTGTCTTGGGAACAGCCCAACTGCTAAAACTAAAAACCTATCGCTCCCTGATTTTTCCGGTAGCGTTTCTGATTTACGGACTGTCTCATCTGATTTCCAAAGATATCATCTTCTACGTCAAGGAAGTCCCGGCCTATTGGGTAGACTGGAACTTCACCTATGCCTTTGTATTTCCGTTACTGCTGCTCATTGTTTATCATAGCCGGAAACGAAAGGGTCAGGGTAACCCCCAGAAATAGCTTCGATAACCCCGAATAACTGCTTCAGACAAAACAAAAAACCTTGTAGAATCAAGGGTTTCCGGCAATACTCTGGCGCATGCCCCAACAACGAGTGCTGCTTCCCCGATGTTAAGATGGACGATCAGGTCCCTGCCATCTGGGTTGATGGAAAGCAGAGGACCCACCGTCTGGTATAATTCCTTCATTTAGGGCGTGTATTCAAACCCGAACCGGAGGAAGCTTTCCTATTCTCCCTGCTTTGCATCCTCTCATTCCTCCCATTCCGGGGGTTTGAATACACTGCCCAGTGTTCCACTAGTCTTTCAGCTGGTATGCCGGACCATTAGTTCAATTGGAAAAACCCGGTCAACCGGTTCCAAATGCTCTTCTTTGGATTCAATGGATTGAATGATTAGTTCCGAAGCATTCTGGGCTAAATCATTAATCGGATGCCGGATGGTTGACAGACTGAGCAGCTCGGATACAGTCGGCATGTCATCCACACCCAGTACCGCAAGGTCCCCCGGTACTGACAGGTTCAAGTCCTTGCAAGCCTTCAGCACTCCTATGGCAGAGATGTCGTTCAGACAGAACAACGCCTGTGGCAGTTGGTCATTTTTCGCCAGCTGCGTCACGGTTTCATACCCGAAGCTTTCAGTCATGTCTCCAGTGATGACCGTTGTCAGATTCCCCTTCTCTTGCAGAGACTGGGAGGCCCCGTTTAACCGGTCATCAAACCCGGGAACCTGACCATGCGGATAGGTCAGCACAATGATTTTTTGATGCCCCTTAGACATCAGATGTTCGACTCCCGTCTGGCCGCATTGATAGTCGTTAACACGAACGATATGCGCTCCATAGGATAAATTATGCCGGCCGATAGTGATTACCGGTACGTTGAGGTCCATAAGCTTGGGCATGAATTTTTCTGTCTCCAGGGTTGCTTTAACAATAATTCCATCGATCATCTGGATATTCATAAAGATTTCCTCGAAGTCGAGGAGAATCAGCTTGTATCCCATCGTCTTCAGGGACTGTTTGAGTACCTTGGCAAAATGCAAAAAATATAAATCTTCGAAATAACCATCGTATGTGCTGCTGGAAAGAACCAGTCCGATGGTGTGCATTTTGCCGGTGATCAGACTTTTGGCAACGGGGTTTACCTGATACCCGAGCTTTGTGATCGAGTCGCTTATCTTTCCTCTCGTTTCCGGACCCATTTTATGAAAATTACCGTTCATAAAATGGGAAACGGTGGCGGGAGATACACCTGCATCTTTAGCGACTTGAACTAAAGTAACTCTCTGTTTTGCCATTTGCTGCACCTCTGCGAATTTACTTGCACAACTTGCATCCGCGCTTAACGCGGACGTCTTTCCATTACGCCCGGAAATTCCGGAAACGCTTGATGTGGTTCGGTCTGGTACCAATAGCTTATGGAGCTGATGTCATCGCTCCGTTCAAATAAGGCTTGGCCGTCATGTCCTATTTGCTGTACGGTCACCCGCAGGTCCTCTTCGAACAGAATCGGATCAAGGATATGCCAGCGGTAGAAACCCCGCATCGGGCAAGCGGCCCCGTCATAAATATGTGAACGGGTGTTGTCCCTCGTCGCAAAATAAGGGAAACCCATAAATGGGGTTGAGTAGGTCTGCTCCTGCACCGGGTTTCCGTTGTCATATTTCACAAAACCCCACGCACCGCCGAAATAGTCCTCTGCCCCGGTACCGCAAATCGTCGGCCAATCCCGGTCGCCGTCAATATAGAATTTCACTTCTCCTTCACCATACCAATAACGGGATAAAGAAGTCCAGGACATATAGGTGCCGATAAATTTGCCTCTTCCTTTAATTCCATCAATTAAGGTGTAATCCTGCCTAAGCACAGTGGGATTTTCTCTGCGGAATTGGGCATGAAAATACTCGGTATCCTCATCCAATTCATCAACCAGCATATAGTCGAATTGATAGAAAAACGCCTCAATGCCCTGCGGATGCTCATTCGTAATGGTTATTTTGGCAGCTTCGCGGAAGGGCATGGCGAAGTAGCTGTTCATGCCGCCGACCGGATTCACCACAACCGGCAGTGAATTGACAACCGCCCGCGCACCGAAGCCGTTGCAGAAGAAATCGCCGAGGGGAACTTCAACGGAGGGCGTCTCTTCGCCGTCCCAATACATGCGCAGAACCAGATCGCGCAGGACGAACCAGCCTGATTCAGTCTTATCGGTTACGGTCATCCAGATATGCTGGATGATCCCGGGACCTTCAATATCAACAAGTGTTGCGGTTTCTCCCTGCGCGAGCGGGATGAACGCCTTGCCTTTGCGGGCAACGCCCAGGGGGCCTTCCGCTTGGCCGCCTTGTCCCTTGAGGCCCTGCGGATTCTCCGCTGTAATGGCTCTGCTCTTGCCTTTCATTCTGCCAAATAGCTGATTCATTGATTGCATGGTTAATCGTCTCCTTATCCTTTGACTGCGCCGTCCGACACACCGGCCATCACATATTTATTCAGGAACAAGTACACAACAATAATGGGAATAATGCTGATGCTGATTGCCGCAAAAGTCTGGCCCCAATCCGTAGCCCCAAAAGCGCCGATAAATTCTTGGAGCCCTACGGCAATCGTCTTATATGCTTTATCGTTCGTGAACGTATTGGAGAATACGAAATCATTCCAGATAAAAATAAAGTTTATCGAAGCTACCGTAATGGTTGTATTGACGGTAAGCGGCGAAATAATTCTGAAGAATACCTGAAAGATATTACAGCCGTCGATCACCGCAGCCTCAATGAGTTCATTCGGAACATATCTGTAGAAGCTGGTGAAGATCAGAATGGACAAAGGCAGAGCAAAACCAACCTGCGGCAGGATCAGCGCCAGATACGAATTCAGCAGCCCGTAATCTTTGTACATAATAAACAGAGGAATCAGCGTAACCTGAATCGGAATCATAATGCCAATCGTAAAGAACATCAGCAGCTTTGAATTCAGCCGGTTGATCATTTTGACAAGGGCAAAACCTGCCGTTGCGCTCAGGATGATGATCAGTGCCAGACAGGTAAAGGTTACAATAGCCGTATTCTTGATATACAGCAGCAGACTGCTCTCCCGAAATACACTGGCATAGTTCTCAAACGACCAGGACGCAGGCATTGCAAATGGCTGGGTAGTCAACTCGATGCTCGATTTAAAGCTGGACAACATCAGCCAGACTACCGGGTAGATTTGAATCAGAAGAATCGCAATGACCAGGAGATACAAAAGTGAAGAGGAGAGCTTTTTCTTCGCAAACATGTCAGGCATCTCCTTTCCTTGAATTAAATATAGCCCGGATGAGCAGCACCGCGAGAAGACTTTCGATAACGATGAACACAGCGATCGAGCTTCCGTATCCATACTGGATGGTGGAGAACGCTTGCTTATACATATAGGTGGTAACTAGCTCGGTAGCAGACCCTGGCACACCGATAATGTAAGGAATATCGAAGCCCCGCAGAGCCCCCGTTGTACACATAATCAAAGACAGGCTCAGCACATGTTTGATGCTAGGAAGCTTAATATAACGAATCAGCTGCCAGCCGCTTACGCCGTCAATTGTAGCCGCTTCTTCGATTTCTTTGGGGATCGCAATCAGCGCCGCATAAAAGATAACCATATACATCCCGATAAACCGCCACCCCTCAGGGATGGACACGGCGATCAATGCCGTATGGGGATTGGAGAGCCAGGCGGACTGAAGATGGCCCAGGCCCACCCAGTCCAGGAACATATTCAGCAGACCGAGAGGCTGAAGGGAATAGAAATTACGGAACATTTGGGCAATAGCTACGGTTACAACAACCGCCGGCAAATAATATAGGGTTCTGAAGATTCCTGCACCTTTGGTGACATAGGAGAGCATCAAGGCAAAAAACAAGCCGATGAACACCTGCATAAATACCACAATCACCACGTATACCAGATTGTTTTGTACAGAATTCCAGAAATACGAATCTTTGAACAACGCTATATAATTATCAAAGCCGATGTAACGCGGCTCCTGAATGCCATTCCATTGCTGAAACCCGTATTTCAGGGACTGGATAATGGGGACAAAGACTGTTCCCAGATAAAATATCAAAGCCGGCAAGATGAAAATTAACCACGCCTTTTTGTCTTTAAGCACATTCATATAGGGTCACCCCGCTTCTGTAATCACACTATTATTGATAAAGGGCTCCACCCGGGCCTGCAAGGCCGGGTGGAGCATGATCAGGCCCGGATTTTATTTACCGGCTGTGTTCTTAGCAATGGCCTCATCAATCTGTTTGGCAAAGTCCTCTGGAGTCATAAAGCCCATGGTCAGTTTGGTAATCAGGTCGCTCATCACCGAGTTGGTGTTCGGATCAAGCAAAGTATCCCAAGGCTTGGCAAACTCTGAGCCATAGTTGTCCATATCCTTTTTGATCCGCAGGAACAGCTCGGAGAATTTGGACTCGTCATCAATGGTGAATTTAAGCGGTGACATTTGTTGCTTGGCTACATAGACGTCGCTGTAATTTTTCAGCACATAGCTCAGGAATTCCTTAGGCAGTCCATCGAATGTTTTCGCGGAAGCCCCGAGTCCGATACCGCTGTTGCCGAAGAATTCATTATCCGGTGTGACAGCCTTGCTGGTGGTTGGCAGATAGAAATAATCCACATTGCCCTTGAGTCCTTCCGGCAGACTTTCTTCCACGAAGGATGGTATTTCCCAGGTTCCCATGTTGTACATGGCAGCCTGGCCGTTCAGGAACAGATTTTTCGCTGTCGTATAATCGGTTGTAGCGAAACCTTCCTGAAAGTATTTCCCGACTTGAGAAGCGAAGTTAGCCGCCTGCATGCCCGCCGGATCCGACATTTTGGCTTTGCCCTGGCTCAAATCCCGGATGAACTGATTGCCTGTGGTCCGGAACGGGTACATTGCCGCATAACGCAATACCGGCCATACATCAACACCGTCTACAGCGATAGGAGTAATCCCCTTGTCTTTAAGCGCTTTGCTGACTGCAAGCAGATCATCCAGGGTTTTAGGCACAGTAAGGTTGTTATCGGTAAATATTTTTTTGTTATACCAGGTCATTTCCATATGGTATTCCATCGGCAGGAGATACAGGCTTCCATCCGGCAGCTCCTGGTATTTCAACGCGGGCTCATAGAACTTATCATACAGCCCCTCCTCCTTCAGGAATTTCTCCATGTCCACAAGCAAGTCGGCTTTGACGAGTTCCTGGGCGAACGGGTCGGCATCACTGTCAATGAAATCCGGCATCTGTCCGGAAGCGACCAGCGTTCTGAGCTTAGTTAGGTAAGAAGGTCTGTCTGCGGTCACCTGAAGATCCAGCTTAAAGCCGGGATGATCGGCGGCGAACCGGTCGGCAAGCTCCCGAACCGTCTGGACAATGGCCCCGTTCTCCGGTCTGGCCGAGAGCCAGGTCACCGTTTGCTCCTTAGGCGCATTCGAGGCACCGGCCTCTGAGCTATTGTTGTCTGCGGAGCTGCCGCAGCCCGCCAGAGCTGCCCCGGCCAGGGAGAAAACTGTGAGCCCAGTGATAACCTTTGACATTTTCTTTGTCATTTTAAAACCCCTCCAATATATATCTTATAAGTGCCGTAAAACCATCCTGTGATCAAAGCTCACCAGCTGTTTTTAGGGTAATGTCCTGAACGTTTACAGCACCTTCATTGGCAAAAAATCCAAAATGGCCGTCTTTGAAGTTATAGATTCGTGTAGTCATTGCAACTTCATTATTGACATAAAGGCATAAGATATCTTCTTCCAGAAGCAGTTGGAAGTGAATCCGGCTGTGGCTCGCAAAATCAAACGGACGCTCCAGCTCAATCATTTGCGGCCTGTCCCCGGCAATTTGCCATTGAAAAAATCCCGGCTCCGTTCTCGGCCACATATCAAATGTAATCCGGTTGTGGAAAGGATCAAATTTGATGAAATAACCATTGTCCAGCGCCTTATCCGTGCGAACCGCGATCCCAAAGTCCTTCACATGCTGCCAATCTGCAAAGGATGCTTCAAGCATGACCTGAGCAGGCAGTGGGTTAAGCACGCTATAAGCCAGCCCATCCGGGGAAGAGAGCTGCAGCCCGTTCTCCTGCTGAATGCAATTTTTCTTCTCTTGCGGCCGAATTTGTTCTTCCCTATTAAAATGTCCATAGATAGAAGACGGCATTCTCACAAGTAATTCACCCTGTTTATTCTGGTGCAGCTCATGGACAACCAGAGTGCCTGCCCACTCCCAATCCCCGTAATCATTCGAGCCCTTTTTCGAAGGAACCCAGCCAAAGGCGTACCGCTTCACGCCGTCTGATGCTGTTTTGGCTGCATAGAATCCCCTGCCGTCAAAGGTGTCCAACGTCGGTGATGTGTATAAGCCATCGATCGTTTTGCTCTTTTTATAGTGGGTAACGAACTTCTCACTGAAGGTGGAATAGACCAGATAATGCCATTCCCCCATCTTGAAATAATCGGGACATTCCATCGTAATGTATTTGTCCGGGCTGTAGAAGGGTTTACAGTATTTCCAGTGGAGCAGGTCATCGGAAGTTAGAAGTGCGATGCACCCGCCTCTTTTCTCGGAAGAATTCATTTCCCTCGCCGTGACCAGCATCCAATATTCCTGCTTCTCTTCGTTGAAGAATACGTAGGGATCACGCCAATCATATTGCTCATAGATCACTTCATCCCCGTAAAGCTTGAAGCCGCTATCCTTCGTCCAATGAATCCCGTCGGTGCCGGTTGCCCGCAGCACAACTTGTAAGGGCTTACCATTCTTGCAAAACGCGGGGTTGGGGTTATGTCCCGTGTAGAAAAGATGGTACACACCTTCCTTGTCCTTGATGACGGAGCCGGTATAAGCATTCCGGTCTAATGCGGTTTCATCACCGTTCGGCAGAACCTCTCCGTAATCCTCAAAATCAAGTCCATTTCTGGTGGCCAGTAAATTCCATGAGGTATGGTTGCCATAGTCCCCCCCCACTCTCTCATCATGAAGATAGTAGAGCTTGTACTCCCCATTGTCATAAAACGGAATCACATCACCGACCCAGCCATTCCGGGGTCTGTAGAATACTTTACTCATCATCATCATCTCCATTAGTAAAACGTTTTACAAACATATAGTATCATAATTTTTATTCTTGTCAACGGTTACATTTATTTGTATAGTGAGTTTATAGGTATATTGAATACTTAGTGAAATATTATTTGGTAAAACGTTTACCAATAAATGAGACGGGGAAATTTATTCTTTCCATCCAGGAGGAGAACACATTATGATCATTGGGGCGATTGAAGCAGGCGGCACAAAATTCATCTGCGGAGTAGGCAATGAGAAAGGAGAAATTCTGGACCGGATCAGCTTTCCGACGGAGACTCCGGAGGAGACCCTGAAGCAGGCGGTTGCTTATTTTAAGGATACAGGGGCTCTGGCTATCGGGATTGGATCGTTTGGCCCGGTGAATATGGATTTATCCAGCCCCTTATATGGACATGTAACAACTACGCCCAAGCGGGGCTGGAAGGGGTTCGACTTCGTCGGGTATATGAAACGGCATTTCCCTGTGCCAATCGGATTCGATACGGATGTGAATGCTGCGGCCTTTGGTGAAGTTAAATGGGGCGCGGCTAAAGGATTGGACAGCTGCGTCTATTATACAATCGGAACAGGTGTCGGAGTGGGCGTGTATGCAGAGGGCAAACTGATCCACGGACTTGTTCATCCCGAAGGCGGCCATGTGCTGACCCGGCGGCATGCAGAAGATATCTTTGAAGGCTTGTGTCCTTATCATGGCGACTGTCTGGAGGGATTGGCGGCAGGACCGGCTATCGAGAAGCGTTGGGGCATCAAAGGCTCTGCGTTGCCGGCTGATCATCTGGCGTGGGAGATGGAGGCGTATTATTTGGGTCAAGCCATTGCGGGCGTGATTCTTCTATTGTCTCCAAAGCGTGTGATCCTGGGCGGAGGGGTAATGCACCAGGAGCAGCTGTTTCCGCTGATCCGCAAGGAAGTCCGCAAAGCTCTGAACGGGTACGTGGCAGCGCCGGAAATCCTGGAGGACATGGATACTTATATTGTTCCTCCCGGCCTGGGTGACCATGCGGGCTTGTGCGGTGCTCTGGCACTGGGGATCAAGGCTCTGCAGAGCTAAGACACGAATGGTTGACATGCAGCATTCCGCCGGGTCCCTTTGCGGGCTTGTGCTTGGTCCCTTCACGATCAATCTGCAATGATCCGGACAGGAGATCCGTTATTGGGGCGGATCAGGCGATTTAGCAGGTCAAACGGACAGAGATTCCGCTAAATGACCTTTTGCCCCTCATTCTGAGCCTGTACGGACGAATTAACGGATCCTGAGTCCGAATCAACCGGAAAATCAGGTTTTTCCGCTAAATTGCGTATCCTCTGTCCGTTTCACTAAGCTGAAAGCGACACGATTCCTTCTGCATCACCTGTAACTTATCATCTGAAGCCTACCAAGTTATCCATAAAAACCGGAGACCGCCCGTTATCATATACGGGCGCCTCCGGTTTACAAGGCTTGATATATCATTCAGACAATAGCGCCTATCCGCATCGGGCTTCCCACTTAGGTTCACCATGCCTAGCGCAGCTTCCAGACGTCTAGTGAAATGATGCTGACACTTCCCCCTCTGACGAAAATCTCCAGACCTATACTGGCGGGGTCCGGATAGATGTTGTTGGTCATGACTGTCCGATAACTATCTGCATAAACCTCTACAACGCTGGTGTCGACAAAAATATGAAGCATCAGCGGCTCCCCACCAGTTCTCTCCAAGATGGCATTTTGAGCGCCCTCGCTCCAGCCGTCTGAGCGGGAACGGTCAAAGGTCAGTACACCCGTCTGCTTATGATAGAGAAGCAATGTCTGCTGCACGCCGTCCCCGGAACTCCTGAGTACAAATCCGATTTCTTCAGCGGTACAGCCGGACATCTCAAACTCTGCTATGATCACAAGGCAAGGCTTCCCAGATATTTCGGGATCAGTATTTCCTGATTTTGCTGATGAAAAATGGGTATTCAGGGAAGGCTTCGTATAGATCTTTTTGCACAATATGATATATAGTATTACTTATATACTCTTCCAGCATTTCAACGGGCGTATATTTTAAACTTGCCATAAACATCAAATGTCCTCCATGCTTAATTAAACGAAAACACGAATCCAAGCATTTCTTGAAGTCTCCGGTTTCATTAATGGCGGACCCAATGAGGGTTACAAGATCAAAGGCTTCTTTAGGCAAATCGGAGTCGAATAAGCTCCTGCATACAACCTTTGATGGATTCGGATGCTGCTCCCTCATTTGTCTATACTCAAATGTCTCGCAAATACTTTCGTCAATATCAATGCTGGTTAAACTTCCTTTTCCCTTAAGCCAATACCCCAGGTAATCGTCCCAATCTCCAGTTCCGATGCCAACATTGCATACCTCAATACCATCAAAATGAACAAAGGTCTTCTTTATGTAGTCTCTTGTCACCAGCTGTGTGTGAATGCACTGTGGAGAGGAGTTCCATTCTCCGGCATCCGGACCTTTGAGTTCCAGATAATATTGAAGTAAATTCTCATCATCCATGTTCATTGAAGATCCCCCGATCCTTTAAATATATTTTAAATTTCTCCAATTTCTATTTATTTTTTATAAACAAGGTCTAGGGTGTAATCTTTTATGCAAGAGAAAGAAAAAATAATAGGGTTTTATACTTTACAAAATTCAGGTTAATTTATAGTTAATATTTCTGGATAGCATTTCTTCTCCCAATTCAAAATATTATTCAACAACGCTACCACTTTCTTTAAAAATTACATTATTATTCGTAATATAATACTTAATCATTAAATTATAGACAGCTTCCATCGTCACCCTTATCTCTTTTAATTGAATCAAAATCTCATTACTTTCAATATTCAACTCTTTATATATATATACTTCATGCGGTCATAGTTTATATTTTTATGCTCTAATAGAGTGCGAAAATATCTCATATCTAATATTTGAGTTTCTCCGCTCTGAAGCGTTGATATTAATAGAGTTATAACATTGACTCCAAATACAAATGCGTCCTCACGGTTAAAAGTGTTTATACCATTCACTTTATATGTATTAATACCTTCTAAGTAGTGGCTTATTGATTCTTTGATTTTTGCAATATCAAATGATTGTCATAGTTTCCCGTTGCTTTTAAAAATATTATCTCGTTAGAGTCACTCAAATAATAAATTGATTTAAACATATCTTCAAAAGTAACAACGCACTGGCAAAGGAGTTGGGTTTTTTGAAAAAAACTCATTCACTATACCACTTCCTCTGAGATTCATACATACTTTTATATTCACCATCAGTATTAATAAGTTGTCTGTGATTACCATCCTGCACAATCTGACCATCCTTCAAGACAATAATTCTATCGGCAATCTTAGCTGAACCCAACCTGTGAGTAACTAGTATCGCTGTTTTGTCATTGCAGATGTTTATAAAGTCATTGTAAAGGCGTGTTTCTTCCAGAGGGTCAATGGCTGCCGTCGGCTCATCCAAAATAATCAAATCACTATGTCTAAATAACCCGCGTGCAATAGCTATACGTTGCCATTGACCACCCGATATCTCTATACCGTCAAAATCGCGGCCGAGCATAGTATTTAATCCGTCTTTATAGCTCTCGTCTTTCAAAAGAACCCCCGACTTATCACAAATATCCATAAGCATTGCTTCATTTGCAGGTTTGTCCATCTGGCTGATGCTCAAATTTTCCTGAACGGTCATTTTGTATTGGCCATATTTTTGAAAGACGGCGGATGTGTTGTCATAACTCAAATACCTAACAGGTATATCTCCAAAAGTGACTTCTCCTTCAGACGCCTCGTATAGTCCCATAATTAATCTGCATAAGGTTGTCTTGCCACTGCCGTTCTCTCCAACTATCGCTAAGGTTTGTCCATTATGTATTGTTAAACTGATGTTATCTAGAGCATTCTTGTCAGTCATTGGATAGATGAAACTCACATTATTTAATTTAATATCATAATTTTGAGGCTTTGACATTAGTTTTTCAGGGTTGTTTTTTTCGCTGATGAAGTCTAAAAAGTTTTCAACAGTTGCAACATTTTCAGATGCCCAACCGATTCTTTCAGAAACCAATTCACTCATAAAACTATAAAGCCTATAAATAGACGCTAGAACGGCTGCAAAGGCCCCAACAGAAATTTCTTGGTTCATTACAAATCTAAAAAGCATATAGATTATAATTCCATAACCTATTACTGTTACAATATCTAAAATTAGATTGAGAAGATTTTTTTTAAGCTGAGCTATAAAAACAAGTCGATTTAACTTTCTAAGAGAAGAGGTATATAGCCTATTAAAGAAATCAGTTGCGCCAAGCAGTCTGGTCTCTTTAAAAAACTCCTTGTCTGTCATACATCTTTCATAATTCTCATATTCTCTTCTAATAGGTGCGGAGCTATCTTCTAATTTTTTAAAATTCATTACGTGCACCAATTTAGAAAGTACACATGGTATGAAGACTATCACAATACTTATACCTAGAATAGGTTTAAGAGTAAACAGGTACCACCCCATAAAACCAAAATAAATAGTATAGAAAAATACCAAATCCAAAAGAGTTAAGCACACCCACACCATATTGCGGCTTCCGTTTATCGCCTTATTTATAAAGTCAAGGCGGTTGGTGTCCTCAAATTCAACCACATTTATTCTATCAATACTTTCATGAATTAGCCTGTTCGTTCGTTTGCCAACATTTATATCAAGGATTCGTGCATGGCAATTATCCACACCGTTCATTAATTGACATAATGCATACGTTAATCCCATGCCAATTAAATACAATATGATAGTTCCAAAATCAATTTTATTTGCGGCATAATTTTGAGCCATGTCAAAAAACTTTTGCATGAATAATACTTGCAGAGCCCATGAGGCGCCATGAATGGTTGTAAAGAAAATATGTAATAAAAACATGGCCGGATTCGCTTCAAACATTATTTTTATGCCCTTAAGGCTGTTTATGAAAAAGCCTTTGCTCTTCATTATCCTCATTCATCCTTTAAAAATACAAAATTAATTAAAACATTATTATATATCCGTTTCATACCAGGATTTCTGGCTAGCAAACATCTTACTGTATATACCATTTTCTAGCGACATCAATTGTTCATGAGAACCTTGCTCCGCAATATATCCCTCGTTTACAACCAATATTTCATCAGCTATTTTGGCAGCGCCCAATCGGTGAGTTATGTAGATTGAAAATCTGTCTTTGTTAACCTGCCTAAACAGTTCGTACACGTTGCTTTCGGCCAATGGATCCAGTGCAGCCGTTGGTTCGTCCAAAATATTTATTTTAGAGTTTGAATACAACAATCTAGATATAGCTAGTCTCTGCCACTGCCCTCCGGATATGTCCTTGCTGTTTTCTTTTACCTTACCAAGGTAGGTATCCATACCAAACTCTAAACTCTTTACTACATCATCCAAGCCCATTTCTGAAACAATATTCACAAGTTTCTCTTCATCGGTTTTGATAATATTTCCGATAAGAATATTGTCCTTAAATTTCAATGAATATTTAGCAAAATCCTGATAAACCACAGAAATTAGTCCTTTTATTTCAGCAAATGTATAATCTCTAATATTTTTACCATTTATTAATATTTCGCCTTCAAATTCGTCATACATACCTACTAATAGTTTCGTAATAGTTGTCTTCCCTGCACCGTTTACTCCTACGAAACAATAATTTGTATTGTGATTCAATACGAAAGAGCAGTCCTTTAATATATAGCGTTCAGTCCCCGGATATTTAAAGCTCACTTTCCTAAATTCCAGGGATTTAAACACAAAGGAGTCAACATCGGCCGGTAAAACACAAGCATCTTTTTTTTCGCTTAGCTTTATAAAGATTGAAAAGTCATTCAGGTATTCTTTTAACCGTGCATACTCATACATAGTACTTGATAATTGCCACGACATATTCTGAACCAAACCGTAAATTGCATTGACGAGGGCTATAAAAACACCAAGGGAAATCCCCCCACTATGAAGCGAAGGCAACAGTAGTGCCACAATAATAATTACGATTAACAATGTAACCATGGAACCGCTTTTCATGTTTATATAGCTTTTAATTTCAATTTTAGTTTCAATCTTACTTGACTCATTGTAAAGCTTAGCAAACTTTTCACTAATAGGTGTGCTGTAGGAAAATAGCTTACGTTCCTCAGCAGAGTCACGGTTTGTTAAAATGCTTGATAAATAATTGTATTTTCGCTGAATCTTCTGAGACTCCACTTCCATTTCATAATTTTTCTTCCCTGTTTTCATAGCAATATAAAATAAAGGTACACTTATAAAAATTATAATTAGACCGCTTATAAAAGTAGATGACATAACGATCATAAGCAATGAAAATGAGCTTATTAAAAGTGTTGCTCCCCTGAATAAATTATTTAGTCCAGCCATAAAATTCCCTAACGGATCTGAGCATACCCTGTTTAATATTTCCTGTGTATCATGGTTTTCAATATGCTTGTACTCCAAACGAGCATGCTTTAGTGATATCTCTTTTTTCAGAATCGCATTCAGCTTATTTTGACCTGAAGTATCAATAATTTGTGTAATTGACGGAACAAGATTCGTAAACATCACAAAACACATTATTAATACGATAGGTAAATAAATAGACGAATAATCAGTTTTTCCATTAAAAATATCCATCGCAGTATTAATAAAATTTGCTATAACAAGGGTCTGGTAGGCAGGTATAAGCGAATTTAAAATAGTAATTAGAATAGCATAAATAGTTTGCGCTGGTATTATTCTTAATGGTAGAATCAAATAATCTAATGTCTTATATTCTTTTGGTTTAAACATTTTGCCCCCCATTTTAAATTAACAATAATTAGATAATCTTATTTCTGCACATGATTTCGCAAATGTATCACAAGAAAAAACACTATTACCATCAAGCAATGCCATTCCCGGGCATCTATCGCACTCATACTTATGTATATGTCTATGTCTAGTTATCTCATCAATCTCCTTCAAGATTAACGATAAATCATCTTTTGCTATTCTTAACTCCTTCGGTGCTTCATTTCCATCAGTTTTAGAAAATATAAGAGGAGAAACATGAAAAATAAATTTATTTTGGTGACAAAAATCTTTAATAGCTTTAAAGTCACCCATATTAATATTCATTAAAGGGGTTTTGACCCTTACTCGAATATTGTATTTCTTCAGAAGCTGCAGATTATACAACAATTTCTCTAATGATCCTTTTGCTCCTGTAATAGAGTCGTGAATATCTTCTCGTAACGAAAATACAGTTGTGGAGAACTCAGAAATATACAGGTCTTATTTTTGTATATAAGATATTCCTGTCACAAAATCCACACCTCTCCTCACATCCTCTAGAACCATAAACATGAAAAAACCTTGTATCATTTGGGAAACAGTCTCTTTCGGGAGGAGATATACTCTCAATATCCGATATTGCTCTGTCATCAGTTACTACATATTCCAAATTCACCGATTACAGCAACACCAATACATCTATTGTATCTATTTCAGTTTGAATATTACTTTCATCAATTTTATGTACCGATAAATTACTATCATGTTTTTTTTAATGCTGAAACCCCACAGCCAACCTCTAAACTGTGCAACTCATTGTTCCCAAAATACGTGACTGCTATTTTAAACACAATACGACCTCCTATCTTAAAAACATACAAATCTACAATAGACAAATTCCTGAGCACGGCACAATCAAGTTTTATCAGACACTTATGCAACACATAACCTATCAATAACCCTCATTGGTTCTTTCATATTCTGTCCATGAATGCTCCAACATTTTCACGTGTGTCTCTTGATATGGGGAGGGAGAACAATCAAGGAAAAATATTCATTTAAAACCACATCTAAACCCTATTTTTGGTATTGCCGCAGACAGGTGAACAGACAAGTGAAGTCGGCCATCCTTTTCTTTAGGTACCTGATAAGAGAAAAGGTAATTTTACATTTGCACAAATAAATAAACTTTTATACATCCAAATTTAACAAAAGTAATTAAAAAACCCCTTTTCCAGAACCTTACAAATAAAAATTACAATATTCCCGACTATTAGTCAACAATAATTCTTCCAATAATCTACTCATTTGCACAAAAAAAATATAAAAAAATATTACAAAATGAGTATCTTTCATATTATCCGCCTTTTATTAGATTGATTTTATTTTCAATGTATAATATTCCTCATATTTGATAGTTTAATTACAATGAAAACCTCTAATATTGCACATTATAATTTTGTTCAATCGTTTATTTTAATTGCATTTTTGCCCAATTTCCTACTAATAACGCAGTCTAGAAAATAATGAAGAAAGTTATTCTGCTTGATAGTCGCGCATGCTCCCGGTCAACTAACTCCGTCGCGATCAGTAAACACTATATGGTCCGGCTTTTTCATCAGGCCTTCGGCATAAGCCCTATTCAATACCATCAATTAATGCTTGCGCATGCCGCCAGGCATATGATCCAGTTCATCGATGACCCTCTGACGGTCATCGCCGAGAACTTGGGATTTTCAAGCATTCATGCGTTTAGCCGGTTCTTTAAAACGTAAGTGTTAATCATAGGGTTTTCGTTTATTCTAAGAATTTTTCCATTCATTGAAAATCCCCTTTATCGGTAAGAAAAGAACAACCATTTTTCAATAAAAATGGTTGCTCTTAAGATGAACATGAAAAGCATGTTGTTAACCGGATGCGCTCATATATTGCTCTTAGTAAAGAGCCTAATCGGTTCCTACAGTTTCAATCTTCACCCGATGAAATTCCGCTGATCCCTGGCTGACGAACATGGCGAGCTTGCCATGCTGAATATCGTACATTCTGGCACTCATCGCCACCTCCCCGCCGACATAAATCTCGCAAATGGTACCGTCAATAAATACCTTTAGCTCGTATTCCTGTTCCGGCAGCAGCTTGAGCGGACGTTCCAGTTCGACCTCGTAAGGGAAGGCTTTGCCCCCCTCCTCAGATTGCATAATCGGACCACGGAAGGTAATTCGGCTGCGCTGGGGTTCCAGCGTGATATAGTAGGCAAAATCAAGACTTTCGCCTGCCCGAAGCATGAACCCCAGACCCTGGGTCGACTCCGAGAAACGTACGACTGTAGAAATCTTGCACAGATCGGGCAGTTCCTCATGTGTGATACAACCTGCAAAGGCATAAGGAGATTCGCAGAGCAGCACATCGTCCGTGATCGACCAATTTCCGGCGATTCCCTCAAAATTCGCGGGTACCTGTTCGGCAAAAGCAGAGTCAACCGTTTCGGGAACGTTCACACCGAGCGTTCCGTCCGGGCGTTGAATAATTTCATGTACAATCATATTGCCGCCCCAATCCCAGGTGTCATAATCTTTGCCTGAGGCTTTCGGCGGGTTCCATCCGAACAGATCGTCATCTTTCGTCGGATTCCAGCCGAACAAATAACGTTTCTGTCCATCGGATACCGACTTGGCCGCATAATAAGCACGTCCGTCAAACGCCTCTTCCTGCGGTGTAATCCACGGCCCGTTTAAAGACCGGCTCATCCGGTAAAAAGTGCCGAAACGCCCCGTATAAGAAGAGTAGATCAGATACCACCAATCTCCCATCCGGAACAAGTCCGGGCACTCATGCGCGCCTACATGCAGGTTCGGTGCGTACAGCGGCTCACGGTACTCCCAATGCTTGAGATCCTTGGACGTCAGCAGACCGGTGCAGCCTTTCCGGTTCGCCCGGCCCTTTGCCAGGGCTGCGATCAGCATCCAGTATTGGCCTTCTTCTTCATTCCAGAATACAAAGGGATCACGCCAGTCCGCCAGCTCATAAATTTTGCCATCCGGACCAAAAGTGTCTTCAGGAATTGGCTCCCATGTTTTCAGATCCTTGCTGATGGCATGGCAGGCGAACTGTTTCCCTTCGGGAAAAATACAGTAAAACATATGATAGACATCGTCCACTTTGAGAATATGTCCGGTTCCGCCTTCGATCTTGCAAGCTCCATCTTCTCTGTAATTCACGAAATCTTTCGTTCCAAGCAAATGCCAGCCATGATCGAGACCTTCCCGGTAGTTGTCTCTCCATCCGTGCAGATAAAATAGCTTAAACTCTCCGTCTTCATAATAGGGGATGACATCCCCTACCCAAGCATTGTCCGGACGATAAAAAATTTTTTTCATTAATAATTCCTCCCGTTGTTCTAAGTGGCTAAGCGTTCATTTAACGAAACCGGCATATAAGCATCGCTTGTGCCCCGATCCTGATACCAGTACACGGTGGCGGCATACAAACACTGGTTATTAAGGCCCCACTGATTCCCTTTATACTTCTCAATAAATCCCTCAAAGGAGTTCATGAAGGGTACATTGTCGCAAATTTGAAAACGGTTAACTGAGGTATGCCCGTTGGCGTCCAGTTCAACAAACGGCTGACTGGCGAAGGCACTGTCGAACATCGGAAACGGCGGCTCTGCCGCCCAGGCATAACCAATATAGTCTTCGCTGCCCGTTCCGAATGTGGACGGAAAGGTTTCGCCATCCACAAAAAATTTCTCATCTCCTTCGCCCCACCACCAGTCAATGGTTTTCCGGTCTCCTCCCCATACCACCAGGTCTCTGCTTCCTCATCCGGTTTCTCCCAGGTATTGTACACGTGAAGATGTACACCGCAGAATCTCCCCCGGCCCTTCGCCAGCAGCAGTGGCCAATCTGGCCAACGGTCCCCGTCTTCCTTGAAGCGGTCTTCCTCCAGATCTAGATAATTATCCCGGTGCCATTTGGCATGAAAACGCAGGAGATTTTCCGTATGAGCCTTCGTTAAGAGCGTATACCGGAAATCAGCCGCTATCTCGTATGCTTCTGTTCCATCATTTTCAATTTCAATTCTGGCACCTTCCGAGTACGGCATGTACCAATAACTGTACATTTCATGGTCATTCATTCCTAGAGGCAAAGAGCGGTACGGCTTGATCCCGGGCGCGCTTCCAAAAAAATCGCCGATTGGAGCCCATACGGAAGGGGCCTCTTCGCTGTCCCACTTCATCGATATAGTCAATTGCCTGGACAAAATCCGCTGCTGTTCCTCACTCTTACGTCCCAAATCAGTCCTGACGCGGATCATAGTGATCGCACCGGCTTCTTGTTTATCAAAAATCACTGCCTTGCCGCCTGCCGGCACAGATACCGTAAGACTTTCGCTCAATGACCCTTCTGATTTCATAAACGAGTAGCTTCCCCTTTGCTGTAACAGCCGGTCTGCTTCAGCGAGTGCAATTGCCGACTCCTTGTCAATCATGCCGTCAAAAGACGGTAGTGTAACTCCAGAAGGGAAAGAGGTATAAGTAATGTGATAATATGCACCCCAGCCTTTATCCAGCAGCACTTTACAGTGTTTTTGAAAAGGGATAGGAATGAAACAGTTTCTTCCTCGGGATAACGTTGGCGCCAGATTCGGAAAGTTGGAAGGCGGCCCCTCCTGATTGAATCTCTCAAAATAATCCCGGAAGGGCTGATCGATCACAGGAATATCGGCATGATCTATATAGATCCGGATATGCCCGTTCTCGGGAAGTGCAGACCAGAATCTCCAGATCACGCCTGGACCATTTAGTTCCATAGCGACAATACTGTCTCCTTCCTTACGAATGAACCCTCCTCCGTCATCATTGGCTCCCCAATCCTCGTATAGCCCCGTCTCGGCATTATGAATAGATCTCCGGTCAAAGCTGGAAAAACAGCCCGATTTCTCGCCAGCCTGTGGTGGAACCGCCAGCGATTCAAGATCATATAATCTTTTCACTAAGTCTTTATACGAATAACTCTTCGGCTCTTGCTCAGATTCAGTCATGCTGTGAACTCCTTCTTAGGAAGATAAGCTACTCCCATGCCTACATAGGTATAAAAGAGAGAAAGCCGGAGACCTGGCGACGATACACCACCTGATACCCCGGCGCTCCTCTTGGCACTTACTTGTTGACCTTGTCAAGCAATAGCGAGATGACTTGCGCACTTTCTGCACGGTTTACTTTTTCATGCGGCATGAATAACTGATTCCCGCGGCCACTGATTAAGCCAAACTCCTGTACAGCAGCGACTGCATCCGCAGCCCAGCCGCTGATCGTGTCGGCATCTTTAAAATGACTCATTTGATTAGCGGCAGCGTTTTGCCCTGTATGAAATAGATAAGCTTTGTAAATCATGCTCGCCATTTCTTCACGGCTAATGGTTGCCTCTGGCGCAAATGCATCCTTGCTTCTTCCGGTTACAATTCCCGCTTCGTATGCCGCGGCAATGGAAGAAGCGTACTCTTTCGTTGGATCAACATCTTTGAATTCAGTCGACTTCGAAGCTTTTATTCCGAGTGCCCGGCTAATAAAGGAGGCAAATTCAGCCCTGCTCACATTTTGCTTCGGGGCGAATGCCGTTTCACTAACACCTAAGACAATTTGTTTTGCAGCCATCCTTTTAATTACGTCATAGGCCCAATATGATGTATTAACATCTTCAAACGATTTGTCATAGTTAAGGACGGCAAACTTACTGAAATGGCTGACATTCGCAGTCCATTTATCGCCTGAATAGGTTCCGCCCATATACTCCAGACTGCCGTCATCAGCGATGTAATAGATGCCGCTCAGATCCTGACGGGCCTTCTCATTTGCACTCAGCTTGATTGTGACCGGTTTGGAGAATTTCTCAAGCTTAAGCGCCGTTCCATCGGCTTTCACAAGTGATAATTTGAAGTGGAAGACTTCTCCTACCGCGGATATGTCCGCATTATTTTTGCTTCCGGCACGTTCTATCAATACTTTGAGTTGATCTGCAGTTAATGTATCTAGCTCAAAAGAGATTTGCGCACTTTCAAGTTCCTCTTTGGTAACCAGCCCCTGCAAATCCTTCAATACCTCTGCGGGAACTTCGATCTCTGCACCACTCTGTTTGATCTTCAAAGCGCTGTTCCCATCGTTTGCTGCCATTGTCACCGGAAATTGCACCTGCCGCTCTCCCTTTGCCATTTCGAATGACAAGCTGTTCTGGCTGTTCGGTTTGCTTACAGGGATCACAGTGTTACTCGGAGGACTAGTTGGGACGGCTGTATCCGTTGGATCTGCCGGATCGTTTGGACTGTTTGTATCCGTTGGTTCTGTCGGATCGCTTGGACCGTTTGTATCCGTTGGTTCTATCGGGTTATTCGGATTACTCGGATTACTCGGATTATTTGGATTATTTGGATTCTGCACTTTTACCGGCACATTGAAATCATCGACGTTAATATGTCCAAAACCGCCTGTGGATTGGTCAACCACCTTGATGTAAAGCTCCTGGCCGATATACTGCGACGCATCCCAAATCTTCCGTTGATACTCCTCATAATTGGTCGCAGTCTCTTTAAATAGCTCTTTGCCGTCCGACGCCCGGACCAGCGCAACATACAGCTTATCGATATCACGGCCGCCGCTGACCAGGAAGTTGATTTTACCGTTCCCGCCAAGGACGAAATTCTGCGATTTCAGTGTTCCCGTTAAGCTGTCACCGCCGGCTTCCTCGTTGAAGCCCCACAAATGATAGCCGCCTGGAATTTTATGAGACGGATTGAAATAAATCGTGTCCCAGAAAAATTGGGCATCGGTCACATGGACATTCTGGAAGGCGTCTCCTTCCGTAATCCAGCCTGTTAAGTCGCCTGTGGCAAAATCATGGTTAGGCAGATCCGTAATATCGGTGTACACGGAGTTGTCCCAGTTGTCAGGCACGTCGACCGGAGCAGCCGGTTCACCCGTCAAGGCATTCATATTCCATACTTCCATCGACTTGACCGTTACATCGTTGTCGCCCCAGACCTGCAAGCCCAAGGAGTCGTATCTGCCTACGTAGACACGGGTTGTCAGCTTTTTCTTGTCATTGGCAAAGGCTTCAACAACCGAGCGATCGAGGAAGATATGCAGCTTCAGGTTCTCTCCGTCAAGATCTACGTACCCTCCTTGAATGCCGTCCACGCGCACATCCGGATCAATGCTGCTCTTGGTCCGGTCCACATTGAAGGTCCCGTTCGTCTTGTCATAGTAAATCAGCGTTTCCTCCTGGCCGTTATCGGAGCGCCGCACTTTGAGACCGAATTTCTGGGCTTCGCCCGGATCAATTTCCATCACAATCTCCAGCATGTCGCCTTTGACATTTTGGATCAATTGATTGGCGGCAGCCAAATTTTTGTCCGAGAAATCAACCACCTTATCTCCCCGGAGACTCTGCAATTCTTGAATCGGCTCAATGCGCAATTGATCATCTTCATCCAGGCTTAGGGAAACTGGCAGCGCCAGATTATGAGCCCAACCGGCTTGATATTCAGCCTGTGGTGTTCTTACATTCTGCACCATGGAGTAAACGACCGTTCTTCCGTCAGGTGTGACCATACCGCTCTCTGCGGTTAAATAGCCATCGCCCACATCCATTTTGGATGGCGCCTCCTGGTCAGGTATAAATTTGAAGTGATCCCGGTCCCAGGTGCCAATCCAGTAAAAGACCTCAACATCTCTTTGCACATCGTTAGCTGGAGGCACTTGCTCCGGTTTCTCATGGGGATTAACCATGAAAATATACTTTTGCTTGCCTGTACTGTCCTTGCCTAACGGCAACAATACCGGCAGTTCCCATACCGTACCGAGCTCCGGATACAGGCTTCTGTCACTAACGTATAAAGGCCCCTTATATTCCCAGTTGTACATATCATCTGACACATACACCAAAGCTGTGCCGCTGCTGAAGTCTTGGAGACCGGAGGTCACTAACTGATACCACTTGTCTACCTCTTCGTCGTACCATACAAATGGGTCCCGAAACTCGTTATGGATGCCATTCCCGTTCTGTTCCGTTACCGGTTCAGGATATTTCACCCATTGCTCCAGATTGGGGTCGGACAAATCCGCCGGAGTCGCCAGCCCTGTTCTTTGATTCGGAGACAGGGAGTCATTGCCGGCGGTATAGAACAGAACGGGATTTCCGTCGCGGTCATACGCTGCGCTGCCTGACCATGCGCCGTCCGGATCAAGCGTGCCCGCATCGGGGGCAAGGGCAGGCCGCACATTTTCCCAATGTACCATATCGTCACTCACCCAATGTCCCCAGTGGATTTGATGCCAGTATGGACCTTGCGGGTTATGCTGATAAAATAAATGGTATTGGCCGTTATAATAAATCGGTGCATGCGCTTCATTCATCCAGTTTTGCGGAGGCATCGCATGGTACTGCGGACGGTGCTGATCACCGTCGAATACACTAGGGTCCTCATCAATATCGCCATTTGGAATTTCCGGAACCGTGCCGCCGTGAAGCGTCTTTACAGTCTCATACTCAGCAAGGATCTCCTGACCCGTAAGCGCTTTGTTCTGCAGCTTCACTTCATCGATGAGTCCGCTGAACATATTGTAGGAGAACAATCCCGCAAACTCTACAGGTCTATTGTTTTTCCCGATAATCAGGTTTTCCGTAGAAGGTGTGATCGGAACGTTGACAGGGGTCGCCTCAGAAGCCACTTCCTGACCGTTTAGGTACAACTTAATCATTCCGTCCTTTTTGTCGAACGTAGCCGCCACGTAATTCCACTTGTATTTTTCGAGTGGATGATCTTTGACCCATACCTGAATCCACTGGCCGCCAATCCCGACCTGCATCGACCATGTGCCGTGCCGGTACATGCCAAGCGCGAAGCCTTCTGCCTTATCCTGATCGGACTGGCCCACGATAGCAGACAGCTTGTTTCCGTCGCCCCATTCGTAGCTGCGCGGCGCGACCCAAGCTTCAAGCGTCAACGCGTCGCTTACAGGAACGGCATCCTTTGCATTGACCCCGATATCATTCGAGTATCCATCGAACAGCAGGGCGCCGCCTTTTACTCCGCGCGGAGTCCATCTCGGTTCTTTGGAGTCCATGTATCTGGCGTTGTTAAATACATAGTTCACATCGTGTTCAAGATTGCTTACTTCCTCCAGCGCCTTTTTTCCTGCGCCTTCATCAAGATTCATGTAGAAAATCGTTCCCGTACTATTCGCTTGAAAAGCGTCAACGGAGATAAGTGCTTGATTGGATTGATCGATAACTTTGACATAAAGCCTCTTATTGTAGTGCTTCTGCATTTTCCAGGAAATCTTCTCATTCGCACTGACATCCCCGGTCTTTTCAAGCAACGTATTAGTGCTGGCATCATATAATGCGACGTAAGCGTCCGCCGGGTTGTCGATGTCTAAAACAGTGAAGTTAATAGTCCCGGTTCCCTGAAGTGTGAAGGTGCTAGAGGTAATCGAGCCCTGTCCTTCCAAGGAGGATTTGGCATAATAATTCCCTTCTTTACCAGCTTGAGCATCATTATTCACTTGAAAAGCGTTGCCCTCAACGATCCAGCTCTCTAAATTTCCGGTTTCAAAGCTGGGATTCTGGATTTCAGTCGGCATAATGTTATCTGCCATGACTCCTTCTTCCGGCACGAGTTCATTGAAGGAGTGGAAGGCGTCCGCAAAGATTACTCCCCAATCCGCGTGCCCATTATCGACGATCTCCACATACAGCTTCTTCCCGATATACTTGGAGAGATCGGCTTTATATTGCTCCATATTCGCGAGTCTCAGGCCCTGTGCCGGATACGGGAACCCGGACTCGTTAAATTCGGTGTTACCGTACCTGGCAATCAGTTCACCTGTGTCCGCATTGATGACGTTCACATACACTTGATCCGTATGCTTGCCTCCGCCCAATCTGAAGGTAATCCAGCCTGTTCCGCCCAGCTCGAAGGTGCTGGAACGAAGCTTACCTGTCGCAGTCTCGTTATACTTCAATCCGTTTAAATGATAAGTGCCTTCCTGGTTATACGGGATTTGTTCAACCCAATAGGTGGTTTCGTCCGACACGCTGTTTGGACCAAACGCTTCTCCTTCTACAACCGTCCAGCCTGTTAAGTTCCCGGTTTCAAAGCTGGGATTCTCAATTTGATAGCGTTTAAAATCCGGCTTGATATCCGTGGCGGCAATTCCTTCAGCCGGCTCGGCTTCATGGTACATAAAGAAGGCATCCGCAAAGACCACGCCCCAATCCGTGGTTGCGTTGTCGACGATCTCCACATACAGCTTTTTGCCCAAATATTCGGAAAGATCCGCCTTATATTGCTCCATATTGGCAAGCCGCAAGCCCTGGTCGGGATTCGGGAAGCCAACGTCAGCGAAGGCGCTATTGCCATACCGGGCAATGACTTGCCCCGTCTGGGCTTCCACGATATTTACATATGCCTTGTTTGGATTTTTGGCACCGCCAAGCTTGAAGCTGATCCAGCCGCTTCCGTCCAGCTCGAAGGTGCTGGAACGAAGCACACCGGTCGCAGCCTCGTCATGCTTCCAGCCGTTTAGGTGATAAGTGCCTTCCTGGTTGTACGGGATTTGTTCCGCCCACCAAGTGGTTTCATCCGATACGCTGTCCTGACCGAACGCTTGACCTCTGACAACCGTCCAGCCTGACATATCCCCAGTTTCGAAGCTTGGATTTTGGATTTGATAGACTGTATCCGTAACTGACAACCCCTCGTCAGCCTTGGGAATATGATAGACCGCATCCGTAACCGACAATCCCATGTTCACCTGTGGACTGAGTGCTTCCTCAACATCAGCCTTGGATTCGGCTGCGGCCGAGATTCCGGGAGCTACAAGCTGAAGAACCATCACCCCTATAACCATTCTGGAGATCCAAGGTTTTCTTCCTTTGACTATACTCATTCAAGAGCCTCCTTCATAATTTCTTATTCATGTAAACATTGATACCTGATTTCGAGGTGCTCTCCTTGTGCAAGGATGAATAGTCATAGGTCAAATAGGAGAAAAAAACGAATGAAGCGCTTTCAATGTGGGGGGGTGAATATCCACATACATCTATGTGAAAAGAACAACCATTTCATTCAATAAAAATGGTTGTTCTTAACATGAACATGAAAAGCATGAAGTTAACCGGATGCGCTCATATATTGCTCTTATTTAAGAGCCTAATCGGCTCCTACAGTTTCAATCTTCACCCGATTAAATTCCGCTGAGCCCTGGCTGACGAACATGGCGAGCTTGCCATGCTGAATATCGTACATTCTGGCACTCATCGCCACATCCCCGCCGACATAAATCTCGCAAATGGTACCGTCAATAAATACCTTTAGCTCGTATTCCTGTTCCGGCAGCAGCTTGAGCGGACGTTCCAGTTCGACCTCGTAAGGGAAGGTTTTGCCTCCCTCCTCAGATTGCATAATCGGTCCACGGAAGGTAATGCGGCCCCGATGGGGTTCCAGCGTGATGTAGTAGGCAAAATCCAGACTTTCGCCTGCCCGAAGCATAAGCCCCAGTCCTTGGGTCGCCCCGGAGAATCGAACGTCTGTAGAAATCTTGCACAAATCAGGCAGTTCCTCCTGCGAGATACAGCCGGCAAACGCATATGGGGATTCGCACAGAAGTACATCGTCCGTGATCGACCAGTCTCCGGCAACTCCATGAAAGTTCGCGGCCACCTGCTTGGCAAAAGCAGAGTCTACGGTTTCTGGGACATTCACACCGAGTGTTCCGTCCGGGCGTTGAATAATTTCATGTACAATCATATTGCCGCCCCAATCCCAGGTGTCATAATCTTTGCCTGAGGCTTTCGGCGGGTTCCAGCCGAACAGATCGTCATCTTTTGTCGGATTCCAGCCGAACAAATAACGTTTCTGTCCATCGGATACCGACTTGGCCGCATAATAAGCACGTCCGTCAAACGCCTCTTCCTGCGGTGTAATCCACGGCCCGTTTAAAGACCGGCTCATCCGGTAAAAAGTGCCGAAACGCCCCGTATAAGAAGAGTAGATCAGATACCACCAATCTCCCATCCGGAACAAGTCCGGGCACTCATGCGCTCCTACATGGAGGTTCGGTGCGTATAGCGGCTCGCGGTATTCCCAATGCTTCAGATCCTTGGACGTCAGCAGACCGGTGCAGCCTTTCCGGTTCGTCGGTCCTTTCGCCAGGGCAGCGATCAGCATCCAGTATTGGCCTTCTTCTTCATTCCAGAATACAAAGGGATCACGCCAGTCCGCCAGTTCATAAATTTCGCCATCCGGACCAAAAGTGTCTTCAGGAATCGGCTCCCATGTTTTCAGATCCTTGCTGATCGCATGGCAGGCGAACTGTTTCCCTTCGGGAAAAATACAGTAAAACATATGATAGACATCATCCACTTTGAGAATATGGCCGGTCCCGCCTTCAATTTTGCAAGCTCCATCTTCTCTGTAATTCACGAAATCTTTCGTTCCAAGCAAATGCCAGCCATGATCGAGACCTTCCCGGTAGTTGTCTCTCCACCCGTGCAGATAAAATAGCTTAAACTCTCCGTCTTCATAATAGGGGATGACATCCCCTACCCAAGCATTGTCCGGACGATAAAAAAATTCTTTCATTCATGTCCCTCCTTATTTCCAGACCGGCTTCATTTCCCATATTTCCAGCGACTGCACAACTGCCTCTCCATCTGCCCACAGAGTAACTCCCAGAGCATCCTTCCGGCTCGGGTAAGCCCGGGTTGTCAGACTTTTCAACCCATTGGCATAGACTTCGATCATCGAACGGTCCAGGTAGATATGCAGCTTCAGATTTTCGCCGTGCAGCTCCAGCGTTCCGCCTTGAATTCCTCTGGTTCTCTCCTCCGGGTCAAGCGTTGTGCGTGTACGGTCGGCCGCCAATAAAGATTTTCCTGCATGATAGTACAGAAGTGTCTCTTCTTCACCGTCCGGTGTAACTCTGACTTTGATTCCGCTACGGCCTTGGTGATCTATTTTCATTTCCAAGCGAATTTCCAGCATATCCCCCCGGATCTGTTCCAGCAGTCCGTTGGTTTCTTTCAGTGACTTGCCGGTAATTGAAATCAGCTGCTCGCCCCGAAGTGACTGAAGTTCTTGAATGGGTTCGATGCCAAGCCGCCCGTCTTCCCGCAGATATACGTTCAGCGGCAGGCCGCCGTTATGCGCCCAGCCCGATGCATATTCCAGCTCCGGAGTCCGCTCACCCTGGGCAATCGTAAAGATGATCGCTCTGCCGGTCTTGGGATCAACCATTCCGCTCGGACCGGTAAAATGAAAGTCTCCCACATCGATCAGCTGCGGCTCTTCTTGATCCGGGGTAAAAGATAACATCTCGCGGTCCAGTGTGCCCATCCAGTAAAATACTTCGACATCGGCTCCTTGGCCTACAGGGCTGATCAGGAACAGATGTTTTTCTGCACCTGCCGCATCTCTTCCCAGCGGAAGAAGTACCGGAAGCTCCCAGATTGGACCCAGAAAAGAATATTTGCCGAAATCAGCACGGTAAAAATGCCCTTTGTACGTCCAATGGATCATGTCCGTGGATATATAAGCAAGTGCTGTCCCCCCTGCTCCCTCCACGCCGGAGCCTACCAGTGCATACCAGACATTGTCTTCCTTCCAGACGAACGGGTCCCGGAAGTCACGGGTTAACCCCAAGCCCTGCTCCTGCACAATCAGCGGCTCCGGATGTTTGATCCAGCGTACCAGATCGGAGTCTCCGTCCTGAAGATAGGTGCTTCTGGCCAAAGCAACGCTCTGATCCGGAGTGACACTATTATTGCCGGCAGTGAAGAACAGCACGGGCTGGCCGCTGGAATCATAGCTCGCACTGCCTGACCAGATGCCGTCGGGAGCCAGATGATCCTTTTCCGGCGCAAGAGCTACAGGCAGGTCCCTCCAGTTCACCAGATCTTCACTCACCCAATGTCCCCAATGAATCTGATGAAAAAAGGGACCCTGGGGATTATGCTGATAAAACAAATGGTATTTCCTGTTAAAATATACAGGTGCATGCGGCTCGTTCATCCAGTGTGCCGGAGGACTGACATGATATTGCGGCCGGTGCCTGTCATGAAGCAGCGGGGTCCGGTCAAGCTTGATCTCATCATAGGCAAGCTCCGGATGTTTTCCTCCATGGTTATCACAAATCACTCTGTAAGCCTTCGCTACCTCTTCTGCCTGAAGCGCTCTGCCATACAGCTTGAGCTCGTCGATCAAGCCGGCGAACATATGCAGCTGGAAGGCTCCCGCCAAGCGGAGGCTCTCGTTATTTCTGCCGATTAATAGCTTCCGGTCCAGAGAAGGGGCGATCTTCGCACCGGCAGGGAGAGCGAGCGAGGCAATCTCGTCCCCGTTCAGATACAGCTTCATCATTCCCTGTTCACTGTCGAATACAGCACTGATGCAAGACCATTCATTCTTGCGCAGCTCGTATCCGTCCGGTGACCACAGTTCTACCCATTCCCCCGATTCGAGCCCGATCTGGAAGGACCAGGCTCCGTGCCGATACATGCCCAGCAGGTAGCCGCGGTTGTTCTCCCGGTCATGGCAGTTCACTATGGCGGATAGTCTGCCTTCATCTCCCCATTCATAAGAACGCGGGGCCACCCAAGCTCCGACACTTAGCGAGTTTGGCCTATTCTCTCCATCCCCCTGCCGATCCTCATGGGCAATATACGTTGAATAGCCGTCCAGCAGCAGACAATTCCCGCTTACGCCCCGCCTCCACTGCGGGTCCCGGCTATCTGTGAACTTCGGCTGCTTAAAGACATCATAGATTTCATCCGAATGCCCGGAGATGTTTTCCTTCACCCGGTCTCCGGCCCCTTCATCAAATGCCCAGTATTTAAGCAGACCCTTATTTTCCGGCATATGACGTTTCCTCCAAAGCATAAATAGAATCCAAAGAATGAATGCAGAGCGAAGTTAGTACGGCTTCACCCGAATCTGTACTGAATTCAATACTGCGGACCGTCCCCTCGGGAAAGATTAGATCCGTGAGCACCACGCTGCCATCATCCGCGAATAGCTCGATGGAACTACGGTCCAGGAAAAGATGCAGCTTCACTCTTCCTTGGGAGGGTCTCAGCCGCGCACCATGCCGGCAGGCAAAAGCCTCATGAAAGCTTGTCAGTCCGGATGCGCTCCGGTCGATATAGAGCCATTGCTCCCGGGAGTTATAGCCAATCAGCGTCTCGTTTGGCTCAGAATACTGCAGCTTGATGATGATCTCGCTGGAAGAACCGGCTTCAAATTCGGCTTCAATCTCCAGCAAATCGTCCTGAACCTCCGTTCTAAAAGGTGTATGGGGAGCAAGGGTGATCCCCCTTAGCTCCTTCGTTTGTTTCCGAAGCCCGGTTGCTTCCCGGACCGGCGTCTGGATGAGTATAATATCACCGTCCTGCTCACGCAGTGACAACGATCTTGGCAATGTCATCGCGCCTCTCCAGCTTTCAGTCGGTGTGAGATTGGCATACTTCCAATTGCTCATCCAGCCGATGAACAGGCGCCGCCCGTCTTCGTCCGGACTGTTGGACCAGGTGACGCCTGCGTAATTATCCCGTCCGTGATCGAGCCAGCGAATAGAATTCGCGGAATCTTCATTCACGAAGCTTCGTCCGTCGAAATGGCCGACAAAATACTGCGTCCGCGATCCCTCCGGGTAGGAGGGATGATCTCCGATACTGACAATCAGCACCCATTTGCTAATTCCGCCGCTCATCTCTACAGGCAGTTCAAACAGATCCGGACATTCCCAGACTCCGTCATGGGAGCCATCCCTACTTCCGAATTCACCTGAATACTCCCATTCCTGCAGATTTTCAGATTGATAGAAACGAATATGGTCACCAGCAGCGAGCAGCATTATCCAGCGGTCCGTCTCCTGATGCCAGAACACCTTGGGATCGCGGAAATCAATTAGGCCGGATTCTTCAAGGACCGGATTCCCTTTGTATTTGCTCCAGCTCCGTCCCTTGTCCCTGCTGTAAGCAAGGCTCTGCCGCTGCCGCGGCTGGCCGGTCTCAGGGTGTTGATCCGCGTGGGTAAACAGAGCGACTAAGCCATGGCTGCCTTCGAACAAGCCAGTACTGTCGTTCCAATCCACAACGCAGCACCCGGAGAAGATATGGCCATGTTCATCCGGCTCCAGTGCGACCGGAAGATGCTCCCAATGCATCAGATCGCGGCTGACTGCGTGTCCCCAGTGCATCGGTCCCCAAACGTTACTATGGGGATGGTGCTGATAGAAGAAATGGTATTCACCCTCATATAAAACCAAGCCGTTCGGATCGTTCATCCACTGCGCCGGCGGCGTCAAATGAAACTGTGGACGGAATTGTTCGGTATAACTTTTCTTTACATTAAGCACGGTGCCACCCCATCTATCCATATATTTTCTGCACTGCAAACCTCAGATTTATTTCTTCAAGGCTGCATTGTAACGGTCCAGGCCGGTCTGATAGATTTCCATCAGCTCCTTCAGCCCCATTTTTTCAAGTGTCTTCACGTAGTTATCCCACTCTTCATCCACACCGCCGTCAACAATGAACTTGCCTCTTTGTGTATTCACGTATTTGATCAGTGCGGGTTCAATCTGATTAATCTTATCCAGCTCGTCAGGCTCAAAGAAAATGGTTGGATAATTTTCTTTTTCCATGTAAGGATCGTAGTACTTTTTCAGATCATCGACGCGCTGCTGGGCACGGGGTTCAAGGTCAACGACAACGCCCAAATCCTGTTTGGTGATGACCCCGGGAGCACCGGCCCCAGGAGCAACCGTCTGACGAAATTCACCCGCCGATGTTCCTTCGGGCAACGGCAGTGCGACCAGTTTACCGTTATTGTCTTTTTTGTAGACCACATCCAGCGGACCCCAGTGCATCTGTGCAGCCATGTAAGGTTCATACTGCTCATCCACCCATCTCATGGTGACTTCGGGATAGCGGTTTTCCTTGGTAATAGCGAATGCGCCGTGTGCAGGGCCTCCGCCATTACCGCGTCCGATGGTCTGATCTCCATGTGGTCCTTTCAGCGGAGACAGCAGCACATAATCTTTGCCGCGGTCGGCGCCGACAACTTCTTCAATCTCCCACCATATAAAGGACCCCAATGTCTCCTCCGTTGATTTTCCCTTTGCCAGATATTGAGGCGCGTCCTGAGTAAACGATTCGGGATCGATCAATCCCTGCTTATACCACTTTTCGTTAAAATATTTCAGCGCCTCCTTGTATTCAGGCTGATTGGCCGTGAAGATCACTTTACCGTCACGGACAATGCGGTGCTCCAAGTTGTCAGGCAGGCCAAAAGCTCCGAATATTCCGGCGATATCCATACACCACTGCATATGCATGAAGCTTAATGGGATTTCATCGGCTTTGCCGTTTCCGTTCGGGTCCTGCGTTTTGAAGGCGAGCAGAGCATCCGTATATTCGTCCAGTGTCTGAGGCACGCTTAACCCCAATTTATCCAGCCAGGCTTTGTTGATGGAATGAAAAAAAGGGTTGGTCCCCAGATCGTTTTCTTCCCATGACGGCAACCCGTAAATATGCCCGTCCGGTGCCGTAATCGCGCTACGGATATCCGGTCTTTTCTCTAAGAGCGCTTTCAAGTTAGGCGCATATTGATCGATCAGATCTTCAAGCGGAATGAGGGTGCCATCTTCACCGTAATTGGCCAGTTCGTAATCGGAGAGTCCCGCGCCGTAAAATGCATCCGGCAGGTTTCCGCTGGCCAGCAGCAGGTTTTTCTTTTCCGCAAAGTCGGTATCCGGTATGTTCTCCCAATCGATATCCACATTCGTGCTCTTTTGCAGTCTTTTGAAGATTTCCATCTCGGAATAGACCGGAGCAAGAGAAGATTTCGGAGACACCATCTTAAGGGTTACCGCATTCTTGACGATCGGCAGACCGGTCTTATTGAAATTGGCAGCGTCATCCGCCTGACCTTCCTGATTCACCGCGTTTCCTCCGCCCGAGCATCCGCCCAGTGCAAATACTGCAGCCACCATTAAAATTCCTGTGCTTTTCCATACAGATTTCATTTTTGTGAACCTCCCCTTGGATGTACATCGAAAACATAACAGCATGGCAGATTGACCTCATCCTTTGCCCCGCTCACCCGGAATTATCCTTTGATGGAACCGATCATCACCCCTTTAACGAAGTATTTTTGCAGGAAGGGATATAACACGAGCAGCGGAACACTCGCAACGATAATTACTCCATACTTAATCAGCTCGGTGACCCGCATCTTCGCCGCATAGGACTCCACATCAGCCATCATTCCAGTGCTCACCTGATTTTGAACCAGGATATTCCTGAGCACGAGTTGCAGCGGATATTTGTGCTCGTCATTCAAGTAAATCAGGGCATCAAAGAAACCGTTCCAAAAACCAACCACATGATACAGCACCATGACCGCAATAATGGATTTGGATAGAGGCATGACGATACTCCAGAAAAAGCGGGTATTGGAACAGCCATCAATGGAAGCCGCTTCCCACATCTCATCTGGTATGGAGGATTGAAAAAAGGTACGCACAATAATGACGTTGAATACACCCCCGGCTCCGGGAAGAACCAGCGCCCAGATCGTGTTCAGCATATGCAGATCTTTAATCAGCAGATAAGTCGGGATCAGACCGCCGCTAAAAAACATGGTAACCAGCAGGAACCACATGATGAACGATTTGCCGAACAGGTCCTTGCGGGCCAGCGGATACGCTGCAAAGACTGTTATAGCAACTCCAATCACCGTGCCGACCACCGCATATACTATAGAATTGGCATACCCAGTCCATATTGCGGCGTCACTGAATATCCGTTCATAGCCATCCAGCGTAAAACCCTTGGGGAACAGCCAGACTTCGCCGGAATAAATCAAATCGGGATCACTGAACGAGGCATTAAGTACAAAATAAAGCGGATACAACACCAGCAGCATCACAATCGTGAGCAGGACATAATTGATGGTATCGAACCACATATCGCCTCTGGTCTTTCTTTTCAATAATGAATTCATCGCTGGTTCCCCCTTACCACAAGCTGGTTTCTGTCAATTTTCTGGCAATCCGGTTGACCGTAAAGATCAGAATGATGTTGATCAGGGAATTAAACAGCCCGACTGCGGTCGAAAAGCTGTACTGGGCCTTCTGGATCCCCATCTCGTATACATAGGTCGGAATAATATTGGAGGTGGCATAATTCAAATCGCTCTGCATCAGAAAAGCCTTTTCAAACCCGATGCTCATCATATTGCCGAGCGCCAGAATCAGCAGGATGACGATGGTTGGGAGAATCCCGGGAATGTCCACATTCCACACCCGCTTCCATTTGCTGGCCCCATCCATAACCGCCGCTTCATGAAGCTCCGGATTAATTCCCGCCAGAGAAGCCAGATAGATAATGGTGGCAAAGCCGGTCTCCTGCCAGATGCCGGACAGGATATACAGAGGACGAAACCAGCCCTCATCAGCCATAAAAAGAATAGGCTCTCCGCCGAACCAGCTGATCACGTGATTGACGATGCCGCTGTTCGGCGACAGGAATACATTCAGCATGCCGACAAGGACAACGGTGGAGATGAAATGGGGAGCATAAATTACGGTTTGCACAAATTTTTTATATCGTTTGGCGAGCATCTGGTTCAGCATAATCGCAATGATAATCGGAACCGGGAAACTAAATACAAGCGATGAAAAGCTGAGAATCACGGTATTTTTGATAATCGGCCAGAAATTATAGTCATTGAAAAAATCAACAAAATGCTTGAAGCCCACCCACTCGCTTCCCCAGATTCCCCGGCTGGCCGAGAAATCCTTGAAGGCGATTTGGATCCCGTACATCGGATAATACTTAAACAGCAGATACACTACGATGATTGGCAGTAAAAACAGATACAGTTCGTAATCACGTTTAATCCGTGTCCATAGCCTGCGGTTTGTTCTCACATGTACCGGATTGACAGCTGCGTCTCTTGATGCCATTGGCTCACTCCCCTTTTCTATAATCATGTGTCAGTTTATTCTGGAAGCGTTCTCGGATAAAATTGAAACGTTTCCAATTTTGAACGAAACGTCCCGTGGAATTGAAACGTTTCCAACTTGAAACAAAAAAATTATGTGGTCTCGCCCGGACGAAAGGTTACAGGAAGCCGGTAGGTTTCCAGATCCAGGCTTTCACCCCGGATTTTCTTATAGAGTAATTGGATCGTCATACGTGCCATCTCTTCTACAGGCTGTCTGATCGTGGATATCAGCGGGTGAAAATAAGCGTGGTCCTGAATGCCGTCGTATCCGACCACCTTTACATCCTCCGGTACCCGGATGTTCTGCTCACGTGCTCTCTCTATATACTTGGCGGCGAACATATCCGTAATGGCAAACACTCCGTCCACATCCGCATGATCTCGGAGAAACTCTCCGTAATAGATGTCATCGTCAGTCACGGGATCGGGTTTCTCGTAGACCACATAGTCCACTCCCATCGCCTTAGCTTCATCGACAAAACCTTCTCTGCGCTTCATCGTCTCACTGTAAACAGCGGTTACACTGCCCATAAAGGCCGGCTTCCGGGCCCCTGCTTTGACCAGTTCCCTGAGTGCCAATCGTCCTCCTTCATAATTATCCGAAGTTACACATGTGATTTTCTTGCTGAAATGACGGTCAATGCTCACAATCGGGATATCGGTGCTCACACTGGACTCGATATCATTGTAGGTAATTCCCACAATCCCTGCTACCTTATTTTGCTGCAGCATCTCCAGATAATACAGCTCTTTCTCCGGCTTGCCGCTGCTGTTGCACAGCATAAGCTTATAGCCTTCCCGATCCAGTTCATCTTCAATGTAGTAGGCAAGCTCCGAGAAAAAGGGATGCCAAATACTCGGAAGCAGCAGCGCTACCATTTTGGATTTTTGCATTTTAAAATTCCGGGCGACTTCATTCGGGACATAATTTAATTCCTGAATGGCCTGCTCTACTCTTCTACGCGTCTCCGGCTTCACGGCACCCGAGTTATTAATCACACGGGATACGGTTCCAACAGCTACTCCAGCCAATTGCGCTACGTCTTTAATACTTAGCATTTACTTCCCACCTTTGCTTCTGAACCCATGATAGCACCAAATTGGAAACGTTTCAACTCTTTTTTGTAAGCGCTTATATACATTAAAAAATGAGGCTTGAGTGCAGTATATATCGGCTAGGCCGTGACTGCGGGGAATGTTTGAACTTCCGGCCGCTGTTATGTTTGGATTTCCTGATTTAAACCGCTAGCTGCGGTAGAAATCCAAACATAAAGGCGGACGCATTCGCTCCTCCAGATCCAAACTTCCCCTCCGCACTTTTGCCTCTTATAGTTTTATAAGTTCACTTTATATAGGGTTTTTGTCTATATTTTCGTTAAGAGCAGAGCGTAGACACTAAAGCGTAATAACCCAATCCTTTAAGGGCCAAACCTTTATTTCCAAATCTCGGTCCCGCCATTGTAAATATTGGTTGTCCATCACATCATGGACACTAAGCGGCTGAATAAAATGAAGAGCATAATAAAAAGAGCCTGTATCCTTAAGGAAAGGGCTCTATTAAATGCATCAGGCGATTTTAACAAAACTAGCCTAACCATTGGCCTCAAATGCTGTAAAGCCACTTTATGAAGGGCTAAATGTTACAAAAAAACCGCTTCGCAAGAAGCGGCACATGTTACTTTATCTGCTTACGCAATTGTTCAACTATCGTACCCGAGGGAGCGTAACGACCAATTATGTCTAGAGATTCTTGTATAACAGCCTCAGTGTCTTATTTTCCTCCAAGTCTTTTTGAGCTTATTCTCTGTCCCTGTTTAAGTTCTAACGAATAATTCTTCAGTAAAATATTTTTCGCCTCTCTTATCCGCGTTCCATTCGCGGATAAGGCTTGTTCGTTACCGGAATTCCGTATTTGATTTCGCAGCCCCAATTGTTAGACACGCTTAATTCATTTCATTATATCGTTCGACTGCCTTGCTTAGCTTATAATTGAAATTCTCAGGTGTACCATCCGTAGTGTTCAGGAACTGGCCGTTCAGGTCAGAATCAGATACAGGTTCCTGCTTATTGATACGTTCAATGATTTTTGAAGCGGCCGCTTTTGCCTCAGTGGCTGAATCTACATAACTCCCGATACTGAAGCTGTTAATCCCTTCTTTTTGAATTCTTTTCTTGTCTTTTGAGATTGTCATGAGCGCACTCAGATCTGCGGTCATGATGTCGTATTTGGCTTTAAACTTCGTCATATCAAGCTTCAGCACATTGTCGGCTGTGATTCCCTGTTCATCCATTTCAATGGCCGTAGCCTCGGCATCTATCATGAACTTCAAGGCATTATACCTGATCTGCTGGTCTGAATCCTGGAGTTTTTGCAGTTCAGCCAGACGCTGCTCGTTACCCAATTTTTGCAAAGCCGTGAAGTATGGTTTGGCGACAGTCTCGTAAGCGAGATTGGCACTTACCAGCTTGGTATGCAGCTGTTTTCCTTTTACGAAATCATCATCCACGTAGCCTCTTGTATCATAGTAGGCTTTCATATCGTCCAGGACGGACAACAGATCTTTGATGACCGGTGTCAGTTTGGTCACTATGGGGTCTGCGTTCGCAAAAGCAGGTTGGCTTGCGGTATAACCGTTCGCTTTATCAACAGCTTCCCGCTCAGTTTCAGCAACGCCGAGCATGATGAAGCTGAAGTTCTTCTCGATTACAGGCTGTGTATCCACTCCGAACTTCTCGAAATAATGAACCATAACTTCATTGATTCTGCCTGTCATCAAGTTATTCAGCCTCACATACGCATTGTATTTATCGATTTCTTTGCTCTCAGCGGACGTAACGCCTGCAGGCGCTTGATCCACGGTGGATGTAATGGCAGAACAAGCGGACAACATTGCACCTAACATAATAATGGCAATAACGAAAGATAGCTTTCTCAAAATAGTGATTCCTCCGACTGAGTAATTTAACGTGCTTTTCTTTTGTAAGATGTTTGAATAGGATCAATGTTGATTGTGAAACACATCTGTTCAATTTTAGAATTATTTGGTGAATAGGTCTTGAGACTTGAGTAGCAAAATTGTTTAAAATTTCTTTGTCGACAATTTAAAGAAGATGTAACATGAGTATGATAAGGCCGCTCAATTTCGAACTTGATCCCATTAATCAAAAAAAGCCGCATAAAATGCGACTTTCAATAGGACGAAATCTGACAAGTGGTTAAATTGGTATCTTGCCGCAACATTGATTTCACGGCCGGATTTTTCATATTTGCGACGCGCACTGGTATCACTGGATGCTATTTTTTCTCTGATCTTGCTCCACTTATAGTCCATACTGTTCCCGCTCACTTTCGGTATGGTATTTTCTCTTTCGGATTGTATATATTCTCTTCCAAATTCTATCATGACCTTTGATATATATAGAGCCTGCGCTAATCTGCCCGTTAGTTGAATCGACTGGCTTGTTCTTATGCGTGTATCAAACTAAATTTAGTTCAGCATATAGTTTGAAACTCATCCTTTAGTATGGAGTACATTTTTAAATCCTGATGTCTCCCTTTTATGAAGAGCCCCTTTCTAATAATCCCTTCAAATGACATTTCCGCCTTTTCCATAACTCGTGCTGAACCGATATTTTCTAAATAGCATTTCGCTTGAATACGAACCAAGTCCATATTGGTAAAACCGAATTTAATAACTTTTCTTACGGCTTCCGTTGCGATACCCTTTCCCCAATAATCCGGTGATAAGGCATATCCAATTTCGGAAATTTTATGCTGTCTATCCCATGTGGCGAACTCTATTGTACCAATCAATCTACTATTTTCTTTATATTCAATACCCCAATGAACCAAGCTCTTATTGTTCAACTGGATAAGTACCCGCTCAATCGCCTCTTTTGTTTCTGTGATTGTTTTGTGAGGATTCCAAGAAGCGTACTTCGGTACTTCCTCATTAGAACAGTAATAATACATATCCTCTGCATCTTCTAATGTTATCTTTCTTAGTTTAAGTCGATTGGTCTCTAAAACTGGTAGCGCATTGAACACATCTTCCATATGAACACCCACCTCGTTTTGTATACATTGATTATAAGGGAGATAGGCCTAGTCCTCCTAAAATAATATTTAAATAAATTCCAGATCGGGTCTGTGTTTTCCTTCCTGAACAAGTTCGCACTAAACTGCCCGTTCGTATAGCTTAATAAGGCCATGACAATCTAACACTCTATTTTCTCAGTCTACAACTTTATTTTCCGAGTCTAATACTTTATTTTTCAGTCTAATAGTTTATTTTCATTTAACATTAGGCACGCCACGCCCCTACATACAACTCTTAGGGTATCCACTTCCCATCCCTAAATATAAACTGGTGGGTATTCCCCTCCCGATCCCGTGCAATAACCATTTCGTCAGACCCTACATTTTTCTCCTCTATAACTTCAAATGAAGTTTCATTTTTAGAATTTGGCACTCTATACACATCTTCGATCCCATCCTTACCAGTCTTACTTACGACGATGTCTCCCTCCATCAAAAAAATAACGTTTGAGTGCAACTGAGTATCTCCGCCCAACAGAGGTACTATCCCCCTGATGGCTCTTTGTGAATCTGTTACATCAAACCCCATTTTCCAAAAATCCGCTATTTTTTTTACCTGATATTCCCCTAACGGATAAACCTTTACAATTGCCTTCTGAGTAAGTATGAACTTATGGGGAACACTTTGCTCAATTTGCGCAAGCAATACAAGTTTAAGACCGAGATAGATGACAATAAATACAGCAAACATTGTATTTAATACCCATTTTCCTTTATATACCGTCGGAAGAATAAATATAATTACACCAAGTAACATTGGCACCCATACCGTAGGGTCTCCGAGATAAATCAATGGCAATGTATAGGCTTGTTTTGAAAGCGGATATACCAAATGTACCCCATGTCCCAGATAGTCTACGAGAATGTGCCCCAATACGCTCCCCGCGAAACATAAATACAGTTTGATATAAGAGTATTTTTTTAGAAAAAACCCTAATAAATACACTAATGGAACCATGACAAGTCCCATTACTATAATGGAATGTGACCATGGCGAAATACCACGTGGTCCTAAAAGATCGGGAAAGATACCAAAAAAGGCTGACAGTCCCAAAATGATTAACTTCCCTTTAAAAGCGAATAGTCAAACGCTACCCTTCCCCCTCATAGCTAGCTAAGTAATAGACAAATTTAGCTGATACAAAGGTTCATTTCTGTAAAGGTTCTTATTCAAAGGCTCTATTTGTTGCTTACAAGGCGTGCTAAACTGCCCTTTAGCTTAACGAAAACAAGGAGCAGCTCTGCCGTGGCAAACTGCTCCTTGTTTGAATCAACTATCGTTCTCCTTTTGCTCAATGATTTACTTTGTTTCGGACGAATCAGATTGCTCTTTATCGAGGACTTCATGGATTTTATTTGTTATCTCGTTAATGTTGCGGGAACGATATTTCAAAATAGGATTAGCCCAATATTCGGCTCCAGTTTCTTCATCACCTATTTTTACTAAATACAATGTATACGCACCCTCTGAACTCATAGCTGGATACCATCCTAAATCCAAAATTAATCCTTTCTTTTCATTTCTAAAATAGAATATATCCTCATGTAGTTCCCATACATAAGGAAATGAGTCGTCATGAAAGTCATCGGGATTAATTTCGAAAAAATGATTCCATACGACAGTCCAATCTGACGGAATATTTAATGGCACCAACTGTAGGCTCATTTTAATAACACATCCCTTAACATTCTTCATTTTCAAATATCCGTGACTTGACCAAGTTATTCTGTCCGAGGAAGCTCAATGAGGCCGCCCGATTGGTCCGCGGCGGTCTCATGATGTGTTTTCTGTGCTAACGTTCCCGGTTAGCGCAACAAGAAAGCCTGTGTCGGATGCTTTCATCCATCAATGACTCAGATTTCCAACTCCGTTAGGTTTATACCCTAAACGTCCAAACTATTGTGACAATATACATTTCAATACTAAATTCCCGAACCTTTGAATGTCTTTGATATAATCATATTCTGGTGGATTAGAATCAAGTTGGTTTAACATTCTAACTGCTACTACGTTATACTCAGGAATAACTAATACAGCATTTCCATAAAAACCAAGTGATTGATATGAACCCTTTGGAAGATCATTCCCTAGCTCAGATAAGGGACGGCTCTTGTCTTTTACCCACCAAAAAAATCCATTCCGGGGTGACGTTTCGTCAAGTTGGCTTGGAGTTACGATTGAAACAGCTTGTTCAAATATCAAACTAGGTAGTATTTGTTGACCCATATAATTTCCCTTAGTGAGATGTAAGTTTCCCCAATTGGCTAAATCTCGTGTACTTACAAATAAATTTGCCTCACCGCCTTGATGGTCTATGTAATCTTCACCAACCCACACCAATTTATCATTTTTCTCTTTTCTCCAGCCTGTATTTATAAATCCATAAGGTACAAACACTCGTTCCTTCAACACTTGTGCAAGAGATTGATCAAAGACCTTTTCAACAACCCTAATAAGTATATGAACTCCAGCATTATTGTAATTCCAGTTTGTTCCCGGCGGAAATAGTCTTATGTTTGGACTTTGTAAGCCGTGCGTGTGTGTCAAAAGATGCCGTATTGTTGTATTAATTAATACGTTTTCGTTCAGACCGTCTAAATAATCAATTACATAATCATTAATGCTTCTTATTTTCCCTTCATAGAGCGCAAGGCTAATAACAAGTCCAAGATATGTTTTGCGAATTGATGCTATATTGAATTGCGAATCATCATCAATCGATCGACTGTTAGGAGATTTATCATGATTGCCAGAATAAAACTCATTTACTATTTGATTATTTTGCATGACTAAAACCGATGATGCCGATGCAGAAATTTGATTCCTAATATCCTCAACAAAATGATTAAGTTCATTAAAAGCGTTATATGATTTAATTAAATCCATGGTATACTCCCTCCGCAGCTTTATTACATTAAACTGCCCGTTCGTTGAATAAGCGGCGGATCTCTAAAGGAGAATTCGCCTTTAACACATACTAAAAAAATCGACGATACAGTTCTCTCCGACGCCCTCCACGGAGCTGAGCATAGATTTGCGTGGTTGAAGCTTTTTCATGACCCAGCATGCCTTGGATAAAATCTAATTTACACTCAGTGGTGAAGTAATCTTCTCTTTGCTTTGAACCCTTCCCGTTTCTCTTAGTATCTGACAAGAGATCTTCAGATGAATTACATCTTCCTCCATCAAAAACTTAGGGATTTGCTTTATCCATTTTGGGCCTTGGCTACTTGGCTTCAATCGATCTGACTGCTTAGCTAAGTATTCCTTTAGCAGATTCAGAGTTACCTCGGAAATATCTATATTCCCGAGATATGTAACCAGCATCCTGAGCTGTAGAGCATATGCATTCAGTGTATTTGGACTAAACCCCTCGATTCGTTTGTCCGCTTCATAATGAAGCCAAAGTTCGCTTAAAATCATAATAAAACCTCCTACTAGAGCAATTAATTCTAGTTTGCTTCAAATAGGAGGCATTCATCCCTAGTTTGCTTTTCAGCTCCTGGTAGATACGGCCATACAGCTTCCGCCGCAGCGCCGAATGAAACACGGCAAGCATCAGGGTTACTACGATCAGCGCGGCGGGTACCAGATACAAGACGGGATGGTCCACGAAAAATCCGAAAACATCATAGTCCCGGTGATATAGCGTCCATAGATTAGTATTATGATACGGTTCACCGTGCTGTTTCTATCGGCAAGTTAGATTAGCCAAGCGCCGTATCTCATCGCTTAACCTTTGATTGACTGGATACACTTCTTCTATGAAATTTAAAATGCGGAGTGCCGATTCGGGAACATGATCATATCCCTGAATCATGTCTCCGATGATTTCCGCAAAACGGGGGTATCTCTTCTCTAACCGCCTCTCATTCCCGAATGGGTCGGGAAAGTAATCCTCCTCCTGTTCCAGTAGATGGAGCACGGATAGAATCCTGTCTATAGCGTAGCCTTGAATAAACCTCGTAGCGGATAGGCGTTCTCCTCTGGCATAGCGGCAGAGCCCTACGTATAGATTGGTTAACGCTTCGTTCAAAGGAAAGTCCAAGGAATCATTTTTGGGGCTGGGGATCGGACGTACAGGTTTGGCGATTTCCGTATTGCCATACATCGAATCCTTCCATATGACCCGTCCTTCCGTATAGGCGGCGTCCGTCAGCTCCCATTCCTCAAATACAGCATATTCCCCGAAAATTCCGTCCTCGAACAATACCTTGTACCCGTCAGCCGTATTCTTAAATGAATAGGCAAGAGGGTGTGCTCCTTCGAGCCAATCCAATCGGTCGATAAATCTGTTTTTCTCCCCCGGTTTCACAATAACAAAGAAATCTAAATCTGAATATTCATCCATTCGTTCTATCTCGACCCCAACGGAACCAACGCCTAATAATAAAAGAGCTCCCCCCATACGTTCAAGCGATTTGCCGATCTCGTCCAGCCGCTGTAACAACAATTCTGTTCTCAGCATACGAACCCTCCCCAGGTTTTGAATGCAAAAAGGGTCCAACCCACTTCTCAGCGAGGTTGAACCCGAAGGTTACATTGCCTTTATTATTCTATCGTTAAGTTATCACGTATTAATTGTTGCTGTCAATTACGCAGAGATTTCAGCGACCAAATTTTTCATCCATTTCCTGGAGTGAATTCGGGCCAATCCGATGCTAAGCCTGACCACCTCTTCCATCGACAAGATCATATAAACCATAAACACAGGCTGTTTCCAGACAAATGACATTAATAATCCGGAAGGGACACCGATCAGCCATGTCGCTGAAGCCTCCATTGCAAATACAAACTTGCTGTCACCGCCGCTGTTGAGAATGCCGCCTGCCAATATCATGTTGGCAACCTTTACCCATAGAAACGCAGCGAATACCCACACTAGACGGGTTCCCATGAGATGAGCTTCATCTGACACCTGAAAGATGGAAACATATAAAGGGGCAAATAAGGCAATCAATACACCTATCCCAAGGGATACAACAATCCCCAGCTTAATGAACCGCTTCGAAAAATCCAGTGCCGCGTCCTGCTCGTCGGCCCCTAGCTTATTCCCAATCATAATACCGGCCGCGCTGGAGAGCCCGGATAATAATCCGATACTTAAGCTCTGGAGCGGATAGGTTATCGTCATCGCGGTTATTTCTGCAGTTCCCATACGGCTGTAAATAATCGCATATACTGTTTCACCCAGCACCCAAATCAGCTCGGTCAATACGATCGGATAGGTGGTGCGAAGGAACTTCCCCATCAGTGTTCTGGAAACCCCGAACCAATCACGAATATGGGTTGCTCCCGGAAGGCGAAGCTTGTAGGCAGCCGCAATAATGAAGCAGCATTCAAATAAACGGGCGATAAGTGTAGAAACTGCTGCTCCTTTTACACCCCATTCCGGAAAACCAAAGTTACCGAAGATTAGCAGATAGTTCAGTATAATGTTCATACATACAGCAACGATGCTGGTCATCATAGGGAGCTTTACATGTCCTGTAGCACGCAATATAGCGGAAAATATCATCGTCAGCATGACAGGAATATAGCTCAGTGAGGTGACTTTCAGAAAACCGGCCCCCTCTGTGATCAGCCGCTGGTCCTTGGTAAATAGGCTGAGACTGAATTGCGGGAAGAAATGAATAGGCAACGTAAAAATAATGGAGATGCCCATACCAAAAAGCAAACCCAATCCCAGTAGTTGTGCAGTGCTTTTCTCATCCTTCTTTCCCCAGAACTGCGCGGCATAAATGGATACTCCTGTAGCCAGCCCTGCCAATACTACAGTTATGATCCCGTATATTTTTATGGAAATCCCTACAGAAGCAACGGCCACATCGCCGAGCTGTCCGACCATCAGCTGATCGGTTAAGGTTAGCAGTGCCATAATCAGGCTTTGCAGGGTTACAGGAATTGCAATTGTATAGATTTTGCTATAAAAATCCGCCTTTGAATCTTTTAACATTAGCAGGGCCTCCCATCGCTGTTAAACAGCCTTCTGATAACGAAGCAGTGTATAGTTTTTGTTCGGGAGAACTTCGACAACTTTGAATTTCTTCACGAAGTCCAGGTCATTATATCCCGTGCCGTCTACAAGCGTGATATTGGTCACGCCTCCGATGATAATCGGCAGCTGCATGATAATGATCTCATCAACTAAATCCTGGTCCAATACATTCCAATTAAGAAATCCGCCGCCTTCTACCATAATACTGTGTACATTATAGTTATCTTCCAATTCACGAAACAGCTTCGCAAAATCCACTTTGTCCTGCCCGCAGATTAACACATCTTTATTCCTATCCTTCAAAATACTTATCATTTCCGGATTCTTGCCGTTTTCAGTGGTAACGATCAGCGTTCTGCCGTCGTCAGCAAGGACATGGCTGTCCAACGAAATATCCATATGTGTTGTGGGAATAATCCGCAGCGGGTTATTATTCTCCTCATACCGGTTTGTCAGCATCGGATCATCATATTGAATTGTATTTTTACCTACCATGATAGCGTCAATTAAACCCCTGAATTTATGAATGTATTTAATATCGGGTTCCTCAAACATACTGAATAACTGTTTGCTGGACTTCCCGGCGCCCAAAGTAAGTTTGCCGTCGATCGACACTTGGCTAAAAATAGTGGTTTTCATGGTTCTCCCTCTTCTCTATAAAGTTTGTTGAATGATGCTGCTGTTCACATGCTCTTTCATTAACCTCATTATTCTCCCGGCGTCTTCATCTGATAAATGTTGTAGGCCAACGGCCATGGCATCCCAGATATTCCGCATAACCGGCTCAATGGGCATGTTACGCGCATTTTCAAGGCAGGTAATTAGTTTAGCCCTGGCCGGTGAGGCGGTAGCCCTGATGTCATCCAATACACGGGAATGTACTGGAATTCGCTGCACCTGCTCTGCCCATTCCATTTGACTGCTTTCATTCAGCAGATACGCCGCGAAAGACAGAAGCTCGTCCGCTTGCTCCGATTCCAGCGATTGTTGCGGAAAGACCAGACCGATAGATGAAGCCATGGAGACCGCCGGATTGCCATTAATCGCCGGCAGCGCACCTACAAGCAGTCTGTCTCTCATTTGAAGGTCCAAATAATTGTAAATCCATTCCCCGCAAAGGATCGCTCCAATCTCTCCGGCGATAAAACGGTCCAGGAGTTCAGTTGAACCGTGAAAACTGCCGAGTACCTCTTGGGCAACTTGCCGCTGAACGAACCGCAGGGCCGCATCCATTTCAAAAGATGCCAGATTGGGTTCCCCCTCCTTCAATGGCCAGCCTCCAAATGCGGTCAAAAACGGGATGAAGTAATACGGGTCCGCCAGATCGGAAGCGACCGGAACAATTCCTTTAGCTATTAACGCCTCTGCCTGCTCTTCAATCGTTTCCCAGGAAGAGGGAGCTTCCGGGTAGATTTCCGAATTGCAATATAGAACCAAATGATTGCCTTTTAGAATAGGAATCCCATACTGCCGGCCGTTGGACCGCATGGAGTAACGGATATTCAAATCAGAAAAGCCGGACATGGACCAGAATTTCTCGGGAATCTCCGAATACATGGCGGCTTCCCCGTAACCAGCCATATCTGCCGGTACCAGAGCCATTTGCGGTATAGCCCCGCCGGTTTTTATCTGCTGCAAGCGGGCGGTCAGTATGGAGATATTCATGACTTCCGGAATAACGGGAACTCCGAATTTAGAGGTATAGGCACGACAGAGCTGCTCCAATACCTCTATGGATGTATCTCCCTTCCCATCGAATTCATGCCAGATATTCAGTTGATATGAAGTTTGTTTGTTCATAGCTGCCCTTCCTCCCTCGTCATTTGATTAGGTCCATAAAAAGTACCAGAGCTTGATAGGGCCGCATTTCATAGGTCCCATCGTAGCTGTGCTTATTCCAACCCCCCTGTTCGCTTTCCAGCAGCAGACTTGTCTTTTTATGGCCCGGATAGATAAGCCTAGTCCTCAAGGTTTGCTCTTGATCCGGGTTCAAATTAAAACAAGCGCTGAACAGTTCATCTTTCAAATAGTAAGAGTAAATCAAAATATCGCCTTGTGAATCGGAAAGATAGAAGTTCGCAGGCTTCAGCAGATTAGCGTATTGTCGCTTCATCTGCTGCAATTGCTCCAGAAGCGGCAGTAATGTTGATTCACTAGCCCAGTGGATGGCCATGGTATTGAAAAAAGCTTTGGGAATATCCGCACCGCCGGTATTATCCCCGAGACCGCAATTGAGGGGCTGCTCCTCATAAACTTCCATTCCTGTAGTCAGATAGGGAATCCCGTTCGGCAGGAAATAATTGAATACCGTCATAAGCCGGGCCAGTTCTGTCCCGCCCCGGCTTGTAATGCGTGGGGTATCCGCCGTCTCCGAGCAGGCAAACACATGAATCTGCAGTTCCGGAAGTTCCCGCAAGTAATCCTGCAAACGTTCGACACGGATATCGGTCATGATATTCCAGCCGCTGCCTAACATCACATTGTATCCGGTTTTTGCCGCTTCCCGGTGATTGCGGTTGAATAAATCCTCGCTGATTAGAATCGCTGTTGGCTTTATCTCTTTGATCACCTTAAACATAGATTGCAGCAAGGGGACGGGGAGCGTGTGTCCAATATCTATCCGGAAACCATCAATGTTATAAGTTTTCAGTTGGAAGCTAGCGGCCTCTATTAGCGTGTCCCATAATTCCCGATTCGGCTCTTCTCCCGGGTAAACATTGCACTTGATCGTATCGAAGAGCACATATGGGGGTTGACCCTCAGGCAGATAAGGCCGGACCAATGGCGAAGGGTCCTTGTACAGACGAAAAAAGGAAATATCCGTCCAGATCGGCTGAACATCATTAATCCAATCCGAATGGGCGGGGGCCGGCGTAATGCCCATCTCATGTTCGATCAATGGCAATAGGGACTCGCCGGACGCAAGTGCACGTTTTTTGAGGTCATTCCAAAGTCTTAAGTCCAGTTCATTCGGCGGCAGACGGAAGTGGTTCAGAAAAGATAAGGTTTCCTTACTGCGGTAAATGGTTTCCAGTCTGTCAGGTGTACACTCTGCGAAGAATTCCAATTCAGCAATTTGCGGGGGCTGGAATCCGGGCAGCGCGTTAACATCAATCCAATAAAACCATTCCGGGTGTTCTGCTATAAAAACATTGTCTCTTGCACTCACCCGGGGGATTAAATCCAGCACAACTTTGATGTCCAGCAGATGGCAGGCCTCAACCAAGGTCGCCAACTCATCATGGATGGTCAAGTTCTCCATGCCGTCCAGCAATGAATCATGTAAATTCTCATCCAAATCAAACAGGCTATAAACCGCATACGGTGAACCAATATCCCCCTTAAGATTCAAATTGCTGTACCGGGTAACAGGCAGCAGATAAAGGATATTAACATTCATTTTTTTTAGTATTGGCAACAAAATCATAAATTTCAGGAATGTTCCGGATTGGATATTCCCGGTATGAGTATAATCCCAGGCTGAAGAATAACGGAGCAAGGAGCAATAGATGACACTATCATCTAAATCTGCCTGGACGATATGCGCATAATCTGAAGACAACTCAAGCAAGTACTGCAGATGTTTAACCATAAATCTTGCCGGTTCAACAAGAATTTCGCCATCCTTGATATCCAATGCCGATACATAGCCGCACTCGTTCCACAATGCGGGTATCCAGATTGGGTCCATTTTTTGAAATCGGCAGCCAGCAAAATATTCAAGCATCCGGTTTACTCTCTTGTTAGGTCTGATCATCAAATGTATCTCCTTTGTAAGGGTCTTTATTTTTCAGAAAACAAAGGCCGATTTCAAAACTGGATACTCCAAAGAAACCTTAGAATTTGTCCTATTTTCCAGCAACTCCTGAATTGCCGTCTCGAATTGATTCAAACTATACTTATGTGTAATCAGAGCAGATACCTCCGGAACGTCTTTCGCAAACTGCAAGGCATCCTCAAAGGTGTTCAGATATTCGCCGGCTCCCAGCAGCCGTACTGCATTCTGGGTATAAAAAGTAGGGGAAATGGTGTACTGGTATTTTCCGTTTATCCCGAAGGGAATGATCGTACCGCCGCGCTCCACCCACCGCTCCGCTATCTCCATCTGGGTGCCCACCGCATCAATTACGATGTCAAATTTCTTATCCCCCAAAATGCGGGACACCCGCTCTGCGGTCAGCTCCTCCGGCGGGCAGGCATAGTCAGAGAATTGCTTTGCTTTGGCCAGTCGCCCTGTATTGATTTCTATCGAAACAGTGGTGCACCCCATGCGTTTAGCAACAATTTGACATAATAGTCCCATGGGTCCGGAACCAAGGATTAACACCGAGTTTCCTTCCCGGACTCTGCTTTCCCGGAAGTTATGCAGAACGCAGGCGAGGGGTTCAGTGGCCAATGCCGCTTCCCAACTCATCTGCTCAGGTAATTTGTGTAAATACTTTTCTTCTGCAACGAACCATGGCGCAAAAGTTCCATTTTTATTCAATCCGGCAATCGGCATACCTTGTCCATCCGTTCCTGTGCAGAGATGCTGTTTGCCTTGAAGGCAGAACCTGCATTTGCCGCAGTTGTGGTTGGGATCAATAACTACTCTGTCGCCTGCTTTCAACCCTATTACATTTCTCCCGGTTTCAATGACCGTCCCTACGGCTTCATGACCACGTATCACTCCAGGAACACCGGGTTCCTTACCTGTGATCACTGCCAGATCCGTTCCGCAAATGCCCGTCATTTGGATCTTCACTTTTACATCAGTTTCCAGCGTGATAACCGGGGTGTCTAATTCGGACAGATTCAGCCTCTGAGAATTCCATACTAATGCCGGCATCTTACGCGATTCTGCACATTCAGCATGTTCTGATTTCATTGCTCATACCCCTTTCTTCTTTCACAGCAACTTTCCCCTTACATCCCCTTACTTTTCCTTTCATTTCTTTTCATTTAAATGCAAAACATCTCCTTTAGTTCTGAATAGCGATACTTCGAGCCTGTGCAAACGTTTGTACAACTGCATTTTTAATGCTAACACATTATTTTGAAAATGTAAGGGGAACTTTGTCGAATATTGGTAATAATCGTATTTTTTTCAATTTAACAAAAAAACGGCCCTTGCGGACCGTATCGGATAAGTGCATTATTCACTTTCCACAACTTCAGTTGACTGATTTATCATACTACAAATCGCCATAATTTCCGGTATACAGACATCTGATTCAGTCAGATCCTGCAAAGGAGGTTTTAGATGCTTCAGCTCTTTACTACCAGCTTGCGCGCTTATTGATATTCTTCATATCATTATTCGTCCACTTGCCATAAACGAAAAAAGCCAGGTTTGAAATGTCAGGGAAGCTGGAGCGAATCCCCTGGTGTACGTCATGATACTGTGCATCGGTCCAATCGGTATCCAACGCGGCTATAATTTCGGCATTGCCAATTTTTTGCCGGGTCTGGCTTAGTATACCTTCGCTGTCATACACCCAGCTTTGAGGAAAATCCCAATCGTCGAAATATGCCATCGGAGAAATTAAATCCATGTATGGCATAAATTTCGCGGCATCCTGTCCAACTTCCACAAACTCCGGCGGCAGAATATAAGCCCCGAAAAAGAGTTCTGGCGTAATACCCTCCAAATCGCTTCTCACATCACGTACATACTCCCCAAGCTTGGTCGTTCTCCACTCGTTCCATTCCTCCCGCTTCGCATTATCCGAAGCAAAGTCAATGGTAATTGGATCATAGCCGTATTGATTTTGATACTGAGTTCTCGTGTAGTTCCCCATATCCATGTTGTAATCGTCAAAGCGGAGCCAGTCCAGGACAATGCCATCAACATCATAATTTGCAGCAACTTCTTTGATGATGGAGCGCTCATAAGCTTGCACATCAGGATGGAGCGGATTCACAAAATATTCATTGCCATTGGAGCCTGTAAAAGGTTTCACCTGGCCGTCCACAAGCGCGCGCATCTGCCACTCGCTGTTCTTGTCGAAGGCCGCCCGGTCGTGAAACTGCGGAATCCATGCCCTCACCTGAATATTCTTTTTATGTGCCTCAGCAATAACATCCTTGACGGCGTCAAAATTAGCGTATCCAGCAGCGATCGGCGCAATCTTGCTCTTATAATATACATAACCCGATGGAACCGCCTCATCCTCATCCTGCTTTACACTCAAATTGATGACGGAAATCTTGTTCTTTGCCGCATTGTTCACGAAGCTGACAACATCATTATGGTTTTTGAAATTGGCGCCCGTCCGCACGATAATCTCGGATACGAAAGGCCCTGTTTGGGCAGCTGTTGTCTGGGCCGGAACGCTCATCATAAAGCTCAGGAGCAGCACGGACAGGGCCAGCAGCAAAGCCCGTTTACTTTTCTTCAAAAATATCACCTCTTTCTTATTCGATGTTGTATAACAGAACAAGCTGGAACTACACTCTATTATGACGTGGACACTGGTAATATTCTATATACATCCATATTCTATTTTTTAGTTAGCCGCAGATTGGATGTGTAATTGGTAATGTCCCCTTTAAGTAGACACTCCTAAAAAACTTGTGTTAACATGAGGAAATGAGTGAACTTGGAGGGGATAAAGGGGCAGGTATTTCTATCGTACACGGAAGAATTCAAAATGAAGGCCATTCAGTTGTATCTGACTGGGTCGGAGAGTTATAAAGTAGTCGCAGAGAGGTTGGGGATTCGTAACTGCACCCAGCTTAAAGTATGGGTAGGGAAATATCAAAACGGAGAGCACTCGATACACGTAAGGGCTCATCAAGCCCTATGAAAGGACGTCCACGTACGTCGTTTCCGAGCATTGCCTTGACCGGAACCAGAATCGAACGGAACACCAGGCATAAGAATGTCCTGGCGTACCTGGCGTACCTATCGGCCCGCGGCCTTAACTTGCTCAAGCAGCTAACCCGTTATCAACAGTTTGCGTCTCCTTGATAACAAGCTCCTTTCCCCGCCGTCCATGAATTGTTGCGCTGGTCACAGTAACTACTCCACCACAGCCAACAATTATTCTCATTTGGAGAACAGCTCAAAAGTATCTTCAGCCTCAACGATGAGTGAGGTTCTGATCTTTTAAATAAAAAAAGATCGCATAGCTCTCATTACTTCATGAGATCCATGCGATCTTCCCTCGTTCTCTCCTCTGAAGGCATCAATCTTCTAAACTCTTCTTTTCTTATCAAATAGCAGCTTTTCGACTAACAAAGTTCCCGGACCTGTTAGAATAAAGGCTATGACAGTTCCAATGCCCACTATACCCCCAAAAAAGAATCCGGTGCTTAAAAAGACAGCATCTACGCCTATTCTGCCGATATCGTACCTTAATCCAAATTTGGACTCTGTATATCGCAAAATAGCATCTATAGCATACATACCATTGCCAAATTTCATCAACAAAACATAAGTTATAGAGAAACAAAAGTTAGCCGCTATTACTATTATTAATTTTATAAATAAAGATAAATCATGCAATTCCAGATCTGCAATGAATGGATGAATAAAATTAATAAATGGCCCTACAAAAAAAGAATATATAATTGAAGAAAAACCTATATGTTTACGATTTAATAAAAGACCAACTATATAAACCGCAATTAAGTTTATAACTTGATAAGTAGACGATCAATCGTTTCCAACGG
>NZ_BMKR01000027.1 GCF_014644435.1 Paenibacillus albidus | reverse complement strand
GGCGAACGAAATCTTGCTTCAGGCGCTGAAGGAGAAAGGGACAATTGCTGAATTCAAGCCTAAGAAATCATACGGCACGCCGGTAAAGGCTGATAAGCCGGAGTCCGTGATGCAGATTCGGGAATCTATGGGGCAACCAGTACAACGACGAACATAGAGATTACCGAAGGCGGCGTCCTGTCCGTTACTTCGGAGCAGCCATCCGATAATCCATCCAGATCTACGAGTATTCGGTAGACGGTACATTCCGGAGTACGAACGGGAATACAATGATCAGCTTCGTGACGAAGGAGAATGGCCGCACCTACGTATGGGTTCGTAAATACGTTTCGTTGCCGGGTCTTGGGCAGACGGCTGTATCAGAGTACAACGCCGAGAAGCTCCAGCCCCAAGATCTTCCGGCAGAGACAACAGCGGCATGGATTCAGCGCGACGGCAAGAGGTACTATCTGCTGAATCAGAAGTATACTACGGCGTACTTTCATCATCTGTGGTGCTGCGCTTGCGCTGCATGTGTGGCTAACGGGAAACGATAGTTCATTGACGAAGTCGTTGTCACACTAGTAAAGGTTAGAAATTGAGAAGGAGGTGGCCGTCTGCAAAACTGAATATGAGGTTGGAAATTCACTTAAAAACCGTAGTGAAATACGGGAATACATAGCTCCAAAGACGCCTTTGTAACGTAGTTTGGATGCATTCTCAATATCCTTCAAAACTTGATGGAGATTTGCTAGGCCATCGCGAGTGTGCTCGAAGTGGAATGTCCCTCTGTAGGGCTTTCCGCGCGCTAAAAAGGCTTGTCCATGACTTTCTTCTTTTGAAATATCTAGACCGACAACTGGATTCATTTCATCTCATCTCTCCCTGTAGATGTAGATTTACCGGCATCCCCTAAGGTTCTTCTTGTCGCTCCATAGCATCGCTTGTTATACGGGATCTTACGTCCCAACCAGCCTCAATCATGGTCATGACAAGTAGGGGCGAACACTATAGCGCTCGGGATCAAGTCCCACGGGCAGGTACGTTCGACCAGGCTACCTTAATCCTCTATGCAAATGAAAAAAGGATCAACCAGAAAGAACTGGTTGATCTCAAAATACGAACGGGCAGATTAACATAATATAGCTGTGGTATAATTTGTAAGTTGAGCGAAATTAAAGATTTTGAAAGGGTAGATATTCATGATTTCACTTCGTAAAATCACATTAGAAAATAGACGTGAGTTATTTAAGTTAAAAGTTGCAGATTACCAATCCCGTTTTGTTGCAACCAATCTCTCAAGTATTGCTTCATGTTATATTCTTGATTCCAACGGGGGATGCCCACTTCCCTTCGCCATTTATGCTAATGAAGAGATGGTGGGTTTTGTTATGATTGTTTATGGGATTACTGGTTATGAGGTTCCGAATATCGCTAATAACAATTACTGCATTTTGCGCTTTATGATAAGTGAACAATACCAGAAACAGGGCTATGGTAAGAAAGCTATGAGAAAAATATTGGAACACCTACGCACATTCCCAGCAGGACATGCTCAGTATTGTTGGATACCATATGTAGACGAGAACATAGTTGCTAAAAAGCTCTATGAAAGTTTTGGATTTTGTGATACCGGTGAGGTGATAAACGATAATGAGCATGTAACTGTGCTAAAGCTCTAACCGAAAAAATCTAGCATAAAAGCTCTCATCAAATTTGTTTCAATACGCATTACGCTCCCTCGGGAAGGTTTAGTTCCAATATGTGTTAAAATTGAGTTGTCAGGAGCTGTACTTGCTTTAGTGTCCTTCTTATTTAAGGAATTCTTGAAATTGATTTAAGGGAGGGGAAGAAAATGGGGACGAATTTTACGGCTTTCTTAGGCCATAAGTTAAATAGAGATGAAATTCAAATATTATGTCATGCACTAAATTCTAGATCATTAAAACACATAAATGAATTCATTAACCTCCTGCTCCCACATAACCCTAAGGATAAGGGGAAGCCTTGGACGGTTCATAAAGGAATTGGTGGCACTGTGGAAATCAGTGGACCTTGCGGAATGGAATTTACTTTCTCGGAAAAGGTATGTTATTTTCATCATTATATAAGATGGAGAAGTTTTCTCCTAGATGAGGAGCTCCAGCTTTATTTAAAGAAAGTTACATTCGATTTAGCCAGTTATTTTTCATCAACCTATGCCATTTATGTGCCAGACAATGGCTCCAAAGAATCAGGTATTCTAGACTTTATTTGGGAGGATAAAAATAAAGATATCGATTATATAATGAATTGGCTTCTTGAACGTTGCTGGACACCTAAAGAGAAGATTATCGATATTTATAAGGAATATGAAGATTATTGGGATTCTGAAGGATATTACGTAGATTACTTTAGTGATTTGAAGTAGATTTCTCATTAAACTAACCGGTAACTATAGTGGAATAGCGGTTGCTTCGGCAGCCGTTTTTTATTTGTTCAACTAACAGGCAGGATAGTGTGAATGCCGGACAAGTGGCATGCTGATTGATGGTGGAAACATCTGGTGGTAAGATATGATTATGTCTATACCCATCCTAAACACCAAATTTAATATTCCGCCACTTCGGTCCAATACGGTTCTCCGTAAACGGTTAATCGATAAGCTTCGACATGGTTTGCATCGCAAATTGACCCTTATCTCCGCGCCCGCCGGTTATGGGAAAACAACATTGATTGGCGAATGGATCGCCGATAGCGGGCGGCCTTGCGCATGGTTGTCGCTAGAGGAAGGAGACAATGAACTTACGCGCTTTCTGGCCTGTTTCATCACATCCCTGCAGACTCTTGAGGAGAAGATCGGGGAAGGCGTGCTCGCTGTGCTTCAATCTCCTGGGCTGCCGCCTACGGAGTCGATTCTAGCAGCGCTTCTTAAGGATGCCGCGGCCATGGCTCCTTTCATACTCGTTCTTGATGATTATCATGTAGTGAAATCGAAGCCCATCGACGAGGCCGTTTCATTCCTGCTTGACCATCTTCCCGCACATATCCACCTGGTAATGATTACCCGCGAGGATCCGCTTATTCCATTAGCCCGATTACGGGTTCGAGACCAGTTAACAGAGTTACGCGCAACAGACTTGGGGTTTACTTCCAGTGAAGTCGAAGGATTTCTAAACGGAGTCATGGGACTTAACCTGCCCCCGGACAAAATAGACGCGTTGGCATCACGTACTGAAGGCTGGATTGCCGGCCTGCAGTTGGCTGCGGTCTCTATACAGGGTGATTATGGTACCGGCCGGTTCATTCAGTCTATCGCTGGCAGCCATCATTTTGTGCTTGATTATTTGGTAGAAGAGGTCCTGCAACGGCAACCGGAAGCCATTCAGACCTTTTTGGTAAGGACCTCCATCCTTGACCGTCTGTGCGGTTCTCTATGCGATGCTGTTCTGTCCGATCCCGCGGTGTCAGGCAAGCAACGCCTACTTGATCTTGAACGCCAGAACTTGTTCGTCATTCCCTTGGACCATGAACGACGGTGGTATCGCTACCATCACTTGTTTGCCGAATCATTGCAGAGACGGTTGCAGGATAGTCTCGACGGAAGCGGTATCGCGGAATTGCATAGCCGAGCAAGTACGTGGTATGAAAATGAAGGCTTTGAGATCGAAGCCTTCCGTCATGCCGTAGAATCGGCTGATGTTGAACGCGCCACACGACTGCTTGAAGGCAATGGGATGCCGCTGCATCTTCGCGGGGCAGCAGGATTTTCGCTGAAATGGCTGGAGTCGATGCCTGCCACGGAACTGGATGCAAGACCAGCGTTGTGGGTGATGTATGGTTCAGTTTTGTTGATAACGGGTAAGCCGACGCACGTCGAACACAAGCTGCGGGCAGCGGAGGCAGCGCTGGAGGGCGCCCGGCAGGACGTCCGCGTTAGAGACTTGATCGGACTGATTGCTGCAACTCGGGCTGCAGTGATCTCGTTGATGATGGCCGTAAAGCCTAATGGGGCCAATCTAAAATTACAGGCAGCCGAAGCGTCCATGCAGATGACGGAGCATGACGATAAGACCGATGACCTTATCGGGCTGATTGCCCCTGTAAAGGATGCATCGGTAGAAGAAACCCACGAGATAGACCAAGTCATTTCCCAGTCAATCCGCGCGTTAGAACATCTCCGTCAGGATAATCTCTCTGTTAGGACATCGGCTGCATGGATGTTAGGCGTGGCGTGCCAACGGCGGAGAGACTATGCCGGAGCTCGAAAGGCCTATAACGAAGTTGTTTCGTACAGCCACATGATGGGCCATAAACCGATGGCTGTCCTGTCTCTGATCGGACTTGGTCAAATAGAGGAAGCGGACAATCGGCCCGGTTTGGCGGGGGAATGTTACGAAGAGGCTCTTCGGCTAGCCGGAGATCTGCCGCTTCCGTCTCTTCATGAAGCGCAGGCTGGTCTGGAGCGTGTACGGATGGATCTCCAACCCGGACTGAAGGGCAACCTGATTGAGCCGCTCAGCCAACGAGAACTTGAGGTGCTAGCGCTTATCGCCAAGGGACTTTCCAACCGGGACATCGGTGCGCAACTCTTCTTGGCCGTGGACACAGTCAAGGGGCATAATCGCAGAATTTTTGAGAAACTTCAAGTGCAAAGACGTACGGAAGCGATCGCGTGTGCCCATGCGTTGAATTTGCTCCCGAACCCACATAAACCACACTAAAGTGTCTACTGGCCCCAATGCCCCTTAGCTATAATCCTTGTAACACGAGTTAAGGGGAGATAAGCATGAATAGGAATGCAAGGATGGCAGGGGCACTTTTTCTGGTGTCGACGGGCGCCTACATGATAGGGAGCGGGTTTCTGAATCCCGTTCTTCTGCGGTCCGAATTTCTAGAGTTTTTATATTTGGACCGATCAAAAGTAGTCGCGGGATTGTTGTTGGAGTTGATCAACGCTATAGCGGTTGTGGGGATTGCGATGCTGCTGTACCCTGATTTAAAAAAATATAACGAGGCGTTTGCGTTAGGGTACTTCGGTTCCCGGATAATCGAGTCTGCGATCCTAATTATCAGTTTAATCTTTCCAATTTCACTCATCACGTTGAGCGAAAATTTTACATCGGCGGAAGCTTCAGGCCGTTCTTACCTCCAAACGGTAGCAAATTTAGCGGTAGAAGCTCATTTTATGCTCTTTGAACTGGCTATGATCGTGCTGAGCTTAGGTAGCTTGATATTATGTTATGTTCTCTACCAGTCAAAGTTGGTTCCGCGAGTTTTGTCCGTTATCGGTTTCATCGGGTATGCCGGGTTGTTAACAAGCAGTTGTCTGGCGATCACCGGTCGTGACACCGGAACCGTTCTGTATATTCCAGGGGCAATATTTGAAATTGTACTTCCGCTCTGGCTCATGGTTAAGGGACTTAATCCGCGTGCGGAGAAATCTTGATTTATCAACTAATCTTCTCTTATAAAAGACTTAACGGGAATAATCGGGTTGAGTCATAGAAATGGGCTGAGGATTGGCAAGTACCCATTGCACCGCCAGCTCGCTTAATCTGGCAGGTTGCTCATTGCCAGCGATGTTGCGGAACCGGTTGGCGAGTGCAGCTGCCTCCTGAAGAAAAACGGGTGCTAAAGGCGTCCCCATGCTCAAATGCCGGATCAGTGCATCCAGCATTTTACGGTAATCGGCATCCCAGTTTCCCCCGCCGTTATTGAGTATTTCATGAGACACCCGCCCTGTGATGCGGATAACCTCTCCCTGCACCGTTTTCGCGTGTCCTGAAGCAGGGACGAGAACATCCCACAGCTCCTGGTATTGTGCGGGCCAGGCGGCTGCCGTTACCTTGATGGGAGAGATTCCATCATGTCTCTCCAGTTTCGCTATAGGCTCGACATCAAATTGCCGGTACAGCTCCAGGAGAGCATTTGCAGTTTCATCCAGATGATCTTTATTGTAATTTGTTCTGACGAATTCAAAATCCTTGCCGATTCGCCGCACGGATTCCTTCATCTCCGGCGTGATTGCTGCTCCGGCATCCAGCATAATTCCCGAGATTTCTGCCATGTGGACGATATCGATATTCCGGCATTGCAATAATCCTTTGGCGAGGGGGGTGTTTTTCCGCTTATTTTCTGCATGGACATTTGCACCGCGGACCACCAGATCCCGCACTGCTTTGGTCCGGTAAGAAGCTGCTGCTGAGTGCAGCGGTGTCTCATTCTGGTAATCCAGGGCTTCCAGATCCGCGCCTAGCTCAAGAAGTAAGGGGGTATTTCCGGACCAGGTTGCAGCCTGGGCATGAAGAGGGGTGCGCTTATAGTTGTCGGCAGCGTTGATGTCAGCCCCCTGCTCCACAAGCCAGCGAACCATTTCATCCGGTATTTGCCGGAAGCTGAGGGCGGTACCTTTGCTGTAACCCCCGCGGGCATCCCATTCGCATAGCTCAAATACCTCTTTTAAGGCAGATATATCATTCGTTTTAACCAGCTCGTCAAAATTGGCGGGTAATGTTTTTTTCTTTTTGCCCATATCATTTTTCCGCTCCCTTATTAATAGATAAATAGCAGATAACTTCTTGCAAGTTTATCATACAGGAGAATTGAACACTAATTCATGCAGGAAGAGACTTTCTGACCTGACGAGAAGACCGATTGAAGCCAAGTAGCCTAGAAACCTATATTTACCCACCAACCTTTCGCTCAAACTACGTGAGCCCAAAATGGACAGGCAAATGCCTAAGTTTGCTGTATATGAATTGGTTTTTCATTATTTTGATCCAAAGTTCTTGACTATGACGTTAGGTCATAGTACATAATTCACTCTATAAATACATAACTAGGAGTGAAAGATATGAACATAAAAACATTGCGTTCAGACCAAATTTATCAAAAAATTGCCCAAGCTTCGCCCGAGGAAAAGCTTGAATTATTCAGAAACGAAATGATGGCTCCCTTTATGAAACAATGGCAAATTCAACAGATCCCTTTTAGAGCTGAAGAAGCGAATGGTTTTGACGTCATTACGTTTAATAGTATGATGAATCGGTCCCCTGATCAGATTACCCAGCAGATTTCACCTGAGGTAGAGATGATTTCGTCAGATTCTTTTTGGTTAGAGTGTGAGCACGCTGTAAGGAAAAGCCTCCGTCTATTTATAGAACATGAAATAAGTCTCCCCGTATCCGAATATTTGTTTACCATTCAACTAGGGAATCCGGAAAGCCGTTCCTTAGCAATAAACGAAGGATATAGCGGCTTTGGGGGCATTCCTGGGTTTATCATGTGTACACTTATGCCAAATGAGTATACGATTCCTAGAATGAAGGCTGCGCTGGCGCACGAATGCAACCATAATGTGCGATATCAATTTATTAAGTGGGATCACACCGTTAATTTGGGCGAGTTAATTGTGAGTGAAGGTTTAGCTGAAAACTATGCTACGTTCATGTTTGGAGAAAAATTGCTCGGCCCTTGGGTAACGAAAACAAACGCAGAAACACTTAACAGGCGCATAAAGCCTGTGCTTAGAGAGCAATTGCAATTAACCGGATTTGATAAATTTGCTCCGTATCTTTACGGTGACGAGATCGCGAAACTTCAAAACTTTAAACCGGTCAATATGCCTTTTAGCGCTGGCTACGCTTGCGGATATTATTTAATCCAATATTATTTAAGAAAAACAGGAAAAACGATCTTTGAGGCCACAGTAACACCTGCTGCTCAAATACTAGACGAAGTAAAAGGATTTTGGGATGAAGAAACCATTATTAGCTATTAAAGATATTGTTCAGATTACAGGCATTACAGGTCGGACCCTGCATTATTACGATAGAATTCATTTATTTAAACCGACACACCTGACGGAAAAAGGGTATCGCCTATATGATCGAAGCAGTTTGGAAAAACTTCAAACTATTTTGTTCTTAAAGGAATTGGATTTTTCCTTGAAAGAAATTGCCGGCATTTTAAAGCTGACCAGACAAGAACAGAAACAAATATTAAAGAAGCAGAGACAAACCTTATTATCGAGAAAACAAAGACTAGAAACAATCATGGTAGCTCTCGATGAATACGTTTCGGGGAATGATATTAGTAATTTGCAAATCTTCAGTAGTTCTTCCGTTTTGCCATTGAAAGAACAATATGCAAATGAGGCAAGATTCATTTATGGTGAAACAGAAACGTATAAAGAGTTTAATGAAACATTGGAAAAATTATCACTAGATGATAAAGAGGAACGTTTTCAATCCATGGAGGAAATATTCAAACAAATTGCGTCTTGTGTCGATCAGGATCCTTCCTCCGATGAAGTTCAGCGATTAATTGAAGAGTGGAAAAAAAATCTAATGCAATTCATGACATGTGATGCAGAGTTACTGGCTTGCATTGCCAATACCTACAAATTCGATGTACGATTCAAAAACTATTTTAATCAATATAGCAATGAGGATTTAGCAGATTTTCTTTACGATGCAATCATGCATAATATCAATCGGTAAACATCTCAATGGCTGCTTTTGATTGAACTAAGCGTGCAGAATAATAAAAAGCATAGGAGAGTATGAAGATGATTTCGGGAGTAATTATCGAAGGGATGTCTACCGCAGGAAAAACATCAGTATTTTCTGCAATAAAGAGATTACATAGTCAAATACAGAATAGTGAAAATACTATAATTGCAATAAGTGAACACTATTCGCAAGTATTGCATTCATATCAAGGTGTCTTAAGATCCATGGATAAGGATGAACATATTTCACTTCTAAGTCGTCATGTTGATTATCTTGAACAACAATACGATTGGATTAACTCTCTTGGTCATTCAAAATCATCGAACGGTATATTGTTTCTTTTAGAGAGGTTTCATGCAAATCATAGGGCTGCATTTGAAGCCTCTCGAGAGATTGAGTGGCTTGAAAAACGTCTATCCAGGATGAATGCACAATGTGTACTCTTAACCTTGTCCCAAGATGCTGTTGAGCCTAGGTTTATTGAAAGTCGCGGTGAAGCTTGGAAGTCATATGTAATAGGAGAGTCTACTGCTACTGAAGCATGTGAAAAGTTTTTAGAAAATCAAGAAAAACTTCGAATGTCTACGAAACAATCATTGATTCCAACCTTAGAGATAAAAACAGATGAAGCAGACTGGGATTCTTATGCGAAACGAATTCTTATGGATTTACGCTAAACAATAGATCTAAATAAAGATACTACCTACGGCAGCCGGCCCGACGATCCGGTTGAATCAAAAGAAAAGCATCAACTAACGGGCGGAAAATAAACGTTCAGGACTAATCTAAAATGATGGAGTTCTTGAAGAGATAAAAGCGTTAAATCGCTGATGAAAAGGGGGGCTATAAATGCTAATACGCAACAACTTAATAAACACACCCACACGGCAACTGCTTTACCAGCTGCTGTGTGGGTGTTCTACTCAAACCATTCCCCGACAAGCCTAGTCGTCTATTGCTGTAAATCTATTCTCCACTGTAATATTGGAGAACTTTGCATAGTTCAGTTGCTCAATCTCATTTGCAGCATCATTGCTGTCAACGGCAAATCCGACATATACCGAACCTTTCATAACGATAGTCCGCTCGCCGATCAGCGTCCAATCTTTTCCGTCTGTTGATCCATAAGCATAGAACGTATCTCCCTTACGGCCAAGTTTGAACCAATACCCTTGTTCCACACCATTAATCTTGAACGGTATATCCGGAACAAGGTGAATGCCAGCCTTTTCAGCGGCAGAAGGGCTGTCTAAAGTTTCAGTTAATTCATCAAACTCTTCGCCCTTATGATTTCTTCCCGCCAGATAGGATGACCAGCTGGTATCTTTAGACAACTTCACATAGGAGAGGCCAAGGGCCGCAGCGGCACTGTCTATTTTTAAGTCGTCGCGAATCATCAGTCCTGTGAAGGCGTGGTTGTCAACGGCTCCAATCTCCGCAAGCTTCGCGGTAAACTCCATATCTCCGTCCATTTCCTTATACACGAAGTGAAAGTCGTCTTTGGCAGCATTGTAACCCTCTGAGCGTTCCGTGCTGCCTTCACTTATACCGATTTTTCCGTTACCTTTAACGGTGATCACATCGTCTGTCAGGCTTCCGGAACCTTTAATGTCCGGGTCGCCGATATCTGTGGATGTCCAGCCTTCGCCAGCGAGGGCAGAGGGATTCGTATTGACATGGATGTTGGCAGCGGTGGTCTGTGTCTCATTTCCTTTTGTATCCGTCACTCTTGCAGAAATATAGTGTGAAGCATCCTCTAATCCCTTGATAGTATACGTGTAAGTGCTGCCTTTCTTCACTGCATCCCCAAGATATTCAGATCCATGATATACAGCAACTTTCTTTATTTTGTGGCCGAATTTGGAAGAAGCTTTGATGTTAACTTCGATCTCTTTCCCTGAAATAAATTGTGCATTGTTTTCTGGTGCCAAAAGCTTAGCGTCAGGGTTTTCGGCTGCGTGTTCCATATCAACAAGACCGTTAATATAAAGTTCAAGCCAGGTATAACCGCTGTCTGTAACCGTCTTATATGCATCCGTGATGTCCCGGATGTTATTCTTCTGTTCCCACTTGTCGTCTATGCCGTTGTGATTAGTGTCAAATGGATCATCACGCTGTTCCAGAGCGACGCCAAAGTCCGAGATGTAACCCCCGACCTCATGTTCAGTGTTGATAAATCTTCCCAAGTCTTGCTCTACTTCCGCCACAATTCTTGCATCGATAGCGTCGCGACGCGGATAGGTAGCTCCAGCTTGTTGCAGAATGCTTCGCAGTAGCGGTTCATTCGCATGTTGTATGCCGGAATTTACGTAATCATCAAATGCTTTATTGGTAATACCGTGATTTACTCCTGTACTGTCCGCCGAAAGATATGGTTTGGTTGCAAAGGTCGTCATTTGATCACCACTGTTGACACCGGAGAATTTCACATAATCTGAAGATTCATTCAGCCATCCTGTAAGCTTGCCGTTAATTCTGTTCCCGTTGATGTAGAAACCGCCCAGCTTCGTGGATTCTCCTGCATCAATGACCCTTTGAGTCACGTTATCTCTTGTACCAGGACCGGCAATTTCAATATTGTTCATAAAATTAGTGAAAGTAAAACCTCCGCCATAAGTGCCGTTAAAGCCCCAGTTGTAAATTACATTGTTGGAGAACTGAACAACCGCCACATGATCTGCATCCGCAGCACCTGCATAACCGCCGCCCAGCCTTGGGTTCCGCGAGGTATGGTTCGCATACAGATTGTGATGGAACGTTGTTTTATCTCCGCCTGCAATACCGCCGTAGCCATGTCTTCCTTTGGAATGCCCGGAAAGAGTCAGACTTTCCGAAATGATTGACCACTGGATCGTCCCGTTTTCGCCTCTGTATAAGGATAGCGTTTCATCCGTATTCCAACTGAAGGAACAATGGTCAATGAGGAAGTAGTTGTTGTCCCTGCCCCAAAGCGCATCCATGGAATCACTGCCGCTATATACATTGGCGGCACCCGGACGGAAAGAGATATACCGGATGATGATGTTTTCCGAATCGCTGATATTGGTATCCCAACCCGCAAGGGTAATTCCGTTGCCTGGGGCGGTTTGCCCAGCGATGGTCAGGTTTTTAATATTGTTGAGCCGTAGAGTGCTTTGCAGTTCAATCGTTCCGGAAACATGGAAAACAATCGTACGTCCCTCTGTAGGCGTAGATAAAATCCCATACCGAAGCGACCCTTCAATCGGTTTGTCATTTACAGCGTAATCTTCAAGGGTTGTTACGATATATACGTCGCCTCCCCGGCCACCGCTTGCATAGGCGCCTCCGCCTTCCGCACCGGGAAACGCAACGATTGGGGCACCTGAAAAAGTCTGTTCTCCATTTGCCTGTCCCGCGGCATCAAGAGGCTGGCTTATTAATAATGAAAACGCTACCGAAATACTCAAGAAAACAACTGAAACCTTGCTGATTCCTTTACTGTTCCATTTCATCTTTTGTCGTATAACATGGATACAGCCTTATCACTAGATTGTGATCCTGTTATACTTCCTCCTTCCGGTCAGATGTTGTTGCTACTGCTAATACTTTAAAACTTTAAGAACGTATTTACCTGCCAAAAAAAATATTTTTTGTGCCAACTATTGCTTTTTGGTTCTTGCACTAATGAGTAATTCCATATTATGTTCTTTGTATAGAGGGGAGGAAGATATGAATATTAAATATCAGCATCGTGACCAGGCGTTTCATTCCTTTATTTCTACCAATAACACCTATCCTCTTCATTTACATAAAAATGTAGAGATCACGCTGGTGTTGTCCGGCAAAATCAATATCAACATCAATGGAAAAGATTATGTTTTGTCTGAAGGAGACATGGCGGTCATTTTCTCCAATCAACCTCACAGCTACAACACCATAGAGAAGAACCAGATCCTGCTGATCTTTTTTGATGCCGTATTTCCGGGAGATTTTGCGGGGGATTTGCTTAATCAGGTCCCGGACAACCCTGTTATCCCCAAGCATCAGGTACTTCCAGACCTCCTGACAACCTTATATAAACTATATAAAGAACAATGTGACATTCGTTTGCTCAAGGCGTACACCTCTGTAATATTAGGGCATGCTCTGCCGTTATTGTTAATGAAAAAAGTAGACTACAAGAAAGAAATCGATCTCATTCCAAAAGTTCTTGCTTATATCGACATTCATTTTTTAGATCACATAAATCTGGATGCGCTTTCAAGAGACCTTGGCATCAGCAAATCTATTATTTCCCGGATCTTTTCTGAACAGTTCCACATCTCATTCCGAGATTACATCAATGGGCAGCGGGCAGCCTTTGCTCACATGTTGTTGTTATCTACTACCCAGCCGGTCACAAATATCGCGTTTGATTCCGGATTCAACAGTTTGCGTTCTTTCTATCGTGTTTTTAAAAAGGAATATGGGATAACCCCCAATGAGTTCCGCCGAAAGGGTTTTACCACCACATGATATAATCTTTACAAAGATGGATAAATAGATGTGTGGTTCGAAGAGAATAAAAACGATGCCCACGGTACTAAAGCAGGAGACCTTATTGCCGAGGCTTATGACAAAAGTGATCCTAGCCTGGCTATTCAAGTCCAGATGCACCTAGATATACCGGCAAGTTTGAAGATGACTTTAACAAAGGTGTATTCGAATTGATTGAAATCCGCGCGGTGTGCGGATTTTTTGTTTTGCGCAGGTTGAGACAAGGAGATGTACCCATTCACGGGGAACTAAACTCCATTCAACTGGTTCTTATTTAGTGCTTATCTAAAAACATTCGTTCAATATTTGGACATAAATATGAAAATAATGTTTGACTTTACTAAGTTTATCTCATAACATCTGTTGTATGAACCAGATATGAACCAATAAGGAAGGTGGGCTGAAATGAAATCTGTCATTTCCTTGAAAGGCAAGGTTGAAATCCTGGATATCGATGAACCTTTAGTTGAGGCAAATTACGTGAGTGTAGAAACCATCTATTCTGCTATCAGTTCGGGAACGGAACTACTTCTGAAAAACATCAAGTCCGAGAATCCCATTCAGCTTGGTTACAGCGCAATGGGAGTTGTCAGGGAAATCGGGGAGGGTGTCACTCATGTGCAGAAAGGACAGCGTGTCGCTTGTTACGGTTCTCCATATACCAGACATGCGGAAATATTGGCTGTGCCTAAGCATTTAGTTGTTCCGCTTCCTGACACATGTACATCGAAAGACGCAGCATTTGTCGGGCTTGGTGCGATTGCTATTCACGCACTTCGGCAAGCCGATTTACGTTTTGGAGAATCAGTTGTTGTAGTTGGACTCGGGATATTAGGTCAAATCGCAGGCCGAATTGCTGATATATCGGGTAACAGGGTCATCGGGTTTGATCTGTTGGCAGAACGCTGCACCAAGCTTTCGGAAGCCATCAGTGCACAGGTGTATGACCAAGTGGAAGATGTAAGCAGAGCTGTTGTCTCGTTAGACCAGCATCAAGGAGTTGATGCCGTCGTTATCTGCGCAAATGGCGCCAATTCGGGTATGATCGATCAGGCACTGCGTTGGATTCGCGACAGAGGGAGAATCATTATTGTAGGCGATGTCAAAATGGATTTTGACCGAGAGTTAATGTTTGCCAAAGAGGCACAGATTCTCATTTCACGTGCTGGTGGGCCTGGGCGGTATCACGAAAGTTATGAAAGTAAGGGTGTTGATTATCCAATTGGATATGTGCGTTGGACGGAAGGACGCAATATGGCGGAATATATTCGCTTACTCGCAGAACAACGGATTTCTATCCAAAGACTTATCACACATGAATTGTCGTTACTGTCCATGACAGAAGCTTACGAAATGCTTAGTAAGTCACCGCGGGATGTACTGGGCGTCCTCATTGATTATGGAAAGGTGTAATCTCTTACAACTAGTACTGCTTTGTTTACAATATAAAATGAAAGCGATTTCGATTCGGAAGAACTTTAGTCACTCTAATCTCCAGGCACACTACCTGCAAGGTAGAATTCAGAAAAAGGGATGATGAGAATGGTTATTTCTAGGGTTGAAAGAATCGCGTTTTCCAGATGGCTGTTAGGATTTTTAGTTGTGCTCTGCTTAACTTTTTACTTGCCTGCCAACGTTCAGGCCACTGAGGCGGTAGAAAATATTCCCGTGCCTAATTCCGGATTTGAAGATCCTGCCTCCGGCGCAAGTATTCCTGGATGGGGGTTGTTTCCGGGTACGCCAACGGGCTCTATATCGGTAAGCCAGGAAGAACAGAACAGCGGATTGTCCAGTCTCCTGATTAATGACACCAGCAGTACAAACCCCGTTGCTGTGATCACCCCTGCTATAACTATAGAAGAGGACGGCCTGTATGAAGCGAAAGCTAACGTTAAATTGATAACCGGGGGAGGTGTCATTCTATACATCAAATTCTATGATTCATCAGGAATTGAAAGAGGGCAATCTACCGTTTCTTATACTAGTCCGCTGAATACATGGAAGCCCATAAAAGTAGAGGGAATTGCACCAGCTAAAGCGGCTACGGCGAAAATCTTGTTGTATTCCGGTGCGGCTACGCTCAGTAAAGCTTATTTTGACGACATTTCCTTCACGAAGAAAGTGAATGACACGCTGACGTTGCCGTTCACGTATGGCACACCTGTTAATCTGGGTAAAGCGACTCTTTCGGGAACAACTTTGGGGGGAGCGATAGGGAACGGGGAGTTATACTTCGTGGCCAATGGTGCCCCGGGGACGTTTTATGCGGTAGATGCGGTTACCGGACACGTCAACTTCTCCGAACAAGTTCCCGGTACAACAGAAACCTGGGCGGTAACGGTCGGGTCGGATAACAAAGTCTACTTTTCCGCTACAGCCAATCAAAGCTTTTGGCAATATGACCCTATTCTTCAAAAGATCACGCTGATCGGGAATAATCCTTCTAATAATTTCGTATGGGATCTAGATGCAAGTTCAGATGGGCTCATCTATGGTTCCACCTACCCAAACTCTAAAGTATTTTCATACAATATTGCGAATGGCAGGTTTATAGATCTGGGCAGCATGCACGATAAGGAGCAATATGCTCGGGGAGCCGGGGTTACGGAACAGTACTTGTATGTCGGAATCGGCTCAAAAAAACACTTAATACGTATGGACAGAACTACGGGGGAAAAGATAGAGATCCCCATGCCGTTCACCGGTACTGACGATTTTGTACACAATATTTCTCCCTTCAATGGACTTCTATACATTACCCACGGTACCTCGCTTGCCGTCGCGGACGGTCAGACATATGAGGTGATTAAGAAAGTGCCGAATACTTCGCTTGAGGCATTCGACGGCAAAATATCACCTCCGTCACCTTATGATTCCAAACTGCTATATTACCATAATAAATATTCACACACGTTATGGACTTATAATGTCGAAACCAATTCCGTGCAGGCTGTTGCTCCAGAGATCAAGCTGCCTGAAATCGGAACGAAAGCGATGAATTGGATCACGTTGCCTGACGGCAGCCAAGTATTAGCAGCTTTATACGAGAATGGACAATATACCCTCTATAATCCGACAGACGATTCTTTAATAACCCGCCAAGTCCCTGTGGTAAAAGACGGTGTCAATATCCAAAGTCTCGCAGCAGGACCCGATGGAAAGCTGTATCTGGGCGGTTTCATAGATGGACTGAGTATATTTGATCAAACCAATCAGAAATACGATATGCAGATGTCTAATTCTGATTCTCCGCATCAAATAGAGGAGATCGGTTTCTTGAACGGAAAAGCCTATTTTGGCGCTTACTCTGGAGCACGGATTTACCGTTACGATGCAAGCCAGCCTTATATCTATGGGGCATTGCCAACGAATAACCCAGGTCTCGTAAATACGATTCCGGAAGGGCAAGATCGCCCATATGCGATGGCTTCCGGCGATAATAAGTTATTCATCGGTACTATACCAGGCTACGGGAGTCTGGGTGGTAGCTTAACCATCTATGATGAAACTGCGAATACATGGACGTCGACTCGTAATGTCGTTCAAGATCAAAGTATCATTGCACTTGCATATAAAAACGGGGTTGTCTATGGAGGCACGTCTATTGAAGGAGGACTCGGCTCAAAAGCGACGGCAACGTCAGCCAAACTATTCAAATGGGATGTAGCGACAGAAACCAAACTGGATGAGTTTGTACCTGCAATTCCAGGCTTGACGTCTCCAAGATTGCTAGGCGGACTGTCTTTTGGTCCCGATGGACTGTTATGGGGCGGTGCCTGGGGAAGTGACGGGCAAGGAGGGCAGATTTATGCGATTTATGCTTTAGACCCTGATACTAATGAGGTTATGAAAAGCAAGCTTTTTTACCCGAATGCGAGCGGTGGCAGCCCTTGGCGGGCCTTTTATTTACGCTGGGGGCAAGATGGCTTGCTGTATACGAACATTGCCCGTTATGTTACGGTAATCGATCCTATCTCCATGAAATCACGTAAGCTTGTGGAGACACAAACGAACCTCGTGGACTTAGGTGTGGACGGAAGCATCTACTATGCGTCTGGGCCAAACTTATACAAACTGCCAGTTCCGCTGGCCCAAGCTTCTATAACGATGGCGAGAGTTACGCTGGAACAGGGGCAAAGTGAGCCAGTTATCAGTTCCGGCGTTTTAGCCAATGGACTGCCTGCCGTCATGGCTGGAGGAATAGTTACTTTTACCAGCAGCGACCCGACCGTCGTGTCTGCTGTGTATGGTCAGGTCAAAGCACTAAAGGCGGGGACAGCAAATGTATACGCTGATATCACCTTAGGTGGCAAGACCGTTAGAACGAACACAATCGGAATTACTGTTTACCAGGGCACTTCGCTTACTCTTGATACCGTATCGGAGGCCACCTACAGCGATACCACGAATTTGAGAGCGACACTGACGAATCTTCAAGGGCATCCGCTCGAAGATCATTCCGTGCAGTTCTCGGTCGGCGGAGAAGTAATAGGTAATGCTTCAACGAATGCCGAAGGCGTTGCAGTATTGTCCTATTTAGTAAGTCAAGATGTGCCGGATAATGCTGAAGAGGCTGTTTATGATGTGCAAGCTGTCTTCCAACGGGATGATAATACTTTTACCGGAGAGAGTGAAGGGAAAGGAAGCCTAACTGTCAAACGTGAAGCAGCATCAGTTGCATATACAGGTCCTGCAGCCGTTTCGGAAGGGAATTTTAATCTGTCAGCACATGTATCACAGGATGATGAAGAGTTAGGATCTATAGCCGGGCTGCCCATTCAATTTACGATCTCGAAGATGAATCCGGATGGAACGCTAGAGGCATACGACACACCGGTGCTTCAGACCGTATACGAGACAGATGTCTCAGGCAATATTGCAACGAATGTACAACTTCCAGCGGGATTATATCAGGTGAAGACGGAGCTGTTGACGAATAGCAGATATGGGAAAGCGGAGTCAGTCTCTACACTTGCCGTTTATAGCCCAGGTGATAATAGGGTGGAATTTGGGGGATGGTTCACTATTGCCGAAGGCAATGCCGAGTTGGGCAGTGTTGCAAAGAAAGTGCATATTGAAGCCGATTGGGATCTGGATGTTGAATCATCTCAACGCATAGTGAAGATTCATGTAGAACCAAAGGGATTAAATCTGGAGCTGGATCAGGTTCAATGGTTGGTTACAGCATCCAATAGCGTTTTTCTACAGGGTCAGGCTAAGGACGAAAGCGGAGTACCCTACACGATCAGGCTGATGATCGGCCAACAACAGAAAGTCGTTTCACTTCAGATATGGCAGGGCTCGAATACCCAAGGTACTCCTTTCTATGAGGCACTAGGGCAGAAGTGGTTTGGCAGCCGATGATTCCATAGATACAACAAAATACCGACGCCCCATCCGTCAAGGATGGGGTGTTAGCATTCATGCTCGTTATTTAAAGGGAGAGCTTCAGCTGTCGGCAAACGGTCTCAAAATCGTCGAGACGTGCCCAATAAAGCTTAAGAATATGCCGCATGATTTCCAGCTCGCGGAAAGTAATATTCATATCGCTGTAAAAACTGAAGGTTAGGATGATATCACGGTACATAAAAAATCGGGAAGGTCTCGTCAACTTTTCTTCCCCGACCCATTCTGCCGCCGTTTTCACACTAGGAATGCTTAAGGTGTTTTTGCGAATGTGCAGCTGTGCTTGCTTTGAGACGAGAAAATTCAGGAGGGTTCGGGCTGCTTCTTTGTGCTTGCTAGATGTACTGACCGCAAGACCAATGATTAAGAGCTGCGTCTTCGCTTCCAAAGAATAGGGTAGCGGAGCGATGTCATACGAGAAGTCAGCTTTACGCAAATGGTTCAGGCTGAAATAGCTGGTGACAATCATCGAAGCTTTTTGCTGCAGGAAAAAACGTTCTGCATCCGAGTCATTCTCCGACATATAAACGGTGTCCGGGTTCATTCCTTCAAACAGTCCAAGGCTGATTTGCAGGGCCTGACGGAAATTGTCGTTGGTCACAATCAGCTTCCCCAGCAGATCCCGTTCAAAAACGACCTTATTTTGCAGCAAAAAAAGCGGCCATCGATTGATGGATTGCAGATGAAACAATATGCCGATCCGGTCATGCTTTTGTGTTAAAGCTAGAGCTGCCTGTTGAACATCGCTCCATTTCCAGCTGCTATCCGGCTCAGGCCATGCAGCTTCCCTGAAATGCTCCCGGTTATAACATAAGACGATTGGCGAAAAAATAAACGGCTGCACATACAATTGATTGTCTTGAGTGAACGGTCCCGATAGGAAGGGATAAGTGCTGCTCTTGCGTTCCAGTGGCTCCAAAATGTCGGAGACTTGTGTGGCTTCAGAAAGTGATTCGTAGCTTTGCATATTTAAAGTGATCAAGTCCAAAGCGTCTCTCTCTATGGCTGCTTTCGCGTCCTCAGAAAAGTACGAATGCGATAGAGGTATCATCTGGACAGCAATATGCGGAAACTGGCCCTCGAACATTCCCACCAGTTGCAATAAATCTGCTTCGAGGGTGAGGGTTGGGTAATAACCAAATCTCAAGATGATCTTTTCGTTACGGCCTGTCCCGATAACGCGTGTACCGATTCGCGGCACTTTTTCGATCATTTCCAGGTCAAGCAGTTGTTCCAACCCTTTGCGAACCGAGTTTTTACTAAGTTGAAACTTCTCCGTCAGCACTAGTTCGGAAGGCAGGAAGTCACCGGGCTTTAATACTCCTGTCATGATGTCAGTTTGCAAGGCTGAAACCATCTCTGCAAGCCTAGTTCGAAAGGTTGTTCGTTTAGGCTTAGCGGCCATTAATGTTGAACCTCCATGAAAAACGCTGGTATTTTTGTATTGGTATCTAACTGGGTTACATTATAGTATAAATGGAAGGTAATTGCCATCTGGACAAGTGTGATAAATGTGATATTTCTGTATATTGACTACTATTTCTTGAAATAGTCTGCTAGTTCCAACCCTGTTCGGGGCCTATAATAAATTCAAGTCATCAAAACAAATAGCGAACATCATACAATAGGAGGGTGTTGGTCAGATGAAAAAATTAGTCGTATTAGGACTCACTGCTATGATAGCGCTTACGGCATGCGCTTCTGGCGAGAAAACAGCAAATGAAACAGCAACTGCATCGCCTGATGGGGCGGGAAGTCCAAAATCGGCGAAGTTATCCTTGAACTGGTCAGTAGCTAACGTGTTTCTTGCGAATGTGACCTTACCTTCAGCGGACAAAGATTTCGTTAAAAAAGCTATTGAAGAAAAATTTAATGTAGATTTGAAAATTGACTATATGGCGATAGGCAAAGAGTACCACGACAAACTGAATGCTTCCTTGGCCGGGGGCAGCGTACCGGATCTGTTTATCGCTGCAGGTGCGGAGTCCCAAAAATATATTTCGGACGGAATCACAACAAATCTAAGTACCTTTTTCACCCCGGAGACCATGCCTAACTACTACAAATGGGTGAGCAAGGAGGAGGTGGACGCTTTTCAACCCAAGCAAGGAGAATTCACCCGTGCCATCATGCCTTTCCAACGTAATGCTTATGCATCTTGGTATATCCGCCAGGACTGGCTGGATAAGCTGGGTCTAAAACCACCTGCCAATTACGCCGAACTAACCGATGTCCTCACGAAGTTCACTAAAGGAGACCCGGACGGCAATGGGAAGCAGGATACTTATGGTTTCACTGCTGCAGGAAGCGGACAAAGCTTGCCGCTAGACTTCCCTCAATGGCTGAATAACGGCTTTGTTGCTGATTTCATGATTGCTGACAATACATTTGTAGATAACCGTTCTGATCTTAAGGTTCAGGGTGTTATCGATCAAGTGGTGGAATGGAACAAGGCAGGAATCGTAGATCCGGACTGGTTCCTCAACAAAAGTCCTGCACACGTTGATAAAGCCGCCCAAGGTAAAGTAGGGATGATCTTCTCAACAGGCGACAAAACCATGGCATTGGATAGTGTACCGACCAGTTTGCAAAACCGGACGAAGGCGCTTAATCCAGAAGCAAACTGGCAGCCGATTTATCCGCTGGATCAACCAGTAATGTGGAAGAATAACGTACCTGAAAACACAATTCTGGTAAGCAAAACGACGGCAGATAAATCACCGGACAAAGTAAAGCGCTCTTTGGAGATTCTTGATTGGCTGACTAGTGAGGAAGGTTTCCTGTTGACTCACTATGGTCAGGAAGGGAAACATTATACCAAATCCGGCAACAAGGTTACCCTCAATGTGGAGGCTTTCGATACGGATATTGCCAAAGCCGGCAATTGGTTGAATGTATATGGCGTGTTTACCCCGGATGAACCAAGGGTTCTGGGTCTAGAGTTTAATGATCCCCGCATTTCGGAGCATGACTACGCCATATTGAAGACGATTGAAGATTATCCTAAGCACAATGCTCTGCCTCCAGTAAGCTTGATTCCTCCTGCCGGCATCAACATCGGGGATTTCCGTAAAGAAATGAACAAATTTCATATCAAAGCCGTACTCGAAGATGAGAGCGGTAAGAACTGGCCGCAATATCGTGAAGAGTTAATGACCAAGTTCAAGGGTAGAGAGATTTTTACGGAATATACGAGTCAATTGAACGCGTCTCTAAAAGATAAGAAGCTTAACGATTTTAAATAGGAACTCAAGCTGGCGAAGGAAGCCTGGAACTATCAAGGGTTTCCTTCTGCCTTCCACCAAAGATTGAGCTAGGAGGTGATGGAGATGGCGGCGGAACCCATAGCTGCGCGGGAAAAGAAATCGATTGATTCACGCCCTTGGAGGCAGGGGAAACTAAGCTCCGTTTACCGCAGCAGATGGTTTTATCTCATGATGGTACCGGGACTAATCTATTATATTCTGTTTCACTATGTACCCATGGCCGGAACCTTGATTGCTTTTCAAAATTACAACTTAATGAAGGGGATCTGGGGAAGTTCCTGGGTTGGCTTTGATAATTTCCGTATCATTTTCGATAATCCTGAATTCTTGCAAATTATGAGAAACACGCTGATAATCAGTATTTACAAAATTATAGGGAACATGGTTCCCGATGTTATACTCGCACTTATGTTAAACGAAGTGAGAGTTCGTTGGTTCAAAAAAACGGTCCAAACCATCACCTACGGACCTTATTTTTTGTCCTGGGTTATTGTATATGGATTAGCCTTTTCTTTTCTCGCTCCAGGCTCCGGATTAATAAGTACGTTTGTACGTGATATGGGCTGGGGACAAATTGATCTAATGGCAGACAAGAATTTCTTTAGGCCGATGCTGGTGCTTACAGAAATATGGAAAAATACAGGATTCGGAGCAATCATTTATTTGGCAGCTCTGGCATCCATTAATCAGGAACTATATGAAGCTGCCGTCGTAGACGGAGCCGGACGATGGCGCCAGCTCTGGCATATTACTTTGCCCGGCCTCAGAGATGTATTCGTTCTCCTGCTGATTATTCGGATCGGCGGCATATTGGATGCAGGCTTCGATCAAGTGTTCATCTTCTTGAATGCTCGGGTGTATGACGTAGGAGACATCGTGGATACATGGGTTTACCGCTACGGCTTTGAACGCCTGGAGTTTGGTGTTGCTGCAGCAATGGGGGTTTTCAAATCTTTGGTTGGACTCATTTTGGTTATCGGCGCAAACAAGCTGGCCAAGAAAGTAGGAGGTTCTGGTATATGGTAGGCTGCCTGCGTGTAAAGGAGGGTGTATCGGATGTTCGTACTTAAGAAGTCCAAGGGAGATAAGATTGCTGACGGGGCGATTTACACGTTTCTGGCTTTGTTTGCCCTACTCACGTTGTTTCCTCTATACTACGTCGTAATTGTCTCAGTAACTCCTTATATGGAGGTCATGAAGAATGGCGGATTCATCATTTGGCCTGAGCATTTTACCTTCCAAGCCTATAAAGAAATATTCAGCAGCGCGCGTATTCCCCAGGCTCTAAAAATAACGGTATTCATCACTGTTGTGGGTACGGTATTGAATATGGCCGTCACAACGCTGCTGGCGTATCCTCTTTCTAAAAAGGCGGTGCCGGGTCGGAATTTTATCCTTATGGGGCTTGTTTTTACTATGATTTTTAGCGGCGGTATTATTCCTCTTTATATTCTGGTGCGAAGTCTCGGTTTATACGATACAGTGTGGGCGCTTGTGATTCCAGGCATGGTATCTACCTTTAACCTGTTAATCGTCAAAACGTATTTTGAGAACCTTCCACCGGAAATAGAGGAGGCAGCAAAGGTGGATGGCTGCGGTGATGTCACTACGTTGTTTCGCATAGTCCTTCCACTATCGGCGCCTATTATGGCAACCATAGGTTTATTCTATGGAGTTACGCATTGGAATGAATACTTCAAAGGGATATTCTATCTTTCAGATAAGACGCTTATGCCGATGCAGGTCGTGCTCAGAAGCATGATTCAAACACCGAATGTGAGTACGGAGCTGTCAGTGAATTCGTTGGCTCTGGATACACTGCCTCCGGAAACCATTAAAATGGCTGTAGTGGTTGTGGCGACTCTACCGCTTCTGGTCATTTATCCGTTTCTGCAAAAATATTTTATCAAAGGCGCCTTGTTAGGTTCGGTTAAGGGGTAATGATCATGCTATAATATTGGCTAAAAGCCACAGCCCTCGGTTCTCGGGGGCTTTGCTGTACCCTTTCTCTCCAATAAGGTCGGCATCGGATAAGGGAGCGGTCTTGTATGATTCGTCTACGCACAAGGGGACGCTTCACCTCCAGCGTCAGTACCAAGCTTTTCATTCTAACCTTTCTCTCAGTTATTATATTGTTTCTGGTCATCGCTTTTTTTGGATATCAACGACTGTCAGAGCCGATCAGGCAGAACAACAATAAAGTGCTTCAAGGCTCTGTCGTACAGGTTGAAGATTTTATTAAAACCTTGATGAACTCTTTGCAGAGTCAGCTCATTTTCCTCTCCACTCCGGTTCTCTACAATACAATGAATGAAGACGACTATTCGCAGCTGATTGATAACATCATGATCTACCATCAGGAACAGATCCATAGTATTTATTTAATCGAAAATGACAAAGTACACATCAGCTCTCCCTATGGTTATAAATTTTTCGTTCCCCCGGAGCGGATCAAGGAGATTAAAGCTCAGACTGGGAAAACGGGCCTTTGGTGGAGTCCACCGCATCCTGTCAACGAACGCTCCGTGATTACAGTTGCCAAGCAAATTGATAAGAACCGAGTCATTGCGTTGGACTTAAATTTAAGTGCACTAACGGGGCCGCGGATTATACAAGACGAGCAGCGCCGTATTTATCTATACACGCATTCTGGAGAATTCTTATCGACGAATACGTATCTCGAATATCCGAAAACCTATCAGAATCATTTGGAAATGAAAGAGGCTTTGCGTTCGCTAACCCTAACGAGCGTGTCCTCCTATAACACGGTTCATACTTCTTTTGGTAACTATACCGTACTTAGCAGTAATCAGAATCGCTGGGACTGGGTCATCTTCTCCGTGATAGAAGAGTCCCAAGCCTTTCCTTTATTAGATTCTCTTAAACACCAGTTGGAATTTGTGCTTTTAATTGCCATCCTATTAGCGGTAATCGTATCCGTTTGGATTACGAACTACATCCGCAAGCCGGTGACGGCCATTACACGTCAGTTCAAGGCGGCTGCACGGGGGGATCTGGAAGCCCGGATCAAGCTGAAGCGTAACGATGAGTTTACGCATATTGGTGACGGCTTTAACCGTATGATGGGCAATATACAATCGTTATTTGACGATTTGCGGGAAGCGGAAGAGAAGAAGCGGCATCATGAGCTAAAAGTGCTCCAATCCCAAATTCATCCCCACTTCTTAAACAACACGCTTAATGCCATATATTGCTTGGGGGAAACCGGGCAAACGCAAGAAATGGCTGAGATGATCCGCTCACTCATGGGGCTGCTGCAATACTCGACAGACAAGGTTGGAGATATTGTGACGGTCGGGGATGAACTGCAGCAATTGGAAAGATATGTTCAGATTATGAACCTCAGGTATGGCAATGTGTTCGAGATGGACATTGCAGTGCCGGAGATCATTTGGGGTACACCGATTCCAAAGCTGACACTAATTACATTAGTAGAGAACAGTATCTTTTACGGCCTGAATCAAGATGGGGTAAATCACATCATTGTGACTGGGAAATATGAAAGTGCAGATCTTGTGATTCTTGAGGTTTCCGATACAGGACCGGGCATTGAATTAGAGAGGCTTGCATCGCTGATGGAGAAACCGAAAACATCTAATCCTTCCAAAGGTCTGAACAATCTTGGACTCCGCAATGTGCAGGAACGGCTTCGTATGACATTTGGTTTTCGGTATGGTTTGAATTTTCATGTAGAACCGGATGAAGGCCTTATGGTTACCATTCATCTCCCTGCTAGAGAAAATGGAGAATAGAGGGCTATTGCAGAAGGAGGGTGCAGCATGCTGAAGCTTCTCATGGTGGATGATGAGCAGTGGGTTCGTGAACGATTTTCAGAACGAATTCCTTGGTCTGATGCAGGGTTTAAGTTTCTTGGAGCAGCTTCGGGTGCAGAAGAAGCCATCCGGATGATAGAGCGGGATATGCCCCATCTGCTGCTGACGGATATAACTATGCCGAAGATGAACGGGCTCGAACTAGCCGGTTATGTGCGAAAAAGATGGCCTCGAATTCGAATCGTTATCTTGACAGCCTATGGGGAGTTCGAATTCGCGCAGCAAGCCATTCGGCTCGGTGTGAACAATTATTTGATCAAGTTGGCCCAGACACCCGAACAGATTCTGGAGGCTTGCAGCAAGGTAGCCGAAGAAATTGAGCAGGAGATGGATGTTCATCAGAAGCTTGAGATGCGGAATAAGCTCGAATGGGAAAAAGATTGGACGAATAAGCGTCAGTGGATGGATCGTCTGATGAATGACGATGGAGCCAGCTATGTCCGGACGATGCCTGAGGAATGGTTCGAAGGAATATCGAAAGCCCGTTATTTAGCGAGTTTGACCCTTGGGTGGAGCATGCCTGTGGATGACGAGGAGACTGAACACCATTCTGAAGTAGAACATGCACAGCTTCAAAGTCAATTAGGTGAAGCGCTGGAAATGAGATTGGACCAGCGCTCGATCGGTAAAGACAACCGGTTGATCATGCTGCCGATCCGTCAAAACCGTTTATGTCTGCTGATCGGTTCCAGACAACCGCTCGAAGGCTTTCAGTTGAACCAGATGGCGTTGACCGTTCTTGAGGCTTTAAAGCTATTTGAGCCTGTCAGGGGATTTATTCAGGTTGGGAAGGTAAGGGAACTAAGCAAACAGTCTTTGTCTATAAGACAGATTGCTGACGTTATGCGAGAAGGACTGGATGAGCTGTCTGCGTATTTCTATAATGCCAGTTCGCCCATTGTAGGCAAACAGGCTGCAGCATTCAAGCGACTTGATGCGGAGCTGTCTCGGGACTGGATAGGTAGCATAGTCAAGGCGCTGCAGAGAGAGGATGCCAGTCTGTTCCTCGAGGCGGTCTCTGTGATGATCAAGCTCTCCAACCCTGCGATTCATCCAGCTGATCTACTGCGGTTAACCAAGCAGATCTTCCATCCAGGTTTGTTGAAGCTGCCAACATCAGTCACTCCGCGTTTAGCCCGGATCGACAGGTTGGAGACATGGACAGATTACTGTGCATGGTGGGAAGGAACGATACATGTCATTCAGGAATGGCTGGATAGCAACATTCAGCCGCTAGCCACTGTGCGCAAGGAAATTCAATTAATGTGCCGTTATATACGTGAGCACTATCAAGAGGATGTGCAGGTAGGAGAGCTAGCTGAGCTTGTTCACATGCATCCTTCCTATGCAGGTCAGCTGTTTAAGCAAGAGGTTGGAGAGAACGTATCGGATTATTTGAATCGGGTACGGATGGAAAAGGCGAGCGAGTTGCTCGAGCGAACGACGATGAAAATTTATGAAGTATCCGGGGCTATCGGCATATCCGACTATCGCTATTTTTGCAAATTGTTCAAGAGTTACACCGGGTTTACACCCACGCAATATAAAAGCAAACAGATATAACGGTCATTACTCAGCCGCTGATCAGGAGTGGGGGCGTGATTTACGAGAATAGATATAAGTTCTTGTCCTTTGCTCGGGACAAGAACTTATATATTTTCCGATAAGATGACATGAACCCCAATTGAAGAGGTTAAGGCGAGGTTACGCTGAAGTAAACAAACGGAAAATTGACAGAGAAGTCTTTTCCAGGTTACAATCAATTCGATAGTTATCAAAATGTAAAATTATTATTCGGTTCTGAAAACAAATCAGGAGGTCAACTTGGAAATGAGAATATTGGTGTATGGCGCGGGAGTTCTGGGCAGTTACCTAGCCCATGTGTTGGTTCGGGGCGGCAATGACGTGACCCTGCTGGCTAGAGGGCGGCGGCTTGCGGAATTGCAGAAGGACCGGCTTGTGATCCGGCATTATTTTCAGATGCGGACTACGGTAGATAAGGTGAAGGTAATCCCGGAGCTGCGGGCGGAGGATGTGTACGACCTTATTTTCGTGGTGATGAAATATTCCGATTTCCAGGCGGTACTGCCAACACTGGCCGTGAATCAGAGCAAACATGTGGTGATCGTGGGGAACAATGCGAGTCCCGGCGAGATGTTTGATTACCTGCAGATGAACAGTCCGGCCGAGAAAAAAGTAGCCTTCGGGTTCCAAGCCAGCGCTGGATGGAGAGAGGACGGACGAATGATCTGTATTCGCGGTCCTAAGGGACAGATGACCATTGGGGGGCTGGGCGAGGAACTGTCCTGGCGTCCGGTGATCGACCGGGCTTTTGTGAATGCTAAATATACAGTGACTTATCACTCCGATATGGAGGAGTGGCTGAACAGTCATATGGTGTTGATCCTGCCCTTGAATCTCATCTCTCCTGCTACCGGCGGTAATCTGCGCCAAGCTGCAGGCAGCAAGAAGATGCTAAATCTGGTGGTTAATGCATTGGATGAAGCGCATCGGGTATTGGAGACCCTTGGTTATACAGTGGTACCTGCCGTTCAGAACCAACTCACCCGCGAAAAGCGGAAGCTATTCTATGTGGGGCTAAAAATAATCACGGGAACTCCGCTTGGCCGAATTCTGCTCAGCGATAAAGCGGTGTCCGAGGCGGAGATGGTGTTGCTGCATCAAGCCTTTAATAGGTTGAAAGAGCGGGCGGGCATTCCGACTCCGAACTGGGATCAGCTTGTAAGTAATGCCCCGCAGTGGCAGGGTTGAGCGCAATCCGGCCGGTCGGCTCCAAATTGACACCAACTCCTCGATAAGCTAGAATTATTTGATGTTTATTGAATAATACGTTGGTTTGATGGGGGTTGCTGTGTTGTGGATAGCAAAAAAATGGCAAAGGTCTTCAAAGCCCTGTCGAATGAGAATCGCTTGGAATTATATTTGAAAATCGCGGAGTCCCACGAAGCCAGCTTTGAAGCGGGCGGCGGACTGTGTGTGGCCGATATCGTCTCCTGCCTGAATATTGGCGCACCGACAGTGTCGCATCATATCAAGGAACTGGTGAATGCAGAACTGATAACCACCGAGAAGAAGGGCAAGTTCCTCATCTGCAAGGTGAATGAAGAAGTGGTCACGGAGATTTGTGAACTGCTGGCTTTGGGGTAGAGGAACAATAATATTAATTATTATTGTGTGATATTTCGATGGTTTATAAAGTGTAGAAGTCTTGAAGCAGTGGCCTTTGCTCAGAGTCAAGAAGAAATGTCCGGGAATCCTGTATTCGGAGTTCCCGGACATCGTTTATTAATTCCAGGTGGGAAAATTTATTTTTAATATTCCTTTACAGGAATATTCCTGATGTGGTATATTGATTTTAGCAAGGAAATACTAATCCCAGCACTAAACGCAGGACGCGCGCTTTTGCAGCAAAGAATGGATGGATAAGCATGAATGCTAAAGTCATGAGTGCCTTGGCAGAGCCTAACCGTCTGCAGATTGTTGAGCTTTTGCGCGAACACCCGCTCACCGTAGGGGAAATCGCCGAACGGCTGCAGCTGCGTCAGCCTCAAGCCTCCAAACATTTGCGTGTATTAAGTGAGGCTGGCATCGTGGAAGCTCAGGTGGACGCCAATCGCCGGATCTACAGGTTACGGCCGGAGCCTTTTCAGGAGCTGGACGATTGGCTGATGAGCTACCGCGACATCTGGGAGGAGCGGTTCGACCGCCTGGATGACTATTTGCAGAAACTGCAGGGCAAGGAAACAGGAAAAGAGCAGCAAGACTGAGCTGGAAATGATTGTTTACGTAAGACCGTGGCAGGACTTTTGTGACCAACACATGATTCGAGGAGGATGTAATAATGACGAATCAAATAGTATCCAAGGTAGAGGGTAAGGTGCTTGTACTGGAGCGTGAATTCAATGCCCCTCGTGAGTTGGTGTTCCAGGCGTTCACGCAGGCGGAGCATCTGAAGCATTGGTGGGGGCCGAGAGGCTGGACGCTTCCGGTATGTCACTTGGATTTCCGCGTAGGCGGAGTTTGGCATTATTGCATGAAGTGCGAGGACAAGAATCAGGGCGAATACTATGGCATGGAATCATGGGGCAAGGCTGTGTACCGTGAAATCGCCGAACCTGAGAAGATCGTGTATGTGGATTATTTCTCTGATGCAGAAGGCAATGTGGCGGAAAATATGCCGGAAACGCTCGTTACACTGACCTTTATCGATACAGATGGCGGAACAAAGGTCATTAACCGCGGGGAATATGCATCGGTTGAAGGACTGCAGCAGGTACTGGATATGGGCATGATGGAGGGCATTACGGATACCTGGAACAGACTGGATGAGCATTTGGAGTCCATCGGGCAGAAGGGTTAAAGGTTAGAACGCCTGGCGAAAACGTTAAGCTATAGACAGTAAGGAACGGAGAAAAAGGTCATTCCTCTTTAGAGGGAATGATCTTTTTCTGTTATGATGTGCCAGATCTGACCAGCATGTTGACGGAGTCGTCATTGCAGTGAATTCAAATGAGGCTTTTGTGAGTGATCACGGGAGCCTTATTTTTGTGAAAATCTAATATATCCCATGCGAATATCGCATAAATAGCAATATCCTGCATTGGACGATGTACACTTGAATTGAATATTCAATGTGGGAGGGAGATAGGAAGATGAGTATCTTGGAAGACTTATATTACGGGAACTTACGTCCCAATGAATCGATGAAATCTTGTGATCCTAGAGCTAAGGAGATAAATAAAAAATTAAGTGATGCCATGCAAATATATCAAACGAGCTTATCAAAAGATGATTTTGAACAACTTGAAGAAATGTTGGATTGGGTCGGAGAGTTGAATTCAATGCATACAGCGGCAGCTTTTGTAGAGGGATATCGAATCGGGGCTTTGATGATGATTGATGTTATAAAACACAAGGATTTCTGAGCTCACTATCCAGATTCTACATAAGAAGGCGTATCCCTATCGCTAGTAGTTGCTATTTTGGACTTTCCCTCCGAAATCAGCGATCCCCCAAGCGCCAGTCCCGTTCCCAGCACCGTCACCCAGGTAATCCTCTCCTGTAGAATCAAGGCCGACGCCCCCACGGTAATGACTGGCACCAGATAAATATACACGCTTGTTTTGACCGCACCCAGTAGGCCGACAGCCCGGTTCCAGGTTACAAAACACAAAGCAGAAGCGCCCAGGCCAAGAAATAGCAGGTTGGATAGATTCACCATATTCGTGAGTCGTGTAAAGTCAAGGTTGAATTCGAACAGGAACAAGGCAGGGGTCATGAATAACAGTCCATAAAAGAACACTTTACGGGTCGCCCCGATGGTGGAATAGTTCCGCTGGCTGATTGTGCGCATCAGTACGGAATAGACCGCCCAGACTGCAGGAGCCAGGAAGGCCAGCAAATCGCCAAGCGGATTGAGTCTTAGGATCAAACTGCCATTCAGCCCTATAAGGATAATCCCGGTGAGGGCAACCCCGAATCCGGCGATGAATCGTGTATGCAGCTTCTCCCCCTTCAAAAAGAAGTGCGCCAGTACCGCCGTCAAAAAGGGACCAATCGATACAATTACGCCTACGCTTGCGGCATGTGTATAGACCAGTGCGATATTTTCAATGAGAAAATATAAGGTAACTCCGCATAACCCGGCCGCCATAAACAGCAGTTCTTCTCTAAAAGATGCCGTCCGCAGAGGGCGCGGATAGAGCATGAACAAAACCACGTATCCGATCAGGAAGCGGAAGAACAGAATCTCCACGGGCGTAAAGTCGATGAGCAGGATTTTGGTGGAGATAAAAGTCGTACCCCAGATGAGAATCGTAAGTAAAGCCAATAAATGTCCTGTAGTGACCTTGCGCTGTTCCGTCATGATACACTGCCCGGGATCGGCTTGTTTCCTGCTTCATGGTTGAAGATACGTCTGTACTGCTTGGGCGTTAAGCCGATTAGTTTTTTGAAAAAATTCGTAAAATGGCTCTGGTCGCTGAATCCGGTCAACGCAGCAACTTCGATGGGGAGCTGCCCTTGCTCAAGCAGGCGTTTAGCCTGGCTGATCCGAAGGGTCTCCAGATAGCGGTAGGGCGAGATTCCTTTTTGGCGGGTGAATACGCGCAGCAGATGATATTTGCTTATCCCGGTTAGCTCACTTAACTGGTTCAGTGTGATGCTTTCCGTATAATGCGATTCTATGTAATCACAGATCAGTTTGATTTCGGTAGAAAGCTCCTGGATGGGAGCGGGTGGTTCCGTATTTGAATATTCCCGTAACAGTTGCTCCAGCAGGAATAACAGCAGTTCTTCTTTGTGGAAATCGGACTCGCCTTCAAGGATCATCTGATGCAGCTCGTGTAAGGGCAGGGCTAACTCACTCTGATATAGAACATGCGGGGTGAACCGGGGAAGATCGGCTTGCCCCGTAATCTCCCGCACCAGCTTCTGCATAATTTCCGGCTGGATGTTAATGCAGCGGTAGTCCAGCGTTCTCCCGTCGATCTGTTCACAGGCATGGGGGTCCTGAGGATTGAAGATGGTTACATCCCCGCTGTTCAGTAAATACTCTTCGTTGTTGCACACGAGCATACGCTTGCCTTGTTCAATAAAGCCAATGACGTAGTAGTCATGGAAATGATTAGGAAACTTCTGCATAATGCCTTCAAATTGATACGCCTCAAGCTGCAAGTCTGTATCATAGACCACGGTCCGAACTTCACGAGTCACTGTCTGCACCTCTTTTTCGTTAATGTATAGTCATTATAATATGAAAATTCGGAACATTCTTGGACGATGTTGCGCGCAGAGGCAGTTCTAACGCGAGCTTCCGTTTCTATGGTAAAATAATGCAGACCATACCCCTTAGAAATGGAGAAATGTGACAAAATGAAGAAATGGCTGACAGCAGTAGGATTGATCGTTATCTGTGCAGGAATCTTCGTATTTTATAATAAACTCTATTATCCGCCGCTTCCGATGGGGAATATCAGCAAAAAAGAAGTGGTCGAAAAGGTGAAAACATCTACGATGCAGATCACAAAGTTAACTAGTGCTAACCGGAATGAGTGGTATATTACAAGTAAAGCAGATATGAGAGTAGTGGGTGAAAGGATCAAAGATCTGGTCGGCACGAAGGGGTGGGTGTTCACCCAAAAAGACGGTAATGGACTCTTCTTCGAAAAACAAGGAGAGCGCTTGGTGGTATCAACCCAGATGTGGACTTCAGCTTATGTGCTCATTCAAATTCCAAAGGAGGTTAACTCTAAATGAACTTGGACAAAATTTATCTCATTAGAGATATTCCAGGGTATACACCGCAAATTAGCCGTTTGTTATCCATGATGAATTATTGCAAGATATACCACGCTCGATACCGTCAAAGATCTGAATGTGGATCAATTGGATTTGTTCGGTGAAAATAAAGTTTTAGACTGATCAATTAAAAGAAGCAGCGGCGGACCAAGACTTGATAAATAAAGTCTTAGACTGCCGCTGTTGTCGTTCAACTAACGTTTCCCGTTAACTTAATGACTTAAGATGCTTTTTAAAAAATGATTTAACAACCTCCATCGTTTGCGGCTGTGTGAAGCCAATGTGTCCTGCACCCTTAACTTTATACATTTCCGCGTAGTTTCCAGCCCTGCGCAAGGCCTTAAACATTTCGACGCTCTGCTCATAGGGGACAACGTCATCTGCATCGCCATGCATGATTAGAGTGGGTGGTGCAGAGGGGTGAATGTAACGGATAGGGCTTGCGCTTCTAGCCTTTTCTTTATTCTCCTGGATAGCTCCCCCTACTAATTTAGACTCTGGCGAATGTGGAGAATCGTGGTCAAATACAGAAGGGTACTGGCTCATAGAAAGTAGATCAGTTGGGCCAAACCAATCAACAACGGCTTGAATATTAACCTGATCGTCTAAGCTTCCCATCGCCTCAAGCCCAGCCAGTAAGGCTAAATGGGCACCAGATGAGTCCCCCCATATACCTACTCTTTTCGGATCGATATTAAATTGGAACGCATGGGTTCTTAAATAACGTATAGCAGATTTTACATCTTCAAGCTGCGCGGGGAATATGTCTTGTGAGCTTAGGCGATATTGAATGCTTGCGACGACGTAACCGTCCTTGGCAAATTCCGATAATTGCGGGATAAACTGAAACGTATCCTGCTCACTCCAGCCCCATCCGCAACCTTGTAAATAAATAATCAGTGGATAAACCTCTTTATTGCCGTCACGGTTAAATAATGCATCCATTGGATCACGGTAAACCAGTAGATTTAGTTTTAAAGAATACTCCTCTTTTTCTAAATAAACAATATTAGGAATTAGTTGAACATATGAGTTCCTATCGGATTCCCAGTGTAGCTCTTTAATCTCTTCCTCAAAGTTTTGTCCCATCTTTAACACTCCTTATCGTTTTTTCGGGAGGGTCAATTTGTTGTAATGAAATTTGTTACAACCAGTGGAAAAAATTATGCTTCTCCTAAGAAGAAGCATGTTTTTTTTGCTTGATAAGCCCTGTAATTTCTTCTAATGACACATCGCGAAGGATCTCTTCCATTGCATGTTGTGCCTTTAGCAGGAAGAGCCCAAGAATCTCATTAATATTCGAGCCCACCCAGCAATTTGGATTAGGATTTTCATGAGTATGAAAGAGACCATCATCAGGGACAACATCGACAGCAATAAAAATATCGTATAATGATATGTCTGCTGGCTCTTTTAGTAAGGACGCGCCACCTGTCCCGCGTTTCACCTTAATTAATCCAGCTCTTTTCAATAAGCTGCTGATCTGACGAATAATGACCGGATTAATGTTCACGCTATCTGCTATTTGTTCTGATGTAAGCAGGTCAGTACGAACATTAATAAGTGTCAGCATATGTACAGCAACGCTAAATTTGCTACTGATTCTCATTTACACCCTCCCGTTGTAATGATTTTACTTACAACTATAGGTGGTTGTCAATATCTTAACTGTGTTTGAGTTAATCTTCCTCTATGGTTGAGGGCTGAAAACTTCGCCAGAAAACAGAAACAGCGGTATCCACTGCCGCCGTTTTATTGAGCTAACGTTCCCAGTTAGCGTAACAATTTAGGTCATGTAGCCTGTATAACTAGCAGATCACCGATCACTTATTAACTCTTTGATTTTTCAATCGCTCTTTTCGCAGAATTTGCCAGTTCACCAGGTTTAACTTTGTTGCCTAATACAATCGCGTCTCCTTGATGCTGATAACCTTTGTAGGTGACTTTGTTCGTCGGTGTAATTCCATAACCAATATCATCATTCCAATAGCAACTGATAAACTTCTTATTTCGAACAGCATTAGACCATCCTTTGATATCTTCAATAGCATCATTTGTATAAGGAGATTTCAATTCATTTACAATGTTAATATCCACTGCTCCGCCAAATTTTTTTGAGGATCCTGTTGGAACCATAAACAAGTCATCGTTTTTGCTTAAATAGATACCTGTGTTTTTTTAAAAAGCTTCAAAAATTTTATCGAATTCATTGTCCTTTCACTATTGCATCTTACAGCTATTATTTCTCGATTTTCAGTTTAATCCCTTCTGATATAACCTGCTTTTCTGCCCGTTACTTCCCCAGTCCGTATTCCGAGCGGTGTTCATAAACGAACAATTACTTTACTGAAGGTCTTTCGCGAAGTAATGCATTACCTTTTTAAGATTTTGTTCTCTTCCTCTAGCTCTCTTAAACGTTTTTGCATTTCACGCATTTGATGTCCCTCTGTTTTAAATGCCTGGTCAGCTATGACGTCTGATTGTTCATTAAACTTCTTAACCAAAGAAAACCGACAACCGCTCTCAAATAAAGAGAGCGATGTCGGCTTTAAACTTAACGGTTAAACTCCTTGTTGAGTAATTTATTGTGAGCCTCTATGGCGTCCGGTCCTACCGAGTTGATGGCCGTTACCAAAATATGCTTCCCACCTAGAGGTCCGAAGGCTCTTGTCTCAAATCCGAAAGTACCGCCGGCATGCCCCCAATAGGATTGCCCGTCCGGCGTTCTCCCTTCAAAAATCCCTAGTCCGACTTTACCCAAAGGTGAATCTACTGTTGTGAGCATCTGGTCCATCATCTCTTGATTTAGTAGCTTTCCACCTAAAAGCGCACTGAAGAAGGTGGTCAAATCTTTGACGTTTGACACCATATCTCCGGCTGCATTTGCCCAGGATTGATTCATTTCAGTCAAATCATACAAATGGCCCGATCTGTCCATATTGTATCCTGTGGCATGCTTCCCCGGAATATGAGAACTATTCTCCATGACGAATGTCTCCGTCAGCCCGAGCGGTTCGATGAACCGCTTCCTGATCTGTTCCGCATACGTATCCCCGGTTACCTTCTGAATAATTTTGCCGGCGAGTATCGTATTGACGTTGGAATAGTTCCAATCCTTCCCTGGTGCATATACAGGCGGTTTTGCAAGGGCCAAGCCGATAAGATCGTCGACGGAATAGTAACGGAATGGATTGTGAGGCAAGATAATGTCTCGCATATCTGGATCCGTATAGCTCGCAAGCCCGCTTGTATGGTTCAATAATTGACGAATCTTAATGTTGTTGCCGTCATACCCGTTCCCCTTTATGACCCCTGGCAGCCATTTTTCGACCGAATCATCCAGACTCAATTGTTTCTCCTCAGCCAATTGTAATATAACGGAAGCAGTGAACGTCTTCGTGATGCTTCCAATACGGAATGAAAAATCCGGCTCCACTGAGTGTGGAACTTCGTAGCTAGCTGTGCCTGTAGCATAGGACCAGCGTTCACCATCCTGTAGTCCTCCGGCTATAACACTAGGGACTCTTTTGTTCGTTATCACCTCATCCATGACGCGTTTGACGTCTTCCCGATGCTTGATTTTCTTTTCCTTCTCGTTGAGTTCTTTTTTGGGTTCTTTTGTGAATTCCGACTCTATAATATTGTCGATATGTCTAGCCGCATCTCCCAGTACATTAATATTGATCGAGATGACATGTTGACCGTCTTCCGTTCCGCCCGCAAAGTTGGTAAATCCTGGAATACCGCCGCCATGTCCCCATACAGTGGTGCCGTCAGGTAGCTTTGTTTGATGTATGCCAAGTCCATACTGTCCTAATGGGGAATCATTTGTGCTAGTCAACATCTCCTTCTTCATCTCTGGCGTCAACAGCTTTCCGCCCAATAAGGCGCGGAAAAACGTCGTCATGTCTTCCCCTGTCGAGATCATCTCCCCGCCGGAATTAGCAAACGATGGGTTAAACATTGTAAAATCTACTAATTTATTTCCTGTGTCCAAGTAGCCGCGGGCATTTTTTTTCGGAATATCCATCGAATTGCCGGGGAGGAAGGTTTCTTTCAGCTGAAGCGGTTCAATAATTCGTTTCTTAATCTGCTCCGCATAGGTTTCCCCGGTAGCTTTCTGGATAATGAGACCCATAATCGTGTAATTTGTGTTCGAGTATGCCCACCCCGTTACCGGCTTTTGCTCCAAACCCATGGCGACTAACTGCTCAGCTGTATAATTCCCACCTGGATTCGTCAGTAATTTCGTTCTAAGTTCTGGCGTCAAGTAGTCTGGAAGTCCGCTTGTTTGATTCAACAATTGACGAATCTTAACTTTATTGCCGTCGTGCCCATTGCCCTGTACGAGCCCTGGCAGCCACTTCTCCACCGTATCATCAAGGGACAGTTTCTTCTCGCCTGCAAGCTGCAAGGCAACCGCAGCGACAAACGTCTTCGTTGTACTTCCGATCCGGAAAGCAGAGTCGGCATCCACCTTATGATTTCTTTCAATATTCCCTTCTCCGGAAGCATAGGACCAGCTTGCATCTCCTTTCTTAACGGTTACGATAACGCCTGGAATATTGTCGCTATTAGCAGCTTTATCAATCGTTTGATAGATTGCCGTGTGACCCGCTGCGTGTAGTGTTCCATAAGCAGGGAATACCGGTGTAACCGCCAATATAGCTGTTAACGTAAGTGCAACTCCTCTTTGCATGGTAAATAATTTCATAATGCATCGCTCCTATTATTTTGGAATGGTGTGTTGGTTCACTCCTTCACATTACCCCCGAAGTTGTTAAATCGGACATTGATGAAACCGCCAAACTTTTGATGACATCGTGCTTGGACCTGTCACATCTACCGTATGACAAATTGTCAATGTCTCATATGACGTTCTTGCTACAGCCAAGTTCTAACCGTTCCCCCCTCTCTCGCTTGACGAATCAGGAGGTAATGGTGCATGATAAGGGTCTGAATCAATCGGAAATTGATTATCATAAAAATACAAGCAGGTGAACATAATCAGTGTTCTCTATCATGAAAAAATGGTTCTGGTATGATTGGATACTTGTGGCCATTCGAACAATTTGGCTGGTCATTATCGCAAGCGCTGGTTTTGTCGATTCGTCCTTGATCGCTGGGTCGTTTTGGATTGTAATTTCTTTTGCTCTCGTCGTTTACCTCGTTCCATTCATCGTCCGCTATCGAAAAGAAGCTTGGTATCTCGCTGTCGAAGTCACGGCAACGGGGTCTTTTTATCTTTATATAGCCTACGCAGCTCCGGAATTGCTATGGTCTTTTGTTTTGCTTGTGATAACGATCGGCTTGTCGAGCAGCCGAACAACTTATGTGTGGCCAGGGATCCTCTGCGGAATCGTATTTCCGGTATTGAACGGTTGGATCGCTGATCGTCTCCCGTTTGAGTTTATCTTTAGCTGCAGCCTAGGTTTTGCTATCGGCTTTACGTTCAATATCTTAATTCAGTCCCATCAGCAAGCCCGAATTATTCAAGAGCAGAAGCAATTACTGGAGCAGCATATTAAGCGGATAGAGGAGCTTACGCTGCTGGAGGAACGCACCCGGCTGTCACATGAGCTGCATGACACGATTGGCCATTCGCTTACCTCGCTCATCGTCGGTGTCGAATCGCTGCGATCGTCCGTACCGCATTCGCAGATCGAGAAGATCGATTCGCTTGTCGGTATCGCCCAGCACAGTATGGATGATATCCGCAAGCATCTGCACCAGATCTCTCAAGTTCCGCTCAGCCATTCGTTAAGTGAGTCGCTGCTGCAATTAACTGAAGAGTTCATGAAATCGACGGGAATAACGGTTAAATTCCGTGTGATCGGCAGTGAGACACTTGTGATGCAAAAAATAAACTTTTGCCTACATCGCTGCCTTCAAGAGTCTCTAACCAACGCGGTCCGGTACGGACAGGCGAGCATGATATCCGTTCAGCTGCTTTTCGATAGTCAGCAGATCCGGTTACAGATCGAAGATAACGGCATCGGAATGGAAGAAATCCAATTTGGATTTGAGCTGAATGGGATGAAGGAACGGATTGAACTACTTCACGGCACGCTGTCCATGCATTCCGGACCAGGACAAGGTACTTTCGTCATATGTAATATTCCGTTGCTGACCGAGCCTGTACATGACGCGATCCGCTTGCTGATCGCTGATGAACAGGTCATCATTACCGACAGTTTGAAGCAAATTTTGGATCAGCATGTTGATTTTAACGTCATTGGTACGGCAGAGAACGGACGGGAAGCATTAGAACATTGTGAGCGTTCCCGGCCGGATATTGTGCTAATGGAATTTCGTATGCAGGGAATTGACGGGCTTGAGACGTTACTCGAGATAAAACAACGGTGGCCTGATGTGAAGGTTGTGTTCATGACGACGTTTGAAGATTCCTTACAGGCAGCAACTGCATTAGAGCGCGGAGCGGAAGGATACATGCTAAAGTCGATTCATCCGCGGGAGATGAAGGAAGCCTTGAAACTTATTTATAACGGTGGAACCTGGATCGACCAATCGGTTGCTACACGAGTTTTCGAAGAGATGAAACGTCAACGTGAGCAGTTGGAAAAGATAGGTTCAAGTCTGGAAAACTACCCGTATGGCCTAACGAAACGCGAGATGGAGATTCTGGAACATCTGTCGGGCGGACTGCGCTACAAGTCGATCGCCGCTAAGTTATTTTTATCGGAGGGCACGATCCGCAATTACTGCTCGATTCTCTACTCAAAGCTCAGCGTCAACAACCGCGAAGAAGCGATAAAAATGGCGAGAACGGAGAATATCGTGTAGATGGCACTCACGATATAGTTGACTGGCTTTAACATGAAACAGCGGCGCTCTAGGACTTGGAAAATAGTAGAGTGAAGGGCTGGGTATCCAACCCCTCCTCATCAAACCGTACGTCAGACTGTCTAACAATTATTACTAAATCTTCGTTTTTTGACATGAAAATAGATGACCTTTGGCGAATCTCTATATCAAAGGAGATGAGCGTGTATGCCTTATATCGAAGGTGAAGATAGACATCAAATTCAATTACTGCCAAATACGTTGGATGACTTTGTAGAAAAGAAAATCCTGTCCGAGTCATCGATGCTTACGTCGATAGTTTGGCCCTGCGAGAATGGGAATGCAAAACAAAGTAGCTAGCGGATTTGATAAAGAGAACTTTGAATATGACGCCATCAACGATAGATATATTTGCCCGTTGGGTTATGAATTACCCTTTAAATGGAATGGAAAACAAAATGGAAAAGAGTATAGGCGTTACACTTGCGAAGCCTTCGATATTTGCGGACAGAAAGAGTGCTGCACGTCTGCCAAAGGCGGAAGGGCGGTAACCAGACTTAAAGACGAAGAAGTGATTGAGCAGATTACCGAAAATACACGTAGTCAAAGTAATATTTATAAGCAAAGAGCGGCAATCGTTGAGCACCCTTTCGGGACGATGAAACGTCACTTGGGCTGTGGATGACGAGTGGCTACATATCGAGAAGCCTTTTTGGCATGATAAGCCGGCGAATCATTATTTTATGTGGTTTCATGTCTTTGAGGATGAGATCAACCATAGAGGGCAGATGCGGATGATTAAAAAGAGATCGCAGGAATAGTCTGGAAGAGAAGTGAACCCGCCTAACTCATGTCGGAGCTGCAGCGGGTTCTTTATGCTGAATTTTTTACATGGATAAACTGCTTCCCAGGTATACATTGGGTGCGGTCAAATAAAGCTCCCGTACCACGACATTCCGGGGCTGCTTCAGTGTGTAGATTACACCCCTCGCGATATCATCAGCACTCATAAAGGTCTGGCCCATGGCAGCTTGAATTCGTTCGATCAGTTCATCCGGCAGGTGATCTCCAGGTTGGAAGTCTACTTCCATGCCCAGCTTCCGGGCAAGCTGAATGACAGTTTCCGGCTCCAGGTTACGGCCGAAGTTCGTTGCAACAGCACCTGGCATAATGGTAGTAACTTCAACTGCAGCATCGGCAAGCTCACGCGTTAGCGCTTGGCTGAGTGCATTCACCATATGTTTGGTGGCACTATAGAAATCCCTGCCCGGCTCATAGGCATTTCCTGAAGAGATATTGATCATTCGTCCGGTAACACCTTCCGGATTCAGGCGCATCGCCCGAACAGCCGCCTGTGAACCGGCCAGAAGTGCCAGAATATTCACATCAATCATTTCCCGCCAATCGTCAATATTCGTCTCCATAATATCCCCGTGAATGTGCAGACCGGCATTATTCACCATGATATCCAGCTGGCCTGTCTCCACCTGAGCCTCGTGGATAAAGCTCTGCAGCTTATCCGTATTCCTAATGTCAAAAGCCATAATGCTAGCTTGTCCGCCTTCTTGTTCTATCTGTGCTTGCAGTTGCTCTAACTGCGTCTGGCTTCTGCCGGTCAAAAAGACGTGCACGCCTTCATCGGCAAGACCTTTGGCAATTGCACGTCCGATGCCGCTGGATGCTCCTGTAATGACGGCGGTTTTATTGTGCAGCATGATAATTCTCCTCCTCATAATGAACATAGTGTTGATTTATAGGCTGTGTGTTCATTATAATAAAGGGATAAAGGACTTACAATAAACAGAATTTCAAATTGTGTTCATTTGAATAGAAGGGTGTATGACGATGGACAAAAACGAAGATCTTCGCGTAATTAGAAGCAGAAGGTTAATCGAGGATGCTTTTTTTACATTGGTTGAGGAGGAGGGAATAGAGGCGGTAACGGTCAGAAAACTTACGGCACAGGCGGGTATTAACCGGGGGACCTTTTATTTACATTATCAGGACATCTATGATCTGATGGAGAAGATGGAGGACCGCATCATGGAACAGATGAAGCAATTACCTGTAAAGAGCGGACCCCAAGAGATGCTGAGCGCTGAAATGAAGGGCGAACCTTTCCCATCCATAGCGCAGTTTATCGACTTTATGAATGAGGAGCACCGTTTCTTCCAGGTTTTTTTTGCCCAGGAGGGAGCATTATTCGGAAAAAGATTAAGGGTACTGATCCAAGACTCCATAGTTGATAAAATCCCCAAGCCACTCCTTACCTCCGAACCGTTGCCAGTACCTGCTGATTATATCGTCGCTTATTTCAGCTCCGCTCATTTTGGCGTGATCAAACATTGGTTCAACACAGGCCGGGCACTGCCTCCGTATGATCTGGCTGTAACGCTGACACGTTTGATTAAGGACGGGCCTCTTTTGACAGCACTAAATCAACAACCAGCGAACAGACTTAGTGAGTCATAATCGAATGAACAGAGCCCAAATCCAAGCCGGAGCTTGAGATTTGGGCTCTGTTTGTTAGTACAGGGTAGCCACGGATTCAGGAGTAAACGGTTGAATCTCGCTCATCCGCCCTTCGCGGATCTTCACTGCCCAGGCAGGGTCGCCCAGGAGCGCACGTCCGACGGCTACCAGATCGAATTCCTGGTTGTCCAGCCGTTTCACAAGGTCATCCACTCCTTCGTAACCGGCAGCTTCACCTTCTGCGGGATCCCTGTCCAGGCCTACCGAGCCGACGGTGATGGTTGTTTTCCCGCTCAATTTCTTTACCCAACCGGCCAAGCTGAGCGGGGAATCTGCAAACTCCGGCTCCCAGAAACGACGGGTGGAGCAGTGGAAGATGTCTGCGCCAGCTTGAATGAGGGCGCTAAGGAATTCTTCCAATTGTTCCGGCGTGTCGAACAGTTTGGCCGAATAATCATTCATTTTCCATTGGGAGAGGCGAATGGCAATCGGGAAGTCTGGGCCAACGGCGGCGCGGATAGCTTGAATCACTTCAACAGCGAACCGGGTACGTTTAAGCAGGCTTCCACCGTAACGGTCAGTCCGTTTATTCGTGTGCTCCCAGAAGAATTCATCGATCAGAAAGCCATGGGCACCGTGCAGTTCAATACCGTCAAATCCGGCCCGCTTTGCATTCATGGCAGCATCTGTAAAGGCCATAATGACGTTTGAAATCTCCTCTTCGGTCATCGGTTCACCTACCGGGTTGCCGGCAAGATCCAGTCCGGACGGTCCAATCGACGGCGCTTCCGGATGCGGCTCTGAGCCCGCCGGCCGGACCATGCCCATGTGTAATATTTGCGGAATAATCTTCCCGCCAACTTCATGGACTTGTCTGACGACCTCGGCCCAGCCCGCAAGCGCAGCCTCTCCGAACATATGGGGCAGTCTTGGCTCACTGGATGCAGATGGATGATCAATCACCGCCCCTTCGGTAATGATCAGACCGACTCCATTTTCTGCACGGCGGCGGTAATAAGCGGCTACATCTGCCCCTGGAATTCCGTTCGGAGAAAAGGCGCGGGCCATTGCCGGCATTACAATACGGGATTGCAGAGACAGGTTATGAATGGTATATGGTTGGAACAGGGAAGCGGTTGAAACGGTATTTTGCTGAGAATGATTCAAGGGTAAGACCTCCAATAGTTAGAATGGTGTGCTATATATACCTGCGACTTGTGTAAGTTCAAGCGGGGTATGAGTGCAATATTAGCAAGCACACATCAGGCATTCAACCGACAATTCGTCCGTTGTGTTGCTTAAACAAAAGACAGGAAATATTGTTGTCTGTTCTAATCACCGATTGTGGTCTAAACGACACTTGTATTATAATTGGGTTATTCCCTTAGGCAGAGAGGAGCAAACCGCATGGCTGGAGTATTCACGCCCAACCGGTTGGATCCGCGGGTCATTCGTACCCGTCAATTAATACTGGATGCTTTTATGCAGCAACTGCATACCGTTGACTTCAACAATATTACAATCTGTGATATCACCAAAAAAGCCACAATTAACCGGGCCACGTTCTACGCGCATTTTCCGGACAAATATGCGCTGCTTGAGGCGCTGCTGGCAGATGCTTTTCTGGAATATGTACTTAAAAGAGTGGATCCTGAGGCGCTTTTGACCGAGGAAACCGTCCAGCAGCTTATCTATTCCTTATGTGATTATCACAGATCCAGCAACAGCTGTGTCAAAAAGTACAATACCGTTGCCCCTATTATTGCAGACAGCATAAAGACGCAATTGGAGCAATTCATTCTTCAGCTGTTGACCCGTGAGATGAAGGGGGCAGACCAGAGGACCTTGGAATACACAGCAACTTTATTAAGCTGGTCCATCTATGGCGTAACCTATCGCTGGCATGAAGATGGGAAGCAAGAATCCACTGTTGTGTTAGCCCAAAGAACCGTTCCCCTTATTATGCATGGCGTAGTCTCATTGAAACAGAATGCATAGGCGCCCTGGTTCTATGAACTCTCAGGATTAGTGCTGGTATTTAAAGAAGGCTGTAGCCCTTTCCCTCCCAAGGAGAACGGCATTACAATTGTTTTTGCAATGGAAGAGGTATAGAGGAGAGGCGGATACATGGAGAACGCACAGGTGTACCCCGTGAGACGGCCGGCAGATCTCGCTTCGCTGTTGTCGATAAGTCTTATCGCAGGAATACAAATACTGAGCATTAGAATGAATCATGTCACTTATAACGAGAAACCGCTTCTGTTCACCTTTCGTTGGGGGTGGGTTGTTTTTTGCCTAATCATTGTGGGGATTTTATTGTATAGGTTGTTTACGCTCAGATCACTTAACTGAAAAATAAAGTGTTAGACTAGTACTCCATCAATCTTTAAAAGGTGGGAATAGATGGCGCATTCGAAAGTTACTTCCCGGGAGGCACGCTGTAAGCCTAGGGCGGAGATCGCTAGAATGCACTTTATACATCAGGAGGGGGAAAAGGAGGCTCGTTTTAGGATTTCAGTGTATTTGGTGCAGCAGGAACCGCTGCATTAGCCGAAAAGTGCCTTATGGCTGTCCTCTGAATGTACAAAATACATCATTATGGATGTTTTAGCCTCGTTTAAACCATTCTGAGGTACTATATACATTAGAACTGCTCGAAGACTGGTGACGAACGCTAATCCATATCAACCAGCCTTCAGGAATCCCTTATTTTTAATCTGATGCTGTACTAGGTAAATATAGTTGTAGACTGAGAAAATAAAGTATTAGACTGACGATGCTTCATAAGCTCCCTCGAAATGATTTAGTTTTCTGAGAACGATTGTTCAATACAGCGCTACGGCAGCTGGCTTAATGCTCAGCTGCCGTTTCTCATTGAAGTAACGGGCAGTTTAGTTTCACTATGGTTGATTTTCCCAAACGGCGGTAAAATGATAATAAACCCACAAGAGGAGGCACTCCATGCTTGATATTGAAAGAATAAAAAAGGTTATTCCTCATAGATACCCATTTCTATTGGTTGATAAAATCTTAGAAATAGATGAGGGCAAGAAAGCTGTTGGAATTAAAAATGTGACAATCAATGAACCTTATTTCCTTGGTCATTTTTCCGACTATCCAGTTATGCCTGGAGTCTTGATTGTAGAAGCATTGGCGCAAGTCGGTGGTATCGTTATGTCCCAAGGAGATAACAGTAATCACAAAATAGGCTTATTAACTGGTATTGATAATTGTCGATTCAGACAGCAAGTGAAACCTGGAGACCAACTCCTCCTTACGTTTGAGGTAACTCGAGTAAAGGGACAGATAGTCAAAGGAAAAGGTGTTGCCATGGTTAACAATGAAATGGTTTGTGAAACTGAAATAATGTTTGCATTCAGTTCGATTTAGGTTTTAAGAACGGGAAACGATTGTTCAATACACTACGGTAGCTGGTCTAATGCTCAGCTGCCGTTTCTAATTGAAGTAACGAGCAGGAATATAAAGAAATGGAAACGAGTACATAATTCAGTATCCAAAATAGGTTGATTAGCGTGATTTCAACAACCGAGGATTTTTGTAAGAATCATAAAACTAAAAGGAGTAGCTGTTACTATGAAGGATTTACATAATTTTGTTTCAGATTACACGAAAGATAAGAAACATTTACATCTTGCGATCGGGATTATTAGAGAGGGCGGTATTGAATACTTTTCGTTCAGTAATAATCAAAAGAGAAGTACGATTCCTCCTGAGCATATGTTGTTTGAAATCGGCTCCATAACCAAAGTTTTCACATCCATTCTCTTATTAGAAATGGAACGGGAAAAACTGCTCTCCTCGGATGACATGGTTGGTAAGTTTGTGCCAAACGTTAAAAACGATTATTTGAATAAGATTACCTTGAAAAGCCTTGCTACTCATACCTCTGGTTTACCTATATTGGCAACAAACCACAATCTGGCTAAAAAAAGATCGAATCCTTATTCAATGTATACCGAGCAAGATTTAACTGCTTTTCTATCTAATGCTGACTACACGGATAGTATTGGTTCATTTGGATATTCGAATATCGGTGTGGGCTTACTGGGGAATATTCTATGCAAGGTATCAGGAAGCAAGTATGATAAACTGTTAAAAAAATACATAACGAGCCCATTAAAGATGAATGAGACAGCCGTTACACTTGATTCAGAACAGAATAGAAGATTTTTGAATGGACATGCTTCAACTGGGAAGAGAGTCCCTCACTGGGATCTCTCTATACATGAAGGAGCTGGGGGGATTAAGTCATCGGTTAACGATTTGAGTTTATTTGTCCAAGCCAATCTAAATGATGATAATCCGATAGCCTCTACACTCCAAAAAAGTCATATCCCTATATGGATCGGAAATTCAAACCGTTATTTTGGCTGGGGTGAGGATAAACTTCTAGATAAAGGTATCCTCTGGCATAACGGGGGTTCAGCTGGTTTTAACAGTTATCTAGCTTTCAACAAGGAACTCCGTGTAGGAATTGTATTGCTATCCAATTATTCTTTTTTCTCGAATTCTCTTATGGATTATTATGTTGCTCAATTAATAAAATGGATTACTAAAAAAGAGCCTTCTCAAGGAACTATGATAGACGCTACAGGTAAAAAAATATTTGAAGCCATCCTAAGTAGTGAAAAGTCATGAACTAACGAGAAACATTAGTTGAACGACAACAGCGGCAGTCTAAGACTTTATTTTTCAAGTCTTGTTCCATCGCTGCTTCTTTTAATGGATTAGTCTAAAACTTATTTTTCAAAAGCTGACGATTCTTCAATTCAAAAACCGCGTTAAATCAACGACTCCAGTCTAATACTTTATTTTCACCGAACAACCAAAGCGATTTGGGTCAAAGGATATTTCAGACCTGTCATTGGAATCCAACCCGCAGATCACCGTATGGTGCCTTATAAGTAAAAAAAGCTGAGCAAACTAATGAATATGTACATAGCTAAAGGAGGCCCACAGGTATGAAGTCTCATACCACTGAACGTATAAAGATCCCGCCAGGATTTTGGGCAGGATTACATCAATTAGGGATTACCGCCCACGACGTAGCTCGTCAAGCACACCTGCCGCTCACCATTATTACTGAACCGGTAGTCACCACCGCCCAATATTTTGCGATCTGGCAGGCTTATTCCGATCTCATCGGTGACACGGCCACAGGAATCATCAAGCTTGCGACCGTCTTCGAAACAGCGCAGTATCCACCGACCGTCTTAGCGACTTACCACGCTCGTGACTACCGCGACGCTCTGAACCGAATGGCTCGGTACAAACAACAGTGTCCACCCGAAAGCTTACGTATTACCGAGGAAGGCGAGCACTGTATAATCGAACTGGATTGGCTGCATACCGGGCAATCCGGTCCGCCGATGCTGGTGGGTATCACGCTGGCATTTCTTCTGGAGCTTGGACGCCGGGGCACAGGCCAACCATTGACGGCGAGGCTCGTCGAATTTTCACATTCCATGGGCAATGTACAGGCCCTTGAAGCTTACTTCGGCTGCCGTGTCCGGATTGGGGCACCAGGAAACCGGTTGACGTTACATCGAAGTGATCTGGACCGCCCTTTTGTCTCGTACAACGAAGAGCTGCTGGAGATTCTGACTCCGGTTCTGGACCGATCACTCGATGAACAGCAGCGATGCCGCTCAATTTCCGAGACGGTTAAATGGATCATGAAACGCAGCTTCACAGGAGGGCGCCCCGATATTCAGGTTGTCGCGAAGGAGCTTAGGATGAGCGATCGTACCTTGCAGCGCCGGCTTACAGACGAGAACACGAGCTTCAAGCATCTTTTGACGCAAGCAAGACATGAGCAGGCAAGAGAGTACTTGGCAGATCCCTCACTCGATATTAAAGAAGTGGCTTTTTTGGTTGGATATGAAGACCAGAATTCATTCTACCGTGCCTTCCGCCTTTGGGAAGGGGATACGCCTTCTAATTGGCGTGTTAAACAAGAACTTTGGCGCAATAGGCTAGTTACTGAATAATCCCTACAAGGTAATATAATCACTATCCGGAGCACAGAAGGAGAAACATATACAATGGATATGGGATTAAACAATAAAACAGCTTTAATTACAGGATCAACAAAAGGGATAGGGAAAGCAATTGCTATTGAACTTGCCAAAGAAGGTGTCAATGTACTAATTAATGGACGAAGTTATGAAGAGGTAGAACAAACTGTAAATGAAATAAAGGCAAATTTCCCGGCTACCTCTCCTCAAAATGCTACAGCCGATATGGTGGATATAGGGCAAAGAGAAGCTTTATTTGAAAAATACCCCAATATTGATATTTTAGTTAACAATATGGGGGTCTATGAAATTATGCAATATGAGGACGTTGACGATGAAGTATGGGAAAAATATTTCCGTACTAATGTTCTTGCTGCGAATGGATTAGCTAAATTTTATTTGCCTAAAATGTTGAAAAATGATTACGGCCGCATTATCTTTATTGCGAGTGAAGAAGCTATTATGCCTTCAGGCCAAATGCCTCAGTATGCAATGACAAAATCAATGCTGTTGTCCTTGTCAAAAAGCTTATCCAAATTAACAACAGGAACTGAAGTTACCGTCAATACGATCCTGCCAGGACCCACACTCTCAGAGAATGTGCATCAAATCATTGAGGGGATATACCCTAATGAAGAGATGACCTTTTCAGAAAAAGAGAAAAAATTTATGACAACAAACCTGCCTCAATCTGAAATACAGCGATTTATCAAGCCTATTGAAATAGGCAGACTAACTACATTTGTATGTAGTCCTTATGCTTCTGCATTTAAAGGTTCGCCGATCCGTATGGATGGGGGAATGGTGCCGACTATTTTTTAACAATTTTTCTATTTCAAATATTGTACCTATGATTAACAAATAGTGATTTTGTTCAGTTGAAGCTCTGGGAGGGGCCATAATATTAAAAGTACAACTCTCTTGATCTACTAGGACATTTGCCCTTGTGTAGCTACTTTGCTATACTATTTGTAAAATTTTGAAGTATTCGAATTGGCGGCAAAGATTATGGTGAGGTTCTGTACAGTGCCCCTGGCACCAATATTAAGTATACTGCACTTAGCCCGGGAGGCAAGTATATGAAGCTGATCCTGCAGTTTGCGGCAACCGGCAAAGAGGTGGAAGCCCTTGAAATCAAGGATTCCGACAAAAACACCCTGCTCAAAAAAGTAGAGAAAATTTCTCCTTCCGCCGGCATCCAGACGATTGAGGTGGCCATCACCGGGGTACGTAATATTGCAATTAATGTCACGCAGCCGAATGATGGAGGCTTTTTCATTCCACTGACAACTTCTTATTATAAATAGTATGGACAGGAAATTAATCAGCAGATTAAACAATGTGCCACCCATAAAAAAGGGGGTGTCCCATAAGTTTATTTTCTACGAGCGGAGACAGACCCTCTTCATTTTCAAAACCGTAAAAAGTCAACAGAGCAGCGATTCTCCTATTATTGGAGGATCGCTGCTCTGGGTTTTTGGTCATTTACTGCTTGCTTCAGTAGATTGTGGGTAAGGGAAAGCACCCGACTTCAAGCGTCACTTTTTCCGTGCTGAGAAGCAGAAACCGCCGGAAGCCCTGGTTGTTCTTCCGTTGTCCAAACACACTTTCCGGTTCTGTCATTCGACGTACGGCCAAAGCGTAGCTTTCCTCGCTTTGCAAGATTGCCCGAGCCTGTTTCTGGTACCGCAGTCGTTCCTGACTGACAACCACTTCCCGATTTCCTGCTCGGCGGACTCGCCAAGTTCGCTCAGGTCCTGGCCGCGGAGTTCCTGTTCTTCTTGTTTCTCTGCGGCCTCAATGTCGGCAAACAAGGCATGTACATTTTCTTGCAGCTTGGCCTTATGTTTACGAACGGCCTTACCCCATACGAAAGGTGTATCGATTGGCGTTCGCCTCGATTTTGGTGCCATCCACAAAATAATGCTCCAGGGAGATGTAATTCTCGTCCGCCAACTGAAGGACCGCAGTAAATATGGTTTCGAGGACATCTTTCATCCGCTGAGAGCGAAAACGGTTGATGATGCGAAAATCCGGGCACTGCCGTCCGGCCAGCCACATGAAGGGAATATTCTCCCGTACCGCTTTGGCGATTTGCGAGACGAATAAATTTCGCTGGGTGTACGCGTAGATAATGAATTTGGTGACATTTTAGGGTGGTAGCTGTCGCGGCCGCCGCCGGGATAGGCAGCGTCAAAGATGGTGTCGTCCAGCCGATTGACGGCTGCGTTAACGACACGAACGAGGTGATTTTCCGGGATATCTTCTTCCAGATTCATTGGCAAGCAAAGTTGGTCCATGGTATATTGAATGTACAAAGAAATCGCTCCTTTTGAATGGTTGGGTGGTACCTCCATTTTATCAAAAGGGCGATTTCTTTTTATGATTTTAAAGAGGATTGTAGAAACTTTTTCTGCTCAAAGCAGCGGAGAGGACGGACTGATTGCGGAAAAGCGGTAGCGGTCGCCTTGCTCTCCGGATTTTTACCGCTATGGGAAATAAATAAAATCTGGAGAGCACAGCGATTGGAGCAACGGTCCGTTCGCGGAGCGTCCACACCAAGTGAACAAGTCAATCCGACTCAAAAACAGCGGAGCCGTCCCAAGCAGCCATTTCATGGCATGGGACAGCTCCTTTTTCCTTTTTATTTTAACGAAAGTAATGGCAATACTGTAATAAACGTTTGCTCGTTCTAGCAAATCGGCACCAAATGGGTGATCCGCGATGACAACAACTTAACGACAGACAGAAATACCTTCGAACAGCAGCTTGATCGCATTGACATGGAGGGCTGCCCATTTGGCGGATGGATGAAATTGCATCCCGGCCATGTCTCATTGCGAACATCGGTGTACTCTTGTATATTGAGGGAAGATAAAGCCTGGCTCAAAGAACATACCAAAACTATTACACAGGAGGATCAACAAAATGTATGAACATCTAGTCGTATTCAAGTTCAATAGTAAGATCACGCCTGCCAAACAGCAGGAATTCGTGGACCGCTTACTGTCCTTGCGCGAACGTATCCCAGGGATAGTGGATCTGAGTGCAGGGATTAATGTAACAGAAGAGTCGGATAAGATTCAAGGGTATACGCTTGGCTTGCGGGTTACTTTTGACCATCTGGAATCTCTGCGCGCCTATGGCCCGCATCCTGCACATCAGGAATTTGTAGCTTCTTTGGATGGCTGGGTGGATGATGTTATTGTGGCCGATTATCCAATCAAGACTGAAGGATAAGGTTCTTAGAATTGGAGGGATTAAGATTGACTTTGAATGGTACCGTAGTTTCATAAGCATCTACCAGAATGGATCTGTTTCTAAAGCGGCAGAAAGCCGTTACCTTACGCAACCGGCGATGAGCCAGCATTTGTCGGCCTTGGAAAGTGAAGTGGGAGAGCCATTGTTTGTGCGGACTCCGCGAAAGATGGTTCCTACGGACAAGGGCAAAGAGTTGTACACACTCGTAGCGCCTGTTTTGGAGCGTCTAGAGAATATTACATTGCGTATCAAAGCTCCGTCCCTTACCGAAATTCCAAAGGTACGCTTAGGTGCGGCACCTGAATATATGCTTTATCGGCTTTTGGAGTATGGGGAATCTATGGGTTTTCGCATGATTACACAATTGGGAACGGCTGAACAACTCTTGGAATATCTGCAGGAGGATAAAGTCGATTTTATTATTACCTCGCGAAAAAACGATGTTCCGGGCTTTTCATACGTAAAGCTGGAAGTTGAAACCTTCGTACTCGTCGCTCCAATGAATTATGAATCACCTGTGGATAATATTGAAGAATGGCTAAATCTGCAGCCCTGGCTCAGCTACGGACTGGAATTGCCAATCATACGAAGATTTTGGCGGCAGCACTTCAATAAACGTCCGCAATGGGAACCGGTTCATGTTATACCTGATTTACGTGGGATCCTGAAAGGAATCGAAAGTCATATGGGGATGAGTCTTTTACCAACCTATCTTATTCGTGAATCCTTGTCTCTCGGCAAAACGAAGGTGATTCTTCCGGATTACACTGTCGAAAATGAGCTTTATCTTGCGTATAGGATGAAGGACAAAGAACACCCGAATCTCCAAATGGTGATTGAAAAGTTAAAAACCATAATAAAAAAGAATCATACCTCATCCTTCTAAATGGACTCTTCGGCTTTAGGTACCTTTACACAAACACCTTCCCCTTTTAACGGGTACTTAATACTCGGCCTATACCATAAGTGAGAAGACAAACATGGTTAAGCTGGGAGGAGAGCTATAATGAGATTAGTTCTGATGGGAGATTTGCATTATCACGAAATCGATAAGACGATTCCAGGATTGCTGGAGGCGCGAACAGCTTTCTATCACACCTTACTGGGACGTTTTATGGAAATGGATGCGGATTTGCATGTATCGCTCGGAGACCTTACGAATTTTGGATCATCCTTGGAGCTACAGGAAGTATACGAACTCTTACGGCGCAAGGATAGAACGTTTATCCATGTGCTGGGTAACCATGATCTCTATGGACAGACGCGAAAGGAAGTATTGGAGATCACGGGACAGCAGCGTTATCACGCCATTAACACCGACTCTGCGATGCTGGTCTTTCTGGACACGGCCAAAGAAATGGACTTCACCGATTGGGGCGGCTGGATCGACGAAGAGCAGCTGCAATGGTTTGAAGGTATGGTTGAAGCTTCCGGAACGAAGCCCCTGCTCGTCTTCGGCCATCATCCAGTCTATAACACTACGGCGGGATCGGAAAAGGAGAAAGGCTCGATTCACCCGGGCATAGACATGTGGCGCATTTTAGGCCGAAAAAAAGGTGTGGGTGTGTATTTCAATGGTCACACGCATGTGGATTCGATTGTAGCTCAGAACAACTGGACATTCGTGCAGTTATCCTCCTGCCTGGACCAACACGGCTTCCGGATCGTAGAACTTGCACAAGAAGAGATCCGTATTTCTGCCGTAGATCTGACGGACGCAGATATTCTGGATCATGCTCCTCTGCTGCATCAATATATGAAACACTTCAAACCTAACCCTGACGCTCGAGGAAAAGACGCAGATCGCGAGTTCAATGTTCCTTTTCTGACCGGGATGCGACTGCATTAACAACAGCAAGGAGGTTATAGGAATGAAGAACGCAATGAACCATGACAGCTTCTTTAAGCGCCTCACTACGCACAGGTTGATTGCTTCGATCAAAGATCCGAGGCATATCGAAGCCGCTCTGGCGTTGCGGAACCAATTAAGCGGAATCTTCCTGTTAACGGGGCACATCGGCGTCGTGAAAGGTTACGTTGACGTATTCAAAGAGCATAATCTGCCGATTTTTCTGCACCTGGAGAAGATTGGCGGTCTCAGCACGGACAACTATGGTCTCGAATATTTGGCGAAGGTCATTAAGCCGTCGGGTATTATTTCAACGAAAACCAATGTGGTCAAAACCGCAAAGAAAATGGATCTGATCACCATTCAACGTTTCTTCCTCGTTGACAGTGAAGGCCTGGACAATATCGCCAAAAGCCTCTGCCAGATCCAGCCGGACATCATTGAAGTTATGCCCGCCCGAATTCCCGATATGATCGGCCAGGTCAAAGAATTCACCTCTCTGCCTATTATTACCGGGGGTTTATTGTATGAACACAGCCATATAGAGGAATGTTTGAAATACGGAGCAACGGCTATCTCGTCGTCCAAGCCTGAGCTGTGGAAAGGCGTGGAGCCTCTTCCGGCTAAGAAGCAAGTCCGGCATATCGTCTAAGTCAACCGGCTCCGGAGAAATTTATATTATCTTTGCAATTAGATAACATAACGTTAATGGTTGTCCTGTAACATTCATTATGAAAAGTAAATAGCAAACGGTTGGAGCACTGGAGAAACCTTATCCGCTGTGGACGTCAATGTCCTCGGCAGGATTAAGGTTTCTTTTTTTGCTGGCAACCTATACCAAACAAAGAAAAGGTGGAGGATTGGACAATGGTTAAGAAGCTTACTGCACTTTCGCTTGCGTTTTCCATGGGGGTACTTACGGCTTGCGGATCAAACGGTACGAATGTAAGTACAGGCAATACAAACAGCGGGGCCAAAGCGGAGGGTGCGGAATCTGCATCGTCCAATAAGACTGTCATTAAGTACTGGTACGCATATGGGGAGAAGATCGAGGAAGCGAAACTGCACATGGTCAAAGAATTCAACGAATCGCAGGACAAAATTGAAGTTATAGCAGAACATCAAGGCGACTATGAGGATCTTCATGCCAAAGTACAGGCGGCATTCGCAGCGGGTGATGCTCCTGCGGTAACTGATCTCGAAATCGCGTCTACCGGCGTGTTCGCCCGTTCCGGAATGCTGGAGGAACTTACGGCCTATGCAGAGAAAGATAAGGATCAGCTTCAGCTCGAAGACTTCAATGCTGGCTTAATGGGGAACGCCTATGTGGACGATAAGCTGTTCGGGCTTCCTTTCATGCGGAGCACCCCGATTTTATACAAAAATGTCACGATGCTGAAAGATGCCGGCCTGGATCCGGAAGGTCCGAAGACATGGGATGAGCTGGAACAGTATTCCCGCGTCTTGAAGGAGAAAGGGAAAGTCGGTATGACGGTTCCTGTCGATATCTGGTTCTACGAAGCTCTGGTTGCTCAAAGCGGCGGTCAAATGCTGAGCGAGGACGGCAAAACGGCTGCATTTAATACTCCTGAAGGTGTGGCACCGGTGGAGTTCTGGAAGAAGCTGTCCAGTGAAGGGCTGATCAAAATGCCCGTAGGCGATGAAGCGGGAGCTACTGCGGATAAAGACTGGGCGAATCAAATGTCGGCCTTTAAGTTCGGCTCAACTGCCGGCGTAACCGGAAGCCTCGAAATCGCAAAGGGTAACGGCTTTGAATTGGAAACGGCGTTTATGCCCGCTAACGTCAGCTATGGTGTTCCGACCGGTGGCTGTCAGCTTGTGATGACGTCGAAGAGCAGCGATGAAGAGAAAGAAGCCGCTTGGGAATTCATCAAATGGATGACGAGCAAGGAAAATACGATCTACCAGCATAAGCATGTCGGTTACTTACCGACCCGTCAATCTGCCGTGGAGAGCGAAGAGCTGAAGGCGCATTTTAAAGAGAATCCGCAGTTTAAGGTTGCCGTAGATCAGTTGGAATACGCAAGACCACGTCCGATGGAGAACGCTTATCCGGAAGTAGCCAAGATTATTAAGGAATCGATCCAGAAGGCAATTCTTGATCCAAAAACGTCACCGCAGGATGCACTCAATCAAGGGGCAGAGAAAGCGAACAAACTGCTTAGCAAATAGAATAGGCGGCAGAACCTGCTTTATTTCCCCGTACCCGAGCAGCGATCCTGAAGTATGGGATTCCATTAAAAGGAGGGCAATACCCGGATGGCGAAGATCGAGCTGAAACATATAAGCAAGAAGTTTAAAGATGAAACCATAATTGAGGATTTGAATTTAACGATCAAAGACGGTTCGTTCACGGTTCTGGTTGGACCGTCAGGCTGCGGTAAATCAACGACCTTGCGCATGGTAGCCGGGCTTGAGAAGCAGTCCGGCGGAGAAATATGGATCGACGACAAATGTGTGAACGATACGCCGCCCGGGCTGCGGGATGTGGCGATGGTTTTTCAGAATTATGCCTTATATCCGACCATGACCGTCCGTGGCAATATCGAGTTCGGCCTCAAGAATAGAGGGGTTCCTAGAGAAGAGCGCGAGAAGCTGGTGAAGGACATTTCGGAGATTGTCGGGTTAACTCCGCATCTAGATAAGAAGCCGCAGAGCTTGTCCGGCGGGCAGCGTCAGCGGGTTGCCCTCGCTCGGGCAATGGTGAAGAAACCGAAGGTATTCATTCTCGATGAGCCTTTGTCCAATCTGGACGCCAAGCTGCGCAACCAAATGAGAACGGAGCTGATTCAGCTTCACAAGCGGCTGGGAACAACCTTTGTCTACGTGACGCATGATCAAGTGGAAGCCATGTCTATGGGGGATGAGATTGTCGTAATGAACAAGGGGGTTATTCAACAAGCCGACTCTCCGATGAAGATCTATCACGACCCGGCTAATTTGTTCACCGCGGAGTTTATCGGAACTCCGGCCATGAACATAATGAACAGGAAGGATGTGCAAGGGTTGGATATCCAGTCAGCTGCTGGCATCGGCTATGTAGGGTTCCGTCCGGAGCAAGCAATGATTAACGCTGGTGCGGATATCGAAGGTTACGTGTTGGAAGGCGAGATTCTGATCCGTGAAAGTCTGGGAGCGGAGAATATTTATCAGATCCAGTCCCGGACCGGCATCTTTTACGTTAAAACATTCCTCGCGCCCTTAGTGACCGCCGATCGTGTGACGGTTACGGTTCCGCATGACGATCTCTATTATTTCGGTCTGAGCGGGGAAAGGCTGCGCGGCATTGAGGTAAGTACAAAACGGCCTGTTCCTGCTGGAGGGATCTGACATGACAGTATGGGAGAAGCTGCGCCCTTACGGAATGGTTGCCCCGGCCATTATCATTTTTTCCCTGTTTTTTATTTATCCAATCTTTTACATGATCTATTTAAGTATGTTCGACTGGAACTTTGTAAGCCCGGTCAAGACGTACGTCGGCTTCCAGAACTTTAAGGATCTTCTAATGGAACCGGACTTCCGGCAGGTGCTCTCGAATACGACGATCTATATGGTTCTGACGGTGACGTTAACGACCGTGATCGCATTGTTGCTTGCGCTGTGGCTGAACAGGAAGAGCTACTTCTACGGCTTCGTGCAGGGCGCCATTTTCACCCCGCATATTATTTCCCTGGTGTCCATCTCGCTGTTGTGGAGCTGGCTGATGGATCCCGAATACGGGCTGCTGAACTGGGTGATCGGCCTTGCTGGCTTCGACAAGCTGCAGTGGCTGTCGCATCCGAGCACGTCACTGATTTCGCTGGTAATGGTGGCCGTATGGAAAGGGCTTGGCTACAACACCCTTGTGTTTATCGCGGGTCTGCAGAGCATCCCGACCGACATTTACGAAGCGGCTTCTCTGGACCGTTCCAAACCTTGGAGGACCTTTACGAAGCTGATCCTGCCGATGTTGTCGCCGACTCTATTTTTCCTCGTGATCATCAACATGATCGGGTCGTTTCAAGTCTTCGAGACCATCGCGATTATGACCCAGGGAGGCCCGGTCAATTCGACCAATACGCTGGTGTATTACATTTACGAATACGGCTTCCGTTTCTTTAAGATCGGCTATGCCTCCGCTGCCGGCGTCATCCTGCTCATCATCGTAGGCATATTAACGATGATTTACTTCAAAATGTTATCGAATCGCGTTCATTACCGTTAGAAAGTGGGTGAAGTTCTTGAAAGCTGTTAACAACAATACGATTGGTGGGACTCCTATCGGGGCTTCTGCCGAAGACAAGTGGACGGGACAGCGCAGTATACAAGCGAATTTGCGAAAAACGCTACGGGTTGTGCTCAGCGTGTTAAATGTGGTTGGCCTGCTGGTGCTTGTGCTGATCTTCGCCATGCCGTTTGTTTGGATGATCTCCACATCGTTGAAGACCATGCCGGAGACAATGATATTTCCGCCGGAGTGGATACCGAAGAACCTGGTTTGGCAAAATTACGCCGATGCCTGGAACACGGGACCGTTCCTGAGCTATTTTGTGAACAGCGTCGTTATTTCGGTCGGCATACTCATTCTTCAGATGCTGACGATTATTCCGGCCTCCTATGCTTTTGCACGTTATAAATTCAGAGGATCGAACTTTCTGTTCGGCATCGTTATGGTGACATTGATGATTCCTGCCCAGTTAATTTTTCTTCCCGTCTACCTGGAGCTGAGCGCCTTCAAACTGCTTAATACACATCTTGGCCTCATTCTTCCCTTTGCGTCGAGCGCCTTTGGCATCTTTCTGCTGCGGCAAGCATTCAAGCAAATCTCGGATGAATTGCTTGAAGCGGCGCGGCTCGATCAGGCGGCTGAGTGGAAAATTATCTTAAAGATTATGGTGCCAATGGTGAAGCCGGTGCTCGTTACCTTTGCCTTATTCAGCTTCATTGCCCATTGGAATGATTACTTCTGGCCGCTCGTCATGACGACGAACGAAACGGCGAGAACGCTGCCTCTTGGCATCGCCAAGATAAGAGAAGTGGAAGGCGTGGCGACATGGAATATCCTGATGGCCGGAAACCTGATTTTGGTAGCTCCGATTCTGCTCGTTTTTTTCCTGTCGCAGCGTCAAATTATTAAAGCATTCGTGTATAACGGCGTGAAATAAAAGAACGGAAGGAGCACCCCAAGTCAGCGGTTCTGTCAGGAGGTGAAGCGATGGCCAGCCGACAAGCATCTTTAGATTGGCATAAGACCGGATTACTATTATTAACGCTGTGCTGCGCGGCTCTAACCGTATCTGCTACAAGCTTCTCTAAGTCGGAGGGTCCTTTGATCATCGCGCATCGCGGGGCATCCGGGTATGCCCCCGAGAATACAATGGCCTCTTTTGAGCTGGCCGAGCGGCTTGGTTCCGACTTCATCGAACTCGATGTGCGGATGAGCAGGGATGGGGAGCTTGTCGTCTTCCACGACAAAACGGTGGACAGAACGACGAAGTATACCGGTTATGTACACAATTATACTTTGCGGGAGCTTCATGGGATGGATGCGGGAAGCTTCTTTAGTGCAGCCTATTCAAACGAAGCCATAGTATCGCTTGAAGAAGTGATGGACCGTTTTGCGGGAAGGATCGGTATTCTCATAGAAATCAAGGACCCGCCACTGTACCCGGGGATTGAAGAGAAACTGGCTGAGATTGTGCGTCGGTATGAGCTTCCCTACGAAGATACCGCAGGCATCATCATTCAATCCTTCGATTTCGAAGCGATGTACCGTATTCACACCCTGCTGCCTGACATTCCCGGTGCCGTCCTTATCCACCCCGATCAGCACCCCTTATCGGACGAGACAATGGATAAGCTCGCATCTTATGCATCATATATTAACTATAACCATGATCTGCTTAACGAGGAAATCGCCCTGGAAATCCATAGTCGAAACCGCAAGGTAATGGCTTGGACGATACGGAATGATCAGGATATGAAGCGAATGAAAAAGCTCGGCGTAGATGGGATCATAACGAATTATCCGGATTAAGCCAAAAGGCGTAAAGCAGCCTTCCCACACTTGGGAAAGCTGGCTATACGCCTTTTTATATCAAGCTCAGTTGCTTCGCAAATGCTTGTTCACTACTCTTCAACCCAGTTGATTAATGATTGCTTTGGCAACACTTTCGGTAGATTGAGGATTTTGTCCGGTAATCAAATTTCCGTCAACCTCATAATGATTACTCCAGTCGGATTCTGCTACAAAGTTGGCCCCCGCTTGGCGCAATGAGGATTCCAGCAAGAAAGGCATATAGGCGTCCAAAGTGGCCGCTTTCTCTTCCGAGTCGGTAAAAGCTGTCACTCGTTTTCCTTGAACCAGAGGCGTTCCGTCGGATAAAGTGGCGTTGATCAATCCGGCGGGTCCGTGGCAAACTGCGGCGACAATTTTACCCGCTTCGTAAAATTCTCTCAGCAGTAATTGGAGCTTCTGGTTCCCGGGCAAGTCAAACATCGTACCGTGACCACCGGGAAGGAAAATAGCATCAAAGTCTTCGGATTTAATCTCCTCTATTGACACCGTATTTTCCAGATAGCGGACAGAGTCAAGAATCTCCTTGGGTGTGTCCGCATTTATACTGGACTCATCAATTGGCGTCTGTCCGCCGAGTGGACTGGCTACGGTGATGCGGTAGCCTTGTTTGCTGAATTCCAGATAAGGCTCAGCAAATTCGGATAGCCATAGACCGGTTGGCTTCCCGTTATTCATTTTATCCGCTGATGTAACAATGATGGCTATATTTTTTGGCATGTTGTTTCTCTCCTTTAAGGAATTTGTTTTGATGTCCCCATTGTATAGTTGGCTCAGGAATATATCCAATTAGATAATGGGCATGAAGGTATAAATATATTTATAGTTCCGAGAAATAATTATGTGCCTATTGCTAACTGAATCTAAAAGATATATAGTATATTTAGAAAGCTAAGCAGATGGGATGAATTCAAATGGCTTACTCAACGGCGTTGTCACAAGGCATTTCAATTTTACTTTATATTCATGGGATCGCGGAGGAACACTGCAATAACTTTTTATCAACGAAAGTTATTTCTGAGCAATTGAATATCCCCGTTCCAACAACAGTTAAAGTCATCCGTAACTTGAACAATGCCCGGCTAACAATTGCCAAAGAAGGCGCAAAGGGGGGCATCTTACTGGCGAGGCCTTTAGCGGAAATTACCTTATTGGATGTTTTTCTGGCCGTTGAGCCTGGAAAAGCGCTGTTTAAAATTCATACGGATGTGACGCTGCAAGGCAAGGAAGTTGATGAAGTGAAACAAAAAATCGCCGATAGTCTGCAAGCAGCGGAGATAGCCATGCAGAATCGTCTGCAAGAAACCTACTTGATTGATTTAATGGGTTAGAGAAGAGGGGATTCAGCCCCTTTTTTTTGGACTAAACTATATATATTAAATATTTAGAATATTATATATGTACATATAAATGGGGATTTTGTTTACAAGCAAATATGGAGTGATAACTGGAGGAGAATAAGAATGGATTTAGAAAACCAGAGGATAGAAGCGGTAAACGGGGTGCAAATCCCTCAATTGGGCTTTGGCGTGTATAAGCTGACTAATAAGGGTGAATTTGAAACTGCGATAAGAGAGGCTATTCGTATTGGTTATCGGCATTTTGATACCGCCAAAATTTATGGCAATGAGGAAGCGTTGGGCATCGAAATTCAAAAAAGCCGGATTCCCCGCGAACAATTTTTTATCACATCAAAAGTCTGGAATACGGATCATGGATATGAAGCCACTAAAAGGGCTTTTGAACAAACTGCTAAAAAACTAAAGGTAGAGTATCTCGATATGTACTTGATCCATTTCGCCTCACCGGACTATATGGGAACGTGGCGGGCGATGGAGGAATTGTATTCGCAAGGCAAAATCAAAGTGATCGGCGTGGCGAATTTTGAGATTCAGCACCTCGAAGAATTGCTAAAACATGCCAAGATTCCACCCATGATTAATCAGATTGAAACTCATCCGGAGTTTCCGCAGAATAAACTGCATAACTATCTCAAGGAACATCAGATTTTGCATCAGGCTTGGGGCCCACTGGGCCAAGGAAATAAAACATTATTGGCACATCCTGAATTACAGATCATTGCCCATGCACACCAGAAAACGGTGGCCCAGGTTATTTTGCGTTGGCATCTGGAACGGGGCATTATTGTTATCCCTAAATCATCAAATCCCAAGCGGATGAAAGAGAATAGTCAGATTTTTGATTTTGGGCTGAATGCAGATGAAATGGAGAAAATCAGCCGGCTAAACACCGGCAAAAGGTATGCAATTAATCCAACAGGTTATATCATAAATCCTATCTATAACTGGTTGATGAAGCTTTTTCTAAAGTAATGGTCTATATCGACATCATATTCCACATTAGGGTATTATAAAATTTTTTATTTAAGACACCTTTCGATGAATCGCATTTTTCAGGCTTTAGTGGCTGACGCTGGTTGGTTTTGGTGCTTTTTGTATACCTCTCCCCATAACATGACGGAGTCCAGGATGGGTTTGAGCTGCATGCCGACATCGCTCAATGCATATTCAACCTTTGGCGGAATTTGGGGATAAACGGTTCGGTCTACAATGCCATAGTCCTCCAGAATTCGCAGCTGCTTAGTCAAGGTAGCATGTGTAATGTCTGGAAATAAGCGTTGAATTTCATTAAAGCGCATGGTTTTTTCACTCAAAAACAAAATAATCAGCATAGACCACTTGCCCGATAAAATCTTTTGGGCACTGGTGAAGCCGCATTCTTCCAGAATTTCATTTGTATATGGCATAATCGCCACCTCTTTCGCTTAGTATCCAATGACATACTTACGCTCTAGTTATAGCGTAGAAACGCTGTAATGAAGCTTTTATAATACTATTATACGATAATATTTTATCATATGATATTTTTTGAACAACAAACAAGGGAGAGTGTGGATATGGATACCATGAGAGAAATCAGCAAAGAACAGGTGCTGGCAGCATTGCAGAACAGACATGCGACAAAAGTGTTTGACTCGGCCCGGTTAATAAGCGACTTGGATGCTCAGTATATTTTGGAAGCAGGCAGATTGTCGCCAAGTTCCATCGGCCTTGAGCCGTGGAAATTTGTCGTGGTGCAAAATCGCCAACTTAGGAATAAGCTCAAGCACTTAGCGCTTGGGGCACAGGGACAACTGGACACTGCCAGCCATTTTGTTATTATTTTGGCCAGAACAAATGTTCAGTATAATTCACCTTATGTGCTGGATCATATGAGACAAGTACAGCAAATGCCGGAAGAGGTTGTACAATATATATCCGGTGCTTTAAAGGATGTTCAACAAGTGCGCGGCTTGCTGGACGATGAGCGGCTGCTGTATGAGTGGTCTGCAAAGCAAGCATATATTGCATTAGGCAATATGATGACGGCTGCAGCGTTAATCGGCATTGATTCATGCCCAATTGAGGGATTTGATTATGCGGAAGTTGACCGCATACTGGCAGATGAAGGCCTGCTGGAGAACGGAAACTTTCAAAGTGCTGTTATGATGGCGTTAGGCTACCGGCAAGAAGAGCCGAAACGTGCCAAAACGAGAAGTGATATGGAAAAGCTTGTAGCATGGCGCTGATAGGAGAGCCCTGTAAAAGTCATACCTTGGTATAAAATGCAGATCGAATTGATAAACAGATACCCCTAAATAAAAGCAGTCCATCCTCCAAGGGTGGGCTGCTCTTGCTCTGTTAACTTCACCATCCGTTGTTTTACCAATGATCTTAAAACCGGCAAGCTCTTTCAAATGTTCGAGCAAGCGAATCATAATGAAATCTCACCCATGAGCTGCCGCATTTTTTCGATTGTGCCGTCTTGGTGCGGAACGTGAATCGATACGATAAGATTTGGATTCTCCAAGGATTGAAAGGATACATGGTCGAAATTCAACATGCCTAAGTTCGGGCAACGCAAAGCTTTAGGGCCGTCGATGGCTTCTCTCACATCATGGGTTTCCCAAAATTCCCGGAATTCAGAGCTGGCCTTGGATAAAGCCTCGAACTGCTCGGACCACCAGGGATCGTCTATATAACGGGCATAACCGGCATGAAATTGTGCTGCAATGCGCCGGGCGTGTGGTTCCCATTGATCTCCTTTGAGATACCGAAACTGTGCTGAGGTAAAAGTCATCCAGACGAAATTCCGCTCCCGCTTCGACATGACGGATAAATCGCCGTTTAGAACGCAGTAAGCAGAATTCCATGCGACGATGTTCATCCGGGTGTCCATGATGCAAGCAGGGGAGGTGCCAAGACCATCCAGAAAACGTTGCAGTGTCTCGCTGATGGTGGAAGCCTCCTTAGCCTGTTCTAAGGGCAGTTCCTTGCGGGCCAAAGAAAAAATATGCTTGCGTTCGGATGCATCAAGCATCAACACATTGGACAATCGTTCGAGGACTTCGGTGGACACATTAATGTGGCGTCCCTGTTCCAGATAGGTGTACCAATCTACTCCTACTTCCGCTAACATAGCAACTTCTCCACGGCGGAGCCCAGGAGTACGTCTGCGTCCGTTATAAGGCAACCCGACTTGCCCGGGTGTAATCCGTTCTCGGCGAATCCGCAAAAAACGGGCCAGTTCTTGATAACGATCCAATGGGGGTATCGACATATATATTTTTCCTTTCGTATAAGCTTCATAAGAAGAGTAGGACTGCCAATCCCAGGATAACCACATCTCTTCCAGAGAAATTTGGTTCTATGTACAATAGCTTATGTCATCCTTTGACAAAAAATCAATTATAGAAATGATCTTTTTGATCATTGAATTGGAGGTTTAATCATGTACGAGCATATTGTTCTATTTAAATTCAAGGGAAACGTTACGACGGAACAAAAAGAAGAAATAATCCAGACAGTAAAAACCTTTAAAGACTGTATTCCTGGAATTATCGAACTCAGCGCAGGCATCAATGTTACTGAAGAAATTGAGAATATGAATGGATATAGCTTCGGTATTCGGGTTACATTCCAAGATGAGCAGGCGAGCAAGGACTACTTCCATCACCCGCTCCATCAGCAATTTTTGCAAAGTGTAGGCGGATGGATTGAAAGTGTCATTGTCGTGGACTACCCGATCATTTAAAGCTGCTGTTTATCTGTTAGATTTGGTGGTAATATTGATTCATTCCCAATATTATCTATAGAAGGAGTTCTCTATGAAACAAACCAATCTTACAAGATCCATAGCCGCCGGTCTCGGCTCCATCCTGTTCTTAACGAGTGGCCTGCTTGCCGTATCCGGCGTCTTCCCGCAACGGACAGAAGCAGCGGTGGTGAAGTCTTCTGCCTCATTCGACTTGTTTGAACAGAGAGTGAAGAAGCCATCTTCACTTGGTCTGGCCCAAGCCACCTTAGTCAACCGTATTGATGAAATGACAGCCACAGAGGCTAGTCTGGCGGTCCTGCATCTAGAAAATGCGCTGAAAGCCTATCTGCCCACAGCAACCAAACGGATGAATACGCCGGCCATTCAAAAAGATATTAAGAGTATTTATACACCAGGCATGCCGATGGTGCTGGCCCGCTCCAAGGTGAAGCAGCCCGGAACCCGGGTTGTCCTGCAGGACTTATTTTATATGGACTATAAGCTAGAATCAGGCGGCGGCTATTTTTATCCGGTTATTCAATACAAAAGCTTCAAAGTGTTCAAACCTTATGTCACCAAAGATCTGCAAGCCTATATCGAGCTGATGGCTGCCGAGTCAGAGCAACCGTCTGCGGTGAACGGAACTTTACTGATCGACTGGTATAAGGTCGTGGAAAGGGCTTTGCAATATGAGGAATTTCTGAAAACCTATAAGATCTCTAACCGTACAACGGCTGTTAAAGAAGCTTTTGGCGTAGCGAAGATGTATGTATTCTACGGCACCAAAAACACGCCGCTGTTCGACAATAAAACACAGATAATGAATGAGAAAGCAGCAATAGCTTATGAGAATACATTGGCGGAAGCAGGGCCCGATCAGACCGAGGCCAGCCCTTTGCTGACACAGCTGGGTGATTTCCTGGTGCTGCTGGAGAAGAACGGAGATAAGAAAACTCAGGCTGTCAATGACTTTTTGAAATCTATTTGATACAACAACCCTAGGAGATGGACCGTTCCCTGACAGGGAGCGGTCTATTTGTGACACAACAACGTTTTTTGATAAAAAAGTCTAAGGGAGAACAATGTTCGCTTTTCTTTTTCCATACATCAATTGCATGGGACTCCAGGCTTAAGAAAATATCATCCTCTTCGTCTTCGGCAATTTCATCTTCTGTAACCGGTTCATTCAGAAATCCGGGGAACCTTCGCTCCCGCTCACCCATGGCCTGAACAAAAGCCGACCATTCTGCAGCAACGTTGCCCATCGCTCATCAGTAGTAGTCTTCTTTTCCTATATAAAAAGGATGGAAGAGGGAAATATCACAGTAAAAGGGAGTGATTACAGTTACAATGTAAGCGTTATCTAAATGCTGTTGTACATTTTTACGCAAAGGAGGAGAGAAAAGGTTGAGCTTAAACAAAGTTTCCTTTAACCTGCTTGTGTTTATGGGGCTCGGCATTCAGTACGCTTTAATGCACCTGTTTTCAGCAGGTGAAGCCATAGTGATTTCATCTGCTGAACTTATTCTTTACATGTTAATCACCTTTGCCGGGCTAGGCAGATTTTTCAACCGGAGAAGACGGGCGCTGGGCGAGCCAGGCTGCGGGTCGGCGGGACTCTTTTTCAGTGTGCTGTGGACAGTGTCGCTCTGCTCACAGTTCCGGAAGGAGAGTTACCCTGACGCGCTGACGGTGATCAATTCGCTTGGTGTGTCCACCGCCGGGCTGGTTCTGCTTGTCGAGATTATTGTATTGTTCAAGGCTTGAGGTTCATATTCTTTCTGGTTACCCCCGTTTCATAGTTGCGAAGCGGGGGTAGCTGTGCCTATACACTGCTTTCTTTGCCGAGAGGAATGTCCGTATCTGCTTTACTCATTGACTTCCCTATCCGGTAATTGTGATACATAACTGTCGGACAGGTGGAGGAGCTTCAGCGCACGATTGAATTCATCTTCTGTGGAATGAAGCGGTTTGTTGCCGTCACCGGACAAGGTATAATGCTGGCCGTCCTCGAACCCGCTGCCGGATAAGAACAGCTCTTCGTTATTAACGAATGATCCGGTCGGCAAATAATAGCGCTGTGGCAGCAAATTATAGGCTGTCTGATTCAATAAATCCTGCCCAAAATGAATATGGTCATGAAGGGGAATTCCCAATAAATTCGCTACAGTCGGTAGAATATCAACCTGTCCGCCCAATTGATTCTTAACGCTTGGAGTCGCAACCCCGCCAGAGGCAATGATCAATGGAATATTGATCAGATCGCGTTCCGTATATTCATGGTCCAGAATTTCCGCCAATAAGGCGTTATCTTCATCTTTCAGCGAGAAAATAGGTAGTCCGCGATGATCGCCGTACAGTACGACTAAGCTGTCATCCCATACACCGTTCTGCTTGAGTTCTTCGATGAACTGGCCAAGCGCGTAATCAGCGTAATTCTGGGCACGAATGTAATCACCAATGAACGTTCCCTCGAATCGTTCCGGCAGTTGCATGTGGTATTTGTTCTCCGGAATTGAGAACGGATTATGCGAGGACATGGAAATGACCTGTGAATAGAAAGGCGAATTGCCTTCATTCATTCGGGCCAGTTCTACGGATGTCTTCGAATACAGAACTTCATCGGACGCTCCATAAAACACGGTGTCGTTTTCGCCAAAAAAGGCTTTGTCATAGTACCGGTTAAATCCCAGTGCATTGTACAGCTCACCGCGGTTCCAGAAGTCAACATCATTTGTATGGAAAGTGGCGGTGTCGTAACCTTGTTCCTGCAGCAGTCTGGGTAAGCTTGGAAGTTCTTTGGAAGCGTACATCTCCGTAGCCGCGCCATCCGGCGGAACATAAAAGGAAGTGTTCACGATAAATTCGGCATCGGAGGTGTTGCCTTGCCCGACCTGTTGAAAGAATCGGGGGAAGTAGGTACTACTGTCCGCAAGCTTATTCATATTCGGTGTAATTTCCTGTCCATCGATCGACAAATGGATTAAGAAGTTCTGAAAGGACTCCATTTGAATAATGATCAGGTTTTTTCCTTTGGCAGCTCCAAATAAAGCCGGTTTGAACTGAAAGTGAACGCCTTTTGTTTGATTAATGACGGATTGTGTTATTTCGGAGAACTCGATTTGCTCTTCCTCTTGATCCGCAAGCAGGGCGTAAGCTTCGTAATTCAGAATGCCCATTTGCTCGGCCTGGATGGTTTCATTCATACTGGCCTGGTTCGGGAAGATATTCATCATACATATCGCCAAGGATATACAGAACAAGCCAGCGACCGCCTTCCGGTTGCCAGGGCGTGACATGGATTTCTTCCAGGCCAGCGCTTTCTTCCGGCTGAGCATAATCAGGCTGATGATAATAATATCCAGAAAAAAAAGCATATATTGAGGGTGGATGCCCGCAAAAATACTCTTCTTGACGGCTCCTACTTGCTTGGCCTGGCCAAGCACCTGAGAAGTAGCAATAATGCCAAAGTGATTATGGTAGACTATCAAGGAGAAGAACAATAAAGTAATTAGAAGATTAACAAGCATATAGATGGCAATCTTCCGTTTCGTGGCGAACCATTCAATCATGCAGAAGATTAATAGTACAAAAGGAATTTCTTTGAACCATGTACTCCAGCTTGGCCCGTCATCGAACAAGTAGAACCAGGCAAAATAACTTTTTGCAAGCATAATAAAAGAGAAAAATAGTATGGATCTTTTACTGAGTGTGCGTGGTGCCTTCAACCGCATTGCTGATGCGCATCCTTTTCTTTTACTTAGTTCCTTCTATTACATAGAAGGTTTCCTCATCAACTATAACAGATTTAATGAACCTGAAATGTCTATTCATAAGATCTTCAATCTTCCTCCGTTATTCACGGCGGATTGAACAAAGTCAGGATGATAACGTCTCAAACCTCGGTGGTTGCTGGGTAACAGGATATTTAAGTGAAATAACTGGCCGTTCCGTGAGGAGCGGCTTTTTTGGTTGTATAGGAAATTATCAATACCAAAAAATGTGGATATCTAGGAAGCTTCAGATGATATAGCAGTGCAGGAGGATTGGGCTCCATCAACGGAGTGAAGCGGACAGAGAAGAGCTTATTTTGTGAAAAAGTGTGCTTTCCTGGTGAATTCGGACTCAGGAGCCGTTATATCGTTCGATTGGGCCTAGAATGAGGGGAGATAGGACAATTAGCGGAATCTCTGTCCGTTTATCCTGCTGAATAGACGAATCCTCCCCAATAAGGGATTTCCTGTCCGCATCAGCCGCGGATAGATCGTGAAGGGACCTCATCATGTCCGTAGAGGCACCCACGCACAATCGCACGGTTAACAATGCATGTCCTAACCACGCTATATGGGCGAGAGTTGTGCACGTTGTACAACAATGTGAGCTCTAAGCAAGCCAAATGACGATAATCTTGCCTATTGTACAACAATCCGGGCCTCGTAAGCTCCGAGTTGTTATTCACCCGTAGGGTGATGTTGATCTGTTCCTACGTCCTGGGACCGAGACATAAATGGTCTTGCAGACCGTTAAGCGGCTCATGGGATTGGGATTATAATGAAGCAGCACCGAAGGAATACATACCCTATTTATATTTAGTTTAAACAAAGTTGTCAAGGAGGAGTAGCAAGTGAATCAAACAAAAACAGAACCGCACAATGGGGAATGGGCCATCGAAGCGCACGGGCTCGTCAAGGTATTTGGAAACAACCGCGCGGTGGACGGAGTGGATCTTAAAGTGGCTACCGGTTCGATCTATGGTGTGCTTGGTCCGAATGGAGCGGGGAAAACTACCGCGATTCGAATGCTGGCGACCTTATTACGCCCGGATGCAGGTTCAGCTAAGGTCTTCGGGCATGACGTGGTGAACGAACCGCATATCGTACGGCAATTGATCGGAGTGACCGGCCAGTACGCATCCGTCGATGAGTCGCTCAGTGCCACCGAAAATCTGGTGATTTTCTCCCGGCTGTTAGGTCTGGGGCGCGCCGAGTCCCGGCGTAAGGCAGCGGAGCTCTTGGAGGAATTCGGGCTGACCGAAGCGGCCAAACGTCCGCTCAAAAACTTCTCCGGCGGCATGCGCCGGCGGCTGGATTTGGCCGCAAGCCTTATTGCGCAGCCACCGCTCATTTTCCTGGATGAACCGACTACCGGTCTGGACCCGCGTACACGCAACCAAATGTGGGATACGATCCGGCGGCTTGTCGAATCGGGTTCAACCGTATTGCTGACAACGCAGTACCTGGAAGAGGCCGATCAGCTGGCTGACCGGATTGCGGTGATTGATCATGGCCGGGTGGTTGCCGAAGGCACAGTGGATGATCTGAAGTCGTCTATCGGCACCTCGTCGCTGCAACTGAGAGTGCAGAATCTGCAGGACATGGAGCTTGCCCGTCAGACCGTCGAACGGGTGCTTAAGGTGCAGTCCGCAGTATCGGCGGAAGCTGCCAAGATTTCTGCCCCGATGGGCAATGCGGATCAAGTCACGGACCTGTTGCTCGCTCTCCGGGAGGCAGGCATCCCCTTGTCTGAAATGAGTGTGCAGAAACCTACCCTTGACGAAGTGTTTCTGACCCTTACGGGCCATGGTGTACAGGAGGACGCAGCCAAGGTGTCCGGTAAATCGAACAAAGTGGAGGGGCAACAATATGAGTACATTAATTAAACCGGGCGCCGAGCGCCGTCTCAAAAACCATTCCAGCTTCGGTCAGGCGGTGCGGAATTCACTCACGATGGCTTACCGCGGTTTGCTGAAAATCAAACGCACACCCGAGCAACTGTTTGATGTAACGCTTCAACCGATTATTTTTACCCTGATGTTCACCTATATCTTCGGTGGGGCAATTTCAGGTGATGTAATTAATTATTTGCCGGTCATCATCCCGGGTATCCTTGTGCAGACGGTGATCACGACTTCAATTGTTACAGGTGTCCAGCTGCGTGAGGATATGGAAAAGGGCGTATTCGACCGCTTCAAATCATTGCCTATTTCAAGGATTGCTCCACTGGCGGGTGCTCTGCTGGCTGATACCGTCCGTTATACGATAGCAACTGTGCTGACCTTCATCATGGGGTATTTGATGGGCTTTCGTCCTGAAGGCGGGATCGGGTACGTAGCCATCGCTGCGGTTCTTGTGATTGGATGTTCCTGGGCCATCAGCTGGATCTTCGCTTTCTTCGGCGTCATTGCGCGTACGGCTTCCAGTGTGCAAGGAATATCCATGATTGTGCTGTTCCCGATTACCTTTCTCTCCAATGCTTTTGTACCGGTCAATACCATGCCTGATTGGCTCCGGTGGTTCGCAACAATCAACCCGATTTCCCACCTGGTTACGGCTGTCCGGGATCTTGTCAATAATGGAACGATGGGCTCAGATCTGTTATATTCGCTTATTGGCGCCGCTGTTGTCGTGGCAATCTTCGCACCGATTACAGTCCGCGCTTACATGCGCCACACGTAACGGTAAATACCAATCTATATAAGATACGATTAGGCAACTCCTCCTGACGGAGGGTCGCCTTTTTTGTTCTTGTTTCAATTCTCGAGGATATAGCTGTATGATTGATAACAGGGTTGCCTAAATATTGGTATAGTAAAGATTAAGAAAAAGAACATCTCAGGAGGAACATCGATGCCCAAAGAATATTCGCGTATATATATCGAAAATGTAAAGCATGAGTTATTAAACAGGCTCGGACTGAAGCAGGTGTATTACAAAGGACAAGCGGGTGATGATTTATTGTTTGAGGCATCAGGCTTTGACCGGGGCACGGAGCATAAATTTTGCGTCAGAACCAAAACGGGAGCGATCGATGAGTGGGTTGCGGGGAAATGGATGAAAGTCCGTAGCTTCACCATTAAAAGCAAAGAACGGGAGGAGCGTTAGGACCGCCCCAAAGCTTCCATCCCAATCCCCTTCCTTGGTGGATCGTACATTTCTAATATACTTCCATTTTATAGTATGATAGGAATATAGCTCATGGGAATATTTGTGAGAGCTGCACTACTAGATGAAGATAAGGAGATGAGAACATGTCATCCAATACCACTACTGAACAAATCCGCATTATCGAATACGACCCATCTTACGCCGGAGCACTCGCAGATATGTGGAACCGCAGCAACGAAAGTTGGGGCGGCGGCACCAACCAGAGAACGGAAGACAGTGTGCGTCGGGAGTTGGAAATATCGTCTAATCTCCATGCGTTTCTGGCTGTGGACGGCAAGGAGGTTGTCGGCTTCTGCAGCTTTGCCCACTACCGTCAAGACGAAGGGGCTTTATATGTTCCGCTGCTGAATGTGCGGCCCGATTATCACGGCCATAAGGTCGGCCGTAATTTGATATTGAACGCCGTCCGCAAGACCGTCGAAGCGGGTTGGCCAAGGCTGGATCTGTTCACCTGGGCAGGTAACACCAAGGCTGTACCGATGTACAAGAAATGCGGGTTCTTCTGGGAGCGGAATGATGATTACGTCCACCTGATGAACTTCATTCCGACGGTATTACAAACCGAAGCGCTCGCCCCTTATTTCGAGGAGCTGGATTGGTATGTTGACAGCACCCGGGAACTCATCATTGAGCCGGATGGCCATTATGAGCGAGGTTTCGATTTCCTGGATTACACCTGGCAGAAGGGGGAGCTTGCCTTGCGAGCCGAGTTTGAGAAGACCGGCCGCGGGCTGACCGCTCTCGACACGCCCGAATATGCAATCTCTACTGAGATGGATGAGCATGATCTCGTGTTCGGTTCCGCCTATAAGGTTCGCTATCGTATCGAGAACCGCTCAAGAGCCGAACTTACGATAGAGATCAAGGGTCAGGACGATAAGTGTATTCGGTTCGCCCTGGATGCCTCACGAACGATCGCTTCGGGCGAAACGGTAATCGTGGAGGGGGAATTCGAGTTAGACCCGATTCTGGAGGAGCAGAACGACAAGAAGACCCATCCCGTAGTGAAGAGTACCTGGATCATCGGTGGCAGGCGGGCCGAGTTCCGTATTGGCATCGCTCCGAAATTTCCGGTCAAGATGAAGATGGTGCTGCCAGCCAGGGAGCTGCAGCCGGGCATTCCGGCTGAGCTGTATCTGAATGTAGAGAACAATTTCACCACGGATGCGGAGTTCTCGTTTGATTTGCCGGAGGATGAATTCGTGGAATGGGCCGAACGTTCGGTACGCTTCACGGTTTCCGCTAAGGGTAAAGCCTCAGTACCGTTACCCTTCATCTTACAGTCTTACGGACTCTACTCGCGCGAAATTGAGGTAACAGCTGTTCCGGCGGGAGGGAAGGCGATTTCCTTCACCAGCAAGCTGTCCGTTCTGATGAAGGGAACGAGAGGCCGTTACGGAGGGGAGAACGGGGATCAATGGGTCGCCGTGAACGGTGCATACTCCCTTCACCTGAGCAAGCTCGATAATAATATGTGGGTGGAGTATCCAGGCTCCCATCATAGCTTTTGGTGGAACTATCCGAAGCTGGGTAAGCCGTTCGCAGAGGAATTCTCCAAGAAGCAGGCCACAGAAGTGAAGTTCTATCCGGAAGGGGAGAGTCAGGTTCTCGAAGCCCTCTACGAGTCCGAAGACTTCCCCGGCCTGCAGATCAAGTCAGTGTCCAAGCTGTACGCAAGCGGCATCGCCGAATTTCATCATGAAATCTGTAATATCAGCAGTACAAGGCTGGAAGAGAACCTGTATCTGCTGACGAACTTCGGTTTCTTCGGCAAGCGGCTCATCCTGCCCTACCAAGGCCGTTATGTCGATCTGGGCGAGGCTTACTCCAGCGATCCGAATCAATGGGACAGCGCTCAGATCACTGAGAACTGGCTGTTCAGCCAGGAAGCGAATTTCGCTTGCGGTATCTGCTGGGACCCTTCCCTGAAGCTGCTTCGCTCGGAATATCCGCTCGGACTGGAGCATGATCTCGGCCGAATCGCTGCCGGAGCCGCAGTGAAGACGAAGCCGACTGTATTTGCGCTGAACGCCTTCGCCAAGTGGTCGGATTTTCGCTCCTTCGCCCGGAAATTGCCGAATCCGGTAGTTCCGGTGCTGGACAATCATCTCGAACTGGCGCTGGGCAGCGGTAATCCGTTCGTGGCAGGGACGCTGAGTGCGGCGCTAATCGAACGCAAGACGGTTCCACTGGCCGGGAGGCTCGAACTTTATGCGCAAAGTGATGGGGAAGCGGAGCGGAAGGTCGCCGACATTGAGCTGAGCCGAGAGCAGGACCTGCACTTTGCGCATGTGGATTTCTCTCCTGAGGAAAAAAATAGCCAGAAGAACAATGAATCCGGTTGGAAGGTGCGGGCGGTATATCGCGGTGAGGACCGGATCCAGGAGCGGTCTGCACTGTGGTTCCCCCGGACGGAAGCAAACGTCATTTGTGAAATAGAAGAAGGAGCGGCCGGTCCTGTATACACGGTGAACAACGGAGTTCTCTCCATAGCGGCTGCCCCCGGATTCGGCAGCGTTGTGCATTCCCTGAAGCACCGGGGGGAAGAATGGCTGGACAGCTCGTATCCGGAGCCGGTCCCGCGTTCGTGGTGGAATCCCTGGCATGGCGGACTTGGCGTAGATATCCCTGGCATCAGCGGCTTCAGCCGGCAGCAGGAGCCAAGAGAGGCGGCCACGGTGGAGCGCAGGGATGAGCAAGGAAATGTCTGGACGGGAATCCGTATGACCACCCGCATCCAGAAACACGAAACGTATCGGGGAATTACGGTCGACCAGCATTACCTTATGCTGCCTGGTGTCCCTGTGCTCTGTATGTTGCACTCGGTTACCAATGAGAGTGGTGCGCTTCTGCCGCATTATTCGCTGGCAGATTATCTTTTTTTGCAACCTTCGCCTGTCTTCTCAGAAGGATGGATCGAAATTCCCGGTGAAGGACAATACCTCCACGGCAAGCTGGAAGCTGAACTTCATTCCAAGGGGCTTGTGCGAATCGGCGCAGTTTCCCGTCAGGATATGCTGCATGTGGTAAACAGTTATCCTAATCAGAATTCATCTGCTTATGTTAATAACAAGGTAGTCAGTCACGGTGTGGAACACCAGCTTACTCTTCGCCATGGTGAAACGGTCTGGACGCAGCCGATCTTTCTGATTCTGGGACGAATCGCGCTGAACCTGGAGGATATCCAAGGCCTTCTTAAGCTGACCTTTGCCAATCCTTCCGACAAAAAGGAGACCTTAAATGCCGATCATTGATATTCATATCCATCTGTCAGATATCGACAGCTTTCATCACACAGCGATGGAGCTGGCCAAAGTTGATTACACCGCCGCAGGCCTCAAGGCGGAGTTTGACAAAAATGACGTTTTTCTTGGCATCGGAATGGGCGTCACGGAGCAGACCAAGGGCGCTTTTCCTGACTCCAATTCACCCAATCCAATGGGCCTTGACCTGGAAGACAGTGTTCCACCGTTCCTGATGGAATGCGTCGGCATCAATCCAAACCGGCTCACCGGGAAGCAAGCTCAACAGGAGTTTGACCGGATCGAAACGCGGTTACAAGCTCCCGAGGTAGCGGGAATCAAGCTGTATGCCGGGTACTACCATCATTACGTCTATGACCCAATCTACACACCGGTCTATGAACTGGCTGCCAAATACGATATGCCTGTGGTAATTCATACCGGCGATACCTACTCGATGAACGGTCTGCTCAAGTATTCACATCCGCTCACTGTAGATGAATTGGCCTACCAGCAGCGCGGGGTGAACTTCATGATCTGTCATCTGGGTGATCCCTGGGTAATGGACGCAGCCGAAGTGGTGGCCAAGAACCCGAATGTGTATGCCGACTTGTCCGGCCTTGTGGTGGGTGACCGGCCTCATTTTGAACGGTTCATGAACGAGCCGTTATTCATGGACCATTTCCGCCGGGCATTGGTGTATTCGGATCATTACGAGAAAATGCTCTTCGGAACCGACTGGCCGCTCGCGCCGATCGACCTGTATGCAGAATTCGTTCGCCGGCTTGTACCGGAGCAGCATCATGAGAAGGTGTTTTACCAGAATGCCTTTGGGTTGTTTCCGCGTATCCAGAGGCGGATTGCGGAGCTGTGAGAGGATTGGCGCTGAAGAGTCGTAGTCCGCAGATCCAATTCATCTCGTTTTGGGAGAAGGAGTGAGCTTTGCGGGTGAACAGCATAGATGAGGGTTTTGATATAAAAACGTTCATAGATCATACCTATCGTTCATTAAGGCAGCGTCTGCCGGATCTCTATACCAATCATTTGGCTTGTACTCATTATGAATATAAGGTAGGGAGTTGGAATGATTCTGAGTTGATAGTCCAGCTCTTTTACCGCTATGATACCCAGACCTTTGATCCTTTTGCTCCATTTCAGGCGATACGGACAGAAGTTAATAATTTAGGGATATTCAGTCCCACAGCGCAAGGCTTTTTACCTTTCCGTGCACTGGGCAATCATAACATTTTGACACACTTTTATATTCCCGACTTTAATAGATTCGGACTTGTGCCTGATCAACTATCCATGGCCCATGCTCAAATCACTCAACAGCTAACGAACCAAAGTGAACGGAAGAAGCTGAAAGGCTTATTAAAAAAATATCCGCTTGAACTTTTGGAGAAGTTGGATATTGAGCATACTTGTTTGTTTAAAATAGATAGGCACTATTATACAGTGCTGCGTCTGGATGAGAATAGATACGCCGCTATAGATAAGCACAGACATGTTTATATTGTGCACTATCGCCCGACAAAAGTTATTTTACATCCAGCCTATACTGAAGTCTTTAATCAAAGTCATGCCGAATATCTATGTGATTCGCTTGAGGATTTTATTCGTCAATATGACCTTTAAAGGCGATATAACTTTAAATAACACGTAAAGAGACACTAATCTTCGTTTAGTGTCTCTTTATTTTCTGCTTAAAGTGCTTGGTGAGATAGGCTCGATAAGTAGACAGGCTGTGGAAGGTAGAAGGAAGGGCTTTGTGATCTGTGCAGAGTCCAGAAGGAATATTTTCGCAAGATGCCCATTACCTGAAAAGCAGGCTGGAGCAGGAGTTGCTATGCATTCCGGGCGCTTTATATGTAATCTAATATTACATGAAATTCGATATTAATATCTTTGAGAGCGTTTTTTTAAGAAAAATATGTAGAAATGTAATGAAAAATGACATGAAGGTATAGACAAAGTGATTTTCAATCGGTATTATAAACCTAAATCTACAAACCGAAGTGAAAAAGGGAAAGAGTGGGGTGGGACCTCAGCATTAATTGTATACAATTATACAATTACACAAATGCACAATTAAGAGCTTGGACTTAAGAATTCGGAATTAGAGGGGATGCGCTAATGAGCAGCTCAATGTTACGGACACGCAGGTTGTCCAAGGATAATACGTATTTTGAACTGAAGCAGAAAATCATTGACAACGAACTGAAACCAGGTCAAAACGTGCATGAAGAAAGCCTTGCCGCACTGCTAGGCGTCAGCCGTACTCCATTGAGAGAGGCCATCCAGCGTCTGGAGAATGAGGATTTTCTTGTCCGCCAGCCAAATGGGAGGCTGAAGGTAGCGCCCGTGACTTTGGAAGAGCTGGAAGAGATCTTTCTCGTTCGCGGCATGCTGGAAGGACATATTGCCAAAAATGCCGCCAAAAACGCCACACCGCAAGATATTCAGCATATGACGGCGATGGTTGAAAAAACGAATCAATCCTTGCACTTAGGCTCCGATCAGGATGCGCTCCCGTTTGGCTTTGAATTTCATGATTATTTATCGGAAATCAGCGGCCTGCATACTTTTGAAAGAATCTTGGGCCAGCTCAGGGATCACACGCTACGTTATTGCCGCTACGTCTCCCTTCACGGAGAGTGGAACACGCAGGCCTATGAAGAGCATAGCCTGATTTTGCAGATGATCGTTGACAGAGATGAAGAGGGCGCGGAAAAAGTGATGCAGGATCACATATCCAACAGTTTGTCCACGGCGCTGAAACGTCTAAAAGAGGTTGACAAAACCAGAAAGGACTGAGCCAGCATGCAATCAGAATGGAAGATCGACACACAGATTATTCATGAGAGCCAGTCTCCCGATCCCCGGACGGGCGCCATTTCCCAAAGTGTTACCCCTGCGGTTGCCTATGCGTTTCCTGATGCGGAAACAGCAGCATCCGTGGTGGCGGGTGAAGCGGAAGGCGTATATTACGGCAGATACGGAAATCCGACCTCCCGTATATTGGAGAAAAAGATCGCGGCACTGGAAGGCGGCGAAGATGCCTTGGGTGTTTCCAGCGGAATGGCCGCCATCTCCATTGCCCTGCTTGGCTTCCTGAAGCATGGAGATCATGTCCTGGTAACAAAGGATGTGTACGGCGGCACATATAACTTCCTGACTTCCCTCGCACCCCGTTTCGGTATCGAATGCGACTTTGTCGATTGTACGGATATTGCGGCAATGCTCCAGGCGATTAAGCCCAATACGAAAGCTGTCTATATAGAAACCCCCTCCAACCCGAAGCTGACGGTCCTTGATATTAAGCAAATTACCCAAGCCTGCAAGCTGCATAAGCTTCCCGTCATTGTTGACAACACCTTTATGAGCCCTTGTCTGCAAAAGCCTTTGGAGCTTGGAGCCGATGTTGTAGTGCACAGTGCCACTAAATACATCAATGGTCATGGGGATGTGCTGGCCGGATTTGTCATAGGCGACAAAGATATGATCCGCTTTATGAGAAAAAAGCTGATGGGTGATTTGGGGCAGAATCTGAACGCTTGGGACTCATTCCTGATTCTTAGAGGAATGAAGACGTTGGCCTTGCGGGTTGAAAGACATTGCCGCAACGCCCAGACAGTCGCTGAATATCTCGAGGCTCATCCTTATATCGAAAGAGTGTTCTATCCGGGTCTTGAATCCCATCCCCAGCACAAGCTGGCTCTTGCGCAGATGAAAGGCATGGGCGGTATCGTCTCCTTCGAAGTCAAAGGAGGGTTGACAGAAGGGAAGAAGCTGATCAACTCGCTCAAGCTGGCGATGATTTCTTTCAGCCTGGGAGATCCGGAGACGCTGGTGCAGCATCCGGCCTCTATGACCCACGCTTCCATTCCGCAGAAGGAGCGGGTTCGATTCGGGATTACGGACGGTTTGATCCGCATTTCGGTCGGGCTGGAGGATGTGGACGATATTATCGCAGATTTCGATCAAGCGCTGGCGGCATTGTTCCCTTATGCTGAGCGGAACTCCATTTCTAAATAAAATATGGGCTTATACAAGGGGGAAGAATGATGCCGGTGAAACCGCAGGATGAAATGATGCAAGCACTGGGCCAACACTTGATTGACGTTCGCAGAAATCTGCATCGCGAGCCGGAATTATCTTATGAAGAATTTAAGACAACGGACAAGCTGAGGACATGGCTGGCCGATGCTCATATTTCCGTCTTGGATCTTCCTTTGCCAACGGGGCTGATTGCCCAAGTCGGGCAGAGTGAAGGGCCAGTGGTGGCTATCCGCTGCGATATCGATGCGCTTCCGGTTGAAGAACAGACCGGGTTGCCGTATGCGTCCGAAATTCCGGGGAAAATGCACGCCTGCGGCCACGATTTTCATACAGCAGTCATTCTGGGAGCCGCAATGATACTGAAAGCCCGTGAAACCGAGCTGCCTGGCAGAGTAAAAATTCTGTTTCAACCAGCAGAGGAAACCGGTCATGGCGCCGAGAGCGTGCTGGCTTCGGGAGGACTGGACGATGTGGCCGCAATATTCGGGCTGCATAACTCGCCGGAATTACCGACGGGTACCTTCGGAACGAGAACAGGACCACTAACGGCGGGTGTCGACCGGTTTGAAATTTCGGTGGAAGGGATTGGCGCTCATGCCGCCACTCCAGAGAATGGCGTGGATGCGATCGTAACGGCTGCCCAGATCATTACCGCGCTCCAAACCATCGTCAGCCGGCAATGTGGTGCAAGGGAAACGGTAGTGCTGAGTGTCACCCGGATCAACGGAGGCCATACCTGGAACGTATTGCCGGAACGGGTGGAACTGGAGGGAACGGTCCGCACTTATAATGAAGAAATTCGCCGCAGCATGCCGGAGAGGATCACCCGGATCATTGAAGGCATCGCCGGAGCCGCCGGAGCGAAGGCGCGGCTGCATTGGGCTCCAGGGCCGCCGGCGACGATCAACGACGGCTTCTGGGCTGACTTCAGCAAAGAGATCGCCGGGCAGGCCGGATATGAGGTGCACGATATCCCGCCGCAAATGGGGGGAGAAGATTTTGCGCTGTATCTGCAGCAAATACCGGGCGCTTTTGTAAATATCGGCACGGGTCCCGCCTATGCACTGCATCATCCGCGTTTCGACGTGGACGAAGCCGCACTGCTTCCTGCCGCCTGCTATTTTGCGCTCCTGGCCGAGCAAGCGCTGGTGCAGCTGAAGGAGCGGGCTTAGCCCCGGAATATGAATGAAAGGAGCGGAATGGTGATGATCGAATTAAGAGACGTTTACAAGACGTATATTCGCAAGGGGATCTCCAATGATGCCGTTAAGGGAGTTCAGCTGAAGGTTGATAAAGGCGATATCTTCGGGGTGATCGGCTATAGCGGCGCAGGAAAGAGCACACTGATCCGGCTGGTCAATTATTTGGAAAGGCCGACGAAGGGACAGGTGTTTGTTGACGGGCATGATTTGGGAGCGTACAGCGATAAAGAGCTGCGTGCCGCCAAAAAAAATATCGGCATGATCTTTCAGCATTTCAACCTGCTGGAATCCAAAAAAGTCTTTGACAATGTGGCCATTCCCCTTGTGCTGCTGAAAAAGAATAAAAACGAGATTCACCAGCGCGTTATGGAACTGCTCGAGTTCGTGGGCTTGAGCGACAAAGCAGGCAGCTATCCGAGCGAATTGTCGGGTGGTCAGAAGCAGCGGGTGGGTATTGCCCGAGCACTGGCTTCGAACCCTTCAGTGCTGCTGTGCGATGAAGCGACCTCGGCGCTGGACCCGCAGACGACCCGCTCTATTCTGCAATTGCTCAAGAAGATTAACGCGGAATATCATATTACGATCATGATTATTACCCATGAGATGTCTGTTATACAGGAGATCTGCAATAAGGTGGCGGTGATGGAAGGAGGCCGGGTCATCGAGCAGGGCAGCGTGCTGGAGGTATTCGGGCATCCGCAGCATCCGACGACACAAAATTTTGTGAGTACCGTTATTCAGACCAGCATGACAAGCAGTATGCAGAGAACATTGACTACAGATGAGGGAAGCCGCTTGTACAAGCTTGAATTCTTCGGGGAACGCGCCTCGGAGCCGGTATTGTACGATTTGATTCGCTCCAGTGAGGTAAAGGTCAATATTCTGTTTGCCAATATGACGGAGATTCAAGACACCACACTGGGGACGATGATCATTCAACTTAAGGGGAATTCAGAGGAGATGGACAAGGCGCTGGCCTTCCTGAAGAGTAGAGAAATCGATTTGGAGGAGGTGGGAAAGCATGTTTACAACAACAGTGACCAGTGAGCAATTTATACAGGCCATCATCGATACGGTCTATATGGTGGGGATGTCCTTATTTGTAGGCGCGTTGATCGGGATACCCATTGGCATCTTACTCGTCGTTACCCGTCCCGGGGGCGTTCTGGAGAACAAGCTGCTGTATACCTTGCTCAATCCGGTAATCAACATCATCCGTTCTCTGCCCTTTATCATTTTGCTTGTCGCGATTATTCCGTTCACCCGGATGATTGTCCACACTTCCATCGGGACGAACGCCGCAATCGTACCGCTCATCCTGTATATCGCACCGTATATCGGACGTCTAGTCGAAAATTCCCTGCTTGAGGTAAACCCGGGCATTATGGAAGCGGCGGAATCGATGGGAGCCACACCGTTTCAGGTTATCCGCTACTTCTTGCTGCCGGAGGCTGTCGGCTCGCTGATTCTGTCTTTGACGACTGCAACGATCGGATTGATCGGCGCGACGGCAATGGCCGGGACGGTCGGCGGCGGTGGCGTCGGAGACTTGGCCATTGTGTATGGGTACCAACGGTTTGACACCGTAGTTGTAGTTGCGACGGTGGTTATACTTGTAATTTTCGTACAGGGAATTCAATCTTTGGGCAACTCGTTGGCGAGAAAGATCCGCCGGTATTAGAGACTGTCCTAACAACAGGAGGAAACGAAGTGAGTGAATGGAGCAGACAGGAACGGTTTCAGGCCATTTTATCAGGGGAGCAGGCGGATCGGCCAATAGTCAGCGGCTGGCGCCATTTCATTGACAGGGAGCAGAACGCAGACGATCTGGCGGAGACGACCATCGCTTTTACCAAGCAATATGATTGGGACTGGGTCAAGATCAACCCCAGAGCCACCTATTTGGCTGAAGCTTGGGGGAATGAATATGATTTCGGGCATTATAGGGCGGTATTTCCCCGGCAGCTTACAACGGTGGTACCGGCAGCATCTAATCTATGGCAGCTTGAAGTGAAGAAGGCCACACAGTCAGTGCCTTTGTCGGAGCAGCTTGAAGCTGTAGCGAAAATCCGCCGGGGGCTGCCGGATACACCCTTGATCCAGACCGTCTTCTCCCCGTTGACGGTGCTGCTGTTCATTGTCGGGCGTTCCGCTTATGTGTACCCGACCGTGTTCGGCATCGAACAGCCGGTGACCCTGGATTCCTTGTTCAAAGAGCACCGGGCGGCCGCGCATCATGCACTGCATGCGATCTCCCTGACGCTGGCTGATTATGTGCAGGAGCTGAAGCGGGCGGGATCGGACGGCCTGTTCTATGCGGTGACGGGTACTGCACACCCTGGAATGTTCGATGAGTCGCTGTTCAACGAATTTTCCAGACCTTATGACAGTATTGTATTGGACGCTGCGAGCTATGGGAAAAATGTGCTCCACACCTGTGGGACTCACGCCCATCCCGAGCGGTTCAACGACTATCCGGTAGACGGGATCAGCTGGGATACAAAGGCTGAAGGGAATCCGGGACTGGAAGCGGCTGTGACAGCAACGAAGGTTGGCGGCGTCGATCACGCCCTTTTTGCCGTAAGTGACGTCACGCAAATTCAGCAGCAAGCTTCAGCAGCGCTGAATCAGATGAAGGATCAGCCGTTTATACTCGCTCCCAACTGCGCCATTCCACTGAGTGTTACCGACGAGGCGCTGGTGTCATTAAAAAAATCTGTATTTGAAGGAGAGAATCATGTATGAAAAAAGCAATGTCCTTATTCCTGATTGGTTTCGTTCTGGTATTGACGGCTTGTGGCTCCAACAATGCTGCGGACAACTCAAAAGTTGGGGCCGCAGAAGGTGGGAAGAAGGAGATTGTTATGGGATTTGGCGTCGGCACCTATGAAGAACAGTTCCGCCAAGCGATTCTGCCGATTCTGGAGAAGCAGGGCTACAAGGTTGATATTAAGACCTTCTCGCAGAATATGCAGGTCAACCCGGCTATGAAGGAAGGTACAATCGATGCGAGCGCGTTTCAGAGCACAGCGTATATGGAAGCCATCAATGGCGAAATTGGCGCGGATATGGTTGGAATCGCCTATGTGCCAAGCGCACCGCAAGGGGTCTACTCTGTAAAGCACACTACACTAGATGATGTGAAGGACGGCACAACGGTGGCTGTTCCCAATGACCCTGTTAACCAGGAGCGGGCGCTCCGCATACTGGAAGAGCTGGGCTGGGTCAAGATTAAAGAAGGCTCGAACCTGGCGGATTTCAACATCAACAACATGGAGCCGGACAAATATAACATCGATATCAAAATTCTCGATCCGGCGCAAATTATGGTATCCCTGCAGGATGTGGATTACGGCGTAATTAACGGGAATTACATCGCCAGCGCAGGTAAGAAGATTACCGAGGCACTCAAAATTGAAAATACACCCATGCAGCACCGCATCATCGTATCCGTGAACCGGAAGGATGAGAATACGCCGTGGGCCAAGGATTTGAAGGCTGCCTACGAGTCCAAAGCATTTGAAGAATATATTACCGGGTTGGAGAAATACGACGGATTCATTCTGCCGGAAGCGTGGAAGAACAACTAAACAGAGGGGGGAGAACGTTGATCAAGCAACGGATTCATTTTATCGGAGGCGGACAGATGGCGGAGGCTATCATCCGGGCAATCACAGCCAATCAGACGATTGCCGCCGACCGGATCAGTGTTACGGATATCAATGAGGCGCGTCTTCAGGTGTTGACCAAGGCATATGGTGTGGACACGGGCCGGAGCCAGGAAGCGTATCTGGCTGAAGCCGGACTGATTGTGCTGGCTGTCCGGCCGCAGGATGCACTGGACGAGCTGGGACAAGCTGTAACCCGGCTAGCTTCGCAGAGCGCCGTGGTTGTTTCGATAGTGGCTGGTTTGACGCTGGAGAAACTGGCCGGAGTTTTTGGAGCCGGACGGCCGATCGTCCGGGTCATTCCGAATACGCTGACGGATACGGGATACGGCTACAGCGGGGTCGTCCTGAATGCCGATGCTGCGCGGGAGCAGGTGGACGAGTTCCTGCTTGGCTTCGGCAAAGTCCAGTATATGGAGGAAGCGCTTCTGGATGTCTTTACCGGATACGGTGTAGCCGGGCCGAACTATATCTATTATTTCATTGAATCTCTTGTGGATGCCGGAGTGCTGGCGGGATTGCCGCGTGAGCAGGCCTGGAATGTCGCACTGGAGAATATGGCAGGAGCTGTGCTTATGCTGCGGCAGACGGGGCTGCATCCCAGACAGCTGCTGGACATCAACAACTCGCCGGGCGGGGTGGGGATGCACGGTCTGTACGAACTGAACAACAGCGATTTCGCGGCCGGCCTGCAGCGCAGCGTAATGGCAGCGGTCAAGCGAACGACTGAACTGGGAGTGAAATAGACGATGGCGAGCAAAAAATGGGATCACCTGGTTCATTATATCAACGACTTGGACAATGTAGTCGAGGTCTTTGCGGAGAAGGGTCTGATTGCCTTTAAGGGAGGTTCTCATAAAGACTGGGGTACCTTCAATACGTTAAGCTACTTCGGTCTGAGCTATATCGAGTTTCTGGGCATTGAATCACTCGAATTGGCCCGGTCCACGGAGTACAACCTGGTTGTTAAGGATGCCGTTGCTACTTTGCCTGAACATGAAGTGCTGAGCCGGGTTGTGATCCGCACCGACGATATTGAAGCGATGGCGGCTTCGTTAACCGCTGCTGGATTAAGCGTGTCACCCATTATGGATGGCAAACGTCTGGATACGTCCGGGGCCTTGATCGAATGGCGCATGATGACCATTGCCGGAGATTTCGGCGGGCTGGTCTATCCGTTTATTATTCAGTGGAAAGGGACGGATGAGGAGCGGTTGGCCAAGCTGACGGCCGCCGGCATCGCCCGGCCTCATCCTGTGGGCTATGTTGAGATCAGGCGGGCGGTCTTTCGCGTGCCGGACCCCGCCGCCGCCGCCGGGCACTGGGCGAATTTGTTTGGCCTGGATGTCGTAGAGTCATCGGATACTTCAGCTGTCTTGCGGATCGGGGACAAGTACTACGATTTCATTAGGGGGGAGGAGAACCGGTTCATGCAGGTAATTCTGGACACGGACTCCGAACAACTGGACGGTCAAACCTTGCGGATCGGCGAAGGGGAGTACGTATTCCAATCTTCGGACAGGAAATAATTGCGAAGCGAAGGAATAAATTTAACAGAAGAGATTAAAAAAGAAGCGCGCTCCTATGCCTCGGCAAGGGAGCGTACTTTTATTGTGTTTTCATGACTTGTACGCGAAAGGGTACAGGTCCTAGAATGGCTGAGTCACGGGTTCGGAGACCGTGCGATTCTCACCGATGTATCATTCGACTGTTAAAAGGTTACGTATTCAGGCCTATTATTGTTCCGAAAGGAGCGAACCTCGAACTCGCACTAGGCATATGATGTATTAGTTTAGAAGGAAGGAGTGTGTTAACGATGAGTTTTCAGCCGGGAGGATACCAACAACAAGTGCTGTATCAAGCAGATACTAATTCAATCCAAAACTTAAAATCCATTAGGAATCACCTGCACAAAATTTGCAGTCAACATGCAAATCAATATGTCCGAATTGAAACACTTGACGGGCAAGTGTATATGGGGAGAATCGTGAATTGCGACAGGGGTTTAATGTATTTGGCCGTTCGAAAACAAGGGGGTCATCGTGCTTTTTTCGGAAGTCCTTCCTACAATGATGATGAACTGATTCTAACTCTTGTCCTATACGAACTGCTCGTCATTACTTTATTGTACACATAATGGGGAACAAGAGCCTCTATTGCGGAGGCTCTGTTTTTTTGAAAAATGTCAATTTAGAAAGTTTTCAGAACAATGACTAACAAAATATAAAGCACCAAGATTACAGTAGTAGATGTAAATCCTCCGTACCCTGCGCAACCGCTCATAACTGTCCCTCCTTTGATATAACTTACACACCCATAATATGTATCTGTCCCTGTCTCTGTAACGACTATTGCCTATATGGTTTTTTATTCTTGACTATCTTCATCACTGATAAATTGCCGATACAAACACTGCTTTTTCTGCCCAATTCCCAGCTTTCGGTGGTCAAGGAGAGTGTTTTTTTAAAACCTGTCTGGAGTTGTGGCGCTTTAGCCTTTATAATATGACGAGTATACAGTATAAAGGAAAAGGTGTTAATTCATGAGCATATTAAATGTAGAACGATTGAGTCACGGATTCGGAGACCGCGCGATTTTCACCGATGTATCATTCCGCCTGCTAAAAGGTGAACATATCGGTCTGATCGGCGCCAACGGTGAGGGTAAATCCACCTTCATGAACATCATCACTGGCAAGCTTCAGCCGGACGAAGGTAAAGTCGAATGGGCGAAACGCATGCGGGCCGGTTATCTGGACCAGCACGCAGTGCTTACGAAGGGACAATCGATTCGCGACGTTTTGCGCGGGGCGTTCCAATATCTGTTCGATATGGAGCAAGAAATGAACGACATGTACGGCAGAATGGGCGAGGTGTCCGCGGAGGAACTGGAGCAAATGCTGGAAGATGTCGGAACCATTCAGGACACGCTAACGAATCAGGATTTTTATATGATCGACGCCAAAATCGACGAAACCGCCCGCGGGCTTGGACTTACAGACATCGGTTTGGATAAGGATGTCCATGATCTCAGCGGCGGTCAGCGGACCAAGGTGCTGCTGGCCAAACTGCTGCTGGAGAAACCGGACATTCTGCTGCTTGACGAACCTACGAACTATCTCGACGAGCAGCACATCGTATGGCTGAAGCGGTATTTGCAGGAATACGAAAATGCCTTCATTCTGATTTCGCATGACATTCCGTTCCTGAACAGCGTCATCAACCTGATCTACCATATGGAGAATCAGTCGCTGACACGTTATGTGGGGGATTATGAGTATTTCCAGCAAGTGTACGAGGCGAAAAAGCAGCAGCTTGAGTCCGCTTTTAAACGTCAACAGCAGGAAATCTCGGATCTGAAGGACTTCGTTGCGCGGAACAAGGCCAGTGTGGCTACGCGGAATATGGCGATGTCCCGGCAGAAGAAGCTGGACAAGATGGAGGTTATCGAACTCGCCAGGGATAAACCGAAACCGCAGTTCAACTTCAAGGCTGCGCGTACTTCCGGCAAGCTGATATTCGAAACAAAGGACCTCGTGATCGGCTACGATTCACCATTGTCGAGACCTCTGGACTTGCAAATGGAGCGGGGGCAAAAAATTGCACTAGTCGGTGCGAACGGGATCGGAAAGACGACATTGCTGCGCAGTATTCTCGGCCAAATACCAGCGATTTCAGGTTCGGCCAGACTCGGCGACCTGCTGGAAATCGGCTATTTCGAACAGGAAATAAAGGGTACGAACTACAACACCTGTATTGAAGAGATTTGGACCGAGTTCCCGTCCTTTACGCAGTTTGAAATACGGGCGGCTCTTGCCAAATGCGGCCTGACGACCCAGCATATCGAGAGTAAGGTCGCGGTCTTAAGCGGCGGCGAGAAAGCCAAAGTCCGTTTGTGCAAGCTGATCAACCGCGAGACAAACCTGCTCGTGCTGGACGAACCAACCAACCATCTCGATGTCGATGCGAAGGACGAGCTACAGCGTGCGCTCAAAGCGTATAAGGGCAGCATTTTGCTGATTTCCCATGAACCCGAATTTTACCGTGATATCGTGACGGATACGTGGAACTGCGAATCGTGGACGACGAAAGTATTTTAGAACCGCAAAAAAATGGCTGTCTCATAGAGGCAGCCATTTTTTACTGGAGAAACGGTGAAGACACAAAGGGAGGCCTTGTCAGACGGTTCAGCCGAGCCATAACTATTGTTTGAAAGATAGAACAACAACTTCATTTTTTAATTTCTTTTTCAGTACATATCGTATAAGTGCACAAACGAAAGCAAGAACGAGCAAAGTTAAGCCGATTATCCAAGCAATGGAGTTGCGATCGGGGGTGAATCCCAACTTTTTTATGAACGTTCCAGGAAACGTTGCAGCAAAAATGAATAAAACAGAGCTGACTGACAAATAGGTGCGAATTCTTTCAGGTGACTTTGATAACATAGAAAGCAAAGTTAGTGTGCTTGTCACGAAATAGCTAAATAGAATAAATGATACCGCAAAGCAACCAAATGATACGCTCAGATACAGCTCTATAAGCACCTTCTGATTAGTAAAGAGAGCATAACCGAAAATCATAATATCGAAAATAAGGATGGGACCAATACATAGTAAATAGGAGGACCAGCCATATATTTTCACAAGTTTATGAATTTCCAATTTGTTAGCGAGATAATATTCACAGCGTCCAGTAGTTTTTTCCGAGATGACAATCAAGCTAATGGTTAACATATTCAAGAAGAAAAAAATAGAAATATTTAGAATTAGAAGGATATACACAGCAAGGTAATCCAATGGACCTGTATTCGTTTTTAAAATTTGAATAACGGAGTTAAGTGGGATGATCAGCATCATTATAACCATAGCTAAATAGGAAGAGCTTTTTAGAACATCTCTAGAATTAAGTTTAACAATTGGATGAATGCCTATCACTTTACTTCCTCCAGTATGTCAAAAAATCTTTCCTCCAAATCTCCTTTGAAATTCTGATTATTGATAATCTCTGCGATTGTTCCATTTGCCAGAATGGTGATCCAGTCACTGATTTTTTGGACTTCTGCCAAATCATGCGAAGTGATGATGACTGTCTTACCTTCTTCCTTCAGAAGCTGTAATACGCCCCGCATAACTCTTCTAGATTCAGGGTCAACCCCGGAAGTTAATTCATCCAACATTAGAATGGGTGAATCTTTGAGTAAAGTAATAAGTAAGGAGAGTTTTCGTTTCATGCCTTTGGAATAAGTGGCAACTTTTTTATCAAGGGCGGTGTTTAATTGTAACAAACTGGCATACTTCATGGTGGTTGCTGAAACCAGCGAAGAGTCTACAGCAAGATAAATACCAAAATCCCGTAGATTTTCCCATCCTGTTTTGCCTTCAAACAAATAATCATTTTCAAGGAGCACAGATACCGCTTGTTCGTCACCGGCAAAATGGATCATTCCTTCATCCAAATCGAGTAAGCCCATCATTAAGCGGAGAAGTGTTGTTTTTCCTGCACCATTAGGTCCAATAATGGCGTAAATGCTGTTGTGGGGTACATGAAAAGAAACTTCCCTAATGATTTTTGTGTCGTTCAGACTTTTGCCTGCTCCTGATATGACAATAGCATATCCTTCAGAGTCTGAGGCGCCTTGTTCGTATACCATTTACATTCCGCTCCAATTTCTTTGGATTTACAAATGAAATGTACAAATAGAATTAAATTACAATGTTAATATATAATGAGATTTATTCTGAGGAAGTGACATTAAACACCTAATTAAATTATAGTTACCCTTTAGCTGAGTGTTTTGGTCATTATAAAATCAACTTGTTCTTCATCACCCATATAGAAAGAGTGGGCTCCTGTTTGAACAAAGTCCATTTTTTTATAAAAGGTAATTGCGCTCTCGTTTTTTTCCCAAACCCCGAGCCAGAGCTTCTCTTTGTTCCGTTTTATCGCTACTTCTATAGCTTTATTGAGTAGATAGCTGCCAAGCCCCTGTTTATGAAATTTTTTCCTGATATAAATTCTCTCGATTTCAAGCGAATCATTGCCCATTATTTCAGTTTGAGCATCATTAGTGTTTACCTTTAAATACCCGGCAATCTCCTCGTTAGAATAAATAAAATAGAATTCTGAAGCGATATTTGATAATTCTTTTTCTAATTGTGTTAAGTTAAATGATTTTTCCAAGTAGGTTTTCATATTTTCAGGTGAATTTTGATTCATAAAGGTCTCATTAAAGGTTTCAACACTAATTTCTTGAAGCAATCCCAGATCTTCGAATGTGCACTTTGTTATATTTATAGTCACTTTATGTGCCTCCTTTTACTCAATCAATAAATTCTCTTGTTTCCCTTTTTTACAAACTCCCAGTCTTTTTCTACATTTTTTCTGACTCTTTGCAGCAGGTTGAAAACCGTTTCTACTTCACTTTCGGAGAACCCAGATAGTGCGACCCTATTGGAATAATCGTTTTCCTTTTTTATAAAAGGGTAAACAGTCTTCCCCTTTTCTGTAGGAAAAAGTTTTTTGATTTTTTGATTATATTGATCATCATTCTTTTCAATGAATCCATTAATCTCCAGTTTCTTTATAGCTCGAGCAGCTGTTGTCCGGTCTACCTTTATCATTTCAGCTAACTTTTCTTGAATAATTCCCGGATTTTCACATATTCGCACGAGGTACAAGTACTGTCCTTTTGTAAGGTCATATTGTTTAAATTCTATATTACTTACTGAATCCAATGCCCTAGCAATCATTCCAATCTCACGTAAAATTTCCTTCATAATTTCACTCCACTACTATTGTATTTTTCAAACGTGGTAAAAAAATAGTACACCTTTTTTATTGTATTTACAACAAAAAACCTTGAGGTTTTTCCATACTAACCTCCAGTTAGATTTCGAACTTGAATTCGGTCAGCTGAACGATCTCGAGGGCAACGATATGTTCCTAGACGAATGAATCGGATTTAACGTTTGGAAAGATTTATCTTGCTCCCTATTCAAAAAAAAGAATTCCCCCTGAGGACTTCGCCTTAGGGGGAATTCTGCTTACATAATGAGGCCTAACGGATTGCCGTAACTGTATTTACTTAGAATCTTCACCAAACAGAAATGTACCCATTTTCACTTCCGGATACTCGTTATTCGGCCCTTCAAGCAAACTTCCGTTTTTGTTTTTCAAATACTTGTCGAAAAAATCCAACGTATAGTGATTAACGATGGAAGCGGCTCTTGCCGTACTCATATTCCCGGTCATTCCGATCAGCCGGAGGATCGGAGAAAGGAACTGAGCGTCGGCAAAATTATAATGCTGCATCCCTTCGACATACAGGACTTGACCGCCGTGATTGGCCGCGTTCTTAAAGTGTTCGATCTGATTTTCGTCATCTTTCGTCTCCTTGTCGATTTCTTCTCTTGTTGCTCCCATTTCCTGGAGTTCTTCATCGGTGTAAACGTAATGTTGGCTGACTTTATCGTAGCGGTCGAATGTATCTTCGGAGAATGAACAGGGTTGGAATTTGGCCGGAATGGATCTGCTCCAACTGATCCAGGATAAACTTCACGTCGTCCGTCCAAACCTTCCCGACCTTGTTCCGATAATCCGTTTCGCGTATCTGATATTCGTCCGTTTTCATCGTGGTCGTGTGTCCATCGGGAAAAACGGTCGCAAACGTGCTGTAAGTATGGTCGATGGATGCGACGATATAACCGTGACTAGCCAGATTTTCGGCATGCGACGTGTGATAGATTCTGGATGATTTGTAACCATGATTCAGGAGAACGAGAGGATAAGAACCGCTTTCGGTAGAAATCTCGGCTCCTTCATAGGAATGGCTTGGAATGTATTTCAGGTAATTCATAATGATTGCCGGTAGTCCAAGAGTTTTGGACAAAGGTTCCTCTTTCAGCATGGGTTCATCCGCTATAAAAGGGGCAGGGTTTCCCTTCGTATTTTGCGCCGGGTACCATATTTGAACCATCAATTCTCTTTTGCCTTCATCGGCTTCGTCGAAAATCTCGTCCCTATTCGTATCCCGTTGTTACGACCAGCACGATCGCCATAACGGTATAAGCCGAACCCAATAGGAACCGCGGGATCTTGAGGGGGCCAGCCTTATTGAAATAGGCATGAATCGAAATGGCCAAGAACAAGATCGTGATGCAGTATGGGAAAATTAGCAACGCTCTGTAACCTTCCACCATCCCATGGATGACCAGTAAAAGCGTGGCGGTTCCGCTTGCGACGAATACCGGAATCCTACGCCGCCCTTTTTTTAATAGTGTTGCTAATGCTAACAAGCCTATGTTCGATACAAGAAGCAAAACTTCAAACAGCCTCATCAATATTCCCCTTTCTAGAGATAATGTATTTCCTATCCAACCTTATCCCACCAGGTAGGCCTAAACTACCGATTTAGCTTCCATAAACTATCGATTTAGCTTACATCATCATTACCATCCGAAATCAACCGGACCTTCCCACGGGATACGTAGCAGCTGTTTGGTGTGATCATGGGAGACTGCACAATCTTTGCCGAAACAGCAAAAGGCTTGCCTTAGAGTTTACTCTAAGGAGTAAACTGTATATGAAGGAAACATTTCAATGGGAAAGGGAGGAACAATCAAATGGAAGTTGTGAAACTTGGTAATACGGGCTTGGATGTCTCCCGGCTGTGTCTGGGCTGTATGAGCTTTGGTGAAGCAGATCGATGGGTTCATCCATGGGTACTGGATGAAGATCGTAGCCGTATCATTATAAAACAAGCCCTTGAACTGGGTATCAATTTTTTTGATACGGCGAACGTATATTCAGATGGAACGAGCGAGGAAATTGTGGGGCGGGCTTTGAAGGATTATGCCCATCGGGATGAAATTGTTCTAGCGACGAAAGTACATTTCCGTATGCATCAAGGCCCCAATGGGGCTGGACTTTCCCGAAAGGCAATTATGAGTGAAATCGATAAAAGCCTAAAGCGGCTGGGAACCGATTATGTGGATCTGTACCAAATTCACCGCTGGGATTACCATACGCCGATCGAAGAGACGATGGAAGCCTTACATGATGTGGTTGAAGCTGGGAAGGCAAGATACATTGGGGCTTCAGCCATGTTCGCATGGCAGTTCCTGAAGGCGCTGCATGTCGCTGAGAAACATGGGTGGACCCGGTTCGTATCGATGCAGAATCATTTAAACCTCTTATATCGTGAAGAGGAGAGGGAGATGCTCCCGCTATGCAAGGAAGAAAAAATCGCTGTGATTCCCTATAGCCCGCTGGCCTCAGGCAGATTAACGCGGGACTGGTCCGAAACCACACACCGCTCCGAGACGGACCAAGTTCAGAAATCCAAATACGATGCAACGGCAAATACTGACCGCTTGATTGCAGAACAGGTTGCAGCAATCGCAGAACAACGCGGCGTTCCCCGCGCTCAAATTGCCCTAGCCTGGTTATTGCAGAAAGAACCCGTGACCGCTCCCATTATCGGGGCTACCAAAAGCTCCCATCTCGAAGATGCTTCAGCCGCTCTGTCCATTACACTAACACCTGAAGAAATTGCTTCGCTGGAAGAGCCATATGTGCCGCATCCGGTGGTTGGTGCTGAGGTGGTGAAGTGAGGAGAGAGTTTCCGGGAAAAGATTTCAGATGGAGCAGCCTAATAGGCTGCTTTTTTCTATGTGATAAAAAATGTTAGTGATTAAATCGCTAAAATGCAATGTATTGCCATTTGATCAGGTATGCTACAGCAGAGGGGCACTGTGTCCGAAAGCTTTTATTAGCTATACAAAGGAGGAGAATCATGGGCAGTATATTGGAAGCCTTGTTCTATGGCAACATCAGACCAGACGAAGGCATACACCCTAAACATTCCGAATACTACGACCTTAACCGAAAGATTTCTTCATTAATTGAAGCTTATCACAAGAAACTCTCTCCGGAAGAGTTCGATGAGTTGGAAAAGTTAATTGATTTGTTGGGGCAAAGTACCTCCATGTATTCTGCTACCGCATATACGGAAGGGTTCCGGCTGGGGGCGTTGATGATGATTGAGGTGATGGGGGCGGGGGAGAAGGATGATTAGTGAATAATGGTATTGGAGTCTATACATTGAAGGGATTATGATATCATCATAGTAAAGACCGCGAGACTGGATTATGCAGAGGTGTGAGTAATGGATCAAATCACGGGACAACGTTACTTGTATTATTTCATTAAAGATAAAAAGGACGAGCACTCCATTTTAACATTTGAGCAATGGGTGTATGAGCATGATGAATTGGAAGAGATTTTTGGTGAGAAGGAATACTTCGAACTCATCTCCAGAAACTATAAGGACAAACGTGCATTTGATGAAACGGAGAAGCAAATCAGAAGAATGATCACATTTGGCCCATTTGAGCAAGAACGAATCATCTTAATTTTAGATGACCTCTTAACGAATGGGGATGCAACAGAGCAATTGGAAATGTTGGGAACATTGTATGATGAATATTGTGACGGCTACAACTTTCTGAGGTATATTGCTTTAACCTATATTACAACTTCTGATGAGTACAAGGAGATTCTTAAAAGAGATCATTTGAAATTTCAAAGTTACATGGACAGCATAAGGAAAGAGGCAGTCAGATTGCTCGGGTTTTTAAGGAGTAAAGAGATCCTTATTGACGAGGAACACGAATATTATGACTACCGCGCAGAGAAAGATAGGATTGAAATACATAGTATTAATGTGTTGTTAGGTAATTAACACGAGGAGGATAACAATTTTTATGAGGAAAAGGGGATAACCATGAAAATTAGCACACAGGTTTATGTCAAAGGAAGTATAGAAGCCGCTGAATTCTATTGTAAAGCCTTTGGTTTAGAGAAAAGTTTGGAAATAAAAGATGAAACGAAGAACGAATACATGCATTGCGAATTAACATTAAATGGGAAGTTGTTTATGGCTGTCAGTGAAGCGCCAAAGAACTGTGATACTAGTGAAAAAAAGTCTTGGCAGACGATGGCATTCAATGTCTATGACATGGGCAGTGAAGAAGCTGTTCGAAGGGCATATGATGTATTGAGCAACGGTGGTAACGTTATTGATTCTTTGGGGCCATGCGAATGGAACCGATGTTGTTCAAATCTGATTGATAAATATGGTGTGTTTTGGTGGATAGCCATTTAACAAAAGAAAGTCGGTGTTTATTATGAGACAGGATTTTTCTCATGTAACGGTTGAACAGCTTGCGAAACTGTTTCCTGTCTTCGAGCAGAGGATCTTTATCTAAGTATTTTACTAGTTAATTTTAAAGGTAAATAAGAATGTTATGAAATGCAGGGTGACTTCGTATATCTGGACTCGCCTTTTTTCACCTTTCTACGCTTTCCCCCTCATTTTGATTAAACTAACCCTATGCAATACTCTACCCAAATACAACAGGAAACGAGGTGATGCCCCATGACAACTCACAAAGTACCCAATAGATTTGCCAAGGAGAAGTCGCCGTACTTGCTGCAATATACATATAACCCGGTGAATTTGTTCCCTTGGTCGGAAGAGGCTTTTGAAACCGCCAAGCACGAAAGAAGCCTTTCTTGTTATCTATTGGGTATTCGTAGTTACAGTATGCAGACTTTTCATTGATGGGATGTTCGTGTGAATCAATTTTAAGATGCTTTCGCCAGTGGAATTGGCGAACTTCGTGAATATTACGTTATTGAAAGTCAGGAAAGCAAATAATTAAGGAATGAGTGCTTCAATACATGGGAATCAAAGAGAAAATTAATGCTAAGGATGAAATGTTCGACTTTTTATCTATGAAAAGTTCGTCTAATTATGGTTATATAGTGAGAAAGTTTAGAATTCAAAGCTTTTACAATAATCAATTTATGTACCGCGATTACATTACAAAAATGCGAATTTTTATCAGAATGAAGCTGTTGTATATTGTCAAAATAATAATTTACAACATATAAATGAGCTACTACTTCGAAGAAAAGAATTGAAAAATCAAAAAAACTATTTGCTAAGTATTGGAGCTGGTATCGGTACAGGTGTACCGGTAGGTTTGTTTGTAAATAACATTTATAGGGGGAGTTTTTGCGGTCCTTGGTATTTTTAAATATTTTTCGTCTGATACAACACCATTAATGGATTATTCAGAAGAAGAAGAATTAAGAATTATTGAAGAAGAAATAAATAAAATAGTAAATATTCGTTAGCATTTCAAAGACGACCTGACCCTCATATAACACTCTGGATTGGTTGCGCAGTTGCCCGAAAAAAAGACCTTCATAACCACTAATGAAGGCCTTTAGTGTCGTAATCATATGGGCAGAAAAGCTGTGCGGCAATTGCGCAAATCCCTGTTGAACGAAGCCGCGGGTACGTGCTAGTCTATGGGCTTTGTTATTTATTTCTATCTCTCAGTGGAGCATAAAATAGGAAATCCACGTT
>NZ_BMKR01000026.1 GCF_014644435.1 Paenibacillus albidus | reverse complement strand
AGTAATGCATGGAGCTGACCAATACTAATCGGTCGAGGGCTTATCCAAATAAATATAGAATGCAAATTCGATTCGGATTCAGTTTTCAGGAATCAAGATCTGAACTTTACAATCCAAGTGATTGTAGGGAGAAGATATTGTTTTCAGCATTTGGCGATGCTGAGACCTGAATTATGCATTTGCACCGCAAATGCCCGTTTGGTGGCGATAGCGGAGGGGTTCCACGCGTACCCATCCCGAACACGACCGTTAAGTCCTCCAGCGCCGATGGTACTTGGACCGAAGGGTCCTGGGAGAGTAGGACGTCGCCAAGCATAAGTAAAAGCCAGCCAATTTATTGGCTGGCTTTTTTAGTTGTTCAACCTTTCCCCGATTTGCCAGTAGCTGTGCTCCGGGCCCGGGACAATCAGCGCTTTACCCACGCCCGCTTCAGATCCATCTCCCGAATGCATTCAGCGGTGTCGTGCCTGTCATCGTCAATCAGTGGCGTCACCGCATAGGCATGCATCTCTTCTGCCGAATGGGGCCGTAGAATAGAATCCATCGCATTAAGATCGCTCGTCTTCTCATCAAGCCACTGGGTTATGTCCTGCGGGGACAGAATCGCTGGCATCCGGCTCTCAAATTCCCCAATCAGCGGGTTGGCTTCCGTCATGACCAAACTGCAGGTGCGGAGGGGTTCCCCGCGTGTATCCCGCCAAATTTCATACAGACCGGCCACCCCGAACATGCTGTGGTTTTTCATGACCACCCGCACCGGATATGACATCTTTCCTTCTATTTTCCAATAGTAAAATCCGTTGCACGGGATGATGCACCGCTGCTTATCCACCATTTTGCGGTAGCTCGAATTCTGATGTACATTCCTGAGATCCGCATTTATCGCATCTTTTCCCCAGTAGGGGATGAATCCCCAGCGGAACTCATCCAGAATCCGCACCCCGTCCTGCTGTAGCACGACCGGCGTATGTTGGGTGGGGCTAATGTTATAGCGGTTTTTATAGAAGTACATTACCCGTTCGATCTGAAAATGCTCCTGAACCTCCGGCAACTCGGCCGCCATGGAAAAACGTTGACACATAAAACAATAACCTCCCTTTATACCATAGTGTTTGAAAATCAAGGAAAATTATTCATGTATCCCGCTGGCGGCGGAGAAAAGGAAAAGAAAAGACTGCCATACTCAGCAATTAGCCGTGAGAATCCAGCTCTAGCAGACTGACATTTCTCAGATAGCTTACGAGGGTTGACCCTGCCGTGCCAAATTCAAGGTGTGCGGATGTACACGGCTCGTTATACTCCTATCCTTTTACTGCACCAATCATAACGCCTTTCACAAAATACTTTTGTACAAAGGGATAAACACACAGGATGGGCACAGTCGCCACCATTATGGTGGCATATTTAATAGTTTCGCCGATCATGAATTGATCAGCCGAGCTGGCCCCTGCGGACATGGTGTCCGTCGAATTGGCAATCAGGATTTCCCGAAGCACCAGTTGCAGCGGGAACAAATCCCTGTCCTTCAGAAAGATGGACGCATAGAACCAGGCATTCCATTTTTCGACCGCATAGTAGAGGACCATCACGGCTATAACCGGCTTGGACAGAGGCAATACGATCTTGAACAAGATGGTCAAATGGTTGGCACCGTCAATCTTCGCCGATTCCTCCAGACTCTCGGGAATAGCCAGGAAGGAAGTGCGCATAATAATCAGATTAAAAGTGCTGACGGCAAACGGAATGATGGTCGACCACAAGGAATCGATCAGACCTACACCCTTAACAACCAGGTACAGCGGAACCAGCCCCCCGTGGAAAAACATAGTGAACACGATCAGCAGGGTAAATAAATTGTTCCACATCACATTTCGTCTGGACAACACATAAGCAGCTATTGCGGTTAGGAACAGGTTGATGGTGACCCCCACGATCAGAATGAACAGCGTATTTCCGTAGCCTTTTATGATGCCGGGATTGCTGAATACGCTTTTATAAGCCTCCAGGCTGAAGCCTAATGGTTTGTATAAAAAACCTTTGTTGGCCACGAGTTGGGAGGACACACTAATCCGTATTCTCCCTGTCCAGACTGCAATTCTCCATTATCGTATATTGTACATGGACACTTGGTTTAACACAATTGACATTATAAAGACCAATCTCTGCTCTGCTTCCATAGGAATCGTTTTATTGACAAAGGGTGCATCAGGCTCGCACTGGCGCTGGCGCTGCTGATGGAGAGTCTGCTGCGGGGGAAGACGGTGTACCGGTTCATTTTCTACTTGCCGGTGAAAGGAACCGACAAGTCCATATAAAGCGTCTTCCGTCCTAGGACGGAAGACGCTTGTGTTTATACATCATGGCAAGCTTTGTGCCCGGAACGTCTACTCAAGAAGAACCGGTTGCGCCATCCTTAAACGGCGCGGTAAGTTCATTAAATAAAAAATGGAAGTAAGTACAAAGCAGCAATTGCACCAAAAGGTACCCGTCTCCGGATAAAACGGCGCCTTGGGTAGAAACCCGGATAGTACCCAAACTGTCTATAGGTAGAATTTTGCGCTGGCATCCCATGAACCATTTCGTTCGTCGGAATAGCAAGAGTAACGTAATCCTGATCCACATGAGCAATAAACCCATCATGAGCCTGACCATCGGTTGTTGTTATACCAACGTATTTATTCATGCAGTTCCAGCTGATTTGTTGATAACTTGTATCCATGAATACCCTCCTCAGATAAATATCTCTCAACAACAGTCTATGGACGTAAACCTATATTGTTCACGGCGAATGCCCATTATAAATAATTGGATTTATTACATTCATAAGGAGAGATAAACGATGCATGCATGTGGTAACGCGCTTGGATGATTATTTATGTATTTTTTTAAAAAATGGAATAAAAAGAACGCTCAAACGAGCGTCCTTTTATATCATTTTAACGACACCACCGACGCTTCTTATGCTTACAAATGACAATGGCTTTTTGACCAGGGTGCAGTTTTACGACAATTACTTTTTTTCTTCTCGTACAGGACATAGTAGTTGCCTCCTTTTTGTTTGACATACAAACAGATTATGATCCTCAAAGCAATTTTGATTGGACGTAAAGGGAAATCTGTGCAGGTAGAGGGTTAACCACCTCTCCCCATAAAGGAGACGATAGCATGCAATTCACATTGCGCATTCGAAAGCGGGATTTTTTGTTATTGCACGACGCGGCTATCTGAAGCTGAGCTTGTAATTGCTCTTGAAGTTGTAGTTGAGTTTGTGCTTGTATTTGGGTTACTTTCTTGAGCTTTTTGACTTTAAATAATACCGGATGTCCGTTTATGACCGTGTGCATTAGCACATTATTTGTGGCAAAGCCTAGCGTTGAGAAAGTGTGGATTAAAGCAAAGAGTGCAGCGCATTTGCTGCGGATGCGGAGTGGACTGGACTGGTGCATCGGAATGATCCTGTAGTCTAAATTGACGAGCAAACTTCCTCCCCAGACTGTTGAAAAAATAGATTTGGTAAAAAAATGTGGATCAGCATAAAATTAGTGATTTCTACCTGCCAGCAACCGTGTATTTAAGCTCGGTATCACACACCTTTCAGCTATATATAGAATGAACTGAAAAATGCAATAACAAGGTGAGAGTAACGGAGGGGAATTTTGGAACTGTAGGAGCGATAGCGTCCGCCTTTGTCCCCAGATTTCCACTGCGAATAGCGGTATAATCAAGAAATCTGGGGACAACAGCGGCCGGAAGTCCAAACATTCACCGTAGTTACGACCAAAACCTATATTGGAAAAATCTCAAGTTCATTCTATATAGTGGGTATTTCTCCAACTATTCTTGTCATCCCAAAGGAATCGATTTACTATCCCTTCATTATCAATCGAATCGAAACCAAAATCAGAAATGCCACAAGTAGTTTTAGCAGCAGGTTGGCAGGAAGGCGTTTGGCCAGTCGCGCACCGATTTGACCTCCGATAACAGCACCTGGCGCCAGGCATAACACCATCAACCAGTTTATATTTAACAGGTAGGCATGCGTTGACGTGCTTACGATAGCGGACAGGAAAATTTGAAGCATGGAAGTCGCAACAGCAATATGAGGCGCAAAACCGAGCAGCAAAGTCATTGTTGGAACCATGAGACTACCGCCCCCAACCCCAAACAGGCTTGCTATGAAACCGACGAGAAAACTGATGATTATGCCGGTGGGCATGTGATAAGCATACTCGAAATGCTCTCCGCTATTATCGGTAAAGCTCCGCTTCACCGAAGGTTTGAAAGGCCAAGCAATGGGCTTATTCGGTTTGAACAGGAGCAGCAAAGCAATCAAAATTAGGAAAATGCCGAAACTAACGAAAAACATCCTTCCTTCAATATGCTCTGCAAAAAGGGCGCCTACAACCGAACCCGGAATCGAAGCGGCAGCGAACCAGATTGCCGCTTGATAATCGATCCTCTTCTGCTTGGCGTACACATAAGTGCTTGAGATGGAATTGCAAAGAAGCATCGCCATGGATGTACCGGCCAAATGTGACGGCTGCATATCAGGAAACAGGAAGGCTAGCGCTGGCACGACGATGAATCCGCCGCCAAGTCCGACCAAAGAACCGGAAATGCCGGCGATCAGCCCGATGGCAAATAGAAGTAAGTAAGTTAACACACAGCATGTTCCTTCCATATTTTAGAGTCAACAATCATTCATCTTCCCAGAAAAAGCGGCCCGCAAATAGATGCGTTATAAGCCAACTACGCTGTTCTGCCGATGAACGAACGTCATCTTCCATTCTAGACACGATATCTATTTTGGTAAGCTTCTCGACCGATTGAACAACTGCTTGTTCCTCGCTCGCATCTAGCGAAAGGATATTGGCGGACCTGGGATTGCCGGTCCACCGTTGCCAAGTAAGCAGTCCGTCAGCGTTAGGATCGCCAGCGTATAAAAAGTGCCGTAAGTAATCGCGCATTAAGGAAGAGAGCATTCTGCGCCCAGGTTCGTTATGCTCGGAAATTACGCCCTCAGGGTGATTGTGCAGGACATCCGAGAAATCGCCCGTATAGAAGGGAATGTCTGCTCCATGAGGGGCACCCATCAGAAAACGGACAGAGGGATCGATTACACCATCTCGGAGCCCCCAGCCAAACCGGTAAGTGAAAATCGGCATCCCGGGAATCGAGGTTGCTAATTTCTCCGCTGCTTGCTCTACATTAAAGGCTGCATAAAGCTCGCTACCATATTGAACTGCTGCTTCATAGAGCATCTTTTGCTCCGAATTTCCGTTATACTTTCCCTGCTGCACCTGGGTCGAGAAGTGGGGATCCATCAAGGTAAATCCGGAAAATTCGCTGGCAGTGCTCCCTAGGATGATTGGCAGGGAAGGGTGCTCGCGGTTATTAAGACTGTCGAAGCCCCCTCTCGGAATGACCGTGCCATCTTCGAACAAATGGGGAAAAGCCCTCATCCGAAGACCGCTGTCACCGATTATTTCGGCAAAGTGAAAGGCCTTCTGACTATGCAGATAGTCAGATATCGTGTCGGCAGATTGCGTTGAAATCCATTCCCGTGTTTCATCATGATTTCTCGCCACTCCACTTTTCATTAATAATGCCGCTAGGATATTGTTTGCCTTTGCTTCACCTTGTTCTGCCGTAGCCGTTGTTAATCCTCCGCTCATGACAAAAAGCTTGTGAAAGAGCCCTTTGCCTAGCGGCGAAAGATAAATAGCTAATGCATTTCTTGCACCTGCAGACTGGCCTGCCAACGTTACATTTCCCGTATTTCCTCCGAACGAATGGATGTTTTTCTGTACCCACCTTAGAGCATGAATAATATCGAGAAGGCCGTAATTTCCCGAGTCATCCAAGGGATCCCCGGTTTGAAGTGCAGGATGGCGGAAAAATCCCATCGCTCCTAAACGGTAGTTCACTGTGAGTACTATACTATTTGTCTCGCACGCCAATCGTCCGCCCTGGAAATCCCGCCCCGAACCGGCTATATTGCCGCCTCCATGCAGGAAGACGAATACGGGTAAGCTTGATCCGGCATGATCCGGCCGCCAAATGTTCAAATACAAACAGTCTTCACTGCCGCCAGATACCTCCTGATGAACTTGGACACTGCTATTATTAAAATCACGTACGGGTAATATACCTGTCCAGGGTTCTGACTCACGTGGCGCCTTCCAGCGGAACTCACCTACAGGAGGTTTAGCATAAGGAATCCCTAACCATGCGATCGCTCCAACCTCACTCAGACGTATCCCCCGAAGCCGACCACTAGAGATTGTTAGAATTTCTTCCATTGATTCTCTTGTGCTCATAAATACCCCCCTTTTCCTATTTACCTTTTCTCTATTATAGGGTTCTGCTATGATGATGAAAAATATATTGTTTTGTATATAATGTATAACCAATAGGTTATAGTTGAGGGGGATTTCGATGGATTTATTGTCTCTTCGGTACTTTCAGACCGTTGCACGGCTGGAGAATATGACTAAAGCAGCCGAAATGCTGCAAGTCTCTCAGCCTGCTATAAGTAAATTAATCAGAAATCTCGAAAGTGAATTAGCAATCAAATTGTTTGATCGCACTGGAAAGTACATACGATTAAATGAATACGGGAAACGCTTTCTTGCGAAAGTCGATTTGGCTTTACAAACGCTGGAGGATGCTAAAACGGAGCTTCTTGACTTGTCCGAGAGACCGACAGGAACTGTTGTTATCTTTATCAAAGCCGGTTCCTATTTACTTCCGGATATGATCACATTATTTCGTCAGCAGTACCCTGAAGCCCAATTTAAGCTATTGCAGTATGATCAGGATATCCCAGGTCACCCGGTCTTTGATCTGTGTATTTCTTCTTCTCCGTTGAAAATTCCGGGAACCGAGTCCATTCCGGTATTAACGGAAGAAATCATGCTAGCGGTTCCAAGTGACCATAGGCTCGCTGACCGCGAAAGCATTCGCCTGATTGAACTCTCGGAAGACGGCTTTATTAGTTTAAAGACGGGCAAACAGCTGCGCGAAACGACGGACTCCCTCTGTTACACAGCCGGGTTTACGCCTCGTATTATTTATGAAAGCGACGAGCCTTCGATGGTTCGCAGCCTGGTCCGTTCGGGGCTGGGAGTTTCTTTTATCCCATCTGTCACTTGGGGCGGTTCTCAAGGATCTTCTGTCATACTGATTTCTATAGAAGAACCAGTAAGTACCCGGACCATCGAGATCTCATGGTATACCAACCGATACATGACAAGTGTCGCCAAGAAGTTCAAGGGATTCGTTCAGGATTATTACAAACAGTTAAGTGACAACACGAGAAGTCGCTAATAAGAAACTGCCAAACCCGGCCAAGAAGGCTGTCCACAGGTCATGATTAATGACTGTTGGACAGTCTCTATTTATTTAGGAAAGCTATAAATATGTCCACTTATCCTAAATTGGTGACATTTTATAGTCTCCTCCGATGACTTAACATAAAGCTATCAAAGAGCTGTTGAGCTTTGAATCATCGACAAAGGGGGAGCAAAAAGATGAAAAAATTCATGCGGTCAAAAATGGCATTGTGCTTGACGGTTATCCTGGCGCTTACTGTAACCGCTTGCGGCGGAAACAATAACGCAAACAGCAGCAGCGGCGGTGAAGCGCAGGGGAATGCTGGCGGCGGGAAGAAAACCGGAATTCTATTCTGGTCACCCTTCTCGGGTTCGGATGGCCCGTTTATGAAGAAGATCGTCGACAAGTACAATAGCTCACAGGATCAGTACAAGGTGAATTTTGTGATACAGCCTAATGGCGAATATTATAAGCAGCTGGATGTTGCGCTCAGCACCGGTAAAGAACGGCCGGACCTGATGATCATGCATGTGGATCAGGTGCCGACTTACCAGAGCAAGGATCAGCTGCAGCCTATAGACGGACTTGCCGCTGCGGCGGGTATTAACGAAAGCGACTTTGCCGAAGCTCCGGTGAAATATGCCACCATCGACAGCAAGCTGTATACGATTCCGCTGGATATTCATCCGGTCGTGATGTACTACAACAAGGATCTCTTTGAGAAGGCGGGAATCACCAGTCCGCCAACCAACCGTGCCGAGTTCGACGCAGCGGTTCTGAAGCTTACCGATAAGGCCAAAGGGATCTATGGCTATGTGGTTCCTACGCTATGGCCACAGCAGTTCATCTTCCCGTCACTCGTCTGGCAGAATGGCGGCGAGCTGTGGAACGGCACGGATGTTGCCTACAACTCTCCGGAAGCTGTAGAAATGGTGCAGTGGCTGCGGGATATGGTAGAGAAGGGCATTTCTCCGGCGAATGTGCAGCAGGACGGAGAGAACACCCTGTTCCTGCAAGGCAAAAACGCGATTCAATTCAACGGCCCGTGGATGAAATCACAATTCGATGAAGCCGGGTTGAATTACGGGGTAGCGGTCATGCCGCAGATCGGCGCAGCGAAGCAGGCCATCTATGCAGGTTCACATGGCTTTGTGACGCCAAAGGCCGTCACAGACAGCAATACACTGGCGGGCATTGGCGACTTCCTGAAATATGTCTCCGGAAATTCTCTGGATTGGGCAGAATCCGGCCAGGCGGTAGCCTCCAAAACGGTAATGGAGAGTGCGGAATTTAAAGCCATGGAGTTCCAAAGCACAGTATCCGAAAGCTTTTCTTCCGTGCAGTTTGCTCCCAATGTGCTGAACTGGGGGACGATTATCGAACCGGTCTGGGGTGAGCTGAGCAATGCGATCCTTGGCAAGAAATCCCCGCAGCAGGCAATGGACGATGCTGTGGCCAAATCCCGCCAGGCGATGAAGTGAACTCACTCCTCAAGTGACGGGCTGCAAAGGGGGCGGGAAGCGCTGCAACGCTTCCCGCTTCACCTCATTTCTGTTCATTCTGCCCTACCTGGCGGTGTTCGGAATGTTCCTGCTCTTTCCGATTCTGTATGGCGTAGTCATCAGCCTGCAGGATTTCGAGCTGCTTTTTCGTGAATGCATTAAATGAGGTGCCGGAGGACTATTATGAGGCCGCTTCGATTGACGGGGCTAATACCTGGAACAAATCCATCTCCATCACGCTACCCTCCATCCAGCCGGTGCTTTCGGCGTATTTTTACTGTATCAGTTTTTTGTTTCTTTTCCCAAAGAGATCGAGGAGACAGCACGGATTGATGGCGTGAATAAATGGAACCTGTATGCGAGAATCCTCATGCCTTCCACCCACAAAGTAGGGGGAAGTGGGTACGTGTATGGTACGGCAGCGTTAAGCGACAGTTGAAAGGCTTCAGCTATGGGTTGGGCGTCAGAACCCATATCTCCCAAGCCCGCAGCGGCTAGCTAAGCCCGCTCGGCGAATTTGGCTAGAGTGGCGCTGCCGGATGCTTGGCCCTCATCGATCCGGCTTCATAAATGACCTTCCGCCATTATTTTCCGGACAGCACCATTAGCAGGGAATTTGTTCAAAAGTATAATTAAAATCAACAATTGAACAAAAATATAATGTGCAATATTAGAGGTCCTCATTGTCACTGAACTATCAAATATGAGGAATATTATACATTTAAAATGAGTATAATCCAATAAAAGGCAAAAAATATAAATAACGAAAACAAAATATAAGATTTTTTTATATTTTATTTGTGCATTTGAGTAAATTATTGAAAAAAATAGTTATTGACTTATAGCCGGAATCGTTGTAATTTGTATTTGTAAGGTATTGGAAATGGGATTATGTGATTGCTTATGTGAAAATTTGATGTTCGCAAAAACTACTTTTTTGTGCAAATGTAAATTCTATTTTCTGTATCAGGTACTTAAAGAAAGGAAAGCCCTAACTTCACCTGTCTGTACACCAGTCTGCGGCAATGCCAAAAATAAGGACTATGTGGTTTTAAGTAAAGTTTTTTCCTGATTTGCTTTGTCTATTGTAGATTTGTATGTTTTTAAGATAGGAGGTCGTATTGTGTTTAAAATAGCAGTCACGTATTTTGGGAACAATGAGTTGCACAGTTTAGAGGTTGGCTATGGGGTTTCAGCATTAAAATGATAGTAATTTATCGGTACATAAAATTGATGAAAATAATATTCAAACTGAAATAGATAGTATCGCGTCTGTTCATCCAAATATGATAGCCATTTTTTTGTCATATAATTGTTATGATTTGTTGTTAGAACTTAGTTCTCAGTTAAAATGTTTATTGGGTGATGTATTTATTGTTATATGCCACAGTGCTGCGTCGTGTCTGGCTGAACTTTTATTAAAAGATAATAGATGTATTGATGTTTCTGTAATCGGTGAATTTGAAAATACTTTGTCTGAGTTATGTGCTCTAATCTCGGAGAAAAAAGATTATAAAAGGTGTAAAGGTATTGCTTACATGAATAATGGGGAATATGTAGTAACTGATGACAGAGCAATATCGGATATTGAGAGTATATCTCCTCCTGAAAGAGACTGTTTCCCAAATGATACAAGGTTTTTTCATGTTTATGGTTCTAGAGGATGTGAGGGGAGGTGTGGATTTTGTGACAGGAATATCTTATATACAAAAACAGGTGGGCACGGAGTAACAAGATTTAGGGATATTGATGATGTAGTGAGCATCAGCCAGATGGACAAACCTGCAAATGAAGCAATGCTTATGGATATTTGTGATAAGTCGGGGGTTCTTTTGAAAGACGAGAGCTATAAAGACGGATTAAATACTATGCTCGGCCGCGATTTTGACGGTATAGAGATATCGGGTGGTCAATGGCAACGTATAGCTATTGCGCGCGGATTATTTAGACATAGTGATTTGATTATTTTGGATGAGCCGACGGCAGCCATTGACCCTCTGGAAGAAACACGCCTTTACAATGACTTTATAAACATCTGCAATGACAAAACAGCGATACTAGTTACTCACAGGTTGGGTTCAGCTAAGATTGCCGATAGAATTATTGTCTTGAAGGACGGTCAGATTGTGCAGGATGGTAATCACAGACAACTTATTAATACTGATGGTGAATATAAAAGGTATGTATGAATCTCAGAGGAAGTGGTATAGTGAATAATTTTTTTTCGAAAAAACCAATTATGTATGAGGAATCGCTGTGAGCAAATTGTAAAGGAAGTGGCGATTTGAAAAAGCTATTGCCTGTAAGTCTGCCCTTAATATCAAGTTATCCTTATTATGCCGGGCCACTAGCAATTTTAGCATCAAGAGGAAATCATTATATTCCATGGGTATTAAGCAATTTCATCCAATTAAGTATAGACAACGATTATAAGTTAGACTTTTTTCAACCGTGGATCACTTGGAAACCGTATGAATGCCCTTTTCTGGATGTACAAATTATAAATAGGGACGTTTTTTTGCGTCAACAAGAGCAGCCTTCAGGAATCGTAGAAGAGATAATAAATGCAATAGATCGGGGCTACTATGTTTATTTGAAAGTCAATCACCGCTACTTATCTATTTCATCCAACTGGTATCAGCAAATAGATAACGCTCATGAACTGCTGATCTATGGGTATTGCAAAGTTTCCGAATCGTTTCAGGTAGCAGATAACTTTGGCGGGAAATATGATTTTAAAAGCTGCCCGTTTGATGAGTTCATACAATCCTGCACCTTTTCTCCCTCATTTAATATCGATCATTATAATAAGATCATCTTGATGAAACCATTAGAAAATGTCTTCCTGGGGTTTGACTTGCTTCGTGTAATTGATTCTTTAAGAGACTACATAGAATCCCGTATCACAGAGATTCGTAATGACCTGAGTATCAATTGGGCGAGAAATATCGTAGTAGGCATTCGTATTTATCAGAAAATAGAAGAATATTTAGAGAGCCTGATTGAACAGCCAGACAAGAAGTTGGACCATCGTATATTTCACGTGTTATGGGAACATAAATGCTGCATGACTCGACGTATCGAATACATGAGGGGAAATGGGCTTTTGACAGATGATACAATCTTAATTCAACAGAAGGAATTGGAGACAAAAGCGCTTCTTTTTAGAAACCGCGCACTTAAATACATTGTCACTAAGGATGTACAAATCATTCAGAAAATTCATAAGGAAATTAATCCATTCGCAATCCAAGAAGCTAATCTTATTTCTCACATGATTGAGCATATCTGTGATATCAATTCGAAAACGAACTACGAACATATACTGGGAACCGATCTAAACTACAACTCGTGCTGGTTTCTTGCCAAGTCGAGGGAAACCTGGCGAAAAGTCGAATTCCCTCGTTAAAAGAGATAAGGGTAACGAGGGAAGTTGTCTTTAATTTAATGATTAAGCCGCATTCATAAAATCACGACCAAATTTTCCTTACAGAACTCCACGACCCTCTGGACAGATTAGTTGAGAGCAGGCGTGGACCCCCGGAATATCATATCCGTTGCAACATGGGTCACCTGGTACGGCTTGGTATTGTCTTTGATTCTGGACAATAGAATTTCGGCGGAAATAACCCCCATTTGGCTGCTGTAGATATGTACGGTTGTCAGATGGGGTTCGACAACCCGCGACTCTGAAGCATCATCAAATCCGCAGACAGCAACTTCTTCCGGTACTTTAATCCCTTTGTTTTTCAGAGACTTCATAACACTGATGGCAATGAAATCATTGGCACAGATAAAGACGGATGGCCACTTCTCCAGGGCATCCAGTTGATGCCCCATCCAGTTTTCCTCCATATTGATATTGAAGTTCCGGTCTGGCGCTACAATGTTATGGGCGGGATCCAGGGTTATTCCACATTCTGCAAGAGCTCTGTTAAATCCGGTCCAGCGTTCATTGAAGCTTTTACAGTGATTGTAATCGCCTACAAAACCGAAGCTGGTGTATCCATGATCTATCAGTTTCCGGGTAACAGAGTAGGTGCTGTGCTCATTCTCCATTAGAACCAGATCGGCCTTCAATTCCGGATACACCATATCGGCAGCGCAGTCAATAAAAATAGTCGGAATGCCAAGATCCGTGATCAGCTTGCTGTAAGCCTTATTGAACATTTCAATGCAGATGATGCCATCCACACCGGAGGGTTCAAAGTTACCAGGCAGGGTCATGCCATTGATATCATTCTCGCGGACGAAATAAATAGATAAGGTATAGCCCTTGATACTGATTTCCTTCTCCAGCCCGCTGATCAGCAGGGAACCGAAGTGTGAGCCGTTGGGCAGATTGCAGGTCAATAGTGCAATATTGCCTTGTTTTTCGGAAGAGCTAATGGCTGTTTCCATATAAGAAAATTGTTTGTATTTAAGCTCAACCGCTTTTTTGATCACCTTGTCTCTGGTGTCGGCAGGAATACTGTCCACTCCGTTAAGCGCTTTGGAGGCCGTGTTTCTGGAGATCCCCAAAGCATCTGCGATATCTTGTATGGTTACTCTATCTCTAGCCATATATTGTACATTCACCTCTATATTATGTTCTTCTCATCGTCTAACTCCCTTAAATGTATAATAGTTTTCCAAAAATAGCAATATGAATTTTACAAATGCACAAATTACTTTTCTTTTATAATATAAATATGTGCAAAGTATCATCTGTAATTCTACTCGTTGTCAATGTATTAAGCTGAGAATTGCATTGATTCACTGTTTGGAACCCATGATTTGTTATTTTACAAAAGAATATAGACTTTTTTAATGTTAGTTAATTGTCAAATGAACAAAAATAATTTTACAAAATGTATTGACGCATGGTCAAGTCTTTGATAAATTGTAAATGCAGTAGGGAACATCAACAATTAAATTTGTAAAAGAATGGAGGCAAAGGCATTGCAAAACTCAATAGAAGCGAATGCCCGAAGTACGGTGCCCAAAGCTTCAGGCTCCTTATTAAATTTTATGAAGAAACATTACTTTCTTTATTTAATGCTCGCACCGGCGTTGATTCTGACCCTTATTTTCAAATACGGTCCTATGTATGGTGCAATCATCGCCTTTAAAGATTTTAGCCCGATCAAAGGAATTATGGGGAGCGAATGGGTAGGTTTTTACAATTTCGAGAAATTCCTTTCTTCCCCCAATTTTGAAGTTATTTTTATGAATACGCTTAAATTAAGTTTTTTCGGTTTGGTTTTGAGCTTTCCCGTTCCTATCCTGCTGGCTTTGATGCTGAATCAGGTCCGCAGGTCTGCAATCAAGAAGAACATACAACTCTTTCTGTATGCGCCTAACTTTATATCCGTTGTTGTGGTGGTGGGGATGTTGTTTATCTTTTTATCCCCGACAGGGCCAATCAACCAGATTTTTACCTGGGCTACAGGTGAACCGATGATGTTCATGTCCCGCCCGGAGTACTTCCGATGGATCTATATTCTTTCAGATATCTGGACGAGTGCAGGCTGGGCCTCAATTATTTATGTGGCAGCTCTTGCCAACGTTGACCCTGAGTTACATAATGCAGCGAATCTGGATGGCGCTAATCTTCTGCAAAGAATACGTCATATTGATCTTCCCACCATTCGTCCGATTATGGCCATTGTGTTTATTCTTGCGGCAGGCGGCATTATGTCGATTGGATTTGAAAAGGCTTATCTCATGCAAACGGCAACCAACCTGCCGACTTCCGAGATCATTCCGACTTATGTGTACAAAATAGGCTTGCAGTCAGGCGACTACGCATACTCAGCCGCAGTGGGTTTGTTCAACTCGCTCATCAACGTTGTGTTGCTCATTACGGTGAACTTCATTGTGAAGAAGCTGAATGAGGGCGATGGTCTTTACTAAGAAAGGAGTAACCCTTCATGTTCATCAAACATTCCCGGCTGGACCGCTTTATTCTCGCGCTGAATGCCACATTCTTAACGCTCGCTGTATTGGTAGTGGTGCTTCCGCTCGTTTATGTGGTGATTGCCTCCTTCATGGACCCGTCGGTACTGCTCAGCCATGGATTATCATTCAAAATATCGGACTGGTCCTTAGAAGGCTACAAAATGATCCTTACCAATCCGGCTATGATCCGCGGTTTTGGAAACGCTGTTTTTTACTCCGTCGCATTTGCCCTGCTTACCGTTCTGGTCTCCATCTGCGCAGGTTATGCCCTGTCGGATGACAGGCTGAAGGGCAAAGGATTTTTTATGACCTTGTTCATTATCACTATGTTTTTTGGAGGGGGCCTTGTTCCAACTTACCTGCTGGTCAAAAATCTGGGCCTGCTGGACACGGTCTGGGCTGTGATCATTCCCGGAGCAGTCAACGTATGGAACATTATCTTATCCAGAACCTTTTTCAAGGGAGTACCCAATGAACTTAGGGAGGCAGCCAATGTGGATGGGGCATCGGAGATGAGAATTTTCCTCGGCATTGTATTGCCGCTCTCGAAACCCATTATCTTCGTGCTTGCCCTGTATGCCTTTGTGGGCCAGTGGAATTCCTACTTTGATGCCATGATTTATCTGGATAATCCTAATCTTCATCCGTTGCAGCTCGTGCTGCGCTCTATCCTGATTCAGAATCAGGTAGATCCGGGCATGATCAGTGACCAGCTGGCCATGGCAGAAATGAAACGATTGTCCGAAATCATCAAATATGCCGCAATTGTGGTCTCCAGTTTGCCGCTCATCATTATGTATCCTTTTTTCCAGAAGTATTTTGAAAAAGGTGTCATGCTCGGTTCCCTGAAATAGGGAACAGACTGCACATATATAGAGTTACATTCATCCTATTTAGGAGGTCATTTTCCATGAAAAAACGGACAAAATCAAAAGTGGTAACAAAAACAGCTTCCGCATCTGTACTTGCTTCTCTCCTATTCCTGAGTGCATGCAGCGGTGGCGGAGGAGGCAGTGCGGCCAGCAAAGAACAGGACCCAAGTGGCAAAGTTACACTGAACTTTATTACGCAAAGCTCTCCGCTGGCACCGGCCGACCCGAATGAAAAGCTGATCAATAAACGTCTCGAAGAAAAAACAAATGTTCATATTAACTGGAAAAACTTCACCAAAGATGTATTTGTGGAAAAAAGAAACCTGGCAGTGGCGAGCGGTGATCTTCCCGATGCAATTTTTAATGCTGACTATAGCGACTACGAGCTGCTTAAACTCGCCAAAGACGGTGCCATCATTCCGCTGAATGATCTGATAGAGAAGAATATGCCCAACTTTAAAAAGGTGCTGGAAGAAGCTCCTGAATACAAAAGCATGATCACGGCGCCGGACGGCAATATCTATGCCTTCCCTTGGATTGAAGAGCTGGGCAACGGAAAAGAGAGAATCCAGGCTGTAGACAGCATGCCTTGGATCAACGTCGAATGGCTGAAAAAGCTGGGTCTTGAGATGCCGACAACGACGGATGAGCTTAAAAAAGTGTTGATCGCGTTCAAAACGCAGGACCCGAATGGCAATGGCCAGGCAGACGAAATTCCGCTGTCCTTTATCAACAAGCCGGGAGCCGAAGATATAGCCTTCCTCTTTGCTTCTTTCGGACTGGGGGAGAATCCTGACCATGCGGTCGTGAGTGATGAGGGCAAAGTGATATTTACCGCGGCGGAAGAGGGCTACAAGACTGCTGTTTCATTTATTCATGAGCTGTATAAAGAAGGGCTTATTGATATTGAGGCATACACGCAGGACTGGAGCACGTACCTGGCCAAAGGGAAGGATCAACGCTACGGTCTGTACTTCTCCTGGGATAAGGCTAACATCTCTGGAGCCAATGATACCTATGATATAATGCCGCCGCTCGCAGGCCCGGATGGTGAAGTGAACGTAACCAGAACCAATGGTCTTGGCCTTGGCCGCGGCAAAATGGTCGTGACGAGCGCCAACAAAAACCTGGAGACGACGGCGAAATGGGTGGATCAGCTGTATGATCCGATCCAATCCGTGCAGGACAACTGGGGCACCTATGGGGATGAAACCCAGCAGAACATCTTCGAATTGGATGAAGCCAAAGGCATGCTGAAGCATCTGCCGCTTGAAGGTGCTGCACCTGTTGAACTTCGTGAGAAAACAAGCATCGGCGGACCTCTGGCCGTTCTCGATTCCTACTATGGCAAATATACAACCATGCCGGATGATGCCAAGGGCAGAATGGATATTATCAAGAACATCATGGCACCGAAGATGAAAGCGGAGAATGTAATGCCAAGCGTATTTAATTCGATTGAAGAGCTAGACCGCCTGACGACGATTGAAACAGATTTGTTCGCTTACGTCCTCAGAATGCGTACTGAATGGTATCAGAACGGCAAAGTGGATGCGCAGTGGGATGAATATCTGAAAGAATTGGACCGTCTTGGCCTGCAGGAATGGCTGAAGATTAAACAGGGCGGTTATGACAGAGCAACACAAAAATAAACAATAAACGGTGGAGAAGAGGAGAGAGCGATAATGTCAGCTATTACAAAACAAAATTACCGGGGGGTCTATCATTTTTCACCCCAGGCCAAGTGGATGAACGATCCGAACGGGATGGTCTTTTTCGAAGGAGAATATCATCTGTTCTTCCAGCATCATCCCGGTGGAATGACCATGGGGGCCATGCACTGGGGCCATGCGGTCAGCAAGGACCTTATCACCTGGGAAGAGCTGGATGTCGCACTCTTTCCGGATGAGCTCGGCATGATTTTCTCGGGAAGTGCTGTTGTGGACTGGAACAATACGACAGGATTTTTTGCGGATAAGCCGGGGCTGGTAGCCATCTTTACCCATCATCTGGATATGCCGGAAGGGGAACCGGCCGTTCAGCGTCAAAGTCTCGCCTACAGCAAAGACAACGGCAGAACCTGGACCAAATACGAAGGCAATCCGGTGCTCGAACATGATGCATTTATCGATTTCCGTGATCCGAAGGTGTTCTGGAACCAGGAGACTAACGAATGGGTAATGATCGTCGCTTGCGGTCAAACGGTATGCCTGTACCATTCCCCAGATCTGATCCACTGGACATTTGCCAGCGAATTCGGTGAGGGCATCGGGTCTCATGACGGTGTGTGGGAATGTCCGGACTTGTTCCCGCTGAACGTGGATGGAGACACCTCGAACACCAAATGGGTGATGCTTGTGAGTATTGGAGCGGACCCCGCTTTTGTGGAAGGTTCCAGAACACAGTACTTCACCGGCGATTTCAACGGCAAAGTGTTTATTCCGGACGGGGATTCCCAAAATGTCCGCTGGCTTGATCATGGAAGGGACAATTACGCAGGTGTAAGCTGGTCGGATGTGCCTGAGGAAGATGGAAGACGTCTTTTTATCGGCTGGATGAGCAACTGGATGTATGCACCCCAGACTCCTGCAGAAGAGTTCCGTGGGGCGATGACCCTTCCAAGAGAGCTGTATCTCGAATCCAGAGAAGGGCAAATTCTGATTATTCAGAAGCCGGCGCAAGAACTGGAAGCGGCCCGCATCCCGGTTCTCTCACTTAAAGACGTTACTGTGCAAGAAATCAATGCTTCCTTATCCGGTCTCCAGCTTGAGGCTTACGAGATCGTTGTGAAGTTCGCCCGTGGCATGTCTGCAGGCTTCAAGGTAAGAGTTGGGGCGGGGGAAGAAACTGTGATCGGAATGGATGCGAAGACCGAAGAGCTCTATGTAGACCGGCTGGCTTCAGGACGGCATGATTTCCATGAATGGTTCGCGGGACGTCATTCGGTGGAATTGCAAGCTCCGGGCGAAATCTATGATCTTTCCGTTTATGTAGACCGTACTTCGGTTGAGGTGTTCGGCAATGGAGGCCAGGCGGTCATTACGGATCTTATTTTCCCGAAAGCTGAATCCGTGGGTCTTGCTGCATTTGCAGACAACGAAGAGACCCCATTCCTTTCACTGGAGGTCTACAAATTAGATCAACCTGCCGCAAATGGCGATAACCGGCAATCGGAGGGCTGACGGAATGCGTATAGGAGCCATTGAAGCAGGCGGAACCAAATTCGTATGCGGGCTTGGGGATGAAAGCGGGCGAATTCTGGACCGGATCAGCTTTCCAACCGAACATCCGGATTTAACGCTCCCCAAGGTCATTCAATATTTTCAAGACAAACAGGTAGAAGCCATTGGAATTGGATCGTTTGGTCCGATCGATATCCGCCCGGACAGTCCGACTTATGGTTACGTTACGACAACCCCTAAGCCGGGTTGGGGGAATTACGACATGCTGGGGACTTTACAGCGGGTCTTTCCGGTCCCGTTGGGCTGGGATACCGATGTTAATGCAGCAGCATATGGCGAAGCCAAGTGGGGTGCTGCTCAAGGATTGTCCAGCTGTTTGTACTATACCGTAGGCACTGGTGTGGGTGTCGGCGTGTATTCGGAAGGCAAAATCATACATGGTCTTGTACACCCTGAGGGTGGACATATGCTGCCGAGGCGCCATCCTGAAGATAAATTTGCAGGCGCGTGCCCGTACCATGGGGACTGTCTCGAAGGAATGGCGGCAGGTCCTGCCATTGAAGCGAGATGGGGAAAGAAGGGCCACGAGTTGCCGGCAAACCATATCGCTTGGGAAATGGAAGCTTTCTATATTGCCCAGTCCATAACCAGTGCCATTTTACTTCTGTCTCCTCACAAAATTATACTGGGCGGCGGCGTTATGCAGCAGCAGCAGCTGTTCCCGCTGATCCGGCAGGCTGTGCTCCGCAATCTGAACGGTTATGTCAGTTCAAATGCTATTCTAGATCATATGGATGAGTATATTGTTCCACCGGGTCTTGGCCATCAGGCGGGATTATGCGGCGCTCTGGCCTTGGGACTTGCAGCATGGAATAATGAGGCGTCTATATAAAAGATGAACTTAAGAGGCTAACGTAAGCTTTTTAGTCACTACGGTGAATGTTTGGACTTCCGGCCGCTGTTGTCTTCAGATTTCCTCAATTTAACCACTACCTGTGGTTGAAATCCGAAGACAAAGGCGGTCGCTATCGCTCCTACAGTTCCAAACTTCCCCTTCGCTCTTTCTCGCCTTTTGTTATTTTCTTTTGTTCATCTTATATAGATTGAACTTGAAAATAAGAAAAATAGAAAATCACAAGTTCAATCTATATATTGTATAAAATTCAATATGCATCAGGCCAGTTATGCAACTGTAACTGGCCAGCTTTTTAATTGTATAGGAAATTATCAATACCCAAAAATGTCGAGATCTTGGAAGCTTCAAATGAAATAGGCGGAGCAGGAGGATTGGGCTCCAAGAGCGGAGTGAAGCGGACAGAGAAGAGCTTATTTTGCGAAAAAGTGTGCTTTCCTGGTGAATTCGGACTCAGGAGCCGTTATAACGTTCGATTGAGTCTAGAATGAGGGGAGATGGGACAAATAGCGGAATCTCAGTCCGTTTGTCCTGCTGAATAGACGAATCCTCCCAAATAACGGATTTCCCGTCCGCATCAGCCGCAGATCGTGAAGGGACCTCATCGTGTCCGCAGAGGGACCCACGCGAAATCGCACAGTCAACCATTGTCTTAACCACGCTATATGAGCGAGAGTTGTGCACGTTATACAACAATGTGAGTTCTTTAGGCAGAAACGGAGGGTAAAAGATGAATAAGAAATCTAAAGCTGGACTGTACATCCTGACGCTTATGGCAATCATTATGACTTCATCGGGCATTTACGCCGCTAATCCTGATACAGGCTGGGCTGCTCTGGCGAAGGGTCTTTCTAATAATGAAAACGCAACCAAAGTGAAAACGAATTTGACTGGATGGGAAATAAAGGGGGATGGCAAGTTGGAAGATACTGCAGAAGGGCTCCTGCTGACATCCGGCCCGCAGGAAAATGTAATGGCAATTTCTGAAACAGTGTCCGAAGATTTCGTGTATGAAGCTGATGTCATGATCAAGGATATGAAAGCGGATACTTCTTTGCTTTTCCGTTCCAATGATGATGGATGGAATTCATATATGCTTCAACTTGTACCCGAGTCCGGTAGGATCCGTTTAAAAGACGCGGCGGGTGGAGCAGGCAAATTAAACGAAGAACGTCAGGTTTCTCTTAAGGAAGGGGAGATCTATCATCTCAAAGTAAAAGCTGAAGGGACCTCGCTGAAAGTGTATTGGGGGAATGGGTATAAGCCGGTGATTGATATTCAGGACAGTTCATACCGTTCAGGGCGTCTTGGACTCCATGTCCGGGATGGGTCGGCTTTGTTCCAGAATATAACCGTCAGCGATCTGAAAGGAAACCTGGGTGCAGTGCTGGTGAATAAAGGACAGTGGCAACCGGACCTTAGAGGCCTGCAAGGAACGTCTGTGGACCAAAGCCAAGCACAGCGAATCTATACCAAGCAAGCCGCTGACTTTATATATGAAGGAACCATATCTTTTCGTTCGGATGCTGTAGCAGCGCTTGCTTTCCGCTCCTCAACTGATGGAGTCCGTGGCTATGAAGCCACACTTGTGAAAGAAGGGGATCAGGTCCGGGTAAAGTTGACGAAAGCGGACGGAACTGCAATTGCAAGCTCTGAGCGCGCTTATCCAAGCCAAGCGGGGGCGAAGCATTATGTAGAAGTCAAGGCAAAGGGCAGCCGGATTCAGATCTTCCTGGACGGGTATACTCCGGCAGCAATCGATGTGTCGGACAGTGCGTATTCAACCGGAAGTGCCGGATTTGTTGTCAAAACAGGAAGCGCTTACTTTCAAGATGCGTATCTCACAGATGCTGACAGTTACTATACCGAACCCTACCGTCCCCAGTATCATTATACGCCGATCCGCGGTTCCGCCAGTGATCCGAACGGGCTGGTCTACTTTGAAGGGGAATACCATCTCTTCCATCAGGATGGAGGTACATGGGCTCATGCCGTCAGCAAGGATATGCTGAACTGGAAACGCCTGCCGATTGCACTTCCATGGAATGATTACGGGCATATCTGGTCCGGAGCTGCTGTAGCGGATGCAACCAATGCATCAGGTTTGTTCACGGATTCAGGCGGCAAAGGGCTGATTGCCTATTACACGTCCTATAATCCGGATGGCCCGAATGGCAACCAGCAGATGGGTCTTGCTTACAGCAAGGATCAGGGGCGTACGTGGGAATACGCCAAGGACCGCCCGATTGTAATCGAGAACCCCGGCAAGAACGGTGAAGATCCGGGGGGCTGGGACTTCCGCGATCCCAAGGTGATCCGTGATGACGAGAATAACCGCTGGGTGATGGTGGTATCCGGTGGAGATCATATCCGGTTCTTCACCTCTACCAATCTGCTGGACTGGACTTTGACCGATAATTGGGGGTATGGGGATTATGTTCGTGGCGGCGTATGGGAATGCCCGGACTTGTTCCCGCTGATTGTACAGGGGACGTCACAGAAGAAATGGGTTCTCATGATCAGTACGGGCGCGAATCCGGCAACTGGAGGTTCGGATTCGGAATATTTTGTGGGGAGTCTGACTGCTGAAGGTAAATTCGTGAATGATAACCCGGCAGGAAAGGTGCTGAGAACAGATTTTGGCAAAGAGTATTATGCATCCATGTCTTTCTCGGACATGACGGATGGGCGCAGGGTGATGCTGGCGTGGATGTCCAACTGGGATTATCCGTTCGCTTTCCCGACTTCAGGCTGGAAGGGAGAACTGACGGTCCCAAGAGAGGTTACCTTGGGTCTGACCAAAGACGGGCCCCGCCTTGCCCAGACTCCGGTTAAAGAAATGGAGCTTCTGCGCAGCAGGCTGTTCTCCACAACTGACAAGAGGGTTAGTCCTTCTTCTCCCAACCTGCTGAAAGGCCTTGTTTCAGGTGCGTATGAAATTGAAGCCGAACTGGAGATTCCGGACGGCAGTACCGTATCGGAGTTTGGTTTTAACGTGCGCGAGGGTGCCAATCAGAAGACGGTTGTGGGTTACAAGGTGAGCGAAGGCCAACTATTCGTTGACCGGTCCGCTTCCGGGGTAACGGATTTCTCCAGCCTCTTCAGTACAAGGCATGAAGCGGCAATGACAGCGGAGAACAAGCGGATCAAGCTGCGGATTTTGGTGGACGAATCCTCTGTTGAGGTTTTCGCTAATGGAGGCAAGGTGGTTTTCTCTGAAGTCATTTTTCCTGACCCGGCGAGTAGGGCAATGAGTTTCTATACCCGGGGCGGCACGGTGAAGGTGGTTTCTCTGCAAGTGAATAAACTTGGCTCGATATGGAATTCGGACAGCGGCTTAGTTACCCGGATTGCAATGGATACCAGTGACCGTGAATTGGAGCTAGGTCAAAGCGAAATGCTGCAGGCGACAGTGGAGAACGGACCCGGCAATGGTGTTCATCCGTTGAAGTGGAAGTCCAGCAATGATGAAGTGGTGAGCATAAACAGAGCAGGCTCTTCCCAGGCAACCCTTCAGGCGAAAAAAGAAGGAGAGGCCGTCATTACGGTATCAACCCCGAATGGAAAGGCATCTGCCAGCTTTGTGGTAAAAGTCTACGGAGGTGAGTTTCATACCAATCTCAGCGGGTGGACCAAGGACTTGTCCATGGCTTCATGGATTGCCACCAAGGATGGAATTCGCGGGAAATACTCCAGCGACGCAAATTATATAGCCCAAGAGAAGGCGGGCAATTTCACTTATGAAGCCGACATGAAACTTGGCGAAACCGGTGGAGCAGGCTCACTTCTGTTCCGTGCAAGCGAGGACGGCCGCAGCGGTTACTACTTGAATCTGGACCCTAATATGAAGTCTGTCCGCCTGTTCTACAAAATCGATGGGCGTTTCGAGGAACGGCAGGTTCTGGCGAAGTTCCCGGCCTTCATCCAGCCTGATCAAACCTACAGAATAAAGATTCAAGCGGAAGGCCCCCACATCATGGTGTATATGGGGGGACAGAAAATAATGGACTTGAAGGACGGTACGTTTGCAGAAGGCCATTTTGGACTTCATGTCTTTGGCGGGTATGCCTCTTATCAGAATGTTAATGTGACCGGGGCAGAACCGGCGGACTTGATGACCTCAAGCCTGGTGAACGCTGCATTCCAGAAATCTGTGTATACAGACAAGCTGGCGAATGGTGAAGCCGTTAATGTGCAGAATGCCAACGAAGCCACGGATCAGAAATGGGTGTTTGTGCCAACAGGAGATGAAGCAGGCTCCTACTCCATCCGCACGACCGCCGGACAGGCGCTTGATCTGGACACGGAGCAGAATAAAATTCAGCTTTATTCATATCTGGGCTACAATAATCAGCGGTGGATTGTCCGCAAGAATGAGGATGGATCGGTTACCATTCTCTCTGTTCATCACAACAGGGTTCTGGCCCTCTCTGAAGATGGTTCCAAGCTTACCTTAGAGGAATTTCAAACGGAAGAAAAACGTCAGGAGTGGAGAATAAACCCGTGAATTTGACTGCAGTCTGAAACTGCGGCAACGAAATCGGCCTACCCTGATGTTGAATCACTGCCCCATCGTACATAAGGTGCATGCCCTTATGTACGATTTTTTTCTGCCTTCAAAACGTTACACTAAAGACTGGTGCTCGAACAAGGGCAGGTTCCCCTGAGTTATCCATTGATTGCATAGGGTGGTTCTTCTGGGAACACCACTCCACCTGCTCCCGAAATTCTCCAGATGAATGTGAAGCAAGAAATTGAAGTCATACCTATAATGACGGTATATACAGCTACCGGATTGCTGCTGGGCTATTTCCTCATCACGCGGCTGATACGTTTTGTGCTTCGACGGAAGTCATATAAGTAGAAATGCCTTATAGTACGATATGAATAAGGGATGAAGGATCTATAATAAGAGGCAGGGGGCGAAATCATGAATATTCTAAAAAAACTCCAAACTGAACCAAAAGCCCAATATGAAAATGCCGACGAAATGCTTGTCTCGCGGTTTCCAATCCTGCTGTGGATACTATTGGTATATGCAGCGACGATGATCCTGCAGAATTTTAGCGAACTACTCCTGCTGAACAGCTTGTTTTTTACAGGCACCTATATTTTCCATATCCTGATGCACTGGAATTCGTATCGTCTGACCCGTTCCCGGTCATGGTTGTATTTCCTGGTTCAAGGCTTGCTGATTCTGACCTGCGCATTGCTGCTGCCTGAAGGTTCTCCCGCTGTTCTGATTGGACTGTTTCCTGTATTAATCGGGCAGAGTATAGGACTCTATTATCAAAAAAGAAAAATCATGCTCGTGTTCTTGTACTGTGTGTTCATGTTCTTCTATGCCGAGCTATATTTGGGGAAAATGCCTGAAATGCTGCTGCTGGTTCCATTGTTCCTGTTAATGCTGATTATTGTTATAGCATATGCTTTGCTATTTTTTCAACAGGTGCATGCCCGGCTGCGGACACAGACCTTTTTGAAGGATCTGGAGGACGCACACCGCAAGGTGGAGGAATTGACGCTCGCGAATGAACGGCAGCGCATGGCCCGTGACCTCCATGATACGCTGGCTCAAGGGGTAGCCGGTCTCATTATGCAGCTCGAGGCCGCAGATGCCTTCATTTCTCAGGACAATATCCGCAGGTCCCAGGAAATTATCCAGTTGTCGATGAGCCAGGCGCGGAGAACGCTGGCCGATGCGCGGCGGGCGATTGATAATCTCCGGTTGAAATCTGCTTCCGAGCTGGATTTTCGTGAGGCACTTACCGATGAGATCCAACGCTTTATCCAGGCGACAGGAATTGAAGTTTATTCGAAAATCCAACTGTCCAGCCGCTTGTCCCGAAAGCTGATGGAGCACAGTCTGCAGATCGTAAGCGAATGCCTGACCAATGTGGCCAAACATGCCAAGGCGGACAAAGTATGGGTTAACGTAACTGAACGGAACAGCCGTATTCAGATTGAGGTTAAGGATAACGGGAAAGGTTTTGATATGAGCCTGATTGGCAATCAAACAGGCCATTATGGCATACTGGGGTTACATGAACGTGCGCGGTTGATTGGAGGTCAGCTCCAAATTACCAGCCTTCCCAGCGGCACACGAATTATAATGGAAGCTCCCATAAATGAAGGAGACAAGGTATGAGTACAGTGAAGGTGCTGATTGTTGATGATCATCTGCTGGTTCGTGAGGGCTTGAAGCTGATTGTAGAAACGAATGAACGGTTTGCAATCATTGGAGAAGCGGAGAACGGAAAGGTGGCGCTCCACCTGATCGAGGAGCTTAAGCCCGATGTGATTCTGCTTGATTTGAATATGCCTGTTATGAGCGGCTTGGAAGCTATGGAGGTATTGAGCAGCAAACAATGCGACATTCCCGTTATTATATTAACGACCTATAATGAAGACGAATTAATGGTCAATGCCTTGGCACTGGGGGCCAAAGGCTATCTGCTCAAGGATACCAGCCGCGACAATTTGTTCCGGACTATCGAATCGGCCATCCGGGGAGATACGCTTTTGCAGGCCGATATTCTGACCAAAGTGCTAGCAGCCAAAGATCGCAAGGAGGTGTCCGAGTCTAAAGAAGCGGAGAACCAGCTTGTAACCGACAAGGAGAAGCAGATCCTGCAGTTTGTGGCCCGCGGGTACAAAAGTAAAGAAATTGCCTTTGATATGGGGATTTCCGAACGGACAGTCAAAGCGCACTTAACCAATATCTACAATAAGCTAGGGGTAGATTCGAGATCCCAGGCGGTGGCAACGGCACTGGAACGTGGTATTCTTCATCTATAAGCCTATAAGCCTATAAGCCTGATGAGCTGGACATACGGAGAGAATTTTTCTTTCGTATGTTTTTTTATGCGGTTTTTGCCCAAAAGTACATGGACTACCCGCCCCTTTGGACGATTCCTCTTTCTTCTCTAACAGGTAGTATGAATATAGAAAAGAGAGAAAATCCGGATGTCGGGGAGGAAAAATGTAATGGCAAAATATTTATACCGGCTGGGACTCTGGTCGGCCAGGAATTCAAAGAAGGTGATTATCGGAGGGATCGGGGTTTTGCTCGCGATTGCGGTGCTGGCCTTGGCGATGGGTCCAAAGTTCAGTGAAGATATGTCGATCCCGGGCCTGAAATCTGCAGCGGCAATTGAACTCCTGAATAAGGAATTTGCCGGTCCGAAGGAAGACGGCGGACAGACCCGCATGGTCATCAAAGCTCCGGAACTGCAGACGTTGTCCTCGGAAGATTCTCAGGCAGCCATTCAGAAAGTTGTGAAAGAGATTGCGGAAGACACACAAGTGAAAGCTGTTAAGAGTCCTTATGACAATCAGCTGAGTCCGGATAAAACCATTGGGTATATGGACATAACCTATAAAACGCCAGCTGGAGAGGTTACGGATGAATCCAGAGAACACATCTCGGCTGTCGCTGAAGACATGCGGGATGCAGGCTGGCAGTCTGAATTGACTGGCCCAGCATTCTCCGTAATGAAGATCATGGGACCATCGGAAGTGATCGGCGTTCTCATTGCCTTTGTGGTGCTGTCCATTACGTTCATTTCCTTCCTGCTTGGCCTGATGCCCATTGTCACGGCTGTTGTGGGACTGGGAATCGGTCTCTTGGGGGTTATGATAGGCTCCAATATGCTAGATATCCCCTCGGTATCATTGGCACTTGCTGCCATGCTCGGTCTGGCGGTCGGAATAGACTACGCGCTTTTTATTATCTCCAGATACCGTCAGCAGCTGGCGGAGGGTTATGAGCGTTCCGAATCGATTGCCATCGCTAATGCTACTGCGGGGAGCTCGGTTGTCTTTGCGGGCGTAACCGTCATTATCGGTCTCGCCGGTCTTGCCGTTGCTCAAATTCCGTTTCTGACTGCAATGGGACTGGCTGGTGCGTTTTGTGTATTCACAGCGGTGCTAATTGCCATAATCTTTGTACCGGCTGTACTCGCAGGCCTGGGAGACCGGGTTAGTGCCCACAGCGGCAATAAATGGATGAAGCCGCGCAAAAGAGCGAACCATAGAGGCAACCGGTGGGGGCATCTCGTGACCCGTAAGCCTTGGACGATGGTCATCTTGGGTGTGGTACTGCTGGGCGCGATAGCATTGCCTTTCACCCGCATGGAGCTTGGTATGCCGGATGACGGGCAGAAGCCGACTGAAAAGACAGAACGCCGTGCTTATGATTTATTTAGTGAAGGATACGGTGTTGGTTCCCACAGTCCGCTTGTTGTACTGGCACAGGCTGACGGGGATGTTGATCTCATGGCGGGTGTATCCAGTGCACTGAAGGAACTGGAGGCACTACCCAATATAGGAACGATCTCCCCAGCGATTCCAGGCCCGTCCGGAAAGCTGGCTCTGATCAATATCATCCCTGCAACCGGACCGTCTGACATTGAAACCTCAGATCTAGTCCATGCGATCAGGGATCGGGCACCAGAGATTCTGGAACGGAGCCATGTGGAGCTTATGGTCACGGGCAGCACAGCGGTCGGTATTGATATATCGCAAAAACTGAACGATGCGGTGCCTAAATTCTGTCTCTTAATCGTCGGGCTGGCGTTTCTCCTGCTGATGGTAGTGTTCCGTTCCCTGCTTGTACCGCTTAAAGCTGTACTTGGCTTTATTCTCTCCCTAGGAGCAACGTTCGGGATTGTGGTATTGGTTATTCAGGACGGGCATATGGGCAAGCTGTTCGGTTTCCATGCACCGGGTCAGGTACTCAACTTCTTGCCAATAATCGTTGTGGGTATTCTGTTCGGTCTCGCGATGGACTATGAGGTATTCCTGGTAAGCCGGATGCGCGAAGAATTCAAACATACCGGTGATGCGAAACAGGCGGTGCTTGCCGGAATGGGCCACAGCGGCAGTGTGGTGACTGCGGCGGGGCTTATTATGATCTCTGTATTTATGGGATTCATGTTGGCTGAAGATCCGATCATCAAATCGATGGGTTTTGCTCTTGCATTTGGCATTCTGTTCGATGCCTTCGTGGTCAGAATGATGATTGTCCCAGGGGTCATGACCCTGATGGGCAAATCTGCTTGGTATCTGCCGAAATGGCTGGACCGGATTCTGCCGAACCTGGATATTGAAGGTGAGGCGGTGATGGAAGAGCTGAAGAGCCGGCGTGACGAAAAGGAAAAACTGGAGAGCTTGCAATTATCTCCGGAGTAATAACTTCATTTAGTAAAAGAAGAACACGCAGATCGGGAAATTTCCGGTCGTTGCGTGTTCTCTTTTTTTATAGTAAACCTGATAGGCATCAGGGTGTCATATCTAAGTGATGACAGTTTGTAACTGGGCCGCATGACAGGGGGTTTGCTAAGTTGGGGAGGAGGCGGACTGCGCGGTATGGCGGTGCGGCTCGAACCAATTGAACCAAGGAGGTCGTTATCATATCTATTCCTGTCAAGCTTCATCAAAAAATGTTCCGTTTCTTATTATGCGGGGGGCTGCTGTTCAGCCCGCTTCTCACCGGTTCTGCGGCGCATGCAGCCGAGGGTTATTCCCGGCCGCTGCCTGGGCCAAAGGATGGCCGGGAAGTGGAGGCTTTTGCTGACCGATTTTTCAGCCAGCCACAAATTCAGAAACAGCTCACAGGTGCTGCGGTTGTTCTTGTGAAGGAGGACCGGGTGCTGTTTCAAAAAGGTTATGGTTACGCCGATCTGGCCAAAAAGACACCGGTAGATCCCGGGAAGACGGTCTTCCGTGTGGCTTCCATCTCCAAATCATTCACAGCGACAGCCGTTATGCAGCTTGCCGAGCAAGGCAAAATCGACCTGAACGGTGAGGTCGGGGCCTATCTGGGGAACCTCAAGATTCCCAATCAGACGAATCAAAGGTTGACAATGGATCATTTGCTCACCCATACGACCGGTTTTGATTATTCGGACCCGCCTTCATCGGTTAACCGGGGCAGCAACATTGCCCTGAGTACTTTTGTTGAACAATATGTGCCGAACATCGTACGGAATCCGGGCGAGGCCTACCGCTATGATAACTACGCCTTCAATCTGCAAGGATACATTATCGAGAAAATTTCCGGCCAGCCGTTCAGCCGGTATATCAGCCAACATATTTTGGAGCCGCTCGGGATGAACAGTAGCAGCTTCTCAATAACACCGGAACAGCGGGCGTTTCTCGCCACCGCCTACACCGCCAGCAAAGAAGCCATTCCCGAATACGGATCAGTCCCGTCAGAGAGTCCGGATGGAGGTATGTTATCCACAGGGGGCGATATTGCCAAATTTATGATTGCCCATCTGAACGGAGGCAGTGCCGGCGGTGCGCGGATTTTACAGGAGCAGACGGTCCGGAAGATGCAGGAGACCCGCCATTCCATTCATCCGGGAATGCAAGGCGAGGCGTACGGCTTCGAAACCTTTTATCAAAACAGCTATAATGGCCAATCCGTTATTGGCAAAGCCGGAGACTTGCCGGGTTATCATTCATGGATGTGGCTGATGCCGGAACACAAAATCGGCGGCTTCATCGTCGTGAATGGGGATGGGGCGGATGTTAAGGAAGCATTTTTTAAGGCATTTATGGATCACTTTTATCCCAAGACAACGGTTGCCAAAAGCCAGGTGAAAACGTCCAGTTTGGACTTGGGCCGCTTGGCCGGCATTTACACAGATTTAAGAATCCCCCTCTGGACGTTCCGGGTAACGATACCAGGGGATGGGCAGCTGGAGATCAAGGATATTGGCGGCACACATAAACTCCGTGAGATTGAACCTTTATTATTTGAGGATGAGCTTGGCAATAAGGCGGGGTTTAAGGCGAACGCGAGCGGAGAGATTGCCTATTTGTACTACAATAAAGTAGACAGCTGGGCGCAAAAACGCCCGCTTCCCGAACGATTCAGCGATGTGGACGATGCCCAGCCCTACGGGGAATATATTTATGGTGTTAAGCAGCTGGGGTGGCTTGAGCCTGCCGCAGACGGCCGTTTTGAACCGGAGAAGCCAATCACCCGTGCCGAGTTTATCGTACAAGTGATGCGGGGAACCGGGATAACCCCGTCCAAGCAGTCACCTACATTCAGCGACAAGGTGGACAGCAGCTTCAGCGGTCTTGTGCAGAGCGCGATGGATATGGGATTTGTCCAAGGGCGGGGGAGACCGGAGCAACTGCTGGATCTGAATGAACCGATTACCCGGCAGGAGGCGGCTATGCTTATATGGAGAATGGCGGCCCGGCTGCAGGGACCTGTGAAAGCCCAGGCCCAACTGGCCGGAGAGACGGACAAGTGGGCTGAGGAAAGTGTGAAATATGTGGTATCCCACACGCTGTACGGTCCCGAAATCGTGCCGGACCGCAGCGGGGCGGTGAATTATCAATCGAAACGGCCGATGCTGCGCCAGGAAGCGGCGGCTCTGCTGGATCTTTTCATCAAAAAGTTGGGAACTTCCTAATTTGAATTCCGTTTCATAGATCGCCGCTCACTTCCTGCGAGGGAAGCGGAGCGGCGATTTTGTTGTAGTAAACCCGCCAATTGGGGATGAAGCGGGAAGTAAAAAAATGTCACGCAACAGACTGCTCAAGTGTTATATCTATACTGATAGCAGAAAGGAGACAATTGTGGACTCTATTGAAGAGAAGATCAAGCGGATACAGGCGGGAGAAGTTTACCTTTTTTCAGAGATTATCAGACTCTACCAACAACGGATTTACCTCTACTGCTTTCGTTTGCTGAACAACAAGGAAGAAGCCGAGGATGCGCTCCAGGACATACTCGTTAAGGCCTACCAGAATATCGGGAACTTCCAGCCCCAGGCGAATTTCACCTCGTGGCTCTACAGGGTGGCCTATCATCATTGCCTCAATCAGCTACGCCGGCAAAAGTTTCAAAATCAGCTGCAAAGATTGCTCAGACAGGATGTAACGGCTAAGAGCGCTGAACAAATAGTTGAGAATCGGCTGTTTAGTGGACCCGTCGCCTCAGCCCTGGAGAAACTGAGCATGGAGGAACGGAATCTGGTGATTTTGCGCATTTTCGAAGATAAATCATTTGCGGAAATTGGTGAAATTCTGGGTAAAAGTACGGTTACTGTGAGGAAACGGTACGAGCGGACAAGGCGCAAGCTGAAAGAAGCCATTGAGAGGAGGGAGAAACAACTATGGGCCAGGATAAATTGACCCCTGAAGAGTTGTTTCTGAAAGAGGGGGATCATTCTGCCAAGCTCCCGCTGGTTGATGTTCATGATTCTGTTATGGAAGCCATCGGGCTTGGCTATTGCGGCTTTGCCGCTGATCCGGTACCGCACCTGAAGGAGGGGAACACCCTGGATATTATGCATAAAATGGAGCCGGAAGCTAGGGCAGAGCGCCGTCGCAAGCGAACCTTGAGAAGGCGGGCAGGGGGATGGGCAGCGGCGCTGATCCTGGTTGTCTTGGTGGGAGGCGGCTATTCCCTGTTGGTCGAAGGCCCTGGGCAAACCGCCAAAATTCAGTATGAAGTGCTGCCATACGAGCCGCTTCTTGCAACGGAGGAAGGGGGGAAGGTTGTAAGATCCAACAAACCATTATTCCTTTCAGCGGAAAAAATTCCTCAGAGGCAGGAAAGCAAAGAAGAAAAGCTTTTTCGGGAAAAATATTCAGAGGCATACAAGGCTGTAGAGAAATTGTTGCTGCCCGAGGAGTTCGCTTCATACGTGCTCAGAAAGGAAAAGGCTGGGGGGGAGCCTCCTCAGATTGGCATTGTTAACCGCATGATGTTATTTAATGACTATTCCAGCTATGTTGCCAAGGCAAAGAAGTACACAGCGCCGAATTTGAAACAGCCGGAGTATATGCCGGAAGGGTATGTTTTTGACCAAGCGTGGATTCAACCTGATTTTGAGATCAAAGAGAAGGAATTGCTTGCCCTGACCGGTGGAATAAAGCTGGAAGGCGGCTACCGGGTCAGCTGGAGAAAAGAGCCTCTGGATAGCATTAATTTTGATAACTCTGGGTTGAGCTATAAAAAAGGTCAGACTATGGTGAGTATTTCGGTCAAACGCCTTAAGGAAAAAACCGGAATCGTAGAAAGCTTGCTGTGGACCAAAAATACAATCATGGAGAACATTCTGGCCAACGGAACCCAACTGATTTATATGGATCACTCCAAAAACGGGGAAATAAAATTGGGTTATAAATACAGACTTGTCTGGGCCGACCCGGAAAACAATATGTTATACAATTTGACTACCACGCCGGAGTCTTCCTTGACTAAAGAGGAGGTTATCCATATTGCTGCCGGTATGATGAACTAAGGTGCCGCAGGTAGAAATAAAGATGTCACGAATGCAGCAACATAGGTGTTATATAAGGGACTTACACAACCAGGAAGGTGGTATTTAAAAATATGCATTATAAAAAAATGCTCATTGCCATGGCCGGTTCGGCCCTGCTGTTTGGTTTAGGGTACGGCCCCGCGGGTGAGGCTGCCGCTGAGAATTCCAGTGCTCCGTCTGCGGCACAACTCTCCATCAAGGTGGAATTCAAGACGATAGCCCAGACCAGCGAAGCCTCTGCAAAAGCGAAAGCGGAGCAAAAAATGAAGAAGTTCAAGAATCTCATTGACCTGCAACAGAAAGCATTAAGTGAAACACTTAAACCCGGAGAAATCAGATATGTGTATATCAATGACAAGGAGTATCAAGCCAGTTCTGCCGGATCATCCATTTCGGGTGCAACGTATTCAATTAGGTATAATACGTACAATGAATACGTGGAGAAGTATGCTGCGGGCAATACCTCCATGCCGCTGCAGCTGCAGCAGGCCCCGGAAGGCTATAGCTTTTCCATGGCAAATATTGCTCCATATATGACGCAAAAAGAACAGGATAAGATATACCAGCAAGTGATCGCAGAGGGGAAGGCATCCGGCCAAAAAATATATGTCAAGAAATTGCAGGAGAAGCGTACTGCTGTACACTTAATCTATAAAATGGCCACAGAGAAGAACGGAATAACAGGAGTCCTCGGCATCGTTACCGAACCTGCAGGACCCAATGACAAGACGGTTGAATCCGAGCCGGTAATGGCGCAGTCGGAGAAGCTTGAGGTGGGCGGTCAAGAGGTGATATACACACCTATAGATAACATGGAATACAAGTCGGTAGCATGGATGAATCCGCAGACCCGTGTCAATTATATTATCCGGGAAACCCGTGGGCATCTGACCAAGGAGGCTATGCTTGCTTTGGCAGGGCAAATTATTGAAGCCTCGACGTAACAAGAAGGTGGCTAAGCTGCGCAAGTCGGTCATGGCATAATCAGTTGCACAACGTAAAGGTAGTATAAGGCGAAGCGATAAGGGATGTGAAAAAATAAATTCCGAGAAATCCAGAGGGATAGGATCCTTTTGGATTTTTTTTGTGCATTAAGATCGGAACCCTCCAGTAAGACACCACCCTCCACTTCATTTGATATAGTGTAAATCTAATCACTGAAATGAGGTGGGGACATGGTTTTAACCGTGAAAAATCTATGTGTTCAGTACGGAGATAAAGTTGCTGTTCAGAATTTAAGCTTTAGTGTAGGCAAAGGCGAGGTGCTCGGTTTACTTGGCGCAAATGGTGCCGGAAAGTCCTCCGCGATTGCAGCCATTTTAGGCATTGAAAAAAGTGATTTTGAAGAACTCACTGTACTTGGGAAATCGCCATTAACAGAACGAAAAGAAGTTTTTGAAGAAGTGGGTGTACAATTTCAAGAAACCAATTTTCAGGACCGCTTAACCGTAGAAGAGGCTTGTATGCAATGGCGTGCTTTATACAAAGAAACGCAACCGGTCGATGCATTACTTAGTACTTTTGGTTTATCTGATAAGCGAAAGCAGCTCATTAAGTCTCTTTCTGGCGGCGAAAAGCAGCGCTTAGCTGTGATGCTGGCACTCCTGCCGAATCCACAGATTGTCTTTTTAGATGAATTAACTACGGGATTGGATACAAAAGCACGCCGGAGACTGTGGAAGCAGCTATCCCTTATGAAAGAAAACGGATTATCCATTGTGCTCACATCTCATTATATGGACGAAGTTGAGGTTCTTTGCGATCATTTATTCATTTTAAGAGAAGGCATAACCGTTGCATCCGGTTCCGTTCAAGACATTATCCGTCTTAGCGGACAAGAAACATTAGAGAATGCGTATTTACACTTTGCAGGCGAGGAGGAGTAGAAATGACCTTATTTTGGACATTATTAAAGATTGAAGGCAAGCTTGTGTGGAAAGGGATGGATATTCTGATATTCGGGATATTATTTCCTATTATAATGGCGGCAGTTTTTGGCTTCGTTATGAGTAAAGAAGCATCTGCTGCCGGAGCATCGATGTTTGAAATATCGTACCCTGCTGTCGTTTGTATCGGGGTCCTCGCAACAGGTGTGATGGGTGTGCCGCTTACCATTGCTGACTACCGTCACCGGGGGATTTTGAAAAGATTTCAAGTCACACCAGTGTCGCCTTTGCACCTATTATTCGCACAAGTCATTATTCAGCTATCCGCTGCGTTAGTTTCATTTATTGGCGTAACCGCTGTATATACTTTACTATTTGATTATGAACTGAAAGGTTCATGGGGATTATTCCTGCTCACGTATGCGTTTGTGGTGTGCGCGATGTACAGCATTGGGATATTCATCGGCAGTTTGGTACCTGATCAAAAGTCTTCCAATTTATGGAGTTCAGTGGCTTATTTTACAATGCTCCTGTTCTCAGGAGCGACGATTCCCTATGAGATTATGCCTAAGATTGTCCAATGGGTAATGGATAGTTTGCCACTAGCGCATGGAATTCATTTGCTGAAGCAAGTGTCAATTGGAGACCCCATTCAACACGTATTCAGCAGCATTGGCATTCTTGTGCTTTGCATAGTGATTGGCCTGGGTTGCGCCATCCGGTTTTTTAAATGGAAATAAAGGAGGAGGATTCGGATGTATAGCACTAAAGAAATAGCCAGTCTTGTGAACGTACATCCGAATACCATCCGCATTTATGAAGAATGGAAGTATATTTCACCGGTCCCCAGAGCAAAAAATGGATACCGTAAATTCTCAGAGCTTCATTTATTTCAGCTTAAGATAGCGAGAACGGCTTTTCATTGTGAAATTGTGCAAGGGCATATTCGGGCCAAAGCACGTGCTATTGTTGAAGCTAGTGGAAAAGGAGATTTCAGCACAGCACTTAACCTTGCACATGACTATTTGGCTCATCTGGAAAAAGAATATCAACAGGCCTTGGAAGCCATCCGCCTGGTGGAGAAATGGATAAGCGGCACGGAGATATTATCTGATCAGACCTACACTCGAATAGAGGCAGCGGAATTATTAAAAGTATCATCTGAGATTGTACGCAATTGGGAAAGAAATGATTTATTAACGGTTCCCAGACTTCCGAACGGGCATCGCATCTATACAGAAAAAGAAATACATAGAATGAAGATCATCCGTACATTGCGGAATGCACACTATTCAATGAATGCAATCCTTCGACTGCTGAATAGAGCAGAACAATCGAAGGAACTGAGCGTTCAAGAAATATTAGATACGCCTGGAGAGAACGAAGATATTGTAACTGTCACGGATCGTTTAATCCATTCACTCGAAGAAGGAATACAACAAGCAAAAGAAGTTATTCAACTGTTGCTTCATAAACCATTATGGTGACACCAGATACTTCAGGCTTATCTATAGCCTCGAATGATCTTGAGCTTGCTGGCGGCATATAGAGCGAACAGGAGCAGCAGCAGACCAATGAAGCCCATGACTGGACCGGGAGTGAAATGATCCGAGAGGTAGGAGACAATGGTTAGACCGATCGACGGAGCCACACTCATAATTGAACCCAGTACTCCGAAAACCCTGCCCTGGATCTCTTCCGAAATTTCCAGCCTGAGGATGATATTGATCAGCAGTGTGCAGAACGAGAACATCAATCCAATCAGCAGAACGACGGGAATGGCTGTGGCCGCAGAAGTGATGAAGGATAACAGGATGTACATCGGGCCCAGACAGAGCAGACCGATCATAATGAATAATCCCCGCCGTCTGATTCTGGAACCCAGGATCATAATCAGGCCTGAGCCGATCATATAGCCGAGCGGGATACAAGCTTCCATGAGTCCGAACTGGAACGGGCTTGCCTTCCAGACGTTGACGGCCATGACCTGGGTCAGCATCAGCGAGGGCATGAAGAATAGTGAGCGTCGGTAGCATAATGATGACTGCCTTGGCAAAAGGGAATTTCCAGATATACCGTATGCCTTCCCCAAGATCCTGAATAAATTTTCTCTTCTGTTGGGGCTCAGGATTGACGCGTGTCGGCATCGGCAGGGAACGGACAACAAGAACCAGCAGGAAGGAGACCAAAAACGTGACTCCATCGAATAAAATGGCATCCGCCGCACCGAAGCTCGCTACAAAGATTCCGCCCACCGAAAAGCCAACCGTCCGGCAAATGTTCTCCGACAGGTTAAGCATTCCCACGGCTTGCTGGACATGCTCTTTGCCGACAACGGTGATAATGGAGGACTGGTAGGCAGGGGACTGGAAAAGGGCCGATACTGTGGTCAGCGCAGTAAGCACAGCCACGATAATGTAGGAAGCGGAAGGGACGGAGATGACCAGGGCGAGCGTCACTACCAGTATGCAGCTGATCAGATCCGTGACCAGCATGATTTTTCTGCGGTTGGTTCGATCCGCAAACGTTCCTCCAATCGAACCGAGCAGCGAGCTAAGCAATAGATTAATGATCGTCAGTACAGCCACCAATTTGGCGCTGCCGGTGGTCTGAAGCACCCAGAGACTGAGAGCGATACTGTGAAAAGTATTTCCGAACAGGGAAATGGAAAAAGAGCAGAGCAGCAGCATGAATTTTTTGTTGGCCCACAGTTTTGGATAAGAGTGTACCGCAGGAGCAGCCTGACTGGCTATAACGGGTTCTGACATGTTTACTCTCCTTTCAACTTAAGTGTTTAAGTTAACCGTCAAAAAAATTTAGTCTACATAATAGCAGTTATTCTCTTGCTCGGAGTAGTCAGAATGGTGCAACAGCTCTTGCATGAGTTCAAATGCAACTGTCCGTTTATCCTGCTGAATAGACGAATCCTCCTCAATTAACGGATTTCCTGTCCGCATCAGCCGCGGATAGATCGTGAAGGGACCTCATCGTGTCCGCAGAGGGACCCACGCAAAATCGCACAGTCAACAATTGTCTCTAAGCAAGCCAAATGACGATAATCTTGCCTATTGTACAACAATCCGGCATCGTAAGCTCCGAGTTGTTATTCACCCGCCAGGGTGATTTTGTTCTGGAATGTAAACAGTTTCAGTACCGGGCATCAGCAACACCTTACTGGAGGTTGTGCATGAGCTGGGTTTGACTGAACAGGTCAGGCATGATGAATCGAGCATCCTGTCCATGATTCACCAATACATCAAACTCCATTTAGCCGATGACCTGTCCCTGACCCGAATTGCCCAGAAGGTATCTCTAAATCCCTCCTACCTGTCGCGCTGGTACAAAAAAACGACCGGGAAGAGTCTATCTGATTATATCGCGGAGAAAAGGCTGGAGTTAAGCAAGGAACTGCTGCTTAGCACAGCTCTGAAAATGCATGAAATCTCAAGCCGGCTTGGTTTCAGCGACCAGCATTACTTTTTTCGTTTCTTCAAGAAAACGGCTGGCTGCACGCCGCAGGAATTCCGGGAGCAGCGAATCACCAGGAGTTAAGGGGGAATTCCGTGACTACGGTGAATGTTTGGACTTCCGGCCGGTTATGTCAAGGAATCGGACTCAGTGGCTCTTATTTGAGGCAATGAAGGTGTCTGCCCTTTTATACGGACACAGGTGCTCTTATTTCATGATCTCTAGCCCAAAACGAGGGGCAAAGGATCATTTAGCGGCTCCTGAGTCCGTTTGGCCAGAAAAATGAGCTGATTTCGCGAAATAACGCATCTCCAGTCCGACAAGTCTGTAACAGCTTATTTTGAGGTAGAGGCCCATTTATAAAAAAAAGACCATACCCGATAAAGGAGATGGTCGTATGAATGAGCTGCAATACTTCACTCGAATTTTGTTTTATCCTAAAATAAAGCGGGAACTTCGTGCTTTTGGTGCACTACTGACTGGACAGCCCGCTGCCAGCCGGTGTAATAATTGTGCCGGGTGGCGTCATCCAGCTTGGGTTCGTACGTCTCGTACGAAATCAGATGGGCTGCAAGCTGCTCCGGGTCAGACCAGACACCTGTGCCGAGCCCGCCGAGATACACCGAGCCCATGGCGGACAACTCGGCACAGGTGGAACGGTCCACCACACTGCCCAGGAGATCGGCCTGAAATTGCATAAGCCAGGCATTGGAGGAGGCGCCACCGTCGGTCCGCAGACCGAGCAGCTGGATGCCGGACTGCTGCTCAATGAATTCTACCGCGTCCCGGACTTGATAAGCAATGCTCTCCAGGGCAGCCCGGACAATATGGGCTTTGGTGGTTCCGCGGTTCATGCCGGTAATAGCCGCCCGGGCGTAAGGGTCCCAATAGGGTGCCCCCATTCCGACAAAAGCGGGTACAAGATAAACCCCGTCGTTCTCCGGTACACTTTCAACGAGTTCCTGCATTTCCCCAAAGGTTGAGAAAAGCCCTAAATTATCCTGCATCCATTTGATGCTGTCGCCTGTGGTCCGGATGACGGCTTCAAGCGCATACGTAACCTTTCCCCCGGCACCCCAGGCGATAGCAGTTACAAGCCCGTCACCGCCATCGATCGGATGGTCGCCTACATTCATCAACACAGAGGTACCGGTACCAAAGGTGGCCTTGGCAGTTCCTGGCATAAAGCAGAGATGCCCGTACAACGCGCCCTGGGAATCCCCGATCACACCTGAGATCGGCACCCTTTCCTCAAAAAGGCTGCTGTCCGCCGTATATCCGAATATGGCATCGGACGGCTTAACCTCGGGCAGCAGGGAAGAAGGGACGGCGAACATCCGGGCCAGCTCTTCATCCCATTCCAGGGTATGGATATTGAACAGCGAGGTGCGGCTGGCGTTCGTATAGTCGGTAGCATGTGTGCCGCCGCCGGTCAGCTTCCAGATCAGCCAGCTGTCCATGGTTCCTGCGAGCAGCTTTCCTTCGGCCAGCAGCTCTGCAGCTCCTTTGGCATGCCTAATAATCCAGCCCCATTTGGCGGCGGAGAAATAAGGATCGAGCATAAGTCCTGTTTTGGCGCGGATGGTGTTTTCGTGACCCGCTTGCTTCAGCCCGGCGCATAGGTCCGCAGTACGCTGGCATTGCCAGACGATGGCATTATAAACCGGCTGGCCGGTTGTCTTATCCCACATCAGCGCGGTTTCCCGCTGATTGGTAAGGGTCAGGGCGGCCAGCTCCGCCGGGTGGATGCCGGTTTGCTCCAGCACGCTGCGGGCCGCCTTTATGACATTATCATAAATTTCGAGCGGATCATGCTCTACCCAGCCGGGCTGGGGGAAGTGCTGTTGATGCGCCATTCCGCTGCGGGCGATGACTGCTCCTTCAGAGTTTACCAGGAGTGCTTTGGTGCCTGAAGTGCTCTGGTCAATGGCCAAGATATATTTCTGGTTGTGGTCCATATGCTTCGCCCTTTACTTGTTGATCAATTCGAGCGCAACCTGCTTGATATTGTCGCCCGTAAGGCCATAGTGGCGGAAGACCTCCGCTGTTGTGCCGGCAATGGCCGGTTCATCCGGGATGCCGATTACCTTCATCGGAACGGGATGATGCTGTACGACAACCTCAGCCACGGCAGCGCCAAGACCGCCGTAAATGCTGTGCTCTTCAACCGTAATAATGCGCCTCGTCTCCCGTGCCGCAGCAATAATGGCCTCTTCATCCAAAGGTTTAATCGTATGCATGTTGATGACCCGTGCGGATACGCCATGTTCGGCCAGCGCCTTGGCGGCATCGAGGGCAACACGTACGGTTTCACCGGCGGCAATGATCGTAATGTCGGAACCTTCCTGTACAATTACAGCCTTGCCTATTTCAAACGGATAATCGTCGGATTCGTATACGTCCTCGACCGGGTTGCGTCCGATCCGCACATATACGCCGCCGTCATATTTAACCAGCGCTTCGGTCAGCTTCTTCGTTTCGTGGCGGTCGGCAGGAAGCACAATGGCCAGTCCCGGTATGGCACGGGCCACCGCGATGTCCTGTACGGAGTGATGGGACATGCCGAGCGCACCGTAGCTTACGCCGCCGCTGATCCCGATCAGCTTCACATTGGTCCGCGAATAAGCGACGTCAACCTTGATTTGTTCAATGCTGCGCATGCTCAGGAAGCAGGCAGGTGAAGTGACAAAAGGTTTCTTGCCGCTATGTGCCAATCCGGCGGACATGCCTACAATGTTCTGCTCAGCAATACCGACCTCGACGAATTGCTCCGGAAATGTATCGGCAAAAGGAGCCATCGCGGCGGAACCGCGTGAATCACTGGCCAGTACCATAATATCGCGGTCGTCTTTGGCCAATTCCAGCAGTGTGTCACAGATGACTTGGCGGTTAGGAATCTTGTTCATTGTTATTGCACCTGACCTTCCTGTGTCAATTCCTCAATGGACGCGCTCAGCTCAGCCAGCGCCAGCGCCAGTTGCTCATCGTTCGGCACATGGTGGTGCCAGGCAGGAACATTCTCGGCGAAGGATACGCCCTTGCCCTTGGTCGTATTGGCCATAATCAGCGTGGGTTTGCCGGTTACTTCCGGGACGGCGCGGAATGCCTGCAGCAGTTCTTCCATATCGTTGCCGTTGATGGAAACAACGTTCCAGCCGAAGGCGGCCCATTTCTCTTCCAGCGGTTCCAGGCCCATGACTTCTTCGGTAGTTCCGCTGATTTGAAGCCGGTTGCGGTCGATAATGCCGACCAGATTATCCAGTTTATAATGGGCGCCAGCCATGGCGGCTTCCCAGTTGGAGCCTTCGGCCTGCTCACCGTCTCCCATCAGACAGAACACCCGGTAAGACCGTCCGTCCCGTTTGGCCGCCAGTGCCATGCCGACGGAAATGGGCAGACCATGGCCTAGGGCACCGGTATTCATCTCGATGCCGGGAACCTTGTTGTTCGGGTGGCCGATGAGCCGGGTGCCGAACTGGCTGTAGGTTTCCAGTTCTTCTTTGGGGAAGAAACCACGGTCGGCCAGAACACACCATAGTGATTCTACCGAATGGCCTTTGCTGGCAATGAAGCGGTCACGGTCTTCCCATTTCGAATTAGCGGGATCAATATTCATAATTTCATAATATAAAGCCGTTAAAATGTCAGTGTTACTCAAAGATCCCCCTGTATGGCCTGTTTTGGCACGGTGAATAATGGTCAGCAGATCCATCCGGATTTGTGCGGCTTTGACTTTCAATTCCTGGATTCCCATAATATCCTCCTCTGATAGATGTTAATAGAGTAGATCTATTCTTTACACTTGAAGACCTGACTGTTTAGTGCGGGCAAGATCAGAACCCCTGAGCCAGCTTTGGATTTCCTGTTCCGTAGGATCTACGGGGTCCGGCGTCAGCCCGGGGATATAATTGCAGGCCTCGTAGATGGCCGGAATAACATTGGCATGGATGCCTACGGAGTGGTGAACATAAGGACCTTTGACAAGCTTTTCTTCCCACAGCGGCCAGTCGTTCACTTCCACCCATACATAGGAGCCGCGGGTATAAGGGCCTTCGATGCCACGGGCCTTGCCAAGGAACATGGAGTATTCACCATGGTCGCCGTCGAACCGGGCAATGGTCATGCCGCCGCCGCGGATTTCGCCTTCATGGGTTCCTGGAGCGTGGTCGTCAAAGAGGAAATGCTTACGCAGCTTCGGCTTCTGCTCTACAGAAAGCGAGACAGGGAAATTTCCGCAGTGGAAAAGCAGCTCCCCGTTATCGTTTTCAGGATGGCGGATCGTAATATCCGCAAAAAAGGTTGGCAATTCATTCATTGCGGCCGCCTGCACCATAATGGAGGTAATGGCTCCATGGATGTCCGTTTCGCAGGTGACCGGAATTTGTTCATCCGTCAGAATCGCATTGGCCAGACACGGCATGATCGACATGGCCTCCTGCAGCGAAGACCAGCACTGGATAGCGATGGCGCTGCTTCCCGTCTCACGGGCAAAGGACTTCATAGCAACCTTTAAAGCGGCGATCCGTCTGATGTCATCTTCGGTCACTTCGCTGTAGTCGAGTTTTTCTTTAATGTAATCTATCGTATCCAGCAGCTCGGCGCTGCTGCCGGCAGCGATTTTCCGGGTACGGAGCTGAATATCGACAAGGGTAATCGGATGAATCTCAATGCCGAAGCGTTCAAGCAGCTCGCCCTCATTGCACATCATGGTCCAGAATGAAGCGGGACGCGGGCCGATCTGGAGAATGCGCAGGCTCTTGAACTGGCGCACGACGTTGGCTGCAGCGACAAAGTTGGTGAAGCCCCGCTCGAATACCGGATCATTCACCCGGCTGTTGGTTACATAAGTGAAGGGGACGTTGAATCTGCGCAGCACTTTGCCTGTGGCGAAAATACCGCATTGAGTGTCGCGAAGGCGCATGCCGTCCGCAAGCGGCGCTTCATCCCGCGGCCCCCAGAGCAGAACAGGCTTGCCTAGCGCTTTGCCGACCCGGGCTACCGTGTCTTCGGTACCGAAATTGCAGTGTGGAAAAAATACGGCATCGACTTCTTCTTCCTTGAACCGCTTGGCAATCAGATCCGCATTAATGTGGTCGTCGTACAGCAGACCTTCCTCGTTTAGGCCTTCGAGATCCACAATGTCAATATCCATACCAAAACTCTCAATTTGCTTGCGGATTTCTACTTTGTACTTAAAGGCATCTTCGGCGCTGAACGTAAACCGGCGCGTTGGAGCATAACCAAGCTTTAGCTTCTTCATCATCATATCTCCTCGGATTGGAATAATTCTGTCTTGCTGGAATGAGAGTGAATGCTAAACTAACAACTTTCCGTTCAGTTAAATGAACTAAACAGTAATATGATTTTCTATTACGAGGCCATAGTAACATTGGATTAAGGCAGTGTCAATGAGATATTTAGTTATTTTTAGTTAAAATTAATGAATGTTTAACTAAACTAAATGGGGTTTGTTTATAAAATTATTGCATCAAATTCTAATACGGTGTAAACTTCACGTATTCACATCGCTGTGTTTGTATCTAATTAAGAAATGGAGAATCAAGGCATGAAGATGGAGGATATCGCCAACCTGGCCAACGTATCCAAATCCGCCGTTTCGTTGGCCTTCAGCGGCAAGCCGGGAGTTGGCCCAGATACACGCGAACGTATTCTCCAGGTAGCCTATGAAGCGGGATACAGCCCCAAGAGCAGGGCGGCGGCGGTTACAAAAGCAGATAAATCGTTGCTGTTTCTTGTATGTACAAATTCGGGGATTGTCCTTGAAGAATATTATCAGCAGCCGTTTTTCAAAGAGTTGATTCAATTTATTGAAGAACGCTGCCGGCAGAAGGGGTATTCCCTGATTTTCTCGTCGGTTGATATAGAGTTTTTCCAGAGAGGTATCCAGGGGGTCGCCGATGAGAAACGCAGTACCGGAACTATTGTGCTCGGAACCAATCTGACCCGGGAGCAAATCAGGGATATTCATGCCAAGCTGCCGAATCTGATCGTGCTCGATACCTGTTTTGAGACGCTGCCTGTACAATTCATTCAGATTAATAATGTAATGGGTGCTTATAAGGCAGGGGCCTATTTGTGTGACAATGGACACACCTCGATTGGCTATGTCGCTTCCAATGTGCGGATTCATAATTTTGAGGAACGTAAACGCGGCTTTATGGCGGCACTTACGGAGCGGGGACTGAAGGTACCGGTGACAAGACAATTCTCCGTAGCGCCAACCATTCTTTCCTCTCAGGACGATCTGAAGAGGCAGCTGACCGCCTATCTGGAGAGCGGACACATTTTGCCTACGGCCTGGTTCTGCGAATGTGACTACATGGCTATCAGTGCCATGAAGACAATGAACGAGCTGGGCATCCGGGTGCCGCAAGATACTTCAGTCATCGGCTTTGATAATATTACGGAATCGCTGATTGTTACTCCGGAGCTAACGACTGTTCACGTGGATAAAGAAAAAATGGCTATTCTGGCAGTAGATCTGCTGACAGATACATTGGAGCAGGGTTCGCAGGGGACAACCAAAATTATAGTGGACACCATTTTTGTGGAACGGAATTCCTGCGCGGCAAATAGGGGGGACCTTGAATGAATTCACGCATGGTTTCGATTTTACAGCATCTGCTGGCTGCGGACACCCCTGTCAAGAGCGAGCATCTGGCAAAATTGATCCAGGTTACTTCACGCACCGTACGCAGTGACATCAGAGAGCTGGATGAGTTCCTGGCCAAGCATGGAGCATCGGTTCAACCTGTTCGCTCAAGAGGGTATGAACTGAAGATTACAGACGACAGCAGCTTTCGTATGCTGTTACAGCAATTGTTTATGAACAATGAACCGGAAGATTCGGGATCACCTGATTACCGGCAGCTTTATTTAATCAGGCGCCTTTTGCTTGCCGGAGAGTATTTGAAGCTGGAGGAGCTGGCAGATGAGCTTTATGTCAGCAAATCCACTGTTCAGAACGATTTCAAGGAGGTCAAGCAGACGTTGCTTGCCTGCGGGATTGGCATCGACAAGCGCCCGAACTATGGAGTTAAGCTGAGGGGCGATGAAGTCCGGCTACGTTTTTGCATGTCTGAATTTATCGTGAACCGCTCGGATGAAGAACGCGCCGGAGGCATAAACGATGCGCCGCGTATTGTCTCTCCCCGCGAGATGACGCTGATACGCAGCATTATTCTGGAACAGATTCAGAAGCTTGGCGTAAGCCTGTCGGATGTCGCCTTCAGCAATCTGTCCATTCACATCGCGATTGCCTGCAAGCGAATTCGTGACGGGAACCGGGTCGCGCTGCTTTCGGATGAGAAGGAAGAATTCCGGGCCGCCGGGGAATTCCGGGCCGCTGAACAGATTGTCGCGCGGATTGAACGAGAGCTGGATTTATCTTTTCCCGAAGATGAGGTGGCCTATATAGCCATGCATCTGGCCGGCAATAAGTGGTTTGCGGGGATAACCGGGGAAGAGACGGAAGAAACGGGTCCCGAGAAGCTGCTGGACCGCGGGATTTATGAGCTGGGGAAGGAGATCCTTGCTGAAATTGACAGAGGCCTGAACCTGAGAATCAGCAGGGATCAAGAGCTGTTGATGGGGATTTGCCTCCATTTGAAGCCGGCGCTGAACCGTGTCAGATACGGGATGAGTATCCGCAACCCGATGCTGGAGCATGTGAAGGGCAACTATCCCCTGGCTTTTCAGGCAGGGGTCATCGGAGCTAAGCTGATTGAGAGTAAACTCAATATTGTGATTCCCGAGGCGGAAATGGGGTACCTGGCTATTCATATCGGCGCAGCTATGGAAAGACAGCAGATGGATACCAGGCCCAAACGTTGCCTGGTCGTATGCACTTCGGGTGTAGGCAGCGCGCGTCTGCTTTATTACAAGCTAAGGAGCAAATTCGGCGAGAGACTGGAGGTTGTGGGGACGACCGAGTTTTACAAGCTGCAGCAGGTCCCCTTGCATAACATTGATTTTGTAGTAAGCACCGTCCCCATCCCACAGCCGTTGTCTGTTCCGGTGGTTGTCGTGCAGACACTCCTGGGCAGCGGGGATATGGATAACATTGATGCTTTGCTGAACGGCGAGAAGCCGTATTCCTTCCGCTACATTATGGAAGAACTTGTGTTTCTGAGACAGAGCTTCACCACGAAGGAAGAGATCATTACTTTTCTCGGGGACAAAATGTCTGAATTCGGGTTGATCCGTTCTTCCGAAGGTTTCATCGGCCTGGTTCTGGAACGGGAAAATGCCGCACCGACAGCCTATGGGAATCTGGTGGCCATTCCCCATCCGATCATTCCGCAGAGCAACCGTACGGTATGGGCGATATGTACACTGAAGTCTCCGATTGACTGGTCCGGCCGGCCGGTGCAATTTGTCTGCCTGCTCAGTATTGATAAGAGCGGCGAAGAACCACAGGCGAAAATGTATCAACATCTGATGGGGCTGGTCGACAATTCCGAGATTATCCAGCAAATGCTGGAATGCAAAACGTATGGGGAGTTTGCCCAAATTATTGTCAGACATAAGCTGTATTGATAGAACAAGGCTCTGCACCGACGATTGCCCGGATTTTCGGCCAGGCGGCGGTGCGGAGCCTTATTATTTTCCCCGGGGAATATTGGATTCTGCTGTGGGTGTTGAATACGTGCGGATGTAAGCATTTCCGCTTGTAGCGGAAAAGGATTGCGTTTAGATGTGAGTTGTAATCGTATACACTGATCTTGTAAGACAAAGAAATGAAATGTAAGAGGTGAACGTTATGGATGAGTATCAGGAAATTATTATGGGAATTATAACCAATGCAGGGTTCGCCAAGAGCAAGGCTATGGAAGCTATTGCCCTTGCCCAGAAAGGGCATTCAGAGCAGGCAGCAGAATGTCTCGAGGAATGCAAAAAGGAGCTGGTGGATGCGCATAAATCGCAAACACGGCTGATCCAGCAGGAAGCGGGCGGAACCGCACATGAAGTGACATTGCTGATGGTGCATGCACAGGATCATCTGATGTCGGCCATTACGACAAAAGACTTGGCAGGACACATTGTGGAGCTATATAGCAGATTGAACCGTTATGAAGCAGCGGTTGTCCAAAACACTACAAATAGGGAGGACTAAGAATGAAACAAATTACTTTGGTATGCGCAGCGGGAATGTCTACAAGTATGCTGGTACAGAAAATGCAGAAGGCTGCCCAGGCCCAAAATGTTGAGGTAGAGATCAGGGCCACCTCCGAAAGCTCCTTCAAGGAGTACGCGGACAAGACGGATGTGCTGCTGATTGGGCCGCAGGTCGGCTATCTGGAAGATGATTTTAAAAGCAAATATGAACCTAAGGGCATTAAAGTGAGCGTAATCGACCGAATGGACTATGGCATGATGAACGGCGAGAAAGTGCTTGCTGATGCTTTAAGCCTGTAAGTGCAGGGGCTGATGACATACCCTTTGCCAGAAGAAAAAGGAGATTAACATGAAGCATAACCACTTGAAGGGCTTTGAGCCGGATTTTAAATGGGGCGGATCAACCTCGGCTTATCAGTTTGAAGGAGCATGGGACGAGGACGGGAAAGGGCCATCTGTCATAGACAGCCGCCCCCCACGGGAAGGGATCACCGATTACAAGGTCGCAAGCGGCCATTACTATCACTATAAAGAAGATGTTGCATTGCTGGCGGAAATGGGCTTCAAGGCTTACCGCTTCTCGATTGCCTGGACCCGCATATACCCGCTGGGAACCGGGGAATTGAATCCGAAAGGCATACAATTTTACAGCCATTTGATTGATGAGCTGCTAAAATACGGGATCGAGCCTATCGTGACCATGTACCATTTTGATCTTCCGGCGGCTCTGGAGAAGGAGGGCGGTTGGTCAAACCGGCATACAATTGCCGCTTTTGAAGCGTATGCGAAGACCTTGTTCGAGCATTTTGGCGACCGGGTGAAGTATTGGCTGACCATCAACGAGCAGAATATGATGATTCTTCACGGCTCTGCCCTGGGAACACTGGACCCGAACCTGAAAGACCCGAAGAAGGAACTGTACCAGCAAAATCACCATATGCTGCTGGCTCAAGCCAAGGCGATGATTCTGTGCAAGGAACTGCTTCCGGGGGCAAAAATCGCACCGGCACCCAATATCTCCTGTGTGTACCCGGCCTCATCGCGGCCGGAAGATGTGGTGGCCGCGGACAATTTTGCGGCAATCCGGAATTGGCTATATCTCGATATAGCGGTATTCGGCCGCTACAATACGCTGGTCTGGAGCTACTTCGAAGAGAAAGGTTATACACCGGACATCCAGGAAGGGGACATGGAAATACTCGCCGCTGCGAAGCCGGACTTTATTGCTTTTAATTACTACAGTTCCGCCACCGTCAAAGCAAGCACCGGGGATTCGGCGGAAAAAGGCGGAATGGGCGATCAGCAAATTTCGGTTGGCGAAGCCGGGGTGTTTGCGGGCAGCGGGAACGAATATCTGGAACGGACGGAATTTGGCTGGGGCATTGATCCGGCAGGCCTGCGCGTAACCTTGCGGAGCATTTATGACCGTTATCAGCTGCCGATGATCATTACAGAGAATGGGCTGGGAGCTTTTGATGTGCTGGAAGAAGGAGATGTTGTAAGAGATGAATACCGCATCGATTACTTGCGCAAGCACATTGAACAATGCCGGTTGGCGATTACGGATGGCGTAGAATTGTTTGGTTACTGTCCATGGTCGGCAATCGATTTGATCAGCACACATCAGGGAATCAGCAAGCGTTACGGTTTCGTGTATGTTGACCGGGACGAGTACGATCTGAAGCAGCTACGGCGGATTCGCAAGAACAGCTTTTATTGGTACAAAAACGTAATTTCATCAAATGGAAGCGTTATCTAGATGATGGTTTATCAGATGAAATTCTAAAGCAGGAGTTGAACGGATATGGCAAATGAAAAAAAGCTATCCCACAAGCTGCAAAGATACGCAGGTAAAATTCAGCAAAACCGCTACATGAGCGCTATTTCGAACGGTCTGATGTCAACCCTCCCTTTTCTGATTGTCGGGGCGTTCTCGACGCTGTTCTCCGCGCTTGCCTGGGAGCCTTATCAGAACTTTATTGCACCGGTAAAGGGAATTATCGGATTGGCATCAACCATGACTACGGGGGTTATCGCCCTATATGCCGTATTCTTCATTGCTTACAGACTGGCACAGGCCTTTGACAAGGACCCGTTGGTCCCCGCTGCGACTGCGCTGCTCTCGTTCCTTATCCTCACGCCGGTAGAGACCTTCGACAAGGTACGGGCCTTGCCGCTCCAATGGCTTGGCGCACAGGGGTTGTTTGTAGCCATGTTTGTCGGCCTGATCGCCTCAAGATTGTATATATGGATTGTTGACCGCAACTGGACTATTAAAATGCCGGAGGGAGTTCCGCCTACGGTTGTCAAAACCTTTTCGGGTCTGATTCCGGCCATACTTGTAGCCGTCCTTTTCGTCGTAATCTCCGGATTGTTCATGCAGACCTCTTTCGTTACAGTTCATGAGTTTATTTATACCTATCTGCAAGTGCCGCTGGAAGGGCTTGGCGGATCGTTAGGGGCCATGATTATTGCCCTGATCATTATGCAGGCGCTCTGGATGTTCGGGATTCACGGAGCTATCGTGACTCTGGCTATTGTGAAGCCCATCTGGATGAGTCTGGATCTTGCGAACCTTGAAGCCTTTCAGGCCGGTGCACCGTTGCCGAACATTATTGGACTGGCGTTCTGGTACATCTTTGCCAATTATGCACCTATGCTCGGCTTCGCACTGCTGCTGGTCTTTCTGGCCAAGAGCAAGCAGCTGCGTACGATTGGGAAACTGGGCCTTCCGGGAACGTTCTTCTCGATACACGAGCCCCTGAACTTCGGCATACCGGTCGTTCTGAATCCGCTGCTGGCGGTTCCGTTTATCGCCTCCCCTATCGTTTGCGCGGTGCTGGGCTATTTTGCGACAACCATCGGTTTGCTGCCGGCACCGATCGGGATTTATCCTGCCTTTGGAACTCCGATCTTTGCTTTGGGATTCATTGAGGGCAGTTGGAGGCTTGCTGCTGCACAGCTTGTGCTCATTCCTGTTTGTATGCTGATCTATTATCCATTCTTTAGAATCCTCGACAGACAGGCGCTGGAGAGGGAACGCGAAGCACAGGAGAATTCGGAACAGGAGGGGACAGCCGGGATTAATGCCGGCGCAGTCACCTCATAAGCGGACCATAAACCCGGAAAACGGCGTATTCAGCGCCGTTTTCTTCATTATTCGAGAGGGAGGACACATTCTATGATCAAGCTTGGCATAGCGGAGAACAAACGTTATTTCGTCAGCGAAGGGGCTCCGTTTTTCTATCTGGCCGATACGGTCTGGAGCGCATTTACCAATATCCCGCTGGAGGAATGGAACTATTATCTGGACTACAGGAAAAGCCAGGGCTTTAATGTTCTGCAGATCAATCTGCTGCGGCAGTGGGATGCCAGCGGCAGTGATTTGAATCAGGAGCCGTTTGCCCGCTGTGAAGACGGTACGTATGATTTTTATACGCTAAATGAAGAGTATTTCGCAAGAGCCGAGCAAATGGTGGAAATAGCGGTGGGCAAAGGGTTTGTGCCGGCGCTGGTTCTGCTCTGGTGCAATTATATTCCGGATACCTGGGCGTCCAGAATCCGGGAAGATAAGAAGATGCCGCTGGATGCAGTGGAACCATACGTGCGTTATGCAGCGGACCGCTTCTCCAAATACTGCCCGATCTATGTCGTGAGCGGAGACACCGACTTTCCATCCGAACGGGCGAATGAATACTACCGGACTGCACTTCATGTTGTGAAAAGGCATAGCCCGGAGTGCTTGACCACCCTGCATATTCAAGGACGACTTGCGGAAGTGCCGGACGAATTCATAAACGATCCCGACCTGGACTTCTACATGTACCAGTCCGGCCACAACTCACAGTTTCAGCCTACGGCCTACACCTTAGCTATGGATTTCAGCAGCAAGCCGGTAACACGGCCGGTGTTGAACTCGGAGCCTTGCTACGAAATGATGGGGTACAGCCGCCAGGTTTACGGCCGGTTCAGCCGTGCCGATGTGCGCAAGGCTGCCTGGCAAAGTCTTTTATCCGGAGCGGCTGCCGGTGTAACCTACGGAGCGCATGGAATCTGGAGCTGGCATAAGAAAGGCAAGCGGTTCGGAGTTACCGGCGAAGGCTTTGACAGCCCTTATGATTGGCAGACCGCCCTCAAATTTGAGGGGGCGTGGGATTACGGATTTGCCAAATGGCTGTTTCAGATGTACGGGCTGACCGATTTGCGGCCGTGGGACATTGTGCTTAAGAACACGGAAGAGATCCGGGCGGCGGCAACCGCCAGCTTGTCCAAGGTTGCCATTTATGTCCCAGTCAATACAGTTCTGAGGTTAAATGCGGACCTTGGTGAATACGAGTTTACCCTCATCGACCTTGAACACCACAGATTTGCAGCGGCTTCATTAACTGTTCAAGAGGGGATAACGGTCATTGCTATGCATGATTTTGAAAGCGATGTTCTTTTGATCGGTGTGAAAAAAATTCATTTCTTCTAGAAGTAGCCAATGAATAATAGGAACGGATACCGTCTTCAATGGGCGGTATCCGTTTCTTTTGTTTGCAGCAGTCTGTCTGCTGCCTGCTGCTGCCGGTATTGTCCGGGTGTAAGCCCTGTCCGGGCTTTGAATAACTTATTGAAGTAGCTTACATTCGCATATCCGATTTCCCGGCAGATCTCTTCGGTGGAGAGGTCAAGCTGCTGGAGCAGCTCCATAGCCCGCTTAATCCGGAGCTGGATCAAATAATCATTGACGGTCATCCCCGTTGATTCCTTGAAGATCCGGCTTAAGTAAGATGAGCTGCGCTGCACGTTTTCGGCTACTGTGTCCACAGAAATATTTTTATTGAAGTTCGCATCCATATAATCGGTCGCCAGCTGCAGGGTCACATCCGTCATCTTGGAACGTTTCTCCTTGTGGTAGGCGATGATCCTGCTGCACATGTCCAGCAGGCACTCTTCCATATCCGGCAGCGTCTCGGCACGCGACAGTACTTCCGGATAAGCCGGTCTGTCCCCGAACACCGCGGACATATCGCCCCCAGTCTGGACAAGCGTCTTCATAATTTCCCCGCTCAGCTGGAAAAATTGCTGCTGAATATTTGCCTTCCCCAGCTTCTTATCGATTACGGTCCGCGTGATCTGCCGAATGGCCTTGAAGCATTCCTCCTTGTCCGTCTGCAGCAGCGCCTGCAGCAGCTTCGTTTCCAGTTCATAGGGATAATAATAAGCTTTTTCCTCCGACTTCCAGTCGCCGAGGATGTCATAGGGCAGAATTTCGCCTTTACCGATATACATCTTCAGATTCAGAGCTTCCAACGTATCCTCGTAGGCCAAGCGGACTGTTTCTACGCTCCCGTGGATCCGGCTGACGGCGATGGTTACGTTCATGCTGTACCGGGTTAGCAATAGCAACTTCAGCTTTTTGGCTTGCTCTAACGGGAAGTCGTCCTCTCCTGGAGGAACGGAAAGGAGGATCACCGTCCTTTTGTCATCCTTGGCGAAAATCTCACCATCGATATCGGCCCCGAGCTCCTCCATAAGCCCGTAACGGAACAGGTAGAATTGGAGGGTACCGTCCGGTCCCTTCACCGGATAAGGCTCCTCCAGCTCAAGGGTCAGCACGGCAAACCGGGCAAAGTCCAGCCGGATCCCCAGCAGCTCCGCCGCCTGGTCCGTTCCGCCGCCTTGGATGAGATCGTTCAAATATTTCTCCTTTATGGCTGTACGGTTATCGGTAAGAAGGGAATCTACCCTCCGCTTCTCTTTCACTAGTGTCTCCCAGTTGCGGACCAATTGATCGAAGATATGTCGAATGAAGCCGGCTTCGTCACCTGCGGGCAGGGGGCCGTTTGTTCCGTCCTGCTGACCGGCTTCGGAGCCGCCGATATAGGAGATCACGCTTTGGAGCGGCCGGTACAATCTTCTGGACAAATAAAAGGATATCCCGAAGGCGGCAGTCAGGTAGGTGGCTGCAACAGTGATGACAATGAATTTGATGCGGTCCATCCCTTGCAGGAGGGCGTGACGTTTGGTGATGTCTACGAATCTCCAGCCGGTCAGCTCCGAGGTTGTATAGGAGACGATCCGGTCGGAATCATCGATGTAGTAGCCGCTTCCACCGGTCAGCCGGACGGGGTCCAACTCTTGCAGCAAGGACTCTCCGGCGGCAGTATCGGAATAGAGCAGATCGGAACCCGGCCCCAATACAAGGGTGGCGCCTTTTTTATTATGGTAATGGCTCAAATAGTCATCGAACAGCAGCTCCAGCTTCAAATTCATAACGATGGCGCCGTCGACTTGGCCGATTAATGGCATCTTCTGAAGCAGACTGGCGGCGGAATGATCCGGAGCGAAGCCGTCTTGCCTTCCGGTAATCCAGATCGTACGGCTGTCCGATTGCAGCTTCCAGACTTCCAGCCAGGACCTGTCCGCAAACGTGGAGATGGGGGACGTCTTGATCTCGGGATGCGATGTCAGGACAAGCTCCAAAGGGGCGTAATACAAATAGATGGAATCGATGTAGGGACTGATCTTGTTCTGCTCTTCCACGAAGCCGGATAAATCAATCAGGGAGCTGACGCTTAACTTGCCGCCTTTCGTATGGTACAGGTACGATTGGGTCGTGATCATGCCGGCGGCGGCAGATTTGATGGCGGTCAGCTCCTTGTGGATGAGCTCCTGCTGCTGCGTCAAGATGGATTCGTTGTACGCGATGGCGTTCTGAATACTGTTGTCCGCCGAAATGGAGTAAGTGATCGTGGCGATGAGAATGACGGTGATTACAGCAATGGCGGTCAAAGAAAGGAGCAGCTTGACGAACATCGTGTTGTGTTTGATCGAACGGTATCCAAGCAAGGTATTCACTCCACTTCTCAATATGGTTGCGCTTACATATCCAGGCGGCGAACACGACGCATCAATAGAGGGATTATATCACAGTTGGGTCTTCCGGGAAGGGAAAGCCCGAAAAACATACAAAAAAAAGAAAAACATAATCCGGTCCAAACGGCTGAAGTGGCCAAAAACATAAAAAAGAATGGAAAGAAAGGATTGTGCGGCTTGCTGTAGAAAGCTATCGTAAAAGTTGTAACCGCTCCCATAACCCGGCCGGGAGCCAAAGTCAGGATGCGGTCCAACATACAGTTTCAAGTAAGGGGAGATTCTTGTGTGGATTAAACTTAAGAAAGTAGCGAATGCCATTCTGCCGGCCATTGTAGCAGCAGGCCTGCTCGCCGGCTGCGGCAACGGAGGGAACAACACGGCTGCACCGGATGCCGGCACAAGCACTGACTCCGGCAAATCAGCAACAAGTCCGGTGGAAATTACATGGGGCGTCCACTTTCAGGCTACCGGAGTGGTGGCAGACTCCCCGGTCCAAAAGTGGCTTGAAGAGAAATTCAATGTAAAGATCAAGCCGGTGAAAGTGACCGATGCCAGCATCGCCTCCGGAGAAATACCGGACATCTTCATGCTGGGCGATCCTGCCAATGTGGCGGCGTATCAGAACCAGGGCGTCCTGATGAACCTTGATCCGAACCTGCTGAAGGAAAAAATGCCTGAGTATTATAAGGATATTGAAAAAAACAGTGCGCTGTTCCAAACAGTGACTTACGACGATAAGCTATGGGCCATCCCTATGTTTATCGACCTGAAGCCGTATGATCTGGCGATGCTGTGGCGCAAGGATTGGCTGGACCGTGTTGGCATAACGAAAGCTCCCGAGACGCTGGAGGAGTTCGAGCAGGCCGTCTATGCATTCGCACAGAAGGACCCTGACGGCAATGGCAAAAAAGATACCTACGGCTTGACGGGTACAGCAACGTCCACCTGGTCATCCGGCTTCTATTCCATCTTCGGTGCATTCGGCGTGCAGCCGACCATGTGGCATGAGAAGAACGGGGAAATCATGAACGGCTCCATCATGCCGGAGACGAAGGAAGCGCTGGCCAAACTCCGGCAGTGGTATGCCGACGGGGTGATTGACCCTGAATTCATTACCGATACGCAGGATTCATACCGCAAGAAGCTCTACAATAACCGGATCGGCGTCATCGAGGAGCAGATTGCCAAGGGCGCGCTCCCGGAATCGGCGACCGTGACGGAAATGAAAGCCTTGAATCCCGATTCGGAGCTGGTATTTGCGAGGAATCCGAAAGGCCCGGGCGGCGACGGTTCCTGGGATTGGGGAGTGAAGAGCAACTTTGTTGTCATCAGCAGCAAAGTGCAGGACCAGCCGGAGAAACTCGAAAAGCTGTTCGAGATACTAAGGGCACAAAGCAGTGATGAGGAGACCATCAACATGACCAACCTCGGGGTGAAGGGGACCCATTGGGACTTCACGGAGAGCGGGGCGACCGCCGGAGCCACCGAGTTTATGGCTGGCTTCGAGAAGCAGGAAGCGCGTGATCAGGATGGCGTCCGGCTCTTCTCGCTCGGCAACATCACGACGCAAGCGTACCGTCAGAAGTACTCCAATCCGGATTTAAATGAAGCGATCCGAACCTATTCATCCGCTCCAAGGTTGACGGATGCGCTGTTCTTCTCGGCACTGCCTTCGGACGGGAAATACAAAAGCGACTTGACTTCGCTGATGCAGAAATATTTTGCCCAAATCATCAGTGGAGAAATTCCGCTTGAAGATTTTGATAAATTCGTTGCAGAGTGGAAGGCCGGAGGCGGTGACGAACTAACCAAAGAAGCCAATGAGATGTACCAGGCTCAATTCAGTAAATCATGAAGATCATAAGCAAGCATGGAGAGCTAATGGCGTTGTTTCTGTTTTCCTTTGTCTTTTTCTTCATCTTTAAATACGGTCCGCTGTACGGCGTGATTATTGCCTTTAAGGATTTCCGGGTGGTGGACGGAATATGGGGGAGTCCGTGGGTCGGGCTCCAGCACTTTCAAGAGCTGTTTCAGAATGGAGATTTTTATCGTCTGCTAAAAAATACCTTGCTCCTGAACTTTTATCTGCTGATTTTTGCTTTTCCCGCTCCGATCATTCTGGCACTTTTGCTGAATGAAGTCCGGTCCCGCTTCTTCCAGAAATTTGTTCAGACGACGATGTATTTGCCCCATTTCGTATCCTGGGTAATCATGTCGGGTCTTATCATCTATTTTCTATCACCGACTACCGGGGTTGTGGCCGAAATCGTGGGCTGGTTTGGGGCGGAACCCGTCTTCTACATGGGCAAAAAGGAATATTTCCGGAGCATTATCGTGGCCTCCGCTATTCTGAAGGATCTGGGCTGGGGTTCGATCATCTATTTCGCCGCTTTGTCGGGAATTAATCCGGAGATGCAGGAATCGGCCATCATTGACGGAGCGAACCGCTGGCAACGGATCCTCCGGATTAATATTCCTTCAATCATGCCTACCGTGGCGATCATGTTCATCCTCAGTCTCGGCGGTTTCTTAAGTGCAAATTTTGAACAAATCATAAATCTGCTTAATCCGGTCACCTATGAAACGGGGGACGTCATCGATACTTACGTCTACCGGGTCGGTCTGCAGCAGTTCCAGTACAGCTATACGGCAGCGATCGGCCTGTTCAAGTCGCTCGTGGGACTTCTGCTCATTCTGGGTGCCAATCTGACGGTGAGAAAGCTGAGCCGGGGGGAGAACGGGTTATGGTAGAAGTAGGAGGAAGTCAGTCATGAAGGCCAAAAAATGGCAGGATCTTATTGCCCCCTTTATCATCTACCTTGTCTTATCGTTGCTTGCGCTCATCGTTGTATATCCGTTCATCCATGTAACGGAGGTGTCCTTCAGTGCACGCGGGGAGGCGCTCCGGAGCGGATTCCATTTTGTCCCGCTCGACTTTGAATGGGGGGCTTACCGGGAGCTGCTGGAGTATCCGTTCATCTGGTCAGGCTATGCGAATACGCTGTTCCGCATGGTGGTGGGAACGATCTTGACGCTGCTGGTCACCGTCTGCGCTGCTTATCCGCTGTCGCGTCCCGATTTTCCCATGAAACGCGTCCTGGTGCTGCTTCTGTTGTTCACCATGATCTTCGACGGGGGCATCGTGCCGAATTATCTGCTGATGAAGGAACTGCACCTGCTGAATTCACGCTGGGTTTATGTGCTGCCGTCAGCAGCTAACGCCTTTCAGGTTCTGGTCATGCTCTCGTTCTTCCGCTCCATTCCGGATGCACTGATCGAAGCAGCCCGCATTGACGGAGCCAGGGACCTGCGGATTTTGTTCCGCATTGTGCTGCCGCTCTCGATCCCGTCCCTGGTGACGATCGGACTCTGGTCGCTGGTGCACCATATCAACGCGTTCATGGATAATCTGCTGTATGTCACCGACCAATCGAAGTTCGTGCTGCAGCAGGTCGTCCGGCAGATTCTCATTGAGAACAAACTGGACCCGTTCACTACGGCAACGAATCTGACGCCTCCCGCGCCGGAGAGCCTGAAGATGGCGTCGGTGATCGTATGCTCTTTGCCTGTGCTCGTCCTGTATCCTTTTTTGCTGAAGTACTTTGAGAAAGGAACGATGATCGGATCGGTGAAAGGGTAAGCTCCGGGGAGCCTCGTTGGTCCCTTTCAGATACTCCAATCGATAAGGAGGCTTTACAATAAAATGAAAAGAAGAATGTTCATTGTCTTATCGATCATTGTCTTGATAGTAGGATGTTTCCCGGCGGCGGCGATCCAAGCAGAGGAGTCACAAAGTTCCGAAGCAGTCTATTATATATCTGAAAGTGGAAGCGATTCCAATATGGGGACAAAGGAGGCTCCTTTCCTTACCCTGGAAAAAGCCAGAGACACCATCCGTCAGCTGAAGCAGACCACGGGGTTGCCTGACGGCGGAATTACGGTTTACCTAAGGGGCGGCATATACAACCGGACCGGAAGTTTCCTGCTGGAGGAACAGGATTCGGGGACGGCTGACAAACCGATCCTCTACCGGGCTTATCCGGGTGAATCGGTGCGGCTGAACGGCGGCCGGGAACTGGAGAAGGACTGGTTCTCCCCGGTGACAGACGAATCGGTTCTGAACCGGATCATCAGCACCGATGCAAGATCCAAAGTTCTGCAGGTGGACCTCATGGGACACGGCATTGCCGATTATGGAGTCATGAGCCGTCATGGCTACTACAAAGCCAACGATGTCAGCCAGACTCCCCCCATGGAGCTGTATCTCGAAGGGGAAGGCATGACCCTTGCCAGATGGCCGAATAAGGGTACGGTCCAGATGGGGAATATCCTGGACGCCGGACCCACCCGCAAGGACCCCGATCTGCAGACCCGGGGAGGCACCTTCACCTACACCTATGAACGGCCTGAACTCTGGACCCAGGCTGATGATATTTGGCTTGACGGGATCTTCGGCTACAGCTGGGAATGGTCATACAACAAAGTCGCTTCGATTGATACGCAGAACAAGTCTATCACGTTAGCTTACGGGGAAATGAGCGGTATTTTTAAAAACTGGTACCCGGACTTCCATTTCGCCCAGAACTTGCTGGAAGAGATCGACATGCCGGGGGAGTATTATATTGACCGGAGCCAAGGGATCCTGTATTTCATGCCGACGGCCGCTTTCCAGGCGGATCATCCGGAAATTACCGTGTCCATGCTGAAGACCCCCATGATCAATACCCTCAATACGTCGTATGTAACCTTCGAGGACCTGATTCTGGAGAACGGACGGGATTCAGGAGCGGTCATCATGGGCGGCAGCCATATCCGGCTGGTGCATTGCGAGATCCGCAATTTCACCGAAGGAGGTGTGCGGATCAATACCCAGAGCCGCTGGTTATACGACGACTTCGCCAAGGCGTCCGGGGTGAACCATGCCGTCGTCAGCTCGCATATTCATCATGTCGGGGGAACGGGAGTCATCCTGAACGGCGGAGACAGACTGACGCTTACGCCAGGCAACAATGTGGTGGAGAACAGCCACATCCATGACTTTGCCTATTACCATAAAGCCTATAACCCCGCTGTGATTCTGACGGGAGCAGGGAACCGCATCTCCCACAATGAAATTCATGATGCCCCGCATCCCGGTATCCTGATCTTCGGCAACGACCATCTTGTGGAGTACAATGACATCTATGATGTCTGCAAAACGTTCTCGGATCTCGGGGCCATCTATATGAATCTGGGCGCTGCGCCGCAGGAGCGGGGTTCGGTAATCCGGAGGAATTACTTCCATCACATCGGGGAAGGCAAAGCCGGGGTGCAGGGCGTATATCCGGACAACTTCACGATGGGAATTACGATTGAAGAAAATATTTTCTACAAGATGGGCAATTCGGCCGTTCTGAACAACGGAGGTGCGCATATCCGCACCCGGAACAATCTTTTTATCGACGCCAAGGTTCCTTATGATTACTCGGATATGTACTTGGGCGACGGACCGGAGCAGCAAATCTCCAAAAACTACATGCAGCCGTGGCATGCTTTGTTCGAGAAATACAACAACTTCGTCGGGATGCCGCATCTGGCCAAATACCCGGAGCTGGCGGACTTCTTTACAGAGAACCGGTATTATCCTGACACAAACACGTTCCAGAACAATGTCATCTATAATCCGACCAAGACGAGAAGCAGCACAACGAATGCGAATGGAGCTTACGATAAGTTGAATCTCGTTCAATACGCGAACAACTGGGTAACAGAAAGAGATCCGGGGTTCGTGAATCTGGCGGGCGGCGATCTGAATCTGAAGGCGGATGCCGAGGTGTTCGCACAGATCCCTGGCTTCCAGTCGGTTCCCTTTAGCGAGATGGGAATCACAGGCAAAGCCGGCCCTTATCTGGCACCGGATGTAATCCCGGTCCAAGGAGTCGTGCTCTATGAGGATGCCATTACCCTCGGTATTGGGAAATCGCATACTCTGTACTCGGCGGTTCTTCCGTGGAACGCCACCAATAATAAACTGGAGTATACCTCAAGCGACCCCTCCGTGGTAAAAGTGGATGCGGACGGCAAGCTGAAGGGGGTTAATCTGGGGAACGCGGTCGTCACGGCGGTCTCTGCGGAGAACCCGCTTTTGAGGGACGAAGTCCAGGTAACAGTCGAGGTCGGCGACGGGATTATGGAGGATACGAATTTCGAGAACGGCCGGAACGGCTGGCCGAGCGATGCGAACCGGAGCATTGTGGAGGTTGAGGGCGGCAACCACATGTATAAGCTGCTCAAAGGGGCGACAACGCTGAATGAGAACGACTTCAGCAATTACGAATTGACCTTCAAGCTGAAGACCCCCCCGGCGATTCCGGAATTGGCCACTCTCTATGTGTTCGACCGGCTGAACCCGGCCGGCAGCGGAGGCCGGATCGGGTACAAGAAGTATGCCGACGGAACGTCTTCGTGGATTCTCTATAATGCGGCCTGGGGTACGGTTAAGCAGAATATGCTGGCCACTCAGGACCTGCTGCCGGATACCGTCTACAACATGAAGATCATCGTCAAGGGGAAGGAGATCAGCGTCTACGCCGATGGCAAACTCAAGCTGAAAGCCAGTGATCCGACCTTTAATCCTTCCGGCAAAGTCGGATTCTATGCCGGGGGCTTTGATTATCTCTTGTTCGACGATATTAAATTCACGGTACCGACAACAGATGTGGCCGGTCTGCTGCTGGATAAGAGCAGCATCAACATGGTGTTAGATGAGCAGCAGCCGCTGCAGGTCCAGTTCGACCCCTCGGATGCCTTGAACCGTGACGTGGTCTGGGAGTCCACACATCCGGAGATTGCCTCTGTCGATGAGAACGGAACGGTTACGGCGCTCTCCAAAGGGGAGACCGTGGTCACTGTCACCTCCGTGGCCAACCCGGCAGCCACGGCCTCTGTCACCATCCAGGTTTCGGATGTCCTTCACTACACAGATTACGATTCGGGAGCGAACGGCTGGCCGGTGGATCCGAACCGCAGCATCACGACTGTGAACGGGAACAAAATGTACAGAATTCTGAAGGGCGCTTCCGCGCTTCATCCGAAGCTGTTTACGGACTACGATCTGACCTTCAAGCTGAGAACACCTGCCGTGATGCCGGATCTGGGTACATTCTATGTGTATGACCGTTCCGCCTCCGGCACCTCCGGCAAGATCGCGTACAAGAAATTGGCGGACGGCACCTCACAGTGGATTCTCTACAGCCCGACTTGGGCGGTGCTGCAGACGAAGAACATTCCCGCTATGGATTTGCAGCCAAATACGGAATACAACCTTCGTATCCTGGCCGACGGCACCAGTATCCGCGTCTATGTGAACGATGAACTGAAGCTTGCGGGTTCCGATCCCCAACATCATCCAACAGGAACGGTTGGATTCTATGTCGGCGGTTTCAGTGAATTATGGATCGATAACGTCAAGTTCTCACGGATTGATGAGGCCGCACCCGTAACTACGGCCGCCACGACCCCGGCGCTGCCTGACGGTTTGGACGGCTGGTATACTCACCCCGTTACGGTTCAGTTGAGTGCCACTGATTCGGGTACCGGTGTAACGGACACTGTATATAGCACGAATGGCGGAGAGACATGGCTGCCTTACCAGGGACCTGTGACTTTCAGCCAGGACGGCCATTATTCGGTAGCCTACCGTTCTGTTGACTCGGCCGGAAACAGGGAGGAGACTCAAACCTTGAGTTTCAAGCTGGATAGCAGCGCCCCTGAGCTATCCGTTACAGAGCCGGGCGCCAGAGCCTATACGGGCACGGAAACCCTGACACTGCTGTGGACAGCCGTTGATGCGATGTCCGGGGTGGATTCCGGCAAGACCGTTGCCCGGCTGGATGAGCAAGCCGTAGAACCGGGAACGCCGGTTCCGCTGTATACACTGAACCCCGGCTCCCACAACTTCGCCGTAACCGTCAGCGACGGCGCGGGGAATACGCAGGAGAGCACAGTGACCTTCTCAACGTATGCCGATGTCAGCTCGCTGAAGGCACTCGTCAACCTGTTCAGGGAGAAGTCCTGGATAGACAACCACGGAATTGCGAACAGTCTGCTTATGAAACTGGATAAGGGTCAAGTGGAAGCGTTCCTTCATCAGGTTCAAGCGCAAAGCGGCAAGCATATCCAGGCGGAAGCCGCCTCCTATCTGCTGCGGAATGCGGGCGATATTCTGCAAAGGGCGGAGGAGCAAGACTAAACTAGCGAGGGGTGTCCCAAGCAGCCGTTTTATGGCTTGGGACACCCCCTTCGTATGTGCTGAACCATAAGTGATGAAATAATCGGTTTAAGATGCTTGTTCGAATTGGCTATTGTAAAGCTCCGCATAGAAGCCATTTTTGGCAAGCAGTTCATGATGGCTGCCGCTTTCCAAGATATCGCCATCCTTCAGAACCAGAATCACATCGGCATTCTTAATTGTTGAGAGTCTATGTGCAATCACGAAGGAGGTTCTTCCTTCCATGAGCTTATCCATCGCCTGCTGAATCAACAGTTCCGTTCTTGTATCGACCGAGCTTGTTGCTTCATCGAGGATGAGCATCGGCGCATCCTTGAGCATCGCGCGGGCGATCGTAAGCTGTTGCTTTTGCCCGGTAGATAAATTGACTTTGTCGTTTAGCACGGTATCGTATCCGGCACTCAAGGTCTGTATGAAATGGTGCAAGCCCACTGACTTACAAGCCTCTTCGATTTCTTTATCGGTTACGCCCGTTTTGTTGTACACTAAGTTTTCCCTGATAGTACCCTCAAAAAGCCAGGTGTCCTGCAGAACCATACAGAATAAATCATGGATGTTTTCTCTGGTTAAACTGCTGATCGGGGTACCATCAATATAAATTTCCCCGCCCTTTATTTCATTAAACCGGATTAGAAGGTTTACAAGCGTTGTTTTCCCTGCGCCGGTTGGACCGACTATAGCGATTTTTTGCCCAGGCTCAACCTCGGTAGAGAAATCTTTAATAATAAGCTGGTCTGAATTCTCATAAGCAAATTTCACATGTTCAAATTTCACTTTACCCGCAGCGGTTTCAAGGTGCCTTTCCTTATGGCTCTCATTGTCCATTTCATCAGCTTCCAGGAATTCAAAGATACGTTTGCTTGCCGCGGACGCCGATTGTAAACTTTGTGCGGCTTGCGCAATCTGTGAGAGCGGCTGTGTAAAGTAACGGACATACAGGATGAAGGCCACAATAACCCCAAAGGATATCGTCCCGTTCATAGCAAGTACAGCCCCTGCGACACAAACGGCCACAAACCCAAGATTTCCTATAAACATCATAATTGGCATCATGAGACCGGAGAGGAACTGTGCTTTAAATGCACTATCTTTTAGATTCATATTCAGGGATTCAAATGTACTACGCATTTGCGCTTCGCCATTGTAGGCCTTCACTACAGTATGTCCTGAATAGACTTCCTCTACATGGCCATTGATTTTTCCTAAATATTCTTGCTGGCTTTGAAAATATTTTTGAGATTTTTTCATAATTGCCGCCATGAGGCCAAAGCCAATTACAGTGGCAACAATCGCTGTAATGGTCATAATCACATTCGTTTTGAACATCATGATGAGAGACCCGACAAACAGGGCGAGGGCGGTTACCAGTGTACCGACGCTCTGATTTAAGGCTTGCCCGATGGTATCCACGTCGTTTGTAACCCGGGACAGGATGTCACCGGTTGTAGACTTATTATAATAAGAGATCGGAAGCCTGTTCATTTTACGGGAGAGATCGGTTCTTAAGCTTTTGGAAACCCTTTGTGTAACTACGGACATAATTAATCCTTGTGCCAAAGACAATACAGAGCTAAGGAGATAGATAAATACAAGGAAGAGTCCAATGGTAGTTACGGCTTCCATATCAATGCCGGTGACGATGCCCTCGGTGATCAAGTCAGTCATCTCCGATAGCTTATCCGGCCCGAGCAAAGTCAGTACCGTGCCGATTGCCGCACTGATAATTGCAATAAGAACTACGGGAATATATTTTCTGCCATAGCGGAGAAGTTTGCTCCAGGTGTTGAGTTGCTTTTTGCTCTTGTTCATTAGGCCAGCTCCTCCTTGGAAAGTTGTGAGTAGGCAATTTCCTGGTAGATACTGCAGGACTGCATTAATTCATCATGTGTCCCCATGCCTGCAATACATCCGGCTTCCAGTACAATAATTTTGTCCGCGTCTTTGATAGTACCAATTCGTTGGGCAACAATCAGCATCGTTGTGCCGCGGGATTCTTTCTTCAGCTCACTGCGCAATTTGCGGTCTGTCTTATAATCAAGTGCTGAGAAGGAATCGTCGAAGATCAATATTTCGGGACGGCGCGCAATGGCCCGGGCAATAGAAAGACGTTGTTTCTGCCCGCCGGACAGGTTCGAGCCACCTTGGGCGACATGGGCCTCGTAGCTGCCGTCCATCTTTTCCACAAAATCCGAAGCTTGAGAGGTATAAACGGCATCAACGACATCCGATGTCAGATTACTGCCATTATCGCCAAAGGCAACATTGGAGCTTACCGTGCCGCCAAACAAAATCGCTTTCTGGGATACGTATCCCATTTTGTTGCGCAGCGCACTTTGTTCGTATTGGTTGACATTGATACCATCCACCAGGACTTCTCCTGCTGTAGCATCATAAAAGCGGGGGATCAGATTAACTAGGGTACTTTTTCCGCATCCGGTTGAACCGATGAATGCTACGGTTTCTCCTTTTTTCACCGTAAAACTGATGTCCTGAACGACGTTTTCATCTGCATCCGGATATTTGAAGCTGACATTTCTAAATTCGACTTCGCCAACCCGATCCGCCCTGGAGTAGGTAAGCGATCCGTTCTGTAAGCTTGGTTTAGTATCCAACACTTCGTTGATTCTTTTGGCAGAGACATGGGCACGGGGCATAAGAATAAAAATCATGATCAACATTATGAATGCCATAACCACCTGCATCGCATAGGATGAGAAGACAATCATATCTGAAAATAAGCCCATCTTTGCGGTACTATCGGCATTTTGAATCAACACAGCACCTATCCAATAGATAGCGAGACTTAAACCGCTCATAATGAGAGAAATACTTGGCATCAGCATGGACAATACATTGTTGGCGAAGAGATTCGTCCGGGTAAGCTCGTTGTTGGCTACTCCAAATTTATCTTCCTGATAGCTTTCCGCATTATACGCGCGAATGACACGCAGTCCGGTGAGGTTCTCTCTTGCAACACGATTAAGGTTGTCCGTCAGTTGCTGCAATCTTTGGAATTTCGGCAGCACGAGCACGATACATATGCCGACAATCAGAATTAACACGCCAATAGCGACACCGGTAGAGAGCGACCACTGCCAACTCTTGCCCGTGATCTTGAGCAACGCCCAGACTGCAAGGATAGGAGCCTTCAACAGCATCTGCAGACCAATGACAATCAGCATCTGCACTTGCGTTATGTCATTCGTTGACCGGGTAATTAGACTGGCTGTAGAGAAGTTGTTGATTTCTTCCATGGAGAACGACTGTACCTTATCGAACAATTTGGAGCGTAATCTTGAAGAGAAGTTAGCCGCGGTTCTGGCGGCAATGCCTGCCACAATAATGGAGGTGGCTAAGCTGCCGAGGGCACAGAGCAGCATCCAGACTCCGGCTGCAATAATTTCGCTCATTTCACTTCCCGGTGTCTGTATAAGACGGGTAATATCGCTCATATAACCGGGCAATTCTAAATCCAGCCATACCTGTGCAATAATGAAGAGAAGGCTGATACTGACTAGAGCCCATTCCTTCGGTTTCAAGTATTTAAGTATAGTGACCATATCTTTGACTCCTTTATGTGGTGTTGCATACATGATAACGAAACAAGATAAACTGAAAATTAACTTTTCTGAAAAAAGAAAAAGCCCTGAAAGAACCATTCAGTTCTTTCAAGACTTGAGTCAAAGTCCATTCGGTATTGTAATTGTAAACGTGGTCCCTTGTGATGGGGTGCTGCTGCAAGCAATCGTTCCTTCGTGCAGATGAATGATCTTGTTCACGATCGCTAATCCAAGACCATTGCCTGCAGTCGAGTGGGAAGTGTCCTGCTGATAAAACTTATCGAATATCCTGGGAAGAGCCTCCGGATGAATGCCGCTTCCGTTGTCACGGAATAGAATCACAATGCTATCTTCATTTTTCTCCATGCTAACTTTAATTTCGCCATGCTCTGGAGTGAATTTGATCGCGTTGTCCAACAAATTCAGCCAGACTTGATTTAACAGCTCTTTGTTGCCGGAGAGTTCATAATCCTGAATATTAACGTTCAGTGACAGGTTCTTCTTCTCAAATTTGGCAGCAAGCAGCAGCACACATTGGCGAATTTGCTCCCCGACATTAAACCACCCTTTGTTCGTCAGAATCGATTGTGTCTCAATTTTGGACAGCTCCAGGACATTCGAGGCGAGGGAGGCAAGTCTGGCCGATTCCTCAATGACAATGTCTAGATATTCCTCCCGTTCCTCTTTGGTAAGATCATCATTCTTTAAGACTTCGGCAAATCCTTTGATAGATACAATCGGTGTTTTGAATTCATGGGAAAAATTGTTTACAAAATCGGTTCGCAGAATCTCGATACCCCCAAGCTCTTCAGCCATGCGGTTAAAGTTCTCCGACAGAATTTTAAACTCCGGGGGGCTTTTGAGCTGAAGACGCATGGAGAAGTCACCGCTGGCAAGCCGATCCGTGGCTTCTATAAACATCCGGATGGATTTTACCATTTTCCGGCTTGTGACAGCCGATATCGTGGTACCGATAATTGTGCAGGCAATTAATGTCATTACGGGAAGCAAGGTGCCATCTTGGGCAATGTGTTCATTCAACAAGCCAAAAATACGCGCAAAATAGAACAGCAGCCCTGTAATCACAACAGTAATGAGAAAGATGAAGAATACGGCAAGGGAGAAATAGATGGGAAGAGAGATTCTGTTGTTGAGTTTGTTACTCATTTTGCTCATGGTTTTCTCACCGCCTTGTATCCCAGACCCCGAACGGAAACCAGTTCAAACTCCGGATAAGCTTCAAACCGTTTCCGTAGACGATTGATGTGCACATTAACGGTGGTATCCGTACTTTCATTCTCCATGCCCCATATTTCGTCCATGATCTGGATACGGGTGAAAATACGGTCCGGGTAGGATAATAGCTTATACAACAAATAGAATTCTTTTTGCGGAAGGGTTTGCTTCTCGTCCTCCCGGGTTACCGTCAAAGCGTCATAATCAAGAATGACTTTACCAACTACCAGTTTACGGGCACTTGCAATTTGGGAACGGCGAAGCAGAGCTTGGATTCTAAGAAGCATTTCTTCGGTATCAAGGGGCTTGGTCATATAATCATCGGTTCCAAGCCGGAACCCCTTTTTCTTATCTTCCGGGAGATGTTTGGCTGTGGCCATAAGAATGGGGATCAAGCTATTGGCATCTCTTATTTCCTTAGCGAATTCATAACCATCCATATTAGGCATCATGATATCCAGTATGATTAGATCAATATGCTGCGAATCAAGGATCTCCAGAGCTTTAACTCCGTCTTCGGCAGTAACAACAGAATATCCTTCGCGTTTTAGCACAGCTTCAAGAAGTCTTCTTACATGTTTATCATCTTCTACGACGAGTATCTTGATCAATAGTTTCACTCCAATTCTTTTTATACATTATGGCTAAGTGGTCTTGCTGCTTATTGTGGTATCAGGGCCATAATATCATCTTTCTTTTGCAATGAACAAACTCTTCGATGCCAATCCCACAGTAAGGATGAGCTAAGAGAGGCTTCAAACGAAGTACCTGAACAGCATATTAATGAAACGGCTTTGCGCATAGATCGCCTGGAAAAACGGGGGTAACCCCCAGTTTTCTCGATTCTAGATACGCTAAAATCTAAAAAGAAACCCGAGGTCTCCAAAAGACCTGGGTTTCTCGACAATCTGACGGTGCAGATAGCGTTCCTGCAAGCAGTGCGACCCCAACAAACAACGGTTCGTTAGCGGATGTTCACATAAGCGATCACCTGTAGGCTACTTCAAAAACAAATGCAGCTCCGGAAAAATCCAGGCGTAGGATTGATAATACCCGCTGTTTATGTTTAGATTGCCGGTTATCGGGCGGTAGGGAGAGACCAAACGTTCATATTCGGGATCCTTGTAAACCTTGGACATGGCTTCAAATAAATCCAGCGGCCACGTATCGGCTGCCAGCGGTGCGGGGAAGCTCTGCTCTTTGTCGTACGGCCACTCCTCTACGCGCCCATCGGCATAATAAAATAAGGTATCGAGTGCCGTTTTGATGTTTTTTCCACCGGGAGAGGTCCAGTCGAACAGATTTTCGCCAGTAGTGTCATGGATCACCTTCATGGCTGCCGTAAGGGGAGCCAGAGCGAAATAGTGGTACCAGATGGATTTTTGTCCTCGCGTTGTTTCCTCTGGAAGAAATCCGGAAGCCGCAACAGAATCGTCAATATGTTCCTTGAGATGGGTGACTTCTTCCGCAAAACGGGCTTTGTCGTCCATGAAGCGAAAAAGGAACAATTGGGCGTACAAGCTCCAGCTCCACCAATTGTTACGGAGCGGAATACGATCCCATTCGGGCAGGCACACCCCGGTCATCCAACAGTCGAATAGATGTTTGTCCTCCTTGCGCCAGCCCGGATAGTTGTTGATAAGCTCAGCCGCTTGAATCAGGCCTACGCCCAAATAGGCAGAGACAAGGGGGCCGTCATCACCGGCCAATTCCTTATTGACGGTTGCCCAGCCGTGGAGCAGTTCGATCGCCTTGTCCGCATATCCGGGTTCGCCGGTGTACCGGTAGGCTAGCGCAGTTGTATAAGCGGCCTGGGCATCCGCCTCCATGAGACGTTTGGCCGCCAGATGTCCGGCCGCATCGAAATAATAGCCGGGAATCTGCCATGTCGGAACAGCATGGCAGCTAACCGCCATGCTCTCACCCGCAACTTGCAGGAGCTGGTTGAGTGCAGTTGAGTTGTTCATAGGCGTACATCTGTCCTTTCCTGTTAGGGTTCCGCAGCCAGAATGTCATTCCCGCTCGTACCAATAGCCGGGTACTCCACGTTCCAAGCGCATCAAGGCCTCCAGATAGAAATAATCACCCCAGATTACATAATCGTCGGGAGACATATCAAGCCGGACCGCGTAGGAACCCCGGTTCAGCAGGCCTTGCGCATCGGGCTCTCCTTTCGTGGAATAGCCAGTAACAAGGGAGGCAACGATTCGCCCGGCAGCGGTTGACAGCCATTCCCGATCGATGTCTCCCTCCGGAAGCAAAGTGGCCAGCTCGAGCATTCCCGATGCGGCGATGGCTGCTGCGGAACTGTCCCGTTTGGTCTCCTTCGTTTGCGGCACGTCAAAATCCCAGTACACCACACCGTCCTCGGGGAGCCGGTCTACAAAATAGCGGGCGAGCCGCTTGGAGGTATCCAGCAGCTCGGGTTGCCGGATATAGCGATAAGCAAGCGCAAACCCGTAGATGCCCCAGGCTTGCCCTCTAGTCCAGGTGGAGCCGTCCCGGCTGCCTTGGTGGGTGCCGCCGCGGATGGAGTCCCCGGTCACCGGATCGAAGTAGAAGGTATGGTACGTGGAATCATCTCCGCGGACCAGAAATCGGCGGCTTACGGCCGTTTGCTTCTCGGCGGCCTGACGGTACACCTCTCGTCCGGTTTGCTGATAAGCCCAATGCAGCAGAGGCAGATTCATCAGGCAATCGATGATAATGCGCCCGCCGTTCTCGGGATCATCCCTTTGACCCCACGCCTGGAGAATTCCCGGGGTGTCGCGCCATCTTTCCAGCAGAACATCCGCAGCCTGCAAGGCGGTAGACCGGGAGGTTTCGTCCCGTTCCAGGATCCAATGGGCTTTGGTGGAGAGGGAGTATAGAAATCCGATGTCGTGGTGATCCAGGTTCACCCGGTGCCCGAGACGTTCTCGAAAGTTGTCCAACGTTTGTAAGGCGGCAGTCCGAAAACGGGGATCCTTGGAGTATTCATAAGACAGCCAAAGCAGCCCGGTCCAGAAGCCTTCGGTCCAATCGTTACCCGTGGTTAGCCGGTAGATCCGGTTTCCCTGGGTGCTGGTAAGGGGGAACTCGTCTCCAAACCGGTCAATATTTTGTGAAACCACACGCAAGGCCTCTTCGATGGCTTGTGCCCACATGGCGGCATCCTCCATTTCTTGGTATCATGCTGCCTCTATTATATAACCGGACGAATGATTCTCTGTTGTGCTAAAATATAACCAAATTGCGATTATGGCGATGTGGGGGCGGGAGAGTTGGTGGCTCATATTGAACATATGGATCCCGGTCAAAGCAGCTTTTTTCTTGCTTTCCGGGATGAGTGGCTGGATGATCATTTTCTTAAATTTCATGCGCATCAGGGTCTGGAGTTGTTGTTTATCCATGAAGGGCAAGGGGCAGTGGAGGTGGAGGGCCGCTCCTACGAACTGGAAGGAGGCACGCTCTTCTGCTTTCAGCCTTACCAACTGCACAAGTTGGAGGTGCCCGGCGGAAATGAAGCCCGCTATATCCGCACAAATCTGACCTTCGATCCCCGGTACCTGGAGCCGTTTCTGGTCCCTTATCCCAAGCTTCAGGCGTTTCTCCGTTTTCTGTCCAAGGGATCTTTGTCTTCGCCCAGGTTCACCTTCGCGCAAAACCGGCTGATGGGAGTGATGGAGAGCCATGTTCAGGCGGTACTTATACCCGGCGAGGAGCAGGAAGAAGCCCGCATCTTGTTTCTGATATCCTTGCTGCGTCATCTTCAACTGGCGGTCATTCCCCATACAGAGCTTTCACCGGAAGGCTGGTCCGTCAAAAAAACCGCTCATATCGAATCCATTATGGATTGGATTGAAGGCCATTTCCGGGAGCCCTTTAGTCTGGAGCTGTTGGCCGGGAAACTGCATCTTTCATCCTACTACGTGCCCCATCTGTTCAAGCAATACACGGGGGTATCTCTAACAGATTACGTCACAGCCAGAAGAATCCGCGAAGCCTGCGTGTTATTGGGGAACTCCAACAAATCGGTGCAGCAAATCGCTTTCGAGGTCGGAAGGCTAAGCCCCGCTTATTTTTGCAAACTGTTCAAAAAAAACAAGGGAATGACGCCTCTGGACTACCGGTCGGCGCTTCACCATACTGCCAAGTAACGGGCAAACATCTGTACCCGCCAGGCAAGAAGGTCGAAAATGTGCTACTAAAAGTCGTTTCAGAATCTGTCCGTTCCAGGGGGAACTAGATATACTTATATAGAATGAACTGAAAAATGAAAAAAGAAGGTGAGAGTAACGGAGGGGGATTTTGGAACTGTAGGAGCGGATAGCGCCGGCCCCGAAGCTTTCCATAGGAAAGCTCGCCTCGTAAGTATAAGCTGTCCCCGGATTTCCACTGCGAATAGCGGTATACATCAAGAAATTCTTACGACAACAGCGGCCGGAAGTCCAAACATTCACCGCAAATCTCAAGTTCATTCTATATAGGGTATATGAATATTAACATAAAGGATGGCGAATCATGGACTTTAAGCCTCTATCTTCATTTATCGACCACATCACCTCCTGGCGTATTCCGTGGGCCGAGGTGCTTGTTAGGTATCGCAACGAAACGGTTTTTCGTTACCGTAACGGCTACGTCAACCTGGAAGAGAAGACTCCAATCGATGAAGGGCGGATCATTAATATCTACTCGATGACGAAGATCATGACGTGTACAGCGGCACTTCGGCTCGTTGAGAAGGGAGCGCTTCTGCTGAATGATCCGCTGTCGGCCTATCTGCCCGAATACGCGGAAATGACCGTGAGCAAGACGCTGCCGGGCGGCCGGACCGAACTTGAGAGGGCGATTAGGCCAATCACGGTGCGCGACCTGTTTACCATGACGGCCGGGTTCTCCTATGACATCGGATCGCCTTCTATCCAGGAAGTAGTGAAAAGCACCAACGGCAAGGTGCCGACACGGGCCTTCGCGAAGGCACTCGCCAAGGAGCCGTTACTATTCGAGCCGGGTACCCGGTGGAGTTATAGTATGTGCCATGATGTTCTCGCAGCTCTCGTCGAGGTTGTGGACGGCAGATCATTCGGAACCTATATCCGGGATGAAATTACAGGGCCGCTGGGCATGCATGATACAGGCTTCGACCTCTCGGATGAGCAACGAAACCGTCTGGCCCCGCAGTACGAATATAACGAAGAATTGAACAGGGCTGTCCGGAGGGACGGGAACGGTTTCCGGATTGGAACGGAATTTGAGAGCGGCGGGGCGGGGCTGCTGTCCACCGTAAGTGACTACGTCCTGTTCCTGAATGCGCTTACCCATCAGGGAACAAGCCAGGACGGTGTGCGCATTCTGTCACCGGCGTCGGTGGAGCTGATGCGGACGGATCATTTGACTGAGAAGATGCGCAGCGATTTCTCCTGGGAGCAACTGAAAGGTTATGGCTATGGCCTAGGCGTCAGAACCCATGTCTACAAAGCAAACAGCGGCTCGCTGAGCCCGCTCGGCGAATTTGGCTGGAGCGGCGCAGCCGGATGTCTGGCTATCATTGATCCGGCTTCGCAGCTTACGGTCATGTATGCGCAGCATTTGCTGAACAATCAGGAACCTTTCGTACATCCGCGTTTAAGAAATATCGTGTACGCCTGCTTGTAAAGCCAACGCGTCGAATTGCTTCCGCTTCTCTCACTAGGAGAAACAAAAAGGAATAGATTAAAAGTAATAACTCTTCTGAAACGCTCCTTAAAGGGGCGTTTTTTTAGTGGGAAGCTGAAAGGTCTATTGTGGCAGACCAAATGGACCGGAGAAACGTTATTTCGCGAAAACAGCTCATTTATCTGGTCAAACGGACTCAGGAGCCGCTAAATGATCCATGGTCGCCGGGCCCAAGTCAACCGTTGATTATGGATTTGAGCCTTGGTTTCATTCTTTTTGTCCTAACGAAGTAGTTTTGGCCATCCTGAGTTTATCTGCAAAAGTGTTAACAAATCCCACTCATCATTATGTCGAACCGTGTCGATATATAACCATAAGCTGTTAATTTTAATATGGAAATGAGGCAATTTAGATGCAAATAAGGAGCATTAAAGCCAAAACACTATTTCTCATTATGCCGCTTCTTCTTGTAATTGTTATTGGAGTCTCTTCGGTCGTTATCCTTAAATCCCATAGTCTTTTGCTTGAGCAGACGGAGAACAGCATGCAGGAGCAGCTGGCAAATACCAACCAAAGTATTCAGAACCGGATAACCTCTCATGGCAGAGTACCGGAAACGATAGCGAAATCAATTCAAAGCCACTACACCAAGCTGACTCTGGAGGATTATGATGCGATTCTCAAGAACACGCTTGACGTGAACAAGGATACTTTCGGCGTAGGTGTTTATTTTGAACCCCATGTATATAACAACAATATCAAGTATGTATCCTCCTATGCCTATCATGAGCAGAATCAAATTATTGTTACCCATGACTATAATGATCCCAGCTACAACTACCCAGCGAAAGAATGGTATAAAACTGCAGTCAACCAAAAAGAGACACAATACACTGACCCTTTCTACGACGAAATCACCAAGTCAATCATGGTTACGGCGTCTGTTCCTGTGTATGATGATCAACAACGTTTCATCGGAGTGACAGCCGGAGACATTAATTTGGATACTGTGCAAACAATTGTCTCAGAGACCGAGGTAGGTGTCAGCGGATGGGCGTTTATGCTCGATAAAAACGGTACCTATCTGGCAGGACCCCAGACGGAAAAAATTATGAAGGTGAAACTTCAGGAGGATAAGGATCCCGCCCTGTCGACTTTAGCGAATACTATTTTGCAAGAAGGAAAAGGCGCTGCAACATATACGTCCTCTGAAGGGCTCGTCCATGTCTATTTCTCCAAGCTGGAGCAGACAGACTGGATCGTAGCCGTAGCTTTGCCGGATCAAGAGCTTAAAGAAAAGATAAATGCATTGCTGCTGCAAGCTGCAATGTTTCTAATCATTGGAATGGCTCTGATTGTAGTGGTTATTCTACTCTACACCCGTAACTTGACAGCTCATACAACACGTGTTAATTCTATGGCCGAACACCTGGCTCAAGGGGATTTCACCTATTCCATTGAGGTGAAAACGAAAGATGAGTTTGGCAAGATGGCGGAAAATTTAAATGATACAAGTGACCTTCTGAATACAATGATGGCTAAAGTAACCGAACATTCCTTGCATGTCGCGTCCACCTCGGAAGAGCTGACGGCAAGTGCAGACCAGACAAGTACGGTGGCTGAGGATATTGCCAATACCATTCAAGAGGTGGCAATTGGAGCGGAAACTCAGCTTGTGGGGACTCAAGAAAGCGCCAGGTCGCTTGAGGAGCTGGCTATTGGCATTCAGCGGATTTCTGAGTCTTCGTCCAGTTTATATGACGCTTCGCAGAATACCTCACGGCAGGCGGAGCAGGGGAATGAGATCATTCAGCAGGCAGTCCGTGATATGAACGAAGCCAATCGTTCTGTCTTGGTTACGGCCGTGCATATGAATCAGCTCAGAGACCGTTCCGTCGATATAGGCAATATCATCAATGTGATCAGCGGGATTAGCACACAGACTAACCTGCTGTCACTGAATGCCGGGATTGAAGCAGCACGTGCGGGTGAGCACGGCAAGGGATTTGCTGTAGTCGCTACGGAAATTCGCAAGCTTTCCGAACAAACCAAACTTTCCGCTGAGAAGGTTCGGGAAATTATCGAAGAAATGCAGGGCGAGACGGAAGCCGCGGTACAATCGGTTGAAATCGGAACAAAAGCAGTGCATTCCAGCACAGTACTTGTGGAACACGCCGGAGAGGCATTCACCGGCATTGTAAAGGAAATTCAACAAATCGTTAACCAAATTCAGGAGGTATCTTCGGTCTCCGAGCAAATGTCTGCCGGCTCCCAGCAAATAAGCGCTACAATGGAGGATCTTGCCCGAATTTCCGGAGAAGCGTCAGACGCGACTCAAAGTGTTGCGGCAGCCAGTGAACAACAGCTGGCTTCCATGGAAGAAGTTTCAGCCTCCGCCAAATCATTAAGTTCAATGGTTCAGGAACTGCAGAATTTGCTTGAGCAATTCAAAATGAAATAAACGAAGTTAAGATCCGGCGAGCAAACTAGAAGTATCTACACTCAAATGCTACTATATAAGGAAGCCGCCCTGAAATGGGGCAGCTGACACTATTCGCAAAGTAGGTAGGTAATTCATGAGTGAAATCAATATTCGTGATGCTGCATTAATACACTTTGCCCGCAACGGTTATGAGGGGGCTTCCCTGGCGAATATTGCCGAGGATGTCGGCATCAAAAAACCTTCAATTTATGCCCATTATAAGGGGAAAGATGACTTGTTCATGTCCGTCGCCAATTATGCCTGCACTTCTATCCGTAAACGTATTGTTGAGTACTTTGTAATTAATCAACATCTGGGGCTCCAAGTTAAGCTCGAAGGATTTTTTGACTGGATCCAAACAGAATATGAAACGGATGAAACGATGAAGTTTTTGCTGCGGGTGATGTTTTTCCCCCCTGCCAAGCTGGAACAGGAGATTCTGGGTCTGCTGAACCCCTTCGTCCAGGATATGCAGCGCATCCTCATTCGTATGCTTAGGAATCAGGTCAAGAAGCCGGAAGAAGTGGGAATCGGCTATTTAACCATCGTAGATGGATGCATGGTGGAGTTGATCTATGCGGGAGCGGACCCTTATCAGAGGCGTTTGCAGGCGATCCTTCCGATTTTTTGGAGAGGGATTCAGTAACAGCATTTCAAAGGTGAAAAATAGTAAAGTTATAAGCCCCTTCGCTGTAGCGAGGGGGTTTTTTGTAAAGACTATTGACAATATCATTATTTTAAAACATAATCTAACTAACGACCGTTAGGTAATGAAAGGAGGGTTAGAAGATGAACCGCAATTGGCTGTACGTATTTCTATCGGGGATTTTGGAAATATTTTGGGTGTCCGGTTTGAAGCATTCTGAGACGATAGTCGGATGGAGCATTACAGTGGTGGCTTTGGCGCTTAGCTTTTTGTTGATTGTACTGGCGTCGCGGCAACTTCCGGTGGGAACAGTGTACGCAGTGTTTGCCGGTATTGGAACCGGAGGAACTGTTTTGGCGGAGAGCATCGTATTTGGAGAACCCTTCCAACTATCAAAGATCATTCTCATCGCAGTGCTGCTGATCGGCGTTATCGGCTTGAAGATGGTAACTGGCGATCAAGAGAAACATAAAGAGAAGACTGTGCATTAAGGAGGATAATGATTATGGCTTGGCTGGCGCTTGTAGGAGCGGGTTGTATGGAAGTATTTGGAGTTATCAATATTAAACGCTTATCCGAGAAAAAGTGGGATGCGCTGCTGTATATGCTCTTCACCTTTGGTTTGAGTTTTATTCTGCTCACGTATGCAATGCAGACCATTCCGATGGGGACAGCCTATGCCATTTGGACCGGAATCGGTACGGTTGGTGCGGCGTTCATAGGGATGTTTATATATGGGGAAGCCAGGGATTGGAAGCGGCTTGTTTTTGTCGCTATGATCTTGGGGGCGTCTCTTGGCTTGAAACTCGTGTCATAGTTTGAATAAAGAGTGGACCACAGAGACTTTTCTCTGTGGTTTTTATTTGCTCAGGCTGAGGAAGATGGGTTATACTACATTCAAATGATTAAAAGCTTAAACATTTAATCGATAGCTTTTTTAGAAAAGGATGGTTGTTATGGCGGAGGCACAAGGAACCGGGGACAATAGCACATTGCTGCAAAAAAAACAGGCGCTGCTGAATGAGCTTCGCCAATCCACAGACATCTTAAAGGCGATAGCCGATCCGGTCAGACAGGATATTCTTATGATGTTCATGATCGCCAAACGGCTGAACGTGTCACAGATCGTTGAACAATCACCCATGTCCAGACCCACGATTTCTCATCATCTGAAAATCCTGAAGCAGGCCGGAATTGTGGACTCCAGGAAGGAAGCGACGGAGGTTCATTACTGGCTGACAAGCGAGAATTCGGTCGTAACGCAGCTCAAAAGAATTATTCAAGCTGTAGAAGAAATCGAAAATGATCCTGCCAAGCCGCTGGACAAGGGACAGCATTAGAGCCAGGCCATCACTTGATAGGAGCCGCAGCATACCGGCAGCTTTTTTTCGGCGGTGCTCGGCTCCAATAGCTTCTTGAGCAAAGACTTTTTATCCTTTTAGTCGAAATGTTTGAGTTTTTAGCGGATTGGTGATCAATATTGCTTCTATGACCGCCTTCCAGCCCGTTCCCTTTATGGCTGTCTATGTAATAACTACATGCTGGCACAATTGCCCCGTTTTCTGCCGCGTCGCCTGATATTGAATTACACCAAGCGTATACTCCGCCCCTTGCTTTAACACAGAGAGGAAGGTTGAAGAAGAGAATGCTCACAGGTAGTTGTGTAATAATTTCATTAGCAGTTATTGTTTATCTCATACTTAGATATTATCCTCCGCTCGGGGCCAGTCAGACTAGAGAACAGAGGCGACAGCTAAGCCAGTCAAGGAACTTTGTCAAAAATAAATTTATCAACCTGATCCCTACAGCGATGGATACGACTACGGGGGAGAAGGTTGGAATGCTCGTCGATTTCATGAGAAAAAATCCGCACGCGCGGCCCAGCCAACCGGTTGTGATGGAGCCGCTGCGCGTAGATTCCTGGGACCAAGATTCCCAGCCGAAGCTTGCCTGGCTCGGTCATTCCGCTGTAGTGCTGCAGCTTGACGGAACAACGCTGCTGCTTGACCCGATGTTTGGCAGAGCGCCCTCTCCTTTTCCGGTCTTCAGCCGCAAGCGATACAGCGGCAAGCTGCCCTTTGATATCGGGCAGCTGCCGCCTGTCGATGTGGTGCTGCTCTCCCATGACCACTATGATCATCTGGATTACGGCTCCATTGTGAGGCTGAAGGACAAAGTGAAACGATTTATTGTCCCGCTGGGCGTGTCCCGGCATCTGATCAGGTGGGGAGTAGACCCTGCTAACATTGAAGAGCATGATTGGTGGGATGAGTTCGACTGCGAAGGACTCCGGCTGGCCTGTACGCCGGCGCGGCATTTCTCCGGAAGAAGTCTGACGGACAGAGATGCGACATTATGGTGCTCATGGGTCGTAAAGGGACATTCGGCCAACTTGTTTTTTAGCGGAGACAGCGGTTATGGTCCTCATTTTCAGGAAATCGGTGCGAAGTATGGCCCCTTTGATCTAACCTTAATGGAATGTGGCCAATACGATGAACGCTGGGCAGCTATCCACATGTTCCCTGAGCAGACCGTCCAGGCTCACCTGGATGTACGGGGCAAAGTAATGATTCCCATTCATTGGGGCGCCTTCACTTTGGCCTTGCATGATTGGACAGATCCGATTGAACGCGTTGTGAGAGCGGGGAGTGAGCAACACATCACGATCTCCACTCCAAAAATTGGCGAGACCGTTAGGATTAAGGGAGAGACTTACCCGATCATGCCATGGTGGCGCCATGAAATACTATAAAAACACAAAAAATGCCTTAGGATGAGCGACTGAGGCGGAAAAGGCTCGGATGAAAGGCAAAAATGCCTTAGGATGAGCAGTTGAGGCTGAAAAAGCCCGGATGAAAGGCAAAAATGCCTTAGGATGAGCAGTTGAGGCTGAAAAAGCCCGGATGAAAGGCAAAAATGCCTTAGGATGAGCGGATGAGGCGGAAAAGGCCCGGATGAAAGGCAAAAATGCCTTAGGATGAGCAGTTGAGGCTGAAAAAGCCCGGATGAAAGGCAAAAATGCCTTAGGATGAGCGGCTGAGGCGGAAAAGGCTCGGATGAAAGGCAAAAATGCCATAGGATGAGGGGCTGAGGCGGAAAAAGCTCGGACAAAATGCCCTAGGATGAGCAGTTGAGGCGGAAAAACCCGGATGTAAGGCAAAAATGACATAGGATAAGCGGCTGCCTTGACGCCAGACTCCAAAAAAAGGGCTATCCCAAGCCGCCACATCGTGGCTTCTGGAATAGCCTCTTTAGGTTTGAAGTAGAATGAAACCCTTCTATTATTACTGCACACTCAGGTTATCCCAGTTGATCTGGAACTCCTCCAACATACTTTCTTTGGACAGCTTGCCCCCCAGGTAGCCCTGGATGCTGCTGGACAACTCCTGCGGCATACCGTTCGGGAGCCGTGACCAATTCCAGGTCAGGGCCTGATCCTTATCGGTATAAGCCAATACTTCGGCGCCGAGTGATCCCAGGTCTTTTTCGGTTCCCTTGATGCTGTCGAGGGCGGGGATGAACTGGAACTCTTTGGTGATATAGTTTTTGCCGGCCTCGGAGGTGACGAGCCAATCCAGAAAGATTTTGGCTTCTTCCTTGACGGGCGAGAATTTGTTGACGACCCAGTTGCTGGGGACTCCGACGTAGAGCTTATCATTGTCTTCCGCAGTATCATCGATGGGCATGGGGAGAATGCCCAGGTTCAGGTCGGGATCAATCCCGTCGATCTGGCCTTGGGTCCAGTTCCCTTGCTGGATCATCGCCGCTTCTCCGCTCGCCAGCATGGTGACCTGGGTATTATAGTCGGTGGAGAGCGGGTTGCTGTTGCCGTATTCTACCGTCAGGTCAAGCAGGTCGATCCACTTCGAGAAAATCGGGTCCCCCGCAAAAGTTCTGGAGCCGTCCGTCAGACCGGCAATGAAGGCTACCGGGTCAGGCTGCTGGGCGAAAGGCACGTTCACATTGTGGTTGCCGAGTACGAACCATTCCTGATATCCGTTGGCAAAAGGAGTTATGCCCGCAGCCTTCAGCTTCTCTGCTGCTTCCCGCAGAGCGGTCAGCGTGAGCGGCTTCTCGGTGATTCCGGCTTGTGCAAACAGGTCCTTGTTATAGATAAAGCCGTAGCCTTCCAGATTCATCGGCATGCCGTAGAGCTTGCCGTCTACAGTCATCTGTTCGGCGGCCAGCGGCTTCACATCTTTGGCCCAGGTTTCGCCGGACAAATCCTCCAGATACTCCAGCCACATGTCGCGTTCATTATTGCCGCCGATTGTAAAAATATCCGGCTCATCCCCTGACGAGAACTTTGCGCGCAGGGAGGCGCCGTAATCACTGCCGCCGCCAACGCTTTGAATCTCCAGCCGGATCTGCGGGTGTTCTTGTTCAAACTTGGTCTTCAGGGATTGCAGGGCTTCGGATATTTCCACTTTGAACTGGTAGATATGCACGGTTTTGATTCCATCCGCATTGCCGCTGCTGCGCCCGCATCCGGCCGTCAGCACGGCCAACAGCAGGCATAACGGGAGCAGAATTCCTCGCGCTTTTCTCATCTTGATTCATCCTCTCTGCCTGATAGAGTTACACCTGTGACGCTCAGCCTTTGACGGAGCCCTGGGCAATGCCTTCAATAATGTACTTCTGCATCATCAGGAAAAAAATGACGACAGGGGTGATCCCGAGAACCAGCCCGGGAAGCGCCAGATCCCACTGCTTGGTATATTGTCCGAAGAAGGCATAGGTGGCAATTGGAATAGTGCGCAGTAAAGGGTCCTGCAGAATAAGTGAAGGCATCAGGTAATCGTTCCAGATCCACAGCGTGTTCAGGATGATGACGGTGACGATAATCGGCTGCATGAGCGGGAGCACGATGCGGAAAAAGGTTCCATACGCACTGCTCCCATCCACCCGGGAGGCCTCTTCAATATCAATCGGCACGGATTTGACAAATCCGTGAAAAAGAAATATGGTCATCGGCGCACCGAATCCGAGGTAGGCGAGAATCAGACCTGCGGTGGAATCCATGATGCCCAGGCCGCTGACCACCTGGACCAGCGGAATCATTATGGCCTGGAAGGGAATAACCATAGCCGCTACCAGAGCAATGTAGAGCAGACGGTTGTACCGGCTGCTGTTGCGGACCATTTTGTAAGCACACATGGAGCAGAGCAAAGCCAGCAGGATATTGCTGAGTACCGTCACAACAAAGGAATTCAGAAAAGCCCGCGGGAAATCGGTGGCTTTCCAGGCCTCGGCGTAATTGCTCCACTGGAAGACCGTTGGCAGGGCTGCGGAATCCGAGAGAATCTCACTGTAGCTTTTTACCGAGTTCGCCAGTAAAAAATAAAACGGCACCAGAAACAACAGGCCCAGCAGAATCACGATCAGTTCGGTGAGCAGCATGGATACGCTAAACTTTTTGGCTTTAGTCTCCATCTACAACTCCACCTCTCTTTTCTTGGTTGCTCTAACCTGCAGCAGCGAAATGTTGGCCACGACCACAAAAAATACCATGGCTTTCGCGGAGCCCATCCCGAACCGGCTGATCGCATACGCTTCATTATAGATATTAAGAGCGACGGATTCCGTGGCCTTAAAAGGCCCTCCTTTGGTCAAAGACAGGTTCAGATCGAACAGCTTGAAGGACCAGGAGATGGACAGGAACAGGCATACGGTCACAGCCGGCATAACCAGCGGAATCGTGACATGGCGCAAGGCCTGAAGGCGGCTGGCCCCATCGACTTTGGAAGCTTCGAGCAGGCTTTGCGGCACATTATTGATCGCCGAGATGTAGATAACCATCAGGTACCCGGCATTTTGCCAGACAAATACGATGACAATAGACCAGAAAGCGGTAGCCTCGGTGCCGAGCCAGGGAAGATTGAAGAAAGACCAGCCGGTGGCCTGCCCTATGGAGGAGAACCCTCTGACAAAAATAAATTGCCAAATGAACCCAAGCAGCAGACCGCCAATGACATGAGGCACAAAAAATACCGTTCTTAGCAAATTGCGCGTGAACAGCTTGCGTGTGAGCACATAAGCCAAGGTAAAGCCCAGCAGATTCGTCAGCACCAGTCCAAACAAGGTGAACTTCGCGGTGAACCAGAACGAATTCAGGAAGGAAGGGTCTTTGGTGAAAATATGTAGATAGTTGCGCAGTCCGGTCCATTCGATATGCCGCGAAATCCCGTTCCAGCTGGTGAATGAATAATAAAGCCCCAGGAAAAATGGAATGAGCACTATCACAAAGAAAAACAGGGAAGTAGGTCCAACAAAAATGAACTGCTGCATCCGTCTTGATCTTTTACTGTCCATCGTTCCTCACCCCTTTTAGGGCGTGTATTCAAACCCCAACCGAAGGAGAACAGAGGGCAGAAAGGGAGAGAGACGCCGAGCCTGCCTATTCTCCCTGCGTTTGCACCTCTCATTCCTCCCCATTTCCCGGGTTTGAATACACTGCCTAGTAAAGTAAATATTCAATTTAATAACCGGATGAATGAATAAGGAATCAATAAATCTATAATTTACCAAAAAGTCAATCCATAAAAACAAGAAAAGACGGCGCAGGGATGAGTCCTCTGTGCCGTCTTTTCTTAAGCTATCCGCCAAGCTTCAGCTCAGGGATTGAACTACTGACCCAAACCCGTTGCAGGCCATATGCGGATATTGCATACAGATAGTGTTGTATTCCGCGATAATGCGGCTGTGCAGCGGATGCTGAACCGGAATGCCGAGCTCCCCGGCCACTACGTTCCCGAGTCCGGTACAACGGATGGCGTCTTGCAGACGTTGCGCTTCCGGATCATTTCTGTGGTCGAAGAAAAGCGCGGAAGTAATCGCCGCCACCAGGTGGCGGGTGGGCAGACCCAGAGCATAGGCTTGCATGGCAGGCAGGACAAGGCGGTCACCCGGTGCTAGCTTGCGGAGCGGGGAACGGCCCACTCTGGATATTTGATCTTTAAAATTAGGGTTGCTGAAACGGTTCAGCATCTTCTGAATGTACTGTTCGTGCACGGCAGGCTCGAATCCATGCCGTTCAATCAGCAGTTTCCCCGTCTCCTGTAGTACACCGTGCACCCGGGCTTTGAGTAGAGGATCGGACATGGCCTCTTGAATCGTGGAGTATCCCTCCAGATAGCCGAAGTAGGCAGCACTGCAATGGCCCGTATTGACCGTGAACAGTTTCCGTTCCAGATAAGGGTCCAGCGAGTCTACGTAGCGAACCCCTTTGATGTCTGTATAATTCCCGATCATTCCACTCCTAGGAATCACCCATTCACTGAACGGCTCGACCAGAATAGCGAGCGGATCGGTATGTTTCTGGACAGGGACAATCCGGTCGACCATGACGTTGGGGAAAGCAATGCTGCGGTCTGCCCGTTCCTGAAAAGCAGGCTCCAGTTGGCGGTAGACGGACCTCTTTAATTGCTGGCTGCTGCCGATTCCGTTCTCACAGGCGAGGATATGAAGCGGGTGCGAGGGTTCTTTGCTGCTTAACCGTAGTTCTATGCCCCGGGCAATACTGGAGGCAATATCCTTCAATGCGGAAATCCCGACAGCCGTAGTTACAATCTCGGCCCCTGCGATGGCTTCCGCCACTTCTTGCGTATCCTTCAGGTTAATCGCAGTCACATTGTCTACCATGAAGCTGTCCCGGTCCTCGTTGGCGAGGGTAACGGGATACTGCCTTCTTGTCTGCAGTTCCTGAATCTTTCTCTTATTTCTGCCGACGAAACAAACTTCATAACCTGAACCGGACAGCATTGGACCGATAAACCCTCTTCCAATGTTCCCGGCTCCGAAATGAACGGCTCTCAATATAGCGTCCCCCTTTAATTCGTGTTCTTGTTTAAGGCTTGGAGGAACAGGACATTGGAGCTTTAATCTAAGAGGCTATCCCTGCCTGCTCCTCAACTGATAAGTTCGGTTTAATCAGTCTGTACGACTCTGTCGGAATAAACGGGCAACTGTGTACTATGAAAGCAGCGGCGGGTAAGAACATGGTTGAAATCGAGGTTGTTTAAGCTGTCGGTCCGGTGATGCGGAGTGTCAAATTCAAGAAAACTCGTAATATCATTGGGAATAACAACACAGTGTATGCCTGCGGCTGCGGCTGCTTTGGACCCGTTCGGAGAGTCTTCAATGGCCACCGCTTCTTCAGGCTGCAGACCAAGACAGGAAAGGGCTTGACGGTATAACTCCGGGTCCGGTTTGACTTTCTCTACATGATCCGAGGTGCGTATACAATCGAAATAATCGCGGATATCTAGCTGATCCAGATACTTCTCCACCCATTCGAGGGAAGAGCTTGAGGCCAGCCCCATACGCAGGCCGGCTTTTTTGGCCGAATCCAGATAGTGCTGAATACCCGGCCGGATGGCCTCCAGCTCCATGAGCTTGCTGTGACGTTCTTGAACAGCCGTGCGGAATTCCTGCTTGTTAATGGGGAGCTTGAGGTCAGTCATTAGATATTCATACGGGTTAAAACCGTTCAGGCTCGTTCCGATACAGGTGGAATACTGTTCCAGGGTCAGTTCTACCCCATGCTGCTCGTAGGCCTCGTTAAATGCGGTGTACCAAGCAGTCTCTGTGTCGATAATTGTTCCGTCAAAATCAAAAATGATTCCTTTGATCAAATCAACCATACCCCTTCTTAGTTCCGTTTTAGACAGTGATCGGTTAGAATATCTCACATGAAAAGGATGAATATTCTACGAATTGCTGTTTTCAACTCGCATTTGTCTATAAAAACCGTAACAAACATCAAGTTTGGCGTCAAGCATGGAAGCTTATCTACTATGTTTAGAACCCGCTTACAAAAGGAAGTTTTGTACGCTGCGTATAGCGTGTCTTTCTGGACTCCGCGCCCCTGATATTGGCATGAACGAAAACAGCAACAATCCCTTGAGCCTCGTGGGATTGCAGCTGTTAAGTTTACGCAGGGGAAGGGCGTGTCCCATGGATTTTCCAACAAGCCCAAAAATGCAGCTGAAACTTTTATTAAAAAAAATTTCTTGAAGCACAAATGTATGCTTTATAAAGCGGTTTCCGTGAAATTACACGATGACCCGGATTTGATGTGTTATAGTATGAAAAAGAAAAATACAAAATATTACCTTAAAGTAAGGAGGATGAAGGTGGGCTTGTACCGATTCAAGTCACAAGAAGGAAAACATGTCCTATACGATTCCTATCAAAAGCTGCTGGCCGGATGGGATGTGGCGGTGGAAGAAGCGGATATTCCGACCACTTGGGGGGAAACCCATGTGATTACAGCGGGCAGCCGCCACCGGCCGCCATTAATGTTGTTCCATGGTGTGGCGGACAATTCGGCATTAATGTGGATATTTAATGCGGCCGAGCTGTCCCGGCATTTTTTTGTGATTGCGGTAGATACGCTGGGCGGACCGGGAAAAAGCGAGCCAAACGCCGGTTATGCCAAAGGTTTTGAACAAGCGCCCTGGATCCATGAGCTGGTAAACTGGTTCGGCTTCAAACGCCTTTATGTTGCGGGTGTTTCCAATGGGGCTTATCTGGCGAGCTGTTACACCATCGCTTATCCTGAGTACGTTGAGAAGATGATCGGCATGGCGGGCGGTATTAAACCAAGTATGCTGCGTATGGCTAGGCTGTTTCTGCCGGAAGCCTTGCTTCCTGCCTCCGGGACAACGACCCGGAAGCTGCTGCGCAAGCTGACTGCGCCCGGATCCACTGTATTCGAGAGCCATCCGGAGATCATGCGCCATTGGACGTATCTGCTGCGGTATTTTAATAACCGTTCGATGATGGTTCATACCTACAAGAAATTTCTGGATCCGGAAATTGCCTTGCTGCGGGAAAAAGGGATATTTTATATCGGAGAACATGACCGGTTGTCCTATTACCCTGCTGCGATTCGGACTCTGGACCACCATCAGGTTCCTTATGTGATTATTCCGGGTGCCGGGCATGGGCTTAACCATGAGCAGGCGGAGCGGATGAACCGGGAGATCATTGGTTTTTTACAAGGTGAGCTCTAAGTGCAATCTATAGAATCTCTAATTGTGACCTGATTTTTCTTTCAATTTGAGTGGTGTTGCCATGCTCAGGAATCTTCTACAATGATGTAAATGGGATGCGTTTACATTATTTAAGTACGGATCCTTGATGCAAGATGAAACCGCTATCACGGAGAATGAAGGAGCGATAATTATGGGAACAGCTACATATCCATTTCAGCAGATTGATTTGCCTGTAAAGGAACGGGTTCAGGATTTGCTTACCAGACTCACCCTGGAGGAAAAAGTCACCCTGATGCCGCAGTATCAAGCTGCGATAGAGCGTCTCGGCGTTGGGGCGTACAAACATGGCACGGAAGGTGCGCACGGCATTTCCTGGCTGGGCAAAGCAACGTCATTTCCACAGCCCAGCGGGCTGGCCTGCACCTGGAACCCGGAGCTGATGAAGGAAGTAGGAGCAGCGATTGGGGAAGAAGCACGGGCTTTTTACAAAAAGAATCCGGCTGTCAACGGTCTGACGCTGTGGGCGCCTACCGTAGATATGGAACGTGACCCGCGCTGGGGCAGAACCGAAGAAGCCTACGGCGAAGACCCGGAGCTGACCGGGCGGCTCAGCACTTCCCTGGTGAAGGGTATTCAAGGTGATCATCCGGTATATTTGCAAGCGGTTGCTACACTGAAGCATTTCCTGGGCAACAACAATGAGATTGACCGCGGAAGCTGTTCGGCCAGCATTGATCCGCGCAATATGCGCGAGTATTATTTGGAGGCATTCAAACCTGCCTTCCTTGAAGGCGGAGCGCAGTCGATGATGACCGCATATAACTCCGTGAACGGCGTGCCGGTTATTCTGCATCCGTCCGTTATGGAGGTGGTCAAAGGCGAATGGAATATGGATGGCTTTATTGTCAGCGATGCCGGCGATTTGTTCGGGATTGTCAAAGACCATAAGTATTACGAGTCGTTCGCAGAGTCGATGGCGGAATCCATCAAAAACGGGATTGACAGTGTGACCGAGGAAACAGATGAGACGATTAAAGTGATTCACGAGGCGCTGGAGCAAGGGCTGCTTACCGAGGAAGACCTGGACCGTGCGCTGCTGAACACGTTCAGCGTCCGTTTCCGTCTGGGGGAATTTGATCCGGAGGAACTTAATCCATACACGTCTATCGACGATTCCGCCATTCTCAGCCACAAACATGGTGAGATTTCGCTGGAAGCGGCCAAGCAGTCCATTGTACTTTTGAAGAATGAGAACCATACCCTGCCCTTGAATCCGAAAAAGCTCTCCAAAGCAGCCGTCATCGGCCCGCTTGGCGACGAAGCCTTCAGAGACTGGTACTCGGGAACGCTGCCATATGGCGTGACACCCCTGCAGGGTGTAAGAAAGAAGCTGGCCGGCAAGCAGGTAACTTTTGAAAGCGGGGCCGACCAGATCATCCTTACTTCGGCTGCAAACGGCAAAGCCCTGGGACTAACCGGCGAAGACGGCAGACTGGCTGTTATGCACGACCAGGCAGAACGCGGGGAATTATTCACCCATACCGCATGGGGCTGGAACAGCAACACCCTCAAATCCACAAGCCGGAATCAATATGTGACGCTGACGGAAGAAGAGACGCTGACCGCTTCCTCCGCTGAAATCTACGGCTGGTATGTGAAGGAACACTTGAGATTCAAACCGGAGGCTGAGGGTGCGGTGTCTCTGCGGACCTGGAATGACAAACCGATCTCAGTGAAAGTCGAGGACGGCACGCTGCACGCAGCAGTAGAGGAGGACGCTGCACCGGTAGCTATGTTCAACAGACAGGTGATCGTAAACGGTCTGGAGGCTGCAGTGGAAGCGGCCAAGGCTGCCGAAGTCGCAGTTGTCTTCGTGGGCAATCATCCGCTGCTGAACGGCAAGGAAGAAATCGACAGACCGGATATTGTGCTGGCCGAGGAGCAGGAGGCGCTGGTCAAAGCCGTATATGAAGCGAACCCCAATACGGTGGTTGTGATTGTCGGAAGTTATCCGATCTCTTCTTCATGGATCGACGAGCATATTCCGGCGGTGCTGTACACTTCCCACAGCGGACAAGAGCTGGGCAATGCGGTGGCGGAGGTGCTGTTCGGCGGGTACAGCCCGTCCGGCAAGCTGAACATGACCTGGTACCGGTCGGTGGAACAGCTACCCGATCTGCTGGACTATGACATTATCAAAGGCAAACGGACGTATATGTATTTTGACGGCGAGCCGCTCTATCCGTTCGGGCACGGACTCAGTTATGCGGATATGACTTACAGCAGCCTGAGACTGGTTTCCAAAGAGCTGGAGCAGGAAGGGTTGATCCAGGTTTCTGTTCAAGTGGATAATACCGGTACCGTGGATGGCGACGAAGTAGTTCAATTGTATGTACAGGCGCTCAGTTCACGGGTGAAACGTCCGCTCAAGCAGCTGAAGGGCTTTGAGAAAGTCCGCATCGCTGCCGGACACACACAGACGGTCGAATTTACGCTGCCGGTGGCCGAGTTGGCTTTCTGGGACGTTACCCGTGAACAGTATTGTGTAGAGAGCGGGGAATACTCCATTATGATCGGCCGGTCCTCTGCGGATATCCTGGTCTCGGAGCAAATAACGGTCAAGGGCGATACGGTTCCGGCCCGGAATCTGTACCTCTCGACCAAGGCGGAGAATTATGATGATTACGAAGCTGTCTATCTGGACGAATGCAAGGCGGGTGGCGCGTCAGTTCATCCGGTAAAAGCAGGAGCCTGGATAACGTTCAACGATGTCCGGTTTGAGGACGGAGCAGCAGGCATTGAGGCGCTGGTCTCCTCGGCAAAAGGCGGCAGCATCGAGGTCAGAACAGGCAGTCCTGACGGAGAATTGGCCGGTACCATCACCGTACCTTCGGGCGGAGAACTTCAAGCGTGGACAAGTGTTGCTGCCGAGGTGGCTGTCCCTGCCGGAACGGCCAGGTTATATTTGGTCTTTAACGGCGAGGTATTGCTCAGCCGGTTCCATTTCACGAAATAGCACCAATGATCCAAAGGGGGTAACCCTTATTATAACCCGTACTTTCTGCAGGTCAGGAAGTACGGGTTATTTTTGCAGCACGATAGCCTGTTTTTTAACAAGTCGGTTTAGACTCTGTTGCAGCCGGAGAAGGGCTGGAGCCTGGTGACTGCACTTTGTACATCAGGCTGCGGGTCATTTCGGCTAATTTTCGATTTGACTGCATTTGCTGCATTGGGAAAAGTAGAATTGGCCCAAACAGGCCTGTTTTCTAAATTTTCAGTGTACAAAATACATCAAAATTGACTTTTGAGCCTATTCAGAGCGATTTTGCTGCACTAAATACATTACGTTCGTGCTCACTCAATGCAAGGAGGACGCGGTAGTTCCCCGTTTATCGTTCAAGTTCATGGGCGGGCCTGTTGTTGTCAGAGCGGTTAGTGTAATAGTTCATATAGGGAAATACACCCGCTAATGTATAGAGGAAGGCTCGATTCAGGCGTTTTGGCGAAAATAACGGGTGCGATTCCCTCTAAAGTGATGGAAAGGCGCCAATCTGCGGATTTAACGGGCGGATCTCCCTATAGGGGGAGTACCGGCCAGCCTGTGGTGTAGCACGTAAGCACCCTGTTGTTGAATGCAATTGCGCCGCTTGATAAGGTCGGGGAATTAGGAACAACAATCAAGAAAAAGGCCACCTCCTTTAAGCCGGGGCGCCTGTTTCTTGTGGGGGATCCAAAGACTCACACCCGGGACTCGCTCGTTTCTTCGCCTTCTACCCGGACGGCAATCGGCGCACAGGACAACCGCTCCTTAAAAGAAGTGTCGACCAGCGTCTTGATGCCGGAGAACTGATTCTCCTGGACGGAATCGGTCAGCAGGTCTACGGCTGTGCGGGCGAGCAGTTCTTTTTCCACATGGATGGTGGTCAGCTCCGGCGTGACGACGATGGACTCCCGGATGTTGTCAAAGCCGATAACGGAAATATCTTCGGGCACGCCAAGCCCAAGCTCGGCGAGGGTTTTTATGACGCTGATCGCAATATAGTCATTCTCGCAAAACAAGGCGGTAGGGTAACTTCCCTTGGCCTGCTTATAAGCAGACAGCTGTGTTTTGAACGAATCCTGAACGGTCAGGACGGTAGGGGCAACCGTAAACAGCGAAGGTTCCGGCAGGTCAGTGCCGAGCTCCTGCAAAGCCTGGCTGAACCCCCGCTTGCGCGCTTCAAAATTATGAATCCGCACGGAGGAAGCGACATATCCAATATCCCGGTGCCCAAGCCCGTGCAGATGGGAGGCAGCCTGATAAGCGCCCATCGTGTTGTTAATCTCCACAAACGGCAGGGGCAGTGTCTCATACATGGTGTCCAGTACCACGAGGTTCGGCATCTTCCCGGCAATCAGAGAAATCTGCTCCCGGCTGAGGTTAGTGCCCAGCAGGATGACTGCACTGGTGGCATTCTCTTCAGCGATTAGTTCGATCTCCTGTTCGAAAGACCCCATATCTACAGAAGAGAACAGCATCGAATACCCTTTGGAGCGGGCGCGTTCCTCGGTATGCTGGATCAATTCCCGGAAAAAAGGCTGCTGATAATAATCCTCAAGCACGATGCCCGAGTTGGTAAACGCCAGGAACAGCAGGGTTTTGGCCTGCTTGCCCGGAGCGGGTGGTTTGACTTTGGCGGCATATCCGGCGTCCTTGGCAATGCGCAGAATACGTTCGCGTGTATCCTGGCCAATGCCCGGTTTTCCGTTTAAGGCCAGGGACACCGCCGCTTTCGAGACGTTGGCCATTTTTGCTATATCTTCCATTTTCATATATGGCTCTCCAATTCTTGTCGAAATTCATGTAAACAAATTAATTTTACTACTAAAATTAAGTGAAGTGCAAGAAGTGACATAAAGGCTTTTCAACTAAATTTTACATTATATTAAGTTGAAAACACTAAATTTAGTCCTTTGAATCAATTGACGGCCCTAGAAGAGGGTGGTGATATAGGTCGAAAGAGAGGTTTAGTCTAATATATATTCAATTTTGTTTAGTTAAGTTAATACAGTCAGACAATGAGAGGTTTGGGTTAGCTGGAGGAGCAGGAATAGGGGACAACAACACGCTGGATTACAGGCGGAGTGTCAGCGTGAACCTTAAGGATGGAGGACTTGTGATGTCTATTTTGGTTACGGACTGCAGGACTGGATATTTGAAGAACCCGCTGGGGCTGGATGTGCAGCATCCCAGGCTGTTCTGGAAGCTGGACACCGTAGAAACATCCGTGTGGCAGACGGCTTATCAGATACTGGATATCTGAGCGGGCAGACCAACGCGGCGAACAATGCCGAGCTGGTCGCGCGAATAGCAGGCCTGATCCAGGCCATGGACCTGGAGGTCGCCGGCCCGCAGGAAACCAGAAGAATGCTGAACGTTCATTAGAAGGGTGTCGTCCTGGATCTGATCGATCCGTTAACCCGGAAGGGGCTGGCGGGTTGTTTTTTTGCCCTTTTAATCCCCGCCACCACCGCCGCCGCCGTCACCGCCACCACCACCTGAATCTCCACCACCGGAGTCACCGCCGCTGTACCCGCTGTCACCGCCCCAGTTGTGGCCCCCGTCATGCCCGGAATGATGTGAGCCTCCATGATGATGCCCATCCTCGTTGTAATTCTTGTGATGATGTTTATCCGAATAATCGAGGCCGGAGGAGCCTGCGAAATAATTGGCGCCCGAGGTGTCATCCGAGTAGGTTCGTCTGGTGCGTGTGCGTTTTTTGCGGTCATCCCGCATAATCAGCTGAATAACAATAATTACTATAAATACTACAAACAGGAGTATGCCCATGGTGATTCCTCCTTAGAATATGGGTTTGCACAAGGGAACTTGCCTCGATTGTACCATAATATTGAAGAGCTGGGGTTCAATTATACATCCCTTGTCTGTTTCTGAATTGTTTAGGCGTGGCACCGGTGTACTTCTTGAATACTTTGGTGAAATAGCTCTGGTCATTAAAATGAAGCCGGGAGGCAATGTCCGACAGGGTGATGGATGAGCTGTCCATCAGACGTTTGGCTTCCTCAATCCGTTCGCGCTGGATATAATCGCTGATGGTGAATCCGGTCTCTTTTTTGAACAGCTGTGAGAGGTAACTCCCGTTAAGTCCGGCTACCTCGGCCAGCCTGTCCAGTGAAAGCTCCTCATAGAGATGATTAAAAATATAGTTCTGGCATAACGCAGCCGTACGGGACAGCCTCGATCTGCGGTTGTCCCTGACATGGTCGGCAAAGTCGCAGAGGGCCATCATCTGCGCATTCTCTACCGCCGGAATATCCCGCAGTTCCTCAATATGCTGGATATGCCAGTCGCTCAGAGTATAGGCTATCTCCCAGAACAGTCCTCCGTCTATGGCCGCCCTGGTGGCCAGGGTAATGGAGGAGATTGCGAGGTTTTTTTTGCTGCGGAGCTGGCTCTTGCGGGACAACAGCCCAAACTGCTCTTCGGAAAAAGACATATGCGCCTGCAGCAGCGCCGCCTTATCCCCATTGCGGATATGCAGGAACAGGCTTTTCTCCAGCATGGGATCGTGATGCAGCCAGGTCTGCTCCCGCCGGTAGGAGACGTCCAAATCCGGGCTTGTGTCAGTCTCCGGCAGGGCGTTCATCGTGCGGGTATCCATGAGCAGCTCATTTATGGAGAGAGCCTGACCGGTAACCAATGTATAGAGCAGAATAGCGGCATGATACAGCCGTATACGGCTGAGCACGGGCAGAGTGGAGTAATAGTTCAGCCACTGCTCGTGCCTGGTTGCCGGAATGTCATGATCCCGCAGCAGACTGGCCGTATTCTCCGGGGTAAGGGAAGCGGACATGGAGGGCCCCGCGATAAGGATTCCGGCTGTGTGTAGTCCCGGCGGCAGCCGCCAAATCATGAAGTTCTCCAGATAACGGGTGGTATATATGAACGGCAGTGAGGCAGCGTCCGGGTACACCGTCTCCTTCGTTTCCCCGGCATGGCGTAGGGTCGCCGCCAGCATGGACCCGGTGTCTTTGGCTGAAGGAGGGGCGGAGAAGTTGGCCGGCAGTGCATATTCCAGGCCGCCGCTTGCGTCCAGATGAAATACCGGAATCCGGAAGGCTTCATAGATCAAGGTGCAGATATAGGGGATTTCCAGAGGTATCTTCAGGTCTTCGGTCATTTTTTCACCTCGCAATCTTCGGATACTGCCAATAATACAATTAAAATACCATAACGTCCGCATTAAGTATATTAGAATGGGAATTACTAAATATTCAGAGGAGGCTGTTTATGACAACTGCTATCGAGCACCTCATATCACAAATGACATTGGAGGAGAAGGCGGGGCTATGTTCAGGACTTGATTTCTGGCATACCAAAGGAATTGAGCGCCTGGGCATCCCATCCTTGATGATGACGGACGGGCCTCACGGCCTGCGTAAGCAACAAGGCAGCGCCGACCATCTGGGACTGCACAACAGTGTACCGGCGACTTGTTTCCCGTCTGCGGCGGGTCTGGCTTCTTCCTGGAACCGTGAATTGATCGGGCGTGTGGGTGTGGCCCTGGGTCAGGAATGCCAGGCGGAGGATGTGGCTGTGCTGCTCGGCCCCGGGGCCAACATCAAACGCTCTCCGCTGAACGGACGGAATTTTGAATATTTCTCGGAGGACCCGTATCTGTCTTCCGAAATGGCTGCTTTTCATATTCAGGGTGTGCAGAGCCAGGGGGTGGGTACGTCACTCAAGCATTTTGCCGCCAATAACCAGGAGCACCGCCGGATGTCAACGAATGCTGTAATCGATGAGCGCACGCTGCGGGAGATATATCTCGCCAGTTTTGAAGGCGCTGTCTTAAAAAGCCAGCCATGGAGCGTCATGTGCTCCTACAACCGGGTGAACGGTGAATATGCGTCTGAAAGTGAAACCTTGCTGACCCGTATTCTTCGGGACGAATGGGGCTTTGAGGGGGTTGTGGTCTCTGACTGGGGCGCAGTCAATGAATGTGTGCTGGCGCTGCAAGCGGGGCTGGAGCTGGAGATGCCGTCCAGCGGAGGCATTGGGGACGCCAAAATCATCGCAGCGGTCAACAGTGGGGAGCTGTCGATGGAAACGCTGGATCTGGCGGTGGAGCGGATGCTCTCGTTTATTTTCAAATATACGGAGAACCGCAAGGAACAGGCCACGTTCAGCGCAGCAGAGCACCATCGCCTGGCCCGCGAAGTTGCCCGGGAGAGCATGGTGCTGCTCCGCAATGAAGACGGCATTCTGCCGTTGTCCAGGGAAAGCAGGCTCGCGATTATCGGCGAGTTCGCGCGGAAGCCGCGTTATCAGGGCGGAGGCAGCTCGCATGTGAACCCGACGCAGCTGGATGATGCTTTTGCCGAAATTAAAGGTTACTGTGGTGCGGACAAGCTGCTGTATGCCAAGGGTTATGAGCTGGAGCATGATGAGATCAATGAGGCGCTGCTGCAAGAAGCGCGCGATATCGCAGCTAAGGTGGATACAGCCGTGTTGTTCCTCGGACTTCCTGACCGTTATGAGTCGGAAGGTTATGACCGCAGCCACCTGTCTCTTCCCGAGAGCCACAAAGCGTTAATTGCAGCGGTAGCCGAAGTACAGTGCAATATTGTTGTAATCTTGAGTAACGGTTCACCGGTGGAAATGCCCTGGATCGGCAAAACCAAGGGGATTCTGGAAGGGTATCTCGGCGGCCAGGCTTTTGGCGGCGCGGTTGCCGACCTGCTGTTTGGTGAGGTTAGCCCCAGCGGCAAACTGGCTGAGACCTTTCCGCTTAAGCTGAGCGACAACCCGTCTTTCCTGAACTTCCCGGGGGAAGGCGACCTTGTGGAGTACAAGGAAGGGGTATTCGTAGGCTACCGTTATTATGATAAAAAAGAAATCGAGCCGCTTTTCCCGTTTGGCTTCGGGCTGAGTTATACACAGTTTGAGTACAGCGGCCTGAAGCTGTCGAAGCACAGCATATTGGATACGGAATCTGTACAGGTCCGTGTGACGGTGAAAAATACGGGGACGCGTGCCGGGAAGGAGATCGTTCAGCTGTATGTAAGCGATGTGGACAGCAGTGTGATCCGTCCGCTGCAGGAGCTGAAGGGCTTCGGCAAAGTGGAGCTGCAGCCCGGCGAAGCGCAGGAGATTGCTTTTGAGCTGGATAAACGCTCCTTTGCTTACTACAATACGTCGATTGGCGATTGGCATGTGGAAAGTGGCCTGTTCCGGATCAGCATCGGCGCTTCTTCCAGGGATATTCGCCTGAGTGCCCAGCTTGAAGTGGAATCGACCACTCCACTCACGGTTACCTTCAACCGCAACACTACCGTCGGCGACCTGCTGGACAATCCATTCACCGCTGAGAAAGCCAAAGGTTATGGCAGTATTTTCGGACTGGAAGGCGCCATGGATGATAATCCGGAGATGTACCTGGCCATGATGAAATATATGCCGCTGCGGGCGCTGATCGGCTTTGGCGGAGGCAAATACACCGAAGCGGATCTGGCCCGGGATCTGCGGGAGTTAAATGCGCTGGTGGCTGGGGAATAGCGGGTGTACGTGAAGGGTTTAAGCAGGAATCTTATCCTTGGAACCAACCCTAAAGTCATTGACAGCTGAAGAAATAGAGACCTATACTTTTGATAAATCGGACGAAGAACGTCCCGTACTCCAAGCTGTTATTGGGGTGCGGGATTTTTTTGTGCAGGGGGAGTGTAGGAGATGGGGTTTGCAGAAGAACACCGCAGATGGCTGGATTATCATTTGAAACAAAGAAAGGGCGAACGTCTGGACCGCTTGAAGCGTGGTCATGGCCATGGTGAACAGATGTTTGCCGAGCGGGTGTGGTGGCCAATCTTTGGTCACTTCGATCATCTGCACCCGGAGTACGAAGTTTCGGATTGGCGTGGGCGTCCTTACTTTGTTGATTTTGTTTGGAATCCGGGAAGGGTCAAGTTTGCTATTGAGGTAAAAGGGTATGGGCCGCATGTACAGAATTCGGACAGGACCAAATACCGCCAGGAATTAAACCGGGAAATTTGTCTTCAGATTGGCGGATATCGGGTGGTTGCGGTTCCCTATGATGATCTGGAGACGACGCCCGGCCTTACGATCTCGTTGTTGAGGTCCTTGTTCATGCCGTATCTCACCGTGAGTGAGGAGGAGAAGGCGCATTATTCCCGGCTGGAGCGTGAGATCCTGCAGATTGCTCTTCGTACCGGTGGAGGCATCCGTCCCGCTGATTTGGTGCAAGAGCTGCAAATCCATCCGCGTACGGCCGTAAAGAGGCTGCGTTCTTTATGCGACAAGGGCAAATTCCAGCCGATTATGGTGAACGGCAGCAGCCGGGTCAACCGATATGAATATATCCACTCGATTGCAGATAGCCACATTTGGTAAAAGGGCAACACAATACCTATTGATTCGCCCGCGGGTGCGGATCGTGCTGAATGAAAGGCAAAAATGCCTTAGGATTGGCCCGTGGGTACGGATCGGGCCGAATGAAAGGCAAAAATGCCTTAGGATTCGCCCGCGGGTGCGGATCGGGCTGAATGAAAGGCAAAAATGCCTTAGGATTCGCCCGCGGGTGCGGATCGGGCTGAATGAAAGGCAAAAATGCCTTAGGATTCGCCCGCGGGTGCAGATCGGGCTGAATGAAAGGCAAAAACTATTTAGCCCCCTTATCCACTTGGACACTTTAACCCACTTCAGATACAC
>NZ_BMKR01000025.1 GCF_014644435.1 Paenibacillus albidus | reverse complement strand
GAACTTGCGTTTCATATATTTGTTTTCTCTACCCTTTCCAAAAAATCTCGTCTTTCCTTCGCTAGTCACAGCTACAGCAGGGACTTTTAATCCTAAATCAATGCCCATTACCTGTTCGCCTGTTGTTGTCTCTGTAGGAATTTCAAGTGAAACTTGAGCAAACCATTTTCCTGCTTTCTCAACGATTCTCATCAGACCATATTTTGCATTTTGAAGAAATTGTTTATCTCTTTCTGTTAAAAGAGCAGGGAAAATCGTCTTTTTCACTTTGTTGTCCACGATGATAGGAAAAGCAATAGAGGAATTGGCAATGGAATAGTTTTGGTTGTTGATATAGTAGGTGGGTTTCCTTAATATTGGACGCTTCATTTCCTTCTTCGTTTTCTTAAATACGCTTTTAGCATCACGAATAGCTTGATTAAGTACTGCAGAAGGGAGTTTAGCTTCTACATCTTTCGTTGTGAGTTTAGGGAAGGAACCTTCTTTTTCTGCTTGTTCTGTTAATGAATTAATAGCCCGAATATATTCTCTGCTTAATAACTTTAATTCGATGGAGTGACTTGGAAAAAATCTTATCTTTATAGTGACGGACTGCATACGTTTTCACCTTTCTCCTAAATTTGTTTCGCTCTTTTGATTGATTTATACTCGTCAAATGTTGATCCTCTAATTAAAGACCAGCCACCTATATAAGATGAACAAAAGAAAATAACAAATGGAAAAGGAAGGAAGGGGAATTTTGGAACTGTAGGAGTGTAGCTACCGCCTTTGTCTTCGGATTTCAACCACAGGTAGGGGTTAAATTAAGAAATTTGAAGACGGGCAGCGGCCGGAAGTCCAAATATTCACCGTAGTCACGGGCGAAGCCTACGTTAGCCTCTTAAGTTCATCTTATATAGCCAAAATATTTGTCGAATTTGAAATCCTTGATAAATTGTTCAGTTCTACAACAGTCGCATTTCACTCGTATGTTTTTTGACCCCCCTGTTTTTTGTTGTTCAACATATCTATTAATCGTTTCACTAGACACATTTCCTGCGGTACTTACAAAGTATGAACGTGTCCAAAGTGAAGGCAAATGAGCTAAATGTTTAAACTCCTCTCTCGGTCGTTTAGATGTGACTCCTTTAATTTTTGCCATAATATCAGCAGGACTACATGTCGGCAAAGCATTCAAAAATAGATGTGCGTGATCTTGATCTGTTTCGATTGCGATAATCTCTACTTTCAACATCAAATTTAAGAAAGATTTTCCTTCGATATCGTGGACAAAAAACAAAGTGATAATTGATTAGCGATACGGTTGTGTTGATTCTTCTATAATTATCCATACTTAATTGTATCGGTTTATGTTTAAAACTGAAACATGATAACCATAAAATATTGGAACATTAAGTGTCTTAGGACACCCCTGTTCTAATCTCGCTATCATCCCACACCTAAAGGAGTGGGCTTTCTCGCTTATTTTATGGGAGCGATTCAGAAGGGTGAACAATTAAATTCGAACAATGCGCGCGCGATTTCTAATGATGAAATTCTAAACAATCGTATTTAAGAACAGCACAATGGTGTTTCTGCTGAGAGTAGGTTTCGTTTCTCCACGTTGCAAAGAGCTTATGAGCTAGGCCTTGTGGACAGTACCGGTGTGTTAACTTCTTCCTATCGCAGTAAAGCCTGACTTGATCGACGGGCGACCCTTGAGAGGCATTTTTGGCCCAAACCGCTGCCGCTCCGCTCCACGGGAGGCATTTTTGAAAGGGTTGACCGGCACTTTCCTTTTACCAGAGGGCGGTTACAATGTAACTGTCATCCGACTCAAAGAGGCGTCCCTAGCAGCCATTTCTGGCTTCCGGGACACCCCCATCTTCGTATAAAGTCTGATTCCTGTGCTTCCTTTACTCTGCACGTTCAAGCTGCGGCTGTACGACTTCCTGATGTTTGCCCGGCCAGAAGGCCAGCCGCCCAAAGAGCACTGTGAGTGCAGGCACCAGAAAAGGACGAACCACAAAGGTATCCAGCAGCACACCGATTGCCGTAATGATCCCGAACTGCACAAGCACCTGGATCGGGAGCGTAGCCAGGACGGCAAACGTACCGGCCAGAATCAGGCCTGCCGAAGTGATGACCGAACTGGTCTCATTCACCCCTTCGGTGATAGCCTGCTTCAGCGGCATGTGCTTCCGCTTTTTCCAGATATTCGAGATCATAAAGATGTTGTAATCCTCGCCAAGCGCAACCAGGAACACAAAGGAATACAGTGGAATGGCTCCCTGAATGGCATCGGCGCCCAGCCCATAGTGAATAATGATCCAGCCCAGGCCCAGTGCCGAGAAAAAGGACAAAATCACTGTGGCCACCAGATAAAGAGTAGCCACCACAGAGCGCAAATACAGCAGCAGCAGCAAAGTGATCAATCCGATGACAACCGGGATGATCAGATCGGTATCCCGCTCGCCTACTTCCTTGTTGTCATACTGCGTTGCAGTCTGTCCGCTGACCCAGACACTGCCTGCGGGTGAATCAACGCCGACATCAACCAGCGCCTGCTCCCCCGTCGCCAGAAGCGCAGGAATATGGCTCATAGCCTCCAGTGAATAGGGATTGTTTTTAAACTCGATATCAAAGCCCATTATATTCTTGTTTACCGCACCGGCTTGCGGGTCTGAGACCGTATCCACATAAGAAAGCCCGCTCAGAACAACCTTCAGATCTTCCCCGTTCACTTTCCCCTCGGTATCCAGCATCAGCTTAGCCGGAGCCAGCTCACCCGGAGAGAACTGCTTGCCGATCAGGTCAAAGCCTTGACGTGACTCCATATCCTTGGGAAAGGATGACAGAATATCATAGGTGAACCGGATGCCGCTTGCGAAAGAAGCCAGCACCCCCAGAACCACTACTGTCACACCTACAATCATCCAAGGACGGGAAACGACCAAGCCGCCAATTCCTTTATTATGTGAGGTTTTGGGCTTGGGAGCCGGCTTGCCTTTTGCCCGGGCCCGTTCCGCCTCCATATGCGGGGTGCGCGGAATGAACGGGAAAAAGGAAGCCCGCCCGAAGATCGCCAGCAGAGCCGGCACTAGCGTCAGACTGGCGATGCCCATTATAAGGATTGAGACGCTGAAAGGAATTGCAAAACGGTGATAGGCCCCGAATTTGGCCAATAATAAAGCAAACAATGCAAGCACAACCGTGAATCCGCTCATGGCTATGGCCCCGGAGGAATCCGTGATGGAACGCAGCAGCGCCTGGCTTTTGCTGTCTTCCACCTTCAGCAGCTGGCGGAACCGGGAGATCAGGAACAGGCAATAATCGGTGCCGGCCCCGAAGAGCAGAACGGTCATGATGGAGATCGCCTGCGAGTCTACCGTAATCCAGCCGGCCTCCGCCATTTTGCCCAGTACAGGGCTGGTTACCCCATAGGCAAAACCTACCGCAACGAGCGGAATAATAGCCAGAATAGGAGAACGGTAGATCAACAGCAGGAATACCAGCACCAGCAGCACCGTTGCAATCAGCAAGGATACGTCGGCATTCTCGAACAGCCCGGTAGCATCAATGGATATCCCCACAGGTCCGGTCACCCGCAGGCTTAGTTCTTCTCCGTCCACCCGGGCTGCGGAGGGATCTGCTCCGGTTGCTGTGTTAATCCTCTTTTTCAGCTCATTGACGGCCTCTCCCAGCTGTTCGCTGTCTGCTTTTTTATCAAACAGCACAGGAGTGACCAGGGTACTGCGGTCTTCTGACAATGAAGCCGCCAGCGCCTGGGGGGGCAGCTGCCCCAGAGGCGGCACAAAATTCTGATGCGGCAAAGGCAACTCCGCAAGTGTCTTGTATACCGCGCCGATATGTACTAAATCCTCCTCGGGCAAACCGCCTTCCCTATGCCATACCAGCAGTGCGGGAACGCCGCTGCCACCCGGAAATTCTCTCTCCGCTACCACGCCGGCCTGTACGGACTGAAGATCATCCGGAAGGTTCGAAGCATTGTTGGCAACCTGCGAATTTACGGAGGGCCAGATCAGGGTTAGTGCCCCTACGATGACAATCCAGAGGAGAAGCGTAATCCATTTGGTCTTACGGCCTGCCACCCATTTTCCGTAGCCTGACATCCCATTCATCCTCTCTTGTTACCCTGCAGCCCCCAAAATGAGCCGCGGGTCATTTTTCTTTCTTATCATATATACCCACAGGATTTTTATCAAATCTTTTTTATTCCCAAAAGATCCTTATACAAAGCAAATCCCCCTTCTCACAAGCAGACTGGCTGCCTTGTGAAAAAAGGGGGATTGTATTTCTTTATCCTACATCCGGCAGCTCTTCCTCGGAGAACTGGCTGTTGTAGAGATCGGCGTAGAACCCGCCTTGCTCCAGCAGCTCTACATGGCTGCCCTTCTCAATCACGCTGCCCTTATTCATGACCAGAATAAGATCGGCATCGCGGATGGTGGATAAACGGTGAGCGATGACAAAGCTTGTTCTGCCGCTCATCAAGGTGTTCATTGCCGTCTGGATCAGCACCTCGGTCCGTGTATCTACACTGCTTGTCGCTTCGTCGAGAATCAGGATCGTTGGATCGGCAAGGATCGCCCGGGCAATGGTAAGCAGCTGCTTCTGGCCTTGTGAAATATTGGAGGCCTCTTCATTCAGCACCGTGTCGTAGCCCTGCGGTAGCGTGCGGATAAAGTGATCGGCATGGGCCGCCTTTGCCGCCCGCACGATATCCGCTTCGGTTGCGCCTTCGCGGCCGTAGGCAATATTGTCGCGGATTGTACCGTTAAAGAGCCAGGTATCCTGCAGTACCATCCCGAATTTGCTGCGCAGCTCGCTGCGCTTCATGTCGGCAATGTTGATTCCGTCGATCAGAATCTGCCCTTCGTTCAGCTCATAGAAGCGCATCAGCAGATTGATTAAGGTGGTTTTGCCGGCACCGGTTGGACCTACAATGGCGATGGTCTGTCCGGGACTGACTTCGATATTCATATCTTCAATCAGGATAGAGTCCTCTTTATAGCCGAATTTCACATGACGGAACTCAACTGCACCTTCTTCTCCATACGCACCATGTGATGCCCGTGAAGTACTGACTTCCGGTACTTCCTCTTCTTCGTCAAGAAGCTCAAAAACACGCTCTGCAGAAGCAACGGTCGACTGAATAATGTTGGCAATGTTGGCTGTCTGGGTGATCGGCATGGTAAATTGCCGCGAATACTGGATAAAAGCCTGAATATCACCGACATCAATCATTTTTTTAGTGACAAAAATACCGCCGACTACGCAAATCAGCACATAACCCAGGTTTCCGATGAACATCATCAGCGGCATAATCATTCCCGACATGAATTGTGAGCGCCAACCGGTATCATATAAGTCGTCGTTGATGGTGTTAAAGTGGCCCAGCGACTGCTTCTCACGGCCAAAAGCCTTGATAATCCGGTGTCCGGTGTACATTTCCTCCACATGGCCGTTCAGCTGCCCCAGCGATCTCTGCTGACCGATAAAATAAGTCTGCGAGCGCTTGGTAATCGCCATAATAACCACGAAACTCAGCGGCAGGGTAATGATGGTAATCAAAGTCAGCCAAGGGCTGATCGTCAGCATCATAACAACGACACCGATAATCGTCACAATGGAGGTAATCAGCTGGGTTAAACTCTGCTGCAGGGTCGTACTGATATTATCCACATCATTGGTTGCCCGGCTGAGCGTTTCGCCATGGGTCCGGGAGTCAAAATATTTGAGCGGCAGCCGTTCCAGCTTGCTGTTGATCTGCTCACGCATATCAAAAACAACCTTCTGGGCTACACCGGCCATTACATATTGCTGAATATAGCTGAATAACGAACTGAATAAGTACAAGCCGCCAAGGATCAGCAGAATATCGTTGATATACCCATAATCGATGGTGGCTCCCTCCACACCCATCAGTTTCCCATAGGCGCCCTCGAACAGCTTGGTGGTGGCCTTACCCATGACTTTCGGGCTGAAGATGCTGAACACTGTACTCGCGATGGCCGTAATCAGCACGATAAGCAGTTGAACCTGGCGCGGACGCAGATAACGGATCAACCGGCGAAGCGTACCTTTGAAATCCTTGGCTTTCTCTGCGGGCAGCATCATGCCCGGCCCTCCGGGTCCGCCCGGTCCCGGACCTCTATGGCGGGGAGCCGTGTCAGGGCGTTTATATTTCGGGTTGTTGTCGCTCATGCTATTTCCTCCTCTGACAGCTGCGAGGATACAATCTCACGGTACACTTCACTGCCCTCCAGCAGTTCATGGTGAGTGCCGATCCCGGCAATACGTCCCTCTTCCAGAACGATAATCCGGTCGGCATCCATAACCGTGCTTACCCGCTGGGCCACAATCACAACTGTAGCTTCTGTAGTTTCTCCTTTGAGTGCGGCACGCAGCTTGGCATCCGTCTTGAAGTCAAGTGCCGAGAAGCTGTCGTCAAACAGATAGACTTCCGGTTTTCTAATCAATGCACGGGCAATGGACAAACGCTGCTTTTGGCCACCGGAGACATTGTTGCCGCCTTGGGCAATCTCCGAATTAAAGCCATCCTTCATCGCCGATACGAAGTCAAACGCCTGGGCCACAGTGGCTGCATGATAAATTTCTTCATCGGTTGCCTCCTCTTTGCCATAGCGGATATTCTCGCTGATCGTACCGGTGAACAGCACAGCCTTCTGCGGGATGTAACCAATCTTATTCCGCAGCTCCTCCTGGGTCATCTCACGCACATCTACCCCGTCAACCCGCACTGTACCTTCATTAACATCGTAGAAGCGCGGAATTAAGCTGAGCAGAGTGGATTTGCCGGACCCCGTACCGCCGATAATAGCCGTAATCTCACCCGGACGGGCGCTAAAGCTGATGCCGGACAGCGCCGGCTGCTCTGCACCCGGATAGGAAAAGGAAACATTCTCGAATTCTACATAGCCATGTATGCCTTCCCGGCCTTCCTGTCTAGCCGCTGCTGCTTCACGCTGCAGGGCACCTGCCGAAGGATCCGTAATTTCCGGCTGCATATCCAGCACCTCATTGATCCGCAGTGCTGAAGCAGACGCCCGCGGAATCAGAACAAACATCATGGAAACCATAATCAGGGAGAACATAATTTGCATCGCATATTGGATAAACGCCATTAGCGATCCAACCTGCAGATCACCGTCGCCAATCCGGATTCCTCCGAAATAAAGAATGGCAATCATGGAGAAGTTCATCACTATCATCATTAGCGGCATAAGGCCGGCCATAATTTTATTAACCTTAATTGCAGTTTCTGTAAGATCCTTGTTCGCTTCATTAAAACGTTTATTCTCATGGGAGATCCGGTTGAAGGAACGAATCACCCGAATGCCTGTCAGATGCTCACGCAGGACAAGATTTAATTTGTCGAGCTTGACTTGAATCGCCTTAAACAGCGGCAGCCCCTTCATCCCGATGAAGAAAATGGCTCCGACCAGCAAAGGAATAACCACCACAAAGATCAGGGACAGCTTGGCATCCTCCGAGACCGCCATAATGATCCCGCCGATCATCATCATCGGGGCCCCGATCATCATGCGCAGCATCATGGTCAGTACCGTCTGTACCTGCGTGATATCATTGGTTGTTCGCGTAATCAGCGAAGCGGTTCCCAGCTTGTCGAACTCATGCAGCGTAAAGTTCTCCACATGGTTGAACACACGGGAACGGGTATTCTTGCCAAAACCCGCTGCTACCTTAGCGGACAAGTAACTGGCAATAATAGAGCATAAGGTCCCCCCTGCCGCCACAAGCAGCATGGAAAGGCCAATGGACCAGATCAAGCTGCGGTCCCCCTGCACAATGCCTTTATCGATGATATCGGACATCAGGGTAGGCAGGTATAGATCTCCCAGGGACTGCAGGAATACCAGGATCAACACAGCCGCGATAGCCAGCCTGAAAGGCTGCAGTTGTCTCATTAATTTAATCAAACTTCTCATCTCCGTTCATTTGTAACCGGTCCAAATCGGGTGGAGGGTTATCTTCAATAAAAGCATGGACCTTCATCAACATATCGGCCAGTTGATTGCTCTCCTGCACCCCCAGATGCTCCACTAACCTGTTCAGGGTCTTATCCATGTGCTCCCTGGCTTTGCGTGTGATCTTGCCTCCCTCTTCAGTAAGCAGGATGCGCACAACTCTGCGGTCCGAAGGATCGTCCTGGCGCTGCACCATCCCTTTGGCTTCAAGACTGTTGACCAGTTGGGTGACGGTTGGCGGAGTCAGGCCCAGAAGGCGGCTGAGCACAGATACCTTGAGTCCTTCCTGGCCCGCCTTTCTGGCCAAACATATCAATAACGTCATCTCACTGGGCTTATGCCCTTTCACCGAATGCTGCCAATGCGCTTTTCGCAATTGTCTGAGTGCGATGAAGAGCTTGCTCGTGACGGGATTTTCTTCATTTATCCCAATGTCTCTCACCTCTATTTAGTTAGGAGTACTAATAATTAAACATCATATTAATTAGTATTCCTAATTATATTTTCACGGCAGGCCCATTGTCAAATTTTGAACACGCTATCAAATATTACGGATTTAAGAACGCAAAAAAAGCCTGCCATAGGCAGCCTTTTAATAGATAAGCTATAATACATCCCCTTACAAATTTCACAGGCAGTCACTAGAAGTCGGCTCCATGCTCCTGGGAGGTAAAACTTCCCCAGCCAGCAGGACGATCGCATGGTTGATTCATAACCACAAAGCTAAACAATACCAAAGTGGCGGTCGTCATCAGCAGCAACCTTCTCATCTTGTTGTCTCACCTCCTGCATAAGGCCGGTATACAGCTGCTGCTGCTGTTCGCTGGCATGCTGTCTGTTGACCTCAAATAGGGTGACACAATGAATAAAGCCCTTTTCATTATTCAATCGGATCGAGAGCCGGAGACTCTCCATAATATGGTCAATGCCTTCTGGATAGTTCTGATGCTGAATCAGGTATACCGCGATTTGATAATTCAGTCTGAATAAACGGTCAACATTAATAGGATCCTGAAATTGTCCGAAACGCAGCAATTCCCGTGCAAAACGGTTCAATGCCGCATCCGCCGGGAACCCGTAACGGTTGGCTGACTCCATAATAATAATCAGCCCCGGAAGAATCTCTCCGGGATGGTTGGCCAGGAAGGAAATGTAGTCCGGCAGAGCCGAAATGTTACCGCTCAGCAATTCCAAAGTGTAGCTGTTCGCTACGGCAAACAGCTGAAAGCTCTCGACGGCTGCGCGTCCTTCCTCATCCAGCATTTCAAACCAGCTCAGATCGGCATAACCTGCAGTGTACCTCTTGGCTTCTTCATAATGTGCCTGTTTGGTGAGCGCAAGGGCTTTGAACAAATAACCATGACCATAATAGACGACGAGTGGACGTTCTGTATGCAGCTCCTCACGGCGTCTGCTTCCGATCTTCCGCAATTCGTCCCGGTACACACCGTTTGCCAGAGCCCTTAGCTCGTCCGCATACTTCTCAACCTCTTTCCATTTATTCAAAGCGAAACATTCTTTCGCCATCTTCAGCAAGCCATCCAGCTGCATTTCCTCCGGAAGGCGTCCCCGAAAAGGTTCAAAAGTGATCAGTGCGCGCAATTTCTCTTCCATATCCACAGATTGCAGTGACTTGAATATACGGTATTGGCTGATGGCAAGACGTTCGGAGTAGCTGTCCTGCTCATTCTCTGCTACAATTTTGTAAAAAATGTTCGACTCTTGGATCTTCCCGTTGTTGAATAACTTATCCGCCACGGAGAAGACGATATCCAGCGGTTTGGCGAATTCAAGCATCCGGTTCAACACATCTTCGATTACATGGTGTTTGCCAAGCTCTGCACAGCGGATCAGGAACGGCTCTACACGCCGGCGTGAAATCCTCTCTTCACTGAAGCACTCGTCAACATAAAGAGAATACCACCAGCCCTCCGGGAAACCGAAGGCCTTGATTACTGCATCGAGCTGCCCAAGGGAGAGGGGTTTAGGGGGATTGCCGTGTAGAATTGCGCTAAGACTTCCACGGTTCAGACCGGATATCTTGGCAAATGAGGCGAGATTATGACCCGAACGGGACAGATTCTTCTCAAACTCTGAGCGTAAGGTTGTCAGTTTAGCTTCCACCCGGCACCTCCTCTGTCGTGAAAATGATAGCCCTTCTATTAATTGACATTATAGGGGAACCTTAACGAAAGCACAACAAAAAGAGGCGCTTCATGCTCCCCTTCCGGTCTCTATTCATAATCTATTAACGCTACTGCGGCAGCGTAGTATGGTTGTTTGTTATTCGCTGGGAGGCCTTAGAATGAGCAGCGCCTGCCTTGCGGCTGCGCAGGCTTTCCATCATTCTATTCTGCGCCAGCAGGATATAGCCGTCCAGCCGCTCACTTAGCTCAACTACGGCCCGGTCACTGAGGCTCCGCTGCTGCGCCACCTCCAGCAGTTCGCACCTTAAGCTCTCTATCGTCATAAACAGCTCGTCTTCTCTGCTGTCCAGCCTGGGATCATCCTGGGAAAAAGCCCGGTAAAGGTTCACGCTCACTCACCTTCTCTCTATCAAACTTTACCCTATCATAATCGCTGATGCCAAAAAATATATTTTCAAAAAAAAGAAAAATTTGTCGATTAATTGACATTAATTAATTATAAACTACCAAGCAGTTCTTTTGCAAAAGAAACCCATTCCCGGGCCGCAAAAGATAAATACCGGTCCCTGCGCCAGATCATCCCCAGCTCCCAGGGAATATACGGCTCTGCCAGGGGAATCACAGTAATCCGCGACCGGTCCATATCCCGGCAGATAGTCTCCGGGAGCAGCGCGATTCCGAGCCCCGCCGCCACCATTCCGCTGATCAGATCCCATTGAGAACTCTCATAGACCACCTTCGGCTGAAATCCCGCCTTGACGCATTCCGTAATGATCCGGTCATGCAGAGCAAAATCCTCCCGGAACAAGACAAACTCCTCCGCAGCAAGGCGGTCCAGCGCCACCTGACGTTCTCCCGCCAAGTGGTGCCCTGAAGGAACCAGCAGCTCCAGCTTCTCTTGAACAAAGGTGAAGCAGTGAAATTTGGCTGCCTGTACAGGCAGCACAACCACCCCAATATCAAGCAGACCGGTCTCTACATCATTCTCCACTTTCTTCGCTCCATCCTCATGCAGGCGGATAGTCACCTGCGGATATTTCTTGTGAAACTGGCCGATAACCGCAGGGAAAAAATTCGCGCCAACCATCGGCGGCAGCCCGATCCGGATGTGTCCTTGCTTAAGCTGGCGCAGGCTGTCCAGCTCGGAGGACAGGCTGCCAAAGGACTCCACAATATTCTGCGCCTTGGCCAGCAGGGTCTCTCCGGCATCGGTCAGGCGAATGCTTTTGCCCTCGCGGTAGAACAGATCCGCACCCAGCTCCACCTCCAGATTATGAATCATTTTGCTGATAGTAGGCTGAGTGATATAAAGCGATCGTGCCGCCTCGGAGAAGCTGCCCAGTCTTGCCGCCTGAACAAAATACTGCAATTGCCGGATATCCATAATGCAGGCCCCCTATCCATAGATAAATGGAATGTCACATATTCAATCCATTCATTTTACCTATGAAAATAAATGATGTAAACTTTCATTATGATGAAAGGAGCGAAGCCTGATGAAAAAGTTAGCTATGGGCTTGCTGCAGGTGGCGGGACTAACCTTGTTCTCACTGCTAATCAACACCCTCACCTCATTCTTGCATATTCCTGTTCCCGGGAGCATTGTCGGCATGGCCGTACTGTTTCTCCTGCTGGAATTTAATGTTGTCCATCTGAACTGGGTGGAGCTCGGCGCTTCCTGGCTGCTGGCCGAATTGCTGTTGTTCTTTATCCCTTCCGCTATAGGCGTCATGAACTATTCAACCTTGCTGGAGACAGATGGTCTGCGTGTGCTGGCTGTTGTTCTGGTGGGCACCTTTACCGTTATGGCCAGTTCCGGGCTGCTTACGGGCGCCATCTATAAGGTGAAGGAGCGTAAAACATCATGTTAACCGGGCTATTATTCCTCGGTCTTACCATTGCCGTATATTTGCTGGCCAAACGCGTGTATTCTTCCCGGGGCAAAATGTATACCTCCCCGCTGATTATTACGCCGCTCCTGATTATCAGCTTCCTGCTGATGACAGGGATTCCTTACGATTCCTACAATGCGGGAGGAAAGTGGCTGACGGATCTGCTGCAGCCGGCCACCATCGCTTTTGCGATCCCTTTGCACAAAAATTTCAAGGTGCTCAAAAAACACGCCGCCGAAATTGCGGCAGGCGTGCTGTCGGGTACGGTAACCGCCGTAATCTCCTCCATGCTGCTCGCCAAATGGCTGCATCTCAGCAGCGATCTGGCGACCAGTCTGGTTCCACGGTCCGTTACCACTCCGATTGCCATGAGCATCTCGCAAAGCATCGGCGGTGTGCCCAGCATTACAGCGGTCTTCGTAATTCTGACCGGTGTGCTGGGTACGATGATGGGCCCGTCAGTGCTGCGCCTCTTCCGCATTGACAATGAAATTGCGCGCGGCGTATCGCTGGGCACCGCGGCGCATGGCACCGGCACTTCCAAAGCCTTCGAGCTGAGCTCGCTGACCGGCACCATTTCCAGTATCGCGATGATTCTGACGGCACTCCTTACCATCGGAGTGGCTCCGGCTCTACTCGCGGTTTTCCTCCACTAGGCCGACCCGGCTTGGGCCATAGACACGCTGACCCGGAGATATTCCCGGCAGGCGTGTCTTTTTGTTATACAAAAGGCTACAGCTTCACCGGCAGTCCTGACTGCGCCGACTCAAAGGCGGAGCAGGTAACCTTAAGCGTCTTATAGCCGTCCTCATAATCACTGAGAATACGCGAGCGGTCACCGGTCCGCACGGCATGCAGGAAAGCCTCGCTTTCCGCTGCATAAGGATTGCCGGTGTTGGCATACTCCGTGCTGTTGCCGCTCCGCACCTCCATCAGCCGCTCCGGGTTCCAGTCCAGCATCCCCTGCTCGTTGTAGAAGCTGAGGCCTACATGCCCCACTCCATCCGGCAGCACACAGGTATTGGAGATATTCGCTACAATGCCGTTCTCCAGCTTGAGCGAGACGGTGCCGATATCGGAGACTGTAACGTTCTCATGCTTCTCATGCATTATCCGGTTGCCGAACATTCCATATACTTCCTTGACTTCGCCTGCAAGATAGCGGACCAGGTCCACAATATGAGTCGTCTGTTCTGTAAATTGTCCACCGGACTGTTCCTGGTTGCGCCACCAGGCAACACCCGGCATGCCCCCCATCCACTGTCCGACAATCATGCCCACCTTGTCGTTGCTCAAGCTCGCCTTCAGCTGCTTCACAGTCTCCTGATAGCGGAAATGATATCCCACTGAAGTCAGCAGGTTATGCTCTTTAATGTCCTGCAGCAGGCTGGCGGGAATTTCCGTACTTGAACCCAGCGGCTTCTCGATGAAAAAAGGGATCTCCCGGCGGATCAGCGCACGCTCAATGGCCCCATGCGACTGGGGCGGCACACAGATGTAGACGGCATCCAGCTTGTGGGCGTCCAGCATCTCTGTAATTTCCCCATAACCGTCGGCCCCGTAAGCACGGGCCATCTCTTCCCCCTTCTGCTTGCTGCTGCCGCATACGGCCTTTAGGGATACATCCTCCATCTTGGCCAGTAAATCCGCATGCTCTTTGGAGAACCAGCCTGTCCCAACGATTCCGATATTCAGTGTCATTTCTTAACCTCCTGTAGCGTAATAATGAATGCCTTTTCAATGATTATACGCGGTTACTCCATTACCCGGTAGTCCCTCCATTCCTCAGGGAGCAGCCGCAGATAGGGATTCTGCAAAAAACGGTCATCCGCCAGTATAATGGTGCCCGTGTCACTTTCGCTGCGGATCAACCGGCCCCCTGCCTGAAGCACTTTGCTCATGCCCGGATACACATAGCCATAGTCAAAGCCGTTTTTGCCCTGGCTGCTGAAATATTCGCGCAGCAGATTGCGCTCCAGTCCCAGCTGCGGCAGCCCGACTCCCACCACCATGACACCGTTCAGGCGATCTCCAGGCAGATCTACGCCTTCCGAGAATATACCGCCCAGTACGGCGAAGCCGAGCAGCGTCTCTTCCGGATCCGGCTGGAATGCAGCCAGAAATCCCTCTCTATCAGGCTCGCTCATCCCCGTCCCCTGTACCATCGTCTTCACCTGAGGGTATTTCTCTGCAAACACTCCATATACACTTTGCAAATATAAATAAGAAGGAAAAAAGACCAGGTAATTCCCTTTTTTCGCTGCCATCCCCTGCAATGCATCGCTCAGTGGCAGCAGCGAATCAGCCCGGTCATGATAACGGGTGGAGACGGGAAGAACCGTTACCTTCCACTGCTCTTTTTGAAAGGGGGACGCTACCGTAAGGCTGTAATCTTCCTCACCTGCACCCAGCATGTCCCTGTAATAGGAAAGCGGAGACAACGTGGCAGAGAACAGAATCCGGCTGCGGAAACCTCCCGCCATCTGTCCCAGCAGATACGAGGGGTCCAGGTTGAACAGCTTCAGGTACACATCGCCGCGCTTTACCTCTGCGTAGGTAATATAACGCTCATCATAGGTTTTGAAGGTGCGGAGCATGGCTTGAACTGCATAATACGTATCCAGAAGATTGCCTTCCTCTTCCTCAGGCAGCGTCAAGGTCCGGAGAGACGGACTGATCAGCTCCAGCTCCGCCTCAGTAGCGAATTCCGCCAGGAGGGGCGGCAGCTCTTCCGGATAGACGGTCCATTTCCCCTGCCCTGCCTCATTGCAGCTCTTGCGCAAAGCGATAAAAAAAGCATTTACCGCCTTGGCAGCAGCACTCAAACTCCGGTTCACCTCTTTGAACTCGCGCTGCAGCGCCAGAAAAGGAGCCTTGGACAGGCTGGCGGAGAACATTTCCCGCCCCCGGTCCACCAAATTATGTGCTTCATCCACAAGCAGCACCGTTCTTTTCTTGCGGGCCTCCGGCAGACGCTTCAAGCTGATACGCGGATCAAAGATATAGTTATAATCACAAATAACAGCATCGGAAGCATAGGCCGCGTCAAGCGAGAATTCAAAGGGACACACCTGATGCCGCCGGGCATAACGTGCGATAATCTCCCGGGTCATCAACGTTTCATGCTCCAGCATATCCATCACCGCTTCGTTAATCCGGTCATAATACCCGTCAGTGAATGGACAACTTTCCTTCGTGCACAGCCCCTCTTCGTGAAAGCAGGCCTTCTCCTTGGCCGTCAAAGTAATGACATGGAAATGAAGACCTGCGGCGGTCAGCAGCAGCAAGGCTTCTTCGGCTGCCATACGGGTCACCGTCTTGGCTGTCAGGTAAAAAAGCCCACTGACCTTTCCTTCCCCAACAGCCTTGATCACAGGGAACAGCGTAGACATGGTCTTGCCGATACCCGTAGGAGCCTGGGCAAACAAACTGACACCCTCCGTGACCGATTTGTAGACCGAGCCGGCCAAATGCCGCTGCCCCTGGCGATAGGACGGAAACGGAAAGGCCAGCTCCCGGATGCTCGCATCCCTGCGGGCTTCATGACGCAACATCAATTCCGCATAAGGTGCATACACCGCCACCGTATCCATGACAAATCTGCTGAGCGCCTCAAAGGATTCTGTCCGGAAAAAGCTTCTCTGCTCTTCGCCGCCCCTATGCACATAAGTGAGTTTCACCTCTATAACCGGAAGCTTTTCCTCAATTGCTACGATGTAAGCGTACAGTAACGCCTGTGCCCAATGAACCTCACGTCCGTCTTCGAGTTGAGAGAGGGGTACGGCGGTGGATTTAATCTCCTCCACTGTAAGCTCTCCGGATTCGGAGACCAATAATCCGTCACAGCGGCCGTCAACGGTGAATACAAAGTCCTGATACGGAATCTCCGTATTCAGGTAGACTTCTTTGCGATCGCCTTCTTTATATTGCTTCTGGATGCTCTGATGAATACGCGTGCCTTCCGTCATGGAGGCGCCGCTGCGGAACCCCGGCTCAATACTACCGCTGCGGTAGGCGTATTCCACAAGTGCCCTTACTGATATGGAAACGGTATACTTCATAGTAATCCTCCCCGTAACCGGACATCCTAATGATCATGAATGGCCGTTCTTCGCCTTTTCCCACGATATTAACCGCTCTGGGGGCAGCTAAGTCCTCTTTATCCCGCAGGAGCTGATCTTACGCCTTCCCCAGGGGTCATGCCCGCAATCCCGATTTTTGACAATCCCGGTCCATCCCTGCATAATAAATTTTATTACTATGGAATTCTTTTGTCTTGCCCCGCTTCTTTCCATCTGGGGGAAAGACCGTTTTATTATGTAGAAAGAAGGCGAAGCTGTGTCATCTTTTCATTTTAAACAGTGGATCGTAAAACCCTTTGTGTTCTTTTCCATTATTTTTGTGCTCAAGAGCTTCCTGGCGTGGGGCGTTATTTTTGGAGAGCCGCTGCATTGGAAAGCAATCCTTACGGAGATCCCCTTTGTCTGGGCCCTCTACAGCCTGATTGAACGGTTCGCTTCCAAACGCAAACTGGGATATTACATGACTGTCAATCTGCTGGTAACAGCGATCTTTTTTGCCGCCATTATGTATTTCAAATACTACGGGGTCATTGTCACTTACCATGCAGCAGAACAGGTGAATCAGGTTACCGCTGTCAGCAACAGTGTCTTCTCGCTGATGGACCCGTATTATCTGCTGATTTTTACAGACATCATCGTCCTGGGCTTCTATTTCTTCTTTAACAAGAAGGGCCGGGTGTATAAAAAGGACAACATCAACCGGATGAACGGAAGGCACATCTACAGCATCGTGTTCGCGGCATCGCTGGGATTGTGTCTGTTCAATATTCTGCCCAACAAGGCCAGCATGAATGAGATCAAGAAGGCGCAGGAGATGGGCATTCTCAATTATGAAGCTTATACCCTTTTTGCTCAAGACAAAACCGAGCTGGTCAATGCCAAGGAAATTACGCAGGAAGCTGTCGATCAGATCAAAGGGACCAACCCCGGCGCCACCTCGGCGAACCACGGAGCGGCAAAGGGCAAGAATCTGATCATCATTCAGCTGGAATCCTTCCAGAGCTTTTTGGTCGGATTGGAGCTTGACGGTCAGGAGGTTACACCGAACCTGAACAAACTGCTCGACAACAGCCTGTATTTCTCCAACTTCTATCAGATGGTTGGACAGGGCAACACCTCGGATGCGGAGTTCGTCGTGAATACTTCCTTCTATATTCCTCCGCGCGGAGCAGCCACCATGTCCTATGTCGATAAGGTCTTGCCAAGTCTGCCGCGCTTGCTGAAGGAGAACGGCTATCAGACCGCAACCTTCCATACCAATGATGTAGAATTCTGGAACCGCGGCGAACTGTACAGCTCACTCGGCTGGGATCATTATTATGACCACGAGTTCTTCGGTAACGAAGATGTGTTCTTCTTCGGAGCTTCGGACGAAGTTTTGTACCGCAAGACTGCGGAGAAATTGAAGGAGATGGGAACCGGGGGCCAGCCATTCTATGCTCAGGTCATCGCGATGTCGGCCCATCACCCCTTTACCATTCCGGAAGAGAAATACCGGATGAAGCTGCCGGAGCGTTACGAAGGCACCTTTGTGGGGGATTACATCCGCTCCCAGAATTATGCGGACGAGGCCTTTGGGCAATTCGTGGAAGAACTGCAAGCAAGCGGTATTTGGGACAACAGTCTGATTATGGTTTATGGGGACCACATGGGACTGCCGATTTATTCGCTTGATCATGATGACAAAGCCTTGATGTCCGAGATTTATGGCCATGAATACAGCTATTCTGATATGCTGAATATTCCACTGATCATTCATGGGGCTGGCAACACCACGCCCGAGACCTTGGAACAGGTAGGCGGGGAAGTGGATATTATGCCAACGGCCGCCAGTCTACTGGGCATCTCCATGGAGAACAACCTGCATTTCGGCCAGAATTTGCTTAGCCAGACCGGCAATCTGCTGCCGCAGCGTTATTATCTGCCTTCCGGTTCATTCATTGCCACTTCGGGATTGCTGATCCCCGGCACCAGCTTTGAGGACAATACCCAATACCCTATTGCCGCAGGAGGCAGAACTCCTGCCGCCACAGAGGATGAATACAACCGGGCTCTGAAGCTGCTCCACTTGTCGGACAGTTATGTCAAACAGCTGCCGGATAAAGTCCCGGCTGCAGAATAACACAAAAAGCAGCGATTTTCCTGTAATTGGAGAATCGCTGCTTTTGCGTTTATCAAACCCTCATAACCCGAAATCATACCTCTCGGCATAACGGGCACACTTGGTGGAATAGTTGGCGAAAGTCCTGCCAGGCTGTGCCTGATTAACGTTTCTGCTCTTCCAGCATACGGTAATATTCAGCCAAGCGCTCCATTTCATCCGGCTCCAGGATGGCCAGATGCTCGGCAAGCAGCAGTTTCAATCTATACTGCGCCTCTTGGTGCAGCTCCTCCCCCTTACGGGTAATCGTAACCACGACAGCCCGGCGGTCCTTCTCGTCCTGCTCACGGGCGACTAATTCCAGCAGCTCCAGCCGGTCCAGCATCACTGTAACTGCACTCGATTTCACTTCCAGTTTGTCAGCCAGTTGCACTACACGTGATTTCCCCTCTTGGGCCACCATCCGAAGTAATCCGAATTGCGGTACAGTCAGGCCAATCTCTTTATGCAAAGACATTTGGGAGGTGATCTTGCGCTGCACCCTCCACATAGATAGTCCAATACGTTCCACTAACGGATCTATTGGTAACGGCATTTCTTTCAGCTCCTAATCCGTTTGTTCTATAGTAAGCGTACCATTGAAACCGCTGCCTTTTCAATGACCCGGCGGCAGCCATACCAAGCGTATCCTGTCCACTTCACTAAACAGCCATTTTTCGACACAATTCTGCCTATTTCTTGCCACAGCTCTACCCACAACGTTGCGCTATAATCGTAGCAGTGAACAGCGGTTCACGAAAATGAATTTAATTTGTCAGGGGACTGGTGGAGGAAATATGAAATTAGCAACAAAATTAACGTGGATGATGCTCATTGTCTTACTGGTGGTGGGGGCATCCATAGGATACTTCGGTTACCGTGCCGCATATCATCAGGTGGACGAAGCGGCCGGCATTGAATTGGTAGGCTGCGCCAACATCACAACCGGCCTGATCGACCCGGAAGACATAGCTGCCCTCTCTGCAGGAGACAGCAGCAAGCTAAGCGCCATTGAAGACCGTATCGGTTGGATTGTGGCACACAAACCGATCTTCAAGGAGGCTTTTATTCTGTCGCTGGACGGCCGTGTGCTGGCTGCAGATGCCAGCTTCAAAGCAAGAGGGTATAGTGCAGGAGATTCTTTCTATTTCAGTGAAGAGGTTAAAGACATGATTACTGAAATGAAGCACTCCGCTTACTCGAAAGTCTATACATACGAAGGAACCTCCCTCAAGACCGGCTACGGCCCCATCTATCAGGATCACGACCCGTCCAAACCGATCATTGCATTAATGGCGATCAATTTTGACGGGCCCTTGATTCAGGAACGAACGCAGGATATCATCGTTCAGCCGTTTGTGATTGGCGCTTCGATCCTGGCCGCCGCCATTCTGGCTGCCTACCTGCTGATCCGCCGGATGGTCAGCCCGCTGACCACACTTTCCCGTTCGGTCAACCTGGTGGCACAGGGAGATCTCACCCATGATCCGATTCTGTTCAGCGGCAAAGACGAGATCGGAACCCTGGCCCGGGACTTCAATGAGATGACCCTGAATCTGCGGAGCCTGATTGCACAGGTCAATGACACCTCGATGCTTGTAGCTTCTTCCTCCCAGCAGCTCTCTGCCAGTGCAGAGGAGACGAACAGGGCAGGCGAACACAGTGTTCATGTGATGCTTACACTTGCGGATGGGGCACAGACCCAGCTGCAGGATCTGGAAGGCGGCTACAAAGCTCTCCAGGACATGTCCCAATTCATCACCAGCATTGCCGATCATGCCGACAAGGCCATGAATGATGCCGCCAATAATGCAGACAAAGCGCGGTCTGGCCGCGAATCGATGGCTTCCACCACCGGTCAGATGGATATCGTAAGCGGCAGCATCTCCGACTTGTCAGACATCATAGATGATCTTTCGGGCCACTCCAAAGAAATCGAGAACATTGTCAGCACCATTGCCGGCATCGCCGAAGAGACGAATCTGCTGTCGCTCAACGCTGCAATTGAAGCAGCCCGGGCGGGGGAAGAAGGCCAAGGGTTCGCCATTGTTGCCCAGTCGGTGCGCAAGCTGGCTGAAAGATCGGGCCATTCGGCGGGACAAATCAGTGAACTTTTGCATCTGATCGTGAACCAGATGGACCAGGCCGGAGAGACGATGAAGCGTTCGACCCATGAAATGGAGCACGGCAAGGACATGATACAGTCCGCAGGCCGTTCATTCTCGGAGATTGAGCTGTCCATCTCCGAGATGGCCCTCCAGAGCCAGCAAATTTCCGCTACCGTCCGTGAGCTGGCGCTTCTCTCCACCAGCCTTGTCCAGACCATCCAGGCCATCGTGAGTGTCTCCAATCAGACGGCAGAAGGTGCGGAGACCTTATCGGCCGCTTCCGAGGAACAGTTGGCCGCGATGCAGGAAGTGCAGTCTTCTGCCGCCTTTCTTTCCGCGCTGGCGGAGAAGCTGCAGGTTCTTGTAGAGCGGTTCAAGGTGTAGAGCGAGGGTGTAAAGCGCAGGTGTAAAGCGCATGAATAAAGGCAGGCCAAGGGGGTTCCCCGGGCCTGCCTTTTGTGACTGCAGCACCTGCGATGTGCTCTTCAGGTTCAAGATACCGCTGCATTGGCTATGAACCATTCGCCAAGCTCACCCGCTGGCATCGGTCTTCCGTAGTAATACCCTTGCATTACCCGGCAGCCCAGGGATTGGAGCAGTTCAATCTGTTCCGGTGTCTCCACGCCCTCCGCGACAACCTCCAAATTCAGATTGCCGGCAATGGCAATAATATTGCTGATGATCGCCTTCTTGGAATGCATTCTGCTCTTGCGGATGAACACCTGATCGATCTTAAGCGTATTGACCGGAATTTCATCAAGGTTGCCCAGCGAAGAGAATCCGGTGCCAAAGTCATCCAAGGATACCCTGACCCCCAGCAGACGAAGCCTCGACAACTGGGCTACAGTCTCTTCCATATTATTCATGGCAATCGACTCCGTAATCTCCAGCTCCAGAAAATGCGCCTCGAGTTCCGAGAAGGTCAACGCCTCCTCAACGGCGTCATACAGACCGCCGTTTTCAAACATTCTGGCCGACATATTAATGGAGACCGGTACAGCAGCCACTCCCTCCGTATGCCAGAGCCTGTTCTGGCTGCATACATCCTTCAGCATCCAGTAAGTAATCGGAACAATCAGCCCGGTCTCTTCGGCAATCGGAATGAATTCAGTTGGCGAGACCAGTCCGTGCTCCGGATGCTTCCAGCGCAGCAATGCTTCCAAGCCGACGGCAACATTCAGGAACGAGTCCCATTTGGGTTGATAGACTACCGTGAACTCCGAGCAGGCCAACGCTTTGCGCAGATCCTTCTCCAGCGACATCCGCCGCAGCTGTTGGCGGTTCATCTCCTGGTCAAAGACACTGAATTTATTCTTTCCCGAGTCCTTTGCCGTGTAGAGCGCAGTATCCGCAGCTTTCATCAATGCCGACCGGTCGAGACCATGCGCCGGTGTCAGACTGATGCCCACACTGGCAGTGATATACAGCTCATTCCCCTGAATGCTGTAATACTTCTTAAGCTCTTGCAGAATATGCTGCGCCACTGCCTCCGCTTCCGCAAGCGGGCATTTGGGCAAAGCAATCAGAAATTCGTCACCACCGAGCCGAAAGACCTTGCCTTTTGCACCTACAACTTCCTTTAATCGGCTGGCAACCTCTTGCAGCAGCATATCGCCGATATCATGGCCAAGCGTATCATTGATCGATTTAAAACGGTCCAGATCCACAAAAAACACAGCACCCGCAGCAGCACCAAAAAAGTCTTCCTTAAAGTACTGATTGAGCCCGTGGCGGTTCGGCAGCTCCGTCAGGGGGTCATGGTAAGCCAGCCGTTCCAGAATATGGCGCCGCGGAATTCCCCAGCCCCAAAGCCGCAGGCGCGGCGATGTCTCTCCGGATAACTGCCATAACCTCCGCTGCCTGAGTGCCGAACGGACGACAACCGCCACAAACACAATAGCCAGTACAACGATCCAAAATTCAAAGTGAATTTCCATTTGATCCATAGGACGACCTCTTCATCAATTATATTCAAATCGTATTCCTAAGCGTATTTCTCAAGTATGAATCTATACACGAAAATCGGATAAATGGAAGAGTGCGTAAAGATTATGGTGGTCCTTAAGAAGCAACTCCAGGTGTATTCTACCCTGTATCTGTCAGGCTGTCTAAGTAAATACTGGAACTTGGAGGCTTTTTTTGCCTGCGGCATGAAAACTCCATATTTACCGTCACAATCAGTCATTCCATGACGTTTTTGGACCGGTTCTCGGGACTTTTTACACAAATGTCCTTTTCCACATCAGAGCATTGGCAAGGACCAGTATAAGTAAATAAACGTAGACTCCTGCCGGGAATAAGGTAAAGATATAATGGACGCCTGCCAATCCCGCGAGAATGAACAGCAGAATAAACGAACTGGCAGTAAAATCCTTCTGCTTAACTGCCTCAAATTTCTCCGAGAAGGGCAAGGCCCGCGGCAAAATCCTGAAACAAAGGACTGCGTAGATCAGCAGTGACAGCAAGGCTGCCGCTAATTGCGGAATAATGTGTATGCCGAACAACCAGATGAACAGAACCGCCTCCACCAGAAATAACGGCAACAGCAGCCGGAACAAGGCGGCCTTGAGCATGCCACGATAGATCGGGCCCGTTCCCGGAAGAGGGATGACCCTATAGATCCAGGCTCCTTTGTAACTGGCGGAATAACGCAGCATCAGCAGTATGGTCTGCAGCATCATTGCACTGAAATATATAAACAGGTAGCCCCTTGAATCTTTGAGCATAGCTGCATTGCCGGTAAACACAGGATTCAAAATAAAGATAAACGGAAACACAATGGAGAATCCCAGAGACGGATACACCTTCAGCTTGAAATCGCGCTCCTTCTTCATCATGGACCAGCTAAACCGGAAGAACATCCCCTCTTCCCGGCTCCGGCATATTCTTCTGGACAAAAAGTCAGCCAACCGGCCATTCTCTTTGCCTCCAGTGCCTTGCTCGGCAAGCTTGAGTACGCTCTGCTCAAACAGCGGCATCAGCTTGACGTAAGCAGCAATCAGCAGCAGCGGAACCAACAGGGCGAGCACAGTCAGCAGCACATAACTCTGCCCGCTCCCTCCCGCGAACAGCATCTCAAACGGCGCGGCGAACCAGACCGGGGATATGAAATATTGCCACCAGGCGGGCTTGAAGGCACCGCTTAGCTCAACAAGGTTAAATAACCGGCTAACCAGCTGGTAACCTACCGTTATCCCGATAGTCAACAGAATCTGCACATAGTTTATGATGTCCTTGAGCTTTTCCCCGTCAAAAAATTTCATGATCAGCAAGTAGAGTAAAGCAGTAATGACCAGGATAAAACAGTCCATCAGAATAATCTCCCCGGCGTACAGCAGAAAAAAAAGAATCCCGTGCCGGAATAAGGAGACAATTAGGGTCGGGCCCGTCAAGGATAACGTCAAGGTTAATAAATAAACCAGAATGTGAATGCTTTTGGCCATATTGAGCGTAATCCGGTTGACCGGTTTGGAGAACAGAATGTTCTTATCCCTCAGATCAAGCATGACCGAAGAGAAATCGGAAATCAGAGTGGTGGTAATCATAAACATTGTAATGCTGAAAATTAGGCTCATCTGCAGCATAAAATGATCTTGGGGCAGAATGAACATGATCATTAGAACACCCATCAGCACATACATCCACTGAACCCGGAAGGGTGAGCCTTCCTTCTTCTCATCCTTCCGCTGGGAACCCGATAATACGGTGGGTGTTCTTCGCCCGTCCATGGTCAGCTTCATCTGTAAAATACTCCGCATCACCCTGTAGTCCACACCGATTCTCCGGAATCCGCCCTCCAGCCTATCCAGCAGCCGAAGTACGAGAAAGTTATTCATGAGAGTCCCCTCCTTGAATAACCGCCACAAACTCGCCGGCGATATCGCGATATTTATCAAACCCCGTCAATTGATTAAAAATTTCTTCCAGCGATCCCTCGCGGCTTTTCTCCTTCAGCTGCGCGAAGGTTCCATCCGCCACAATCTCACCTCCATTGATCAGAATGATCCGGCTGCTGATTTTCTCAACGACGTCCATAATATGAGAGGAATAAAAGATCGTCTTGCCCTTGGCGGCAAGCGAGGCAAATATCTCCTTCACCACCATGACACTGTTGGCATCAAGCCCGCTGAGCGGTTCATCCAGAAACAGAATATCCGGATCATGCAGCATACTGGAGATCAGCAGCACCTTCTGCTTCATCCCTTTGGAGTAGGAAGAAATACGTACATCATAAGACTTTTCCAGGCCGAGCAGACCCATTAGCCTCTCTGCTTTGTCATCCGCATCGGTCCGGTTCATTCCATACAACTCGCCGACAAAGCTCAAATACTCTCTGGCCGTCAGGCTATCGTACAATTCAGCTACTTCCGGCACATAACCAATCCTCCGCTTATAGGAAACATCGCCTTCCGTGATGTCCTTGCCAAAGATCTCCACCTTGCCGTTATAACCCTCGACCAGACCCAGCATAATCTTAACCGTTGTGCTTTTCCCCGCCCCATTCGGGCCAATGTAGCCAATGATCTGTCCCCGGTATACTTTAAGATCAATCCCCCGCAGGACCATGCGGTCTGTGTAGTTCATCCATAACCCGGATATCGCTATGACCGGCTCTTCTTCATGTTTCATTTCATGCTCTCCCTTCAAACGCAGAAACTTCAACCTTCTTCCCTTTCCACGCGTTATATTTCCTATATCTTCCTATTCTATCAAACTTCGCCGGATTGCGCAGTGAGATTCAAGACAGCGGAGTGCAGCAAGTTCCGATTCATTTCCTACATATTATTTCATTGACAATCATAATGTTTATCTATACATTGGTATCATTAACCATTATTCAAACTAAATTAATGGGTTTAGGAGGTTTTATTGGTCATGGACACTATAGACAATAATTTGCTGTCTGCAATTCAAACCAACTGGCACGGATTTGTAGTTTCCATCGTCGTGTTTGCCGCATTGTTCCTGCTGGCCCGCAGACGGGTAGGTTTTGGAGCCCGGGTCCTGACGGGGCTTGGAATTGGACTTATTGTGGGGATTATTTTTCAGCAGCTGGAGCTTGAGACCAAAGCCATCAGCACCTTCGGCAGCATCTATATCAGCCTGATCCGCATGCTGGTTGTTCCCCTTGTGTTTGTCCTGGTCTTGAACAGCATTGCCTCTTTAACCAATCTGGAGTACCTGCGCAAAATCGGTATCAAAACTTTCGCCTGGTTCCTGGGCACCACCGGTATAGCCGCGATCATCGGGCTGCTGATAGCGCTGCTGTTCAATCCGGGCCAAGGCATCCAGCAAGACGTACCGGCCGACTTTGCCGCTCGCGAGATCCCGACCTTCTCGCAGGTCATCCTTGACCTTGTGCCTTCCAATCCGGTGAATGAAGCTGCGAATGGCAAGGTAGTGCCGCTGTTGATTTTCGCCATTTTTCTGGCGGTAGCCATTATCAAAGTCGGCTCCAGGAAACCGGAAGCCGTGAAGCCGCTGCGGGATATCATTGAATCCCTTACCGTGGTGCTGCATCAGGTGGTTAAATTCATCATCCGCTTGACACCTTATGGTGTATTCGCCTTGATCGCCGCCATTTCAGCGCGTTACGGCTGGGAGACTCTGCAGGAACTGGGCAGCATTATCATCACCTCATATGTGGCCATGATTATTCATTTTGTGCTTATTTTCGGCGGTTTGGTATTCTTTGTAGCCAAGGTGAATCCTCTGCGCTTCTTCCGTAAAATCTATCCGACCGTAACTGTCGCCTTCACAACCCGCAGCAGCTACGCAACTCTCCCGGTCAATCTGGAGGTTATCACCAAAAGACTGCATGTCTCTCCGAGAATTGCCAGTTTCGTGGCACCTTTGGGGGCTTCAGTCAACTTCAATGCCTGCGGCGGCATCTGGCCAGCCATTGTCGCCGTATTCACCTCCCAGGTATTTGGAGTTCCACTGGGGGTAACGGATTATATCGTTCTGGTCCTCGTAAGCATTATTTCTTCCATCGGAGTAGCCGGTGTTCCCGGTCCAGCCGTTATCTCCACTACGGTAGTACTGACCGCGCTTGGATTGCCGCTTGAAGGCATTGCCATTGTCGCCGGTGTGGAAGCGCTGATTGACATGGGCCGCACCGCCGTAAATGCGACCGGAACGGCCGTTACCGCTCTGCTCGTCGCCAATTCGGAGGGCGAATTCGACCGTGAAGCGTTTAACCGCGATGGGGATGAAGATGAGATTGCTTTGAGTGCAATATAAAAATCAAGGACACCGCAGCATAAGCCATGAGCGGTGATTACCGAAATACCCGTCACGACAAAAAAGGGGTTTCCCATTAGCCATGAAATGGCTGCTGGGAAACCCCTTCGAGTTGGTTAGACATTAGCACTTAATGCGGGTGCTCCGCGAGCGGACCGTTGCTTGGGTCGTTCCGTCCTCTCCGCTGTTTAATCGGCAAAAGCGGCTAAACCTTCCTTAAAACCATAATAGGAAATATTTGCTAAAATAGAAGTTCCGACCAATCATTTCAAAATGCCTCTCGGGGACGAAAAGAGAGGCATTTTTGCCTCTCATGGGGCACCCGGGATGGCGTAAAGTAAGTTATGTTTGACTCCAATAAAGAGGCGGTTGGCTAATCAGCCCATGACCAAAAATGCAAAGCAGCGATCCTCAAGTAAACGGGAGAATCGCTGCTCTGTCATAGTTAAATCTACCTAATTCATACTAATACGTTTCCGCTGTCTGGCCGAAGCCAGGCAGGTCTCAATCAGGTTCATATTAACCACAATATCTTCGGCGGCGAATAACGGTTTGCCTTCAAACACCGCTGCAGCAAAGTTATCTACCTGGCAGACATAAGGGTTCGCCCCCGTGGCTCTGGCCCGACGGACCCCTTCCTGGGTATACACAAAAAACTCGGCGTCATCTTCACGGGCATTAAAAGGCATCGGAACCTCAATCCGTCCCTCTGTGCCGAGAATCTCCAGCAGCTGGCGGTTGAACGCCCACATGCCGCAATCAAAAATCAGGCTTACGCCGCCGGGAAATTCCACAAGCCCGGAAGCCATCATGTCCACATTGTCATGCTCCGCAGAGAAAATACCGTGAACGGTCACCGCCTCAGGCTCCGTCCCGAACAAAAGACGCGCCGCGCTCAGCGGGTAGCAGCCCACATCATACAACGAGCCGCCGCCCCATGCCGCTTTGAAGCGGATGTTGCTCTTATCCTCGGCATCGTTGTAAGTAAACGTTCCCCGGATGGATCGCAGCTCGCCAATTTCGCCGGAAGCGATGATTTCCTGCAATTCCGCAATCCGCGGATGATGCCTGTACATATAGGCCTCCGCCAAATGAACCCCCGCCTCCTTGCAGGCCTTCACCATCTCGGCAGCCTCGCGGCTGTCCAGTGCAATCGGCTTTTCACACAATACATGCTTGCCTGCTTCTGCCGCGCGGATAACCCACTCCCGGTGAAGATGGTTCGGCAGCGGGATATACACAGCATCAATCTCCGGATCTGCCAGCAGCTCCTCATAACTGCTGTAGGCCTTCTCAATCCCGAAATCAGCAGCAACTGCGCTGCTCTTCTCGAGCCCCCGGCTGGCAATGGCCGCAATCACGCCACGCTCTGAATCCTGTATGGCCGGCATCACCGAACCAATGGCGATTTGAGCACAGCCCATAATTCCCCAACGAAGCTTTTGCATCACAGGTGCACCTCTTTCCGTAGCCGTATTCAAGTTACTGCTTACTATTGTATATAAACCCCGCTACAGATTCTACCCTGTCTTCCTTAAGTCCTGTCTATATCAGGTTCTGCATCAGCACCGCCGTGGCCAATACCACAATCCGCGCTGCACTCATAACCACGAAATTGCGGACGGCCAGAATAAAGGTTGTTGCCTTCTCCTGCTTCGCAGTAAACAAGGATATGTTGCGGCGCAGCGGGATCAGCGTCAATAGAATCAACAGAATCAGCAGAGGATGTACACCGATTAGCAGCAGGACCACCAGATCCAGATAGGATACATAGTAGAGCAGCTTGAACAGGAGGAGCGAATGAGTGCGTCCAATATAGACGGGGAGCGTATATCTGCGATTCTCCACATCATCATCCATATCACAGATATTGTTGGCCAGCATAATACCGGCAATCCCCAGGATCGCCGGTACCGAGAACCAGAAAAGGTAAAGCACCTCGACAATGTTGATCTGCAGCTTCACCCAGCCTTCCTGAAGAAGCAGGGCAACAACGGTATTCTCCGTATGAATATAAGCGGAGATGAAGATGATGACAAATCCCATGAACAGCCCCGAGAACAGCTCCCCGAGCGGCATCCGGGAAATGGGAATCGGCCCGAAGGAATAGAGAATGCCGATCAGGAAGGACAATCCTCCAAGGGCAAACACGAGTAATCCCGTTTGCGCGACTAACGCGAGCCCGCCGCCCGCAGCGAGTACAAGCAGAATCACAATGACCGCTACCACCACAGGCTCCTTCAATTGATAGCGGACGATCGGGTTATGGGTTTCATAGCCATATCCGTGTTTTTTGGCCGCTTTTTTGAAATCATAATAATTGTTGATCGCCGTTGTCGCCATATCAAAGCTCAGCAGGGAAACGAACATCAATCCAAACCGCAGGACATGAAAATCCTCGAACCTGTACAGAGCGTACAGCGATCCCAGCAGGAATGGAATCATACTTGCCACCTTCGTAGGCAGCTCCACAAACTTCAAAAAAATCCTCGCATTCACAGCCATTCACCCTTATCGTCAATTGGACCTGCTTCTACTGTTCAGTAGTAGTTACTGTTATCGGGGACCATTCGGCAATAACCGTCTGCCCGTGCGCCGACACGCTGCCTTCAGGCGTCAGATCCTTCTCAGTCATAATGCCCAGTGCAATGGTGAAGCTGTTCAGCTTGAGCGGCACATTGCGTTCACGGCGTACTTCCCGGCCATTCACATAAAAGACGGCCTCATCATTGCCACGGTGATACGTAATCCGGTAGGTGTTGAATTCACGCGGCTTGAAATCCGTATCTTCCTTAAAAATGCAGAAATATTTGGTGCCCCCGCTGTCCGGAACCTTCACGCCCGGGAAGGGCAGCACTCCGTATACACTGGCATAGGTATCATTTCCGGCAAAAAAATCAAGCGCAGCACCGGTTGTAAAGTCGAGCAAATTCAGGGAAACATACCCGTCATACAAATCCCCGGGCGCTGTCCCCTGGGTGCGGCAGCGGATCTGCAGTTCAAAGCTGATCTCGCCTGCCTCCGGAACCTCCACAGGCAGCACTGAGTAGTACATATGCTTCGCATTATCCAGAATCTGGACCTGGTTGTTCTGACGCGTCAGCTGTGCGCGGACATACAGCATGCCATTGCGGACAATAACAACCGCCTCCGGCTCCCGGTAAGCCCAAAAGGTACCGTCCGGCAGGGTGAACCCCCCTGTCTTCCAGACTTCGCCTTCCGCCAAAATCGTATGAAAATCACCGATAGTCATTTGCTTGTCCATGAAATCACTCTCTTTCAGGGGATGGATTTGTTCAGATAAATGCTTGTACCAGCAAAGCGGCCGCCATAATCGCTCCGCAGCGTACAGAGGCCTGCAGCGAAGCTCCCATGAGCGGCAAATAAGCCGGTGATGCATTATGCTGCTGAAGGCCACGATAGACATGGACTGGCGGGATGGCCGTCAGCAGGGCCAGCAGCGCATAGAACGGAAGGACGTCCAGCAGTACACATACCACAAGCGAGGCATAGGATAAATAGAGCAATATCCGCGAGAATACAAGCGCTTTGCGCTCCCCCCATACCACTACCAGTGTCCGTTTTCCTGCTTGCTGGTCTGCTTTCCAGTGCAAAAAGTGATGGTTGAACAGCAACAAAGTCGTCAGCAGGCCTACGGGTAGAGAGAGCAGCACCGGCTTCATGCTGAATTGCCCTGTCTGGACAAAATAGGAACCGAGTACGGGCATCAGTCCAAAGGCGGCGAAGATGGCCGCCTCGCTGTAGCCCATGCCCCGATACCCAAACCGCAGCGGAGGGGCTACGTAGAAATAGGCAATCAAAGCGCCTGCGGCTACAAACCAGAGAATTTCGCTCCCGCTGTATACGCTGAGCAGGGCGCCGCATAATACCGCAACAGCCAGCAGGCTCCAGGTCAGAGCTGCAAAGGTCCGCTCGGAAAGCACACCGCGGGAGAGAAATCCGGAGTTTGTAGTGACGATATCCGGCGTACGCTCCGCTTCCACATCCGTTCCGTTGCGAAAGTCCCAGAGATCATTTACCATATTAGAGAATAAATGTGCTGCCGCACCTCCAATAAAGGTGATACCAAATAAAAACGGATGGAATGTCCCCTCCCATACATAAGCCCCCACACTGCCCAGGACAATCGGTATAAGCATAACGGGAATAACTCCAAACCGGGAAGCTTTCTTAAATAAGGTCCATTTGTTCATCTGTAGGCTTATCTCCTCAAAATAATTAAAATTCATCTGATAATAATTATCAGTAACTATTATACATCAAATTTCGACAACCGGGCGAGATTCGCCATGCAAATTATTACCTGAACATGGTACACTATCCTGGCTGGTACTTATTTCCTTGAGAGTCTATTACTATGAAGGAGAGCACCATGAAGCTGCGCAAAAAGATCATTATATTTGTTACGCTTATTGCAATATTCGGCTTAGGAGTTACCTACCTGCTGCTGCATTTTATCCTGCTGAACCGGTTCGAGCATCTGGATGAAGCTGCACTGTACAACAAGCTTAAGACCGTCCTCTATTCTTATGAGGAGGACTTGCAGACGATTTCAAGTCATCTGTTGAACTATTCCACCGACGAGGAAGTCTACCAACTAGCAGACACGGCTACGCAGCTTATCCAGGTGGAGGACCCTTCCGCGACAGCTATATTTGATAGTTCCACCTACAAAAACAATCACTTCGATGTGCTCGGGCTGCTGAACAAGTCCGGGCAGCCGGTGTATGCAGGATTGTACGATTCACTGGCACGAACCGTAACCGCTCCCACTCCCGAGCTGCTGGCGCTGTATTCGCGGATCAAGAGTCTGCCGCCTGTCCCCGATCAGCGCAACGCCAGATCAGGGGTTGTCCTGCTCAAAGACAGACCTATGCTGATTACAGTTACCTCTATAGTAGATACGGCCCGGAACAAGCCTGCAAGCGGAACGGCCATTGCGGGAAGATGGCTGGACCGCCAGGAGCTCACGCGAATTGGGCAAGGCACTGCCTTGGGGCTTTGGATAGAGCCGGTATCGCCGGCACTCCTCAACCTCATCCCGGATGACGGCTCCTGGTCGACCTCAGTCACCCGTGAAGGAATGTCCGTTCAGACGATGGTCAATGATTTGTTCGGCGAACCTGGTATTGTCATTACCTTGGAACAGCCGCGTCAAATCTACGAAAGCGGGCTTGCGTCAATCATCCGCTACCGGCTTTTCTATTTTGTCAGCATCCTGCTGATGTGTATATTCACTCTTATTTTTGTCAACCGCTATATTCTGGGGCGGATTTCTACACTCGTCAGAAGTATCCGGTCCGTTGGCAGCAGTCAGGACCTGTCGATCCGGATCAACAGTTCCGGTACCGATGAATTCAGTGATGTGGAGCACGAGTTTAACCGGATGCTTGCTTCACTGGAGCATGCACAAAAGAAACTGGGTCAGCAGGCCCTGCTGGACCCGCTGACCCAGCTGCCCAACCGCTCACTCTTTTTTGCCCGGCTGAATGAAGTCATTACTTCCGCCAGGGCCAGTCGAGAGCAAATTGGGTTGCTGTTCATTGACCTCGATCATTTCGAGACTGTCAACGACACCCTGGGCCATGATTTCGGCGATGCGATGCTGCAGGAAACGGCACGCCGGTTACAACAGACGGTTGGCCCGCATGATGTGGTATCAAGGCTCGGCGGCGATGAATTTACAATTCTTCTATCGGGCGTCTCTGCGGATACGGAGCATTTTGCCGCCGAGCTGACCCGGATACAGGAAGCCCTGGCAGCCCCTCACCCGATTCATGGTCATCTTCTGTACAATACGGCCAGTATCGGTGTCAGCTTCTATCCTCAGAATGGCGAAGATGCCAATGCTCTGGTCAAGCAGGCCGACCTTGCCATGCTTCAGGTGAAGGAGAACGGACGCAACAACGTCATGTTGTATTCCGAGGAGCTGGAGGAAAGCGTGCGGCGCAAGAAGGTGCTGGTCCAACAATTGCTCTCTGCTGCCAGCAATGAGGAGTTTGAGGTGTACTACCAGCCGATCCTGTCCTCACACACCCTTCAAGTGTCCAAAGTGGAGGCATTGCTGCGCTGGACCAGCCCCACTTACGGAAGAATTCCTCCTTCGGAGTTCATTCCGCTGGCTGAGACCAGCGGTTCTATTCTAGGCATCGGCCGGTGGGCATTGCGGCAGGTCTGCTCCGACCTGCGCCATTTCCGTGCCGAAGGTCTGGCCCTCAGCGCTGCCGTCAATATCTCGGCCATACAGCTGATGCAGCCTGGACTGCTGGAGACGCTCCAGGAACTGCTGCACGAATTTGATCTGCCTCCGGCAAGTCTGGAGCTGGAGATCACAGAGAGCATTCTGGTATCCGGCGATACCATTGCCCAATCCCTGCAAGCGCTCAGATCAGCCGGATTCCGGATCTTGCTGGACGATTTCGGCACAGGCTTTACTTCCTTAAGTTACCTGCAGCGCTTCCCGGTCGATATTATTAAGATCGACCGCTCCTTCATCGCCGAGATCACTCCGGAACATCAGGATGAGCGGGTGATTCACGCCATTATTGAGCTGGCCCACAATCTCGGGCTGCAGGTAGTCTCGGAAGGCATTGAGCTGCAGGAACAATTCGATATTCTGCGCAGACTCGGGAGCGATGAGCTGCAGGGCTATTTTATCAGCAGACCGGTCCCCTCTTCCGAAATAAATGAGGATAAGATTATAGGCAAGTTCAAGGGGATATGATATGATAGGCAAGCTTGCGGCAGCGCCCTCTTTGAGGGTGCTGTTGTTATGAGCACTATTTCACTTAAATACAGGAGGCTTTAACTGTTATGTCAGCGCAATCCCAACCTACCCAGTCTGTCAAAATCGTCAGTGCCGACCCTAGCGCCATCGGCCTGTTTGGACTGGCTATCGTCACCTTGGTCGCTTCTTCGCAAAAGCTCGAAATCACTACAGGACTCAGCTATGTTATTCCCTGGGCTATCTTTCTTGGCGCGTTTGCCCAGCTGTTCGCAGCCATTCAGGATGCCAAGCACAATAATACGTTCGGCATGACTGCTTTTGCCGCTTACGCCTTTTTCTGGTTCGGCATGGCCGGCAGCTGGCTGATCAAGCTCGGCGTATTCGGGGAGACCCTGTCCAGCGGCGTAGATACCAAACAGCTCGGTTTTGTATTTCTTGGTTATTTGATCTTCACCCTGTTCATGACGATTGGAGCCGTTGAAGCCAACAGAGTGCTGTTGATCATCTTTATCCTGATTGACTTTCTGTTTCTGGGTCTGACTTTTGATTCCTTTGGCATTGCTGCTGAATCCTTTCATAAGCTGGCTGCCTGGTCTGAGCTAGCCATTGGCATTGTTTCTCTTTATGGCTGCGGCGCAGCTGTACTGAATGCCCATTTTGGACGCAGTTTCCTGCCGGTAGGCGCTCCGCTACGCATTTTCAAGAAATAATCCATCACCCGATGTGATCCCATACATTACACTTTAACAACAACGGATAAGAGCCTGACCGCCTTTTGGCAGCAGCGCACTTATCCGTTGTTGATTGTAGAGAGAAATATTAAGAATCCTCTTGCACAAAGGCCCCAAAAGTGCCATGCTATATTCAACTTGACTACGACAAATATCGACATTTCTATTTTTTTGATATTGGAGGCAATTCATGGCTTTCATCAATAAAAAGCCTTTAACAATCATCCTTGTCTTCTCGCTCGCTCTGCAGATCTCATTGTTCTACTACTACTCTTTATCGGTGGACCGCGAATACCGGACTGAAAAAGCCGATCTATCCTCCAAGGCCTTGATGCTGACCTCGAACATGGAAGAAAGAATCTCGATTGTAAGGGGCGTCAGCTCTTTTATGCAAACGGTTGGCTTCGATGCAGAACCTTCCGTCATCAACAACTACCTGCAAAATGCATACAACCAATCCGGAAATGTTATGAATATCGCAGTGGCTCCGGATGGCCTGATCCGTTACTACTACCCAACGGACGGCAATTCAGCCATTCTCAATAAAAGTCTGTTCCTGGATGCCTCCTTGTCAACACCGGGTCTCGTCCAGGAAACCATCCGTTCCCACAGCATTACCATTGATGGGCCCCGGACGCTGGCTCAAGGCGAATATGGCATGGTGATCCGGCAAGCTCTGTTTAACGGGGATGCCCTGGCCGGTATTGTCTCCGTCACTGTGCGCGTAGATGACATTCTTAATGAATTCACGCACAAAAACACGGAAGTGTATGTGACTACAGAAGATCACTCTTTTTTGTTTGGGCAACTGAATCCTCCCGATCCGCACAAGCAGATCACTGTACCCGTCCAGCTCTATAACCAGCACTGGCTGATGGGTGTATCCATTCAGCCCCACAAAAGACTAGAGCTGCTGCTGGGTGTACTCTGGATAGATCTTGCCTTCCTCCTGATCATTGCTTTTATTGTCTATATTTATTGGCATCAAAGCCGCTTTAACCGTGAACTGGAGCGGATGGTCAACATGCGGACCCACGACCTTCGTGAGTCCAAACGGATGTATGAGCGATTGGCCCATTTCGATCCACTGACCGAAATCCCGAACCGCAGGTATTTCATGGATGAATTTGAACGCCTGCTGCAATCTGCAAAGCCCGGACAGACCTACTCCCTGTTCTTTTTCGACTTCAACAAATTCAAGGAAATCAACGACTCCCTTGGCCATTTTACGGGGGATCAGGTCATCAAGACCATGGCTCAGCGGCTGAATACCGGCATTCTGCCCTTCACTCACTTCGCCCGCACAGGCGGTGATGAATTCGTGATGCTGTATGCGAACCTGCCCCAGCAAGACATCCCTGTCATAGCCGGACGTATCAGTGAGCTGGTCGCAGAGACAGCTGAGATTGAGGGGGCTCAGATCAGCATGTCGACCAGCATAGGAATCTCCCTCTACCCGGAACACTCGCGGAATAAAGAGGATCTGTTGAAATTCGCCGATATCGCCATGTATCAGGCCAAGTCGCAGGAGAAAGCTGGCTATTTCCTTTTTAACCAGGAGCTGCGGGAGAAGCTGGAGCAGCAAAAAATGATCTCTAAATACCTGCATACCGCACTGGAGCGTAAAGAGTTCGTGCTTCATTACCAGCCCCAGATCAACGCTATCAGCGGCGAAATGATTGGCATGGAAGCCCTGATCCGCTGGAATCATCCTGAAAAGGGGCTGATTGGCCCCGGCACCTTTATTGCTGCGGTAGAGGAAGCCGGATTAATGACACAGCTGACGGATTGGGTCCTGCGGGAGGTCTGCAGCCAGCTCCGCTGCTGGAGGGAAGAAGGGCTGGCGCTGCTGCGGACGTCCATCAATATCTCCAACAGCTGTTTTTACAACCGCAATCTCATTGAGGATTTGTTCGCTGTACTGGACCAATATCAATTGGATACAGAGGTGCTGGAATTTGAGATTACAGAAAGCACAGCCTTACTGGAAGAACATTTCCCACTGCTTCAGCAAATGCGCGACTGCGGGATCAAGGTGTCCATTGACGATTTCGGCACCAAATATTCCTCGCTGAATTATTTGAAGCATTTTCCCGTCAACAAGATCAAAATTGATCGGACCTTCATTTCAGGCATCGGGATCAGCACGATTGATGAGACCATTATAAAATCCATTGTTTTCGTAGCTTCACAGCTGAATTATGATCTGATTGCCGAGGGAGTCGAAACCGCGGAACAGGCTGACTTTCTGATTAAACACCACTGTCCCAACATTCAGGGTTTTTATTTCTTCAAGCCGCTCCCTGCAGATGAAATCCGCAACTTTATGATATGATACACTCGAAAGAATTTAAGGGATACCGAAAGGATATGGAACCCATGCAAGCTTTCACTTCTTATGAATTGGCCGGCACGGCAATTTTTGCCCTGATCCTGGTCTTCATTGCCTACCGCATCATCCGCAGCATGCCGAAGATGGCCGGGAATATTGCCGCTTTTCGCCGCAGAACGCTGGTCTGGACCCAGGTTGCCCTGGTATTGACCGTACTCCAGCTTAACTTCAAGGCAGGCGATTGGCGTTTTGCCATTATTCTGGGTCTCATCGTGTTGTTTACCGGCAGCATCTGGTGGGCTGCCCGTAGTTATGATCTACGCCGTCCCGCCGAACCAGAACCGGATACTTCCGCTCCGAAGTCAGAATAAAGCGTGATCTATCCCGGATAATCAGAGTGCAAGAGCTGTAAGCCTCCGAAAGGGGGCTTTTTTAGGTTAGGGCAGCCCGCGAACCCAAAGTTCACATTTCTGTGACCAGGCATACTTCGTAAAGACATAACCATACTAAGGGCATCACAGCACAGGGATGGAGGTCTTTTCGGATATGGGCAAAAAAATGAATCTGCTGATGTTCAGCGGCGAATATGACAAGGCAATGGCCGGATTGATTCTGGCAAACACCGCCAGGGAGATTGAGTGCGAGGTGACGATGTTTTTTGCCTTCTGGGGCCTGTTTCTGATTCGTGATCCGGAGAAAATGACACTTGAGGACAAGACGATCTACGAGAAGCTAATGGATGTGTTTACCCCAAAGGGACCGGAGCAGCTGCCGCTGTCGCGGATGAATTTCAGCGGACTCGGGCGGCTCATGCTTGAGGAGATGATGGAAGACCAGGGTGCGCCCAAGCTGATTCATTTTCTCAAGGGCGCCCGCAAAAAGAATATAAAGTTCTACGCCTGCAAGCTCTCTGTTGAGATCATGGGCTTCAAAGCGGAGGAATTCCTGCCTGAGGTTGAGATTATCGATGCTGCCACTTATTTGAAGGATGCTCTGGAAAGCGACATGCAATTGTTCATTTAAACACCGACGCTATAGTCCCCCCATGGGCTTTAACCTATTTCCTCCGGCAGGCATATACTGAGACTAAGAAGAAACGGCTGCACCGCCGGTGCTTCAATCTCAGAGAACCTACTGCTGGAGGGATTGCCCGTGCTAAGCTTCACTCGTACCTCTGCTGCAGAGAAACCCGACTCCCTGCAAGAGCATTTCGAAATATTTCGGGAACACACTATCGGCATCCGGCATTCCATCGACACTCCTTATGGCAGACAGCCGTTGTTATATGCCGACTGGACCGCCAGCGGACGGCTATATGAACCGATAGAACGCAAGCTTCAGGAGAACTTTGGCCCCTATGTCAGCAATCCGCATACCGAATCCAATACTACGGGATTAACGATGACCCTCGCTTACCATGAAGCCCGCCGTATTATTAAAAAGCATGTCAACGCAGGACCACAGGACGTCCTGCTTTTTTGCGGCAACGGCACCACCGGGGCGGTGAACAAGCTGCAGCGCCTCATGGGTCTTAAGCTCCCGGACTGGATGAAACCGGGCCTGCCGGGGATATCCGGTGAAGAACGTCCGGTAATCTTCACCACTCACATGGAGCATCACTCTAATCTGCTGCCTTGGCAGGAAGGAGTCGGAGATGTCATTCCCGTCCCGCCGGGGGCGGACGGGAACACGGACGTCCGGCAGCTTGAAGCGCTGCTGCGGCAGTATCGGCACCGGCGCCTCAAAATCGGCTCGTTCACAGCCTGCTCCAACGTCACCGGAATCCAGACCCCTTATTCCAGTCTCGCGGCAGCCATGCATCGGCATGGCGGAGTTTGCTTTGTCGATTTTGCCGCCAGCGCCCCCTATGAGCCGATCAACATGCACCCCCGGGCGCAGGCCGAGAAGCTGGATGCCATCTTCTTTTCGCCCCATAAATTCCTGGGCGGCCCCGGCAGCCAGGGGGTTCTGATCATGGATGGCAGTCTCTGCCGGAGCATGCTTCCCGATGAGCCCGGCGGCGGTACAGTCGTCTGGGTTGACTCCTGGGGCAGGCGGCGTTACATAGACGATATAGAAGTCCGGGAAGACAGCGGAACTCCCGGTTTTCTCCAGGCCTTCCGCACCGCGCTCTGTCTCCGCCTGAAGGAAGCCATGGATGGAGGCGGCCATTATATCAGAGTCCGGGAACAGGAATTGTGTCAGGAGTTGCTCGCAGGACTGCGCAGCATCCCGGGACTCACTCTGCTGGCAGGCAATCAGACCCAGCGGCACGGCATCGTGTCGTTTATCATGGACAACATGCACTATAACCTGGCCGTTAAGCTGTTGAACGACCGCTACGGCATCCAGGCCCGCGGCGGCTGCTCTTGTGCCGGGCCTTATGGCCATCATTTGCTTGGAATCAGTCCCGAAATGTCCGCGCGTTTCATTCAGGCGATCCAGTCCGGAGACCAGTCCCTGAAGCCGGGCTGGATCCGGCTGTCCCTCCATCCGATTATGACCCTTCAGGAGGTGCAGCGGATCATCTCCGCTGTACGGGACCTGGCCCGGCACGCAGAGGAATGGAGCCGGGACTACCGTTACAGCCCGGAGACCAACAGCTGGCTTCACTTAAGCGCCCCCCCCGCAGGGCCGGTGATCACGGAGCTGTTCCGGCTGTAACCTCAGCCCGCTGCCCGCCCGGTACATCAGGGTGCAGACTTCACAGGAGCTCCGCTGCCGCCGCATTGGAAATGACCTGCTGTACATTTTTGCAGCCGGGGATAACTGCGCTGACTGCGGAGTGGCGCAGGCACCAGGCCAGCGCCCATTGCGCCATATCCGTCCCTGGCGGCACTTCATTCGCCGCAATCTCGGCCACCTCCTGCAGCTGATTGCGACGGGTATCCGGGTTATGCCTCTCCCGGACATCGCCCTGCCTGAAGACGGCTCCCGGCTTGTATTTGCCGCTCAGGTAACCGCTGGCCAGAGGCACCCGTGCCAATACGCCCAACTGATGCTGGAGGCACAGCGGCAGAATCTCCTCTTCCGGCTGGCGGTCGAGCCGGTTATACACGACCTGTATGGCTCTGGCCCCCACACTACTTGCCGATTCCGTCTGATGCCGGCCGCTGCCCGATGCACTGATGGACACGCCCAAGTGGCGGATTTTGCCTGCCTGCACCTGCCTGTCCAGCATGCTCCACAGTTTGTCATTGTCGAATTGCTGATCCGTTCCGGAGTGGAACTGATAGAGGTCCACATATTCACTCTTCAGTGCGCGCAGGGAATCATCCAGTTGCTTCAATACCTCATCCGCACTCCACAGCTGCTCGCGTTCCAGATGCCCCTGAAAATGATGGCCGAATTTGGTAGCCACAATCCAATCCTCACGTTTGCGGCGGGCCAGATAATCACCGATCAGACGCTCTGACAGATGATCTCCGTAACACTCTGCCGTGTCAATCAGGTTCAGGCCAAGCTCTCCCGCTTGATCAAGTATGGCATCTACTTCGTCCTGCACGAAATTCTTGCCCCATTCGCCCCCGAACTGCCAGGTTCCTACTCCGATTACGGATACCTCAAGTCCCGTACTGCCCAGCTTGCGATACTTCATTCACAGCCACCTCTTCCCAGGAAATTTACTTACTTCCGCCTTCTCTTCCCGCTCTGGAGAACCGCGCTTCAATAGCCTTGACGCCCCACAAGGAGAGGCCGATGAACAGCAGCACATAGATCCCTTCCGCAGGGTGGCGGATAAACCGCTCCACATCGTTGCCGATATAAGAAACCACAAAGACCATAATGGCTTTGCCGGCCATAAGCGCGAGCAGATACGAACGCAGCTTCATCCCGGCCAGCCCGGCAGCCATATTAATCACCACAAACGGCCCCACCGGGAATATACTAAGCAGAAAAACATAACTGAACCCGCTCTGCCGTACCCACTTCATCGCCTTAGCAACCTTCGGCCGCAGCGACCATTTACGCACATAAGCATGTGAGCTAATTTTGCGGATAATCAGGAATGTGGTCACACAGCCGGCCACCAGTCCAATCCACGAGTATAAAAAACCGAGCCACAGCCCGTACACCGCACCGTTGAGCCCCACAATCGCAATCGTCGGCAAAGGAGGCACAAAGGACTTCATAAAAGTTAAGGCGATGCCCGGAAAAGGGCCGAATGAACGATACTGCTCCATTAAATACAGCAGCTTATCCTCTGTCAGCCAGGACATAATATCCAGATTGTACATTACCCGCCGCTCTCCCCATCCACGCTGAAAATTAAAGAAACCATCTCTCTTAGGCCTCAATTATACATTACTTTGAGAAGACTGCCGACTGTGACTGAGGCTTTTGTTTGTCTATCGGGCAGGGAGACTCTTGGTTTATTGTGCGCCTGCCATGAAATATTCAATGCCCTTCAGCAGATCTTCCGGCAGTTGGTCCAGCTTGAGGTATCCTTTTATTTCGAGGGCCACCCGCTCACGGTCATTTCCAAAAACATCAACTACACGGGCAAGGCGTTCCCAGGACCTCAGCTCGGCGCGGAAGGCTTCATTGCTCATCGGCCTGTCATGCGACTCCACATACCACTGTGCCTCATATCCGTAAGCAATGCCGAGCAGCCGCAGAAATTCCGAGCTGCTATACCTTCGCGGTCCGCCATAAACAGAAGGGCCAAGGGCATCTCCCAGGAACAGAATATCATCTTCCTTGACATGAAGAATACAAGAGTCGGCGGTATGATCCCCGCCAACATGCCTTAGTTCGCAGGTGATTCCCCCGAGATCAATGACAAGCTGGTCGCTAAACACAATATCCGGCTGGATGATTTGTATCTTCTTCGGATCTCCATATTCCTTGCGAATGTGTTCTGCGCTATCCCCATTAAGAATCCCTTCAGCGATAAGGGTGTCCAGACATTCGTCCGACCAATCCAGGCCCGCAAGATGAGCCAGCATGCCTGCGGTTCCGCTATGGGCAACCGCAGGCAAATTCCAGCCGGACATCCCGAAGCTGTGGTCCCAATGCCAATGGGTTAATGCCAGAAGATCCGGCTGCCGGTAGCCGCGCCTGGATAATTCTTCGCGAAACAGCGCGGCATGGGCAGGCGAATTGCCTGCATCCATCAGAAGCGTACGCCGCTCCCCCATAATAGCTGCCACAATCGGCCGGTCTGTCTCATGTGTGGCATGCATCAGCAGAATATGCGGGCTCAGCTGCTCAAATTCAGGTTTCATCTCTAACTCCCTTTCCATAATGTTGGAGAACGGGCTCACTCCCCGCCCACGTTTGTTTGATTTTTCATGACAGGGGTAAGTTCTTGATAAGACATCATGACAACTATTCTACTGTAGAGACCCGTACAACCGGACAGTTGTTCCGCCTCTCTTTTTGATCCAAACGGCTCCCAGACGGTATAATCGGTTTGGGAGTCTTTGCTGCGTTTCCCGTTATATACATGCTCAAGTATATCAGATTCATAATGTTTAACTAAGGCTCATTAATCGTGCAGAACAGGAGGGAGATGCTATGATAAAGATTGGGCTCACCGGCTTCGGCGACCACGAGGAGCTGTATGGCAAAATCAAAGCACAGGACCGTCTGCCCACCTACAGCGGACATTTTTCCATTGTGGAAATCGACAGCTCCTTTTATGCCGTGCAGCCGGTCAAAAACTATGCCAAGTGGGTCAGCCAGACCCCGGACGGATTTGAATTCATCGTTAAAGCCTATCAAGGCATGACAGGACATCTCCGCGGCAAAAAAAATTATTTTAAGACCACAGATGAAATGTTCCAGGCCTTTCATACTTCCATCCAGCCGGTTAGGGAAGCGGGCAAGCTGGCGATGGCCTTGTTTCAATTCCCGCCCTGGTTCGCCTGCACCAAGGAGAATGTGGAGCTGCTCCGGGAGACCAAAGAGCGGATGCTTGATGTGCCCTGCGCCCTCGAATTCCGCAACGAATCCTGGTACAATCCCGAGTTCCGGGAACGGACCCTGCAGTTCATGGAACGGGAGGGCTGGATTCATACAGTCGTGGATGAACCCCAAGCGGGCTCGGGCTCCATTCCCATTGTAGCGGTTGCCACTTCACCGGAACGAACCTATGTGCGTCTGCATGGCCGCAATGTCGGCGGCTGGCATCAGAGCAGCCATCCGGACTGGCGCAAGCTGCGCTACCTCTACCGGTACAGCACCGAAGAGCTGACTGAGTGGAAAGATCGGCTGCTGGAACTGGAAAAGAGCTGCCGCGAGCTGTACGTGGTCTTCAATAATAACTCCGGCGGTGACGCAACGGACAATGCCAAAGAGCTTCAGACACTGCTCGGAGTAGACGGTGGACTGGCTCCGCGTCAGATGGATCTATTCTGAATTATAGCCTGTATTCGGCGGACAACCCCCCACTATCGCAGTCGGCCAATAACGCAAAACAGCGATTCTCCGGGTAACGTGAGAATCGCTGTTTTGCTGACTACGGTTTCCAAAATGACGAAGGTTATTTTCCCGGCTGCTAGTATAGATATGATTTTCCTTGCAGGGCTTGGCGGAGTAAATATTTTTCCAGATATTGCAGCTCCTTTTGGATATAATACTCTTGTCTGTGCGAGCCTTCCACTTCGGCGCCAACACCAGCTGCCAGGACCACTTCGCGTACTTCCAGAAATTTATACAGATTCCCATGCAGATCTCCTTAATAGACGCACTTCCTTTTATTGTAGCCCAATTCCATAAGAGCACATCCTTGAGCGTACCCAAGCTAAAGATGCAACAATATTCGCGGCAGATGATTAAAAACCGGTTCTGCAAGGGTATTAGTAGGTTAGGAATCGCTCTTGCTTCGGCGAGTGCCTGTCCGCTCTTCATATTCCTTATCCAACAAAACAGCTTTTATAGATTAGAACGATACAAGGAGGCATGGCATATGAAGAGAAATCATACAATGATGCAGTTCTTTGAGTGGCATGTGGCCGCAGACGGAAAACACTGGAAGCGTCTGGCTGAAATGGCGCCTGAACTAAAGGCCATAGGCATCGATTCGGTATGGGTCCCTCCGGTTACGAAGGCCATCTCGGCCGAGGATACAGGTTATGGCGTGTATGACCTGTACGATCTGGGCGAATTCAATCAAAAGGGGACTGTGCGCACCAAATACGGTACCAAGCAGGAACTGGTTGAAGCCATAGCCGAATGCCAAAAAAACGGCATCGCCGTTTATGTAGATTTGGTGATGAATCACAAAGCAGGAGCCGATGAGACGGAAGTTTTTAAAGTAATCGAGGTGGACCCGCAGAATCGGCTCAAGGAAATCTCGAAACCGTTTGAGATAGATGGCTGGACCAAGTTCACATTTCCCGGCCGGGGAGATACCTATTCCGCATTTAAATGGAACTTCAAGCATTTCAACGGTACCGATTTCGATGCCCGTGAAGGGCGGAGAGGGGTATTCCGCATTGCCGCCGAGAACAAGACCTGGAACGAAAATGTCGATGATGAGTTCGGCAATTACGATTACCTGATGTTCGCCAATATTGATTACAGCCACCCGGATGTCAACAAAGAGATGAAGGAATGGGGCAAATGGCTGGTCGATACCCTGCAGTGCAGCGGTTACCGTCTTGACGCCATCAAACACATCAACCATGAATTCATTAAAGAATTTGCTGCGGAAATGATTGAAAAGCGCGGTAAGGACTTCTACATTGTAGGCGAATTCTGGAACTCCAATCTGGATGCCTGCCGCGAATTCCTTGATACAATCGATTATCAGATTGATCTGTTTGATGTGTCTCTTCATTACAAGCTGCATGAAGCTTCCCTGGCGGGCAGAGACTTTGATCTATCCAAGATTTTTGAGGACACACTGGTACAGACTCACCCCACCCACGCTGTAACCTTTGTGGATAATCATGATTCACAGCCGCATGAAGCGCTGGAATCCTGGATTGACGACTGGTTCAAGCCAAGCGCGTATGCTCTGACCCTGCTGCGGCGTGACGGATATCCGGTTGTCTTCTACGGAGATTATTTCGGTATTGGCGGCCCCATGCCGATAGAGGGCAAACAAGACGCCCTGAATCCTCTATTGTATGCCCGCCGCCACAAGGCCTACGGGGAACAGGATGATTACTTCGACCATGCCAATACGATTGGCTGGGTCCGCCATGGCGCTCCGGAATTCGAGGGCTCCGGCTGCGCCGTAGTCATCTCAAACGGGGCTGACGGCGAGAAAAGAATGTTCGTCGGGGAGCAGCGTGCCGGTGAAGTCTGGATCGATCTGACCCATAACCGTGAAGAGGGCATATCCATTGAGGAAAACGGATGGGCCACCTTCCATGTCAATGGGGGGAGCGTCTCCGTATGGGCTTTGCCCGATGAGGAAGAAGCATAGGACAGCCCAGAGGCCCGGAAACAATAATAAAGAGGGGTGCCCCCACGGCCATGAATGAAGTGGCTGTGGGAACATCCCTCTTTGTGCCGCACCGGAACCGCATGGTTCCAGCCGCTTTAGTGCCCGGGTTTAACGGATAACCCGTGCTTTCTCCTCATCCAGCCAGACGCCGTGGCTGCTGTCCAGGATACGCTCGATCGGATATACCTTCCAGACGGCCGATACGACAGAGGCACAGAGCAGTGCCTTCACGGTATCACCCGGCAGAAACGGCCACATGCCCGCAGTCAGAGCTTTGCCCCAGCTATCCATTCCGGTAGAATACGCAAGCCAGGACACTCCCCCCGGGTAGACCAGCAGAGCTCCAAAGATAAAATTAACGAAGGCCAATTTGACGAATGTAAGGTTGTTCTGCTTCATGCGCTGGGCCAACAGACCAATCAGGAAGGCTGCGAACGGCCAGGAGAAAATATAACCGCCCGTCGGACCCGCAAGCACGGCCAAGCCTCCTCTTCCGCCCAGCACCGGGAACCCCGCAGCGGCAAGTCCTATAACTATAAGGACCGCCAGCGTACCGTAACGCGCGCCCAGAATCGAACCGGCCAGCATTACCGCCAGTGTCTGAAGCGTGATGGGTACGGCGGAGAAGGGCAATGCGAATTTGATATAGCTCATGGCTATCATCACCCCGGCGAATAAAGCACTGAATATTAAACCCCGTGTCGACCATTTGTTCATGTCAGGAATCTCTCCATTGTACAGTAAATTTAAGATGAATCCGCTGAAGGAGGGTACCTCTGCTTCTTCTAGGGACCAATATATCACCCTGCTCCATATACATCAATCTTTATATATTTGCTATAATCTATATCAAATATGGAGACTACAGTTATGAAGAGAGCAGGCTGAAGATGATTGAAGCACACAACTTGAGCTTATCCTTCCCAGACGGGCAGCAAAGGCTGGCGGTATTGCAGGGGATTTCTATACGGATCGGCCGGGGAGAGTGGGTTGCGCTCACAGGCGGGAACGGCAGCGGCAAATCATCTTTGATCCGCATCTTCAACGGCCTGAACCGGCCTTCCGGAGGCAGCCTTACAGCTGCCGGACTGGACCTGCGAACTCCGGCAGCCAGAACCGCAGTTAAACAGAAGATCCAACTGGTCTTTCAGAATCCCGAAGCCCAGACGGTCGGCTCTACGCCATTTGAGGATGTCGCGTTTGGATTGGAGAACCGCGGTCTGGCCTATGGTGAGATGAAAGAACGGATCGAGCGGGTCCTGCAGCAGGTGGGGTTATCCCATAAATCGGCGCACAAGGTGTCCACACTCTCCGGGGGGGAGCGGCAGCGGCTGGCCATAGCAAGCTGCATCGCGCTGGAGGCGGAGATGATTGTCTTTGACGAGGCCACCTCAATGCTGGACCCTGGCGGAAGACAGGATATTCTGGACCTGGCCCGGCAACTATGGCACCAGGGCACCACGGTGCTTTGGGTGACCCAGCAGATGGAGGAGCTCGCTGACAGCCCGCGTATCGCTGTCATGGAAACCGGCAGACTCGTCTATGACGGTGACCCCCGCACTCTGTTCTACGGCAGTGAAATTCCCGACAGGCTGAACTGGACACCGTCCCCGGTCATCACCATCGGGCGTCTGCTGCAGACACAGGGCTGGCCTCTTCGGCACTTGCCGCTGACCGAGGCGGATCTGGAGGGTATTCTATGAGAATTCAGCTGGAGAATGTCTTCTATCAATACGACCGCAAGCCTGCCTTGCACGGGATCTGCCTGAATATCGAACAAGGAAGCCTTACCGTCCTGTGCGGGGTCACCGGCAGCGGCAAATCCACCCTGCTGCGTTTAATTGCGGGGCTGGAGCAGCCGGACTCGGGCAGCATCAGCTGCGGGGAGAATGATGAAGAGTCTGCCCGGCCGATCGCCTCAATGGTGTTCCAGCAGCCGGAAACCCAGTTGTTTGCAAGCACTGTCTATAAAGATATAGAATACGGGCTGGAGCAGCACAGAGTACCCAAGCCGCTATGGCAAGAACGGGTTCGCAGCGCCTTGGCACAGGTGGGACTGCCCTATGAATCCTACAGCCGCCGCTCTCCCTTCCTGCTCAGCGGCGGGGAGAAGCGGCGCGTCTGTATTGCCGGAGCCATCGCTGCCCACCCGGGGCTGCTGGTTCTTGATGAACCTACAGCCGGGCTTGACCCTCCAGCTGCTGCGGCATTACTGGACAAGGTGCAGCAGCTTAGAGCAGACGGACTTACGATTGTGATCGGCACTCACGATCTGGACAGCTTCCTGCCCCTTGCTGATCAGGTTGTTCTGCTATCACAGGGTGCAGTCTGCTATAGCGGCTCTGTGGACCCGCTGAACGCTGATCCGGGCCCGCTGTACGCTGCAGGCCTTACGGCCCCTGCCTACATCAGAATCGGGCGAACGCTCCGGGAGCGGGGCCGGCTTGAACCGCAACACAAGCCGCGCAGCCTGGACGAGCTGCTGAGCGGGCTCCGCAGCCATCCGCTGCCGATCCCGGGCAGCAGCAGGGAACCAGGAACAACAATCAGTGCCGGACACCTGCTTTCTGGGGAAAAACGGCAGCTGCCCCCCATTCCGCCCAAAGCTCCGGAACCCGAAACAGCCGCCCGTACAGACCGCTGGCTTTCGCTCGATCCGCGCGTCAAATGGCTGGGCATGGCTCTGGGCTCCATCGTCATTTTAAGGATGGGGGCACTTCTTCCACTGCTCCTGGCCACTGCCATGATAGGGGGACTGCTTCTCTCAGCAGAAATCCCCTGGAAGCGGATGCTCCGGTTCTTCCGTCCGTTTCTTGTGATGTTCCTCTTTCTATGGCTGCTGTCGGCGTTATCCTGGGATTCTCCGGACTTTACACTTGGCCCTCTGGGCTTCTCCGGTGAAGGGTTCCTACAAGGAGGCCTTGCTGTGCTCCGCTTCCTGTTGCTGATCGCCATAGGTTTCCTGTTCACAGAGACGACTACAGGCGCTCCGCTGCGCGAAGGGCTTGAGTGGGCCATCGCCCCTCTGGAGCGCCTGGGCATTCGCACACGTAACTGGTCGCTGGCGATATCCATTACGCTCCAGTTCGTTCCCTGGATACTCGAAAGACTGGCCCAGCTGCAGCTGGCGCTTCGCTCGCGCGGGAGGCAAAAGGGCCGACTGGCACACTGGACTCCCCGTCAGATCTCGCTGCTGATCGTACCGCTGCTGATCCTGGTCATCAGCATGGGCGACGAGCTGGCAACAGCCATTGATTCACGCGGTTATGACCCCAGGAAGAAACGGACCCCGTCCTATGTTCTCGTCTGGCTTACCCGCGATACAATCGCCTTGGTCTGTATTGTACTAAGCGCCGCCGTTCTATGGGTATGCTCCTGAATGGACCACGCTCCGCGGGATGGGCGCCTCCCTTAGTCCCTGCGCCGGAAAAACTTCCGCCCTTGCAGCCCAATCTCCAATGCGGCCAGTACAAGTCCGATGAGCCAAGGAACGATATAATAGAACATCCGGTAAATGACAAGCACCGCCACCGCCTGATCGGGTTCATAGCCCATCTGAGTAAGCCCAAGCAGCGCAATCAGATCAAATGCGCCGATGCCGCCAGGCGCCATGCTCAGCATACCGGCGATGGCGGCAACAATAAAAATACCGAAAATAGGTATGAAGGGTACACCACCGAGCAAACAGTTTCCAATGGTCCAGAAGGTCACACCGGCAAAGGCCCATTCCAGAAGTGAAGCGCCTAAAGATGCGGCCACTGTCACCCAAGGGGTTCTTTGCCGATCCTTGTTCATCCATTTGGCAAAAAGCGATGAACGCTGCACTAGCACAAACAAAGGCAAATAAAGCGCCATTCCCCATACGGCAAATCCAAGCCAATAATGCTCTTTGAATAACATGCCAGCCGGAAGAAGCCCGATGAGATTGCCCCAGGCGAGCAAGGACAAGCCCGAGACCATAAGCGGCGACAGAAATACTATGGCTGGCGTCAGCACCGACAGAGGCACACCACTTTTTCTGTACAGCAGTGTCCGCAGACCCACGCCGGCCACCCCGGCGAAGCCGATCAAATTATTAAATGTATTGGCAATCCACGCATAATGGAAGGTACGCCACAGCCCTATTTTTATCCGGAATTGGGCCCTGATTAAATAATCATAGGCACTCATCACAGCCACTGCGAGCAGGCCCATGCCCATCATCTGCATAATCAACGGGGCAGGCACCAGCTTCAGTTCATACAACGTACGCCCCAGATGAACCCGCTTCAGTTCATGCTGCCCTTGCAAATATACCAATGCTATGATGGAGAGCGGAAAAAGAACCTTGAACGCCCTCATCCGGTAGATAGATAACATCAGTTTCACTATTCTGAACCGCTTTAATGTCAGTCTTTCAGATTGCATGCTTTCACCCAACCTCACTGCCGGGGAACCCCGGATTTGTCCATTATAACAAGATCCGTTATAAAAAACCCCATTTAAATGACACTATTAGGTTAGACAGCCGTGGCGGACAAACCCCTGCAAGTTTCCTGAAAAAAATGACAAATTTCAAAAAACAGCAAAACATCCTTCATCTTGGACTGAATGGCGGAAGCTCCCTGTAAGGTTATCTACGCGGATCATACTCGGACAGAGCCTGTTCGATAGCCGTTATATCCAGCTCACGGTCCTCGATAATTGCTTTGCGTTTGGCCTTCAGCACAATCTGCTCCAGATCGGCAAAGCTGCATCCATCCAGCAGCTCCGCCGCCTTGGCCGCCAGCCCGGTATCAGTCAGCTCCGGTCCGATCAGCAGCCCAATATACTGAAGCCGCTCGGCCCGGGTGGGAAGAGCGTAAGTCATTTTGGTATCGAACCGGCGCCAGATCGCCGGGTCCAGCTCTTCCTCCAAATTCGTGGCGGCGACAAATATACTGTCTCCCCCGAACTCATCCAGGCATTGCAGCAGCGTATTCACGACCCGGGCCATCTCCTTCACCTCATCGCTCGAATCACGCATCCGTCCCAGAGCATCGAATTCATCGAGAAACAGCACACAAGGCGTAGCCTTGGCAAAATCAAAAATCTTCCGCACGTTGCTGCCCGTCTCCCCCAGATGGCTGTGAATAATCGCGTCCAGACGGACCAGCACAAGCGGAAGCTCGAGAAGATGCGCTATATAAAAAGCGGTTAAGGTTTTGCCGGTTCCCGGAGGTCCAAACATAACAACTTTATTCGGCAGCGGCACATCCTGCGCTTCAAACTTCTCTTTCATACCCAAAATGGTAATGAACTCCTGGACAATCGTCCGGTTCATATCGCTCAGTACGATACGCTTCACTTTGCGTGCGCATTCCTTGGGGGCATATACAGTAGCCATATCAATGCCTTTGGCGCGGGGAAGCCGGGCAGCCGCATTGGTTTTGGATTTGCTGTTCACGTGTAGGCCAGCTCCTTGTTTTTATTTAATAGTAACATTTACGATTAACAGTGTACCAAGGATCCGGAGCATTCGCCACTTTTAATTATCGAGCCGAGCTCCCGGAAGGCTTCGCGGTGATTAGTACAGGCTAAATGACCTGCATTCTGCAAAAAAAAACCGCCTGCAGGAGCTATTTCCGGGCATTGTCATGCCTGACCCTAGCGATTCCTGCAAGCGGTGCTTTTCCTTAGTTGTGCTGTGACGCCATTTTTTGCTCCAGCCAATGCCTTGCGGCTTCGGCTTCGGCCGCACTCAGGCGGTGCCCCTGGTTGCCCCAATGTGCTGTTACCTCTGCGCCCGCTCCCTGCAGCAGGCTTTCCAGCTCCCGTGTCTCGGTCGATGGAATAATCGGATCGTTGGTACCTGCTCCGATGAAGACCGACACGCCTTCCAAGGAAGGGAGCTTAAGCCCCCGCAGCGGCACCATCGGATGCAGCAGCACTGCGAAGCGGAAAATGTCCTTGTAGTGGAACAGCAGGCTGCCGGCAATATTCGCACCGTTCGAATAGCCTACGGCCACCAGGTTGCCGGCATCGAAGCCGTACCGGCCCGCAGCCTCCTCCAGAAATCCCTTTGTTTCCCGGGTACGGAAGATCAAATCCTCTTCATCGAATATGCCTTCAGCAAGCCGCCGGAAGAAACGGGGCATCCCGTTCTCCAGCACATTGCCCCGGACGCCCAGTACCGAAGAACCGGGGGACAGCATTTCAGCAAGCGGAAGCAAATCGTGCTCATTGCCGCCGGTGCCATGGAATAACACAAGCGTCGGTTTGGACAGGTCTGTGCCCTTTTTAAAAATATGAATCATCCTTGCTTCACCTCAATTTCACGAATGGTAAACGGGCTCAGGTTCTCTTCAATCACCGCACGGTGCGGCTCAAACCAAGTAGGGAGCATCAATTTCTCGCCCAGCTTGTCAGGGTCCTCATCACGGGCAAAGCCCGGAGGGTCAGTCGCAATCTCGAACAGGATACCGCCTTCTTCACGGAAGTAGATGGCATTGAAGTATTGCCGGTCCTGCACCGGTGTCGGCTGATATCCATGGCTTTGGACCCGGCGGCCCCATTCCAGCTGCTGCGAATCATCGACAGCACGCCAGGCAATGTGATGGACCGTACCCGAACCTCCTGCTCCGTGTGGCATAGCTTCGGCTCTCAGATCGATAATGTTGCCGATGTCGGCTGTAGATTGGTAACGGATATATCCATCCCCCTCTGCAATACGCGTCAGGCCCAGTGTGCGGCTAAGGGTATCTGCGGTTTTGTCCGGATCGGTACTGTAAAGAACGGCCCCTCCGAAACCCTTGATCGCATGTTCCACAGGAATTCCGGCGAACGACCAGGTGCTCAGTGCCCCTTGTTCCCGTTCCACAAGCTCAATACGCAAGCCGTCATAGTCGGCAAAGGAGAGATAGTTCTCGTTAATCCGGCTGACCTTGGTCACCGGAATCCGGTAAGCGGCCAGGCGCTGCTCCCAGAATGCCAGTGATCCCGCCGGCACGGCGTAAGTTGTTACACCAACCTGCCCGCCGCCGATTCTGCCCTTACGGCCGCCGGCAAAAGGGAAAAACGTAATAATCGTTCCCGGTGTACCGGATTCGTCCCCGAAGTACAGATGATAAACTTCCGGCGCATCAAAGTTAATGGTCTTCTTGACCAGACGCAGCCCCAGGATACCGGCATAAAAGTCAGCATTGCGTTGTGGATCGCCTACAAAGGCAGTAATGTGGTGAATTCCGGCAGTTTGCATAGTCATGATTATATTCCTCCTAAAGTTGGGTAAATTCAAGTTTCGTATAAGTTGAACAAAAGAAATGCACAATCAGCATAAGTGTAACTACGGTGAATGTTTGGACTTCCGGCCGCTGTTGTCCCCCGATTTCTTCAATCTAACCGCTTCTAGCGGTTGAAATCCGGGGACAAAGGCGGACGCTACCGCTCCTACAGTTCCAAAATCCCCCTCCGTTACTTTCTCCTTGTTATTGTATTTTTTAGTTCAAGATCAGTTGAACAGCAGGGCATCCAGCGAGATTGAACCCGGACCGGCCAGTGCCACTCCGATAGCCACTACCAGCAGAATCAGCGGAAACTCAATTCCGTTGGCTGTAGACCAGAACCCGTTGGGTGCATGCACCTTCACGATCGCCCCCAGCATCGCAGCGGCAATCAGCACGGCGGCAACCGGAGTCAGAAGTCCAAGGGTGAACAGCAATCCGCCCACCAGCTCCATCAACCCCGCCAGCACAGCCATGACAACCCCGGGTTTAATGCCGATAGATTCCATCCAGCCGCCGGTCCCTTTGGGGCCATAACCTCCGAACCAGCCAAACAATTTCTGGGCTCCGTGCCCTATGAATACTACCCCAATAACCAATCTCATCAATAACAATCCTAATCCTACACTAACCATCTTGAATCCTCTCCATTCTCTTTGTTTTAAGTATCTTAACCTTAAGATATTAGCAAAAAAATTTTTGGTTTTTCTATTTATGAAATAAGGCCGGCAAAGGGCTGGACGCACTGTTCTATCGCTGCAAAACCATCCTATACGCCTTTGCCGAGTTTCTTGAGCAGCGTGATTGCCTGATCCTTCTCTTCCTTGTTCAGTCCGCCCATCAGTTGATGAATGGAAGACACATGCTGCGGAAAAATATCATCGAACAGCTCACGCCCCGCTTCTGTGATCTCCGCAAACGTCACACGCCGGTCCTCACTGCAAGGGACACGTTTCAACAGCCCTTTATTCTCCAGCTTGTCGATATTATACGTAATGCTGCCGCTGGTCACCAGAATCTTCTCGCCGATCTGCTGGAGCGGAATTCGCGTTCTGTGATACAGTACTTCAAGTACCATGAATTCTGCGGAAGATAAACCATGGCTCTTCATATCCTTCACCGCGTTGTCCATCAGGCTCTTGTAAGCCTTCGACAATACCACGAACAATTTGAGCGATGAGGCCTGATCCAGATCCCCGGCACCGACTGTACCTGCTGTTTCCTTAGCTTTACCCATTGCCGCCACCTCCTTATCTTTCTGTGCTTTATCTTTAAGTTAATTATCTTTAAGTTAAGATAAATATAACCTGTGTAATCTTCTTTGTCAACACCCTTTTATAAAAACATGCAGCGTTTGACCTGACCTTCAAAACGGCGTATCCTTTTCTATGCAAAGCGTTGCCTGTAATTTGGCTCCTATAGATGAAGCAAACTTATTGGACGATCCGGAAAGCCGCAACATAATTCATTTTTTTGATCTGGAGGCTGAGAAGATTGAACTCAATACATCCCCGCGGCGAGGCCGCAGAAGGACAAGCCGCTCTTCCGCGCGTTCTGATCGTGACTGCTGTCGCGGCGGAGCGTGATGCGGTCCTGCGCGGCCTGGGCGGCAGCGACAGGTTCCATGTAATCGCTGCGGGTGCCGGGCCCGCAGCTGCGGCGGCGGGTACCGCCGCAGCTCTGGCTGCCGGCGACTACGGCTGCGTGGTGAACGCCGGCATCGGCGGCGGGTTCCCGGAGGTGGCGCCCCTGGGCTCGCTGGTCGTCGCCAGCGAGATCATTGCCGCCGACCTCGGGGCGGAGACGCCCGAGGGCTTCCGGTCCGCTGCCGAGCTCGGCTTCGGCAGCGTCTCCGTGCCGGTGGACTCCGGCACGGCGCATGCCCTTGCGGCCGCGCTGGCAGCGGCCGGGCTTGTGGTAAGCACGGGACCCGTGCTTACGGTCTCGACGGCGACCGGCACCGCGGAGACGGCCGCCGCTCTGGCCGCGCGCCATCCGGGCGCGGCCGGCGAAGCCATGGAAGGCCACGGGGTTGCCGTGGCCGCCCGGGCGCTCGGGCTCCCGGTACTGGAGCTCCGCGCGGTCTCGAACCCGGTCGGCCCGCGCGACCGGGCGGCCTGGCAAATCCCTGCGGCGCTGAACGCCCTGACGGAAGCCGCAGCAATATTACTGGAGGTGCTGTAATGACAACGGAGCTGAATATCGCTTTTTCACCATGCCCTAATGATACTTTTGTATTCCATGCCTGGGCGCACGGTCTTGTACCGGACGCGCCTCAGCTGAGCGTCACTTATGCCGACATTGATATTACGAACACGCTCGCTGCGGACGGAGCCGGGCCCGAAGTGCTCAAAATCTCCTACGCTGCCCTCCCCTGGGTGCTCGACCGCTACAGACTGCTGCCTTGCGGCGGTGCGCTTGGCCGGGGCTGCGGCCCGCTGCTGCTGACCGCCGGAGGCCCAGGGTCTGTCCAGCGGGCAAGCGATTTAGCCGGCCGCCGGATTGCCGTGCCGAGCGAACGTTCAACGGCTTATCTGCTGTTCCGGCTCTGGGCGGCGCAGCAGGTAAGCGGCGGAATCGGCGAGATAGTCGTCATGCCGTTTGACGAGATCATGCCTGCGGTGCGGGATGGCCGAATCGATGCGGGTCTGGTAATCCATGAGGCCCGGTTCACATACCCTTCCTATGGTCTTGGGCTGCTGACCGATTTGGGCAGCTGGTGGGAGAGCGACACGGGTCTGCCGATTCCGCTCGGTGCAATTATTGCACGCCGTGATCTGGACGCGGAAGCCGTCAGCGGCTGGATTCGCAGCTCGCTGCAATATGCCTGGGACCATCCTACGGATTCGAGGGAGTATGTGCTCAGCCATGCCCAAGAGCTGTCCCCGGAAGTGGCCAAGTCGCACATCGACCTTTATGTGAATGATTTTTCCATGAATCTCGGAGAAGACGGATATGCTGCCATTACCGCGCTGCTGGGCCGGGCCGCTGCTGAAGGGCTTGTTCCGGCAATAGATCCTGCGCTGCTGGGATAAACCTGATTATTCAATCGCCACATCACCCTTATGGTGCACTTGATGAACAAGGAGGAATGACATGATACCCGCAGGCAACAGCAAAAAGAACATTGACCGCTTCCTGGGGTTTCAGGATGAGTACGACCGCTACCGTCCCGAAGCACCTGCCATGGTGATCAAGCTGCTGACCCAATATCTGGGTCACTCCCCCGCACTGGTTGCAGACATCGGCTGCGGAACCGGCTTATCTACTTTTTTGTGGAAAGATTCCGCCGGTTCCGTGGTTGGCATTGAACCCAACCCGGACATGCTGGGAAAAGCACTCGACAAACTCCGCAGTGATCCGGATGCCGCTGCCATTTCGTTTGTGCAGGGCTTTTCCAACCAGCTCCCCCTGGATTCCGGCAGTGCGGATATTATTACCTGTTCACAGTCGTTCCACTGGATGGAGCCGGTTAGCACACTTCGGGACATTGCCCGCTGTCTGCGGAAGGGCGGCGTGTTCGCCGCTTACGACTGTGACTGGCCGCTTGTATTGCAGCCGGAGATCGAGGATCAGTACAATCATCTGATCCACGCGGCTGATGCGCACCTTGCCTCCCTTCTCCCGGACGCAGAAAGAGCGCATAAATGGGATAAAGAAGGTCATTTGGCCCGGATTCAGGCCAGCGGAGCCTTTTCATTCACCCGGGAGATTGTCTTTCACAACCTGGAGTCCTGCGATGCAGAGCGATATGTCGGCTTGACCCTCAGCCAAGGAGGTATTCAGGCGGTACTGAAGCTTGGTTCCCCGGCGCTGAATGAGGACATTACAGCGTTTACGGCGGCGGTGGAGCAGTATTTTCAGGGCCGTACACTGGAAGTCCTCATTAGTTACAGAATGCGCCTGGGCGTCAAATAATCGGCGGATCATATTCAATACACCGACAAAGAACGTCCCAATTGCCCTTATTTATGAGGGCAATTGGGACGTTCTCTTTACAAGGGAATGAGAGGAAGCGGTTGACTTGGGCCCGGCAACCACTCGTCACCGGGAGCGGCTGGGCAAGGAAGCGGACTCAGATGCTCTTATTTGGGGTAACGAAAGGTGTTGTCCTTTTATACGGACTCAGGTGCTCTTATTGTATGATCTCTAGCCCAAAACGAGGGTCAATGGATCATTTAGCGGCTCCTGAGTCCGTTTGACCAGAAAAATGAGCTTTTTTCGCGAAATAACGTTTCTCCGGTCCGTCAAGTCTGTCAACAGCTTATTTTGAGGGAATATATGAATTAAGCGTTCGCATTAAGCGCATTTTGCGTTTTAAGTTGTGTACGGTATACGAATTTCGAAATCGTAATACTAATTTCATACAGCAAGAAAAGAGGTACGATCACTATAATATCTGATAATATATCCGGAGGCGTAATGGTGACTGCAATAATGACAAGAATGAAATAGGCTAGTTTACGCCCCTTTGCCAATTTATTCGGGTTCACAATTCCAAGTTTGGTAAGAAACATCACAATCGCCGGCATTTCAAACAATAGGCCAAACGGGACAGTCATATGAATCATAAAGGTAAAATATTTTTCGGCTGTATACATAGTGGCAAAATCATCCGCAGCGATCTCATTCATAAAATGAAGAACCATCGGAAATAAAATAAAATATCCAAAACCTATCCCCAGCAGAAACAAAAATGTGATGCTGGGTATGAACAGCAATGTTGCCCGTTGAGCTTGTTCCGGTACTGCGGGCTGTACAAATTTCCATGTTTGATAAGCGGCAACCGGCAGTGTTACTGCGATAGCACCCACACCCGCAATCATAAAATACACCCACATGACATCGGAGGGGCCAAGTACGACCAGCTTTTGATCGATATCTCTTACCAGCCATTGATAAATATCACGAACATAGATGAATACCGCTACCATGGATACCAAAAAAGCAATGAGGGTACGTATGATACGAGCCCTCATCTCCTCCAAATGTCCAAATAAGTTTTGATCGTTTTGATTTTTCATATTACTTATTGGGAACGACGCTTTCCTGTCCCGCCGCCGGTTTCTCCTTCTCCTCGTCCTCGCTATTAACAAGATCGCGTGTAGCGCCTTTAAATTCACTTAACGTACGCCCAAAAGCTCTACCGAGTTCCGGCAGCTTAGAAGGTCCGAAGATAATCAGGGCAATGATAAGAATCAGAACCAAACCACCAATTCCAATATTTCCGAATGGCATAAGCTATCATCTCCTAGAGAATAGTATTCAGCCACGAAGATCATCCGTGGCTGATAATAAAGAGTAAGTTACCACTTAGCCAAGTTTAAATCCGGTAATCGCAACTACTCCACAGCGCGCTTTTTTATCACCAGAACGATGTGGCCAAGTACTGGTTGGTTTGCTTAGGTCTGTTGTCATTTCACCAGGGTGCTGTACGGAAAGAAAAAGGGTTTGTTCATCCGGCGTGAAGAATGGACCCGTCAGCTCAGACTCTATCGGGCCAGAGGCGAATTGTAACGCTGTTCCTTTTGCTTCTCCACTGGTAGGAATAACAAACAGTCCGTTATTCATGAACGGCTTATAAACACCCTTATTATGGCTGCTTGATGAAATATCGGTCACCACCCATAGATTCCCATTTGAATCAAAGGCCAAGTTATCTGGTGAACTAAATCCCGATTGTCTGCCACCGGCAGCAAAAATCTCGAAATCGAATTCAAGCGAACCTAAATCGTTGCCGGATTCAAAGATCCTTGTAATATGACCATGGATATTCCCATGAATATCGTTATTGGTATGACAGATAAAAACCGTATTATCAAATGGTGAAATTTCAATATCTTCCGGTCGGTCCGTCGGAGTACCTCCTACCAGCAACGCTGCTTCATGGCAGAATGTAACGACATCCCCTTGTGATTTGAACTTTTTAAGAAGATCTTCTTTTGTTCCTGAAATTCCATAAGGATTTTTGTACTTTTCATTGGATAGTACCTTTTTCACTTCTTCGATCGTAACAGGCAGCCATTTGCCCGATTTAAGGTTTGCAACATAAAGTGTTCCTTCTTCCAGCAAGCTTGAATTGCTGCGCCCTTTAAGTTTGTCGAATTTACCCTTACTTATAAATTTATAAACACAAGCATCTTTCTTATCATCGCCCATATATACAACTACTCGACCATCAGCGGCTATCCCCATAGCCGTATTTTCATGATTGAACCGACCCAACGCAGTATGTTTTTTACGATAAGATTGGTCAAAAGGGTCAATTTCGACAACCCAGCCGTAATGGGTTTCAGGAAGCTTTGCACTAACGGCCGTTTCAGTAAAGTTCTCTTCGCAGGAGAGAACGGTATTCCAGAACGTTACACCGCCGGAACAGTTCGCAAAAGTACCCACTGCTGTTGTTGCATTCCCAAGTGCAGCGCTGCCTTTTGCTGGCCCGGTAATATCAAATTTCGTTGTTCCATTGATCCGCCGGGCATATTTTGAAGAAGTATCCATTTTCCAGGTACCCTTCTCATCACGGAATACTTCGATGACAGACATCCCTTGATAGTAGAGATTTTGTTTTATTTGTTCTGCAGTCATTTTATCGTCGGCTACAGGGCCTAATAAAAAAATATTAGTATATTCATGGTTTGTTACTAGCAACCCGCGCGTATTGGATCCATTGATAGGAAAAAAAGCATTATAGTCAGCACCCTGGCCAAACTTTTCTCCAGCTGTGTTTATAACGTCATCAAATACGGCGACAACATCATATTTAAAGTTTTTAGGAACAAGTAGAGTGTCTTCTTTGGAGGGTTGAATGGGTTCAAAATACCCGCTGACTTTATTCGTTTTAAATCCAAACAAGTGGTCAGCAGTCGATGACATTGCGGATGCTTTTCCATCTAAAGCACCTAGCCCCGCCGATGCCGCAGCCAAAGCGGCTGCTCCGGTTCCAAGAAAAGAAAGAAACGTTTTACGATCCATATTTTTATTCAACCTGTTCACTCCCCGAGATTTATAGTCTTCGAGGACAAGCATACTCAACGAGTGTAACCCCTATGTCATGCCAGATTAGAATAATTGTAAATTGAAATAGTTTTATTACGCACAAACGCCCTGCTCCAACAACAGGAGACAGGGCGTTTCATTCATTCAGATTACTTTTTGTTCATCTTAAACATCAGGAACAGCTCGTTGTAATGGGCCAGCATCCGCTTGCCCAGGTTGTCGTACACTTCCAGCCGGTCGGTGATTTCGGCGGGCGGATAGAAGCGCGTATCCTCCGCAATCTCCGGCGGCAGCAGCTTCATAGCTCCATCATTAGGCGTGGAATAGCCTACGTATTCCGCATTTTGGGCCGCCACTTCCGGACGAAGCATGAAATCAATGAACCGGTGCGCCCCTTCCACATTGGCGGCAGTGCGCGGAATCACCATGTTGTCGAACCAGATGTTCGAACCTTCCTCGGGAACGATGTAATCCAGCTTGTCGTTCTCATCCATGATCTCCGAAGCATCGCCGGACCAGACAATACCGACGGCGGCTTCTTCGCCTGCAAGCAGCATTTTGATCTCATCCCCCACAATCGCCTTTACGTTAGGGGACAACCGGTTCAGCTTGCTGAGCGCATCCTGCAAATGAGCTTCATTCTGGTCATTGACGGAATAGTTCAGACTGTTCAGCGCCATGCCCATTACTTCACGTGCTCCGTCCACCAGGAAGATATTGTTCTTCAGCCGGCTGTCCCACAGGGAGTTCCAACTGCTGAAGTCCATACCCTTGGTCAGCTCGGGGTTGTATATGATCCCGACGGTTCCCCAGAAATAAGGGACCGAAAACTGGTTGCCCGGATCAAACGACAGGTTCAGGAACCGCGGATTCAGATGGGCCAGGTTCGGAAGCTTGCTATGATCGAGCGGCAGCAGCAGCTTCTCCTCCCTCATCTTGGCAATCGCATAGTCAGAGGGAATGACCACATCAAAAGTTGTCCCCCCCTGCTGCACCTTGGTCAACATGGCCTCATTGGAATCGAAGGTCTGGTAAATCACCGTTATGCCGGTCTCTGCTTCGAACTGCTCCAGAAGCTCGGGATCCACGTAGTCTCCCCAGTTGTAGATAGTCAGCGTATTGCCGCCGGAGTAACCTTCGTTAGAATTCATCCATGCACCCAGATACATCAGGGCCAACGCGGTGACGACAATCGCCAGAAATGCATTCACCAATGGTTTCATCTAGGCACCCCCGCTTCTGCCGCAGGTTCGGCAATAGCCACCGCTGTACGGCTCTTGCGGCGTGTCAGGAAATAGTAGCCGATGACCAGCAAGATGGTGAACAGGAAAATCAGCGTTGAGAGTGCATTAATCGACAGCGATACACCCTGCCGGGCCCGGGAGTAGATTTCTACAGACAGCGTAGAGTATCCGTTGCCCGTAACAAAAAAGGTCACGGCAAAGTCATCCAGGGAATACGTCAGTGCCATGAAGAACCCGCTGAAAATTCCCGGCTTGATAATCGGCAGAATTACTTTGGTCAGCACATCGCGGCGGCTGGCCCCCAGATCACGTGCCGCATCGGTTAAAGTCGGGCTCATGTCCTGCAGATGCGGCAGAATCATCAGCACGGCAATCGGCACGCTGAAGGCCACATGCGAGAGCAGGACAGAAACGAAGCCGAGCTTGATGCCTGCGATGGTGAACAGGATCAGAAACGAAGCTCCGATAATGACGTCCGGACTGACGATAAGCACATTGTTCAGTGACAATAAAGTATTCTTGGCCCGGCGGTTCCGAACATACTGGATCGCCAGCGCCCCCAGGATCGCGATCAGGGTAGCAATGGCCGAGGACAGCAGCGCGATGACCAGGGTATTAATCACAATAATCATCAGCCGCGTATCCTGGACCACCTCGCGGTAATACTCGAGGGTGAAGCCCTCAAACCCATGCATCGTGCCGCCGCTGTTGAATGAATAGTACATTAGATAAAAGATCGGTGCGTACAGCACGGCAAACAGCAGAACCAGATACAGATTGGAGAAACCGTTGTTCTTCCTCATTTCTGCACCCCTTTCCGTGAGCCGCCCGTGAGCATCATGAATAGTGCCATAATGGCAATCAGGAATACCGCAACCGTAGAGCCCATTCCCCAATCCTGCGTAACCAGGAAATGCTGCTCAATCGCCGTCCCCAGTGTGATGACCCGGTTGCCTGCAATCAGGCGGGTAATCATGAACAGCGACAAAGCGGGAATAAATACCGCCATGCAGCCTGAGCGCACTCCTGAAATGGTCAGCGGAAATACTACCCTGCGGAAGGTTGTCCAGCCCGAGGCCCCCAGATCGCGTGCCGCATCCAGCAGCGACAAATTCAGCTCTTCCAGAGCGCTGAAGATCGGCAGAATCATGAACGGGATAAAGATATAGACCGATACAAACACAAAGCTGAAGCCCGTAAAGAGAATCTGCTGCTCCCCGATTCCAAACACATCGAACAAGTTATTCACCGGTCCGAAGGTGCCAAAGATTCCGATGAAGGCATAGGTTTTGAGCAGGAGATTAATCCAGGTCGGCAGAATGATCAGCAGCAGCCAAAGCTGCTTATGTTTGGTTCGCGTGAGCAGATAAGCCGCCGGATAGGCGACCAGCAGCGAGAAGGCCGTAATCAGGAACGCGTACCAGAAGGAGGTCAGCGTCATTTTTAGATAGACCGGTGTAAAAAAGTTCACGTAATTGCCCAGCGTAAAATGTCCGTCCAAGTCAAAAAGCGAATAGTAGAGGATCAGCAGCACCGGAGCAATAACGAACAAAGCGATCCAGAGATAATAAGGGATGAGATAATACGACCTGCCCTTATTGGTCATGGCTCTCCACCTCGGAGTAGGCTTCCAGACGTCTGTCGAACTCTTCCTCCGTTTCGCCGAAACGCATGACATGGATCGCTTCCGGGTCAAAATAGAGACCGATTTCACTGCCTACCGTCGCCTTGCGCGTGGAATGGACCAGCCACTCATGGCCGGAGTCATCGTAGCAGCTGATTTCATAATGTACGCCGCGGAACAGCTGGGAATCGACACGTACACGCAGTTTGCCCTGCTCCACCGTGGAAATCTCCAGATCCTCGGGGCGGATGACAATCTCAACCGACTCATTTGGCTTCAGGCCGGCATCCACACATTCAAAGCGGTGGCCATTAAATTCCACCAGAAAGTCATCAATCATGGTCCCGGGCACAATGTTGGACTCGCCGATAAAGTCGGCCACGAACCGGTTAATGGGCTCATCATAGATATCATTCGGCGTTCCGCTTTGTTCAATCCGCCCTTTGTTCATGACAAAGATCCAGTCGGACATAGCCAGCGCTTCCTCCTGGTCATGAGTCACGAAGATGAAGGTGATACCCAGGCGCTGCTGCATCTCCCGCAGAATATACTGCATTTCTGTGCGCAGCTTCAAATCCAGCGCCGACAACGGCTCGTCCAGCAGCAGCACCTGCGGCTCGTTGACGATTGCACGGGCAATAGCCACACGCTGACGCTGGCCGCCGGACATTTCGGTAATCGCACGCTGCTCATAACCCGCCAGGTTCACAAAACGCAGCGCTTCCAGCACCTTCTCCCTGATGACATCCTTCTTCAGCTTCTTGATGCGCAGGCCAAAGGCGATATTCTCGAATACGTTCAGATGCGGGAACAACGCATAGTCCTGAAAAACAGTATTGACCTGCCGTTCGTTGGCCGGAATGTGGTTGATAACCTTCCCATTTAAGTAGATCGAGCCGCCTGTCGGTTCGGCGAACCCGGCAATCAGGCGCAGAATCGTGGTTTTGCCACAGCCCGACGGTCCCAGCAGCGTATAGAATTTACCCCGTTCAATCTCAAAGCTGACCCCTTTCAGCACAGCTTCCTCATCATCATATTGCTTAGTAACTCCGTCAAAAGAAATAATCGTCTCTTCCAAGGCAGCTATAACTAACGACCTCCCTTACCTTATGTAGTCCTAACTATTTTACCCGCTTATGGCAGGCAGCAATCGAATAAGGCTGGACCCCCCGCCCTCAGGCGACAATTCCAGCTCTCATTCGACATATATGCATCTCTTATAGCATATAGGATTGCTCCATTATATACGATAGCTTATTTTGTTAAAATGGGGCGCAGAAACTTAACAACTTCGTAAAAACTACAGCCTTCGGTCTGCAAATTGAGGTGTTATAATGAAAACGGCTGAAAATGAAATGATTTTTCCTATATTTGCGAAAGAAGATGAAGCACATGCAAGAAGGATTACAAGACCGTCTGGAAAAATACGGTTTATCTCTTTATATGATACGTATTACACTCGCAGCCTCCCTGTCCTGGATAGCTGTCCATAGCCTGTACGGCGACCAATATCTCTACTTTGCCCCGCTGGCTGCCATTCTCGTGACTCAGGGGAGCGTTAAAGCTTCATTTGAAAAAGGTATTTACCGCCTGATCGGGATTATTCTCGGGGGGATTGTCAGTCTTGTGGTAGGCCAATTCCTGGATGTAGGCGCATTGTCCATTCTGCTGATTATGCTGATCGGGATCGGAATTGCCACCGCCTGCCGCATTAATATCCAGGCTGTGTCCCAGGTCGGCGTTACCTCCGTGCTGGCGCTTACCTTTTATCAGGAGCATTATGTACTGTGGAGAGTAGCCGAGACATTTATTGGCGTATTGATCGCCCTGCTCATCCATATGATCATCGTTCCTCCCAAAGGATTCGCCAAGGCCAAAGGATTGGCACTGCAAGCCAGCCTGCAGCTGGCTGATGCTTTGAGCGGCCTGTCCGCCGCCGGACGGGGCAAGCTCCAGTCCTCAGACGCACTTGCCCTGGCGGGAGAACGGCTCAAGCACAGCAGCCAACAGCAGAAAGAGCTGCATTATACTTTGTCACATGTACAATGCCGCGGGGAGCTGGGTGCATTGTCCCAAGCCACGGCGCATTTGAAGGTTATTCATACCTATGTCAAGCAAATTGCCGAAGAAGTCCGGCTGCTGCCCTCGCATTACGCCGCAGCGGACTGGATGGCAGAGGTGGTGGACGCTACGGCCGAGTGCATAGCTCTATACGGGACCATAACTCTCTCGGATGCCGAAGGCGGGCGCTCCTTGCCGCAAAGCCTGCGCCGGGCCCGTGACCTGCAGCTCGCTTCATTCTCTGAGCTGCAAGCCAATTGCTCTCTTACCATCATCCGCGATCTCGGTGCCGTCTTCTACCACTTGAACCGCGTGCTTGAAGAAGTCGAGCAGGCTTGCTACGCTGCCCGCTCTGCTGCGCCGCAGCAAGCCACGGCCGAAAGTGCGCGCGCATTCGCTTCTTGAAGAAAGGGCTATCCCAGAAGGTATAAGGGGATGGCCTTTAAGGCTCGAATCTCGGCCGCTCCATGTCGAACGTCTTGCCTACCTCCGCATAAGCGGCACCGGCCAGACGGCTCAGAGGCTTCAGCCTGCCGATGTTAATGCGTCCATTCTCATACACCTCATCCTCGATATAGAACCCCAGCACCTCGCCGATGAACATATCACAATGCCCCAGCTCCACATGCTGCACAAGGCGGCACTCCATGGCGATTTTACACTCCCGTACCCGCGGCACTGTCACCCGTTGTCCCGGAACTGCGGTCAGTCCCGCCAGCTCAAGTTCACTTATCCCGCTGGGCGCATTGATCGAAGTATGATGGATGGCTGTGATATTGTCCTCGTCCACCACATGCACCACGAACTCCTTAAGCCTCGCTACATTGCGGGCGGTGTCCTTCATCTCTCCATCCGGCTTCCGCACACAGGAGAACATTACCATTGCCGGGTCATCATTGACGATGTTAAAAAAACTGAACGGCGCGGCATTGACCACCCCTTCTTCATCCAGCGACGTTACAAAAGCGATCGGCCGCGGCACAACGCTGCCGATCAGCAGCCGGTAGTTGTCATACGCGGACTGCTCATCCGTACGAATATACACTAAAGTCTCCTCCTTATTGTCCATCCGGCATTTCTTTGACTGCATAACGCCGGAATTTCACATTTACCAGAATAATGCTGGTTACGATCAGCACCATCCCCAGCACCAGATTCAAGGTGATCTGTTCTTTTAACCATACCACACTGGTACCGATGGAGATAAGCGGAATCAAAAAGGTGAACGAGCCCACTTTGCCCGCCTCTCCTTCATTTATCAGCTTGAAATATACCAGCCAGCCGAGGGCAATCACAAACACAGCGATGAACAGTGTATCGGCAATAAACGTGGAGTTCCAGACAATATCGGACCACCGTTCTACCGCCGAGCCCGAGACCAGCAGAATAACGCCGCCAATCGTAATCTGCATGGCTGTCATCCATAACATGTCCACGCGTGCGGATTTTCTCTTGAGATACACAGTACCGAGTGCCCAGCTTAGTGCACTGGCCAACCCCAGCAGAATGCCCCAGAGTGATACACTTCCGGTGAAGCCGCCGAGACTCAGCGTGGCCACACCGACAAACCCGAGCAGCAGGCCGGCAATCTTGAGTCCGTACATGGATTCGCCCAGCCACAGCCAGGAGAATACCCCAAGCAGCACCGGCTGCAGGAAAACAATGGACGAGAATAGCCCTGCCGGTACATATTGCAAGCCAATCGTCTGAAAGCCATAGTAGAAGACAATGCTTAATATGGCGGAGGTCAGATAGACCGGCCACAATTGCCTGAAATGAAGCGCCTTAAGCCTTGGCAGAGCGATCAGAATAAGGATAATCCCGCCGATAACGGTACGGATTCCCGCAAATAACAACGGAGGCGCGTAAGCTAACGCTATTTTGGATATCGGCCAGTTGATGCCCCAGACGAGTATGAGGAAGATAAGTAGAATCATTGTTTTTTTCTGCGGCTGCATAGGCTCACTCCTTGTCTGGTGTTTCTACCAAATGATACAATAAATATTTGCTGCTGTGCGAATTAACGCCCCATCTCTTGAAAGATCAAAACCATTCACTACAGGAGGGATTGACATGAAATTTAACCGGCTGGGAAATAGCGGGCTCCAAGTGTCCGCTTTAGGACTTGGAACCAATGCTTTTGGTAAACGGGCGGACCCGCAGACATCCATCGATATTGTCCATGCTGCCCTTGACCACGGCATCAACTTCATAGATACCGCCAATATTTATGCCGGCACAGAGTCGGAGCGGATTATTGGCCTGGCGCTCGAAGGCAGACGGCAAACAGCCGTCCTGGCGACGAAGGCCGGCCTGATCCGCAGCGAAGGCCCCAATGGAAGCGGATCTTCACGCCATCATCTGCTGCAGGAGCTGGAAGGAAGTCTGCGCCGCCTGAAGACAGATTATGTTGATCTGTTCCAGATCCATACCTTTGATCCGAATACACCACTGGAAGAAACGCTGCGCACACTCGATGATATGGTATCCTCCGGCAAGGTGCGCTACATCGGCGCATCCAACTATGCAGCCTGGGAGCTGATGAAAGCGCTCGGAATCAGTGAAGCGCGAAACTGGGCAAGGTATGTCTCCATCCAGTGCAGTTATTCACTGGCCGACCGTACGCCCGAGACCGAGCTGCTGCCGCTGTGTCTCGACCAAGGCATCGGCATCATCCCTTATTTCCCATTGGCCGGCGGGATTCTTACCGGCAAATATCAGAACGGCGGCACAGCGCCGGCAGGCTCCAGAGCAGACACCGATCCCTCTTTCACCCGCTTCCTGAGCCAGGAACGGATTGGGCTTGGCAGTAAAGTGGGAGGCATCGCCGAAGAGCTGGGCACCTCTTCTACCATGCTGTCACTGGCCTGGCTAATGCAGCAGCCTGCTGTGTCCACGGTGATCGTCGGCGCTACACAAACTGCCCAGCTGCAGGAGAATCTCCGCAGCGCAGCGCTGACGCTGGACGAGCGCAGCTTGAAGCAGCTGGATGAAGCCAGCCGCCCCTTCCGCCATGGCGAACCCTTCGCCAGCTACCGGCTGCCCTAGAGGCGCCTAGGCCAGGATGATCTGATCCGGCCTGGTCCTTCTTTATACAGTAAGCAAAGCAGCGATTCTCCCATTACTCGGAAAATCGCTGCTTTGCATTTGTGTCATACTGGCGCTTAACGGCAATCAGCATTCCGCCCCCGCAGCAGTCTTCACTGCAGCGGCCGCTTGCCGGGCTCCCCGCCCTATCCAGAGCTGCACGACAATCATCAAGACGATGGCAACGGACATCAAGATTAACGCCGGTTGAAACGAACCGGAACCGTCATAGATTTGCCCTATGGCCAGTGGGCCCAAAGCCCCGAGGATATAGCCCCCGCCTTGGTTCATGGCGGACCAGGAACTGACTTCCTCCGGCTGCTTTGTCTCAAGAAGCGGGAGAAGAAGCGCCAGCGGGAATAATCCCCCTGCACCGATGCCAAGCAGCAGGGCACTGAACAATGGCGATCCCGAACTTAGCAGCAGCAGCATTCCGCTTAATTCAAACACGCTGCACAACACCAGCCAGAAAGTCCGCCGCTGAAATTTAGCTACGAGCACCGGTATTGCAATGCTCACAGGGATCTGAATCAGCGTGAACAACGTGAGTATCATTCCCGCTTCCTGTTGGGTATAGCCCATGGATTCGGCCATCGGAGCCAGCCATGCGGTAAGGGAATAGAACACACTGGCCATGAGCCCAAAGAATAAGGTCAGCAGCCAGGCCCGCGAATTGGCAACGGGCAGCTTATATTGCGCGGCCCGCTCCCTGGTCTGCGGCGGTGCCGGCCGGACGGCAATCTTCCACCAGCTGGCAAGAGCTGCTATAGACAACAACGACCACACGGCAAGGGAGTTCTGCCATGAGCCACCCAGCCAGTTGTACAGCGGAACCGATAATCCGGCTGCAAGCGAAGCTCCAAAAACAAGCGAAGCCGAATACACACTGACCAGGGCCGAGCCCTTGGGAAAATACTGCTTGATGAAGCCGGACAACAGGGGCCCGGCAATCCCGATCCCTACACCGGACAACAAAGCGGTCAGGATTAACCCTGAAGAGGAGGCCAGAACTCCCCTTGCAGCCGTAGCCGCACCGATCAGCACCAGCGATCCGAATATAGTGCGTTCCAGACCGAATCTTCGGCTGATCTGTACCGCAACGGGTGCGAAGATACCCATACATAAGACCGGCAATGTGGTCAGCAGGCTTGCAGTCATCCCGTTCATTGCCAAATCCCCCTTAATGTTGCTAAGCAACGGGGCGACCGATGTAATCACGGGACGCATATTCAGCGACGCAAAAAATAATGCGGCCAATAACAATACAACAGGCAATTTAATCCACTCCAAACCAGATAATTGGTGCTTCTAGAGTATAGGTTCATGAAACTTATTGTTCAATACTATTGTTTGAATTATTATAATAGAAACTAACTATAATAATAGGAGAGCTTGCTTATGGAAACCCGCCATCTTCATTACTTCCTGGCCGTCTGTGAGGAGCTTCATTTTACCAGAGCCGCAGAGAAACTGGGCATCAGCCAGCCTACTCTAAGCCAGCAAATCCGCGTACTCGAAGGGGAGCTGAATATGCCCCTGTTCGACCGCATCGGTAAAAAAACAGCGCTGACCGAAGCAGGCAGACTCCTAAAGGCCTACGCGTCCCGAATGATCCAAGATGAACGTAATGCCAAAAGTGCCATTGATGAGCTCCGCTCCGATTGCCGGGGAACGATCCGTCTGGGCGTGCTGCCCTCCGATCTGGATTACCGTCTAACCCCGCTGCTGATTCAATTTCATGCTGATTTTCCAAATATACGCCTGCAGGTCTTCGCTTCCACCCAGATCCAGCAGGAGGTGCTGGATAATAAGCTGGATATAGGCATCACCCTTCAGGGGCCGCGTGATATCCTGTTGATTGAAGAAGATCTGGGACGGGAGCCGTATCATTTCATCATCCGCAAGGATCATCCGTATGCCTCTCTTCAGACAATGGAGCTGTCCGCATTGCAGCATACACCGCTGGTAATGTATCCGCGCCATTTTTTGGGCAGAGAGCTGGTGGAGAATGTCTGCCGGGAAGCCGGTTTTACCCTGGAGCCCATTATGGAGACCGGCTCAGCCACCTCGCTCCTGCAATTGGTTCGGAGCGGGATTGGCGGAACGGTTCAGCCCCGCAGCCTGGTTGAACATATGGAGAACAGCGGCTTAAGCTCCATTCCGATCGTGAACACTGCGCCTTACCGCGAACTCAAGCTCATCTACCGGGGGGACCGCTACATCAGCCGGGCCACCCACACTTTTATCGACTGCCTGCGCAAATTCCTCAGGGATGACCTGCTGACTGCCAGGAACAGTGAGAATCAGGAATTGGAGGAAACATGATGACACAGCTGACTTCCCCGGATGTCGATCACATGCTGCGGGAACATAAACAGTTTATGGAGAGCGGCACGGCCGCTTCAGCAGCTTTCCGTATCCGGCAACTGCAGAACCTGAAGGAGAGCATCCGCCGCCATGAACAACGGATTATTGCCGCTTTGCATGAAGACCTGCACAAAAGCGAATTTGAAGCTTATGCAACAGAAATTGGTATTACGCTGAAAAGTATCAGCCATACGATTAAGCATTTAAGAAAGTGGATGAAACCGCTGAAGAGCGGTTCGCCGCTGCATTTATTTCCGTCCAAAAACTACGTCATCCACGAGCCTTACGGAACGGTGCTGATCATCGGCCCTTTTAATTATCCTTTCCAGCTGCTGATTGAACCGCTCATCGGAGCTATGGCTGCCGGGAACAGCGCTGTCCTGAAGCCCTCGGAGAATACACCTGCGGTATCGGCTGTAATAGAAGCGATTATTCAGGAGACCTTTGAGCCGCAATACATCCGTGTGGTACAGGGGGAAAAGGAAGTTACACAGCTGCTGATCCATGCCAGGTTCGATTATATTTTTTTCACAGGCAGTGTGCCGGTCGGCAAAATTGTGATGGAGGCGGCCGCCCGGAATCTGGTGCCCGTCACCCTGGAGCTGGGCGGGAAAAGCCCGGTCATCGTCGATAAGAGCGCAGATCTGGAGATGGCCGCCAAACGTATAACCTGGGGGAAACTAATCAATGCAGGGCAGACCTGTATTGCCCCTGATTATGTGCTGGTCCACCGGGATATCGCCGCTGAGCTGATCGTGAGACTCAAGCAGAATATACTCGGTTTCTATGGAACGGACGCCCGGCAGAGCCCCGACTATGGGCGGATTATAAACGAGCGGCAGCTGCACAGACTTGCGGATATACTAACGCGGGACGGGGAGAAGATCATAGCGGGCGGCAAGGTATGTCAGGAAGAGCGATATCTTGAACCTACGCTGCTCTACCCGTCCACCTGGGCTGATGCTGCCATGGAAGATGAGATTTTTGGTCCGATTCTGCCTATTTTGGAGTACGGAGAACTGGACGAAGCGATCCGCAGCATCAATGAGCGCCCCAAGCCGCTGGCCTTGTATCTGTTCACCCAGGACCAACTTGTGGAACAAGAGGTACTGGACCGGATTTCCTTTGGAGGCGGCTGCATCAATGACACGATCTCGCATGTATCCAGCACCGGACTGCCGTTCGGAGGCGTAGGGAATTCCGGGATCGGAGCCTATCACGGCAAGCACAGCTTCTCCTTGTTCTCCCACCGCAAAAGTATCGTGAAAAGAAGCACCCGGTTTGATCTCGGCATTGTCTATCCGCCCTATGGCGACAAGGTGAAATGGGCACGCAAGCTGCTCAAATAAAGACCGGAAATATAGACAGGGCTATGCTTTCCACGTTAGAATGAAGCTGAAAATACCAGAAATATCCGGATAACAGGAGACCCCTTACCATGCCTACCATAAAAGACGTTGCGCTGAGAGCCGGAGTATCGGTGACAACCGTATCCAGAGTTCTGAACAACCGGGGGTATTTGAGCGAAGAGCTGAAGCTTAAAGTAACCCGGGCCATGGATGAGCTGAATTATCGGCCAAATGAGCTGGCCCGTTCACTCAGCCGCTCCAAGTCCAATATTATCGGCCTGATTATCCCTCATGTGTCGCATCCATTCTTCGGGGAACTAACCAGCCATATTGAAGACTACGCCTACCGCAACGGGTATAAGCTCCTGCTCTGCAATTCCCAACTCGATAAACACAAGGAACTTCCTGTTGAATTAGAAGAAGGGGCGACCACCTGATAGGAGATCGCCCGGATTGGTAGATAGGCCAAAATGAGGAGGTTAGTTGATTATGTCTACGGTTTCTTGTTTGCAGACGTTGCTGCAGGAGGTTCCGCATGCTTTCCGCAGCTTATCCCCTGCCGAAGCGGTCCAGCCCCGGTCTGAAGGCAAATGGTCGCCTGTGCAAATTCTCGGTCATTTATGCGACTCCGCCCTCAACAATATATCCCGTTTCATCAATGTTCAGATTGAACCGCAGCCTCTGCGCCTTACCGTCTATGACCAGAACGAGTGGGCGGAAGCCCAGCACTACGGCAGCACTTCTCCCGAAGAGGTATTGCGGTTCTGGTTAAGTCTGAATGAGTCGGTGCTGCGGATCATTTCCAGCCTGAAGTCTGACCAATTAGCCCTGGTCTTCCTGCTCCCCGAAGGAGATACAATTACCCTGGAAGGGCTGATTAAGGATTATCTGGAGCATCTGGAGCATCATCTGGGGCAGATTTTCCCGGATCTCAGCTTCATTTAGCGGTCCTTGACCTCCGCTTAGTCGGGGACGGCCTTTATGGGCCGAACCCTTCCAGCAGCAGTTCCACGCTCAGCTCGGCCGTCGAAGACAGAACCCTGTCGGCCGCGCCAAGCAACCGGGCATCCCCAATACCTACCGCCAGCATGCCTGCTGCCTTGATCGCCGCTACACCGGCCGCCGCATCTTCCACACCCACGCAGCTTCGCGGGGAAACGCCCAGCAGCTCGGCTGCCTTCAGGAAGATTTCCGGGTCGGGCTTGCCCTTGCGGACACTTCCCGGATCAACAACGGCCTGGAACCAGCTCCCTGCTTCCAGACGCTCCAGGATGTAGGCAGCGTTCCGGCTGGCCGAAGCCAGCCCGGCGGCAATGCCGCGCTCCCGCAGTCCATGCAGCAGCTCACCGATTCCCGGCAGCAGATCTGCCGGGGTAATCCGTTTGATCTGCTGCAGATAGAGCTCATTCTTCTTGCGTGCAAGTGCCGCCTTGTCGGCTTCAGAGAAGTGCAGGCCGCTGTCCTCCAGCACTATTTCCAAAGATTCCATCCGGCTGATGCCTTTCAGCCTTTCATTCTTGCTGCGGTCAAAGGGAATACCCAGCTCGTCCGCCACCGCTTTCCAGGCCAAATAATGATATTCGGCGGAATCGGTAATGACACCATCCAGATCAAAAATCACCGCCTTGAGCTGCTTCGCCAGCGAAATCCGGACCGGCGTGAATGGAGACAGCTTGACACTGTGTCCTCTGTGCCGGATCTCCAGCCCCTCTCCTTCCAGCAGTGTATACGTAACCTCCTCCGGCTCCACGAAGATGTCCACCAGCTGGCCACGGTTCGTGACCTTGAAGCGGAAGCTGTCCCACTGCGGCGGCAGAGCCGGATTAAAGCACAATAATCCGTCATACAGCCGCATCCCGCCAAAACCGTTCACAATCGACATCCAGGAGCCTGCCATGGCTGCCGTATGCAGCCCGTCTTTGGCATTGCAGTTAATATCGTCCAGATCCATACGCACGGTGCGCCCAAAATAGGCGTTGGCCGCTTCCAAATCTCCAATTTCAGCCGCAACAATGCTGTGGATGCATGGGGACAACGAAGAATCATGTGTCGTCAGCGGTTCATAATAATTATAATTGCGGATCTTGTCGGCCAAAGAGAACTGTTCCCCTAGCAGGAACATCGCCATAACGAGGTCAGCCTGCTTCAGTACCTGATGACGGTAAATGACCAGGGGATGGAAGTTCAGCAGCAGCGGATATTTATCCTCCGGCGTATGCTCGAAATCCCATTTTTTCTTGGTCAAAAAGGTGTCATCCTGAGCGTATATGCCGAGCTCCCCGTCAAACGGAATAAACATCTTCTCCGCCGCTTCCTGCCAGCCTGCAATCTCTTCTTCCGTCAGGCCAATTCCGCGCTGCAGGCGTTCATAATGCCGGGGATAGGCACGCCGCAGCCAGCTTGCGGTCTCCACAGCATAGTGGAGCTGGTCCTGCACCATAAGGTTGGTGTAGGCGTTATTGTTGACAATCGCCGTATACTCATCGGGACCCGTGACGGCATCAATGCAGAAGGCACCACCCCGCGCCGGGTTGAAATGGCCCAGATCGGCCCAGAAGCGGGAGGTTTCAAACAGAATTTCCGCACCTTTGTCCGCCAGGAAATCATAGTCTCCCGTAGCCAGCACATATTGTTTGATCCCGTAAGCGATATCGGCGTTAATATGCATCTGCGCGGTCCCGGCCGGAAAATAAGCCGAATTCTCCTCCCCGTCAATAGTCCGCCAAGGATATAGCGCCCCCCGCTGCGACATGACGGCCGCCCGCTCCCGCGCCTTGCCCAGTGTGGCATAGCGGAATTCCAGCAAGGACCGGGCGATTCCCGGCTGGGTATAGGTAAAAAAAGGCAGCATGTACATTTCGGTGTCCCAGAAATAATGCCCTTCGTACCCTTCCCCAGTCAAGCCTTTGGCTCCGATATTCGTCACCCCGTCGCGGCCTGCCGATTGCAGCAGCTGAAACGCATTGAAGCGGATACCTTGCTGAAGTGCGGGATCGCCCATGATTTCTACATCGGTATGAGTCCAGAACCGGTCCAGATAAGCCCGCTGTTCCCCAAGCAGGCCGGCAAAGCCACGCGCTTCGGCGAGCTGCAGTACCTCCTCTGCCTTGGTCATCAATTCCTCTTCCGCATAGTCCCTGGATGTGTGGTAAGAGATGTATTTGCTGAGCGAGGCACTTTCACCGTTCTGCAGCCGCACAGTGAACTCCACGGAAAGCCGCTCTCCTTCGAGCTGCTCCCGGGTTTCATAATCCGAGCTGGCAGCCAGCTTGTGGCTCATCGCCGTCAGCAGGGCAAACCGGGTATGGCGCGTCCGCTGCTTCATCCACAGGAAAGGCTGACCCTCCCCGTATCCGGCAGCTTCCGGCAGCAGGCTCGGCTCCGCGCTGCCCGCCCCCAGACGCGGATCATCCGTAACCTCCGGTCTGGCGATGGTGCCGTCCATAGCAGATGTAAATGCCACGGTCCCGCTGAAATTGAGCGCGGTAACCTCGTAATGGATGGCCGCCAGATGTTTATGCTGCAAAGCCACCATACGCCGGATCTTCAGCAGCACCCGCTGTCCGGCAGGCGCCTCCCATTCCAGTTCCCGGAGCAGAATTCCGCTGCGCATATCCAGCGTCCGCTTATACCGGTGCACCTGCCCGCTGCTTAGCCGGAAAGGCTGGCCATCGATGCTAAGTTCAATAATTTTGGCATCGGTGACGTTGAGCATGGCCTGATTACGTGCAGGATAGCCATAAGCTCCCTCAGGATAAACAATCGGTTCGGAATCATAGAAGCCGTTCAAATAGTTCCCGGTTACAGATGTCCCTTTATCGCCATGGTATCCTTCCTCGAAATTACCGCGTATTCCAATATAACCATTGCCCAGAGCAAACACACTCTCGCTCCGCTGATTGTTCTCTTCCTGATAGGTTTCCTCCTCCAGGCTCCACTCCCGGTAAGGATATAATGCAGCAGGGTGTTTGTATGGTTTCATCTTCATGTCTATACCGCTCCTCTCAACCTTTGACGGATCCGCCCATCAGCCCTCTGACGAAATACTTTTGCAGCAGGAAGAAAATGGCCAGCGGCATCAGCATCGAGATAAAGGCGGCGGAAGTCAGCAAATGCCAGTCGTTCCCGCGCGAACCGACGAGGTCGGCAATCTTCATCGACATGACCTGCACAGAAGGCTGGTTCCCGATGAAGATCAGCGAGACCAGGTAGTCATTCCATACCCACAGGAACTGAAAAATACCGATGGAAGCCAGCGCGGGTACGGACAAAGGTAATATCAACCGGCTGAATATCGTGAAATGGCTGGCGCCGTCGATAAAGGCCGATTCAAACAGATCCTTGGGCAGCTGACTGATAAAGTTGTACATAAAATAAGTGACCAGCGGCAATCCAAAAGCGGTATGGGCCAGCCAAATGCCCAGATAGCTGCCGTTCAGTCCCAGCGAGGTGTAATCCTTAAGCACCGGGATCAGCGCAACCTGAATCGGGATAACCAGCATCGCAATAATAATGACGAACAGCGTACGCCGTCCGGGAAACCGCAGCCAGGCAAAGGCGTAAGCGGCAAAAGAAGCGATCAGCACCGGAATGACCGTAGCCGGAACGGCAATGGTCAAGGTGTTCCAGAAGGCTTGGGACAAGCCGGTCCCTTTTTGCACCGTCTCACTGCCATCGGCTTCCTTCAGCTTGTATTCCTTGCCTGAGAGAACATTATTGTAATTGTCCAGCGTAAGATCAGGTTTTATCTTCCAGCCCTGTTCCTGCTGATTAACTGTGCGTGCACGGCGGTTCTCCCACAGCAAGCGGCTGCCGTCCGCCATAACTCCGGCTTTGAGCTGCTCATCCGTGTAGGTCTTGCCGCCGACTTCAATCGGCTGTCGCAGATCGGTCTCCTTGTCCAGCTGAATCGTCTCGCCGGCAGTCCATTCCTGGTGCGGGAAAACTTTCCACCAGCCTGTCTGCAGAATATCTGCCGCCGGACGGAAGGACGAGATGAACAAGCCTAGCGTTGGCAGCAGCCAAATGAGGCAGATCACCCCCAGCACAATATTGACAACCGTTTTGCTCCCTTTTTTCTTCTTTTTCCCTACCATTAGAATCCCCCCTGCTTGCGGAACTGACGCAGATTAATGAAGATTACGGGCAATACTGCGATCAGCAGTACAATGGCCAGGGTCGAACCATAGCCGAAATTACGGTACATGAAGAACTGCCGGTAGAACTGTGTTGCTACAACTTCTGTATCGTATTGACCACCCGTCATCACCATGACGACGTCAAATATTTTCAGGGTAAAGACAATAATAGTTGTGGTGACAGTCAGGATCGTAGCTGAAATATAAGGGATCATGATTCCGAAAAAGATCTTCACCTCGTTCGCCCCGTCAACCCGGGCAGCCTCCAGTATATCCTCCGGCACCCCTTTGATGGCTGCGGAGAAAATGACCATGGCAAATCCCGTCTGCATCCAGATCAGAATCACAATGAGAAAAAAGTTGTTCCACGGCTGCAGCATACTCGTCCAAGCCTGCGGTTCGCCGCCAAAATAAGTCACAATGGCATTCAAGAGTCCAATTTGTTCATCGCCCGGCTGATAATAGTATACAAATTTCCAGATTACACCTGCGGCGACAAAGGAAATCGCCATCGGCATGAAGATGATGGACTTGGCGATTTTTTCATAGCTGCTGCGGTCCGCCAAAATGGCGATGAGCAGCCCAAAAGCCACGCAGGCCAATGTCCCGACGAATACCCAGAGCAGATTGTTGCGCAGTGCCGTCGCCATAAGCCGGTCGCTGAAGATTGCGGCATAATTTCCGAGTCCGATGAACTTCTCCGAGGAAGCATCAAAAAAGCTTAAATACAACGTGCGCAGCGCGGGCAATATGAGCAGCCAGCCCAGAAGGATTACCGCCGGCCCAACGAAAACAAAGGGAAGAACCTTGCGGCGGATAGCATCCGGATACTGCTCTACTGCCCATGTCAGGGTATAGTAGATCAAATAGACGCCCAGCACGCCCCACAGAACGGCAAGCACCGCGGTCAGCAGCGGATGAAGCGTCGAATCCCGAAAAAAGAGAAAGATCAGGCCATTCACCACAATATTGGCTAACAATACGCCAAGGGATAAAAGCACCGCCCTGATGCTGATGCCTTGCTTTGCTGGTGTACCCATATTAGCTCCTCCTAAAAGTTCTGCCTGTACCGCTTCGTACAACAAAAAAGAGGGGCGGATGAATCGCGCTCTTCGCTGCCCCTCTTCATGTTGTAGTTCTATACAGGACGACTAGTTATTCCAGCCTGATTGGATCTGCTCCAGAGCCTGATCCAGTGTTGCCGTTCCACTGACGTAATCGGTCATGCCTTTCCAGAAGGTACCTGCGCCTACTTTGCCGGGCATCAAGTCCGATCCGTCAAAACGGAGGGTGGAGGCATCTTGAACCAGCTTTGCCATGCGGCGGTCAGATTCCGAGGTGTACCAGTCCAGGGAGGCATCGTTCATCGGAGCAATCACTCCGCCCGACTCTACCCAGCTCTTGATGGATTCGCCTGTCGTAAAGAACTCCATCACCGCGCGCACTTCCGGGCGATCATTGAACATAGCGTAGATATCGCCTGCTACAAGTACCGGTTTGCCGTATTGAGGGTCAATCGGCGGCAGGTAGAACCAGTCGTAATCTTCGTCAACCTTGGCTGTTTCAGGGAAAAAGCTGGTGATGAAGTTGCCCAGCATATTGAACCAGGCTTTAGGCGGGTTCTCGAACATCGGTTTAGGCGCATCGCCAAAAGCTGTGGTTACGATAGATTTCGCACCGCCATAGACGTAGTCTTCGTTCAGCCAGATCTTGGACATGATTTCTACCGCATTCTTCACTTCTGGTGAAGTAAATGCCAGTTCCCCGCTTACCCACTTGTCATAATTCTCAGGGGTAGTGGTCCGGAGCAGGATATTCTCCACCCAGTCCGTTGCCGGCCAGCCAGTTGCCGCTCCGCTTTCAATGCCGATGGCCCAGGCAGGATCGCCGTCCTTGGCGATCTGTTCGGTCAGAGCCATCATGTCGTCCCAAGTCTCAGGCACCTTGTAGCCGGCTTCCTCGAATTGCTTCTTTGGATACCAGACCAGACTCTTCACGTTGCTGCGATTCCAGATCCCGGCCATAATCTTGCCGTCTTTCCCGTCCATAGTGGACATATCCAGCCAGCTTTTGTTATAGTTGGCGGTTAGTTTGGCTTGATCCAGCACATTCGTCAGATCGACTACTTTTCCGGTCTTGGCGATGGAGGCGAGCAGTCCCGGCTGCGGGAAGTCAGCGATATCCGGTGCATTCCCCCCGTCTACGCGGATGTTGATGGTGGCTTCGAACTCCTTGGAGCCCTCATACTGGATATCAATCCCTGTTTTTTCTTCAAACGCTTTGATGCTGTTCTCGAATTTCACCTGGTCTGCATCGACGAAAGGCCCGAACATCGTTACTTTTGTTCCCTTATAGTCACCATTCATCGCCATTTCCAGTGGTGATCCCTTTGCAGTACCTCCTGCATCAGTCGATTCCGGGGTGTTGGTCGCAGCCGCGCTGTTTGTTTCTGCCGGTGCTTCTGTAGGTGCTGCATTGTTGGTGTTGCCTCCGCATCCGCTAAGCAATACTGTAAAGGAAAGGCCCACCGTTAATGCGAGTGACATTTTACGTCCCGAGGTTTTCTTCATCTTCTCAAACATCCCCTTTAAATGATTTAGAGATTACCGCTTCCTCCTAACACCGCCATCCATCCGGACCGCTGTGGGATCACCTCCTTGCAAAGCTTTTCAAATGGTAAACTTCAGAACTATCATTTATTTACTTTTAATCAAATCATAAGGTAATAACGCTTACATTTCCATGCTATCACAAGACTTCTCCTTTTATCAATAACGATAAACCACTTTGCTTCATCTCTCCCGGGACGACTCCCGGACAATCAGCTTATGCTCCATGATTTCCCTCAGCGTTGCTACATTGCCTGTTGTGAGCAGTTCATGCAGTTTCTCGGCGGCACGGTAACCCAATTCGTAGATCGGCTGGGCGACGGTGGTCAGCTTTGGAATGAACATCGACGACATCCGCAGATTGTCAAAACCCACTACCGATACCTGGCCAGGCACAAGAATATTACAGTCTTTGAGATAGGAAATCGCCCCCATGGCAAACTCATCAGCGACACAAAAAACGGCGGTTAATTCAGGATGTGCATGAAACAGCTCGTGTGCGGCTTGATAGGCATGCTCGAAACGGTGGTTGGCATAACGGATCTTATCCTTATTGTGGCGGAGGCCGGATTCTGACAAGGCTCTTACAAATCCGTCGTAACGCGGCGGACCGGAGACCGAATTATCATGATCAAAACCGATCATGCCTATCTCCCTGTGGCCCAGCTCAATAAGAAACCTTACAGCATCATAGGCGGCTGCTTCATCATCAATCTCTACGGAAGGAATGTCATATTCATCAGAGTGCGATGAAACGAGCACAAAGGGAATGCTGCAGCCCGCCAGCTTGTCGTAATATTCGGGATACAGCCTGTCGCTGGCTAAAACAATACCGTCAACCTGCTTCTCATGAAAATTATCAATGTACGACAAAAGCCGTTCCTTGTCGCGGTCCGTATTGCAGATCATCAGGCTGTACCCCAATGAAATGCAGGCATCTTGCATGCCCCGTATCACCCCGGCAAAATAAAGATTCTCGATGTCGGGTATAAGCAGGCCCAGTGTAAAGGATTTCTTGTAGATCAGACCGCGCGCAAATGCATTCGGCTGATACTGCAGCTTCTGGATCGCCTCCATCACGCGGATGCGTTTGCTCTCTACCACGGTATTCGGCGCGTTCATCACACGGGAGACCGTACTGATAGAGACATGAGCCATTCTGGCAACATCTCGTATAGTTGGCTTCATAGGTATACTTCCTTTTTTTTAGAAAACCTTTTCAACAGGATTATAGCAAGGCCTTAGCCAATTGACAAGAGTTTTATTGAAGCGCTTACAATTAATCTGAAAAGCTTCTCAAATGCCCGTTTCCAAGCATCATCAACTTACTTAAAGTGTGTAAATTATTTAAGATATGTTATAATGAACAGGTTAGTTCTGATAAGGGCTGCAAATACTGTTTATAGATGCCTAGGCATCATTACGGGAGGGATTCATTGTGAAGCAACTGAAGGACATTCCTATCTCTGTCCTGGACCTGGCCCCGATTATCCAGGGGGGCACAGCAGCTGATTCTTTTCATAATTCATTAGATCTGGCCCGTCACGCCGAGGCGTGGGGGTATCACCGTTATTGGCTGGCAGAACATCATAATATGCCCGGCATAGCCAGCTCCGCCACTTCACTCGTCATCGGGCATATTGCCGCCGGCACCAAGAGCATCCGCGTCGGCTCCGGCGGAATTATGCTTCCCAACCACGCACCGCTCGTCATTGCCGAGCAGTTCGGCACGCTGGAGTCCCTGTACCCGGGACGCATCGATCTCGGTCTGGGCAGAGCGCCAGGCTCCGACCAGCCGGCTGCCCGCGCACTCCGCCGGGGTCTCGGCAGTGACGGGAGTGATTTCCCGGAGCAGCTCAGCGAGCTCAGAGCCTATTTCGATCCGGATGGCGCAGGTTCCCGTCCGCCGGGAGTACGCGCCGTACCCGGCGAAGGGTTGAATGTTCCGATCTGGCTGCTCGGCTCCAGCGGTTTCAGCGCACGTCTGGCAGGCCAGCTGGGCTTGCCGTTTGCTTTTGCCAGCCACTTCGCACCGGAATATGTGCTGCCGGCCCTGCACCTGTACCGCAGCAACTTCCAGCCTTCCGAAGCTCTGGATAAACCGCATGTGATGATAGGACTGGGAATCACGGCCGCCGATACTGTGGAAGAGGCAAGAAGACTGGCTACTTCGCAGCAGCAGCAATTCCTTAATATCATCCGCGGACGTTCCGGCATGCTTCAGCCGCCGGTAGACAGCATGGATGGACTATGGTCCGTGCAGGAGCGGGCCATCCTGCTGGAGAAGCAGCATTACTCCATTGCGGGAGACAAGGCTGCCGTGACAGCAAGGCTGCAGCAAATTCTTGAAGAAACAGAGGCCGATGAATGGATCATCGCTTCGCAAATTTATGATCACAAGGCCCGTCTGCATTCGTATGAGCTTGTAGCCGAGGCCATTCTTAACAGCTAGAAGCGGATGTAGCGGAAAAAGCACAGATGAAAGGCATAAATGCCTTTGGATCCGCGGTTGTACCGGAAAAAGCTCGATTGAAAGGCATAAATGCCTTTGGATTCGCGGCTGTACCGGAAACAGCTCGATTGGAAGGCATAAATGCCTCTGGATCCACGGCTGTACCGGAAAAAGCTCAGATGGAAGGCATAAATGCCTTTGGATTCGCAGCTGTACCGGAAACAGCTCAGATAGAAGGCATAAATGCCTTTGGATTCGCGGCTGCAACGGAAAAAGCTCGATTGGAAGGCATAAATGCCTTTGGATCAGCGACTGCAACGGAAAAAGCTCGATTGGAAGGCATAAATGCCTCTGGATCCGCGGCTGTACCGGAAAAAGCTCGATTGGAAGGCATAAATGCCTTTGGATTCGCGGCTATACCGAAAACAGCTCGATTGGAAGGCATAAATGCCTTTGGATTCACGGCTGTACCGGAAAAAGCTCGATTGGAAGGCATAAATGCCTTTGGATTCGCGGCTGTACCGGAAAAAGCTCGATTGAAAGGCATAAATGCCTTTGGATTCGCGGCTGTAGCGGAAACAGCTCGATTGAAAGGCATAAATGCCTTTGGATTCGCGGCTGTAGCGGAAACAGCTCGATTGGAAGGCATTTATGCCTTTGGATTCACGGCTGTGCGAAAGAAGAACAAGCGAAACTCCCACTTTAAGTTTGTCTGAACGTGTGCACCAGAACCAACAGATCAAACCGGCTACCGGCCGGATAACCTAAAGAGCAAAGCGACCCGAAACGGACCCTGCCTTTCACTCCGTATCGGGTCGCTTTGCTTTTTTATCTTTGTAATAAAAGACGTTCTTTATAAAACACAAAATCGGATATAGCAATTCAAAGAAATAAAGAGTTATACCGAGAAATCGCATCTAAAATAACACTAACCTATAATTAACGACGCATTTCCATTGTCTTTTAAGCGAATATAGTGTTTTTCTTTAAATCAGAAATTGACTATACTTTACTTATTCGTTATAACGAACAACAAGCGTGATCTCTGCCGCTATCCGTATCAAGCTGTTCGCCCCTCTTTTTACATAATAAATGAATTTTCGATTTTAGTAGTTCTTTGAAGAACTACCATTCGACACTATCCATGAAAATTCGAGTTAAACCTGCCGGACATTGCCGAAAGATCGCAGCTCAGGTCCGGGTGCTTGATGAGACGTTAGAAAAAGGGGCGAGAAACGTGAGGAACAAGTACCGCTCAGCCGTTATAGCTGTATATGCCTTGATCGTACTGGCAGGAGTGATATGGCATGCCGGCGGGGTTAGCGCAGAGGATACAATCAAGCTGACTGTAAATTCGCATACGGCAAGCACGGTTGCCATGAACAACATGAAGCCGGGGGATGAGAGCCGCACGGAATACACAGTGATTAATGCAGGAGACGAAGGCTTCCACTATGACGTAGACTTCAAATTCCGTTCCGGAGACGAGAAATTGTACAATATTCTGCAAATGACCCTCGAAAAAGAGGGAGTAATCCTCTACTCGGGGGTAATGAGCGAGGCAGAAGGCCGTGTGGCCATCGGTTCATTGGCCGGCGGTGAGCAAGATGTTCTGCGGATGGCTGTGACCTTCCCGTGGGATGCAGGGAATGAATATCAGGGGATGAAAGCTACCGTGGCGTTTGAATTCTCCGCCTCGGGTGAAGCCGTACCTTCAGCCGAGCCCAGCACACCCCCGGCCGCAACTGCTTCGCCGGGTGCATCCGCAGAGCCGGGCGGGGGAGCTACCGCGCCCCCTTCGCCGGATCCTTCCACGAGGCCGGGTTCAGAGCCAACCGCCGCAGCTTCACCCGGTATCCCGGGAACCATCGTGACACCAGGTCCGGCCGCAACGCCTGGGCAAGAAAACATCAGCGTAACCGAAGCCCCGGTTCCGCTCGGAGGCGGGGAAACGATCAGCGGTGTTGCACCAACGCCTTCACCGGGTGCGGAGGGCAGCGGCACACCAGGCAGCCAGCCTTCAGCCACACCTGCGCCGGATGACGGACCTATCCTCACCGATGAAGAGCTCCCGCTGGCAGGACCGGACGGCGGAGACGAATTGCCGGAGACCGCCGAACCTTGGTTTAACCTGATTCTCTTGAGCCTCGCTGTCGCCATAATTAGCATCATTGTTCTGCGCACAATGAAATCCCGCAAATAAATTCATGCAAGGTATGGAGGAGAGCGTATGAAGAGACGTCCCGGTATGGTTCTTGCCGTAAGACTAATCTTTGTACTCTCTTTGTCTGTTCTGGTCTACTCTGTAGTCCAGGTGGTGAAAGCCCCCCTCGAAGCCCGCCAGGCCCTTAAGGATTGGGACAAAAAGAGGGAGGAAGCCTCAGCACGTCCACCCGGGGCTGAAGAACATCCCCTGCCCGCTGACATGATGGCTGAATATCCCGGACAAACGACTACACCCTCCTATGTGGAGGGTGAAATCATCGGCAAGATTTTTTTCCCGTCGTTGAATAAAAAGGCGGCCATTCTTGAAGGCACGGAAAGTCCGCAGTTAAAGAAAGGGGCTGGCCATTCCATAGGAAGCGCAGCAATAGGGACCAGCGGCAACAGTGTGCTGGCTGGACACCGCGACACGGTATTCCGCCGCTTGGGAGAACTCCGCGCAAAAGACCGGATTGAACTGGAGACTGCAAACGGAAGATTTGTATACGAGGTCACCGGCAGCACCATTGTAGACGCCAAGGAACGGGGAGCCATTCAAGCCAGCCGTGAAGCCACACTTACCCTGATTACCTGCTACCCTTTTTCCTATGTCGGTTCGGCACCTGACCGCTATCTGCTCTCCGCAACTTTAATTAGCCGGGACTCCCCGGAAGAGAAGTCCGAATAGTCCGCCTCCCCTATATTCCCTTTGTAGGGATGAGACCTCGCAAGGATCGTGATACTATAGGTACATGACGTTAAAGAGGAGCTGAGGCACGTTGAAGCAAGAAGTTATAGAGCGTTTTATATCCTATGCCCGTATGGATACTCAATCGAATGAGAGCAATGAGGACTGTCCCTCCACACCCGGCCAGATGGTGCTGGCCCGCAAGCTTGCCGAAGAACTGGGCAGCATAGGGATGGAAGAGATTACAGTGGACAAGCACGGATACGTTATGGCTACCCTGCCATCCAACTCGGAGAAGGACGTGCCCACCATCGGATTCCTGGCGCATCTGGATACCGCAACCGATTTTACCGGCAAGGATGTCAAGCCGCAGATTGTAGAGAACTATGGGGGCGGCGATATTCTTTTGAACAAAGAATTAAATATAGTATTGTCTGTCCAAAACTTCCCTGAGCTCGAGAACTACCGGGGGCACACGCTGATTACCACCGACGGCACCACCTTGCTCGGGGCGGACAACAAAGCCGGTATTGCCGAGATTATGACAGCCATGAACTATTTGCTTCAGCATCCCGAAATCAAACACGGCAGAATCAGAGTGGCCTTTACTCCCGACGAGGAGATCGGACGTGGCCCCCATAAATTCGATGTGGCCGCATTCGGGGCGTCCTATGCCTATACCGTAGACGGAGGTCCGCTTGGTGAACTGGAATATGAAAGCTTCAATGCTGCCGCAGCCAAAATCATAGTTCATGGGGTAAATGTGCACCCCGGCACAGCCAAAGACAAAATGGTTCACTCCGCCAAAATTGCCATGGCTCTGCATCAAAGGCTCCCCGCAGGGGAGGCTCCGGAATTTACAGAAGGCTATGAAGGTTTCTACCATCTGATCTCCATGCAGGGTACGGCCGAGCAGAGCACGCTGCAATATATTATCCGCGATTTCGACCGCACGCAGTTCGAACAACGCAAAGCTCATCTAACTGCGATTGTAGAGGAATTCAAACTGACCTACGGTAAAGAGAACATTGTGCTTGAGCTCAAAGACCAATATTACAACATGCGCGAAAAAATCGAACCCGTCCGCCACATCGTCGACATTGCCCATGAGGCGATGTCGGGCCTGGGGATCACGCCTGTTATCCGCCCGATCCGCGGCGGCACCGACGGGTCGCAGCTGTCATATATGGGACTGCCAACACCGAATATATTTACCGGAGGCGAGAATTTTCACGGCAAATTCGAATATGCCTCGGCCGACAACATGGTGAAATCTGTTCAGGTCATTACGGAGATTGCCAAGCTGTTCGAACAGAAGGCTTAATCTGTAGTTCTAGCTAAATTCAATAAAGAACCCTGATGGATATTTCCTTTCCATCAGGGTTCTTTAGGATGGTTAAAACCTTCTCCAGATCAGGCGGCTAAAGAGAGATCAGGCTTTTATCGGCACCCAACCCGGCGTATGAGTCAGCGCACCCCAGAGATAGTCGGGGATCACAAGTCTTTCCTGCGCCGCAGGGTCCAGCTCAGTATCAATCTCCGCTGCACGGTCTTCCGCCACCTTTTGCACCCAGTCGGGGTCAATCAGCAGCGGACGCCCCAGGGCAATCAGATCTACGCCGCTGTCCAGCGCCTTGAGTGCATCCTCCGCGCTGTAGAGTGAACCCACACCAATGACTGGCAGCCTGCCCGCAACCCGGTCTACAATCTGCTCAATCCGCGGCCGGGTGTCTTCGGTTCCCCGGCGCGGCAGCGACCAGAACTCCTGCAGGGATACGTGCAAATAATCCAGCCGTCCTCCGGAACTGAGCGCATCTATTAGCGCAAGAGTCTCAGCCATGGTTATGCCCGGTGTTTCCGGCTCTTCCGGCGAGAAGCGGTAGCCGACGAGGAACGAAGGAGCGGCATGCTCCTTGACGGCCCGGTTCACTTCTTCTACAACTGCAAGCGGGAAGGTCAGGCGTTTCTCCAGGCTTCCGCCCCAGCGGTCTTCGCGGATATTGGAATGGGGCGAGAAAAACTGCTGCAACAGATATCCGTTGGCGCCATGAATTTCAACACCGTCGAAACCCGCCTCGATAGCCCGGCGGGTCGCACTGCCGAAATCCGCGATAATAGCAGTGATTTCCGCTTCATCCAGAGCACGCGGCACCGGGCCCCGGCCCCCGTTCGGCAGCTCAGCCGGAACGGCACTGGCACTAACCGTCTGACCGTCCGGCAGCAGCTCCGGCGGACACTGGCGGCCGCCATGAAAGATTTGCAGGATGGCTTTGGCTCCCTGTGCCTTGATCGCTTCGGCCAACTGGCGCAAGCTGGGAATCAGTTCATCCTTGTCCGCGCCAAATTCACCCTGGAACCCTTTGCCGCCGGCCGTCACATACACGCAGGCTGTAATAACCATTCCCGCACCGCCGGAACGGCGGGTATAATAGGCCAGCTCTGCATCCGATACCGTTCCATCCGGGTTTGAGGCAAAGTTGGTCATCGGAGCCATCACCACACGGTTCTTCAAAGCGGTCCCGTTAGCAAAACGGAAAGTCTCCAGTAATGAGCTATAATCTTGTTTGGACATATCGGCAAAACCCTCCACATTCTTTATATTTATGCTTATCTTACGGAGCTGTCCTCGCAGATCTGGACTTGCTCTTGATTCTTCCAGATGACCTTTTCCCCATAATTTTTGCCCCAATCATACATCATGCGCAGGACAGGCAGCAGACTCTGGCCATATTCGGTCAACGAATATTCCACTTTGGGCGGAACCTCGGCATACACCTTGCGGAGTACAAGCTGATCCTCTTCCAGTTCACGCAGCTGGTTGGTCAGCATCTTTTGTGTGATGTGGGGAATCAGCTTCTTCAGCTCACTGAAGCGTTTGGTCCCTTCCAGGCCGAGATGCCAGAGAATAATCAACTTCCATTTCCCGCCGATTACGGCAAGGGTAAGCTCCTTCTCGCAGTTGATTTCTTTCAGGTTAATGCGGTCCTTAATCTCTGTCGCCATACTTGAACGGCCCCCTCTCACCCTTTATGATACTACACAATACACCCGGGCCGCACATCAAGCCAGGCAGCAGATGGCTCGCATGTTTTACTACTATTTGCAATTCTCCCTGATATAAACCGTAAAACCGCCGCAACGTGGTGAAGTTGGGCGGTCTTGTTCGGCTTATGATTATTTGGCAACCAGAGAACCTTGCAGAGCCCCGGCATTGAAATCAGGCTGCGCTTCAATGGCGGTATCTCCCGCAGCTTTGGCTTTATCCAGTGCAGCATTGTAACGTGTATTCAGATCGGCAATCTCCTTGTCCAAATCTCCGCCGTCAAAAATATAGCGGTTGAATACGTCCACCTTCTTTGTCCCTTCCAGTCGACCTTCGGTAATCACCAGCGGTGTGGCCGGATAAATACCGTCATCCGCCGTTGGCAGGAAGTGCTCAATGCCGGGAATGTCCGGAGCTTTGGCTACAGCGGCAACCGACGGAATAACCGACACGCCATAACCGCCTTCCTGATAGGCAGTCTGTATCTCATCACTGTACATCCATTCAATAAACTTCCAGGCCTGTTCCTTTTGAGCCGAATCCTTGCTCATCGCCAGGTAGCTGCCGGCAATAACCTGAATCGCACCATTTTTCTGTCCATCCACGGTTGGAGGCGTTGCCGCCGCCCAGCGGATTTCGGTCGGGAACTGGGTCTTGAACACACTCGGCTCCACAGAATGGTTGAAATACATGCCGATTTTACCTTGGGCAAACTGGGCTCTCAGCGGATCAATATCCAGCGATTCCGAACCCGGCAGCATACTTCCATCCGTTTTGATTTGGTGGAGAGCCTCGGCTACTTCCTTGTACATGCCAAAATCAAATTGTCCTGTCTGAAAATTAAAGCCTTCATTGCCCACATTTTTGCTCAGTGTAGTAATCGGATAAGCAATCCGTTCGAACCCGCTGGCACTTTTGAAGTTGCCGGCAAAACCGTAAGCGCCGGTTTCCTTGCCGACCTCGGTAATTTTTTTGGCGGCAGCGACCATTTCGTCGATCGTTTTCGGCGGCTCCTGAATGCCCGCTTTTTCAAACAGGTCGACATTATAGATCAGCCGCCAGAACTGGCCGATATTCGGGAGGGTGTACACTTTGCCGTCGACCATATTTTTTTCCTCGATCAGCACTTTTTTGAAATTCTCTTTCATTTCAGGTGTCATGTGGCTGTCGAAAGGCTCCAGATACCCTTTTTTGACCCAGGTAGGCACGTTGGACGCATCGACACGCAGGATGTCCGGAGCCTGATTGCTGGCAAAAGCAATATCAACAGATTGTGTATAATTGTCGGCCATCACCTTGAGCTCAATGTCGATATCCGTATGCTGTGCTTCATAGTCGCTGATCTTCTGCTCGATAAAATCAGAATCGTGACGATCAATGGTCCAGTACACCAGTTTTGTTTTCTCTGCGGCACCATTGCCTGCAGCGGTCTCCGTCTCTTCTCCGGTTGAGGAACAAGCCGCAAGCGACCCGACCAATAGCAGGGATGATCCCGCCAACAGCCATTTTTTTATTCTCATCAATATTGCCTCCCTTTTCTATCTTGTAATCGCCTTCATTTCCTATCAAAATTATAAAATGAAGGTTGTCCTTAAGGTGAAGGAGAAAACAACTATTCAGGGGAGAGGAAATCACTGTATCAACCTTGGGGCGGTGAAGTATATTTGGAACGGAAATCGGTCGGCGTCATACCCGTGTATTTTTTGAACAATTCGGTAAAATAGGGACGGTCCTCATACCCCAGGGAGACGGCAATATCCTGAACCTGCATGCCTTCCAGCACCAGTTCCTTGGCCTTCTCCATCCGTCTGCCGATAATATATTGGGCCAGTGTCATGCCTACCTCTTTCTTGAACAGGTTGGAAAAATAGCTGGGACTGAGGTGGACCGCCCGCGCGCAATCGGCGACGGACAGATTCTCGTGCAGATGGCTGTTGATATGCGTAATGGCCCGTTCCACCAAAACACGGGCGTCGCTAAACTGCCGGATCTGCAAATAATTGCAGCCTTGCCGGCAGAAATCGCGGATTCTGCCGCGCAGCTCTTCAAACGAAGCTGCATGGTTCATATCCGCCAGCTTTTTCTCCAGCTCCTGTACTTCCGGGTCCGATGCCTTCTCTGTAAATACACGGTGAATGGAATGGGCCAGCTCCAGACTCAACGTCCTCACCATCACAGGATCAGGACGCACATGGGATGCGAGCCATTCGCCCCAGATGCTCTCCAGCTGCTCCTCCGCCTTGGGCAGATTGGCCGACCGCAGACAATACAGCAACTCCTTCTCCTTCTCGTAGGAATACCGGGGCATCGCCGAATCCAGATGTCCGCCTTCCTCATAGCGATATACACTGTTGCCTCCGGTCAGAAAGGTATGGGCCAGCGCCGACAGCGCCTGGGCATAGGAAACTGCCAGCTGCGCCGTCTCTTTCACCTCTCCGCCAAGTCCGATGGAGACACTCTGATAGGAATATTTGCATACATTCTCCCTGCAGCGTTCCGCCAGCTGCTCTGCATCCATGTCCTTGGAGGGGTTGATAACCAGCACAAACTGATTCACATTCTCGCGGAATACGATGCCATGCGTATAACCTGATATTGTCTCCTGCAAAATGTTCTGCACAGCAAACCGGATCAGCTCCACTTCATTCACCGGGAGTTCAGCCGTCCGCTCTGCGAAGAAGTCCATTTCAGCAACCAGAACATAGAAATTCCGGCTCTCCATCTCAATGCCGAAGAAGTCCCACTGCTGCCCTTGCTTCTGCTGCTGGGTGCCGTAGCGGATCAGCAGCCGCATGTATTCCTGCCGCAGGAAGGGCAGGCTCTCCCGCAGCTTCTGCTCCATGCCCCGCGTGTACTCCGCTTGGCAGCGTTCCCGGATCAACACTTCCTTGGCCTTCAGAACGGATGCAAGCACCTGGTCCGGGGTGAACGGCTTCACAATAAAATCGAAGGCGCCCAGCTTCACGGCCTCCTGTGCATAAGCAAAGTCGGTATATCCGCTGAGAAAGATCAGCTTCATCCCCGGCTGTTCCTCCAGAATAGCCCGCATCATCTCCAGGCCGTCTACAAAAGGCATACGGATATCGGTCAAGACGAGATCAGGCTGATGCTGCCGGATGATCTCCAGCCCCTCTTCGCCATTGCTTGCTGTTCCGGCTACGACGATGCCGTGCTGCTCCCACGGGAGGCGCATAGACAACCCGCGGACGACCGCAGGGATATCATCGATGATACATATCTTGATAGCTTGTTCACTGATCATGGCTTATCCCTCTTTCGAGTGGGATGATTAGCGTTGCTTCCGCCCCTTCGCCGGGACGGCTGCGGAAAATCAAGGCAGCCTCGCTGCCGTAATACAACTGCAGACGGCTGCAAATATTGGACAAGGCGTAACCGCCGCTTCCCGCGGACTCCCTGAGCCTGGTGTTCAGCGCATCCGCATCCATACCTGTTCCGTTATCGGTTACACGGATCAGGAGCCGTTCCTCCTCCACTGCCGCAGCAATGCTGATGATCCCCCGCTCCCGTTTCTCTTTAAGTCCGTGCAGAATAGAGTTCTCTACCAAAGGCTGGATCAGAATCTTAAGCACCGGAAGCGGCAGCAGTCCGGGAGCAGCCGTAATGGTATATTCAAACAAACCTTCGTAACATTGCTGCTGGAGGTTCAAATACTGCCGGACATGCTCAAGCTCCTTTTCAAGCGTCGTAATCTCCTGCCCGTTGTTCAGGCCCAGCCGGAAAAGGGCCGATAAGGAAATCACCATTTCCTTCACATCCCCGTATTCATCCATCTCACATTTCCAGAAAATTGTATTAAGCGTGTTATATAAAAAGTGAGGATCGATTTGGGCCTGAAGCGCCTTAATCTCCGCTTTTCTTTTTTCCTTCTCCGTATCCTTGACTTCTCCGATCAGCTCTCCGATCCGGTCCAGCATCTGGTTGAACTTCCGGCCCGCCTCGCCAATCTCATCCTGAAACGGGCTTTCAAAACGCGCTTCCAGATCCTCCTGCTCCACCCGCTTCATCGTCTTCTGCAGCTTGAGCAGCGGACCCAGCAGAAGTATGGACAGAAATCTTGCCAGCAGCAGCGCAAGCACGATGCAGCCTGCCATAATCAGCAGCACCAGCCACTGGATATTGCGGACCGGCTGCAGCAGCCGCTCCTTGGACAGGTAGCTGACCAGCACCCAGTCCGAGGCATAGCTCGACTTGCCGTAGCTGACCAGCATGGGCCCTTCGCTGGTGGTGTATTCAAAATTCCCTGTTCCTTCTTCCAGCAGCTTTACAAATTCAGGCGAACGTGTCCACTCGGGACGTCTTTGGTCACCAAACACGCTAGCCCCGGACTTATTGATCAGCAGGAAACGCGCGGAGCCGTGGTCCGACCCGCCGCTGACGGTTTCCTCCAGCAGGTGTTCTTTGACGTTGACCGCCAGAAATACATCCGGGACATAATTCTCTGTCAAAGGCTCCAGCAGCAGGGAGATCACCTGATTATTGCCCACAAACAGCTCATCCCGGTGGCTCTCCACCCAGTTGGCTTCCGGATTCTCCTTGATGCGCTTGAACAGTGAGGTTTCATTAAAAGGGACACCGGTCTTGCGGATCTTGTCGATAGAGTAGAATTCCCCTGCCGGTGTACTGATCAGAATCGAATCTATGGAATTCTCTGTCAACGCCGCCTGTGTGAACGGAGTCTGCAGCAGAGAGAAATTGGCGAAGTAACGATCGCGGTTATCGGCCTGAATGTCACGGATCGTCTGCTTATAGGTTTCACTCAGCATCATTGTGGAGGACGCTACAATAATCTGCTTCAGCTTCTGGTCCAGCACATTGACCGATTGATGAAGCACATTCTGATTCAGCGTGATAGAATTGCGCTCCATAGCCCGCGAGGCAATCATATAAGCCCCTACGCCGGTAACAGCGATGCAAAATACGGTCAAAGCGGCAAAAGAAATCCATATTCTTTTCTTCAGCGAGGTCCGGTAAATCCACGATTTCAGCATAGCACAGCACCTTTCGTAAAGTAGCCGCCCGCCCCTTCTGCCATAACCGCCTGGGACTGGATCAGCCCTTCACCGAGCCGGCCGTCATCTGCATAAACGATTTATTGGCGAAAATATACACAATGAGCATCGGCAGAATCGACAGACAAGCCCCGGCCAGCATTAATTGAGGCTGCGCCGCATCCCCGACACCGTATTTCAATCCGGCCAAGCCGACCGTCAAGGTCTGCAGCGCCGGCTGCGTCATAGTGAATACCAGCGGCAAAATATATTCGTTCCATGCCCCGCGGAAAGTCCAGAGCGCCGTAACGCCCAGGGCCGGGGTCAACAGCGGCAAGATAACACGAAAGTATACGCTATAGAAGTTACAGCCGTCAATGAAGGCGGCTTCATCCAATTCCTTCGGAATGGCACGGACAAAGCCGATCAGCATAAAAAATGCCGTGGCATGGGCGCTGATCAGAATTATTATGACACCCCAGAGTGATTTTTGCAGGCCGAGGGCAACCATGAGATCAAATTGCGGTCTCAGCACCACAGCGCCGATAGAGATGAACAATGTGCAGGATTGAAGCACAACATAGAACCTTTTTCCGCGAAAATCAACCCGGGCTACTGCATAAGCGGCCATTGTGCCGATCAGCAGGGTACCAACTGTAGTAAAAAAGCTGATAAACACACTGTTCCACGTAAACCGGGCAAAGTTGGCTGAATTCCAGGCCTGGGTGTAGTTATCGAATTTCCACTCCTTGGGGAACAGGGTTGTTCCCGTGCTTAATTCCAAATTGCTCTTGAGCGATCCGAAAAAGGCCAGAATAATCGGGAATAGCGCCAAAGCTGCCACTGCCAGCAGAAAAATCCACAAAAGTGTCCGGGAAAGTCCTCTCCGCAGCTTGGCTGCTTGTCCGGCTGACGCAGCGGCTGTACCTGCTGCCTGATGCACCGTACTCATTCTGTCATTCTCCTCTCTTTTAATAAATTTCATTAAGCTTCTTGGACATATAGAAATAGATCAGCGTGATGAAGCCGACAATAACCGCCGTAGCAAAGCCCACTGCACTCCCGTAGCCAAACTGCTGGATGCTGGAACCGCCGCTGGATACCGGGAAGAACAGTTTATACAGATAGAGGTACATGACCTCCGTTTTGCCGTAAGGCCCACCTTCCGTAAGCACCATAATGCTCTCATATCCTTTCAGGGACACGGTAATTGCCAGCATAATAATCATTTGCAGCACGGGACCAAGCATGGGTACAGTGATATTCCACATCTTCCGGAAGGGGCCCGCTCCATCCAGGGAGGCCGCCTCATACAGATCCTCGGGGATATTCTGCAACCCGGCAATAAAGAGCAGCATATAGTTGCCCACCGCTCCCCATATGGCGATAATAATCGCCGTCAGCAGTGCGTATTTGGGACCCAGCCAATCGATGGGCGCGGATACGATGCCGTATTGTACCAGGAGCTGATTCACCATGCCGTTATAGGAGTTGAAAATGACATAGAACACAATCGCCATTACGGAAGCGCTGACAACGGTTGGCAGGAAATAAATCGCCCGTAAAAGCTGCCGACCCTTTAGGGCACGGTTGAGCACGACCGCCAGCAGGAACGACAGCGGCAAAGTCACCAGCAGCTTGCCTCCGGCGTAGACAAAGGTGTTGACCACCGAATGCCAAAATTCCTTGTCGCGGAACAGCCTTGCGAAATTATCCAGACCGACGAACAAGGGTTCACCGAAGCCTTGATAATCATAGAACATGTACTTCAAAGCCCACACAATGGGATAGACCCCAAAAATCAGCGTCAAAATCAAACTTGGGGCAATAAAGGCCCATGCATGGATCTGCCGTCTCTCATTATTCATCTGTGTGCCTCCTGTCTTTATTCTAAGCTTGCTTGTCTCTAATGATAGAACCGCCGGAAGGAATCCGTTAGGGAGAAACCGACTGAGCTGGGGGGGAGAAACTCACTTTTTCAGTTGCTTTGTCCCCTTTGCTTCAATCGTTTACCCATCCCTCCCCCGGGTGTGCCCGGGCTATACTTAGTGAAGAAAGAAACCATGCCCCCACCTCAGGTGAACAATAAGGAGGTTCGTGAAGCCTATGAATTTACCACACGGCGATGAACAGATCCGGCCTTTCGGCTGCTATAATCAGGAAGAGCTCGCAGCCATCCGCAGCCGGGTTCAGCGCACTCCCGCATTAATGAAGGAATATTCACGACAGCAGAAACTTGCAGAGCAATTTGCCGTGGATGAATTAAGCGCCCCGCTGGAAGCACTCGGCGCCTTCCGGGTCGACCCCTTTGTCTTTGAGACGCCGCCGGGTACCGCTTATGTACAGCTGAGGGTCCATATTCAGGGGGCCGGCGAGGCTAGAATTGGCTGGATCAAGCTCAGCCATTCGCAGCGGGGCCTGCCGGTTGTCCTGGAAGGCGCAAGCTTTGAGCAAGGCCTGGCAGGCCGGCTTCTGGAAGCGGATACACAAGCTAAGGTTCAGCTGTTGCCTTTAACGGCGGGGCTGGCAGCGCTGCAGCCTTCCGGAGCTACCCCTCCCGCTTCCGGCGGAGAGGCTCCGGCCGCCCAGTGCCTCTTGATCCGCCACCCTGCTGAAGCAGCCGGTACCCTGCTGCATTTCGGTGCAGCTGTGCCCGCCCGGGCCGGAGAGCATTACGCGGTGCAGACAGCCCTCAGTCTGGCAGCCCCTCTCTCCGGCGGAATCAGGGCCGGGGTGACCTTCCTGAATGAAGCGGAGCAGCCTTTGGGAGATGTTCTTTACTCTCCGCTCTTTAACCGGCCTACACCTACCAACTGGTCCTATCTGCTGGAGGCCGCCGGTGCGGATGCCAATGTATACATGATTTCAGGCGACCGAAGCTGCGCCGAACGCTGTGTACGCAAACTGGCCTATATCCTCGCAGATATGCGCCAGGGCATGGATCTGTTCAAACGGGATGGCTGGCATGACGACGATACCTATGGAGCGGTGCATATCGGCAGGGGGCTTGCGGTCACCTCGGTCATCTACGACCAAATCGCCGCTTCCGGGCAGTTGAACCCAGAGGAACAGGCGCTAATTCTGGAGAACTTCCGGTATATCGCCGCCATGATGATGGATACAGGCTATTACCGCTATGATCTGACCCAATTCCCCGATGAGAAGGGCGGCAAACGCAGCAATTGGAATGCGGACCGGGCTACAGGACTAGGCGTGTATGCGTTGCTGTTCCCGCAAGAAGCCCACGCGGCTGAATATTTGAAGCACGCCTGCTCTGTTATTGAATGGCAGCTTGAGCATGTGGTGGACGGGGATGGCGCCTGGCCGGAGAATATCCGGTATCACGGGGCGGTGCTGCATCGTTACTTCCTCTTTTTTGCGCTGCTGAAGCGATTGAAGGGGGTGGATTACTTCCAGCATAACAAGGTCAAAGGCATGTACCGGTTCCTGATCGGCACAGCCGTAACCCATGACCGCATTCAGGGCGGTGCTTCCGCCCCTCCCCGTCTCTTGACGCCGGCGGTTGGTGATGCCAACGTGCATGAGCTGTGGTTCCGCCTCCTGGCCTACGCCGCTCCCTTTTATTCAGGGCCGGACCCGCAGCTCACCGGAGAAATGATCTGGACCTGGCGGCGCGGCGGCGAGCCGATCCAGGATACCGGCGCCTACCCGTGTCCGCTGGTCGCGCTGCTGTATCCACGTGATGACTTGCCGGAGATTGAACCGGAGATGCGGTCCGCCTATTATCCGGAGGTGGGTTATGTTATTTTCCGCAGCGGCCAGGACCAGCCGGAGCACGCATACTATGCCATCTATGAGGCTTCGCCGCTCACCTATCATGCGCATCATGACGAGGGGCAGTTCTCCATCTGGGCCGATTCGGTTCCGCTGACGCTGGATTCCGGCACCGGAGGTTATTATAACGGAGACCGGCACTGGTTCGTATCCGGCGCGGCCCACAATGTGGTCCAGTTCGTTGACGCGGACGGACGGCTCCGGGACGGTCCGCTGTGCAGCAGCTGCGAGGAGGTATTCTTCTCTGAGGAGCTGGATTACACCAGAAGCTGGATACCGGATGAGTATGCCGCGGATTACCGCAGACATTTCGTATTCATCAAAGCCGGGTTCTCTGTTTATCTGGTCTGGGACCAGATCCGCAGCACAGCTGCCAGCGTATGGAATCTGCATACGCTCAGCACCGGTGCAGAGATGGATGCACAATCCATCTCCGCGCATTGTCTCGGCGGAATGCGCCTGAACGCGCTGATTGCCGAACCTACCGGGGCCGTCATCACCACCGGTGACGGCGCTGTGGGCGGGGCGTATCCGCTGGCCGCCCAGCAGCATTTCCGCATCCACGGCGGGCCGGGAAGCGATTATCTGGTGCTCCTGCATCCGCAGGGCGAAGACAGTTCGGGCGTGGAGCTTGCGCGGCTGGATGACGGAAGGAATGAAGCAGGCATTCGTCTGTACAAGGTGAGTCAGCAGGGAGGCGGCTGGTTCATCGTGGCTGTCAACGGCTCAGCCCGGGCGCAGCAGACGTCCCTGGCCGGGTTGGGCCCGCTTAGGGCATTAGGCGGACGCGGACAGATTGTTGCCGCAGATCCAGGAAAGGAAACCCTGATTATTGAAGCCGGTATGTTATATGTATTGGTGCCCAGATAAGGCAAATGTGAGTTTGGATTTTGACGTACAGCCTGACATGAACTAAGGGAGGAACAAGACAATGAGCAATATTGGAGTATGGGAAACGGCAGAGCCGGGAGTAAAGCGGTGCATTCTGAATGCAGCAGACAGTCTGATGATGATGGAGGTGCATTTTGCCAAAGGAGCCGAGGGCTATGAGCATAGCCACCCCCATGAACAGATGAGCTACTGCCTGCGCGGCAGCTTCATCTTCCGCATTGACGGGAAGGAATATGCCGTGGTTGCCGGAAACAGCATTGCTATACCCCGTAACGCCAAACACGGTGTTACCGCTCTGGAAGAAGACTCCGCTCTGCTGGATGTTTTTACGCCGATCCGGGAGGACCTGCTGCAACGGTAGCAACCCTCTTCTCCCTCTTATCAGCAAACGCCGCCGTCCCGGGGATTCTTCCCTGCGACGGCGGCGTTATTTATAGCTTCCGGATGCTACTCCAAATTCGCATGCTTCCCGAACATTTGCCCGGTCGTCTGGCCGGTCAACTCCATCATCCGCAGGATGACCGCATCATAGAAGAGAAGCAGCGTCTGTTCAAAGAGAGAGGCCATCGGCTGAATAGTGCCGCCGTCCCCCGCCTGATCTTTGGGGGAGCCCGGCAGCTTCACAGTATAATCGGCAAGTCTTCCAATCGTCGAATCCGGCGTAATCGTCACCGCCACAACGGCTGCATCCAGTGACTTGGCTTTCCTCGCCATGGAAATCAGGCTGCCGGTCTCTCCGGATCCGGAGCCAAGCACCAGCACATCGCCGTGTTCAATGCCAGGCGTTACAGTCTCGCCGACCACATAGGCATCCTTGCCTGCGTGCATCAGCCGCATGGCGAATGCCCGGCCCATCAGCCCCGATCTCCCCGCTCCCGCCACGAACACTTTGTTCGAGCGCAGCAGCAGCCCGGCCATCTGCTCCGCCTCCGCTGCATCTAACTGGGAGACCGAGCGCTGTAGCTCGTTCACAATCTCTTGCGCGTAATTGACCGTGTCCATACGCAGCTTACGCCTGACTTACAAGACGTTTCATTTCTGCGGCTGCTGCTTTTTGATCGGCTTCTCCGGTAATGCCGCCGCCCACGATTACAAGGTCGGGATGCGCTGCGATGACTTCAGGGAGCGTGCTCAGTTTAATGCCGCCTGCGATGGCTGTTTTCGCTTTTTTAACCACACTTTTGATCGCTCTCAGATCTTCGAAGGAGTTCTTGCCTTCCGCCTGATGGTCATAACCGGAGTGTACACAGACATAATCTACGCCCAGTGCGTCCACTTCAGCTGCTCTGGCCTTCAGATCCTTCACATTAATCAGATCGACCAGGATTTCCGCACCGGTCTTTTTGGCTTCTTCCACTGCACCACGGATCGTCGAATCATCGGACACTCCCAGCACAGTTACGATTCCCGCTCCTGCTTCTACAGCCTTCATCACTTCATATCCGCCTGCATCCATAATTTTCAGATCGGCGAGAACGGTCAGCGAAGGAAATGCTTCTTTGATGGCTTTTACCGCGTGCAAGCCTTCATTAATGACTACAGGTGTTCCGATTTCCACGATATCGATATATTCTGCCACTTGCGCCACCACTTCTTTGGCTCCGGCAATATCCACAAGGTCCAAGGCTAATTGTAATTTCATTATGATAAAGTCTCCTTTTTGTTCGTTGATTTTGGGAAGTGCTTGTGATCATTGTAGGGCCTTACTTTCCATATAGGAAGTAGGCACTTTCCCGTGTTGTAGTTACCGTGAGGATACTATTGTGCCAGGCAAGGCTTCCAGGTGAGACCCCGGTTTTTGGAGATCACGGCTATTAGGGTGAGGAGCATCTACATATATTCCCGCACTCTCCCCAAGGGATGGTTTACATCTTTTTCACGCGATTACAGAAAAACTGCTGCATTTTCATAAAACCTGTGCTAACATACTGATTGCTTGGAACATTACGGGTGTACAAGTATATATAAGAAGGTGCAAAATGGCGCAAGATAAACATCAGGATTTTAATCTTTTGAACCTCTCATGACTAAAGTCACGAGATTCTTGGGTAGTCCCTTCTATCGAAGAGAAATATACCAAGCTAACCCTGTCGTTCCGACAGTTCGTGTAAGGATTACACCCCAAGAAGTCTTTTGCCTTCGGCAAGAATGTTCAGGCTTGCGTTAAAGTCTCGGTCATGGTGTGCTCCACATTCCGGGCAGTCCCATTTACGCAACTTTAAGTCTTTTACCTCTTTGTGCTTATAGCCACAGCAGGAGCATAGCTGTGA
>NZ_BMKR01000024.1 GCF_014644435.1 Paenibacillus albidus | reverse complement strand
GGTCGAGGGCTTATCCAAATAAATATAGAACGCAAATTCGATTCGGATTCAGTTTTCAGGAATCAAGATCTAAACTTTACAATCCAAGTGATTGCAAGGAGAAGATATTGTTTTCAGCATTTGGCAATGCTGAGACCTGAATTATGCATTTGCACCGCAAATGCCCGTTTGGTGGCGATAGCGGAGGGGTTCCACACGTACCCATCCCGAACACGACCGTTAAGCCCTCCAGCGCCGATGGTACTTGGACCGAAGGGTCCTGGGAGAGTAGGACGTCGCCAAGCACGAGGAAGCCATTGTTGAGTAATCAACAGTGGCTTTTTTTGTTAAAATATAAGGATTTATATGTTTACGCCATAAATCAGTCTTATATTTCTACGAGAAACGGATACCCTCCTCTTCCAGAGGACGGCGAAGCCGTTTCTTCTTGTGTGTATAACTTTAGTCTATCTTGTGGGTAAGTCTGGCGTAAATCTGTGATTTCGAAAACTTACTAACATGTGGATAGAATTACAGCATTTTAAAACTTCTCCCCAAATCTTGTGGATAGAAGAGGCGGAAATGTGGATACACTCTGTGAAGGTTGATATAGTAAGAGATATAGGGGGCACATTTATGAATAATAAGGATCAGGGGTTGTGGATATCCCAATATAGCGTACATACCAGTGATACAGATTACCGTTCAAAGGGGAAATTATCTTTCTTGTTGGATATCATGCAACGTGCAGCGGATTCAGCGGTCAGTGGACTTGGCCTAAGTCTGGAGAAGATGATGGAAGCTGGAATGGGCTGGATGCTGATTACTCTGGATCTTCAGCTTAAGCAGATGCCACGGCCGAATGATCTCTTGACTATTTATACCTGGAGTAAAGGAACCAAGGGGGCAATGTGGCAACGGGATTACCGGATCTTCGACAGTAATAAGGTGGAAATTGCATCCGCACGTTCCATCTGGGTGCTTGTGGATATTGCGGAGCGTAAGATCCTCCGTCCCAGCGCACTCCCGGTAAAGGTAACACATTATGACGGGGATTCAGTAGGGGGGATACCGGAAAAGCTACGGGTTCCTCCACAACTTCCTATGGAGGAAGCCTACCCCTACAAGGTGCGCTACAGCGGCCTGGATAACAACGGTCACTTGAACAATGCGCGTTACGGAGATTTGTGTTCCGATGTGCTGACACTGGAAGAATGGGAGCAGATGGAACAAAGGCGTTTTCGGATTAGTTATATACAGGAAGCTATATTTGATGAAGCCATTCAGATCATGAGGAGCCAAGTGACCCCGGAAGGGATATTCATACGTGGGCAAAATGGGGAGAAGGTGTTTTTTGAAGCCTGCGTGGAACTTGGATTAGAAAAAGAGGCAGAGTAATCGATCAGAGTTACAGATACGTGGCTTTGATAAACTTTAAATAGCGGCGGTACTCCGGGGATGACGGAGCCGGCCGCTTTTTTTGCGGGTTGTCACGAATGAAAGGACAACAAGCGTTATACAGGTGTAAGCAGTCTAAAAGGAGGTGATTCTTTGGAACGTGAAGACCCCGGGGCCAAAAATTATCCAGGACTGATTGATGAAGCAGTAGATAAGGTGCGTACAGGCGACCGTGAAGCCTTCAGAACGATCATTCATGTTTTTGAAAGGCAAATCTATACGTATTGCTATTACATTCTGAAAAGCCGGGAAGAGGCGGAAGACGCGGTCCAGGATGTTTTTGTGAAAGTCTACAAGGAACTGGGGCGTTATGAGAAAAAGGTGTCTTTTTCTGCCTGGTTGTATAAAGTGGCTTACCATCATTGTCTCGATCAGATCCGTAAACGTAAACGTCGCATCCGCTTGTTATCCTTGTATAAACAGCAGCAGCCCAGAGCTTACATGGATCCCGGCCTGGAGAATCCCGTAGAGTCGTTGTTCATGGATCAACTAACACCGGAGGAGAGCAATCTCCTGATTCTCAAGGTTGTAGAGCAGTACAGCTTTGAGGAGATGGGCCAGATTATGGAATGCAAACCGGCCTCTCTACGAAAAAAGTACGAACGACTGCGCAAAAAGTTGGTTCAGCAAAGAACGAACGAAGGAGGGAGAAGCCATGAAACAATGGCAAAATCGAACTGAAAGCCAAAAAATGGATGATATTCGCCAAACCCTTCGAAATCAGGCAATGCCGAAAGATAGCTACAGTTCCCAAATTATGAATCAGATCGGAGAGATGGACATGGAACGCCGAAAAAAGGCACGACGCAGAAGCAAGATAATTAAGAAAACCTTAGTTGCTGTATCCGCAGCAGCAGTATTAGGGACGGTTGTGATTGCAACAGGTTTTATCTCACCCGCATGGGCAGATACAATTAGACAGATTCCTATTGTAGGCAGTGTGTTCAAAATTACGGAAGACCGTGGTCTAAGCACCGCAGGTGACAAAGGATTATCCACCGCTCCTAATCAGAGTGTCACCCATGATGGAGTGACTTTGAAGGTTACCGACGTTTATTATGACGGGACGCGCCTGGCCATCGCGTTCGAGCGAGAAGGTATTGATAATGAACAGGTGGTAGGCAAGATAATTCCAAAGCCAATTAAGTTCGATCCGTCGGTCAAAGAAGTCAAGGGATCTCGATCTGAGCTGGATCAGTCTGTTAAAGGTCTGCTGGGTATCCCTGTAGTTAAGTTGCCGAGTGGAGAAGAAGTACAATCTGGAAACACAAGTACAGGCGATATTGAGGGGAAAAGGAACACCATGTTATTTGACGCTAAGAAATTGCTGAATACCGATGCGTTAGGAAATGAATTTGAGCTGAGCGTCAGTGTGGAAGTTGCCCAAATCGCTGAACCTTTTGTATTTAAGGTACCGGTGAAGAAGGTGACCGAAGGTATCATCCGACTGGATCTGGACCAAACGAAGACAAAGGGAGAATTCAGCTACACGGTGAAAAAGCTGGAGTTGACCCCGGCAGCGAGCCGGCTGATTATTCACAGCAAGGGTGCAGTTCCGTATTCGTCCGAACAGACCGGCGACTACAGCCCTTCCGCCGTATACTATGAAATTGTCGATCAGGACGGAGTGGCCGTTAAAGGCGGGAATCACGGCGTTATTCCGATAGCTGGGCTACAGCATCCTATTGTAGATGAGTCCTATGATCCTTTTGCGGTAACCCCAACGTCTATTACCGTGAAGCCTTACACATTAACTTTTGACAAAAACCTTAAGGTCCTTGAAGACGCTAAGGGTCAGATGATAAAGACATACATTACAGAGTTGGAACAGACGATTCAAATCCCATAGATGTTTCTGTTAACAATAAACGCCCCATTCTTCACTTTGCAACGTGGAGGGTGGGGTCTTTTTGGTCTGTTACTTGAATAAGGCATGGTATAATTATATGAGTGTGGAAAGGAGAGAGCTATGAAAGCATTGGTATTGGCAGAGAAACCTTCGGTAGCGCGGGAAATTGCGCGAGTGCTGGGGTGCCGGGAGAAGCAGAAAAGTTATCTGGAAGGTCCACAATATATTGTGACATGGGCGCTTGGTCATCTGGTCGGACTGGCGGAGCCTGAGGATTATAATCATAAATACGCCACTTGGGCGCTGGAGGATCTGCCGATTCTGCCGGAAAAGGCGAGGCTAAAGGTACTTCGGGAGACCAGCCAGCAGTATAAGGCGGTCCAGCATCTGATGAAGCGGCAGGATGTCGGTGAGTTGATTGTGGCGACGGATGCGGCGCGGGAAGGCGAACTGCTGGCACGCTGGATTATCCAGATGGCAGGCTGGAAAAAGCCGTTCCGGCGGCTGTGGATCTCCTCGCAGACGGATAAGGCGATCAAAGAAGGTTTTGCGGCTTTGCGGCCGGGTAAGGACTATGACCGGCTGTATGAGTCTGCGCGCTGCCGGGCGGAGGCGGATTGGATGATCGGGCTTAATGTGACCCGGGCGCTTACTTGCAAATTCGGGGCTCCACTGTCCGCAGGCCGGGTGCAGACGCCAACGCTTGGGATGATTATGGATCGTGAAGACGAAATTACGGGTTTCCGGTCACAGGATTTCGAGACACTTACGGCCGATTTCGGCAGCTTTCAGGCGGGCTGGAGAGCGGGGAGCGGTGACGGGCGGATTTTTGAGAAGGAAAAGACGGCGAAGCTAAGCGAGAGACTGACCGGCCGCAATGGACGGATCGCGAAGGTGCAGAAAAGTGAAAAAAGCGAGCCGCATCCACTGGCTTACGACTTAACGGAGCTGCAGCGGGATGCCAACAAAAAATATGGCTTCTCGGCCAAGCAAACCTCCAATCTGCTGCAGCGTCTCTATGAGCAGCACAAGCTGGTGACTTACCCGCGTACTGACAGCCGTTATTTGACTTCCGATATGACCGGTACGTTAAAGGAACGGCTGGACAGTGTGGCTGTAGGACCCTATGCCGCTCTGGCCCGTCCGCTGCTGCGCAAGCCGCTGCCGATGACCAAACGGATTGTGGATGACAGTAAGGTCAGTGATCACCATGCGATTATCCCTACGGAGCAGACGGTGCTGCTGAACGGCCTGAGTACGGAGGAACGCAAGCTGTACGATCTGATAGTAAGACGGTTCATCAGCTTGTTCTACCCTCCGGCCCGTTATGATGCGGTAGCTGTAACCGTACAAGTGGATGGTGAGAGCTTCCATGTCAAAGGGACCACGGTCAAAGATGCCGGCTGGCGCGAGGTATACGGCGGTGATATGAGTACTGACGATGAGGAAGAGAATGCAGCAGGGGAACCCGCAGCAGGAAGTGTGAAGCTGCCGGAGCTGCGGGAAGGCGAAAACGTCACGATCCAGCGCTGTATTGTGAAAGCTGGCCGCACACAGCCGCCTAAGCGTTATAATGAAGCAACGCTCCTGACGCAAATGGAGAAACATGGGTTAGGCACACCGGCTACACGTGCGGATATTATCGAGAAGCTGGTAAGTTCCGACACCATCGAACGTCAAGGTAATCTGCTGCATCCAACCGGTAAAGGCAAGCAGCTGATTGGTCTGGTATCCGCGCAGCTGCGCACGCCGGATCTGACGGCACGCTGGGAAGCGGAGCTGGAGAAGATTGCCCGCGGGCAAGGCAAACCCGAGCCGTTCCTGCAAGGCATCCGCACTATGGCGCAAGATTTGGTATCCGGCGTAAAGACGAGTGCTGCGGAGTATAAGCCGCATAATGTCTCGAACAGTCATTGCCCGGAATGCGGCACCAGGCTGCTGGAGAAAAAGAGCAAACGCGGCAAGATGCTGGTCTGCCCGGCGGAGAGCTGCGGCTATACCCGTGCAGGAGAGAAACGCTTGTCGAACCGCCGCTGTCCGCAGTGCCATAAAAAAATGGAGCTGAAAGAGGGCAAGGCCGGAATGTTCGTGCAGTGCCTTGGCTGCGGGATCACCGAGACTATGGACAAAGATCATAAACATGTAAACAAACGTGAGCAACAGAAGCTGGTGCAGCAGTACAGCAAGACCGAGAGTATCGGCTCGAACCTGGGAGAACTGCTGAAGGCTGCGCTGGAAGCCAAAAAAGATAACAGCTGACGGCTCCTGGATGTCATGTTGGGTTAGCTTTCGGAGAGATGACAGGCGATTGTAATATTGGTAATAAAGTGGGGGATGAAGTGACAGTTCAGCAGCAGTCAGATACGTTGAAATCGGCAGAAAGCCCACAAAGCAGGGGAGAGAGCCGGTTATTCTTTTTGGCTATCGTATTTTTGTTCTGGTTCTCTTCTTATATTTATGTTCCCGTGCTCTCACCCTATGTGGAGCATCTGGGTGCTTCCTATATGATGGTGGGCATGGTGCTGGGTGTATATGGGCTGATGCAAATTTTGTTCCGGCTGCCGCTGGGCATGGGCTCGGATTATATGAAGCGGAGACGCCCCTTTATCTACCTTGGGCTCATCGCCACAGCGGTAAGCTGCTTCCTGTTCCTCTGGGGGGCAAGTCCCGGATGGGCGCTGGCTGCCCGGGCCGTATCCGGCATTGCAGCATCTGCGTGGGTTGTGTATACGGTGATGTTTGCGGGGTATTTCCCCAAAGAGGAAGCTGCCAAAGCCATGGGTATGCTGCAGTTTACTACGGTCATCGCACAGCTCAGCAGCATGATGCTCAGCGGGTATATCGCAGAGCACTGGGGTTGGGGTGCTCCGTTCCTGATCGGTGGAATCGTAGCGATTGGCGCACTCGGGCTGGCTTTCCGGCTGCCTGAACCAAAGTCTGAGCAGAGGCAGGCCATACAGCTCAAGGATTTGGCCGTAGTTGTCAAAGAGCCGCTGCTGGTCAAGGTATCCTTGCTGTCGGTGCTTGCACACTGTGTGCTGTTCATTACAATGTTCGGGTATACACCTAGCCAGGCGCTGCATATTGGAGCAAGCAAAGAAAGTCTCGGCTGGCTGACCCTGTCATTTATGATTCCGCATGCGGTGGCGACGCTGTATGGGGCCCGTTTTTTTGGCAGGCTGGTGGGAGAGCGGTGGACACTAATCTTGGGTTTTGCTGGAAGTGCAGTGTTCACCCTGCTCATTCCGTCCATGCCAACACTTGGAGCACTGTGTGCGACACAGATTGGAAACGGGTTTATGCAGGGGTTGATTTTCCCGCTTCTGCTTAGTAAATCGGTCTCTGGCGTTGCTCCCTTCAAACGGGCAACGGCGATGGGATTCTATCAGGCGGTATATGCGATAGGCATGTCGGGAGGACCGTTTGCGGCAGGCTGGATGAGCTCAAGGTATGGACTGACGGGCGGATTCTGGCTCGGGGCCGTTGCCGCTTTGCTTGCTGCTGCTTTATCCTGGCTTTGGATAAAGGATACCTCCGCCTCGGGAGGAAGAACACAGTAAAGGCAGGCAAGCGGGGCGAGGCATTTGTTGGTTTTTGCCTGAAAGAGTAATATAATAGAGGCAGATAGTGCAAGGAGGAGGAGCCGTCGGGAATGGCCCAGATTGTCATGTTGTGGTTCGTGGTTATCAATATTATCGGATATGTGGTGATGTCTGAGGACAAGAACAAGGCCCGCAAGCGGCGTGACCGTGTGCCGGAGAAGACCCTGTTCCTGCTGGCAGCGATGGGCGGTGCGCTTGGAGTGCTGATTGCCATGTACCGCAAGCGCCACAAGACGCGGCATATGTCTTTCCGGATCGGTATTCCGCTGCTGCTGCTGTTGAATGTCCTGCTGTACGGTTATTTTTTACAATGATGGCTTCATAGATTCCTTGATTACAATACACTAGCAGAAAAAGAGGTGGCGTACATGTTATTCTCTACAATCTTACTCGCCTATGACGGTTCAAAGGCTTCGAATCAGGCCTTGGAGCGGGCCATTGAACTGGCTAAAGTCAAACCGGATTCTACTCTGCACGTTGTACATGCCTTTGAATTCCCCCGCTTTTTTATCGGGGAGGCACTCGCACCGCTGCCGGCTTCGGTGAACAAGGAGTATTATGATCTGGCGGTTCAGACGACAGAGGAAGTGAAGAGCCGTCTTGCAGCCGAAGGCGTGAACGCTGTTGTGGAGCTGCTGCAGGGTTCGCCTGCAGAAGTGATTCTAAGCTATGCCAAGCAGCAGGCCGTAGATGTTATTGTCATCGGCAGCCGTGGACTTGGGGGAATTCGTGAATTTGTTCTGGGCAGCGTCAGCCACAATGTGGTCCAGAGCGCACGGATTCCGGTGCTGGTCGTAAAATAATAAAGCTTGGGGAGAGGAACGCTGACGGCGTTCCCCTTTTTTGTAATAGCAGGTTATGGCAAGATACCGCTACAAACCGCTCCAAAAGCGAACGTTTAAACTGGTAGATTTAACAATGTTCGTGTTTAAGTTGACATCCTGTGTAGGGCATTGTTAAACTGATATCATGAGCAACTCGTATAAAGCCGGGGATATGGCCCGGAAGTCTCTACCCGGGAACCGTAAATTACCGGACTACGAGGAACAGATAGATAGTATGCCATGGTGCTGCGCCGGTTCCCGGAGCGCCCGTGCGCAGGTCACGTGATGCCAGGCTTAGCTTAAGGGGCATGCGGGACAGCTGTCCCCTGTTCCTGAAGCAGTCCGATCTCCCGCAGCAGTATGCGTTTGGAAATCGGGCTTTTTTTTCGAGATTTAGGGAGACTACATTTATAACCGAAGCGAAAGGCAGGTCGAAACATGTCTGTGCAGGTCGCTGTCATCATGGGCAGCAAATCGGATTGGGAAACGATGGAGCATGCGTGTACGGTGCTGGAAGAGCTGGGTTTGTCCTATGAGAAAAAGGTAGTATCTGCCCACCGTACGCCGGATTTGATGTTCAGCTACGCGGAGGAAGCGGCGGACCGCGGCATCCGCGTCATTATTGCAGGCGCTGGCGGAGCCGCGCACCTGCCCGGCATGGTAGCAGCCAAGACTATACTGCCCGTAATCGGTGTGCCGGTGCAGTCGAAGGCGCTGAACGGCCTCGACTCCCTGCTCTCGATCGTGCAGATGCCGGGCGGCATTCCGGTAGCGACGGTAGCCATTGGGCGCGCGGGTGCGATCAATGCGGCCTTGCTGGCGGCGCAAATCATCGGCGCGTTCGACCCTGAGGTGCAGCGCCGGGCACAGCAGCGCCGTGACGCTATCCGTGACGAAGTGCTGGAAAGCAGCGACAGCTTATGAGTCTGAGGGAGCTTGGCGGCGCGGAGCCGCGGAAGCTGCTGCCTGGAGCCACCGTTGGCCTGCTCGGCGGCGGGCAGCTCGGGCGCATGCTGGCGCTGGCCGGCAGCGCCATGGGGTACCGCTTCGTGGCGCTGGACCCTGCGCCGGAAGCGCCCTGCGGGCAGGTAACGCCGCAGATTACGGCGGCGTACAATGACCGCGAGGCGGCGCGCGAGCTGGCGCGTCGCAGCGACGTCATCACGTACGAGTTCGAGAACGTCGACGCAGGCGTAGCCGCGCTGCTGGCGGAGGAATCGTACGTGCCCCAGGGCAGCGCGCTGCTGTACACTACGCAGCACCGCTTACGCGAGAAAGCCGCTATCGAGGCGGCGGGCGTGCCCGTTGCCCCGTACCGGAAGGTCGGCAGCCTGGCGGAGTTAACCGCTGCCGCTGCCGACCTGGGCCTGCCCTGTGTGCTGAAGACCGCCACAGGGGGCTATGACGGCAAGGGACAAGCCGTCATCCGCGAAGCTCAAGAGCTGGAAGCCGCCTTCACACAGGTGGCTGCCGGTGTAGCAGCGCCGGAGCTGGTGCTGGAGAAATTCGTCGCTTTCCGCTGCGAAATTTCTGTAGTGGCTGCCCGCAGCGCCTCCGGCGAGGTCAAAAGCTTCCCGCCGGCGGAGAACATCCACGTGGACAACATCCTGCACCTGTCCATTGTGCCGGCAAGAGTGCCGGAAGACATTCAGCGCCGGGCCTGTGAGCTGGCCGAGACACTGATTGCCGGACTGGATGCTGTAGGACTGCTGGCCGTAGAGCTGTTCGTGACGGAAGACGGGGAGCTGTTCGTAAATGAGCTGGCACCCCGGCCGCATAATTCCGGGCACTATACGATGGATGCCTGCGTCACCTCGCAGTTCGAGCAGCATGTGCGGGCAATCTGCAATCTGCCGCTGGGCGACACTTCGCTGGTGACACCGGTGGTGATGGTGAACGTGCTGGGCGAGCATCTGGATCGGGCCGTGAGTATTGTCTACAGGAATGATGAAGAAGCTAACAAGCTGGGGGTTGTCCCTAAGCTTCATATATATGGCAAGACCGAAAGCAAAACTGGCCGCAAAATGGGCCACATCAACCTGCTCTGCAAGGATACCGGAGACGGATTGTCCTGGGTAGAGCAAACTAACCTTTGGAGGCATTGACCACTTATGATCGAACGTTACAGCAGACCGGAAATGCGGGCCATTTGGACCGAAGAGAATAAATTCAACGCGTGGCTGGAAGTAGAACTGTGCGCTTGTGAAGCCTGGGCCGAGCTGGGAGTCATCCCGCATGAAGATGCGGCCAAGCTGCGCAAGGATGCAAAGTTTGATATTGACCGCATCAATGAAATCGAACTGGAAACGCGACATGATGTCATTGCTTTTACCCGCGCGGTCTCCGAGAGTCTTGGGGCGGAACGCAAATGGGTCCACTACGGCCTGACTTCCACGGACGTTGTGGATACGGCGCTGGGCTACCTGCTGCGTCAAGCGAATGAGATTCTGGAGAAAGACATCCTCAATTTCATTGAAATTCTCAAAGACAAGGCGATTGCCTATAAAGATACTCCGATGATGGGCCGTACGCATGGCGTACATGCCGAGCCGACTACTTTTGGCCTGAAGATGGCGCTTTGGTACGAAGAGATGAAGCGCAACCTGGAGCGTTTCCGCCGTGCGGCGGATGGTGTACAGTTCGGCAAAATCTCCGGCGCAGTCGGCACCTATGCCAACATCGATCCGTCCGTGGAAGAATTCGTCTGCCGCAAGCTGGGTACCAGCCCGGCTCCAATTTCCACCCAGACCTTGCAGCGTGACCGTCACGCCGAATATATGGCCACTTTGGCACTGGTCGCCACCTCCCTGGACAAGTTCGCGACCGAAATTCGTGCCCTTCAGAAGAGTGAGATCCGCGAAGTGGAAGAAGCTTTTGCCAAGGGTCAAAAAGGGTCGTCCGCCATGCCGCATAAACGCAACCCGATCGGCTGCGAGAACATCTCCGGCCTGTCCCGCGTGATCCGGGGCCACATGGTCACTGCTTATGAGAACGTGCCGCTCTGGCATGAACGCGATATCTCGCATTCCTCAGTGGAACGGATCATCCTGCCGGATGCGACCATGCTGCTGAATTACATGCTAAACCGGTTCGGTAACATCGTGAAGAACCTGACCGTCTTCCCTGAGAATATGAAACGCAATATGAACCGCACGTTCGGCGTGCCATTCTCGGGCCGTATCCTGACCAAGCTGATCGACAAAGGCATGAGCCGCGAGCAAGCGTACGACACCGTGCAGCCGCGTGCGATGCAGGCTTGGGAAGAGCAAACCCAATTCCGTGACATCGTTGAAGCTACGCCTGAAATCACCAGCGTCCTGAGTACGGAAGAGATCGAGGATGCGTTCAACCCGTCCTGGCATCTGAAGCATGTCGACACCATCTTCCGCAAGCTTGAGCTCATCTAAAGGTGCGGAAATTGGTGAACTAAGGAACGTGTTCATAAATATAAGGCTGGATAAAAAGTGACGCAGAGAAATTTTGGAACTGTAGAAGCGTTAGCGTTCGCCTTTATGGTCAGATTTCTACCGCGAGAAGCGGTTCAATCAGGAAATATGACCATAACAGCGATCGGAAGTCCAAATATTTCTCGGAGTTGCTTCCTTTAGACCGGCTTCTTATTAAGAAGATCATTAGTTCAAGGGAGGAAAGGTCATGACATCACCGGCCATATCCACAGCCGTGGAACTTGTAAATGCGCCGCTGCTCTATAAAGGAAAGGTTCGTGAGCTGTACGATTTGGGGGAACATGTACTGATCGTCGTGACGGACCGGATATCCGCCTTCGACTATGTGCTGGACCCCGCAGTGCCGGAGAAAGGCAATGTGCTCAACCGTCTAAGCGCGTTCTGGTTCGGCAAGACGCAAGAGCTGATCGAGAATCATGTCGTGCATATCGACGTGGATCAGCTTGGAGACCTTGTGAAGGACCGGGAAGCCCTCAAGAACCGCATCATGGTCGTCCGCAAAGCCGAGCGTATTGATATCGAATGTGTGGTGCGTGGTTGTATTACCGGCGGAGGCTGGAGACAATATGAGGAGACCGGCAAGGTCAACGGCATTGAGCTGCCGCAAGGCCTGCGCAAAAATGCGCTGCTGGCCGAGCCGATCTTCACTCCGGCTGCCAAAAATGATGTCGGCCACGACGAGGATATCCCATTCGAGCAAATGCAGGAGCTGATTGGTGCAGACCTGGCACTAGAGCTGAAGGAGAAGAGCCTGAAGCTGTTCGCTTTTGCCAAAGACTATTGCGCTGAACATGGTATTATCCTGGCGGACTGCAAGTTTGAATTCGGACTGCTGGATGGCAAGGTGATTCTGATTGACGAAATTTTTACGCCGGATGCTTCCCGCTTCTGGGCCAAAGATAAATACGCACTCGATATTGAGATTGACAGCATGGACAAAGAGCCGGTGAGAACGTACCTGTCCGCCTCCTCTTGGGATAAGAACAGCATGCCTGACCCGCTTCCAAGCGAAGTGGTGGAAGAAACAACCCGTCGTTATCTGGATATTTATCATCGTCTTACCGGCAAGACTCTGGTGTAGGCAAGCAGCCCTTCTTGAAATATAATTCTTACATTTTCAGATAAATGAACCCTTTAGGAGGAACTACAAGCGTATGTTAAAAGCGACTGTGTATGTCACCATCAAGAAAAGCGTGCTCGATCCCCAAGGTGTAGCCGTGCAAGGGGCACTGCATTCGGTAGGATTTCAGGAAGTGGAATCCTTGCGTATCGGTAAGTATATGGAGTTGACTTTGGATACGGACAACCGCGCTGAAGCGGAAGGCCGCCTGAAGGAAATGTGCGAGAAGCTGCTGGCCAACACGGTGATCGAGGATTACCGCTACGAATTGGAGGACTAAACGTCATGAAATTTGCGGTACTTGTCTTCCCAGGTTCCAATTGTGATATCGACTGCTACAAAGCAGTTGAAGAGACGCTAGGCGAACCCGTTGATTATGTGTGGCATACGGCGACGGACCTGTCTGCCTATGATTGCATTCTCGTTCCGGGTGGCTTTTCCTATGGTGATTATCTGCGCTGCGGCGCCATTTCCAGATTCGCTCCAGTCATGGCTGAAGTAGCCAAGGCTGCGGAGCAAGGGAAATTTGTACTGGGCATCTGCAACGGATTCCAGATTTTGACGGAAGCGGGACTGCTGCCTGGTGCACTGCGCCGCAACATGTCGATGAAATTCCGCTGTCATGATTCCGTGCTTAAGGTTGTTAATAATACAACCCCGTTTACTGTTGATTACGCTAAGGATGAAGAGATTGTGATTCCGATTGCACACGGCGAAGGGAACTATTATTGCGATGAAGAGACATTGGCACAGCTCAAAGCAAACAATCAGATCGTATTCACTTATAGCGACAATCCGAACGGCTCCGTAGCCGACATTGCCGGGGTCAGCAACGTGGCAGGCAATGTCGTGGGCATGATGCCTCACCCGGAACGTGCGGCGAACAGCTTGCTTGGTTCGGAAGACGGCAAACGGATGTTCACATCAATTCTCAAGACATGGAGGGATCGTCATGGCGCAGCAAGTATCCGTTAAGGAACCGACCGCAGAACAAATCAAGGAACAGAAGATCTACAGTCAATTTGGCGTGTCGGACAGCGAATATGAGCTGATTACCTCTTTCATGGGACGCCTCCCGAACTATACAGAGATTGGCGTATTCAGTGTGATGTGGTCTGAGCACTGTGCCTATAAGAACTCCAAGCCGCTGCTGCGCCGCTTCCCGGTTACTGGACCACGTGTTCTGATGGGACCGGGCGAGGGTGCGGGAATTGTCGATATCGGGGATAACCAGGCGGTTGTGTTCAAAATCGAAAGCCATAACCACCCTTCCGCGGTTGAGCCTTTTCAGGGGGCAGCCACAGGAGTGGGCGGAATTATCCGTGATATTTTCTCTATGGGTTCGAGACCGGTGGCCATTCTCAATTCCCTGCGTTTCGGCAAGCTGGAGAGTGACCGGGTCAAATATCTGTTCGAGCATGTGGTATCCGGGATTGCCGGTTACGGCAACTGTATCGGGATTCCAACCGTCGGCGGCGAAATTATGTTCGACGACAGCTATGACGGTAATCCACTCGTAAACGCGATGTGTGTAGGGTTGATCGATCATGATAAAATCCAGCGTGGTGTCGCCAAAGGTGTAGGCAATCCGGTGTTCTACGTAGGTCCGCCTACTGGACGCGACGGAATTCACGGCGCAACCTTCGCCTCCGTGGAGCTGAGCGAGGAATCGGAAGCCAATCGGACGGCTGTACAGGTCGGCGATCCGTTTATGGAGAAGCTCGTCATGGAGTCCTGTCTGGAACTGATCGACAGCGGCATCGTTGTCGGGATTCAGGATATGGGCGCAGCGGGTCTTACCTGCTCCAGTGCCGAAATGGCCAGCAAAGCGGGCAACGGGCTGGAGCTGTATCTGGACCAGGTGCCGCAGCGTGAAGAAGGCATGACGCCTTACGAAATGATGCTGTCAGAATCGCAGGAACGTATGTTGTTCGTGGTTGAGCCGAAGGATGAGGCACAGGCGCAGGAGATTTTTGACCGTTGGGGCGTCATTTGCTGCAAAGTGGGCAAGGTAACGGATGACGGCCGCCTGAAGCTGTTCCATCACGGTGAAGTGGTTGGTGATATGCCGGTAACAGCACTGGTGGATGAGTGTCCAGTGTACGATAAGCCTTCGGCAGTTCCTGCTTACTATGAAGAGAATGCCAAGGTAGATACGCTGCGTTACGACGAAGTGACGGATCTGGGCGGCGCGCTGCGTACGATCCTGGGTTCGCCAACCGTGGCGAGCAAAGCATGGGTCTACAACCAATACGATTACATGGTGCGGACCAGCACCGCGGTTCGTCCGGGTTCGGATGCGGCTGTAGTGACTGTGCCGGGTACACGCAAAGGTCTGGCAATGACTACGGACTGCAACGGCCGGTATGTGTATCTTGACCCTGAAGTGGGCGGACGGATTGCGGTCAGCGAAGCTGCGCGCAACATTGTCTGTTCGGGAGCAGAGCCGCTGGCCATTACGGATAACCTGAACTTCGGAAGTCCGGAGAAACCGGATATTTTCTGGCAAATGGAACGTGCGGTAGATGGGATGGCGGAAGCTTGCCGGGTACTGGAGACGCCGGTAATCGGCGGTAACGTCAGCTTGTATAACGAAAATGCTTCCGGTGCCATCTATCCGACACCTGTAGTCGGCATGGTCGGACTGGTGCAGGATACAGATCATATTACGACGCAAGGCTTCAAACAAGAGGGAGACGCCATTCTCCTGCTGGGTGCAACCTATGCCGAACTCGGCGGCAGCGAATTCCAATATGCCGTGCATGGCTTAACAGAAGGCCGTCCACCGGCACTTGATCTCGCTACGGAGAAAAAACTGCTGGATGCCACACTCAGTGCCATCCGTAGTGGCCTTGTGCGCTCCGCGCATGACTTGTCCGAAGGCGGACTGGCTGCGGCCTTGGCCGAGAGCTGCATCAGCGGCGGAATCGGTGCGAATGTGGATCTCTCTGCTGGCGGATTGCGCCGTGATGTGGCGCTGTTCAGCGAGAGCCAATCCCGCCTTGTACTGACTGCGGCACCGGATCGTGCCGAGGAGCTAAAGGCGGTCATTGCTGCCGGCGGCGTGCCGGTGGAGATCATCGGAACCGTAGGCGGTGACCGGCTGCGTGTGAACCTGGACGGCACAAAAGCACTGGATGAAGCTTTAGTAGAACTTAAATCTGTTTGGGAGGATGCCATTCCATGTCTTATGAAATAAAGACCGGGAAAGAGCAGGCTGCCCCTATCCTGTGGACCGGCGACTTTTACAACGAAGGAACGGGCTCGGGAGATATTTTTGATACGTTAAAAGAAGAATGCGGCGTCTTCGGGGTCTTCGGACACCCGGAAGCCGCGTCCATGTCCTACTATGGGCTGCATGCCTTGCAGCACCGGGGGGAAGAAAGCGCGGGCATCTGCGTAGCAGACGGCCGCGACTTCAATTACCACCGCGGCATGGGACTGGTTAAGGAAGTTTTTGACAAGGACAAAATCGCCTCACTGGTCGGCGACATGTCCATCGGCCACGTGCGTTACTCCACCAGCGGCGACAGCAGATTGACCAATGCCCAGCCGCTGGTCTTCAAATACCGGGACGGGGATCTGGCGATCGCTACGAACGGTAACATTGTCAACGAACCGCTGATCCGCAAACAGCTGGAGCAAAGCGGTTCGATTTTTCAGACGACCAGCGACACCGAGGTGCTGGCGCATCTGATTGCGCGTTCGCCGAAGGAGTTTGTCGAAGCGGCTAAGGAAGCCCTGCAGCAGCTGGTGGGCGGATTCGCTTTCATGCTGATGACAAATGACAAGCTGGTGATCGCTTCGGACTCGCATGGTCTGCGTCCATTGGTGATGGGCCGTGTCGGCGAAGCTTATGTCTTCGCTTCCGAGTCTTGCGCTCTTGAAGTGATTGGCGCCGAGCTGGTACGGGACATTGAGCCGGGAGAACTGCTCGTGCTGGGCAAAGACGGCCTGCGCGAAGACCGGTTCACCGAACCGAAACGCAAGGCGTTGTGCGCTATGGAGTATATCTATTTTGCCCGTCCGGACAGTGACCTGAACGGTTCTAACCTCCACTCCGCCCGTAAGCGGATGGGAAGCCGGATGGCGCTGGAAGCTTTTGTCGATGCCGATATCGTCACTGGTGTGCCGGATTCCAGTATCTCCGCCGCCATCGGCTATGCGGAGCAGACCGGTATCCCTTATGAACTTGGATTAATCAAAAACAAATATACGGGCCGGACCTTCATCCAGCCCAGTCAAGAGCTGCGCGAGCAAGGTGTCAAAATGAAGCTCAGCGCCGTGCGTCGCGTCGTTGAAGGCCAACGCGTCGTCATGATTGACGACTCCATCGTGCGCGGTACCACTTCGCGCCGGATCGTCAATCTGCTGCGTGAAGCGGGTGCCGCTGAAGTCCACGTGCGGATTACATCGCCGCCGTTCAAGAATCCTTGCTTCTATGGCATTGATACGCCAGACCGCCGCGAATTGATCGCATCCTACAAGACCATCGAAGAGATGCGCGAGGAGATCAACGCCGATTCTCTGGCGTTCCTGTCTCCTGAGGGTCTGATCACCTCTATCGGCGGTTATAACAGCAACGATTACAAAGGCGGGCTGTGCCTGTCCTGCTTCGACAACGATTATCCGACGCAGGTGGATTTTGGAGGGGAAGAGAAGGACGGCTGTTCGTGCTGATCCACTGTGGGCCGATCCCCCTAAGTCCCCCTTTCAAAGGGGGATTCCGGAGGGCGCTGCCCTCCGGCCACCCGAAAGCTCGGTGGTAGGAGTTTGGTGTTAACTTGCTAAGCGGGCGTGGGTGCGGGTTCCCGCTTTGTCCCTGCGGGACACGCTCTACGGCGCTCCGCGCCCCGGCGGCTTACCGCAAGCCGTGTCTACACTTTAAGCCCGCGAAGCTCCAGCCCTGTTTGCTGCGCAAATGCGGCTCGCTTCGCAGGCAGGGAAGGCGCATGGCCTCGCTTCAAGCGCCGAAACCCCAAGCCCGCGAAGCTCCAGCCCTGTTTGCTGCGCAAATGCGGCTCGCTTCGCTGGCTGGGAAGGCGCTTGGCTTCGCTTCAAGCGCCGAAACCCCAAGCCCGCGAAGCTCCAGCCCTGTTTGCTGCGCAAATACGGCTCGCTTCGCTGGCTGGGAAGGCGCTTGGCTTCGCTTCAAGCGCGGAACCCCCAAGCCCGCGAAGCTCCAGCCCTGTTTGCTGCGCAAATGCAGCTCGCTTTGCAGGCAGGGAAGGCGCATGGCTTCGCTCCAAGCGCGGAAACCCCAAGCCCTCGAAGCTCCAGCCCTGTTTGCTGCGCAAATACGGCTCGCTTCGCAGGCAGGGAAGGCGCATGGCCTCGCTCCAAGCGCGGAAACCCCAAGCCCGCGAAGCTCCAGCCCTGTTTGCTGCGCAAATACGGCTCGCTTCGCTGGCTGGGAATGCGCTTGGCTTCGCTTCAAGCGCCGAAACCCCAAGCCCGCGAAGCTCCAGCCCTGTTTGCTGCGCAAATACGGCTCGCTTCGCTGGCTAAGGTAGCGCATGGCTTCGCTTCAAGTGCGGAAACCCCAAGCCCTCGAAGCTCCAGCCCTGTTTGCTGCGCAAATACGGCTCGCTTCGCTGGCTGGGGAGGCACATGGCTTCGCCTAATGCGCCGAGGGCTTAACTGCCCACTGTGCAAGGCGCGTACTGCGGCTTGCAGTAAGGTTCTGCCGGTGGTTTGGAAGTTATGAAAGGGAAGTTTGGAACTGGAGAAGCGGCAGCGTTCGCCTTTAGGTTTGGATTTCTACCGCTAGGAGCGGTATTAATCAGGAAATCCAAACATAACAGCGATCGGAAGTCCAAACATTCCCTGTAATAACGCCTCATAACCACCCAGGAGCTGTCTGCCCCGCAACCGCGCTCTAAACTAACTTAAATGAGGTGTCCAAAAGTGTCGGAAGCTTATAAAAATGCCGGAGTGGATATTGCAGCTGGCAACGAAGCGGTAGAACGCATGAAGAAGCACGTGAAGCGTACGTACCGTCCTGAAGTGATGACCGAGCTGGGCGGTTTCGGAGCGCTGTTCGGATTGAATAAGGACAAGTATGAGGAGCCGGTGCTCGTATCGGGAACAGACGGAGTCGGCACCAAGCTCAAAATCGCGTTCGCGGCTGACCGCCACGACACCATCGGCATCGATGCCGTAGCCATGTGTGTGAACGACATAGTCGTGCAAGGTGCGGAGCCGTTGTTCTTCCTGGACTATCTGGCATGCGACAAAGTTATCCCGGAGAAGATTGAAGCTATCGTAGCCGGAATCGCAGAAGGCTGCCACCAGGCAGGTTGTGCGCTGATCGGTGGCGAAACGGCGGAAATGCCGGGAATGTACTCGGAGGGCGAATATGACATTGCCGGCTTTACAGTAGGCGTAGTCGACAAGGCTAAGCTGGTAACAGGGGCGAGCATTTCAGCTGGTGATACGGTGATTGGCCTCGCATCCAGCGGTGTGCACAGCAACGGGTTCTCGCTGGTGCGTAAGCTTTTGCTGGAGTCGGGCGGTTATGGCTTGAATGATGTAGTAGATGAACTGGGAGCACCGCTTGTAGATGTGCTGCTCGCTCCTACCAAAATCTATGTCAAACCTTTGCTGGCGCTCCTAGAACAGCTCCCGGTGAAAGGCATGGCTCATATTACCGGAGGCGGATTCATCGAGAATATCCCGCGGATGCTGCCGGATGGTGTGAATGTAGAGATTAACTATGGAGCTTGGCCGATCCTGCCGATCTTTGACTTGCTGCAAAAACAAGGCGATGTAAGCAACCGCGATATGTTCACCACGTTTAACATGGGCGTTGGCCTTGTTCTGGTAGTGGATGTTGCCAATGGGGAACGTGCGCTTGAACTTCTGAAAGCCAGCGGAGAAGAGGCGTATATCATCGGCACCGTAACAAAAGGCGAGCGGATTGTTACCTTTACAGGAGCTGAAGTGTAATGGAGCAGAGTAGAATCGCTGTGTTTGCCTCCGGGCAGGGCAGCAATTTTGCAACATTGATTGAGGCGCAGAACGCCGGAAGGCTGGGCGCGGGCAGAATAGAGCTGCTAGTCTCCGACCGCCCGGAAGCCCCTGTGGCGCAGCGGGCGGCGGATGCAGGTATTCCGAGCCTTTTGCTGCGGCCCAAGGAATTTGCCAGCCGTGAACTGTACGAGGTCGAGATTGTGGCTGAGCTGCAGCGCCGGGAGATTGGCCTAATTGTGCTGGCCGGTTATATGCGGCTGATTACGCCAACGCTGCTTGAGCCATACGCAGGCCGGATCATCAACATTCACCCTTCGCTGCTGCCCGCTTTTGCAGGCAAAGACGCGATAGGCCAAGCACTGGATTATGGTGTGAAGCTGACGGGGGTCACGGTGCATTTTGTCGATGGCGGCATGGATACGGGGCCTGTGATTGCCCAGCGTTCCGTAAGTGTCGAGGAGAATGACACCCCCGAATCATTGGCTGAACGCATCCACCAGGTAGAGTATGAACTGTACCCCGAGGTGGTCGGTGCTTTTGCAGACGGCAGAATTACACTTCAGGGCCGTATTTCGACAACACGTGACAAGTAATTTTATGAGCATCACCGGTCATTTTCGATATTTCTCGGGAAATACCGCATCGGCCGCTTAATGCGTCGCATTTTGGTGGATCTGGTTGATAACCGGCCAAACAACACCCGTACACAAAACAGGCCCTGCTGTGGCCTTATTTTTCCCAGCACAACAGTTGAGCCAACCCATTAAACCGCAAGCATACCGGAGGAGGACTATTCAAAGTGAGTATCAAAAGAGCGCTGGTCAGCGTATCGGATAAACAGGGTATCGTAGATTTTTGCCGCGAGTTGTCTGCATTGGGCGTAGAAATTATCTCCACAGGCGGAACAAGCACATTACTTGCCAAGGAAGGCGTGCCGGTTATCGGAATTTCCGATGTGACAGGGTTCCCTGAAATCATGGATGGCCGCGTCAAAACACTGCATCCTGCAGTGCACAGCGGTCTGCTGGCGGTTCGTGACAATGAGGAGCACACGCGCCAGATGACCGAGCTGGGTCTCGATTATATCGATCTGGTAGTCGTGAATCTGTATCCATTCGCTGAGACGATTGCCAAGCCGGATGTATCGTACGAGGAAGCTATCGAGAATATCGATATCGGCGGACCGACGATGCTGCGTTCTGCAGCCAAGAACCATGCTTTTGTCAGTGTGGTAGTGGATGCGGGAGATTATGCTGCAGTGCTGGAAGAAGTTCGTGCAGGCGGCGATACTACGCTTGAGACACGCAAACGTCTTGCGGCAAAAGTGTTCCGTCATACGGCGGCTTACGATGCCCTGATTGCCGATTATCTGGCGAATGTGACGGGGGATCCCCTGCCGGAGCGTTATACCGTAACTTACGAGAAAATTCAGGATCTGCGCTACGGGGAGAACCCGCATCAGAAGGCTGCTTTCTACCGCAAGCCGCTGGCGGCCCTGGATACGCTGACCTCTGCCGAGCAACTGCATGGCAAAGAACTCTCCTACAACAATATCAATGACGCCAACGCGGCGCTGCAAATTGTCAAGGAATTTGAAGAGCCTGCGGTGGTCGCGGTGAAGCATATGAATCCATGTGGGGTTGGCGTAGGGGCGAGTGTGTATGAAGCTTATCAAAAAGCGTACAACGCCGACCCGACCTCAATCTTCGGCGGAATTGTTGCAGCGAACCGGATCGTGGATGCCGATACTGCCAACCTGCTGAAGGATATTTTCCTCGAAATCGTGCTGGCACCGGGCTTCACCGAAGAAGCACTGGAGATTCTCACGAAAAAGAAGAATATCCGTCTGCTTCAAATCGGCAATCTCAGTGCGGCTGCGGCCCGAAAGAGCAGCTTCGTCGTGACTTCCATCGACGGTGGTATGGTAGTGCAGGAGAGCGATGTGCATTCCGTGAATGCGGATGAGCTTCAGGTTGTAACGGACCGCAAACCAACCGAAGATGAACTGAAGCAATTGCTGTTCGGCTGGAAGGTTGTTAAGCATGTGAAATCCAATGCGATCGTACTCGCGGCAGATGATATGACGGTTGGCGTAGGTGCAGGCCAGATGAACCGTGTGGGTGCAGCCAAAATCGCGATTGAGCAGGCCGGTGAGAAGTCCAAGGGTGCAGTACTGGCATCCGATGCCTTTTTCCCTATGGGTGATACGCTGGAAATGGCGGCTAAGGCAGGCATCACGGCTGTCATTCAGCCGGGCGGTTCCATCAAGGATGAGGAATCCATTAAAGTGGCTAATGAATATGGGATTGCCATGGTCTTCACCGGCGTTCGTCATTTCAAACACTAGGCTCTCAGGGAGGAACTTATGGATATTTTAGTGGTTGGCGGCGGGGGCCGGGAGCATGCGATCATCTGGAGTCTGGCAAAAAGCCCTCGTGCCGGTAAAATCTACTGTGCACCCGGCAACGCCGGGATTGCGCAGCTGGCGGAATGTGTGCCGATCGGCGTATTCGAGTTCGACCGTCTGACGGCTTTTGCCAAGGAGCGTGAAGTGGGTCTTGTGGTCATCGGCCCGGATGATCCACTGGCCGGGGGCATTGTGGATGCTTTTGAAGCAGAGGGTATCCCGGTGTTCGGCCCGCGCAGGAATGCGGCGGAGATCGAAGGCAGCAAGACCTTTATGAAGGATCTTCTGCACAAATACAACATTCCTACTGCGGCATATGAGAAGTTTGACGATTATGAGACGGCTCTTGCTTATTTACGCAATCAGGAGCTGCCGATTGTCATCAAGGCGGATGGCCTTGCGGCAGGCAAAGGTGTGACGGTGGCCTACTCACGGGAAGAGGCGGAGCTGGCACTCCGTGACATTATGGTCTCCAAAGTGTTCGGTGAAGCGGGCGCACAGGTGGTCATTGAGGAATTCCTGGCGGGTCAGGAAATGTCGATCCTTGCTTTTGTCGACGGCGAAACCGTACGTCCCATGGCAGCGGCCCAGGACCACAAGCCGGTATTCGATGGTGACAAAGGGCCCAATACCGGCGGTATGGGCACCTATTCGCCGCTGCCGCATATCGCGGATGAGATTATCCGGGAAGCGGTGGAGACGATTATTGAGCCGACGGCCAAGGCGATGGTGGCCGAAGGCCGTCCATTCAGCGGCGTGTTATTCGCTGGACTGATGATTTCGCCGGACGGCAAGCCGAAGACGATCGAATTCAATGCCCGTTTCGGCGATCCCGAGACCCAGGTTGTATTGCCCAGACTGCGGAGTGATCTGCTTGAGATCTTCCTGGCGGTGGTAGAGGGCAGGCTGGCGGATATTGAGATTGAGTGGAGCGAGGAAGCTGCCGTGTGCGTGGTGCTTGCTTCTGAAGGGTATCCGGGTTCTTATCCAAAGGGAGTTCCAATTAGCGGGCTGTCTGAGCGTGGGGGCGGACTGGTCTTTCATGCCGGTACCGCTTTTGGCGAAGACGGCAGCTATGTCACGAACGGCGGCCGGGTACTGGGTGTCGTCGGGCTGGGAGCATCCATTGCTGAGGCCCGTGAGGCGGCGTACGCCCAGGCAGAGAGCATTGCTTTTGCCGGGAAGCAAAACCGCAGTGACATTGCCATGAAGGCCTTGGTCTGAGGATAAAGAACCGTATCTAGTAAATGTTTACGCTATAAGTCCTAAAAAAAGGACTGACAAGTCATAGAAGAAGTGCTATAATACAACACGTACGGGGGAAAATGTGCGGATATATACAGATAAAGGGTCTTTCCGATCATGGAAAGGCCTTTTTTAAATGATAGTCCCCGGACCTGCGGAAGGCTGATGGATATAGAATATCCCTTGCCGGGAAATGATACTTCTACATGCACAATAGCACTGCGCTCCGGGCGTGGCGTTAGCTACAGATTTAAGGGGGAATATGTTTTGAGTAAGGTTGGAAGAAATGACTTATGCCCATGCGGAAGCGGGAAAAAATATAAGAAATGTTGTCTGGGCAAGGAAACCTCTGCGGTGGAATCCATACTGCGGCTGGTAACAACGGAAGAAGCGGCGGCCCATGAGTCAGTCACGGCCGAGCCGGCAATGACCCAAGCTGCACCAGTGCCCGCTCCACGTCCAGAAGGCAAGCTGACCCTGGCCAAGGTGAGAAAAATGGTTACACGTGATCTGAAATGGGAACATCCGGCCCATGAGCAGCTTGCGCTGGAGCTGATCGAGAGCATGCGGTATGACTATGACAAAGAGCTTATTGTGGAAGGCCTGGTTCTCTGGAACGGATATTCCCGTCAGATGAAGCCAGCAGTCAAGAAGACCGGCTCGTTCTGCGCAGCCATCGAATACTTGCTGTCCGAGCAGTATGGATTCCTGATTACACAGGTGGATCTGTCCAAAAAATATGACGTTACGACGGCTACCATTTCACGTAAAGTGAAAGAGATCTTCAATTATGTGGAAGAGTACGGCATGGGCGGAGACGACGTGGAAATGGATGATCTGGGGAACTCCGGCAGTCCGAAAGAGAAAGAGCAGTTGCTGCTCTACAAGGCGATGGAAGCAACCTCTTCGAAACGGCGTGTTCAGCTTGCCCAGGCGGCCCTGGAGATCTATCCGGACAGCCCGGATGCCTATCTTATTCTGGCCGAGGAATCGGAGAATGAACAGGATGCGCGTGAACTGTTGAAAGCCGGGATGGCCGCAGGTGAGCGTGAGCTGGGAGAGCTGTTTTTTGCCCAAAATAAAGGCTACTTCTGGGGGCTGCACGAGAGCCGTCCCTATATCAGAGTGTGCAAAAGTTATGCGGAATCCTGCTGGTTCGGCGGCAACGCGGAAGAAGCGGCGCAGACGCTTGAGTACATTCTTGAACTGAACCCGGATGACAATACAGGTGCGCGTTATCTGCTGGCTGCCTCTTACCTGTACAGCAACAAGCTGGCCGAGGCGCAGAAGCTGATGGGCAACAAAGACGACATGGCTGCGGCCTATGCCTACGACCGGATTGTGCTGGAATACAAGAAGAACGGGATCACGTCACAGCTGAAGATGCTGTACCGCGTTGCCCGCAATGTGAATAAGCATGTGCCGGACTACCTGCTCGGCCTCAAACGGCTTCCTCACAATCTTCCCGACTATGTCGGGATGGGCGATGCGAACGAAGCGATTGAATATGTGATTATACATTCCCGCCTATGGGCGAGCGTGCCGGACCTGCTGAAGTGGATGCTGAAGCAGTAGGTTAGAAGTGAATCTGAAGAATCACTGCCTTAAGCGGGCGGTGGTTTTTTTTAATAGGCCATATTTGGGTTTTTATCAAGGGAGCATTTATAGTGGTGGAAATTTAGCTGTTTTCACTTCTTATGCTTATGATTATGAAGCAGTTTCAAGTAATGCAGATCGTCTTAGTACAGCATAGATTAAAAATAAGGGATGCCTGAAGGCTATTTGATATGGATTAGCGTTCGTCACCAGCCTTCGAGCTGTTCTAATGTATAAAGTACCTCAGAATGGTTTAAATGAGGCTCAAACATCCGTAATGATGCATTTTATACATTGAAATGATAGCCATAAGGCACTTTTCGGCGAATGCAGCGGTTCCTGCTGCACCAAATACACTAAAATCCTAAAATGAGCCTATTTTTTCCCATCCTGATGTATAAAGTGCACTCTAGCGATCTCCGCCCTAGGCTTACAGCGTGCCTCACGGGAGGCAGCTTTTGAATGCGCCCTCTACTCCCACCTTTTAAAGGCTGATACTCTACTACTGCTTCTAAAGCTCAAAAGGTTTTTCGATTAATTAATAGTACAAGCGGATTAGAGACTTCTTCAATAAAGAATTCTTTTAAAGAAAAAGAAGAGTTGTCAGGATGGCAAACTGAGTTTATTAACGGCCAAGTGTTTGTAGGAGATCTGTTGGAGCACACATGGTCTTTATAACCTAATTTTTAAGTTATAACCCAAAAACAAAAACAGCGTATTTTTCCGATTACTTGTCTGGTAAACTCTCACTAACAGCTTATACAATTAAATAATTATTTTAGCTCCCGCGCTTTGATCATACTGGCGCGGGAATTTTTATATCGTCTGAAGAGATACGCTAGATCGTGATATAGGATTGTTTACAAGAGTTGAAAAAACGATTGACGTATATTCATTTTATGGTTATATTTGTAATATATTAGGAAGTGATCGCCAGTCTTGTCGTAACGTACCGTTAAGGGGTGGTTTATTTGACCAATACACCCACGATTCGCACAGAGCTGGAAGCGTTCATTAAACGCAAGGGTTTAAACATTAGTCAATTGGGCAAGGAAGCGGGGCTTAATGCGGGAACGGTGAGTTCGATTCTGAAAGGCAACCGCGTGATGGCTGTCGATCAACTGGACCGGATGACCGCAGTACTGGCTTTGCCTCAGGGTTACTATTATGAGCAGTACATTCAGGAATGTATGGTTGAAGCCGTGCCAAATTGGCGAAGGATCAGGCCGCTGTTGTACCGCTGTGCTGAATTGGACAAGCTGGATTGTATCCGGCAGATTGTGCTCTTGCTGCTCGACAACTTAACGTATTCCCCTTTGTTGTTCGAGGTAGCTGAAGACTTCTTCAAACAAGGGCGGAAAGCATCCGCTGCTTTGCTCTATGAAAGTGTTGCCAACAGCGAACGGCGTCAGCATTCGGAACGGCTGGCTTTTTGTCAATACCGGTTGTTCACGCTGCGGCTAGGGGATGACCAGGAGCAGAATTTACAGGCCGCTTTGCAGTTTGAGCCTTTTGTGGACAGGCTGGATGAAATTGACCAGTTGGATGCGTTGAGGGACCTGGCCAATACTTATCGTTCGTTGCAAAGATGGGATAAGGTGGACAAGGTTGCTGAGGAGATGGGGAATTTGGCGAGAATTCAGATTTCGCTGACACAGCAGCCGAAGAGTAGTAGACAAGAGGCGAGGAAGAAATCTCAAAGACCGCTTTTTGTATATTGGGCCTTTTCTAATCTCCTTCGTGGAAGTGTGTGTGATTCACGGGGAGAGTATGAAGAAGGTTTGCAATTTAACCAGGCTTATGAAGATTTAAGTTGGGTAATAGATACGGACAGTGACACTAAACACTGGTTGCAGCTTTATAATGGATGGGCAAAAGCGAATGTGTGTGTGGCTAAACTCATGTGTGGTGATCAGAGTATTCTTCAAGAGTATGTATTTTACATAAAAGATAACGAAGACGAGATTATAACGGGGCTGTTAAACATTATGAAAGCAGCTAACTTATATGATATCAATGTAGACAAAATAATAGAAACTTTTGAGTGGGAAATCCGATTCTATACTGACAATCCTTCCAAAGGAATAGGAATTTACACAGAACAGGTAGTTGCAGAACAACTTACGCGTTTCTTTTATGAAATTGCATTATATTACTTAACCAAAGAAGCGTATCACATTGGGTTTAAGTACTTACTAGTGGGCTTGAATAAATCTTTACAAACTAACAATGAGACTCGAATTATCAAGTTTGTGAGATTATTGGAACGTTTCAGGAGTTTCTCATCACACGAAACAATATTCGAGTATCAAAGATTACTTAAGGAGGAGAATCACGATGAAAAAAATACTAGTGTTATTAGTAGCCGTTAGTGTTTTACTAATATCTACAGCCCCGGTTCAACCTCATTCCTCTGTTGCCATGGTCGTACCCTTTGATCGGCACGGGGGAGGTTAAATATCTTATTTATATATTTCCCTCCAGACCAGCCTCAAGCTGGTCTTTTATTATGCATTCTAAACATTAATTCCAAAACTATTTTTTTCATAGAAATAGGCATAGCCCTCTAAAATAAGCATAACCAAGGAGGGATAGAGAGTGGAATTAGAGATAAGTTTATATCAGGGGTTGGAGCAGGCCAGACAAGAGTTAAATGAGTTGGAGCAAAGGTATGGGCTCAGCCATCCCAGTGTATTGCGTCAATCGATGCTGCTGGACGAGTATATTAATCAGTATAACCGGAAGTACTACATGCAGATCACTAACAGGACCCGCAAGAGCGACCGCAGCCTGAACGAAGAGCTTGTACCGGTTCATTCCCGGCTTTACCGTAACTCGAATACTGCATCGTAAGAAAAGACCGTTAACGGTCTTTGGACAGAGTCGCTTTTGAGGGCGGTGGATTTGCTAATGATAATTGAAGAGGAATAGACCGTTTCCACTATCGGAGGCGGTCTATTTGCGTTCCTGCCGTGATGTCTACAGCAGTGCGGGGAAATTCATACCGGGATGTAGTTTTTTGTGGAAAAATGTCGAAAATTAAGAGATACTCAAAGGGAGAGAGAGTTATAGGCTCATCATTATTTTGGAAGGCGGGCGTCCCATGGCACAAAAAGAGAGCGAACAGAAGAAAGAAGGGACTGGACAACGGCTGGAGCAAACGGCTGCGGGGAATGGCGCGGAATTTCTGCAAGAGAAGATTGGTGAGAAGGAGAAATCTTTGTTCGGAATACGAAAAAAGGTTCAAGCTCTGGGCAATATGGGGATACGCGGCAGGTTGCTCCTGTCCGTGCTAGTGACGGTGGTCGTTATCTTTGTTGCCGTATCGCTGCTCATCTATAGCAAAGCCAAAACGATGATCGTGGCGGAGCTGGACAGTTCACTGGCGCATAAAAAGGAACAAATCCGAGTGGAAGTGAACAATTTGCTGCAGCCCGCTTCAAACAGCGTAGAGCTGTTGAACGCCAATGCCTATGTCCGGGAATATATTTCACAGGTAAAGGCTGCGGACCAAGTGAAGTCCACGGACGGCTACAATGAGCTTATTCGTACCTTGAACATGATTAAGGATACCAATGCAAATCTGCTGAATGTATATATCGGCCTGGATGCTGCAAATAAGATTGTTACCCATGATGAGCTCGAGACACCGCCCGATTTCAAAATGAAGGAGCGCGATTGGTATGCGGTAACGTCCCGGAATAAGCGGCTTACCATCAGCGACCCTTATATTGATGTCAGCTCCGGCAAGACGGTTATCGGTGTCAGCACGCCTATCCTGAACGATTCGGGCAGCCTGCTGGGCATTGCGAGCGTAGATATTTCTACAGAGAAGATCACGCAGGCACTTAGCGCTTTTAATTATAAGGGCAACGGGTACGCCGTGTTGATCGATAAATCCGGTAAGTTAATATATCATCCGAACAGCGACTATGTGCTGAAGCAAAAGATGGCGGACCTCGGTACCGACTGGAAATCTGTGAGCGACCTAATGCTCCAGTGGGGCGATGATGTCGTCCAGACAAGACTCGACGGAGAGCCAAGCTATGTTTCCTACGCACCGGCGATTGATAACCAGTGGTCAGTAGCGCTGGTTGTGTCCCAGAAGGATGCGGAGCAGGCTCTTGCGCAGTTCCAGCACATTTTTGTACTGTCGATACTGGCAGCGATTGTGGTTCTGTCGCTGCTCCTGTATGTTGTTTCCAATAGCATTTTGAAACCCATCCCCGTTCTGACCAAAGCCTTCCATAAAGCGATGACCGGAGATTTATCGGTGCGGGCCCGGGTAACGGCGAAGGGGGAAATGGGCCAATTGGCCGAAGGATTCAACGAAATGATCTCTTCGCAGCAGAATCTGATTCAGGGGATCATCCGAAATTCGCACAGTATCTCTGAAGCGGTAGACAATACAGAACGAAATGTTGCGCTGCTCGATCAGGGGATCATTGATGTCTCGGCCATTACGGAAGAGTTGTCGGCAGGTATGCAGCAGACAGCGGCTTCCATGCAGGAGATGAGTGCGAGCACGGCAGAGATTGAGCATGCGGTCAGCGGCATTGCACTGAAGGCGCAGGCGGGCGCGGAAGAGGCTAACGCGATCAATGAACGGGCAGAACAGCTTAAGGAAACAGCGGGCCAGTCGCGGGAGCAGGCGGATCGACTCTTTGGAGAGAACGAAGAGAGGCTGCGGGCCGCCATTGAACAATCCAAATCGATTGCGCAGATTCATACGTTATCCGGAGCGATTCTGGAGATCGCCTCCCGGACCAATCTCTTATCCTTGAATGCTTCCATTGAAGCAGCCCGGGCGGGGGATGCAGGCAAAGGCTTCGCTGTGGTTGCGGAGGAAATCCGCAAGCTCGCCGACAATTCCAAGGATACAGTGAGCGAAATTCAGGAGGTTACCCAGTCGGTGATTGGAGCGGTAGCAAGTCTGGTTGAAGGAGCGGAGAGTATGCTGCGTTTCGTGGACGGACAGGTTCTGAAAGACTATGAACTTATGCAGGAGACGGGCCTCCAGTACAGCAGAGATGCTGCGTATGTAGAGGATCTGGTGACGGATCTCAGCGCTACTTCCGAACAACTGCTGGCCTCCATTCAGAACATGCTGTCAGCAATTGGAGAGACCCGTATTGCGACCCAGGAGGGTGCGGAAGGGGCTTCAAGTATTGCAGCCGAAAACGAAGAGATGATGGGCAAGTCCGGCAGAATCGTCACCGAGATGGAAGAGATCAAGCAGAGCTCGGCACGGCTGCTTGAGACCGTATCGAGATTTACGGCGTAGCTTATTCAGATGAACGCAGAATGATGAGGAAATGGAGAATGCTTGAAAAATTGCTCCCGGAAGAGTATCTTTACAAGAAGTAACAAGATTGAAGTATCTTGATTTAATAGAGACAGTGAGGCGAGAAAATGTTGAAAGAAAGCGAAGGCCGGATCGTTGGAATGGAAGATATCGTGAGGGCGCATCATGTGCTGCGTGAGGTCATTGTCCGGACTCCGCTGCAACGGGACGCTGTGCTGTCTGCCAAATATGGCTGCAATGTGTATTTGAAGCGCGAGGATTTGCAAATTGTGCGTTCTTTTAAAATCCGCGGCGCCTACAATATGATTCGTAGTCTGTCCGAAGAGGACAGAGCCAAAGGAATTGTCTGTGCCAGCGCAGGAAATCATGCCCAGGGCGTGGCTTATTCCTGCAAGGCGCTGGGCATTAAAGGCAAGGTCTATATGCCGAGCACCACCCCTAATCAAAAGGTGAAGCAGGTCCGCAGATTCGGCGGCGAGTTCGTGGAGGTCATCCTGAAGGGGGATACCTTTGACGATGCTTATGATGAAGCGCTTCAGGCCTGTATTGATTTCGGCATGACGCTGATTCACCCGTTTGATGAACCGCGGATTATTGCGGGCAATGGCACCATCGCTATGGAAGTGATGGAGAGTCTGGACAACCCTGCGGATTTCGTCTTTGTTACCATTGGCGGAGGCGGGTTGGCAGCGGGTGTTGCCACCTATGTGAAGACGGTAAGTCCGTCGACTCAGGTTATTGGGGTCGAACCGCTTGGTGCCGCTTCGATGAGCGAAGCTCTGAAATGTGGGGAAGTGGTGACTCTTCAGGAGATTAACAAATTTGTGGACGGTGCCGCCGTGAAGCGTGTGGGCGGATTGACCTATGATATTTGTGCCCGCTATCTGGATGATGTAGTGAAGGTGCCGGAAGGCAAGGCCTGCACTGCCATTCTGGAGCTATATAACGAGAATGCCATTGTAGTGGAGCCGGCAGGCTCGCTGCCGATCGCAGCACTGGATTTGTACCGTGAGCAGATCCGCGGCAAAAACGTGGTGTGCATTGTGAGCGGCGGGAATAATGATATCGACCGGATGCAGGAGATCAAGGAACGGTCGCTCATCTACGAAGGTCTTAAGCATTACTTCATGATTAACTTCCCGCAGCGTGCCGGAGCTCTCCGGGAGTTTCTGGCCGAGGTGCTGGGGCCCGATGATGATATCACCCGGTTTGAATATACAAAGAAAAACGAGAAGGAAAATGGTCCGGCGCTGGTCGGCATCGAACTCCTGTCCACGGACGCGTACGCCCCGCTGATCGAAAGGCTGCAGCAGAAGGGCGTGGATTATATCGAGGTTAACAAGGACCCGAACTTGTTCAATATGCTGATCTGATTGCCCGTATAAGCATTATAAAAGCCCGTCCCACAGAAAAAAGTGGAACGGGCTTTTGAATGTTATTGCGGTTCAAGCGGAACTTCCTTCTTCAGGAACGCTTTGACCTCATCGTCAAGCTTGTACTGCTTGTCCTTCAGCAGCTTCATAAAGCTGTCGAGTTTCTGCAGGAACGGGCTGCTTCCGCTTTTCTGGGCCAGTATACCGGTATAGGCTTTCTGGGCTTCGAGGTCCATCTCGAGGTCGTCATAATGGAACAAAGGCGTGTTGTTCTGGCCGTAGAACGTGTTGGTTACATACATGCTGTATAAAGACTTGACTGCCGAGATCCGGTTGGAACCCGGATACTTCTGCGTGAACTGCTCCTGGGCCAGAGCCCGGGCAGCGACGTCGGTCCAGGAAATGATCAGCCCGTTGTCCTTGGAAGGGGGGAGGTCCGTCTCAGTCGCCATGATTGTAATATAATCACTGATATCGTCCGTTACATATAATTTATATTTACGGTATGCCCCATAGTCAATTACGGGAAAATAGTAGCCCTCCGCCGTCTCCAGCTTATAGCCGCTTTCTCCTGCACTTTTTAGCAGAGCACGCAAAGAAGTGTCTTGGGTGCTCTCTGCAAGCTTGGACATGCTTGTCTCCGCTTTGTAGATGGAGGCGAGCTTGCGCTGGACCCCGCTTGTGCTGAATTTACTCTCCCAGGTTTGTAGACCCGCCTTATGCAGATTCTCAAGTTTCAGGGTAAGAACGGTAGCCCGATATGACCCGGTTGCGTAGATATGGCTGTTTAAATACTTGATCGCCTGTGGAAGCTTCTCGGAGGAAGTGAGTAACGGCAGGGCCGTCTTGTAAATCGCTTCGGCATGACTGCTGTCAGCCTTGGCTGCTGAGGCTGGATTCCCAGCCCCGGGCAAGATTTGCAGCGTGAGTATTGCCGCGATGACAGCACTTAGCAGGCTTGCTTTCTTCTTCATGTGAAATTCACCCCTGTTTCGAAGATATGGAATGGATATGAATAAGACCATTATTTTTTGAAAAAGATAAACTTTAGTCCCACTACCCCCACTATAAAAAGAGCCAGGCTCACCCAGGGGGAGATAGGGATTACCGGCAGCAAGGTGTCGAGGTACCTGCCGGCAAATACGGCAATAATGGCGATCACAATGTAGCTCCCCAGCCGCTTAATATCGAATGGTTTGGGATAGGGTTTGTCGTCTTCGGATAAGGAGGACAGCCATTTCATTAACATTTCGACGAGAATAACCGAACCCGCCCCCACAGCGATCAGTGTAAAGAGACTGATTTGTCCGAAGATACCGGCAGTTCCGCTGCTCCACAGCATAATCAGACCGCCTATGGACAGGATGCCGAACAGACAGGTAAGCGCCGCCCAAGGAATCATTAAATAATAGTTCAGTTTGCTGCGGGGGGGACGTACCGGAGCACTGCTTATAATCTGTTGGAAATAGCTTTCCGGGTCCTCCCCGAAGATCTCCTGGGCACTTTTGCCCTTCTCCTGGGCTTGCAGCAGAAGCTTCGCAGCCTCGAGGAGCAGCTCCTCTGTCCTCAATGCGTCTACAGGACTGTCCCGTAGTGCCAGAATCATATCTTCCAAATAAGAGCGGTTGGACGGTGTCAGCTGCTCACGTAGCCGATTGTTTTCCCTAATCATATCTTTGACTTTCATAGCAGGAACATAAACCTCCAGTGTGTAATCGGGTTAGTCTCTAACCTAGAGTATACGTTTGTGCGGCGGTTCAGTGCAAGGACGGGCCACCTGCAGGATTGATGCATAAACCGTTATAAAGGGTGAACACTGAGAGGGTAGTTGATTCAGAAATATTACGTTAGGGAAAGGCAGGGAGCGGGCATTATGGAACATGAGCACAAGCAGGAGAGATTCATGGGCGATGGCTTCGAGCCTGAAACTTCCCTGGAAGTGGGAGACTGGGGCAATTCCGATGGCTTCAGCCTCTGGGAATCCGCTGCGGAATCGCCTGAGGGCTGGCTTAAGGATTGGAAGGGCAGACAGGAAACTCATGATATGTTTCACGACAGCTACAATTAAATGAACCAGCGGGAAGCCCTTTCTGTTCCGTAAAGGAGCAGAAGGGGCTTTTCAGGTTGACAGTATAAATAGAAGCCGTATAATAAAGACATGGGATTAATCACAGTAAGTTAATCGGAATAATAGGAGGACACAGGAATGGAACGGGCGATTGTCATCCGGCATAACCGGGAGGAACTGACTGCAAGCATACATTATCCATCTAAAGCAAAAGGGAACTCCGGCCGCTGCAAAGACCGTGTGCCCCTGGCGGTGATCTGCCACGGCTTCGTGGGCAGCCGGATCGGCGTGGACCGGCTTTTTGTCAAGGCTGCGCGGGAGCTGGCGGAGGATGGCTATATGGTTATCCGCTTTGATTATGCCGGCTGCGGAGAAAGCAGCGGCAATTACGGAAGCGAGGATATGGAGTCGATGATCGCCCAGACCCGGGCAGTCCTGGACTACGGCATCGGCTCCACTGATGTGGACCCGCAGCGGATTACGCTGATCGGGCACAGTCTGGGGGGCGCAGTCGCGCTATTGACGGCTGTCCGTGACCGCCGTGTCAAGAATCTGGTTATGTGGTCCGCAGTGGGCTACCCGTTTAATGATATCGTCAAGATTGTCGGCCGGGAGGCATACGACCAGGCGGTCAAGACCGGCTCGGCAGATCATGCGGGTTACGCCTTTACACCGGTATATTTCAATTCCCTGGCAGCCTTCCAGCCCTTTCAGGAAGCTGGCAAATTCAGCGGAGATGTACTGGTGATCCACGGAACCTCAGACGATGTGATTCCGGTAGATTATGCTTTCCTTTATCAAAAGCTGTTCTGGACCCGTCCCGAGGGGCGCTGCGATAAAGAGATTATTTTTCAGGGCGATCACACCTTCTCTTCCGGACCCGCTCAGGTGCAGCTGCTCAAACGGACAAGGGAGTGGATGAACCAGCAGGAGCATCTGCAGGAGGAGTGGCAGAATTGGATGATCTAGGCGGTAGATTCAATCCTTCGTTTCGGGTTTGAATATACGCCCTAACAGGCTAGTCCTCCACTCGCAATCCATGAGAAGAAGCGGTAAAATAAAGATGCAGACCATATACTGGGTTATAGGAGGTTGGCATCGATGAAATTACCGGCATTCTTTATAGCGCATGGTTCTCCACTCCTTGCCCTGGAGGATAACGAGTATACGCGTTTCCTTGCGCGGCTTAGTGAGGATCTTGAAGTGCCACGCGGTATCGTAGTGTTCTCGGCCCATTGGGACAGCCCGGAACAACTGCTTACGGTGGACGAACAGCATGAGACGCAGCACGATTTCTACGGCTTTCCCGAAGAAATATACTCGCTGACCTACCCGGCCCCGGGCGACCCTGCGCTCAGCCGCAGGATCTCTGAGCTTTTCAAGGATCATAATCTGCCGCATCAGCCAGTTCTGGGACGCGGGCTGGACCATGGCATCTGGGTCATTCTCCAAAAAATGTTCCCGGAGGCCAATATCCCGGTCGTAGCGTTATCCGTCGATTCCCTGAGATCGCCGCACGAGCAGTATCAGATCGGACAGATGCTGGCTCCGCTGCGGGAAGAGGGCATTCTGCTGATTGGGAGCGGGGGACTGGTTCACAACCTGCGCCTTTTGAGCGAGAAGGACCAGCCGGAGGCCTGGGCCCAGGAATTCGATGCCTGGATTGCCAAGCGGCTTGAAACTTGGGATCTGCCGGAACTGTTTGCCTTTGAGAAGAAGGCGCCGCATGTCCGGGAAGCGGTTCCCTCGTATGCGAGAGAACATTTCGTTCCGCTGTTCTATGCGATGGGCGCGGCGGATGAAGGACGGCAGGCCGGTTTAATGATTCAGGCCTATCAATACGGCACGCTCAGTCTGAATTGCTGGATGCTCGATTAATTGTATAATGTGAACAAGGTTGTGGCCGGACGGATTCCGGTCACAACCTTTTTAATATATCGTGGGGAAATCTGCGGAAATCAAGGACAAACAGGGCGGGCTATGATTAAATGGAAGGAACTACTCTGCATTATTTTTAGGAGGAAACCACTGTTTATGAAGGTAAACCGCTCTTCTTTGCAGCTAATATCCGCTATACTTTTGAGTTCATTGCTGTTATCCGCCTGCAGTGCGCCAAGCGCGAACCTTGAACCTGCCCCTTCGATAGAGCCAACTCTGTCTCCGCAGCCCACCCTGTCCCCGTCGCCCTCTCCTACAGCGGAGCCCGCCGCAGAACTGCTGTCGCCATTAACGGGTCTTCCGGTAACCGAAGGCGCACTGCTCCGGCCATTGTCCGTGATGATTAATAATGCACCAGCTGCCCGGCCGCAGTCCGGAATCAGCGAAGCGGATGTTGTGTATGAAGTACTTGCCGAAGGAGGCATTACACGGCTGATTGGAATCTTCCAGAGCCATACCGGGGTCGTCAAAATCGGACCGATCCGCAGCATACGCCCCTACCTGATCGATATCGGGGAGAGCTATGGTGGAGTAACGGTTCACGCAGGAGGCAGTCCGGATGCCTATGCGATTCTGCAGAAGCAGAACAAGGAGGATCTTGACGAGATCGGCCGGGCCGGCGCCTATTTCTGGCGTGACAAGGAACGCAAGGCTCCGCATAACCTGTACAGCAACGCTGCCATGCTGCGTGAAGGCGCGGCATGGCTTGGATTCGCAGAGGATACGAAGGTTCCGGGTTATCTCTTCAGTCCGGCAGAGCTCCCGCTAGGCGGGGAGGCCGCACCCGAATTCACAGTGAATTTCCTGCTCAAGAGTTACACGGTGGATTATAAATATAATGCCGAACGGAAAACGTTTGTGCGTTGGGTAAATGGCAAGCCGCATTTGGATCTGAATAACAATAATCCGGTGGAAGCCGCGAATGTTATGGTAATGGGAGCCGATCACAAGGTGCTTGATGATGTGGGCAGACTTCAAGTGGATGTGGAGCTGGGCGGTGAAGCGCTGCTGTTCCAGCACGGGCAAGTCACGAAGGGCAGATGGTCGCGCAAGCAAGACGACATTATCCGGTTCGTGAAAGATGGAAAAGAGGCACTGATGGCAACGGGGGTCACGCATATCCTGATCGTTCCGAATGCGCCTTCGTTCAGCAGCCACATCCAGTATGCCGAATCTAACCAGGAGCCAGGCGAATAGGAAGTCATCTGCGGGTGCAAAGTAAGGATTACCCGGCTGGAATGTACAAAAAATGAGTAAACCAGTTAATCCCATTCCTTCCGGGTATTGAGGTTTGTTTTCTTTATTGTCGATATTTATCAAACGAGTGTAAAAAAGTTCGCCTTTTTTACTTCTATCCCTTCTACTGTTGTGATAAGATAACAAGGGTTGTCATTCATTTTCATGCTTTTTACATTTGGATGACCTCGCGTTGTCACGGTAATTTTATGTAAAGGGGTTTACAAGGATGAGGTTGAGAAAAAAGGATATATTCTTTGAGACGTTGGAAAATATGGCGGATACCATTGTCCAAGCTGCGGATTACTTCGCTCAGAATATTACCGATCTCCAGAATAAAGTGGATGAATTCGCTGCGGAGATGAAGAAATACGAATCCCAATGTGATACTTACACGCACACCGTTATCAAGGAATTGAACAAGACGTTCATCACACCACTTGAACGCGACGACATTATGGATCTGATTACAAGCATGGATGATGTCATGGACGGCCTGGAGGCGTCTGCTTCTCGTTTCTATATGTATAACTTGCTCGATACGGATGAATATATTGTCCAATTTGCCGAGATTCTTCGCCAGAGTGCCTATGAGATCCAAAAAGCGGTTCACTTGCTCTCCCAGAAGAAGCTGCTGGCTATTCGCGAATACACCATCCGCCTCAACGATCTTGAGAATCAGGCTGATGAAGTGCTTCTTATATGTACAAAAGCCTTGTTTGAAACTGTGAAGGACCCTATTGAGCTGATTAAGCGCAAAGAGCTGTACGAGCGTTTGGAGACGACTACGGATAAATGCGAAGACGTAGCCAACATGCTGGAATCGATCATCATGCGTAACTCTTAAGGGGCCTGTAGATATGGAAACATCATTATTGGTGCTAGGCATCGTTGTTTTTCTTGCGCTTGCGTTTGACTTTATCAATGGCTTTCATGACACAGCCAACGCAATCGCTACCTCTGTCTCCACGCGGGCACTGAAGCCGCGTACAGCCATTATCTTGGCGGCTGTGATGAATTTTGTAGGTGCTCTGATGTTTACCGGTGTTGCCAAAAAGATTGGCGGGAGCATTACCGACCCAACGAAGCTGGAGAACGGAATTGACGTCGTTATCGCTACGCTGATTGCCGCAATTATCTGGAATCTGGTGACCTGGTGGCTTGGGATTCCCTCCTCCTCATCGCATGCCCTGATCGGGGCTTTGGCAGGGGCTGTATATATCGGGGCCGGCTCGGAACATATCAAATGGAGCGGCTTTATCGAAATTGTTGAGGGGCTTGTGTTCTCGCCGCTCATTGCTTTTGTTATAGGTTACATTGTTATGATGATTTTGAAGTGGATTTTTGCCAAGCGCAGTCCGCATACAGTGAATAAAGGCTTCCGGACGATGCAGATCATAACGGCTGCCCTTCAATCGTTTACCCATGGTACCAATGATGCCCAGAAAGCGATGGGGATTATCACCTTTGCCCTGGTAACCTCAGGCCGTCTGGACACCATGGAGGTTCCGCTGTGGGTTAAGATTGCTGCAGCGACAGCGATGGCACTCGGAACATCGATCGGCGGCTGGAAGATCATCAAGACCATGGGCACCAAGATTTTCAAAATCGAGCCCATCAACGGCTTCGCGGCGGATATCTCGGCGGCTACCGTTATTTTCTCAGCAACACTATTGCATTTGCCGGTTAGTACAACACATGCCATCACCTCCGCAATTCTGGGTGTAGGCTCGGCCAAACGTTTCTCCGCTGTCAAGTGGGGTGTGGCCGGACGTATCGTAGTGACCTGGTTCATCACCATTCCGATCAGCGCAGTGCTGGCGGGTATCATTTTCAAACTGTTTTTCTAAACATAAACGAATTGTGAAAATGCCATGTGGCCCTGATGGGGCTACGGGCATTTTTTTTGATTTAAATGTCTGTTAATTCTATTTTATTCCATTAAATGTGACGATTTTCATGTGATTAATTATAATACTAGTATATCTTGAATATAGAAAATTGGAATAAAGTATAAATAAGATTATAACTTTCCATGCAGAGCTAGAACTACTTATTTTAAGAGGGGAGAGTCATACAGCATACTTATGGACTTATCTACGCGATTGCAATCCGGTATTGTTTTCGATTGTTGGCTGGCTGTCCTGCCGCATGGAAAGTGAAAATATACTGATGTCCTCTTTGAAAAAACAGCATAAAGGAGTGGAAAGATATGGACAAAATCATATTTCTGAACAGAGTGGAGGAGGCGCTTAATCAACAGGAGCTTCAAATGGCCGACCGTGCCGTACACGTCTTTCGACAAGCGGGATTTACTATGGAGCATCTCCGTCAACTGCTGCTCCACCCGCGCAAAATGAAATTAGATCAACAGGACGGTTGCGATGCCTGCTATGTTATGTACGGCGAAAAAACGAAAAAAGCCAAGGTTTGCATTTCAGGGGACCAAGTAACCTTATTATGGTTGGAGTACAATAAGGTTCCTTTTATAATGTAGCCTGGAGGTAGGGCCTTTATGAAAGATATGAAAATTTTATTTGTTCGGTTATACAGTTACATCAATGTGAAACAGCAACTCATCATGGTAGCTGTTATTTTGTTAACCACACTCAGCGGTATGGCCATTCCTCTCAAGTGTATTGGAAGTATTTAGAAATTTATCATGTGCATTCAAAGCAGCGTCGGGTTAACACACCGGCTCTGCTTTATTTGTGTGTTTTTCAAGATATTCAATGTCACAAAACCTGACGAACAACCGATAAACAACCTAAATCATCCGGAAAAGAAAATATGTATCTGACTTTTAGAAAAGAAAATGACATGACAAAATAAAAGTTAGCGTAGGATAAAGTAGGATTTCGTAGCCGTTGTAGCAGGGTGAGCCGGAAATGTTATTAAAGCTGACAGTTGGATGAGATTGTTGCCTAACTTTGAGCAGAGGAGGCCTGGCGTTGATCGACTTTCATCAGGTAGACAAACATTACGGACATTTCCATGTGCTGAAGAGTATTAATCTACATGTGCAAGAAGGGGAAGTGGTGGTGGTCGTGGGCCCTTCCGGCTCGGGGAAAAGTACCATGCTGCGCTGTATCAACCGGCTGGAGACCATTACGAGCGGCGGATTGACAGTGGACAATATTACGGTAAATGATCGCAAGACCGATATCAATAAGCTGCGCAAAGAAATTGGGATGGTGTTCCAGCACTTTAATCTGTATCCCCATAAAAAAGTGATCGACAACATCACTCTGGCGCCCATCAAGGTGCTTCGTTTGTCCAAGGAGGAAGCGGAGAAGACCGCGATGTATTATCTGGAAAAGGTAGGGATTGCCGACAAGGCGCAAGCCTATCCTTCCCAGTTGTCCGGCGGACAGCAGCAACGGGTAGCCATTGCCAGGGGGCTGGCCATGAAACCTAAAATTATGCTGTTTGACGAGCCGACCTCGGCGCTGGACCCGGAAATGGTTGGGGAGGTGCTGGATGTGATGCGTAACCTGGCCCGCGAGGGCATGACCATGGTAGTGGTGACCCATGAGATGGGTTTCGCGCGTGAAGTGGCGGACCGGGTGATTTTTATGGATCAGGGGCAGATTGTGGAGGAAGGGATGCCGGAGCAATTCTTCGCCAGTCCACGTGAAGAACGGACGCAGCTCTTTCTTAGCCGGGTGTTAAGCCACTGAATCTAGAAACAGGATAAGGGGATGAGGAGACATGAAAAAGGTGAAGAGCTGGAAGCTGATGTGTGTTCTTATGGTTGCCGCTATGTTCGTACTTGGGGGCTGTGGCAATAACAATACCGCAGGCAACAACAATGCAGCTGGCACAGCAACTCCCGCACCGGGAGCCGCAGGTTCGGATGCCATTGCCAAAATCAAGGAACGCGGCAAGCTGCTGGTCGGCGTGAAATATGATACCCGTCTCTTCGGGCTCAAGGACCCGGCAAGCGGGAATGTGGAAGGCTTCGACATCGACATCTCCAAGGCTATCGCCAAGCATATTCTCGGGGACGAAAATGCGATTGAACTTAAGGAGGTTACCTCCAAGACACGCATTCCGATGCTGAACAATGGTGAGATTGATATGGTGGTAGCGACGATGACCATTACGGAAGAACGCAAGAAGGAAGTTGATTTCTCCGATGTCTATTTTCAGGCCGGACAGTCGCTGCTGGTGAAGAAAGGCAGCCCGATCACCGGACTGCAGGATGTGACGAAAGAGACCAAGATTCTGGGTTCCAAAGGGGCCACTTCGATCAAAAATATTAAAGAAAAGGTTCCCGGCGTGACGGTTCTCGAATTCGATAATTACCAGGATGCGTTCAGTGCCCTCAAAGCCGGACAAGGCGATGCGCTGACGACAGATGATGCCATTCTGTACGGGATGGCTTCGCAGGATCCGGGCTTTGAGGTGGTGGGCGAACCCTTCACGGATGAGCCTTACGGCATTGCTGTGCAAAAAGGCAACAGCGATGTGGTTCAGGCCATTAATGATACACTGGATGAATTGAAAGCAAGCGGAAAATATAGCACTATCTATACGAAGTGGATCGGCAAGGCTCCGACAAAGTAGGCAAATAGGGGAGGCCAATATACTCTAGACGAGGGTAGGTGAACAGCTGTGGATTTTTCAATAATGACCGATTATTTCGGCCTATATATGAAAGGATTCCTGGGGACGACCTTGTCCAGTACATTGGCTCTGGCGGGCAGCTTCCTGATTGGTGCGCTGATCGCCGTCTTCCGTATCACTACTGTAAGAGGTCTGCGCTGGTTCGGCACCGGTTATGTCGAATTCGTCCGCAATATTCCGCTGCTGCTCGTGGTCTATGCCTTCTATTATGGACCTTCCGCACTGGGGTTTCCGCTGGACGGGTTCACGGCAGGTACGATTGGGCTTGCTGTATATACGTCGGCGTTTATTGCCGAAGCGATCCGTGCAGGAATTATGGCGGTGCCCAAAGGCCAGATGGAGGCAGCACGTTCCTCTGGCCTGAATTACATTCAGACGATGCAACATGTGATTTTGCCCCAGGCGATCAAGCTGGTCATTCCACCCCTGGGCAACCAATTTATTAACCTCATTAAGAATTCTTCTGTACTGACGATCGTTGCCGGTCTGGATCTGATGTACTTCGCCGATTCGATTTCCACCGAGACTTACCGTACCTTCGACACCTATATTTTTGTAGCTTTGTTCTACCTGGTGCTGACACTGCCGCTCAGTTATGGAGTCAGAGTGTGGGAGCGCAGACTTCAGCGTAATTAGGGATAGAGCAGAACAAGGAGGGTTCCTATGGATTTTGCCGGTGCCTACTCTGCTGATCATTTGAAATTTTTGCTGGATGGACTGTATGTTACGCTAATTGTAGCTTTTTTCTCGATCATTCTCAGCTTTGTGATCGGCTGTGTCGTAGGCATCATTCGATATGCGCGGGTTCCGTTTTTGTCCCCAATCATGTTTGTACTGGTGGAGCTGATCCGGAATCTGCCGCTGCTGCTGATCATTTTCTTTATACGTTTTGCACTGCCGGAGGTAGGGATCCGAATGGGGCTGATGGCGGCGGCCATTGCAGCGCTGACTATTTTTGAAGCGGCGATGATTGCCGAAATTGTCCGCGGAGGACTCACCTCCATTGATAAAGGGCAGATTGAGGCGGCACGCTCGTCGGGACTCGGCAACTTTCAGACGTTATGGCATATTGTGCTCCCTCAAGGACTGCGGCGGATGGTTCCGCCGCTGGTCAGCCAATTCATCTCCCTGCTGAAGGACACCTCACTTGCGGTAGTCATTTCACTGCCGGAGCTGATGCATCATGCAGGGATTGTCATTGGTCATGGGTACAGCTACGCGATTCCTACCTTGCTGCTAGTGGCCCTGATTTATTTTACCGTCAATTTCCTGTTATCGCTGTTATCCAGAAGGCTGGAGAGCAGGGAGAACTGATTCCGCCAGGAGTCGTTTCCGGAACGCCGGAAGCGAAAGTGGCGGTTATTTTTTTGGAAGAGTCAGATTCTTGCTGTACAATGGAAGGAGTGGAAGATGAACATACGGAGGAACCAACTATGATACGTACGCTGGCAGTAACACATAAGGGGGAAGTGCTGCTTAATCTGGCGCTTGGTGAGATTCAACTGGCCGACTATGCCTGGATTTGGGTGGATTTCGCTTCACCCACGGCTGAGGAGACCTTAATGCTGGATTCCTATTTTCATTTTCATCCCTTGGCGATTGAGGATTGTATGCATATCCTGCAGCGTCCAAAGCTGGATTATTACGAGAGTGTGCAGTTTTTTGTACTCCATGCGCTGAATGAACGTACGCTAGAGGCAGAAGAAATAGACTTGTTTCTTAGCAAAAACTTCCTGGTCTCCTATCATCATCAGGAGAAATCCGAGATGAACGAAGCCTGGGACCAGGTGAGGCGTGAGATTCACAGCCGCAAAGGCTGGTCCGGGGGGCCGATGGCGGCGGCATATACGGTGATGGACAAGCTCGTCGACAAATATTTTCCCAGTCTGTACAGTATTGAAGATGAGCTGGCCGATCTGGAGAGCAGAGGCAGCAGTGAATCGGTGGAAGAGCTGATGAGCCAGGTGTTTGATGTGCGCGGCCGGCTGCTGAAGCTGCGGCGGACCATAGTCCCCATGCGTGATCTGATGTACCGGATCGTCAATTCGCAGCATGTCCAGAGCAACGGGGAAGAACGGATTTATTTTGGCGATATCTATGATCATCTGCTGAAGCTGACCGATATGATTGAGGTGGACCGGGAAATGACCGCCGATCTGCGTGACAGCTACATCTCCCTGAATTCCAACCGCATGAACTCTATTATGAAGACGCTGACGGTGATCACAACCGTGTTCATGCCATTGACCCTGATTGCCGGAATCTACGGGATGAACTTCCGGGTGATGCCCGAGCTGGAGTGGAAGTATGGGTATCTGGCCATATTGCTGCTGATGCTGGTGCTCGGCGGCGGCATGTTCCAGTGGTTCCGGCGGAGCGGCTGGTTCAAGTGAACTGCTGCGGACACAAAGCAAAAGCGTATGCCCGCGGGGCATACGCTTTTTACGCGTTCATGAAAGCCGGGTGGATTACACTTCGGCTAACGGCGGCGTTTGCGGGATGACTTGGCGGGGCGGCGGCTTTTGGGAGAGCTGGCGGCCGAGTTGCGCCGCTTGGGAGCGGGGCGTTTTTTGCGGCGGCGTCTCGGGCTATACAGAGCGGCATCCTCTTCTGCCGCAAGCGCCCCAGCTCCGCCCTTTGATTTGCCGAAGCTCCCCATCAAAAGCTTCACCATGGGGGCCATCTGCTGAAAGCTCGACATCACCTTCTGTACCTTGCCCACGGAGTTCACAATTCCATCGATGCCGCCCATGCGGTCGATAAAACCTTTGATCTGGTCCATGTTGGCCAGATTGCCCAGTGAGCCGAGCCCTCCGAGCAATCCGCCTGCCTTCGGAGCGGCTTCAGCCACGGGGACAGCAAGGGCCGTATCGACAACTTCCGTTCCCAAAGCCGGGGAGATGCCGGTGTCCCCGGGGAGTGCTGCCTGCACGTATGGACTGATACCAGGGTAAGGCGATGTATGGTATGGATCGGCAGCCAGCGAACGGTGGCTTCGGCGGGAATGATTATAGTAATGACTGGACATAACATCACATTCCTTCGTTAGTGGTTTGCTATACTGTATGTCATGGGCGAACATACGGTATAGACAAACGCCCGGTCAACCGGGATAGGAGCGGAAAAGGGCGGATGCCCATAAGGCGGGTCCAGAAGTGAAAAAACCGTGACTATGCTGTATTTTCGGTTCTCATGTAGTAGTATAAGAAAGGCAGAAGATGTTCTGCGCAGAGATAGAGGACAGTCCAATACATAATCTTGTGTGCGCCTGGGGTGGACGTTTGTCCATCATTTTCGTTCTTTACAGCGTGAAACCGTTAATGCTTGAAAAATGCGCTCCAGTACAATATAGTAGAGGCAAGAGAGTCACACAGGTCAGGCTTAATGTAACCGTTCTAATTAAGGCTTGCAGCAGGGCAGCCGGTGCTGACAGAACTTTTAGGGGATGATCTATTCATGCAGCTGAAGAAGCTAAACGATAAAAGTATCGACCAATTATTTGAAGCTATTTTAACTTTGAAAAATATGGAAGAATGCTACGTATTCTTTGATGATTTGTGCACGGTAAACGAGATTCAATCACTCTCGCAGCGGCTTGAAGTCGCCCGTATGCTGGGCAAAGGCTCTACCTACAACCAGATTGAAGCGGAGACGGGTGCAAGCACAGCGACGATCTCCCGTGTGAAACGCTGCCTGAACTATGGCAATGACGGTTATAAATTAACGCTGGAACGCTTGGGACGATAAATGAAGCCGGGCGTACTTATTATCAGTCACGGTTCCCGCGATGAAGCGTGGGTATCAATTGTGATGGATGCTGTACAAGGTATATCGCTGCGGGAAGAGCTTCCTGTGGCGGTTTCTTTTTTAGAGCTGGTAGAAGGCCGTTTGATACAAGATGGAATTCATGAACTGGAACATGCGGGGGTCACAGATATTCTGGTGATCCCATTGTTTGTTTCCTCGGGCAGCACACATGTGGATGAGATAGAATATGCGCTGGGTGCCAAACCTGAGCCTGAACGGGAGACCGATCTTGAACGGTTTGATGTACAAGCCAACGTTCACTATGGTTATCCGGTCGATGATGATCCTGATATCGCCGTGATGATCTGGGACAAGGTGCGTGAGCTGTCGAAGAATCCGGCCCGCGAGACGATTCTGCTGGTGGGACATGGCAGTGTGCATGATGGCTTCCGGCAGCGCTGGGAGCAAGGGATCTCTTCGCTGGCCCAGCGTGTCCGCCAGGTGAGCGGAGTTGCGGCGGCCGATTATGGTCTGCTGAACCCAGGCAGTGTCCGAAGCAAAGTGGAATATTGGCAGGAGCAGGGTCATGCTGTGCTGGTGGCTCCGCTTTTTCTCAGTGAAGGTTATTTCACCAAGGTAGTCATTCCGCAAAGACTGGCCGGGCTCGACTATGCTTATTCGGGCCAGACACTTCTGCCGCATCCGCTGCTTCCACACTGGATTGAGCACCAGGTAGAGGTGCTGCTGGAACGGGTGCGGATGAAGGGCTAGCGTTCGGATGCAGGGCAGATCTCCTTAATAAGAGGGGGCATCCGCTGTGCTCATCAGGGCCGCTGCCGCATACACATATATAGTTCGTTTGGCGGCCTCATATGGAGCTCTGCGGAGGGACTTTAGGGTAAATAATGCTCCGGATGCCTCTCAGCATTGATTGTGGGGGTCTGAATTGGGTATAATCAGTTAGGTTATCTAATATATAAACAGGTGGCGTTCCGGTAAATGAAAACTGCGAGATTGATTTACAATCCCACTTCTGGACGGGAAGAAATGAGGAAGCGGCTCGCCGATATTTTGGACCGGCTGGATATTGGCGGCATTGAAGCATCCTGCCATGCAACCACCGGAGAGGGCGATGCTACGGCAGCTGCAGCGGATGCTGTGGCACGCGGCTTTGATCTGATCATAGCCGGCGGCGGCGACGGTACGCTGAATGAGATTATCAACGGCATGGCGGAGAAGCCTAATCTTCCACCGCTCGGTGTATTGCCGCTGGGAACGACGAATGATTTTGCACGTGCGATGGGTATTCCGAAGAATTGGGAGGATTCGGTCGATCTGATCCTCCGCAACGAGTCGCGTCTGATTGATCTCGGCAAGGCCAATGACCGTTATTTCATTAATATCGCCGGCGGTGGAAGCCTGACCGAGCTGACATATGAAGTGCCCAGCAGGCTGAAGACCATGATGGGCCAGCTGGCTTATTATCTGAAGGGCATTGAGAAGATGGCCAGTCTCTCCCCGCAGGAGCTGATTATCCGGGCGAACGGCCAGGAGCTTATCCATGATGAATTCATGCTGTTCCTGATCGCCAATACGAACTCTGTGGGCGGCTTCGAGAAGCTTGCACCGGATGCGCGGATCGACGACGGTTTGTTTGATGTGATTGCCGTCAAGAAATGTAACCTAGCGGAGTTCATCCGCCTGGTCAGCCTGGCGATCCGCGGTGAGCATTTGCAGGACAAGAAGGTTGTCTATTTCCGTACTGACGCTATGGAGGTCACTTCCCCCGGGCATGTACAGCTTAATCTGGACGGCGAACTCGGCGGCACGCTGCCGGGCCACTTCCAGATGTTGCCTTCGCATCTGCGGATTTTTGCGCAGAATACCTAAGTGGGTGCTGCTCCGGTAACAGCAGGTGTGCCGGAATATTATGCGGCTGGTGAGTCCATTAGCGGGAGAAATTGAGACCGAATAGCAAAGCCGGCTTTTATGAAATATAAAGCTTTACGGCGTTAATAATGTATACAATGAAAGAAGTGAATGTGAACCAATGAGTAGACACCGCAGCGGCCGCAATACCAGCCGCCGGGACGGCACGGCACCTATCGCCGGACTGCCTGTGAACAAAAATGACGAAGTGATGCTGGATATCATCGGCATGACGCATGAAGGCGAAGGGGTAGGCCGCGTAGAGGGCTTTACCCTTTTTGTGCAGGGAGCTCTGCCTGGAGAGAAGGTACAGGCCAAGGTGCTCAAGACTAAAAAGCAATACGGCTACGCCAAGCTGCTGAAGCTTGTGGAAGCGAGCAGCGACCGTATCGCGCCGCCTTGTGGGATTTACGACCAATGCGGCGGCTGTGGGCTGCAGCACATGGACTACACCGCGCAGCTGGCGTGGAAACGCCAGCTGGTGGTGGACAACCTGGAGCGGATCGGGAAGCTCCAGGTGGCCAGTCCGGGCCGCAGCAGCGGCGGAGGGGATAATGAGCCCGCAGGGATTATTGTGCCGCCTACGCTGGGCATGGCCGAGCCTTGGCGCTACCGCAACAAGGCGCAGGTGCCGATGGGCACGGTAGAAGGCGGCCTTGTGGGCGGCTTCTACGCCCGCGGCAGCCACCGGATCGTGGACATGGACACCTGTCTGATCCAGCATGAGCATAACGACGATGTCGTTCGTCGTGTGAAGGCCATCGGCCGGAAGCTGGGCATTTCCACATACGATGAAGAGTCTGGCAAAGGACTGCTGCGCCATGTCGTAGTGAGAGTAGCCTTCCGTACCGGTGAAATGATGGTTGTCCTCGTCACGAATGGTGACCGCCTTCCGCATACCGACGAGTGGATCGCAGAGATCCGCCGCGAAATCCCGGCGGTCACCAGCCTCTGCCAGAACGTGAATACCCGGCAGACCAATGTAATCTTCGGCGACGTTACGCGGACCCTCTGGGGCAGCGACGTGATTTACGATTACATCGGCGAGGTGAAATTTGCGATCTCGGCCCGCTCTTTTTATCAGGTGAATCCCGATCAGACCGAAGTCCTCTATGGCAAAACCGTGGAATACGCGGGCCTTACCGGCAAAGAGACCGTGATCGACGCCTACTGCGGCATCGGGACGATCTCCCTGTTCCTGGCTCAGCATGCCAAGCAGGTCTACGGCGTAGAAATCGTACACGAAGCAATCGAGGATGCACGGGCAAATGCAGCGCTTAACGGCATGGACAATGTCACTTTCGAGGTAGGCGCTTCCGAGGACGTAATGCCAAAGTGGAAAGAGCGGGGGATCACCGCCGATGTCATCGTCGTCGATCCCCCGCGCAAAGGCTGCGATCCCCGGCTGCTGGACACCATCCTGACTATGAAGCCTGAGCGTGTGGTGTATGTGTCCTGTAATCCTTCGACACTGGCCAGGGACTTGCGGGTGCTGGAGGATGGCGGGTATAGAACGGTAGAGGTGCAGCCGGTGGATATGTTCCCGCATACGGTGCATGTGGAGTGCGTATTATTGATGGAATGGAGGGGCGAGCCTATATAGGCTACGCCCCTTGTTTTTAGTGGGTTTTGAAAGTTGTAACTGATTTCTGTTGAACCGTCATTGTGAACGTCCACACATAAACAAGCGAATACTGTCACATCTCAAAAACATGCTTCCAAAGGGGGAGAATGCGCATGAGATGTGCCATTTATGCAAGGGTAAGTACAGGACTCGATAGTCAAAAGGATAGCCTCGAAAGTCAGGTGTCGTTCTTTGAAAACTATATAAAAGAAAAAGGGTGGGAATTAGCTGACGTGTATGCTGATGAAGGCATTACTGGCACGAGTACCTCCCAACATCACGAATTGAAACGTCTCATGAGTGATGCTGAACGAGGAATGTTTGATGTTGTCTTCTACGGTTTTTTCAAATCGAATGTGCGTACAAAAGACCGCCAATATATGCGCGGTCTCTTATAGTTAAACTTATTCATCTCCATTATCGTGTGGAATAACGGTAACTGCTCTAATAGAAACATCAGGGAATCTTTGGCGGATTTGCATTTTTGCATCGGATAGGTCAGACGCTTTGATATTTTCAAAATAAATTACACCGTAACTGTCTTGGTACTCAACGGTGTATTCGAGTTCTTTATTATCCACGCACCTTACCACCAATCCGTTCTTTATTGTGCTACATGTATCACTTTGTCAATTAACCCGTATGCCTTTGCTTCGTGGGCATCCATAAAGTTGTCTCTGTCGGTATCTCTTTCAATCTTCTCAAGTACTTGGCCTGTTTGTTGAGATAATATCTTGTTTATTTTATCTCGTAATCGAATAATGCGTTTGGCGCTTATTTCAATATCAGTTGCTTGACCTCGCGCTCCGCCGAGAGGTTGGTGAATCATGATTTCACTGTTAGGAAGTGCAAGCCGCTTACCTTTCGCTCCATTTGCCAATAAAAAGGCACCCATTGAAGCCGCCATTCCAACACATAGTGTTGTTACATCAGCCTTTACTAAATGCATGGCATCGTAGATTCCCATGCCTGCTGTAATGGAACCGCCCGGTGAGTTGATGTACATGTTAATGTCCTTTTCCGAATCCATAGCATCTAAGTATAGAAGCTGTGCTATGACGCTATTGGCAACATCGTCGGTAATTTCTCCGGACACAAATAAGATGCGGTCTTGCAGGAGCCTAGAGTAAATATCGTAGGCTCTTTCACCCCTAGAGGATTGCTCGACAACATAAGGAATCAGATTCATGGCTATACCCCCTTCATCATCAGTAGTCAATGCGATATTTCTTTTCTAAGTGCGAATACTCATTGTCCCTTTTCTCCAGTATCCTTGGTTGAATTGATACAATATTTGTTTCCGCATCGTAGGTTGGAGCGGCATTGCTTAACTCTTTGATTCGTTCGACAACTTGTTCGTCAATCTCAACCATATCCATTTCATCTTCTTCGACTATTTGAATCCGAATTTCTTTGCTTATCGTAGTCTCGGCTGTCAATAAGCTTACTACGATTGTCATTTCACCACATTGAATCGCATCTTGGGTAAAGATTTCTATGATAACATCTTGGTCGAAGGCATCAACTACAATGTGTTCTCGTTCATTCTCAACAAAACCATTAAGGTTATTCGAACGGTAGATACCTTTTGGTAGTTGTATTTGGATTTCCGACTTTTGGGGTTGAACTTTTTCATCCTGAAATAACTGAACCCAAAGATGATTCATACCTTCTTCGTTCTCCATCTTTGACTTGGCTAATTTAATGTCGAGCATTATTGATTTTCACCCCTTAGTGCTTGAGATACTGAATCAATGACTTTTTGTTTTAACTCCGCAGAAATTCGAGGGCTAATCGTTATAATGACATCGTCCGTTATCTTTAGAGTTTCGTTTTCAATAATTCGGCTGGATTCATACAATGTTAATTGCTGACTTATTTTTTCGATGTCCTCCAAGGAAAGTTTTTTCAATGTCTCTTGAATGGAAGCCAAGGTTTCCCCGGTTCTTGATAAGGTAATAATTGCGCGAAAGTAATTGATGTGGCTATCTGTGTAAACCCTTTTGTTACCCACTAATTCAAGGGGCGGTACCATACCAATTTGAGTGTAGTACCTTACCGTTCGCAGATTCATGCGTGGATCATCTTGTTGGAGAATTTCAGCTATTTGTTTAGCGGTATAGCTATTCATGGTACACCTCCAATGACATTCAAATGTATGTGTTACACTTTACTGTATTGGTTACAGTTTACTGTAACGGTATTCGTTTGTCAAAATAAAAAAGTCCACCCCAAGGGAGGAATGCAACGAATAGATACGTAGAAATCCTTTGTTTTCAACACTTTGCGGGTTTTATGACCTTCACGAAGGATGGCGCTGATTTCAAAAATAAGGTGCTGAAGGACAAAATCGAGGTTTCGTCGTGCTGGACCTTGGTTTTGACGTCGAGTGTGTAGATATGTCAGAGAATAGTAAATGAGAGAGTAATAAATTCATTTGTAGGAAATTTTGATGAGAGCGTCCTTGGATAGCTCTCTTTTTTAGTCCGGAATTAAGGTGAATTTTGGAGAAAATGGTTCTCTTAGAAGGATTCATAGGTCTTGAAGTCGAAAAAAGTAACAGGATTCAGAAAAGGTAATTGAGTAATTTGGAAATTATGATGTGTTTATGGGTTTTACTTTCAACTTCTTATTGCCAAGTTTAATTCGAATTTCCGAGGGTGATTCTATCAAAATTTCCATCGAAGTAATAGACCATACAGAAGAAGAGGAGATCCGCATCAGGTGTCACCAAGTAGACGAAGAAATACATGAGCTCGTTAATAAACTAAAAACCGAAACGCTCATTATACTTGGTTATCATGAGGATAAGATCAGCCGCATCAAACTTAGTGATATTTATTATTTTGAAGCTGTTGACGGAAAAGTGTTTGCGTATGGTAAGAACAACGTTCATGAAGTCAAACTAAAGCTTTATGAACTGGAGGAACTTTGCAAAGAGAAACATTGTTTTCGCGCCTCCAAATCGACCATTCTAAATATAGCTAAGATTGCCAGTATTCATCCTTCGATCAGCGGCCGTTTTCAAGCATTATTGGATAACGGGGAAAAGGTAGTCATATCACGGCAGTATGTGCCAATGCTTAAACAAATGCTTGGATTATAAAAGGGGGACCTATATGAAGTATTCCGAGCTTATAAAAGAAACGATTAGAGATTTCTTAATTATATTCGCCTCCATCATTATAATCATCACTGTTTTGCGGCAAATCTATGCTCCTGATGCAAGTTTCGAATTAAAGACGATTTTTACAATTATGGCTTTCTGTTTTCTGGGTGCTTTGACCGGAATCATTTTATATACGCCACATGCGATTAGCGAGAATAAAATGCGCCTCCGGGTGATTTTACATTTCTTTTTTCTGGAAGCCCTATTAATTTCTCTGGCTGTCATATTGAATCTCGTATACGGCACTTTCGGTATACTATTATTTGCTTTGCAAATTGCCGCAGTATATGCTATCGTTCGCCTACTGACGTATAAGAATGACAAAAAGGAAGCTCAAAAGATCAATGAAAGACTAAAAACATTTAAAAACGAGGTTTAGAAGATATACACAAACCGCTCCCCAAAAAAGCCGTATTCGCAGCGTAAGTACACAGCTTTGCGTTGTTTTCTACAACTTATTGGCTCTCACCTACAGCTTATCGTTTATGCGTATACACCTGCTCGGCCATTTTTTATAATGAACTCATAAAAAGTTGGACGAGGAGCAGAGAGATCATATGGAGATTTTAATACTTGTTGTTACGTTAGTCTTCGAGCTGGCAATTGCCGTTTATTCCATTGCAACCAAGCAAAGCCGCAGCAAGATAAAGAGTTGGACGAGAATTGCAATGTTTATAGGATTCATGATGCTGATCTTGGGGAAAGTTATCGTATGGGAGTACACTTGGGGGCTATTTGCAGGCTTGCTCTTTATATTAGCGTTCAAGGAAATGCTTGTGCTCCTACGCAAACAAACACACACTCCGCGTTACAAAGCTTTTTCTACGGTATGGAAATTCCTTTTGTTAGCACTGACCGTTGTCGTTACCCTGGTTCCTGTTTTACTTTTTCCACAGTATAGGCTGCCGCAAGTGACAGGTCCGTATGCAGTGGCGACCGCCACTTACAGCTATGTGGACAAGAATCGTATCGAAGAATTTACGGATCAGGAAGACAATCGGTTTGTTAACGTGGAATTTTGGTTTCCTGATCAGGCAGACGGAACCTATCCTTTGCTTGTGTTCTCCCACGGAGCATTCGGTATTAAAGCAAGCAACACTTCTACCTTTACAGAACTTGCGAGCCACGGTTATGTCGTCGTTTCCATTGACCATCCCTATCATTCTTTTTATACCGTCTCCGAGGATGGAAAGGTCGTGACGGTTAATCCCGAGTACATGCAAGAAGTCAACAATGCAAATAAAGAAGGGGTTTATTCGCTTGGTGAGTTTTTCGAGCTTACTCAAAAATGGATGAAATTGCGAACGGATGATATGGATTTTGTCATGGATACGATTCTGGATCAAGCCGGGCAAAAAAAAGATTCTGTATATGAACGCATCGATACACAGAAAATAGGTGTGTTCGGTCATTCTATGGGGGGGGGCGGCAAGCGTAGCACTGAGCAGAGAACGCGATGACATTGACGCCGTAGTAAATATAGATGCTCCGTTCTTTAGTGAGCTTGTGTATGATAAAGTTACGAACGAATTAACTGCAAAATCCGAAGCTTTCACCATCCCGCTTCTTAATGTTTATTCGGATGATGTGTGGATACAGCTCGACAGCAGTTCTTCGTATCTTCCGTATATCGCGAATAGAATTTCGAATAAAAATTTTAAAGGTGCATACAACGTTCATTTTAAAGGCGCAAAACATTTAAGTTTAACCGATCTACCTTTATTCTCGCCCATATTGGCAAACCTGTTGCAAGGCGGAAAAGCAGATATCGATAAATATTACGCGATTGAAACTCAAAATGAACTTATCCTTCGTTTTTTTGACTATGCTCTAAAGAATCAAGGTCAGTTTGCTCCAAAAGCGACGTATTGAGAAGCTGTTCCGTAACCGGGTAGCGAATACTGCCACATCTGAACTGTCTATTTTGAGCAACCCATACATGTGGAGTGAGTGCTGTGCGTTGTTGATTCATGAATAATGTCTGAAAGCCACATTTACCTATAAATAGAAGCCCAAGCTTATTCAACGCTTGGGCTTTTGCAATTCGGTCTACACCACTCTATCAATCAAAACTGCACCAGTGATTTATGAACCTTATTTAATCGGAATGTACAAATCTATTTTAGAATCAGGATTGTCATACCCCAAATATCGTTGATCGTATAGCTCAAAGTCCTCCCGATCGTCCATTTCCTCTTTCGTGTTAAGGAACCACGTTCCCCATATGTAATGGAACGTCTGAGGAAGCATACGCAGCGTGCCTGTGTGAGTGAATACGGCGTAGCACCCCTCAGGAATTACTTTTTGCACAAAGGTTGAAGGAAGTCCATCAAAAGAATCCACTTCGATGCCAGCAACCTCCGTGAATAGCACCTCATCGCTCATGGAGTACAGGCTATTTTCATGACAAGCCTCGCAGATGCCAAATCCTCGTCCATTAAGTGAACGATAGGGAATTCTAGTGGAGATTTTGTTGAATTCCTGCCAAAGTTCGGCTAGTTTGTTATCCTTGAGCGTCGTTTCACCGCGTATTCCGGCGACCTTCGTCTCAGGCAGTTCTACAATGACAGGATGTACGGTAACGTTGCACGTTAGATGCTCCAATAAATGAGCGTGCAATTTGGTCTTGGAAGCAATGAAGGTGTCCAGTCGATTGACGCGATATTCCTGCGGACTGGCCTTATATACGAATTTAAACGCGCGGCTAAATGACTCGGCGGACTCAAAGCCGTGTTCCAGCGCAATATCTATAATTTTGTTGTTGGTGTAAAGCAAAGCTTTTGCAGAATTGGCTAGCCGCCGTTTCTTGATGTAACTGCCGATGCTTTCCCCCAATATAGCGGTGAATTGGCGGTTCAAATGATAGTAGGAGTATCCTGCTACCTGAGCAACCTCCTCCACTTTGATCGCTTCGCCAAGCCTGTCTTCGATGTAGATGATCGCCTGCTCTAACGCCAGCCGGTAGTCCAATCTGAATCCCTCCATCGGTCAACTCTGCAAGGATTGGTAGCCGAACATAGCTTTGTCCGCTCTCTCCATGCTAATCTGGATAGTGGTTGATGAGTCTGGTATTGCTTGTTTTATATCATAAGTATGCCAGCCATTCTCCGCTCTGCCGCCCCAGCATAGCTCTATTATACCGTCCGCAGGGGAGAACACCATGCTTTTGGTTGTACCGAAGTAATCCTCAAAATAATGGGAACACAGCCCATTGGGGTATTTGGACAACAGCATCTCCTTTAGCTGTTTATTCGTTATTGCCGATGCTCCTACCAGTTGGGAAACGATCCATTCCCCTCGCTGCAAGGAATGAATGGCAGCCTGGGGCTCATATTGAACTAATGGCGGAAGAACTGGGTGATTGGTAGCCCAGAGAAACTGCTCTTGTGAAGACGGACATATTTGCTTCGTTGCTTGTTTGCCGTCCATCGTTTCAAACAAGGCGGCGTTCCCGTTTTTATCGAGCAGCATCAAATTAACATTACAGGCGATAGGCATTTCTTTCAAATAATAAAGTGATTCTTCGACATTTTTACAATTTTCCAGTAACGCCCGAATAGCCGCCCAGAAATGTAATCCTTTGATTTTAGGAGCTCGTAAAAAAGGTACAGCCCCAACGGGAAAGCCGCAAGCACTCATCGTTACAGCAAGTCCATGCTCATTGAAACCGTCGTCTCTGCCAAAGCTCATTGTACTTGTACCCATGTGCGTATATTTACCTGTAACGGAGGTTCTGACTAACACAAAATCCTCGCTCTGATGATTGAATTCATAATTGCGAGCCAACAATGGCATATTCTGTGCTGTCATATTTGGCAGCAAGGCAATCTGACTGCATCGCGGCAGCAAATACGTCATGGTGTAGTAAGCGATTTGCTTGGTATTAACCTTTAATGCATCGGCAAAGCCGGAAATTTCTTCCGATATGCCTGGGCACCACTCATCGAATAGCTTGACTGCGTCTTTATAATCGGTTAGACCGAAGCCTTCAAGTGTACGAGTATGAGCGATCTTGTGTGCTGTGTTTTCTGAAATGAGGTTGCCTAGCTTATATCCTATTTCATAGCTTGTTCCTTTCAATTCTAGTGTGTGAACGGGAATCGTTAGCATCCTGTCTCCTCCTTTTTTCTACAGTTTAAGGCGGGGAGGGGAGCAGCGCATGATATTTTGTGCTGTTTTTTGCTCAACATCACAGTAGGATGGAGGGTAGATCCGGTCCCGCATCGCCTAATTTCCCACACAGTTTTTGTGATCCAAAGTTAACTTGATTGTAACCACCCCACCAGAATTGCAGTTGCGCAGTTCTAGTTGTCCTGCGTGCGTTTTTGCTACTTGTGCTGCAAACCAAAGGCCAAGGCCACTGTGTCCATCGGTGCCACGCGCTGCATCACCACGCCATAGGCGCTCTGTTGCATGGTGTAACGCCGCCTTGCTAAAGCCGGGGCCTTCATCACACACAGTGACTTGCCAGCCGCCATCTACCATGCTGCCTTCCAAATACACGTTTCCACCCGCAGGTGTATGCTCGATAGCATTCTGCACCACATTACCGAGAGCGCGAAGTAAATGGTCTTTCTGAATGCTCGCAGCACCCTCCAGGCCGTTTTGGGTTTGCAGGCAAACCCTCTTGGCTTCTGCAATGGCCATTGTGCTCTGGCAAAGCTCGTCAAACATGGCGGGCAGGCTGGTGTTTTCAAATACCTCATCCGCACCGGCGGAGGTTTCCAGCAGGCTGGCAACATACTGCTTGGCCCGGTCGTTGCTTGCCTCAATTGTTTCCACCATTTTGCGGCTGCTCTCAGGCAGTTCTTCATCCAGCAGAAGTTCGGCGTTGCCTCCCACCAGGGTGAGCGGGGTTTTTAAATCATGCGCGAGTGCTGCTATTTCCGCCTCGCGTTCTTGCTGTGCCGCCCACTGAGTGGACAGGGAGCTGTACAATGCCTCCCGCATATGCTCCATAGCACCGAGCGCCTGGTCGTACTCCCGTATGCCCGCGTGGGGAATTGCGAAATCCAATTCCTGCGCGCCTACCTTTTCACTCACCTCGCTGAACAGCTTCAGCTTGGCGGCGAGGCGCCGACGGAGCCACAGGGTGTTAAACAGCAGACAGAGCACCAACGCTACACCAAGTGTGGCCAGCCCCAGGTATTCAGCGGGGGGCAGGATGCCACGCAGCACAGGGTTGACAAACTCTGCCCTGTAATGCCAGCGAAAGATTACGGTGCTTCCATCCGTGTAGGTGTACCGCGAAACATGTATGCTGTAGGCATCCTCCTGTAAAAACCCGGCCAGGACTTCCAGCTTCTTTCCCTCTACGTTGCTTTCCAATACTTCGCCGTTCCGGCCAAACAAAGCGTACTCGGCCAGAAAATCGTCACCAGGAGAAACAAAAGTTTTTGGCTCTCCGGCCAGCATTTTCTCCACCTGTTGGTTGGAGACGGCTCCCTGGTAAGTAACGCCGGTGTTTTGAAGCCGCACCATGACGACATACCATGCCAGGCAGCATAACAGCATACAGCCAAGCATAACTATGGCAAAGCGCAAAAGCACAAAGGAAAGGCTTACAGAACGCTGTCTTTTCGCCATTTGTAGCCCACCCCCCAAACGGTTTCTATGGGGCTGAGGCCGTCGGCTTTCAGCTTGGCGCGGATATTTTTGATGTGCTCCGCAATGGCTGACGAATCGCCCTCGGCATCAAAGCCGAAAACCGCTTCGTATAATTGTTCTTTGGTAAACACCTGTCCGGCGTGCAGGGCCAGGTGCTCACAGATGGCGTATTCGCCCTTGGTAAAGGGCAGTGTGTGTTCGCCCGCGATGGCCACTTTTGCCTGCATATCAAAGCGCACACCGCCTCGGCTCAGGGTGGAGGTCGGCTGGCGCACCTCCCGCCGCAGATGGGCGTTTACCCGTGCGCGCAGCTCAGCAATACTGAATGGCTTTTTAATGTAATCATCGGCGCCCAGGCCAAAGCCCTGTACAAGGGCCGCGTCTTCCGCCTTGGCGGTTAAGAACAGGATGGGGCAATCCACCTCGGCACGGATACGGCTGCAAAGGGAAAAGCCATCCTCGCCGGGCATCATCACATCGAGCAGTAGAAGATCGTACAGCTGGCACCGGGCGGGCTGCACGGTAGCGGCATCCGTTTCGGTGTCTACCTGGTGGCCGTCCTTTTCCAGGGCGGAGCGCACCAGGGCCAGCATATCAAGGTCATCATCGACCACCAACAGTTTCGGCATAGTCTATCCTCCTTGTTTTATTCTTGTATGACTTTACCTTCCCATCTACTAAACCATAGTAGTGACAAAACCAGAACAATCGAAGTAATCATAATCAGAGAAATAATTCCAGGAAAAACAGGTGTGTTTGAAAAGCCAAAATCATTTTCCAAAAACCGAACACCCCATTCCCAAGGAATGATCGGCCAAATTTGATCACCAATAGCATTTTTAAAGTAACCTGCAAAAATTGTACCAGAGATCCCTAACAAAACAGAAATACTTGAACCAAACCGAAAAGCAATCGGAACGTGTAATAAATATAAAAATAAGTTGCTAAACAAAAATATATAAAATATGTCAAGATATGAACCAAAGTGTGTTATGCTGATATCCAGAAAAAAATGGACTCCAATATAGAAACAAAGTCCATATATTATCATACTTATGGCTGAAAGAAACAGTAGAAAGAACAATTTCCCCAGGTATACGCTTCTTCGAGACTCCACTAAACCTAAAGCATTTTGAATATTGTTTATATTCCTATCTAAATGAATTAAAATGGGCACAACGATACTAACAAAAATCGGATAACCTATTTGTAATATAACGAAAAACAACCTCACATCAGGAATAATATGGTATCCAGCATAAGCGTAATAAACTAAAAATAATGTTGTAACCACGATAGGCAGTAACAAATGCAATAAAATAATTGGAGTTCGTTTGATTTTGGTAAAGTTAGAAAAAAACTCCCTTATAATCGTCATTTGCGATACACCTGCTTTCCGTACCAGCGCGAAAACAATGCTGAAAGAACCAGCATAGCAAGCAAGGATATCAATACCAGCAATGAACTTTCTCCTAAATTTAAAATGTATCTTGAATCTGCTTCGACTAATAATCCGTTTGGCAAAACTCCAAATAATGTAACCATAAACCTCGCAGGCCAGCTATATGGGAAGAACCAAAACAAAGGCGTCAAGGAAAAAAATAAACCACCTGACGCACTGGCAAACAAATTTATGATCACAGAACCAACAAATCCGACTTTTTGATCCAAAAATAAACAGAAAGGGATCTGCCATAATAAAGAGAGCCACAATAAGCAGTATCCTAAAAGATAATATCCGCTATGACCAATTGCACCTGAAACACCTGACAATATGCACTCAGAGATAACAGTGATAAACGATAGCAATAATGATAGTATCAAAAGATTAAGCACTATCAATATTGTTTTAGAAATAAATGTCTTCTCCAAATCGATGGGCAAACTATAAAGAGTTCGGTATTTGTGTTTTTGATCCTTATCATTAACTAAATGACATAAAATCACAATGGATATAGACGCAATAGGCATACACCAATTGCAAACGATAGAGCTTGAAAAACCACCTAAACCAATACCAATAAATATAAATATCATCGATATTAAAATTAAAGCTACTGGAATAAATATAATGAGTTTTCTAAATAGGGAGCGTTTAAATTTCAAGTTTTCTGCTCTTAAATATGTTCGTAACATCAGGATTCACGCTCCTTTCTGACGATATCCATAAACAGTTGTTCCAGATTTTCATTTGCATCAATTTTATCTTGATACAGGAGCAAACCATTGTATATGATCCCTATGTCATCGGCAACTTTTTGTACTTCGCTTAAAATATGACTTGATATAATTACAGAAATCCCAGACTCCGCAAATGTTCGAATCATTTTCCTTAATTCTTCAATACCAAAAGGGTCTAACCCGTTTGTAGGTTCATCTAAGACTAATAATTGGGGGTTATTTAGTAGCGCTAATGCTATACCCAATCTCTGCTTCATTCCTAACGAAAAATCGGAGTCTTTTTATTTTTAGCATTTAGTAAGTCCATTTTTTGTAAAACCTCATTACATTTATTTGTTGAAATGCCCATAAGAGTCGCTCGCACTTTTAAATTTTCAAACGCCGTTAAATTTTCATAGAGTGGAGGTAATTCGATTAATGAACCAATATTCAATAAATCTTTTCGAGTCCAAGGGAGATTGTTGAATAATATTTCACCTGAAGTCGGTCTGATAATTCCTGTAATCATCTTCAATAATGTTGATTTGCCAGCACCATTAGGTCCTAATAAACCGTAGACAGAATTTTTTCTTACAGACATAGATAAATCTTTTATTGCATATGTCTTTTTGAATTTTTTAGAAACATTATTGGTTTTTATTATGTACTCATACATCTTAAATTCCTCCATTTTACATTCCAGTTTGTACACTTTTGATAAATTGTTACTGCTATTGTAATAGCCATTTTTAAGGATTTTATAAGGAAGCGGGTGCTTACTCAAAAATTCACCCCGCCTCCTCTTTTTTGAATTTTTTGGGATATGTATGCCTCTCTCGGGGTTATGATATACTTTGATTTAACATGCTGTAAGTGAAGAAGAAGTAAGGGCTTGAGCAGGTTGGGTTTACCACTTCGGGATACAGATTTGTCCTGGTATGCATAGAGAGGTTTTGGATATGACAAATAATTTTTGGCGTGATTTACCGCGGCCGTTTTTTATACTGGCGCCCATGGAGGATGTGACGGATGTTGTTTTTCGCCATGTCGTAAGTATTGCTGCCAGACCGGATGTGTTTTTTACGGAGTTTGCGAATACAGAGAGTTATTGTCACCCGGAGGGGAACCAGAGTGTGCGCGGGCGTTTGACTTTCACAGAGGATGAACAGCCCATTGTAGCTCATATCTGGGGAGATAAGCCGGAATACTTTCGTCAAATGAGCATCGGTATGGCGAAGGAAGGATTCAAAGGCATCGATATTAACATGGGTTGTCCTGTAGCGAATGTAGCAGAGAACGGGAAGGGAAGCGGCCTGATCTGCCGTCCGGAAATCGCAGCGGATATCATTCAAGCAGCCAAAGCCGGGGGACTGCCCGTCAGTGTAAAAACAAGGCTCGGTTTCAGTAGCTTAGACGAATGGCGCGGCTGGTTAACCCATATTTTGCAGCAAGACATTGTTAATCTGTCCATTCATCTGCGCACAAGAGAGGAAATGAGCAAAGCAGATGCTCACTGGGAGCTGATTCCTGAGATTAAGAAACTTCGTGATGAGGTGGCACCAGATACACTGCTGACCATTAACGGGGATATCCCTGACCGTGAGACCGGCCTCAAGCTTGCTGAGCAATACGGTGTGGATGGTATTATGATCGGGCGTGGTATTTTTCATAATCCGTTTGCGTTTGAGAGGGAGCCGAAGGATCACAGTAGTAGGGAATTGCTTGATTTGCTGCGGCTGCATCTGGATCTCCATGATCAATATTCAGGACTGGAACCACGTTCGTTCAGACCTCTTGCCCGATTCTTTAAAATATATGTCCGCGGATTTCGCGGAGCAAGTGAATTAAGAAATAACTTAATGAACGCAAAATCAACAGATGAAGTGCGTGCGCTGCTCGATGAATTTGGAAGCAAAGAGCAGGATGGAGCGGAGGAGCACGGAGATTAAGTGATTCTAAATAAATCCGTGTAGAAAATAGAGAAAAGACGTCAAGAGAATGAGGATCGGATGAATGGAGATGGGATAAACCCGGAGCCAACAAGCCTTTCCTCTGTTTGGTTATGGAGGGGGATTACATGTCCTGGAGCAAATTGAAGCAACAACTGGAGGGCTTTCTCAGTCCTGCGTTACATGGAAGGGTAGAATACCGCGCGCCAGGTTACCGTTATCTGCCTGATAAATCTGGGATCTGTTATATCTCAGTAGATAAAAAGAACATACTCAATATGGGTGATAAAACGAACACGATCAGATGGTATCAAACAGAGCTGGAAATTAAGAATGATCCGGATATCCAGATTCCTGTCAGCAAGGACGACATTGAAGCGGTCAGACAAGCAGCTAAGGGGCCAGTGCCGGAGGATCGCCTAATCGTAATGGCCAGAAGCAGAAAAAGTACAGAACACGCCAAAGAGCTTTTGGCAGCACAAGCTTCATTAAGCAAATCCAATTTTATTGTTGTGGCAAATAAGTTCCTAACTACTCCTATAGAGGAGAGCTTGGAGAGCAGTGATATGGTATTGAATATTCTGGCTTTGGTGGACAGGAGGGTTGGGAAGAAGCGGATTTTAAGCATGTCCGAGAAGATGAGGTTGAAGCATCCGATTGTGCAGTATTTTTATGAACTACGGCGTGATACATTGTGAGGTGAATGATTTTTACCCGCGGATGATCATAGATGGGCAAGGGGGCACCCGGCAAGTGGATGGGGTAGTATAATTAAGAGCTCATTTTTAAGTGGTAAATATTTGGAATTATTAATCCGAAGATCCTTTGGTTTAGATTGTCGGCTTTACATTTGTTGGGGCACTTTGTGTCGAGGTTGCTCGCACTGAACGCACGATACATGTGGAAAGATGTTCATTATTATTAGTTTGGAACGAAAAAAACGAATGAGAAGTTAATGTGTGATCACCCTCTCTTTACTGAGAGGGTATTTTTGTTATTATTTGAAGCGCGAGCAGGATGCTTAAAGATAGCTGGGAGGGAGATTACATCCAAATTACTGTTTGTCTATGCTAGGTAAAGTAGTACACATCTTCTCAGCAACTATTAGAGAGTATTCTGCGATACGAAAGAAGGAGATTCCAGCATATGGTACAATGTAATTGAAGCCAATGACGACCTGATAAAGTAGACAAAGTAAACTCGGATGAAGCGATTCAATAAGGCTTAAAGATATGAAGACAAGTTTGATAGTCAGAAACGATAAGTGATGCGTAGTCACACATATATTCTATTAACAGGAGAGAAATTATGGAGAATATTATTGAATTAAAGAGTATTATTCCAGAAAAGTTTTGGGATAACATTCATAAAAATAAAATATGTATAAGAACCCACCCAATTGATAGGTTGGTAAGAGTATTAGAAAGTGAGAATACTTTTTTTCAAGAGAAAAAACGTGCTGAAAAGCTCTTAGAAATTATATTAGAAACCAAGAAAAAACACCCAAATTATTTTGAGAAGACTTGGAATTCACGAGTGCTTCAAACTAAGGATAACTATAATCAAGCAGTAGGAACGCTTGGAGAGTATAGATGTCGCTATATGCTTGAAGAGTCTAGATTCAAGGTTGAAGAGATAGCAGAAAAGAAAGATAAAAAAACACCGGATTTTAAAGTGAACGATTATACAGGCCAAGAGTTATTCATTGAAGTGATGACGCCAAGAATGAATAAGGCGGCTGAAGAAAAGTTAAGGGGATTTTACAATCAAGAAATTTCACAATTAAAAAACAATAGCGATATCTTAAAGGTAAGTACTGTTTCAGTTAACTACATACGCGGGAAGAATAAGGATAGGATCGCAGAACTGTACAAAAGGCTGCTAAGTAATAAAGGAAAAGCTGAACAAACTGTATATGGAGCAATAAATATATTGTGGCTTAACTTTGAAGATAGTGACCTATCTATTAATAAAAGTGATGTTTATCCTTGCTATTCGGATTCTTTTAAAAATATATATCAAACTAGTAACTTTGGTATTTGGCAGATGCTTTATGGCAAAAAAGGATCTTCGATTTTTGGTGATCTAACTTGGCTCAAGCACTATGAAGGGCAGATTTATGAAAGGAATGTACAACAATACGACGGATATTTTAGAAATAATCATGAATGGGCTGGCATAATAATCGGTTTAAGTAATTGCCAAGTTTTTTATCAAAATCCTTGGTCAAGCATTGAAATACCAGTTAAGAGTAAACAAGGGATCATGAGATTAAATAGTTTTGATTTGAATGCAAGTTGGATTGATGAAACCAATGAAATGTTAATTGAAAGAGTAGAATCTAAAGTTAATGAACTTGAGCGAATACACCATATATTCAAAAAGTGATTAGTGATTTGTTGATTAGATTGATGATGTGTTGAAAATCATAAAGGAGAGTGATTAAGTGAAGCTATACTTTAGCGATTTTTTTGAAGTAAGCCCGCAAGTCATCGAAGAGTATGGAGCATTTGATATTTCACTTATAAATGACTTACCTTTATTTATTGATCCCTTTCTTCTTTTTAACAGCAAAAAGGAAGAGTACCAACAGTTACATACGAATATTCTCAAGTATTTATATTTTTTAAAAGACAAATCAAATACAATAAAAATAACTGACGGCTTATTAAAGGCATGGTATCAGTTTCCTGAAGTAAAACAAAATTGGTTTGGTTTTTGTGAGGACGGAAATGGTGGAAGTGGATTAGGAAAAGAGTTTGCGATTTCTCTACACGAGAACCTCCAAAATATATTTAATGATTTTGGAAATGAAAAGGTAACGAAAGGCACGCATTTAGAAAAGTTATGTCTAATTAAAGAGAGGGTAGGTAAAGATAACATAAGTGATTTTACGACAAATCTAATACATGGATATTTACTCAAATACACTGAAACGTTCGCTGAAAAATATATTGATGAAAAATATTTAAAAGAAATCGCAGTTAGGGGAGCTAATTTTAATTATGAAAGAGAGGTTTGGGAGACCAACCGCTTTAAGCTGCCTTTTATTAATAATGACTATGTTCTTCTAACTCCAAGGGACATGCTTACAAAGGATGAAACGTGGATAAGTAGATTCGATCTTCTTAATAGATTTGCTGACATTCCTCCTGCTATTTCAAATGTTGAACTAAGAGAGCAAATTAATAATTATTTTTACAGTATGATCCCAGAGAAACCTACACAAAGAGATAAACAAGAGGCGCTTTCTAAAACAATAAAAGAGTACCCAGAACTAATTGATTACTATATAAAAAATAAGGAAGATCATGGGGACACTGCAGAGAAAATAAGTATAGATAAGGTATTGTTCTCCATAAACAAATATGTAAAACAATTTGGAGAGTTGGCTAAGATTTTGAGTTCTAGTACAAATTTTTACGGATTTTCTGGTGATACATATGAGGAGGCACACCAAAGGCTTATCTTTTTAAAAGACGTTATTGAAAACAAAGATGGATATAAAATATTTTACTCTAACGGAATACCTATTCAGAAGGAAAATGACTTGCAAATATTATACAGGCTCACGTGGTTCGCCAGTTCTTCTGATGTGAATCGAGAAGTGAATAATGGTAGAGGGCCAGTTGACTTTAAGATTTCGCGAGGTGATAGTGATAAAACTCTTATTGAGTTTAAGCTAGCAAGCAACACTAAGTTAAAAAGAAACTTAGAAAAACAAGTCGAGATATATCAACAAGCTAATAATACGAAAAAATCAATTAAAGTTATTTTGTATTTCTCTGAAATAGAATACAAAAAAATAAATACCGTACTAAATGATTTATCCCTAATAGGTAATAAGGATATCGTATTAATAGATGCCAGAAAGGATAATAAGCCTTCAGCTTCTACAGCTTGAAATGTTAGAATTTCTGCTAACGGGTATACTTTAAACTTACTATAGATAGACTATGTCAGCAGGCTCCTAAGAGCCTGCATCGGGACGGCATAATAATAATCTCTCTCTTAGCTTTGAGTCGGTAGCATAGATATAGAGTCCATGGATGCCACGTTTCATTAAAACATTGAGCGAATTTAATATGATCTCTTCTTTAACCTGTTTTATTTTCTCATTGGAGAAATCAGTTCGTGAGGCAAAGGCACCTACGTCCTTGTATTTAGTAACGTCGATTAGAATTTGATCTGTTTTCTCATCGTATCCAATGGATGGGCCGAGGATTACACCAACATAATTCAAATCAAAACCTTGGATGGTATAAATAGAACCTACTTCTTGAATAGTATGAGTTTCTTCGGCCCAAGTAGTACTGTTACTCGTTATATTCCATGGCATTTTCAGCCCATCAGCCTCTATGTAATATATCTCTCCATCCTTTTTATGTTCATAATCAAAGGTTGACACCAATCTTGACAGACCAAATTCCTGATTCTTGTCTTCAATCGCTTTCTTAAATTGATGTACATTACTAAAGATTTGCAGATCATATGCATTTTTGTTGTCTGTAGGAATCTTAACAAGCTTCTTTGAAAGGAAGCAGTCGATCCAATTTATGATTTCTGGACCCGCATTCATTCGAAATTGATCAGTTAATTGAAATTTTTTGGTAGGATATTTTTCTGTTACTTCATTCAGCATTTGTCTATTCCAATAACTTTTAATCTTGAGAACCTGCCTCGGATCAAAGATTACAATAGTTACAACACTTCTTTTAATGATCTCCTCTAGCTGATTCGCATACCGGAAGTTATTATAATTGTCTTCTTTAGTTAAGAGTAAATGTGCTTCATCTATTAATACAATATTAGCTAATTTAGTATTTGGATCTACTGTTTTGTTTATGAAGGACGTTGGTTTCAAAAAGTTTTTCTTTTTTAAATTAGGGAGACTATTAGCTATACTTTGATAAGTTTTTAACATTTCGCTATGATTAACCAATAAGTAATTATTTGTACCATTCAAAGTGGAGCTAGTATCATTAGCATAATCTTGAATAGTATTAAATATTGAACTTAATAATACACTTTTTCCTGTGCCTGCATTACCCTCAATTACAAGTACGTGAGGAGTAGTCTTTTTAGCGTGCTTCTGACAAAACTCTATAACAGAATTTTTTACTTCTAGTTGCTGTTCCGAGAGTTCTTTATAGGGAGAAAGCTTATACGTATCCTTATTTCTTAAGTTCTCAAGCGTTTCCTCTACAATATGTTCTTGCTTTAGCCTTTCCCATATTTGCATAAAGATTTCTTGGTTGTAATATTCCTTTTGATAGTAATTATGCATCTGGGTTTTTACTGTTTGACTGACATTTTGGAGTTTATATTGATTTTCGGCAATAAAATAATTAATTAGATTGGTCTCGATGTTGTAAGTGGCAGATTGATGAAACCTCTCGTCTCCAATAATGATTGTTTGATTATGGATTTTACGCCGTGGATTTTTTAGGTGCTCATTTAGGCGTCTCTTCACGTGAACAGTTTGCCCAATATAAGCTTGGGATAACTGTTGATTATAAAGAATATAGACGACTGGATGGTTGATTAAATAATCTGCTTGAATCTGATCAGAATCCAACTTATTAAAGCCTATTTTTTCAAAAATAAGTTCATTCGTCATTTTAGTCTCCTGCATAATTGGATTGTCATAGAGAGTGGATACAGGACTTCGCTGTTCCTATATTTGCAATTAACTCCAAAATACCAAAGCTATTTTTAAATTAATCACTATTACAGAAAAGAACATTTATGTATGAAGGGAAAATAAAAAAGATAACCTAAAAAGCTTAGTGCACTATTCTAAGGCCCCGCTAACCTCTTTTACAATCCTCATCATAGCCTCGATTTGCTTAATACTTAACCCGCTCACAGCAACTATATACTCATCAACTGCCGCTCTTTGTGCAGCTTCAATCTCATTTTGTTTATCATAATTTTGAAAAAATTCACTTGGTTGAACCTTTAAGGCTGCCACAATTTTCTCAAGCGAATCTATAGAGAAATTTCGTTCCCCTCGTTCTACTGACCCTATATAGGCATCATCCAGATTGGATAACTCCGCAAGTTTTTGTTGGGTTAAGCCCTTTGCTTTCCGAATATCCCTTACTCTATCCCCAACCAAGTTCCGTAACTTTGTCATTATTATTCACCTCTCCTAAAGGGTAGGAGAGTACAGGTATAAATAGCAGGGTTTCATAGACGGTAAAATTTATTGAAAAAACTCCTTATAAGTAGTATATTTTAATTATTCTACTACTAGCACATAAATAGAGAAAGAAGCTTTTTCTGGAATTACTCTCTATAAGGAGGTTATACCTATGCACCTCTCAATTCTAAAGTCCTTCAACCCGGATGTTCTTGTGGAAATGCTGGAAACTGCGCATTACTTCGAACAGTGGGACAAGCTGCTATACACTGCAGATATTTTGCATAGCTATGCCCAGCGTATCTATGAAGAGCGGCTGTACTGCAAGGCGATGGGGATGACGATCCCCTTTGTTAAGATGCAGCACCCTCTTGTTTATTATTTTGGGTTCAGTCAACAGATGCGGGGAGTTGCATGTCAGCATCTGGGGGATTACGAGCAGGCCAGGGATAGTATTTACAGATATGTAGAACTTGGATGGATGGAGGATTTAGGGACGGATGGGCGTAAGATCGCTCTTGAATTTCGTCATTTGGCAAAAGTGAATTTATATGCCGTAGAAATTTTATCTGGAAAAACAGAACTCCTGGATGATTATGCTCGCGTTCTTCAGAACTCCCCCAATGGACTACTTGATGGGCTGGTTGTTATTATGCAAACTGCGCTTTGTTATGGACTGAACGTGGACGAGCAGTTGAGTCACTTAAATGATGATATAAGTCAAATCAAGCTAGTACAGGATAAAACTGCGCATTTTAAGTACAGGAGGTTTTGTTATCTAGTAGATTTATATAAAATGCGGAAGGCTTAATAGAGTAGTGTGTTTTATTTAGTTTGACTATTCCTGCTCTCCATAATATTCTTAATTAAGAAGCATATAACAAGGCCAAAGCATGGCCGTGATTGACCATTCAGAGGCGTATCCCAGGTAACGGGAGAACTGCCTCTTTTTGGGTTGTTTACTCACTTTTCATGACAGGAGCATATGGATGAAAGAAGAGCTTATAAAACTAATCTTAGCCTTTCGAGAGAATAGGAATTGGGAACAATTCCATAATCCAAAGGATTTGGCTATCTCGTTGAGTATTGAGGCCTCAGAGCTGCTGGAGAATTTTCAGTGGAAATCTTCAGAGGAAGCGGTTGAGTCTAAGAAAGAACAGATCGCCGATGAACTAGCGGATGTGCTAGTTTACGCAGTGTACTTAGCTCAGTCATTAGATCTAGATCTTGAGGACATAATCCTCACTAAGCTTAAAAAGAATGAAGCTAAATATCCAATTGAGAAGGCATTTGGGAAGAAAGACAAATATACTGACCTATAGGAGAGCATCCATGATTGTTTACAGCAGCAGTGCAGTAGCTTTCCGAGAGAAAGTCGATAGTAACCAGTTAACAGTGTAAATTGAGAATGCTTTTATCAGCAAGATGGGCATACGGCCCAGTCAGGGTAAAGGAAGAACCAGAACTAAGAGAGTACCTGGAAGGTCAAATCAAGCGAGTAATGGCATAACAACTCAATTATACTAATGTATCTAAGGAGCAATTATGGCATCAATTATTGGATTTATAGCAGTTATCATCCTTTTATCCATCTTGGCCGGACTGATGCAAAGAAATAAGAAGAAAAAACGCAGTTCAGCCAAGCGGAAAACACCCGTTAAGAAAAGCACGGCCACTGCCTTTAACCGTTCCTCGACAACATGCAGACCGGATGAAGTGCTATTGAAAGCATCTTTAGACCAAATTAACGGCGCTGAGTTTGAAAGATTGCTGTCTCTGTATTTCAGAGATCAAGGCTACACCGTTAAAGAAGTAGGAGTGGGCGGCAAGGATGGGGGCGTAGACTTGGTCATCATCGATAAGCGCGGCGAGAAAACCGCGGTGCAAGCCAAGTGTTATGCTGAACATAATAAAGTTCAGGTTATGACGGTTCGTGAATTGGTAGGGGCTAAGAGAAATCATGACTGCATCTTGTCTCTGCTTATCACCACTTCAGATCTTACAGCGGATGCAAAACGAGAGGCGGAGCAATTTAAAGTTGATTACTGGCATGGGGCTCTAATCGAGAACAAGCTCCGAGCCTGGGGCAAATGGCAGCCTACAAAAGGCAAAGTAAAGCCTAAGAAAGCTAATAGTACCAAAGTAAATGCCGTAACCTGCGCATGTGGAGCATCTATGGTTCAACGTAAAAGTAAGGAAGGCACAGCTTTCTGGGGGTGCAGTAATTATCCAAGCTGCCGGAAGATAAAGGCTATGTAAACCAAAAGAAAGACCATCCTTAAAGTATCAGGATGGTCTTTCGAAAATTAAAGACTAAGAAATTCGCCAAATTCATGTGGGAAGATTAAGATAACTACAAATCGTTACTATCCTTGGAGGACAACATGCCATTACCGGAAATAATCACACAGATTTTCAAGCGTAAGCAAAAATCCTATAAGATGGTCCTAATCCTATCCTTAATTGAAGAGCTGAGAGCAACCAATCAGGAGCGGGTTTCGTTCGATCGCGTTAAGGAGCAGTTTCTTAACTACTTCATAGCTGAACAGGAAAGAGGAAATAGGGTAGATCAGCCACCAGGGCGGGAGCTTTGGAGGGATGCTCCTAAAAGTCAGCTGAAAGATATCATTAACAGTCCTGTTAATGCCCTTACGCATATTTTGTTTGTGAATTCGGAAGATAACACTATTGGTTTTCATAGCCAGCTTCAAAGACAGCTAGGGGAAGAGGGGCTTTCGCAATTAGAGAGACTGGCCAATGATGAACTCCAGACTTACAACGCCGCTTTACAGCATTTCTCTTTGCAAGGTTATCTGGAGAAGATTATGGCGGAGTATACTTCTGCCAAAAAGGAACCTTTCGCGGGTCATGCACTTGGTACATTGTTTCGTCAGACACTTCCTTCCGAGCTCAAAGCATTACCTTTCATAGATGAGCAATACAAAGTTCAAGGTTCCGTTGGACAAGGAAATTGGGCAACCGTTCCTTGGCTAGCAATCCTGGACAAACGGATCACGGAAACGACTCAGCATGGGGAATATGTTGTGTATCTGTTTGCTGAGGATATGAGTGCTGTCTATCTTACGTTTAACCAAGGTGTGACGGTACCTATTCAAGAGAAAGGACGTAGAGAAGGCTATGCTTATCTACGAAACCAAACACATGAGATTCGAGAGCTCCTTTCTCTTACCCATATGAATAAGGATGAAAATATTCGTCTCATGGATAGCGGACTTGGTCAAGATTATCAGGTATCGACTGTTGCTTACATTAAGTACGAAAGAGGAAGCGTTCCGAACGATGAACAACTGATTCGAGATCTGGAGAATGTTATAGAAGATTATCGTCTATATGTGGACACTGTGACATCTACAGGTAATGAAGCCAATGACGAGGAAGTGGAAATATTGCCACAAGAAGCGGAGCCTTTGAAGGACGAGCAAGTAACAAGTATCCTCCACCAAATCCAATCCCACATCCGCCGCCAAGGCTTCTTCTTCCCTGAGCACCTTGTTGAGAACTTCTACCTCTCGCTAAAGGCCAAGCCTTTTGTTATTTTGGCGGGCATATCGGGCACAGGAAAGACTCGGCTAGTGAAGTTGTTTGCGGAGGCGCTTGGAGCAACGAGGGATAATGGTCAGTTTACCTTGATCCCAGTCCGGCCGGATTGGAGTGATCCTGCGGATCTGCTCGGGTATAAGGATCTTTCGGGCAGGTTCCAGCCCGGCCCAATTACGAAGGTGTTCGTGGATGCGCGGAAGCTGGAGAATCAGCATAGGCCTTATTTTATCTGCCTGGATGAGATGAATTTGGCACGGGTCGAGCATTATTTCAGTGATCTGTTAAGTGTGCTGGAAACACAGGAGTGGCGGGAGGGAAGGATTACGACGCAGGACCTTATCTCGTCTACCTTGCTGGATACGCTTGAGGATCAAGAGGAGTATGGCAGTCTTGGCATACCGGAGAATGTGTTCTTGATCGGGACGGTGAACATGGACGAGACAACACATCCTTTTAGCAAAAAAGTACTCGACCGCGCCAACACGCTAGAGTTCAATTACATCAATCTAGAGCAGTATCCGGATTTGGGTGAGCAGGTAGAGACTAGTGGTAGCCCTGACGCTGCTGAACTGAATCATCTTTTCCTGCGCTCTGATTATTTGCAGCTAGTTGATGCCTATGATGTCAACAAAGAGCTCGTTGTCCGGACGACAGAAAGATTGGTTAAGATCAATGCCCTGCTTGAGGATATTCATGCTCATGTGGGCTTTCGGGTGCGGGATGCGATTTGCTTCTATATGATTTATAACGATCGGTACAAGCTGATGAGTGAGGAAGAAGCCTTTGACTGGCAGCTGCTGCAAAAGATACTACCACGAATCCAAGGGAGCCACTCCTCGGTTCGCCGAGTCCTGTTGAGCTTGATTAAGGGTGCTATTGGTAGTGGTGCTGGCGTGACGGTAAATATTGAAGAACTCAAAGAGGATGCTACTCCACTCTATATGAAATGGGCTGCTGGCCAAACTCCGCCTACGGCCAAACATCCGCAAACTGCTCGTAAATTGGCTTTTATGCTCAGGAGGCTGGAGGAAGATGGATTCACCTCATACTGGCTCTCTTAATCAGACGGTGGAATTGCTCCGTGTGGACACGGAGCTTTTTACGCTTTTCATTCAAGGACGGCCTTATCATCCTACGGTAGAGACTTTGCAGCTTCATCGGTCTTCGAGTCAGGAGTGGGTGAATGCTCAGCTTGGACTTAATTATTCCGAACGGCTTGGTGATGTCCAGATCAAAGTCTTTTCACCTGAAGTGGGCGGGATGGTGGACTGGCAGCCGGGGGAGGCTGCGTTTCCATGTTTCTATGAGACACAGTCGTATGAGCTGGTGATTCAGAAGAAGACCTCCGGGAACCTTTCGTTTCACCATGACAATGTGCTGCTGCGGCAATCGATTAAGCCTTTAGGCGATTCCATCCTTGCGGGCGCTCTCAATTTTGGGAATGAGGTCGGCCTGACGGAATGGGAAATCCGGGGTGAGGGGCAGACGCTGCTGCGGGTAGAGATGGAGATTTTCCCCTCGAAGATGGATTACAAGCTGGATTACCAGAATATCCTGAATGAAGTGAATGAGCAGATTTATAATTTGGCATTTGACTTCTTGCGCCGAACCTATCAGCTAACAGGCCTGCGGGAGACACAGCACCAGAGCTTGACCGAGTTCTTCACCATACTACAGCATGTCTTTAGACAGCTTTTGGATGCCGTAGAGCGGATTAACAAGAATCCTAACTACGCTCTGCTCCAGGATCGCCGACTAGTGGATGCCAATCGGGTCAAAAAGGCGGGAAGAGAGAATATCCGCGAGCTCTCGAAGCATCCCGAACGATTGAGAGAAGATTCGAACCAAGGATTCTTGATAATCGGGGACCGAAAGTACACAGCTACTCACTTAATGGAGACGCGCAGACGCCTCGCCTATGATACCAATGAGAACCGGTTCATCCGCTGGATGCTGGAACGTATTCATGGGAAGCTGAAAGAGCTCAAGGGCCGCTGGAAGATGAATAGCCGAACCCCAGATCCATTACTTATCAAAAGGTTAGACGCCATGCTCACCCAGCTAGAGCGAGTGCTCCAGATGGATTTCTTGCGTGAGGCTGGAATGCTGAAGCAGATGTCCGTTACGCTTGTGCTGCAGATGGCGCCTGGATACCGCGAGGTCTATCGCTGTTATCTGATGCTGCTAAAGGGACTGTCTATTCAAGGCGACCTGTTCCGCTTATCTATGAAGGATGTAGCTCAGCTCTACGAGTATTGGTGCTTCCTCAAGCTGAATCAGCTCCTGGGGCAGAAGTATAAACTGGTGAAGCAGGACATTATTAAGGTGAATCGGAACGGTATCTTTGTTACGCTGGATCGCTCACAGAGTGCTAGTATGGTGTACGAAAATCCGCTTAACGGGGAGCAGTTCATCCTGTACTATAACTCGATTCCAAGCTCGGATAAGACCCCGACGCTCAGTCAGCGACCGGATAATGTGCTTACCTTGAAGAAGAAAGATGCTGGTCAGATCAAGGAGTATAAGTATATCTTCGATGCGAAGTACCGGTTAAATCCGGCTTATGAGGGCACTTCCTATCATGAGAAATATAGACAACCTGGGCCTGAAGAGGATGACATTAATACCATGCATCGCTATCGGGACGCCATAGTGTATCAGGAGAAGGGCTCAGGGGAATATGAGCGAAGCATGTTTGGCGCTTATGTGTTATTCCCGTACCCTGACGAGGAGCGGTATAGGACCCACCGTTTCTATAAAAGCATTGAGCTGCTGAACATTGGCGCCTTACCGTTCCTGCCGAATTCTACAAGTCTAGTGGAGCAATTCCTGGATGAGATCATTCAGGATAGTCCGGAAAAAGCTTACGAACGCTCCACACGTCCACGCGGGACGAAAGAATACTACGCCAATCAGCTTGCGGGCAAAAATGTGCTTGTCGGTTCTGTCCGGGGACCCGAACAAGTGAAGGTGGCGCTGCAGAAATCTTTTTATCATATGCCATTAAAAAACCTTTCAGATGTAAAGATACTCACTCAGATCGAATACGTGGCAATGTGCCAATCCAGGAAAAAGTTCAATGATCCTGCAAAGACGGGGATTCACTGGGTAGGGAAAGTAGCGGATTGGAAGGTGCTGCGGCGTAAGGAGATTAAGGAAGTCCCTTGTCGGCCGGGTACGGAAGAAGAGCTGTATGTACGATTTGCGGTTGAGGAATGGAAGAGTTTAGCCGCTCCTATTACGCTAGGAGGACAAGGGATCTACACGGTGCTGTATACGAGCAAGTATATCTTGGACCGGGCCTTGGAAATTGCAGAGCTCCGTCTGGAAACGGAGGAAGAGCTTCGTGAATGGCGTGAGAAGCGCCGCAAGGGCAGGGTGAAGGTGAAGCTGGATCATGAGCAGTATGTGGATTTAGGGAAGGTTGTGGAAGTTCGGAATATCTGAACGAGCTCTTGTTGGCAATCGTAGAGGACATCAGCCGGCTGGAAAGCTTCCTGCACAGTCTGTCGACGGAAAAAGTCTATTTGCGGAGTGCCCTTTCAAGCGGGGCCCTGATTTCCTGTTTACCTGTGTATACATATGGGCAGCGAAGTTCAGTCCGGCCAGCAGGGGATGACGGCTATTCTCGTGAAGCGCTGGAGTTTTATTTCGGTGCATTTTTGTAAATGCATTATACTTTTTGACTATAGCCAGATATCACTTATAAGTGTTATGTAGGTCCTTTTTCTCCATGCTAGAATCAAAACACAACAGAAAGAGATGTGTGAGAAAAGAGGAGGACTATATATGTGCAACAGATTTCAGATCGTAGGCAGCCTGCTGCGTCCGGCGGAGCTACTGGAATATAAACAGCAAATCGAACACCGGGATGATATCAGCTATCCCTTTTACCAGGACTTTGAGGGGTATGAGCAGTGTGAGGCAGAGGCAATTCAGGCTGTAGTTGGCAAAGCAACTGAGAATGGGCTGTCCATTCTGACGGATGGGGAATATTCCAAATCCATGTGGCATTTGGATTTTGTCTGGGGCTTCCAAGGAATTAGCCGCTATATAGCGGATCATGGATATTTTTTCAGAGATACAGATGGAGCTTCAAAATATGAGACTCGAAAAGATATTGGTTTACGCATTACGGGTGAAATGAGTGGAAAAAACCATCATTTTATTCATGTCTTTAAGAAACTTCAAGCCCTTGCTGGCGACCGTGAAACCAAGCTGTGCGTGCCTTCTCCGTCCCATATTTTTGGTGAGCTGTCCTGGTCGGATAACATTGGCGGAACAGAAGCGGTGTATAAGGACAGACTTGAGCTGAAGGCCGGTCTTGTTAACGCTTATAAGGATTTTGTCCAGGAATTCGCTGCAGCCGGAGGAACCATCCTGCAGTTCGACGATTGCCTATGGGAGCTGTTCGCAGACGACAACCCGAACTCTCCATATACCGGCGAGCATATCAATCAAGCGGAAGTACAGAAGCTGGCGGAAGAATTTATTGACATCAACAACACAATTATTGATTACGGTCATAGCTTAGGCCTCAAAATGTGGACGCATAACTGCCGTGGCAACTATGATTCCCGTAATATGGGCGGCGGCTCATATGCCAAAATTGCTAATCTGTTCTTGAAGCAGCTTAAATACGATCGCTTTTTCCTTGAATGGGATGATGAACGTGCAGGCTCACTTGAGGCGCTTGCGGTGTTCAAAGATAAGCCTGAAACGGAAATTGTACTTGGATTGTTGTCTTCTAAAACCAATACGCTTGACGATGAGGCCCGTGTAGTTAGAATGCTTGATGAAGCATCGAAAATTATTGATAAGGATAGATTATTACTTTCTCATCAATGCGGTTTTGCGTCTTGTGATGGCGGTAATGAATTAACGGAAGATGAACAGTGGGCGAAAATTAAACAAGGACAACAGATTGCACAGCAATATTGGGGTAATTAATATTTAACTTAGTTAAAGAGGGGAGCAGGTTCCCTTCCTTAAGACTGTCGAAGGTATTGTCGGCAGTCTTTTTATATTGGATTATCGGAATCCCGAAGGGATACTGTGTAAAAGGAGCATGCTCCTATGGAACACAATGTCGCATTAATCCGGCTGCAATGTCGCAAAAGTACATGGAAACGGAGTGTGCTGATCGATTATACTCGCTTTATATAATATGATAATGAAAATCATTATCATACAAAAGGGGGAGTCAGCATGAACAGAGCAACAAAGAGGCAGGCAACCGGCAGTAAGATAAACGCTGCCCAAAAATCAGGACCATTAATGGTATGGATGCTGGCACTGGTACTTGTGCTGACAGCTTGCGGCAGTGGAGGGGGCACCAGTGCAGGCACAGCCGCACAGCCGTCTGCTGCAGCTTCAGCCGAGCCGTCTCCAGCGTCTGAAACACAGGCTCAGACATCGCCGGAGGCACAGGCTGCTGCAGCCTTCCCGGTTACCATCCAGCACATGAAGGGCGAATATACGCTGACCGGGAAGCCGAAGGTGATTGCTGCGCTTGATGTGAAATTCGTCGATCAATTGATAGCGGTTGGCGAGCGCCCGGCTGGCAGCGTTGTAGCTGGAGCGAAGGACGCCAAGTTTCCAGAATATTTAAGCGACCAACTGGGTGAGGTGAAGGTCCTCGGTACGCGCGATGAGCCCAATCTTGAGGCTATTGTGGCGTTGAATCCGGATCTTATATTGATGACCGACTTTCAGGAGCAGGTGTATGACAGCGTCAGTAAAATTGCGCCTACAGTAGTACTCGACTTCTACGAGGATTGGCGGGATACGTTGGCTACCATCGGTACGATAACAGGCAAGCAGGCGGAGGCGGAGGTAGTGCGTCAGGCTTACGAGGACAAAATCGTCGGACTGCGGGGGCAGCTGTCGGCGAAGCTGGGCGACGAAACGGTAGCGCTGATTCGCCCGAGACCGGAAGGTATTCGTGTACATGGTCCCGAGCATCGGACCGGAAGCATTCTTTATGAGGATTTGGGGTTAAATGTCCCTGCATTCGTTCAGGAGATTAAAGATGACACCTCCGTTGAAATTTCGATGGAGAGAGTCGCAGATATCGGAGCAGATCACTATTTCCTGCTGTCGGATGAATTGTTTGCCAAAGAGGCAGAGGTTCTGGCGAGCAGTCCGGTCTGGAAATCCCTTGATGCAGTCAAGAATAACCGTGCATATAACGTGAATTCAACGCTCTGGATCGCTTACTATGGTCCCATTGCTCTCAACATTATCGTAGATCAGGCCTCGGAAGCGCTGCTGGGATCGCATTGAAATGGACAACTATCTGTCGTCTGTCTCCTGGAAGCAAATGGCGGAAGAATACCGGCTGTGGCTAGGCGAGCCGCCTAAAGGCAGCGTCCGTACTATTGCTCTGAGCCAGTTGCATGAAGAAGCTGCATGCCGCGAATATGTAAGCTGGCTTAAGGATTATATCGGCGCGCCGGATATGCAGGTTGCTGCTTCCATGCTGGCCAAGCGGATCGGCTATCTGTGGATCGCGCCGTTGCTGACCGCTATGACCTTTCATAATCGGGAAGTCTCCTTCCCGCTGGACAACAGCTTCCTATATCATCCGGCTTCCCCGGCTTTTAAAGCGGATACGCATTTTCCTTTCCTGGCGCTGAACGGACTTCGGGCAGCATCGCCACCGGAAGACAGGGAAGTGTGGCGGGAAGAGGTCGTAGAGGAGATTTTTGCGGTAAGACTTGCGCCGCTGCTGCGGACGCTTGCCGCCATTGGCCCCGTCTCTATAGCGGTGCTTTGGGAGAATATTATGGTGCGTATTGCTCCGCTGTATTCTCCTGGAGCAGACGAATCCAGACAAGAAAGGCAGCGGATAAATGCAGATTTTACGTTCCTGACCCGGATGGCCCCTGGGCAACTGTTTGGCGAAAGGAGGAATCCGTTTACCCGTTTTACAGAGAACAATGACCTGGTTCAGGTTGCGAAGAACAAGCGCATCACCTGCTGCTTTTATTACCGGATGTCAGGAGAATATTGCGTAAAGTGTCCGAAAATTGACAATGAGAATGAATCTCAATTAAAATGACAATAGAAACATGCTCACCTTTGCTATAGGCACGCTTGCACTAAGCGATGTAATCTTGTTCAGGTATGTCCGTTTAGCAGAGGGTGCTATTGTCAGGAGATGAGAGAAATGCCGCTGCAAGAGCAGGCAAGTTTATGGAGTGATACGACAATCAAGACGCTTGACGTGCGCAGCGGTACTTTGCCGCCCGGCGGTGTTATGAGCGAAACGGGATTGACAGCCAATCTGTTGCTGCTGGCAGGCGGCGGAGAAGGGGGGCTTGTGATGAATGGTGAAGTTTGCCATGTCCGGGCCTCTTTTGCTTGTCACGCTGTCAAGGGATCAGCTTTTACTTTGACTGCCGGATCAGAAAACATTCATTATACCGTTATTATCTATAAGGCAATTCCTATGACGGGAGCCGCCCATGTTCTGTTCCCGCAGCGTAATCACCCGCTGCGCACTTCGTTTGTTCACTATCCTGTGCTCCCGGCGGAGCTGCATCAGGCGGCGGACAAGATTGTAGCCAAATGGAGCCGGGGAGAGGGGCTGGAACGTTTCCATGCCAATGCGCTGCTGCAAGGAGTGCTGTATGAGCTTATTATGGAGCATGAACGCGGCCGGGGCGGTGCAGAGTCGGACATGGTGGATGTTGTAGCTGCCTATATAGCGGGGCATTATCGTCAGGAGCTGAAGCTTAAAGAGCTGGCTGCGCTTGCCGGCTGCGGCGCGAGACAGCTGCAGCGGCGGTTCAAACAGGAGAAGCTGCTCGGACCGATGGAATATGTGATCCAACTGCGGATGGAGAGTGCAGAGCGGATGCTGCGTCATACGGACGCTACCATCGGCGAAATTGCTGAAAGAACAGGCTACCACGACATGTATTACTTCAGCAGAGCGTTCAAGAAATATTATGGAGTTCCCCCACAGCGCTACAGGCGCACTGCCGCTTCCGGGACCGGTGCGCTCTCCGCTTGTTCCGGGCTGCCGGACCGCTTGGCCTGCTCGTACGAGTCGCTGCAGGGACCGGTGATATGCCATATGCGAGGCGAATATTGCGTTACCGCCTCTCCGCGGCGGATCGCCGTACTCGACGTTCAATATGCTGACCATTTGCTTGCGCTTGAGATGTTACCGGCAGGAAGTGTAGGATTGGGCAGTGCGGCGTTAAATTTCCCCCCATATATCAGGGACAGACTTAAGGCAACGGAAATGCTTGGAACCTATGAGTACCCGGACCTGCAGGCTGTGGAACGGCTGCAGCCGGATTTGATTATCTGTACCGAGGTGCATGATCAGCACTATGAACGCTTAAGGCGGATTGCTCCAACTATAATGTTTAAGCGTAATGAGAGCTGGCAGAGAATTCTGAGCCTGTTCGGCGAACTGACGGGCAAGCGGGGGGAGGCGGAACGTATTATTACGGATTACATTCGCCGGACGGCATTACTGTCAGAAGAACTTGCCCCGGTACTGGCGGGGAAGAGCGTGGCTCTGATCCGCCCGCGTGAGTCAGTGGTTCGGGTACATACTGCCTCTCATCGTACAGGCGCCGTGCTGTACCGGGACCTTGGTCTGCCTGCTCCGCTATTTGTCGCAGACACCTCCGACACGGCTTATCATATTTCAGTCGACAGACTACCGGCTGTGCATGCTAACCACTACTTTTTACTTAGCAACGAGATGATGCAGGAGGGAATATCTGTGACAGAGCAAAGCGTCTGGGGCATGCTGGATGCAGACGGGCGGGAGCATATATATCCGGTGGATGCCGCTACATGGATCGGCTGCTATGGACCGACAGGCATCAATTACATTGTGGATCAGGTAGCCCGCGCCTTGCTGGCCTGAGCGGCAGCCAAGGAACCTCAGCTTAGTGCGGAGCCACTGAATAAAGTTGTTGTTAATTCACAAGCACCTGTCATTGGCAGGTGTTTGTGAGATTCTCACATACGAACATTTGTGCTACAATGTCTTTTGTGAATATATCTTTTTACTCAAAGCGGCTTTCGTTTTGGGGTCCCCAAACCCCCGCAGGACACGTTGGCTCCATCTCTCGTTGTACCCCATCGCTTCCAGATAGACAATTTTTTCGGCCGCATCCATATTCGTCAAACTGTTCATGGGCCTCAGTCGTTTGCGGATTTCTTTGTTGGTTCGCTCGATCGGGTTGGACGTGTAAATGGCGTACCAGATCTGAGGCGGGTAGTCATAAAAACGCAGAAACACATCCAACTGCTCCCCCCAGGACTCCAGTTCCTTGGGATAGATTTTGCCCCATTTCTTTAGCATCACATCAAAGATTGGCCAAGGCCACATCCTTATCCGGCGCAGTGTAAATGCTTTTGAAATCGGCGACCCCCCTCGGTCTTGTGGGTATCCCGAATTTTGGGCAACGTGTTGCGCATCTTGTGGGTCACACAGCTTGAAGACGCTGTAATCAAAGGATTTAAGCTTTGTACAGAGACGTTATAGACTCGTTTGACAGCAGTCTATGAGGATGAAGTGTGATAGGATAAAATTACAATTAAGATCCCCGCAGGGACAGGAAAAGGGAGCATCACGAGCGTCATGAGAATCATTATTTCGCCTGCCAAGAAGATGAAGACAGACATGGATTTCTTGGATTGCCGCCAGATGCCGCAATTCATAAGCGAGTCGGAGACGCTTCTGGCCTTATTACAAAAGTTGAATTATGAAGAAGCAAAAGCTCTATGGAAATGCAATGATGCCATTGCCACGCTGAATGTGGAGCGGATTCGGGATATGGAGTTAACCCGGAACCTTACGCCGGCCCTCTTTTCCTACGAGGGTATCCAATACCAGTACATGGCTCCCGGGGTGTTGCCAATGGAGGAGCTGGAATATCTTCAGCAGCATTTGCGGATATTGTCCGGGTTCTATGGGGTCGTCCGGCCATTTGACGGAGTTGTTCCGTACAGGCTGGAGATGCAGGCAAAGCTGGGCGGGCCCGGGTTCAGTTCGCTCTATTCGTTCTGGAACAGAAAGCTGGCGGATCAGCTTTTTTCGGAAAGCGACTGCATTCTGAATCTAGCCTCCAAGGAATACAGCAAGTGCATTTCCCCTTATATTGGCGGGAACGTTCGAATGGTTAGTTGTGTATTCGGGCGGGAAGCCGGCGGTAAGGTGGTTGAGAAAGGGACCCTGGTCAAGATGGCCAGAGGTGAAATGGTACGCTTCATGGCCGAGCGGCAAATTAGCTGCGTGGAGGATATCCAAAGTTTCGACGGGCTGAATTTCGGCTTTGCTGATGAGTTATCGAGTGAGAGTACTTATGTGTTTATACAAAACAGGTGAAGGAGGGGGGCTTATGATTTTCAGAAAAAATCCAATGGCTTGCAGAGATCGGCTATGCCATAACTAATATTATGCTCCCTCTGACCGCTATAGCTGTTCATTTGGAGGTTCAAGTGAACGGGGATGCGGGAACGGGGCGAGCTACGGTGGTTAGGGGATTTGTTAAGTAGTGAAAAAAATCACAAAATAAACATACAGATCATTGCAAAAACGGGTGTGCTTGTATAATATATTCATATACATTATTAAAGTACATTTGTAAAAGTCGGAGGGTATATTATGGCGACACACCGTTTGAATAGCATGGAAGTGAAGAAGATGAACCGTAACGCCATTTATCGATATTTGTATCACCATGAATCTACTTCCATTCAGGAGATTGCACAAGCGCTCAATCTGAGTCTTCCTACGGTTACACAGAACCTGAAAGAGCTGCAGGAAAGGGAGCTGATTGTAGAGACCGGGTTGTTTCAATCCACCGGAGGCAGGAAAGCGAAATCGATGGCTTGCAACAGTGTGGCGAGATATGCAATCGGGCTGGATGTGACCCGAAATCATGTCGGCATTGTGATCATTGACCTGAGCGGTAAAATTGTCAAGAATATCAGGAACCACTTCCCCTTTGCTAATACTGAAGTCTACTTTAAAGGCGTGGGCAAGCTGGTGGAGGATTTTGTGGAAGAATGCCAGATTGACAGCAGCAGAATCCTGGGGGCCGGGATTGCGCTGCCCGCCATCCTGTCTGATGACCGCCAAACGGTGAGTTATGCCACCGTCATTGACTTCAAGGGGGGAAACGTCCGGCGTTTCGCCGAGTATATCCCCTACCCCTGTATGCTCAGCAATGATGCGAACGCAGCCGGCTTCACCGAATTGTGGGGAGAACAAGACATTCACAATGTAGTCTATCTATCCCTTAACAACAGCGTGGGCGGCTCCATTATAGTTAATAACCAGACCTATGCCGGGCAGAACCACCGGGGCGGGGAATTCGGTCATATGACGATCATGCCGGGAGGCCGTACCTGCTACTGCGGGCAGAAGGGCTGCGTGGATGCCTATTGCTCAGCAAAAATTCTCTCGGACAGCACACAGGGAAGCATTTCTGAATTTTTCCGGCTGCTGAGGGAGGGCAATGAGCCGCAAAAGGCCCTTTGGGAGGAGTACACCGGTTATCTGGTGATTACGATTAACAATCTGCGGATGCTGTACGATTGCGATGTGATTCTAGGCGGCTATGCCGGCGCCTATATGGAGGAATATATTGATACCCTCCAGGGGCTGGCGGCCCTGAAGAACACCTTTGAGGTGGACGGCAAATACCTCCGGGTCTGCAAATACAAGCTGGAGGCTACTGCCGTGGGGGCGGCCCTGGAACTGGTGACTGAATTTATTGACAGCATCTAGATTGTTGCAGAATAAGATTGCCTCAATACACCTAGTTCAACATCAGATTAAAAATAAGGGATTCCTGAAGGTTGTTTGATAGGGATTAGCGTTGGTCACCGGCTTTCGATCTGTTCTAATGTATATCGTACATCAGAATGGTTTAAACGAGGCTCGAATATCCATACTGATGTATTTTGTACATTCAAAGGATAGCCCTAAGGCACTTTTCGGCGAATGCTGCGGTTCCTGCTGCACTAAATACACTGAAATGCTAAAACAAGCCTCCTTTTTCCCATCCTGATGTATAAAGTGCACTCTAGCGATCTCCACCTTAAGCTTACAGCCTGCCTCCCGGGAGGTAGCTTTCGAATGAGCCTTCTATTCCCGCCTTTTAAAGACTGATGCTGTAATAGTGTGATTCTAACCGTAAGTCTAACGGAACCATGCATACTTCTGTTCTCCCGCTCCTCCGGTAGAGGGACGGCGCTGCACCTGCGGCTCCGACCTCGCCCGGGGGAGTTTTTGCATGCCTGCCTGTTTGTGAAATGCCATCTGTTGAATGCGCTTCCATTCTTTTTAGTTTTTTGTTGACTTCAAATCAAAACTGGCTATAATCTTATTTAGAAGGTTTTATAAAAGTGCTTTAGTAATGATTGGAGCAGGGGAGAATCCAAGTGCCAAACCCGAGCTGCGAGTGGGCAAGCGGCCCCTTCAGTAAGGGTTTGGAGATGTATGGAAACGATATCATTTGGGGGGAAGGGCATGGAACAGAGCATTAAACTTAGGGTATCGCAGATCGAGAAGTCCTTTCCGGGGGTTAAGGCGCTAGACAAGATTGACTTTACGGTGAAAAAGGGTTCGGTGCACGTCCTGTGCGGTGAGAACGGTGCCGGAAAATCAACCCTGATGAAGATCATCAACGGCATTCACCAGCCGGACGGCGGACAGATCTTCATAGACGAGAAGCCCGTCAAAATCGGCAGCCCGATCCAGGCACGGAATCTGGGGATTTCGATGATTTTTCAGGAGCTGAATTACGTGCCCGAAATGACAGTGGAGGAGAACATTTTCCTGGGGAATCTGCCGGCGAACAGATTCGGCAAGGTCGACTGGAAGCAGGTCAGACAGCGCACAACGGAGCTGCTGCGTGCAGAGAATCTGCCGTACTCCCCCACTACGCTGCTCAAGGACTTGACGGTGTCGGATATTCAGATGCTGGAAATTATGAAAGCGATTTCGTACAAGTCGGACATCATCATCATGGATGAGCCTACCTCTGCGATCACCCACGAGGAAGTGGATAAGATGTTCGTAAAAATCAGGGAGCTGCAGGCCCGGGGCGTCAGCATCATCTATATCTCGCATAAGCTGGACGAGATTTTCCAGATCGCCGATGAGATTACGGTGTTCCGGGACGGCACGGTAGTGGAGAGTCATCCCCGGGAGGAGCTCGACATTGAGACGGTCATCTCGCTGATGGTGGGACGCAAGCTTACCAACACCTACCCGAAGGAAGAAGTGGAGATCGGGGATACCTTGCTGAAGGTGGAGAATCTGAGCGGTGCCGGCGGCTACCGGAATGTCAGCTTCCATGTGCGCAAGGGGGAAATGGTAGGCTTTGCGGGACTAATCGGGGCAGGGAGAACCGAGGTGATGCGTTCGCTCTTCGGGCTCGATCCCATCGCATCCGGGCATGTGTACATCAAGGGACGGAAGGTCACCATCAAGAACGTAGAACAGAGCATTAAGAACGGCATGGTCATGCTCTCCGAGGACAGACGCCGGTACGGGATTATCCCCATGCGGTCGGTGAAGGAGAATACGACATTGTCGTCCCTGAAAAGCGTGTTCTACCGCTTCCGGCATCACGGCAAGGTTGAACAGGATATCGTTTCGGATATGTTCCAGAAAATGCGGGTGAAAACCCCCTCCATGGATACAGTCATTGCGTCGCTGAGCGGAGGCAATCAGCAGAAAGTGCTGCTCGCCAAATGGATGATCCTGGGTCCGGATATTCTTATCCTGGATGAACCTACCCGGGGCATCGACGTCGGCGCCAAATTTGAAATCTATAAGCTGATGACGGAGCTGGTCAAGGAGGGCAAGGTTGTAATTATGGTCTCCTCTGAACTTCCCGAGCTGCTGGGGATGTGTGACCGGATTTACGTTATGGCCAAGGGCACCATTACCGGGGAAATCAGCCGGGGAGATTTCTCCCAGGAGCAGATTATGAAATACGCCACCGGATCGATAACATCAAATGAGGTGAACCGAATTGAAAGATAACATGAATTGGAGCCTATTCTGGAGCACATTTAAAAAGACGTACAGCATCTATTTGGTGCTGCTGGCACTGTTTATTGTTTGTTCTTTTGCCAACCCCAACTTTCTGTCCGTCAATAACCTGACCAATATTTCCACTCAGCTGGCGGTAACCACCATCCTGGCTTTTGGCCAAACCATACTGATCATCAGCGGGATGCTGGATTTATCGGCGGGTTCCGTGCTGGCGCTTTCCGGAGTATTCGCTGTATCCGCTTACAAATCAACAGGCTCATTTACCGTCGCCATTGTAACAGGCATCGTAACCGGGGTAGTGTGCAACGTCGTCAACGCCGTGATGGTCAGCACCTTCAAGACGCCGCCATTCATTGCGACATTGGCCATGCTGACTATGGCCCGGGGGGTTGCCCTCCTTTTTACCAAGGGACAGAATATCCTGCAGCTGGAGGATTTCACTATACTCGGTCAAGGCTCCATCGGATTCATTCCCATCCCCGTCCTGTTTCTGATCGCATTCGCAATTATCACCTGGTATCTATTGCGGCATACCAAATTCGGACGTTCGCTGTTTGCGGTAGGCGGGAATGAAGAAGCGGCTGCCGCTTCCGGTATCAACGTATCTAAGGTTAAATACAGCGCCTTCATCATCAACGGTATTTTTGTAGGGGTGGCAGGGATTCTCTTCATGTCCCGGGTAAATGCCGGACTTCCCAACGGAGCGATCAACTATGAGTTTACGGCGCTGACGGCGGCGATCATCGGGGGCACAAGCTTCTCCGGGGGGATCGGTTCCGCAGGCGGCACACTGGCCGGAGCATTCATTGTAGGCTTTTTGGATAACATCATGAACTTGACCAATGTCGACTCCTACATGCAGCAGATTATCCGCGGCGCCATCATTGCCCTGGCCGTTATCTACGATATCCGTTCCAAGAACCGCAGAACCAAGAACACACTAGGCAGAATTGAAGACAAGAGCGGAAAGAGCGGCAAAAGCGGCGGGCGGAGAGGAGAGCCGATACAGGAAATCGCCAAGGGACCCCATTGATTGCAGGTAAAAGGCCAGACCACCAGGTTAAACAGCATTGCTGTTTAAAATAAAAAAAAGGGGGAAGAAAAATGAAAAAAACATTTATTACCGTAGTTTCGATGCTGTTAGTTCTGGTACTGCTCGCAGCCTGTGGCAATTCGAATACGCAATCATCGTCCGGTTCAGAAGCGCAAGGAAATAACAGCGGTGAGAAAGTCTATAAGGTCGCCTATATCGCCCGTGCGCAATCCGACTCCTTTGCGGCCTGGCTCGCCAACGCGGTGAAGGAAGAAGCGAAGAAATATCCCAACATCAAGCTGGAAGTCTTTGACGGGCAGGCCAGTGACGATAAAGAGAATTCCATGATTGAGAATGCCATCACCAATAAGTTCGACCTTGTCATCGTGCAGCCCAATAACGGTGAGGCCCAAAGACCTTACGTAGAGAAGGTGATTAATGCCGGTATTTTTGCCATCACCACAAACGCCCGTATTTCCGGTATTGAAGGGGCGTCTACCGTGGATGCCGATCCTTACGAGCAGGCCGGCGTCAACGCCCGCGCAGCGCTGGATCAGATTCCGCAGAACGCCAAGGTTGTGGTATTGAATGGCCCGTCGGGGAACTTCCACGCGGATAAACGCAGAGAGAGCTGGCAGAAGGAATTCTTCGACAAGCGTCCGGATGTGCAGATCGTCGGCGAACAAATTGCCAACTGGAACAAGGACGAGGCTATGAAATATATGGAGGATTGGGTTCAGGCCAATGACAAGATCGACGCGGTCGTTTCCATGAACGACAATATGGCGGCAGGCGCGCTGGAAGCGGTTAAGGATAATGCCAAGTACAGCGGCATGCTCGCCTATGGCGTGGATGGTACTGCTGAGGCGTTCCAGCTGATCAAGGAGGGCAAGATGACCTCCACCTGTCTGCAGAATGCTTTTGAGCTGGCGGAAAAGCTTCTGGACACCAGCAATAAGCTGCTGACCGGGGTGGAGAAGCAGATTGACACCGATATCGGCAACCCGCTGATTACTAAGGATAATGTGGATGAGTATATTGAATTGCTGGAAAAGGCAGAAGCCCTGAAGTAATCCAGGCACAGAACGCTAGTGCCCCTGAGGAGGAGTATCTTATGAAGAACAGAGCCTTTTATATGACGGATCTGAAGAAATTGGAGATGAAAGAAATCGGCATGCCTGTAGCCAAAGAGGGCGAAGTTATTGTAAAGCTGGAGGTTGTCGGAATTTGCGGCTCCGATGTCCACTACCTGGAGCACGGCCGGATCGGCGACTTCGTTGTCGAGGGCGATTTTATCCTGGGACATGAATGTGCCGGAGAAGTGGTAGAGCTTGGCTCCGGGGTGAAGAATCTGAAGGTGGGGGACAGGGTCGCTCTGGAGCCTGGAGTCACCTGCGGCCAGTGTGAATTCTGCAAGAGCGGCAAGTACAATCTCTGCCCGGATGTGAAGTTTCTGGCCACTCCTCCCTACCACGGCTGTCTGATGGACTATATCGCCTTCCCGGAGAACATGGCCTTCAAGCTGCCGGACAGCGTATCTTCGGAAGAGGGGGCGCTGGTGGAACCGCTGGCCGTAGGACTGCATGCTGCGGCTCAAGGCGGAATCAAGCTGGGTGACCGTGTTGTCATTCTGGGAGCCGGCTGCATCGGGCTTGTAACGCTCCTGGCCTGCAAGGCTTACGGAGCAACAGATATTGTGGTGGTTGATATCATTGACAAGCGGCTGGAAGCAGCGAAGAAGCTGGGAGCCACCCGTGTAATCAACGCCAGGCAGGAGAATGTTCTGGATGTAATATCCCTACTAACGGGCGGTCAGGGCGTGGACAAGGTGATTGAAACCGCGGGGAGCGAGCATACCGTCAAGCAGACGCCTTATCTGGTCAAAAGAGGGGGAACGATTGTGCTTGTGGGTCTGGCGGCCAAGGATATCATTGATTTCGACTTTATGCAGATCATGTTCAAGGAGGCCGAGATCAAGTCGGTGTTCCGTTACCGCAATCTGTACCCCGCCGCCATTGGAGCAATCGCAGATGGTAAAATTGACGTCAAGGGCATCGTGACGCATGAATTCAACTTTGAGGATACCCAGAAGGCTTTTGATTTTGTCATCAATCACAAGGAAGATGTGGTGAAGGCTGTTATCCGGATGGGATGACGTTGCCGGGCGTATAAACATAAAAAGTCCGGATAAGTACGTGGCTCATGATTGAGTAAATCGAAAGCAGCATATACCGCTTCAATCATTCCGAATCCGTTTCAGCCTTTCGACAAGGCATGGAACGGATTCGCGTTTCATATATATGTATATCGGATAGTTTAAGAGGAATGTCGAAGGAAGCGGAGAATTAATAGATAATCCATAGTGAGCGGGGTAACGAATGAAGTACATACCGAATCTGCTTTCCATGCTGAGAATCATGTTGTCGCTGTTCCTGTTCGCGTTACCCCCGTTTGGTCCCCTGTTTTGGGCGATTTACGTCGTATGCGGGGCCACGGACATGCTGGACGGATATATAGCCAGAAGAACCTGCTCGTCAAGCAAGCTCGGCACCATGCTGGACAGCATCGCGGACATGGTTCTGATGAGCGTCATCATCGTCGTGATCTTGACGACGCAGCCGATCGCAGTAGAAATCTGGATCTGGATGGCAGGCATCACGTTTGTCCGGATAGCTTCCCTGTGGGTTGTCTACCGGAAGCATCGCACCTTTGCCGTCCTTCATACGTATGCCAATAAAGCCACGGGCGGGCTTTTATTTTGTATTCCCTTTCTCTATCCTTTCGTCGATTTTCGTATAATGGAATGGACGATCTGCATCGTTGCCAGCCTGGCGGCGATCGAAGAGCTGACGGTGCACCTAACTTCCAGCACCTTGCAAAGAGACGCGAAAAGCCTGTTTGCCGCGAGAAGGGATTGATATAGACTTGACGACGGAAAAGGTGGACTATGCGTTCTGAACGGTCGTCGATGACAGGAACTATAAACTCAAAGCCAACAATGAATTATCAAGGGAAACGCTGTAGTTCGGGGAATCCGGTCATTTGTGATTTAACACCCATTTAACATGCCACATACGATCACGTGATATAACAGTAACAATAGGTTATAAGAGGCGGGTGTTATATGAAGTTAAGCAAAGAGGAGAAATCATGGATTTTATATGACTGTGGCAATTCAGCCTATTCGATGGCCATTACCACTGCGCTGCTGCCCATTGTATTTGGCATGTTTACGAATGTGAACAGCAGTATGGATTTGGGGTATTTCAATTCCATTGCAAGTATTCTGGTAGCTATCCTTAGCCCGATTTTAGGCACGATCGCAGATTATAAGGATACGAAGAAGCGTTTCTTTGTATTTTTCGCGGTGATTGGTGTGATGGCTACCGCTTCGCTGGCATTCATTGCACCCGAGAGCGGGCAGTGGCAGCTATTGATAGTGTTTTATATCTTGTCCGCCATTGGTTTTGCCGGAGCCAATATTTTCTATGACTCTTTTCTGGTGGATGTTGCGAGTGATGAACGGATGGATAAGGTATCCACCAGAGGGTTTGCGTTTGGATATATCTCCAGCGTCATTCCATTTGGGATCAGCCTTCTTTTGATTTTTGTTATGGGAATGGACAAGTCCATCGGTTATCAGATTGGATTTATCATTACTGCCCTTTGGTGGGGGCTGCTGACTGTACCCATGATCAGGGACGTGAAGCAGAGACACTATATTGAGCCGGAACCGAGACCGGTTGTGAGCAGTTTTAAAAGACTGGCCGACACCTTCAAGAATATCAGACAGCACAAAGTTGTGTTTGTTTTCTTAATTGCTTACTTCTTCTATATTGACGGGGTTGATACCATCATTAAAATGGTGGTGCCCTATGCTACATCAGTTCTGGGTGCGGATGCCTTCGACACCTTCACCTTACTTGGGATTTTATTAGTCATCCAGATCATTGCGTTTCCGTGTGCCATCCTCTACGGTAATCTGGCCAAAACATATTCAGCCCGAACGATGATTATCGTCGGTATTTTCACCTATATCCTTTCCTGTATCGCGGCTTTCTTTATTACTTCAGTGTGGCATATTTTTATACTGGGTGCGTTAATCGGTTCAGCCCAAGGCGGGATCCAGGCGCTCAGCAGGTCTTATTTTGCAAAGATTATTCCTAAGGAAAACTCCAATGAATTCTTTGGTTTTTACAATATCTTCGGCAAGTTTGCGGCGATTATCGGTCCTGCGGTGATGTCTTTGACAACAACCTTAACAGGCAATGCAAAACTTAGTATTCTAGCGATTATCCCCCTATTTATTATTGGATTCTTCATATTTATAGCTTTACCTAAGCAGCAGCCTGAAACATGATGAAATAAGGAGTAAATATATGAAATCAATATAAAAGATGGCTCTGGTTTCGGGATGCTAAATTTCGTGTGTTATAATGAAAAAAACCTGCCAGGACTCATAAAAATGAATCCGCTGGTGAAGGAGGATAAAAAATGTATAATTTTATTGCCCCCCCAGTAGAACCACAACAGTAGAATCTACTGTCAAGGTATCTACATGAGGTTTGCTGGTCCTTTTCCATAGATTCTACTGTATGTAAGGACAGACTATATCTTATTGGTCTTACCATCATATTAGTAGAAAGCGGGAAAACAAATGAAAGAAAAAATATATTTCGTTTTGTCTATGGTGATTTTCGGTGCAGTTGGCGTTTTTGCAAAATATATTGATTTGAGCTCAAGTGAGATCGCTTTATTCATGAGCCTGATCGGTGGTTTGTTATTGTTCGGAATCTCCATCATAACCAAGAATAAAGTATCATGGCCTAACCTGAAAAAGAATGCTCTTGCATTATTACTTGCAAGCATCGCCTTGAGCGGAAATTGGGTCTTTCTCTTTCAGGCTTATAAGGAAACCACAATCGCAAATGCCGCTTTAAGTTACTATTTCGCTCCTGTTTTGGTAATAGTAATGTCACCTATTGTGCTTAAAGAAAAGCTCTCCCTGAAAAAATGTTTATGTGCCTGTGCTGCCATTTTGGGGTTAATTTTAATTTTACAGAGCGGGAGAAGCGGTGAAGACGGCAATCATTTGCTTGGTATCGTATATGGACTTATTGCGGCCGCTTTTTATGCCATCCTGACTTTGACCAACAAATTCATTAGGAATATGAATGGATTGGAAATCACGATTGCACAACTACTATTATCATCGATATTGCTGATGGCTTATCTTTTTATTGCTGAAGAGAAATCAGGATTATTTCAGATATCCAGCGATTCCGTGATCCTTATTTTGATTTTGGGAATCCTCCATGCAGGCGTGGGGTTCTACCTTTTCTTTTCTGGAATGAAAGGGCTAAATGGTCAAAGCATCGCTATATTAAGTTATGTAGATCCCCTAACATCATTATTGATTTCAGCACTTGTGATAGGCGAAAGTATGACAGTATTTCAAATATTCGGCGCTATCCTGCTACTGGGATCAACATTTATTAGTGAAGTAAGCCTAACAATAAAATATCCTTATAAGACTAAAAATGAGTAACCTCTCATTTTATTGAAGTCAACTTTAATCGAAGGCAGCCGTCCAGAAAGGATTGGCTGCCTTTTTTGATCTTTGAATCCATGAGCCGTTATCACTATGTTTCCAATACTACCTTGTACGCACACAAGGTTCCATCGTTAGGAAGATAATGTTAAAGTTGCTAAAGTAGAATCTCTTTAGAGGGGAGCAAAACAGCGTGTTCATAGTAAACGTAGAAGGTGCAATCTGTAGGGATGATAAATGGCTTGTTATTACACGAAGTACCAAAGAAGAACATGCAGGGGGTACTCTGTCCCTTGTGGGAGGAAAAGCAGACGTTGAAGGGAACACACTCGAAATCCTAGAACGGACTATAAAGCGAGAACTTTTTGAAGAAGTTGGCATCGAGATAAAAGATGCTGTTACTTTTGTTTACAGTTCCTCCTTTGTGACAGATGATGGATACGACGTTATAAATATGGTCTTCCTATGCGAATATGATAGAGGTACAGCATATAGCAAGAGTCCCGATGAGATTGAAGCCGTACATTGGATGACCTACGATGAAATAATGAATCATCCCAAAGCTCCTCCTTGGACAAAAGAAAGCGTAAGAAGAGTGGCGTTAGCAGGTAGTTCAGCAAAGCGATAATGAACATGCCGAACATGAACATCAAAGATTACGCTTGATACACCTCCATTGGCCTCACCTCCCTTCCGGGAGTTAGCCGGCCGTCCTTGTAAGCCTTCTATTGCTTCTGCGATTATACACGCGTATTCGTGTGAAATCTGGGATCACAGCTATACAACATATTCATACCCATACATAAAATTTCTTATTCTACTCGGTTCTTGTCTGATGGATACACGATAGTAAATAAATATAATTTGAAATAAAAGAACACAAGAAGACGCTCAGGAATTGCTCCCGAGCGTCTTTATTTTTTATTGTTTAGGAAATGATGGGAGTGAAGCGGACAGAGAAGACCCTATTTTGCGAAAAAGTCTGCTTTCCTGGGGGATTCGGACTCAGGAGCCGTTATAATGTTCGATTGAGCTTAGAATGAGGGGGGATAGGACAATTAGCGGAACCTCTGTCCGTTTACCCTGCTGAATAGACGAATCCTCGCCAATAGCGGAATCTCTGTCCGTTTATCCTGCTGATAGACGAATCCTCCCCAATAGATCTCCTGTCCGCATCAGCCGCGGATAGATCGTTAAGGGGCATCATCATGTCCGCAGAGGGGCCCACACAGAATCGCACGGTCAACAATGCATGTCCTAACCACCTATATGGGCGAGAGTTGTGCACATTGTACAACAATGTGAGCTCTAAGCAAGTCAAATGACGATAATCTTGCCTATTGTACAACAATCCGGGGCTCATAAGCTCCGAGTTGTTATTCACCCGTAGGGTGATTTTGTTCTTTTTCCCCGGTTAGTCTTATACCCACCCCGTAAACTCCAGTATAGACGCTTTCGCGGATTGTGCTTCGGACTGAGCCCCTTTACGCCATACTTTTGGCGACTCTCCCATAAGCCTGGAGAAACATCGGTTGAAGCTGGAAATGGACTGGAATCCGACTTGTTCGGAGATCGAGAGAATGGAATCCTCCGTGCTTTTTAACTGCTTGCAGGCCTCTTCGATTCGGGTGCTGTTAAGGAAATCGAGAGGCGCCGTGCCCATAATTTCATGGAATTTTCTGCGGAAATGAGTTGTGCTTAAGTGGCACAGATCAGCCAAAAAATCGATGGTAATGGGTGTCATGTAGTTTTTAGTGATATACTCCAGAACCGGAGAAATGACAAAATCGCCTTTCAGGCTATGCTCTGTTTCTTGATCTGCCAAGGGTTCATTCCTGGAATGAATTCTAAGGAGTTCTATATAAAGGGATAACAATAAGCCGTAGGCACTTTCCTGATAGTAAGGATTCTGTTGCTTCAGTTCCTCTACGATCGACGTCGCAAGTGTATAAACCTTGGGATGCTCCTCCTTGTTCAAAATACAGTTCATTCCCTCCGCTGCCCACAAATTCGGCTTGAAATTGCTGTAAGCACTTTTAAATGAATGCCCAAAGAGGTCCTCTGGCGAAAAAAAGATATAAGACCAAAGACTGGCAGTATTGGGCGAACTATATGTTGTATGAGGAAGGTACCTGGGGATGAAGGTCACATCGCCGGCTGTAAAGGGTACAGATTCTCCTTTGATCTCCATGATGCCGCTATCCGAATGGCAAATGCCAATCTCCAAATGGTTATGGAAATGAAGATGTTCACTTTTGATATCGGAGATTTTCCAACGTTCACCGCTTAACAGCAAGATAGGGAAGTTTATAGGTAAGCTGTAGTGGCGGTATTCAATGACGGGCTTCTTTTTTCTGGGCATATTCCATACTCCCACTCACGTTAATTTGAGTTGATTATAGGCGAACGTTATGTCAAATTCAACTAATCATAAAGAATAAATGGTTGGAATTGCGCAGTTTTGCTGCGAATACGCTTAGATTCAGACCATTTTGCTGCGTACAATTGAGTGTATAAAGCGTTTACAATAAGGACGGACAGCTCTCAAGCGCCTTTGGGGGCGTGTGCGAAAGAGGGGAGAATTTAAATGCTTCAATTAAATTATGACAGGGAAGAGATCTTAAGCGTCATCGACAAAGTCGTCAGAAAAACAATGGCGATGGATCTAACGTGGGACTGGCCTTGCGGTGTGGCTTATTATGGTGTATCCAGAGCCTATACAACAACAGGAAATAAAGAGTATTTGGATAGGCTTGTCCAGTGGGCAGATGAATATATCGAGCTGGGCCTGCCGAGCTGGACGGTAAACACATGTGCCATGGGCCATATGCTGATCACATTATATGAAGAAACAGGAAACCAGAAATATTGGGATATTGTGATGAGCAAGGTGGACTATCTCCGCAACGATGCGCTCAGGTTCGGAGACCATGTTCTGCAGCATACCGTATCCGTTGCCAATGATTTTCCGGAACAGGCATGGGCGGATACCTTGTTTATGGCGGCATTTTTTCTGCTCCGCGTTGGAAGCAAGTTGAAAGATCAGGACATGATCCAGGATGCCCTGAATCAATACTACTGGCATATCAAATACCTGCAGGACCCTAGCACCGGATTCTGGTACCACGGCTACAATAATATGAAGCAGGATCATATGTCCGGATTATACTGGGGCAGAGCGAATGCCTGGGGTGCTTATACCCTATCGCAGGTCAAACCGCTTTTAAAAGACTGGTATTTGTATCCGCAGTGTATGGACGTGGAGTGTTCGCTTCGGGATCAATTGGCGGCGCTTAAGATTGTTCAAACGGAGAACGGTTTATGGCGGACGGTGCTGGATGACGAGGAGTCCTATGAAGAAGTATCCGCATCTTGCGGGATCGCCGCTGCTATGATCAATAACGGCAATCCGCTGCATTCCAAATATGTGCAAAAGGCCCTCAAAGGCATTTTGGACAATATCAGCGAAGATGGACGAGTACTGAGTGTATCGGGCGGCACAGCGGTTATGAAAGACCGGGAAGGGTATCGCAATATTCCCAAAGACTGGATTCAGGGCTGGGGTCAAGGCTTAGCATTGGCTTTTCTGTCCGATATGCTTAGATAGGAGGGGCTAAAGTTGTCCAAACAAACAACAGGGGCCTTTACGCTGCCCGGAGAATCCGGTTATGAGGCACTGACCCTGCAATTAGCTGAACGGTGGGGTGCCGATGTCATCCGTGACAGTGACGGAACGCAGTTGTCAGATGAGATTATCAATGCCGGGTACGGGATTTATTCTACAATCTGTATCATCAGAGATCATAACGAGTGGGCGTCCCGGAATCCGGATAAGCTGCAGCAGAGTTTTTTAATTACAAATCCGAAGGTAGCTGTACAAGATTATTTATCCATCTATTTAATGGAGGATTTTTTTGCTGAACAATTCAGAGTGAATGATTCCAAAGAGGCGTTTAAGTACTGGCAGGTTTTTGACCGGACGACCGGCGAGGAAGTTTCAAGAGAACAGTGGAATTATGAACGGGAATCGGGAAATGTGGTCCTTACCGGAATTGTTCCTTGGCATAAATACACCGTAAGCTTCATGGTCTACCGGATCTGGGAAGAGATCTCCATGTACAATCACACAACGAATCATTGGGACAAAGAGCATTTGATGCAGATTGATCCCGTGTATCCGGAAACGCAAAAGTATCTGCTGGAGTGGATGGAAGCTTGGTGTCTCGAGCATAAGGAAACAACGGTTGTCCGGTTTACCTCCTTATTTTATAATTTCGCCTGGATCTGGGGCAGTAATGAGCGCAATCGCCATCTGTTCTCTGACTGGGGTTCATATGATTTCACGGTGAGTTCAAGAGCGCTTGATCTGTTTGCCGCAAGATACGGGTATTCGCTGACTGCCGAGGATTTTGTGAATGGCGGCAAATATCGTTCCAGTCATATCCCGGCGCAGCAGCGCAAGCTGGACTATATGGCATTTATCAATGATTTTGTCATCGAATTTGGCAAGAAATTAATTGATATTGTGCATAGGCATGACAAGCTGGCGTATGTCTTCTATGATGACAGTTGGGTGGGTATAGAGCCTTACAATGAACGCTTTGGGGAGTTTGGCTTCGACGGGATGATTAAATGTGTGTTCTCAGGTTATGAGGCAAGGCTGTGTTCAGGTGTAAAAGTGGATACGCATGAGATTCGGCTGCATCCCTACTTATTTCCGGTTGGTTTAGGCGGGCTTCCTACCTTTATGGAGGGCGGGGACCCCACGCTGGATGCCAAAAAGTATTGGATCAATATCCGGCGTGCCCTGCTCAGGGAGCCTATTGACCGGATTGGATTGGGCGGATATTTACATCTGGTAGAGCCTTATCCGGATTTTTGCGATTACATCGAAAAGATTGCCAATGAATTCAGAGAAATTAAAGAGCTGCATCATAAAGGTAAACCCTATCAAATTAAGACGAAGGTAGCCATTCTGCACGCTTGGGGCAAATTGAGATCGTGGACATTGTCCGGCCATTTCCATGAAACGTATATGCATGATTTGATTCATATCAATGAGGCTTTATCGGGATTGCCGGTTGAAGTACAATTCATTGATTTTGAAGATATCCGTCAGGGAATACTACAAGATTGTGATGTAGTGATCAATGCCGGCTCTGCCGGTTCAGCATGGAGTGGTGGAGAATACTGGAATGACAACAAGTGCGTGGACCTATTGACAGAGTGGGTGTATGAGGGCGGTACCTTTATTGGCATCAACCAGCCTTCGGCGGTGGAAGGGTACGACAGTTTTTTCAGAATGGCACATATTCTCGGTCTGGATGAGGATACAGGCTCCAGGGTTGGCCATGGAAGATGGACCTATGAGGCCCGCGATGAGTTTGGTCTGGTGCCTGAAGGGGCCAGCATAACACCAAAGAACAGCATTTATCTTACCGATGGGTCAGCGACGGTAGTGGATGAAACGAGTGGGATGATAACACTGTCTACCCATGCCTTCGGTAAAGGAAAGGGGATCTACCTTCCTTCTTTTGAATTCAGCTGGGAAAATACAAGATTGCTGCTGAATGTAATCCGCTATGCGGGCAATGAGTTAAATGAAACGAAGTATATTACGGATAACTTATATACAGAGTGTGCTTATTATCCGGAAAGTAAAATATTGGTTGTTATTAACAATAGCGGTCAACCTCAAAAAACTACTATTGATACGGAATATGGACAACAAACCTTGGAATTAGATCCGTATGACACCCTTATCACAAAGATTGGCAATTAATAACATTGAAGAAGCTCAAGCCTGCGGCTAACCTGCTGATGCTTGAGCTTTTTGAATTACAACCATTCACGCTCACTTGTTATCTCTCCAAGCGTATGCCCTTCAGACGCCACCCGCTATAAAGTCGATCTCCCAACCTCCCCCTGCAGTTTGACAAATCCCAAGCCTTGCCTTACATTAATAATGAATAAATGATTCACTATTAAGGAGTGCCTAGCATGCAAGCGAAGAAAGACGAAGTTAAGAGGGAAATCGAATCCGCCGCTTTAAAGGTATTTTTCCGCAAGGGCTTTGCGGATGCCAAAATGAACGATATTGCCGATGAGATACGCATTTCCGTCGGAAATATTTATACGTACTTCAAAAATAAAAAAGAGCTGTTTTATTCAGTTGTTCCTCCGTCATTGGTGGATTATTTGAAGAATGTGTTGGTGGAGAGTATTCGTATCGATAACCAGACATTTTTTGATGATGCCAATAATGACAAGAAATCAGCCATCGTTCAGGAGCAAATGAACCTGTTAACGCAATATAGCATGCAGATCGTTATTATTTTTGAGAAAAATAAAGGGACGGTCTACAGCAATGCCAAAAACGAGCTAATCGAGCTGATGATCGAAACCAAGAAGCCTTACTTAAAGGATCATTATAAAAGATATGAAATCGGCATTGAAGAAAATATGATTCTGCTGAACATCATCGCGAGCAACGTCATCAATATGATTCTGGATTTATTGAAGCGGGAGATGAGCGCCGATAGCCGGAGACGGATTTTTGAGGCACTGAGCTTATACTGGCTGCATGGACTAACAGGCATAAATGAATAACGCCGATGGCGTAAATAAAACTGAAGCTGGGGCGCAGCGCTGCAATCTGGGATATTCAGGTCAGGGATAAGCACATTGTGCATCGATAGTCCCTTTTTTTTAACCCAATAATGAATTTGGGATTCAATATTGAGTGATGTGATCACGACAAGGAGGAAGAAACGATGAAGACAGGTTATGCATTTAAGGACTGCAAGGTGATTTATGGAGACGCGGGAAGAGGCGTAGATACCCATATGACAATCCTGATCCATGAGAATGGGTTGATTCAGGAGATCGGAAAAGCAAGTGAGGTGGCCATCCCAAGCCATTATCAAGCAATCGAGTTAGAAGGGAAATATGTGATGCCCGGTTTGATCAATGCGCACGTCCATCTTTTTGCCGACGGTAAGCCGTTTACGCTGTCAGCCAGCGAAGGGCTGCTGGATTTTGCGTTTCATCATATTTTGAATACGAGGCTGGGCCGAAGCGTGCTGAAGAAACGGATGAAGCGAAATGCCCTGACCGCACTGCACTCCGGGGTTACAACTATGCGCAGCGTAGGGGAGTTCTTTTATACTGATGTGCAGTTGAGGGATGAAATTAAGGCGAATCAGTTTGTTGGACCTAATCTGCTGGTGTCCGGTTATTTCCTAAGCGTAACGGGCGGGCATGGTGCACCTTATTTAGCTTTGGTTGGCGATTCGCCATGGGAAGCGAGAAGAAATGTAAGAATCAATGTGAAAAACGGAGTAGATCTCATCAAAATCTGCGTGACCGGTGGGGTTACCGATGCCAAAATGGTCGGAGAAGCAGGCCGCTTGCAAATGACGGAGGAAGAGGTCGCCGCTATTTGTGAGGAAGCCCATAAAATCGGCATACATGTGGCGGCCCATGTGGAAAGTACCGAAGGGGTGAGAATCGCGCTAAAGGGCGGGGTCGACACCATTGAACACGGCGCGGAGATGGATGAGGAGATCATCAGCCTGTACCAGAATAATTCCAGGGCATTAAAGGGCTACACCGCGTTGATCCCAACTTTGCAGGCTGCGTATCCCAGTGCTAAATTGGACCTGAGCCTGACGAAGGTGAGAGAGACGGTTAAGGAAAATTCCCGGCTTGTGTATGACTCCATGCTGAAAGGGGTGCGGCAGGCTGTAGAACATAATATCAAAATTGGCGTTGGTACGGATGCCGCTATGCCCTATGTCACCCATTATGATTTGTGGCGGGAGCTGGACCATTTAATGAGACAAACGAAGCTGAACTCGCGCCAGATCATTGAACGGGCAACCAAAACTAATGCAGAAATTTTAGGAATCGATCACCTGACAGGGAGCATAGATATCGGCAAGCAGGCGGATTTAATCGTGCTGGAGCAGAGCCCGCTGGACAACATACAAGCTTTGGCGGACGTAGCTATGGTTATGGTCAGAGGAAACCTTATACAGACACCATCGGTGACCCGAATTCGGGCAGTGGACGAACTGCTTGATTCGGTATGGGGCGATCGGGAGTGAGACCGAAATAGGACCGCTAGCTTTGAGCATGGCGGCCTATTTCTTTTTGTTTACACAATATTCAGCATATATCGAACCCCATACTCCTCAAAAATAGCTTTATACTTCTTTTCAAATATTGCCCATCGCTTTTCGGTTCCGTATTTCAATTGCAGCTGCTTCAGATATTGCCCGGCGGCTTCTGTATCCCCTGCCAGCAGCAAAAACCGGAAGGTTTCTTCGCTCAAATGCAGCGCTGTCCGTTCCATATAATAATCCACTATTGCTCTGGCGCTGGTCATCGAATGCATGAACGTGAGCGCCTCTTGCAAATGCAGTAAAAGCGCATCTGAAAATTTGTCCGGATCAATATCAGGCGTCAACGAATACCGGTCCGGGGCGGATGGGGAGATTTGCTCGATTCGGGTAGTGAAATGAGACTTGGCCTCCAGAGGCGGCGCCGAGGTCGGAGTGGATTGCAATAGCGCTAACTCGGTGGAATGAATACTGCAGTTGATATAGAACAGGACGTGATTCCAGGTGTTCGCCTTCGATTTTTGAATATTGAATTTATAGACGAGAGGTTCACTCGATTTGTAGAAATTCAGATCCTTTTTAAGATAACCATGTTTGGAGAAAAAGGGTTTGACGTCTTTCGAGATGATTTCTTTAAATAACTCTTGCAAAGGAAGCCCTCCCAACCCAAAATTAATGATGATGAAGCTTATCTTATTTCCGTGACATGTACAACCCCGCTATAGCATTTTCATCCTTATCCTTTATACTAAATAAAGTTATTACACATCTAAGGAGCTGCCGAACCCATTATGAATAAAAAAGAAGTCGCACACATACGCAAGCAGTTTAAGCTGGATCACGATTTGATGAACATCCACGATATTCTTAACGTGTACATTATGAAGGAAAGCAACGAGATCTATCATTGGGAGCGCCTGCCGTTTGGCCTCGTGGACAGAGAGAAGCAGGAACTGTATATGGGCAATTTCAAAAAACTGCTCACTGGTGAGCTGGACCATAAGTTGTTCGAGTTGAAGTTTCAAGAGGAAGCGGAGGAGCCGACGCGGGTAATGCTTCACCAAGGCCTGGTGACAGGTGATGCTGAAGAATGGCAGGACCTGATGATGATGCTTGTGGACAAGATGCTGGTAGATGCGAAGTATGAAAAGGATATGGTGGTCACTTTTGTCCGCGGGCAGTATTACCGGCCGACTAAGGCCAGAAATGAAGAAGCCGAAGAGAGCGGGAAGGACGAGATGTTCGCGCATCCGTTTATTCTGTGCAGCGTAAATTCCACGGAACAGCAGCGCAAAAACCTCATGTTCGATTATGTGGAGCGGGAATTCAAATACAATGTTATTGTCGATCCGATTATCAAGCTGAGTTCGCCGGAGCAAGGGTTCTTTTATCCGAGTGTGACGGACAACTATTCGGATGTGAACCGCATTCTGTATTGTACGGGAAAATCAAATTATCCGGATCCGCAGTTCATCGAGCAGGTCCTGAATGCCGAGAGATCGGTAACAGCCTTGGAAGAGAGAAGCTTCTTCGAAGATATCGTGAAGGAATTGGCGGGCGAACAGCTCGATACGACCACCCTCGCCCAGGTGTATGAGGAAATCCAACAGGTCATTGAAGGCGGCGAAGGGGAGGAAGAACCTCCTAAGCTGGATTACAAAGATGTAGAACGCGTCCTGGCGGCAAGCGGCGTAGAGAACGTGACGGCGGAAAAGGTGGAGCGGGCGTTCGAAACGGTCATCGACGATAAGTACTACGAAATGAAGGCAAGCAGCGTTATACCGAAATATACGACAAAATCGATTAAGATCGAGACGAAGGTAGCCACGATTTCGGTCAGCCCGCAGGATCTAAGGTATGTGAAGCAGGTGAATTATCAAGGAAAACGCTGCATCATGATCGAGGTTGACGAGGAAGTCGTGATTGAAGGATTTACGCTCAGTACAGAGACGTTATAATCTTGCTGGACAAAGGGCTATCCTTGCAGTTTTTGATAAAGACTTGGGATAGCCCATGTTGTGTTTGTTTAGTTGTGATGGGACAGCTGACTTGGAAGAGCTTGGCTGCTGTATTTAAGGATATAGTTGATATATTCTTTTGCGCTATGATTATTTTCTTCATCACTGGCTTGAAATGAAGCTCCGAAGACAGCAAAGTAGGGTAGTGCCACTGCGCCCACATGTCCTGCACTGGCTTTGAAAGGCGCAATCACTTCATCCACGGTGAAAGAAACAGAGCCCTCAGGCAGATAATTTTCTTGTTTATCGCCGATGGACATGGCAAGCCCAATCCTTTTCCCTTTAAGCTTGTCACCTTTTGATCCATAAGCCCATCCGTAAGCCCAAACATCGTCAAACCACTTTTTCAAAAGAGGCGGATAACTGTACCAATACAGCGGGAATTGCAGGATTACATGGTGATAGGTTTCTAATAGATTTTGCTCTCTAGGAACATCAATGTTCCAGTCAGGATACTCTTTGTAAATCTCATGAACTGTAATATCGTTTGGATATTGCAGCAGTTCTTCTTTCCAGCGCTGGTTGACCCTTGAAACCTCAAGATTCGGATGTGCCAGAATTACCAGTGTGTTCATTATGAAATCTCCCTTCGCAGGCCCATATTCAAGAGTGTATCTTCAAAGTGCTTTGCTTCATTTTTGTGAATATCCTTATTATCTTGCAGGCTCGAAAAAAAGAAAATACACACAATAAAGTAAGAAGGTTACTTCAAAGTACGTACTGGACCCGGAAAAAAGTATATGCAACAATGAATTTTTAGACCGGATTTATAAGATCATCATTAACGAGGTGTTATTCTATGAAGCAATATCATCTGGGCATAGAGGCAACACTTGAAATCATCGGCGGAAAGTGGAAAGCTCTGATCATCTGCTTATTGATGTCCGGTGCAAAGAGAACAAGCGAATTACAGCGCAATATTCACGGCATCTCACAAAAGGTTCTGATCCAGCAGCTTCGGGAACTTGAGAAGGATGGACTTGTCAAAAGATATGTATACCCGCAGATGCCGCCAAAAGTCGAATATAGCCTCACGGACTACGGAGTTACAGCCAATAAGCTCGTTGACGTTATGTGTACTTGGGGGAAAGAGAATATTAAAATGAGACAATGGCAAGGAGAAGATATCGTTTTGCTGGAGGATGAGTCACCGGAGGACTCAAAGTATGTTCATGAATGAATCGCATTTGAAAAAGTTGCAGCGAGCTAAACAATTACAAATACTTGTTGAGTGATGCCCCCCTTTTTTTAATCGTCGTCCTCCCCATTTGGGGAGGTTTTTTTTGACTGCATAGACTTATAGTGGAGTGATAAGGAAAATTTGAACTAATTAAGCTGAACAAAAGAAAATGACAAAAGGCGAAAAGGAGGGAAAGAATCGATGATCAGACGTTGTATTTCTTTATTAACGGCATTATTTATTTTAGCAGGCATGTTCCCTAGTTTTGCTTCTGCTGATCCTCTTGACAATTGGAGCGCCAGAAGTCCTTTGTCCACGAATCAGAATATGAATGGTGTCATCTATGGGAACGGCATGTATGTGGCCGTGGGGGACTATGGAACAATAGTGTCTTCCAGTGACGGGGTAAGTTGGACGAAACGAACGTCGGACACCGAAAATCATCTTTTAGACGTTGCTTTTGGCAACGGCATGTATGTGGCGGTGGGGATCGAAGGGACGATATTGGCTTCCAGTGACGGGGTGAGCTGGACGAACCACACGTCGGGCACTGCGAAGCTACTTAGCGTCACCTATGGTAGTGGCAAGTATGTGGCAGTGGGGGAAGGTGGAACGGTATTGACCTCCAGTGACGGGATGAGCTGGACGAGCCGCATGTCGGGCACCACGAATAAAATTAATGACGTCACCTTCGGCAACGGTATGTATATGGCGGCGGGGGATAATGGGATTACATTGGCCTCCAATGACGGGACGAGCTGGACGACAAACTATACGGGCGACTTGGGAAATCTTAATGGCATCACCTACGGCAACAACATGTATGTGGTGGTGGGGAATCGTGAATCGATCATGTCCTCAAGCGATGGAGTAAGCTGGACATCCAAATCGGGAAACTCCTCCTCCATTGAACATCTAGGTGCCGTTGCCTACGGGAACGGCAAGTATGTGGCGGTTGGATATCCGGGATTAGTTGACACTTCCACTGATGGGCATAATTGGATTGGTAATACGTCGGGCGCCTGGAGAACGCTTTTTGACGTCATCTTCGGCAATGGCATATATGTGGCCGTGGGGGACGGTGGAACGATATTGACCTCCAGTGACGGGGTAAGCTGGACGAACCGCACGTTGGGTACTTCGTCTTTTCTGGTAGGTGTCACCTACGGCAACAGCACCTATGTAGCAGTGGGTTACAGAGCAACGATAGTAACCTCGAAGGATGGGCTGAGCTGGACGAACCGTACGGCGAGCACCTTTAATAATCTATTTGGCGTTACCTACGGCAACGGCAGGTATGTGGCAGTAGGGGGAATTTGGGGCGATGGAACGATCGTTACCTCCAGTGATGGAGTGAACTGGACGAACCGGACGTCTGGCATAGAGGATATTCTTAATGGCGTCACCTACGGCGACAGCACCTATGTGGGCGTGGGCGACAATGGCACGATATTGACCTCGGGTGACGGGGCAAGCTGGACGAACCGCACGATGGGCTCAGCGAGCCCTCTTTACGGGGTCACCTATGGCGACGGCACCTATGTGGCAGTGGGGTACCGTGGAACGATCGTAACCTCCAGTGACGGAGCGAACTGGACGAGCCGCACGACGGACACCATTTATGATCTACATGGCGTAACCTACGGCAACGGAGTGTATGTGGCGGTGGGGGATGGTGGGATGATTGTGACCTCCAGAGATGGAGTGAATTGGACGAGCCGGACATTGGACACTGGTAATAATTTGGTAGGTGTCAGCTACAGCAACGGCACTTATGTGGCAGTAGGGGGCGGTAATGCAATTTTCACCTCGAGTGATGGGGTGAACTGGACAACCCGCACGATGGACACCGTGAATCCTCTTTACGCCGTTACCTATGGTGACAGCTCCTATGTGGCGGTGGGTGATCATGGAACAATTCTGCAATCCGCTAACAAGGCGCCGACGACCTACACCTTAACGTATAACGGAAATGGCAATACGGGAGGGACGGTGCCGACGGATAGTAGTGCGTATGAGCAAAATGCCTCGGTAACGGTACTGGGAAACACGGGAAGTCTGATGAAAACAGGCCATACGTTCACGGGCTGGAACACAGCGGCGAACGGAAGCGGCACCAGCTATGCGCCAAACGCCACCTTCAACATGGGAGCGTCGAACGTGACGCTATATGCGCAGTGGACGGCGGTTCCGGCACCGAAGTATACCGTGAGTTTCGATTCGCAGGGAGGCAGCGCGGTCACGAGCGTCACCGGCGTAAGCTTGGGAGCAACGATCAGCGCACCGGCAGCTCCGACGAAGAGCGGCTACACTTTCGCGGGTTGGTATAAGGAAGCAACATACGGTACCTTGTGGAATTTCGGTACAGATACGGTGACGGAGAACACAACCCTGTACGCGAAATGGACAGCGGTCCCGGCCTCAGCGACGTACACGGTAACCTTCGACTCGCAGGGAGGCAGCACGGTCACGAACATTACCTACGTGAGCTTGGGAGCAACGATCAGCGCCCCGGCAGCTCCGACGAAGAGCGGCTACACTTTTGCGGGTTGGTATAAGGAAGCAACATACGCTACCTCGTGGAATTACGGCACAGATACGGTGACGGAGAACACAACCCTGTACGCGAAGTGGACAGCAATCCCGGCGGACACCTACACCGTAACGTTCGACTCACAGGGAGGCAGCACGGTCACAGACATCACCTACGTGAGCTCGGGAGCTACGATTACTGCCCCAGCAGAACCGACGAAGAACGGCTACACTTTTGCGGGTTGGTACAAGGAAGCAAACTACGATACCCCATGGAATTACGGGACCGATAGGGTGACGGCGAACCTAACGTTGTACGCGAAATGGACGGCGGTTCCTGGCAGTGGTGGCGATAGTGGGGGTAGCGGCGGCAGTGCCCCAATACCATCGAATAACAGCAAAGTGATCTCAAAGGATGGCGTACTATCGCTTCCGGCAGGCAAAAATGGCGAGGTTCATTTGGGCGATGAGATTATGATTGGAATTCCGGCCAATGCAACAGAACAAGATTTAATCCTAACGATTAAAAAAGTATTGGAAACACAAAGTCTACTACAGAATAATGAAGTGCCCGTCAGCCCGATCTTTGAAATTCTGAAAAATTCCCCCGGGAATTTCAACAAACCAGTAACGCTGACCTTGGTTTTTGAACCAGCAAGCTTGAAGGAAGGCCAACTACCAGCTGTTTTCTACTTTGACGAAGCGATGAGGAAATGGGTTAAGGTTGGCGGCATCATAAAAGGATCAGATGATCGTAGAGGTTGATCATTTAGGGAAATATGCGGTACTTGCAGTAGATCAGC